>NZ_VWWL01000017.1 GCF_011752995.1 Burkholderia sp. Ax-1724
TTGGCGCCCGCGCCGGGCGAAGCGGTCGTCGCGCTGCGCGTAACCCAGGATAGCTGGTTCAGCGTGCGCGACAAGGACGGCAAGGAACTGTTCTCCGGTCTCGTGCATGCGGGGGACCCGAAGCAGGTGACGGGTGTTGCGCCGTTCAAGGTGACGCTCGGCAACAAGGCTGGTCTCGAATCGCTGACGCTCGACGGTCAGCCTGTCGATCCGGCGAAATATGCGGCAGCCAGGGGCAACGTGGCGCGTTTTGCGTTGCCTTGACAGATACGGTGTGCGCCGCGGCCAACCGGTCCGCGGCGCTTTTTCAATTCAGGCGCTGCGTTTTTGCGTAGCGTGTGCGGCGTAAATGGGTTTTTCGATGCAATCCGAAGCTCAATCCCAATCCAGTAGCAAGATCGTTTCAGACGAGCCGGTGTTCGGCGGTTCCGCGATGCGGCGCAAGTCGCACGCGGTCAACGTCCGTTGGGGCGGCCAGCTCGTCACCATCGGCGGCGACGCGCCCGTGCGCGTGCAGTCGATGACCAACACCGACACCGCCGACGCGATCGGCACCGCGATCCAGATCAAGGAGCTGGCGCAGGCCGGCTCGGAACTGGTGCGCATCACGGTGAACACACCGGAAGCGGCGGCGGCCGTGCCGGCGATCCGCGAGCAGCTCGACCGCATGGGCGTGATGGTGCCGCTCGTCGGCGACTTCCATTACAACGGCCATCTGTTGCTGCGCGACTATCCCGGCTGCGCGGAAGCGCTGTCGAAGTACCGCATCAACCCGGGCAACGTCGGGCACGGCGCGAAGCGCGACACGCAGTTCGCGCAGATGATCGAAGCGGCGGTCAAGTACGACAAGCCGGTTCGCATCGGCGTGAACTGGGGCAGTCTCGACCAGGACCTGCTCGCGAAGATGATGGACGAGAACGGCTCGCGCGCCACGCCGTGGGAAGCGCAAAGCGTGATGTACGAAGCGCTGATCCAGTCGGCGATCGGCTCGGCCGAACGCGCGGTCGAACTCGGCCTCGGGCGCGACCAGATCATCCTGTCATGCAAGGTCAGCGGCGTGCAGGACCTGATCGCGGTGTACCGCGAACTCGCGCGCCGCTGCGACTTCGCGCTGCATCTGGGCCTGACCGAAGCGGGCATGGGCTCGAAGGGCATTGTCGCGTCGACGGCGGCGCTGTCGGTTCTGCTGCAGCAGGGCATTGGCGACACGATCCGTATTTCGCTGACACCGGAACCGGGCGCGTCGCGCACCGGCGAAGTGATCGTCGGCCAGGAAATCCTGCAGACCATGGGGCTGCGTTCGTTCACGCCGATGGTGATCGCGTGCCCCGGCTGCGGCCGCACCACGAGCACGCTGTTCCAGGAACTCGCCTCGCAGATCCAGACCTATCTGCGTCAGCAGATGCCGGTGTGGCGCGACCAGTATCCCGGCGTCGAACAGATGCACGTCGCGGTGATGGGCTGCATCGTCAACGGCCCGGGCGAGTCGAAGCAGGCCAATATCGGCATCAGCCTGCCGGGCTCCGGCGAAAACCCGGCCGCACCGGTGTTCATCGACGGCGAGAAGGTGAAGACGCTGCGCGGCGAGAACATCGCGCAAGAATTCCAGCAAATCGTGAGCGACTACGTCGAGCGCCGTTATGGCCGCGCCGACGCGCTCAACTAAATAGCGGCGATCGAAATACAGATGACTGAACAGAAGAAAAAGCTCGAGAAGCTGTCCGGTGTGAAGGGCATGAACGACATCCTGCCGCAGGAAGCCGGGCTCTGGGAATTTTTCGAAACCACCGTCAAGTCGATGCTGCGTTCGTACGGATACCAGAATATCCGCACGCCGATCGTCGAGCATACGCAGCTGTTCACGCGCGGTATCGGTGAGGTGACCGACATCGTCGAAAAAGAGATGTACAGCTTTACCGACGCATTGAACGGCGAAAACCTGACCATGCGCCCGGAAAACACGGCGGCGGTCGTGCGTGCGTCGATCGAGCACAACATGCTGTACGACGGTCCGAAGCGCCTGTGGTACGTCGGCCCGATGTTCCGTCACGAGCGTCCGCAGCGCGGCCGTTATCGGCAGTTCCATCAGGTCGGCGTCGAGGCGCTCGGCTTCGCGGGTCCGGACGCGGACGCGGAAATCATCATGATGTGTCAGCGCCTGTGGGACGACCTCGGCCTCACCGGCATCAAGCTCGAAATCAACTCGCTCGGCCTTGCTGAAGAGCGCGCCGCGCATCGCGTCGAACTGATCGCGTACCTCGAAAAGCACATGGACGTGCTCGACGAAGACGCGAAACGCCGTCTCTACACGAACCCGCTGCGCGTGCTCGATACGAAGAACCCGGCGTTGCAGGAAGTCGCGCAGAACGCGCCGAAACTGATCGATTTTCTCGGCGAAGAATCGCGCGCGCACTTCGAAGGCCTGCAGCGTCTGCTGAAAGCGAACAATCTGCCGTTCACGATCAACCCGCGTCTCGTGCGCGGTCTCGATTACTACAATCTGACCGTGTTCGAGTGGGTCACCGACAAGCTCGGCGCGCAAGGCACGGTCGCGGCGGGCGGCCGCTACGATCCGCTGATCGAGCAGCTGGGCGGCAAGCCGACGGCGGCGTGCGGCTGGGCGATGGGCGTCGAGCGCATTCTCGAACTGCTGAAGGAAGAGAACCTCGTGCCCGAAGACGAGGGCTGCGACGTGTACATGGTCCATCAGGGCGACGCGGCGCGCGAGCAGGCCTTCATCATCGCTGAGCGTCTGCGCGATACCGGCCTCGACGTGATCCTGCATTGCAGCGCGGACGGCCAGTCGGCGAGCTTCAAGTCGCAGATGAAGCGCGCCGACGCGAGCGGCGCCGCGTTCGCGGTCGTGCTCGGCGAAGACGAGATCGCCAACGGCACGGTCGGCGTGAAACCGCTGCGCGATACGTCCAACGGCGGTAAGAACGAGCAACAGAACGTGCTGGCCGAAGACTTGACCGAATATCTAATCAATGCGATGGTTGCAACCGCCGAAGACGGCGACGACTGATCGCGATGTCGTCGGGCCGGCTGGCTCGACACGCACACGTAGCAAGAAAGAGGAAATCGCCGGGCGATGAGTTACCACGACGAACAAGAATCGATTGAAAGTCTGAAGGCATGGTGGAATCAGTGGGGCAACGCGACCACGTGGATCGTGCTGGCGGTATTGTTGGCGGGTGCGGGCTGGAACGGCTGGAATTTCTGGCAGCGGCGTGAGGCAGCGCAAGCCGCGGTGCTGTATGACCAGGTGCAGCAGGCCGTGGCAGCGGGCGACAAGGACAAGGTCACCCGCGTGGCCGCCGACATGGAAGACAAGTTCGGCCGCACCGCTTACGCGCAGATGACCGCGCTCGGTGCAGCCAAGGCGCTCTACGCGGCCGGCGACGAAGCTGGCGCGAAGGCGCAACTGCAATGGACCATCGATCACGCGAAGGACGACGAGTTCAAGCAGATCGCGAAGCTGCGCATGGCTTCGCTGCTGCTCGACGACAAGGCTTACGACCAGGGTCTCGCGCTGCTCGCCGAGCCGCAGTCGGATGCCTTCAAGGGTATCGTGGCGGACCGCCGCGGCGATCTGCTCGCTGCTCAAGGCAAGCACGACGATGCGCGCGCGGCCTACAAGATCGCGCTCGACTCGCTGTCGAAGAGCGACAGTTCGGCGCGCCAGTTGATCCAGTTCAAGCTCGATGCGCTCGGCGGCTGAGCGTCTTGCGCGACGCGCCGTGAGCCACGACCGCAAGACGGTTTCCTTTAATTAATCTCCTGAATGCTTCGTCCACCGATGAATCTGCTGAAACGTTACGCTGTGCCCGTTATCTGTGCGATGGCCGTTCTCTCGCTGGCGGCTTGCTCATCCACGAAAGACGTGCGCCGTGTGCCGACGCCGCTCACCGAGTTCAAGCCTGTGCTCGACGTGCAGCAGTCCTGGTCGGCGAGTGTGGGCAAGGCGGGCCGTTACCTGTTCTCGCCGGTCGCGGTCGGCAATGCCGTGTACGCCGCCGGCGCGAACGGCACCGTCGCGAAGATCGACGCGCAAACCGGCAAGGACGTGTGGCGCACCAAGCTGCACGACGACCTCTCGGCGGGCGTCGGCAGCGACGGCACGCTGACGGCGGTCGGCGGCCTGAAGGGCGACGTGTACGTGCTCGGCGCGGACGGCAAGGAACTGTGGACTGCCAAGGCGCCAGGCGAGATCATTTCGCCGCCGCTGGTCGGCAACGGCCTCGTGGTCGTGCGCACGATCGACGGTCAGATTGTCGCGTTCAACGGGCAAACGGGCGAGCAGAAATGGAACTACCGCAACCGCGCGGTGCCGCTCAACCTGCGCGTGTCGTCGGGCATGACGTTCGCGGGCGACGCGGCGGTGCTGGCCGGTTTCCCGGGCGGCTCGTTCTCGGCGATCAATCTGCAAACCGGCGACAACTACTGGCAAACGCCGGTGTCGTATCCGAAGGGCGTGACCGAAGTGGAGCGCATCAACGACGTGACCGGCCCGCCCACGCTGGTCGGCTCGCAGACCTGCGCGGTGACGTTTCAGGGCCAGATTGGCTGTTTCGACGCGAACTCGGGCCGTTCGCTGTGGAGCAAGGCATTCTCGAGCACGAGCGGCCTCGCGCAGGATGATCGCAGCGTGGTCGCCGCCGACGACTGGTCGATCGTCTCCGCGTTCGACGGGAGTAATGGCTCGGTGCTGTGGAAGAACGAGTCGCTGAAGAACCGCGATCTGAGCGTGCCGATGCTGCTCGGCCGCGCGGCCGTATTCGGCGACTACCAGGGTTACGTGCACTTTCTGTCGAACGCCGATGGCGCGCTCGTCGCGCGCATGAAGACCGACGGCAGCGCAATTAGCGCGGCGCCGGTGCTGGCCGGCGACACGCTGGTCGTGCAGACACGCGACGGCGGTCTGTTCGGTTTCCGCCCGCGCTGATCGCAGGGCATGCTGTTTGGCGCGCAGGCCGGTTTTGCCGGCCGCGCGCGTTTTAACTGAGAGTCGGGCTGGGAATCTGGCTGAAAAGCGAGGTTTGAACCGGCGCCTGAACGTGCTGGCGAGTGTCGGGCGCCTTGGGTCGATGGATCGGTCTGTTTGCCGGGTTGCTCGCGCAGACTCAAAAGAAGAAATCCGCCGGACGGGCTGGTCCGGCAAGTCGGATCGGAAGCTGTCCCGCTCGTCATGCGCGGTGGCTCGCGCGCCTCTTTTGCGGCATCGTGAAGAAGAGCGCGATCGCATGCGCAGGCGAGCCGTTGCGCAGCGAAGTCTGAATCCGGCGGCTCCCTGGTGCCGCCCGCAGCCCACCGCCGTCCGCCCGGATGCGCCTATCGAACGCACATCCGGAGCTGGCTGAATTCGTGATAATTTCGTCAAAACGCCGCCGCGCGGCGGCCTGACGTCGCTACGCGTGCGATCGGCTCCGATCCCGCGTTTCACCGTGAACAATATCTGATGAAACCCGTTATTGCCCTCGTCGGGCGCCCCAATGTGGGGAAATCCACGCTGTTCAACCGCCTCACGCGCTCGCGTGACGCACTGGTCGCCGATCTGCCAGGTCTCACGCGCGATCGTCACTATGGCGAAGGGCGCACCGGCGAGCGGCCGTATCTGGTCGTCGACACCGGCGGCTTCGAGCCGGTCGCGAAGGACGGCATCCTGCACGAGATGGCGCGGCAAACGCGCCAGGCGGTCGAGGAATCGGACGTGGTCGTGTTCATCGTCGACGGCCGCAACGGCCTCGCGCCGCAGGACAAGTCGATTGCCGACTATCTGCGCAAGGTCGGCCGGCCGATCTTCCTCGTCGTCAACAAGGCCGAGGGCATGAAGTACACCAACGTCGCCGCCGATTTCTACGAGCTCGGCCTCGGCGACCCGCGCGCGATTTCGGCGGCGCACGGCGATGGTGTTACCGACATGATCGACGAGGCGCTCGAAGTCGCCTACGCCGGTCAGCCTGAAGAGAGCGAGGAAGGCAAGGAAGCGCGCGGCGTGAAGATCGCGATCGTCGGCCGGCCGAACGTCGGCAAGTCGACGCTGATCAACGCGCTGGTCGGCGAGGAGCGCGTGATCGCGTTCGACATGCCGGGCACCACGCGCGATTCGATCTACGTCGACTTCGAGCGCAACGGCAAGCCGTACACGCTGATCGACACGGCCGGTTTGCGCCGCCGCGGCAAGGTGTTCGAAGCGATCGAAAAGTTCTCGGTCGTGAAGACGCTGCAATCGATCTCGGACGCGAACGTCGTGATCCTGCTGCTCGACGCGCGCCAGGATATCTCGGACCAGGACGCGCACATCGCCGGTTTCGTCGTCGAGCAGGGCCGTGCGCTCGTGGTCGGCGTGAACAAATGGGACGGCCTCGATCCGCATGTGCGCGAGCGCACCAAGGGCGATCTCGAGCGCAAACTAAAATTTCTCGACTTCGCCAAATTCCATTTCATTTCCGCCGCGGAAAAAACCGGAATCGGGCCGCTGATGCGCTCGGTCGACGACGCCTACACGGCCGCGATGTCGAAGCTGCCGACGCCGAAACTGACGCGCGCGCTGATCGAGGCGGTCGAATTCCAGCAGCCGCGCCGTCGCGGGCCGGTGCGTCCGAAGCTGCGTTACGCGCACCAGGGCGGCCAGAATCCGCCGATCATCGTGATTCACGGCAATGCGCTCGATGCGATTACCGATACCTATAAGCGCTACCTGGAAAACCGCTTCAGGGAAACTTTCAAGCTGATGGGCACTCCATTGCGAATAGAGTTCAGATCCTCGACGAACCCTTACGCGGACAAAGGCTAAAAGAACGCCGGGTCTCGCGGCGAGCCGGAGCCAGGCCTCGCCGCGAAGCCGGGAGCAGAGCCTGAAACCCGCGTGCGTGCTGGGTTTGGCCGAATGGCTAGGCGCCGCGCGTGGAAATGAAAATCAGCTATAGTGTAGCGGTTGGTGGCGGATCTCTTTTTCTTCGTCGCCAATTCAGTCAACCTGCAAAAAAATACGGAGTTTGCTATGAGCAACAAAGGGCAATTGTTACAAGACCCGTTTTTGAACGCACTGCGTAAAGAGCATGTGCCGGTGTCGATCTATCTGGTCAACGGCATCAAGCTTCAAGGGAACATCGAATCGTTCGACCAGTACGTCGTGTTGCTCCGGAATACGGTCACCCAGATGGTCTACAAGCACGCTATCTCGACAGTCGTGCCGGCCCGTCCGGTGAATTTCCACCCGGATTCCGAACAGTCCTAACCCTCGCCGCGGCCGGCACGATGTCGCCCGTTGGCGATTCTCTTCCGGCCGCGTCATTTTGATACCCTCCAATTTGATCAATGCAGCGCTTGTTGGCATCGACTTCGGCAAGATCGATTTCGAAGCCAGTCTCGAAGAACTCAGCCTGCTCGCGCAAAGCGCGGGCGCGAATCCCGTAGTCACCCTCACCGGACGCCGTTCCAGTCCCGACGCGAAGATGTTCGTCGGCAGCGGCAAGGCGGAAGAACTGCGCCTTGCGTGCGAAGCGAACGACATCGAACTCGTGATCTTCAACCATGCTCTGGCGCCTGCGCAGCAGCGCAATCTGGAGCGGGCGCTTAACCGGCGCGTGGTCGATCGCACGAGTCTCATCCTCGATATTTTTGCGCAGCGCGCCCGCAGCCACGAAGGCAAGCTGCAGGTCGAACTCGCGCAGTTGCAATATCTGTCGACCCGGCTGATTCGCGCGTGGACCCACCTCGAACGCCAGAAGGGCGGTATCGGTTTGCGCGGCCCCGGCGAAACGCAGCTCGAAACCGACCGCCGGCTGATCGGCGAGCGCATCAAGGCGCTCAAGATCCGTCTCGACAAGCTGCGCCGCCAGCATGGCACGCAGCGTCGCGCGCGCAATCGCAACCAGACGATGTCGGTGTCGCTCGTGGGCTATACGAACGCGGGCAAGTCCACGCTCTTCAACGCGCTGACCAAGGCGCAGGCGTACGCGGCCGACCAGCTGTTCGCGACGCTCGACACGACTTCGCGGCGCGTCTATCTCGGCGACGAAGCGGGGCAGGTCGTCGTGTCCGACACGGTCGGCTTCATTCGCGAATTGCCGCACCAGCTGGTCGCGGCGTTTCGCGCGACGCTCGAGGAAACCATTCACGCCGATCTGCTGCTGCACGTGGTCGATGCGTCGAGCGCGGTGCGGCTCGACCAGATCGACCAGGTCAACGAGGTGCTGCACGCGATCGGCGCGGACACGGTCCGGCAGGTGCTCGTGTTCAACAAGATCGACGCGGTGCCCGAGCTGGCGGCCCGTGGCGAGGCGGTCGAGCGGGACGAGTATGGTAATATTTCGCGCGTCTTTTTGAGCGCGCGCACGGGGCAGGGGCTTGATACGTTGCGCGCAGCCATCGCTGAAATCGCTACAGCCGAACCGCTTGCCGACATGCCGTTCGACCCGTCGGAAGACATCCGTACGACAGAACCGCGCGAGAACCACAAGATTCCAGAACTCGGGCACTGACCCGTTCCAATTGCACTGATCCGCTGTCTACTCTGGTGAACGAACACAGGTGAACGATTACAACGAGCGGAGTATCTGGCTGCGTATGCGCGCCTTGCTTTCACTGAACGATCCGCGTTGGGGCCGGGGCGACGGCAATGGCGACCGGCAGCGTCCGAACGATCCAAAGCGTCCGGCTCGCGACGGTGAAGGTCCGCCCGATCTCGACGAAATGTGGCGCGATTTCAACCGCCGCTTGAGCCGGATGTTCGGCCGCAAGGGCGGCGGTGTCGGCGGCGGCCGTCCGGACAACGGGCGTGGCGCACGCATCGGCGTCGGCATCGTGATCGGCGTGCTGATCGCGATCTATCTCGGCAGCGGCGTATTCGTCGTGCAGGACGGTCAGGCCGCCGTCGTCATGCAGTTCGGCAAGTATCGCTATACCGCGGGGCAGGGCGTGCACTGGCGTCTGCCGTATCCGTTCGAAGCGCACGAGTTCGTCAACGTCGGGCAGATCCGCCAGATCGAGATCGGCCGCAGCAACGTGGTGCGTCTCGCGAACGTGAAGGATGCGGCGATGCTCACGCACGACGGCGATATCGTCGACGTGCGCTTTGCGGTGCAATACCAGGTGCGCAAGCCGACCGACTTCCTCTTTCGCGGTGTCGATCCCGACCAGAGCGTGGCGTATGCCGCGCAGGCGGCGGTGCGCGGCATCGTCGGCGCACAGAGCACCGCCGATCTCCTCGCTCAGGATCGCGAAACATTGCGTCAGCAGTTGATGGCCGCGATCCAGCAATTGCTCGACCAGTACGAGTCCGGTCTCGCCGTGACGGGCGTGACGATCCAGAGCGTGCAGGTGCCCGAGCAGGTGCAGTCCGCGTTCGAAGATGCCGCTCGCGTGCGCGACGAAAACGAGCGCGCGAAGCGCGATGCCGAGGCCTATGCGGCCGATCTGCTGCCGCGCGCGCAAGCCGACGTCGTGCGTCAGATCGAGGACGCGAAAACCTATAGCCAGAATACGGTGGCGCAGGCGCAGGCCGAGGCCGAGCGCTTCGGGCAGGTCTACGCGCAATACTCGAAGGCGCCTGCCGTGGTGCGCTTCCGCCTGTACATGGAAACCATGCAGCAGATTTATTCGAATGCGACCAAGGTGTTCGTCGACGCGAAGAACGGCAACAACGTGCTGTATCTGCCGCTCGACAGACTGGTCGAACAGAACCGCGAACGCCAGGCAGCGGCAGCGGCTGCAGCCGCTTCGGCCGCCACCGCTGCGAGCGCGCCGCCGGCGGCGAGCGCGGCGGATGGGGTCGCCGCTTCGGCTGCCTCGGCTCCGGCCGATACCGGCGCCTCGGCCGATACCCCGGCGGCTTCGCCGGCTTCTCCAGCTTCCCCTGCCGCCGCGGCCACGCCCGCGAGCCGAGCCGCCGGTGTGTCGCTGCGTTCGCGCGAAGCCTTCCGCAATCGCATGCGCGAAGACGACGTTCAATAAGGAGCGCGATACATGAACAGAATCATTGCGCTCGTCGTCGCGGTCGTCATCGTGCTGCTCGCGGCTTCGTCGATGGTATTCGTCGTCGATCAACGCCATATGGCCGTGCTGTCTGCGCGCGCCGACGCGGCGCCCACCCTGCTTGGCCCGGGCCTGCACGTCAAGCTGCCGCCGCCGCTGCAAACGGTCACGCTCGTCGACAATCGCATCCAGTCGCTCGACGCGCCGGACGAAGATCATTACGTCACGTCGGATAAAACCGAACTGCTCGTCAACCCGGTCATCAAGTTTCGCGTGACCGATCCGCTCAAGCTGGTCGCCGAAACGAAGGGCGACGTGCAAAGCCTGCCGGACCGGCTCGCGCTGCTGTCGCGCGGCGCGCTCGGCGACGCGTTCGGCAAGTTCACGCTGTCCGATGCGCTTGCCAAACAGCAGGCCGTCGCCGACGAGGCGCGCGGCGCGCTCGATAAGGGCGCTGCATCGCTCGGCGTGTCGGTGGTGGACGTGCAGCTCACGCGCGTGGATTTTCCGGCGGCCATGGCCGACTCGGTCTTCAAGCGCATGATTGCCGCACGCGAACAGGCCGCGGCCGACGAACGCGCGAAGGGCACGGCGCAAGCGGACCAGATCCGCGCGGACGCGCTCGCGAAGCAGCAGGCGGTGCTCGCGGACGGTCTTGCGCAGGCGCAGGGCATTCGCGGCGAAGGCGATGCGAAGGCCGCGGAAATCGCCGCCGAGGCGTTCAACAAGGACCCGCAGTTCTACCAGTTCTATCTGAGCATGCAGGCGTACCGGAAGACCTTCAAGCCGGGCGATCTGATCGTGGTCGATTCGAACAGCGAGTTCTTCCGCTTCATGCGCAGCCCGAGTGGCGGCGCCGCTCCGGACGCTGCCGCGCCGCCCCGCAAACGCTGATTACCGAAGGCCGCGGCATCCGCATCGCGGCCACTTCATTCGCATGGACATAGCCGGCTCGTTACTGCTCGCGATCGCCTTGATGCTGATTATCGAAGGCATGTTTCCCTTCGTTTTTCCGGCCGCCTGGCGCGACACGTTCCGTAAAATAGCGGAGCGGCCACCGCATCACATTCGTGTCGGCGGACTCATCGTGATGCTGCTCGGGCTGATCCTGCTGCTTATCGCGACCTGAAGTAACGGAAGTTTTGCAGGACGTCTGCCGCGCGAGCGGCGGCGCACGAAACGCGGCGCGTCAGCCTCGCACGCCGGCCATGCCGCCGTCCCGTCGATTCTTCACGCGCTTGCGAAACGGGCGCGCTAAGGGACCTAACGAGGGACATGACGGGGGGCCGCCGAGCACCGCCCGAACGCTTGCCCCAGCCGCCAGAATCGAGCCGCTGGACGCCATTCACACTCACTTACCCGGCGCTTCAAGACGCCGTGTTCAACGCCGTAGGACTGTATCGATGTCGACCTGGTTGCTTCCCGAGAATATTGCCGACGTGCTGCCGTCGGAGGCCCGCAAGATCGAAGAATTGCGGCGTCATCTGCTCGATCGTTTTCGCTCGTACGGCTACGAGATGGTCATGCCGCCGCTGCTCGAATACCTCGAGTCGCTCCTGAGCAGCGGCGGCCACGATCTGAACCTGCGCACCTTCAAGCTCGTCGATCAGCTGTCCGGCCGCACGCTCGGCCTGCGCGCCGACATCACGCCGCAGGTCGCGCGTATCGATGCGCATCTGCTGAACCGTCAGGGCGTCACGCGCCTGTGCTATGCGGGCAATGTCGCGCATACGCGGCCGCGCGGTCTGCATGCGACGCGCGAGCAGATCCAGATCGGCGCGGAAATCTACGGTCACGCCGGTCTCGAAGCGGACCTCGAAATCCAGCAACTGATGCTCGACGCACTGCGTCTTGCCGGTCTCGACAAAGTGCGCCTCGACCTCTGCCATGCAGGCGTGCTCGCCGCGCTGATCGAAGCCGAGCCGGCCGCGCAAGCCCTGGGCCAGGCGCTCTACGACGCGCTCGCGGGCAAGGACGTGCCGCGTCTCGTCGAGATGACGGCGCAATTCTCGCCGGTGATTCGCGACGCGCTGCGCGCGCTGCCCACGTTGTACGGCGACGCGTCGGTGCTCGAGGAAGCGCGCGCGCGTCTGCCGAACTCGCCGGCCATCGCCCGCGCGCTCGACGACCTCGCGTTCCTCGCGAGCCAGGTCGAGGGCGCCGAAGTGATGATCGATCTCGCCGATCTGCGCGGCTACGCGTATCACAGCGGCGTGATGTTCTCCGCCTACGTGGACGGCGTGCCGAACGCGGTCGCGCGCGGCGGCCGTTACGACCACGTCGGCCAGGCCTATGGCCGCGCGCGCGCGGCAACCGGCTTCTCGCTCGATCTGCGCGAAGTCGCGCGCATCTCGCCGATCGAAGCGCGCAGCAGCGCGATCCTCGCGCCGTGGCGGCATGACGAGGCGCTGCGTGTCGCGGTCGCCGCGCTGCGCGATACGGGCGAAGTCGTGATCCAGGCGCTGCCTGGCCACAAGCACGATTTCGATGAATTCGCATTCGATCGCATGCTGGTCGAGCGCAACGGCGCCTGGGTTGTCGAACCGCGCGCTTGAGGCATACCTGAGCCGTACCTGGGCGGCGCCCGAGAGCCGTCGCCTGGGTGCGTGCCGAGGGCTCGTCCCCGCGTGCGCGACAGGGCGGCGAAGCCGCCGCCAGAACCCGGCAGCGGCAAGGCCGCTGCAAGCTGCCGCGCAACTTTCCCCATACTCAACATAACGTGCATGCCGTTGAGCGGAAACGGAAAAATTCCGGAAGCTTCCGCGAACCTAGGTAGAATACGTTTTTAACCAGCTTACGAAACAACATGTCTGCCAGCGCAGTGAATGTGAACCCCGGGCGCAACGTCGTCGTCGTGGGTACCCAGTGGGGTGATGAAGGCAAGGGCAAGATCGTCGACTGGCTGACGGACCACGCTCAAGGCGTCGTTCGCTTCCAGGGCGGTCACAATGCCGGTCACACGCTTATCATCGGCGGCAAGAAAACCATCTTGCGTCTGATTCCGTCGGGCATCATGCATCCCGGCGTCGCGTGCTACATCGGCAATGGCGTCGTGTTGTCGCCGGAAGCGCTGTTCAAGGAAATCGGCGAGCTCGAAGCCGCCGGCATCGACGTTCAGAAACGTCTGTTCATTTCCGAAGCCACCACGCTGATCCTGCCGTACCACATCGCGATCGACCAGGGCCGCGAAGCGCGCCGCGGCGCGGGCAAGATCGGCACGACCGGCCGCGGCATCGGCCCGGCCTACGAAGACAAGGTCGCGCGCCGTGGCCTGCGCGTGCAGGACCTGTTCGATCCGCAAGCGTTTTCCGAGCGTCTACGCGAAAACCTCGACTATCACAACTTCGTGCTCACGCAGTACCTCGGCGCCGCCGCAGTCGACTTCCAGCAAACGCTCGACACGATGCTGAGCTACGCCGACCGTCTGAAGCCGATGGTCACCGACGTGTCGCGCCGTCTCTACGACGTCAACGCCAACGGCGGCAATCTGCTGTTCGAAGGCGCGCAGGGCACGCTGCTCGATATCGACCACGGCACCTATCCGTTCGTCACGTCGAGCAACTGCGTCGCGGGTGCGGCGACTGCCGGCGCGGGCGTCGGTCCGCAAAAACTGAACTACATTCTCGGCATCACGAAGGCGTACTGCACGCGCGTCGGTTCGGGTCCGTTCCCGAGCGAACTGTACGACGCCGACAACGCCTCGCGTCAGGACCCGATCGGCCTCGAACTCGCCACCGTCGGCAAGGAATTCGGCTCGGTCACGGGCCGTCCGCGCCGCACCGGCTGGCTCGACGTCGCCGCGCTGCGCCGCTCGATCCAGATCAACGGCGTCTCGGGCCTGTGCATGACCAAGCTCGACGTGCTCGACGGCCTCGATGAAGTGAAGCTGTGCGTCGGCTACACGGTCGACGGCCAGAACGTCGATCTGCTGCCGCGCGGCGCGACCGAAGTCGCGCGCTGCGTGCCCGTCTACGAAATCTTCGCGGGCTGGAAGGAAAGCACGGTCGGCATCAAGGAATGGGACAAGCTGCCGGCCAACGCGCGCGCGTATCTCTCGCGCGTGCAGGAAGTCGCCGGTATTCCTATCGACATGGTTTCCACCGGTCCGGATCGCGAAGAAACGATTCTGTTGCGTCACCCGTTCAAGGTTTGAGTCATGCAGGGCGTACCGATGATCGCGATGAAAGATCCGCGTAACGACGAGAAGAACCTGTGGGTCGGCTGGGACGAGTATCACCGGCTGATCGAACTGCTCGCGCTGACCGTGCACGAGTCGGGCTGGAAGTTCGACAAGATCCTGTGCCTTGCGCGCGGCGGCCTGCGCGTCGGCGACCAGCTCTCGCGCATCTACGATCTGCCGCTGGCGATTCTCGCCACGAGTTCGTATCGCGAAGCGGCCGGCACGGAGCAGGGCGAACTCGACATCGCGCAATACATCACGATGACGCGCGGCGAACTGCAGGGCAATGTGCTGCTCGTCGACGACCTCGTCGATTCGGGCGTCACGCTCGCACGCGTGCAGCAGCATCTGAAGGAGCGCTATCCGGCCATCACCGCGGTGCGCTCGGCCGTGCTGTGGTACAAGGGCTGCTCGAAGGTGAAGCCCGACTATCACGTGCAGTACCTGGCCACGAACCCGTGGATTCATCAGCCGTTCGAGGAATGGGACACGGTGCGTCCGCATAACCTCGGTGCGTGGATCAAGCGCGGCATTGCGCAGGCGCAGGAGTCGTCGGGCCAGTGATGCCTATCCCGCGCCTTACACGTGTTTTACATTCGTGTATCGCGCGGTTTTCATCCAGTGCTCATTGCCGTGTTCATCGCCGTATTCAGAAAACGGAGCCCAGCCGGGCTCCGTTTTTTTTATGGGCGCGGCACGGCGTCGGCTATCCTTCAGCGTATCGCGAAGCCGGTGCGCGAGATGCCGGCCATATGATCCCCAATGCAGCAGACGCGTTCATATCGCAGTGCTACACTGCGCGGACCATCCACGTCGCGTATCCACAACAAGGCGGGCGGCGTCAGATGGGGAGTTTAGAATAGCGGTCGTTTTTTCCGCCTGGGAACGGATCCTCTCGCGTCTATGACAGATAACAATCACGCACACAAGCAGCCGCTGTCTTCCCTTGCGATTGCCGCGATCGGAGTGGTGTTCGGCGACATCGGCACAAGCCCGTTGTATTCGCTTAAAGAGGCTTTCAGTCCGTCGCACGGCATTCCGTTGACCGATCAATCGATTCTCGGCGTGATCTCGCTGCTGTTCTGGGCGATCGTGATCGTGGTCGGCATCAAGTACGTGCTGTTCGTGATGCGGGCCGACAACAACGGCGAAGGCGGCGTGCTCGCGCTGATGGCGCTCGCGTTGCGCTCGCTCGATCAGAAGTCGAAGATGGCCGGCCTGCTGATGATGCTCGGCATCTTCGGCGCCTGCATGTTTTATGGCGACGCGGTAATCACACCGGCCATTTCGGTGATCTCGGCGGTCGAGGGTCTCGAGATTGCCGCGCCGCATCTGTCACACCTGGTGCTGCCGCTCACGATCGTGATCCTGATCGTGCTGTTCTGGATCCAGCGGCATGGCACGGCCACGGTCGGCCGGCTGTTCGGCCCCATCATGGTGCTGTGGTTCATCGTGCTGGCCGCGCTCGGCCTGTGGCACATCATCCAGTCGCCGAGCGTGATCCGCGCGCTCAATCCGTACTACGCCTACACGTTCATGGCCGCGCACGTGCTGCAGGCCTACGTGGTGCTCGGCTCGGTCGTGCTGGTGCTGACCGGCGCCGAAGCGCTCTACGCGGACATGGGCCACTTCGGCGCGAAGCCGATCCGCATGGCCTGGTACATTCTCGTGATGCCGTCGCTGGTGCTCAATTACTTCGGTCAGGGCGCGCTGCTGATGCACGACGCGAAGGCCATCGAAAATCCGTTCTTCCTGCTCGCGCCGGACTGGGCGCTGCTGCCGCTCGTCGTGCTGTCGACGGTGGCGACCGTGATCGCGTCGCAGGCGGTGATTTCGGGCGCGTATTCGCTGACGAGCCAGGCGATTCAGCTCGGCTATGTACCGCGCATGAAGATCCTGCACACGTCGGACCTCGCGATCGGGCAGATCTATGTACCGGTCGTGAACTGGATGCTGCTCTTCATCATCCTGTGCATCGTGATCGCGTTCAAGAGCTCGGATAATCTCGCCGCCGCGTACGGTATCGCGGTGACGGCCACGATGGTGATTACGACCGTGCTCGCGTGCGTGGTGATGGTGAACGTGTGGAACTGGAACAAGCTGCTCGTCGCGCTCATCATCGCCGTGTTCATGGCGGTCGACCTCGGCTTCTTCGGCGCGAATCTGCTGAAGGTCGAAGAGGGCGGCTGGCTGCCGCTCGGCATCGGCGCGCTGCTGTTCTTCCTGCTGATGACGTGGTTCAAGGGCCGCATGCTCGTCAAGGAGCGCACGGCCGCCGACGGTATTCCGCTGATGCCGTTCCTGCAGGGGCTGCTCGCGCATCCGCCGCATCGCGTGTCGGGCACTGCGATCTATCTGACCGGCAGCGATTCGCTGGTGCCGGTGAGCCTGCTGCACAACCTCAAGCACAACAAGGTGCTGCACGAGCGCACGATCTTCCTGACCTTCGTCACGCGCGATATCCCCTACGTGAACGATGCCGAGCGCGTAACGGTCAGGGATATGGAGGGCGGCCTGTGGCTCGTGAAGGCAGCCTACGGCTTCAACGAAACGCCGGACGTGAAGGCGGTGCTGCTCGACGTCGGCCGCACGCACGACATGACCTTCGAGCTGATGGACACGTCGTTCTTCCTCGCGCGCGAAACGGTCGTGCCGACGCAATTGCCGGGCATGTCGGTGTGGCGCGAACGCGTGTTCGCGTGGATGCATCAGAACGCCGCGAAGCCGACGGACTTCTTCAGTATTCCGGCGAACCGCGTCGTGGAATTGGGAACGAAGATCGAGATCTGATTTATCCCGTATCTGACAGGCGGGAGCGCAAACAGAAAACCCACGCATGGCGTGGGTTTTCTGTTTCTGCGCGTCGTTCGCGAGTATGCGGGCATCGAGTTGCCCGTCGCTTGCGACTACGCAAAGAGCGGTGCGAGTCGGGCGAAGCGCGTCCGTCGATCCGACGCGCTCACTCCACTCGTCATGCTCCTCGTACGCTGGCTTGCGCCTGCTTACTTCTGCTTGAGCTTCGCGAAAGCCGCGGCCATTGCGCCCGACGGTTCCGGTTCGCGCGAACGCGGCGGCGCGCCGCGTCCCGCGCCGCCGCGGTTGAAGCCGCCGCCCGAGCCGCGCTCCTGCTGCGCACCGCCGCCGCCGCTGCGTGCGGCCGCCGCGCCCGGTTCGTCGTCGAGGCGCATGGTCAGCGCAATCCGCTGGCGCTTCACGTCGACTTCGAGCACCTTGACCTTGACGATCTGGCCGGCCTTCACGACCTCATGCGGGTCCTTCACGAACTTCGTCGACATCGCCGACACGTGCACGAGGCCGTCCTGATGCACGCCGACGTCGATGAACGCGCCGAATGCGGCAACGTTCGTCACGACGCCTTCGAGCACCATGCCAGGGATCAGATCGCTGACCTTCTCGACCCCTTCACGGAACGTGGCGGTCTTGAACTCGGGACGCGGATCGCGGCCCGGCTTTTCAAGTTCGAGCAGAATGTCGCGCACGGTCGGCAGGCCGAAGCGCTCGTCGACGAATTCGGTCGGCGAGAGCCCGCGCAGCGCATCGCGATTGCCGAGCACTTCGCCGACCTGCCGGCTGATCTTCGCGAGAATCCGCTCGACGACCGGATACGCTTCCGGGTGCACCGACGAACGGTCGAGCGGATTCTCGCCGTTATTGATGCGCAGGAAGCCGGCCGCCTGCTCGAAGGTCTTGTCGCCGAGACGCGGCACTTTACGCAGATGCTCGCGCGACGGGAACGGCCCGTTCGCATCGCGATAGTCGACGATGTTGCGCGCGAGCGTCGCATTCAAACCCGACACGCGCGCGAGCAGCGCGACCGACGCGGTGTTCGCATCGACGCCGACCGCGTTCACGCAGTCCTCGACGACCGCATCGAGCGAGCGCGCGAGTTCGCGCTGATTCACGTCGTGCTGATACTGGCCGACACCGATCGCCTTCGGCTCGATCTTCACGAGTTCGGCGAGCGGGTCCTGCAGACGGCGCGCGATCGACACCGCGCCGCGCAGCGACACGTCCATGTCGGGGAATTCCTTCGCGGCGAGTTCGGACGCCGAATACACCGACGCACCCGCTTCCGACACGACGATCTTTTGCAGCTTCAATTCCGGATGACGCGAGATCAGTTCGCTCGCGAGCTTGTCGGTCTCGCGCGAGGCGGTGCCGTTGCCGATGCTGATCAGCTCGGCCTGGGTCTGCGCGGCGATGCGCGCGAGCTTCGCGAGCGAGCCGTCCCAGTCGCGGCGCGGCTCGTGCGGATAGATCGTGTCGGTCGCGAGCACCTTGCCGGTACGATCGACCACCGCCACCTTCACGCCCGTGCGCAGGCCCGGATCGAGGCCGATCACGGCCTTCGGGCCGGCCGGTGCCGCGAGCAGCAGGTCTTTCAGATTGCGCGCGAACACGCGAATCGCTTCGTGTTCGGCTTCGTCGCGCAGATTGGTCAGCAGTTCGTTTTCGAGGTGCGGCTGCACCTTCACGCGCCAGCACCAGCGGCACACGTCGGAGAGCCACTTGTCGGCGGGGCGGTTCTGATTGGCAATGCCGAAGTGCCGCGCGATCAGCGCTTCGCCCGGATGCGGCACCTGCGCGTCGAGTTCCTCGCCCAAGCCGAGCTTGATCATCAGCACGCCCGCATTGCGGCCGCGGAAGAGGGCCAGCGCGCGATGCGAGGGCACCGTGCGGATCGTTTCGGCGTAGTCGTAGTAGTCGCGGAATTTCTCTTCCTCGGCGGTTTCCTTGCCTTCCACGACCTTCGACGACACCACGCCCTGGTTGAACAGGTAGTCGCGCAGCTTGCCGAGCAGCTCGGCCGTTTCACCGAACTGCTCGGAGAGGATGTCGCGCGCGCCGTCGAGCGCGGCCTTCACGTCGGCGATGCCTTTCTCGGCATCCACGTAGGCCGCGGCTTCGGTTTGCGGATCGAGCAGCGGATTACCGAGCAAGGCGTCCGCGAGCGGCTGCAAACCGGCTTCGCGCGCGATCTGCGCACGCGTGCGGCGCTTCGGCTTGTACGGCAGATAGAGGTCTTCCAGCACCTGCTTGCTGTCGGCGCCTTCGATCGCGGCGCGCAGCTCGTCGGTGAGCTTGCCCTGTTCGTCGATGCTTGAGATGATCGCCGCGCGCCGGTCTTCCAGCTCGCGCAGATACAGCAGGCGTTCCTCGAGGTTGCGCAGTTGCGTGTCGTCGAGATTGCCGGTCACTTCCTTGCGGTAACGGGCGATGAACGGAACGGTCGCGCCTTCGTCGAGAAGTTCCACGGCGGCCGCGACCTGGCGCGGCTGGACGGACAGTTCAGTGGCGATGCGCTGGACGATCTTGAGTGCTACGGTTTCCGTCATAAGGTCTTGGTGTTCCTGCGGACTCAGTGAGGGGCCGCGCGCGGGCGGCAGGTCGGACAGGCCGGGCATGCGCCGCGACCAGGAGCGGGGCATTTTGCCATAAATGCCAGGAGGCTCAACCGCGCGGTGTTAGAATTTCGGGCATGTTCCGTTGACCTTCTACGACGTTGCCAATCTCCTTGTCGCTCAATCGCCTGGTCTCTTTTTTGTCGTCGGGTTCGTCTCCGGGCTTGTCTCGGGATTTGTCTCAATTGCCGCTTTCTTCGCCGCGTTTGGCGGCCGGTTCGCCCGTACCGATGGCGCGTGCCGCAGCGGGCGCGAAGCCTGCTTGCGCGGCTGATTTCGGGGTGATTCGGTTTGCGCCGCGCAGGCTGGCGGCGGTGGGCGCCTCGTGCGTGATCGCCGTGGCGCTCGGCGTGCCCCGGCCGGCTATCGCGCAGGCCGCGCAGCCGGTGGCGACGGCCACCGTCCCGGCAGCCGCTCAGTCGGCAAATCAGCCTGCAAGCACGACGACAGCGACAACAGCAACCGGCGCAACGAGCGCCGACAGTCCGCAGAGCGTGAGCGACGCGGCCGCGCTCGACAAATCGTTCGAGGATCGGCAACAAGTGCTCGACCAGCGCAGCGACGACAACAACTACCAGTACGCGCTCGCGCAGCACAACTGCTACAGCCGCTTTTTCGTCAATCACTGTCTGGACCGCGCGCGCGATTCGATGCGCACGGTGCAGGCGCAAATCCGCAAGGAACAGCTGACGCTCGACGCCGAGCAGCGCGCACAGCGCGCTCGCGAGCGCGACCAGCGCACCGCCTTGCGGCGCGCGCAAAACGAGGCGGAAGCGCCGCAACGGGCCGCCGAAGACGCGCGCAACGAGCAGGCGTATCAGGAGAAGCAGCGCCAGAACGCGCTCGATCAGGCGCAGCGCAACGCCGAGGCGCCGCAGCGCGCGGCCAACGCGCAGGCCTACGAAGACAAGCAGCACCAGCACGCGCTCGATCAGGCACAACGCGGCGTCACGCCGGCGCAGGCGGCGGCCAATCAGCAGGCCTACGACCAGAAGCAGAGCGACTACCAGCGCAAGCTCGAGGAAGCGCGTCAGCAGGGCGTGCAAAAGGCGCAGGAGCGCGAGCAGAAGCAGCAGAATTTCGAGCGCAAGCAGGCCGATGCGGCGCAGCACAAGCTCGACGTCGAAGCCCGCCAGAAGCAGGCCGCCGAGAAGGCCGAGCAGAAGCGTCAGGACCAGTTGAAGCAGCAGCAACTCGAAGAGCAGCAGAAACAGCAACAGCAGCAGGAGTAGTCGCGTGCTGTAGCCGGTGCCGGCTCGTGGCCGGCACCACCGTAGTCGCCGTAACGCGTTTTGAGCCGGACAGCAACCTCAGGCATCGGGCTGCGCGCGCAGTTCATGCCTTCGACGAGAGGAGGCGAGCATGCGCGATCGTCATCACGTCATCGACGGAAACACACTCCGTGACCGCATTCTGCAACTGGAATCGGAGCATAGTGGGCTCGACCGGTTGATCGACCGGATGTCGGATGAGCCCGGCATCGACGACCTTGAGCTGCAGCGCCTGAAAAAGCGCAAGCTCAAAGTCAAGGACACCATCATCTTGCTGCAATTGCAGCTCGAACCGGACGTACGCGCCTGAGTTCGCGGCCTGGCAGGCGCCGGGCGCGCAGCGCGCGAGCCGGACTTCGCAGGAAACGCTTGCCTTGAATTCACCGCATGACACCTCATCCCGGACCGCGCCGGGCGACGCTGCATCCACCGCCGGCGCGCCGGCTCCGGCTCCGCGCGCGGCTGCGTCCGTGGCCGGCGTGACGCTGGACCGACGCCGTGCTGTGGAGCTCGACGATATCTTCGCCGACAACGGCTTGCTCGCGCGCCAGATCGACGGCTACCGGCCGCGCGCATCGCAGATCGAGATGGCGCGTGCCGTCGCCGCGGCGATGGAAGCGTCGGGCCGCGCGCTGCCCGAGCCCGCGATGTTCGAGGCGCAGAAGCGTCCGGCGCGGCGTCTGCAGCAGACAGGTAGCGATGCCGTTGCCGAGACCACCGACAGCGCCGAATCCGACGGCCTCGACGGCGGCGAGAACACGCTGATCGTCGAGGCGGGCACCGGCACCGGCAAGACCTATGCGTACCTCGTGCCGGCCATGCTGTGGGGCGGCAAGGTGATCGTCTCGACGGGCACCAAGCACTTGCAGGACCAGCTGTTCCAGCGCGACATTCCGACCGTGCGCGACGCGCTCGCGGTGCCGGTGTCGGTCGCGATGCTCAAGGGGCGCGCGAACTATCTGTGCCACTACTACCTGCAACGCACGGCCGACAACGGCCGTCTGCCGTCGCGCCAGGAAACCTCGTATCTGCAGGACATCGTGCGCTTCGCGAAGATCACGCGCACTGGCGACAAGGCCGAACTCGCGAGCGTGCCGGAAACGGCGCAGGTGTGGTCGATGGTGACGTCGACGCGCGATAACTGTCTCGGCCAGGAGTGTCCGCACTACAAGGACTGCTTCGTGATGCAGGCGCGCCGCGAAGCGCAGCAGGCCGACATCGTGGTGGTCAACCACCATCTCTTTTTCGCCGACATCATGTTGCGCGATACCGGCATGGCCGAGTTGCTGCCCACGGCCAATACAGTCGTCTTCGACGAAGCGCATCAGTTGCCCGAAACCGCTACGCTGTTCTTCGGCGAGACGCTGTCGACCGCGCAGTTTCTCGAACTCGCGCGCGATTCGGTGGCCGAGGGTTTGGGCCATGCGCGCGATGCGCTCGACTGGGTCAAGCTCGGCGCGACGCTCGAGCGTGCCGCGCGCGACGTGCGGCTCGCGTTCAAGGAAGACACGCTGCGTCTGTCGATCGGCCAGTTGCCCGACGATCATCCGCTGTTCGCGGCGCTCGAAACGCTCGAAACCGAACTCGACGCATTGGCCGCCGCGCTCGCGGGGCAGGCCGAGCGCGCGGAATCGATCGGCGCGTGTCTGCGTCGCGCTCGCGAATTGCAGGACGTGCTGAGCGGCTGGACCACGCCGCCGTCGGCCGCCGAGCGCGACGCGGCCAATCCGCGCGAGGGTGAGGGCGGCGGCGCTGCGGCCGGCGGCAAGACCGGGCACGCCGATCCGAACGAAAAGGTGCGCTGGATCGAAGTGTTCTCGCATACGGTGCAGTTGCACGAAACGCCGCTGTCGGTTGCGCCGATTTTCGCCAAGCAGCGCGCCGGCGTGCCGCGTGCGTGGATCTTCACGTCGGCGACGTTGTCGGTGCGCGGCGACTTCACGCACTATGCGGCACAGATGGGGTTGAACTCGAAACGCTCGATGACCTTGCCGAGCCCGTTCGACTACCCCTCGCAGGGGCTGCTGTATGTGCCGCGCAATCTGCCGCAGCCGTCGTCGCCGATGTTCACGGACGCGGTGTTCGATGCGGCGCTGCCCGCGATCGAAGCGTCGGGCGGCGGCGTCTTCATGCTGTGCACGACGCTGCGCGCGGTGGACCGTATCTCGGCGAAGTTGCGCGACGTGATCGAGGCGCGCGGCTGGGACTATCCGCTGCTCGTGCAGGGCGATGCGAGCCGCACCGAATTGCTCGATCGCTTCCGGGCGTACGGCAACGCGATTCTGGTCGGCAGCCAGAGCTTCTGGGAAGGAGTGGATGTGCGCGGCGATGCGCTGTCGCTCGTCGTGATCGACAAGCTGCCGTTCGCGCCGCCCGACGACCCGGTGCTGTCCGCACGGCTCGATGCGTTGACGAAGAAAGGCTTGAGCCCGTTCGCTGTGCACCAGTTGCCGCAGGCCGTGATTACGCTCAAGCAGGGCGCGGGGCGTTTGATTCGCGCGGAGACCGATCGCGGCGTGCTGATGATCTGCGATACGCGCCTCGTCGACAAGCCGTATGGCCGCCGTATCTGGCAGAGCCTGCCGCCGTTCAAGCGTACCCGCGAGATCGACGTGGTGCGCGAGTTCTTCGAAGAGCGTGCGACGCCGGCTCAATAGCCGACAGAGGCGAAGCGCGCGGGTTCTGCTTAAAAAAATGCCGCTTTAAAAAGCGGCATTTTTTCGACGGTTTTCAGGCTGGCTCTTAAGCAGAACAGCTAAAAAAACCTTGCTGCAAAAACGCAGCCATAAAACAAAACGCCACGGAGATGAATCCGTGGCGTTTTGCCTGACTGCCCGGGAAATCGCGACGATTTCCCGAGGCAGAACCCTACACGACAGCTTACTGGCTTGCGCCCGAAGCCGGAGCAGCAGCCGAAGCCGCAGCGTCCGAAGCGGCAGCGTCCGAAGCAGCAGCCGTAGCCGAAGCAGCAGCGTCGCTCGCAGCAGCAGCAGCACCCGACGCAGCAGCTGCTGCGTCCGAAGCTGCAGCAGCCGGTGCCGAAGCAGCAGCTGCGTCGCTAGCCGGTGCGGCGGCCTGGTCGTTGCTCTTGTTGCATGCAGCCAGTGCCACAGCTGCCAACAGGGATGCTACGAGGAGGGATTTCTTCATGATCACGTCCTTTTATGGTTTAAAGGTAAGCAACAGCGCAAAATAAAACCGGTAATGTGCTCCAACACCGACCTGGGCCGCTGGTGGAGATGCTCTTTTGACGAGCTGAAATCTTCCCTACGGCTTGGGCGGAAATTATATGCACTTTCGTACTGACAGTCGATAAATCCGGGGTCAATACGTTGTCTTTCTCATACAAAATTTCACTGTACGGTATAGCACGCGGGCAGACTTACGCAAGCTCGCCCACCTGTATCCAGCCCGCACAATACCACTCGTGTAGCAGTGCTGTCACCGATGAATCGTGCGAGAGTGTTACAAAGCGTTTCGCACTCATGCACCGTAGATTAGCGAGATCAAACAGCCATTTTTTCGCGCCGTCCCACGACATTTCTTCTCCATTTACGAAGAAAAAACGGCGTTCATACAACAGGTTGGTCTTGCGGTCGAGCCGCAGGCCACGTTTCGACACTTCGCTGACGAAACGGGCCTCGTTGAGCGGCCGTTGCGGCGGATCGAAGACGACGCTCGGCTTGGGTTCACTGAGATACGTGCCAAGGAACGACGCAATGTCCTGCTCATTCCATTTGATTCGAGCAAGGATCGCGCCAACCTTCTCGACGAGCGCCGGCGGCAGCTCGGCCGGACGCTCGACGGCCGGTTGCTGCGGATCGCGGTAAAGCACGCCGGCCTTGCCCGCGGACTCGCCGCGCTCGGCCAGATGGTAGAGAAACTGCGCGGTCAACTCGCTCGCGGAGGGCGCGCGAAAACCGATCGAGCAGGTCATGCATTCGCCTTCGGCAATACCGTCATGCGCGATGTGCGGCGGCAGATACAGCATGTCGCCGGGCTCCAGCACCCACTCCTCTTCGGGCTCGAAGTTCTGTAAAACTTTCAAGGGCAAGCCGGCTTGCAGCGTCAGGTCTTTCTGCGCGCTGATGCGCCAGCGGCGCTTGCCTTTTACTTGCAAAAGAAACACATCGTAGGAATCGAAGTGGGGGCCGACGCCGCCGCCGTCGCTCGCGTACGAGATCATCAGGTCGTCGAGCCGCGCGTCCGGCACGAAGCGGAAGCGGTTCAGCAGGTCGCGGGCGCGATCATTGTGCAGGTCCACGCCTTGCACGAGCAGCGTCCATGCGCGCTGCTTGAGCGACGGCAACTCGTCGGGGGCGAACGGGCCGTGTTCGAGTTGCCACCTGTTGCGGAAGTGGGTGATCAGGCGCGCTTCGACATCGTCCTGATCGGCCAGCTCGAAAAGTTCGTCGCGCGACAGCGGCGCTTCGAGGTCCGGAATCGCCTGGCGGATCAGCAGCGGTTTTTTCTGCCAGTGGCGGCGCATGAATTGCGACGGCGTCAGATTGCCGAGCAATGCGGTCGATATGTCGGGTGAAGGTGGGCGCGTAGGCATTGCGGTGGGCTTCGAAACGGGCTTTGAGGCTGGCTTTGACTCAGGCTTTGACTCAGGCCTTGAGTCGGGCTTCGAAGCTGGCCTCAACTCGGGCTTTGAGTTGGGTTTTGAGTCAGGCTTTGAAGCAGACGAGGAATTGCGTGCCGAAGCTGCATCGGCAGGGAGGTGAGTGGGGCGCCTCGGCATCGTATAATGAGAGCTGTATTCTGGAGAATCGAATGAAAATTGCAAAGAACACCGTCGTGTCGGTCGCCTACAAGCTGTCGGATGCTCAAGGCAATCTGATTGAGGAGAGCGACGAGCCGATGGTCTATCTGCACGGCGGCTATGATGGCACGTTCCCCAAGATCGAGGAAGAGCTCGACGGCCACGAGGCCGGCTTCGAGACCCAGATCCAGCTCGAGCCGCAAGACGCATTCGGCGAGTACGATCCCGAACTCGTGAAGATCGAACCGCGCGATCGTTTCCCGGAACCGCTCGAAGTCGGCATGCAGTTCGAAGGCACGCCGGAAGATGGCGACGAGGAAATCGATGCGCTGGTGTACGTCGTGACCGACGTCGCGGAAGACAAGGTCGTGCTCGACGGTAATCATCCGCTGGCCGGCATGGCACTGCGTTTCGCGCTGACCGTGAAAGACGTGCGCCCCGCGACCGAAGACGAAATCGAACACGAACACGCGCACGGCGCCGACGGCCTCGAAGTTCTCGACGACGACGAGGACGACGAAGAAGACGACTCCAAACCCACTTTGCACTGAGCTTGCCGCTCAGCCGGGTGCGCCTGAAGGCGTGCCCGGCGGCACGCGCGGCGACGTGGCCGGTGCCGACGCAGGCGAGGGTGCCGGCACCGATGGCGAAGCCGGCAGTATCGACCCCGGCGGCATCGAAATCGCCGGCTCATATTCACTACCTTCCTGATCCAGCTGCGGCCCGCCGGGTGTAGCAGGTGCGCCTGGTGCCTGCGGCAGCAGCGGCGGCAATTCCGACGCCGGACCGAAGCCCGGCACATTCGGCATATCGGGCGAGCCCGACATCGACGCACCGGATTCATCGTGCGATTGCAGCGGCGGCGTAGTCGGCAGCGGTATCTGTTTCGGCACGTCGTGCACGCTCACACGGAACGGCGTTTTCCTGCCGAAATCCGCTTCAATCTGAATCCACTGGTTAAAACGATCGCGCGGCGCAAGCCCGATACGCGTGAGATTCGTCACGGCCATGCCCTTGTCGTTGCGTAGCGGCTGATCGATCACGAAGCCGCCGGCCACGCGTTCGTCGTCGGCATGAATCACGACCACGGGCCCGTGAAAAGTCTGCGCGAGCTTGACGAGGCTGCGCTTGAGTTCGAGAAAGCCATCGCGACGCGTGCTGCGCGCGAAATGCAGCCACGCGAACCGCTCGGGCCGCTTGTAGCGCTCCGGATCGAAGTCGCCCTCGATGAACACGACGATCGCACGCGCGTCGCGGCGTTTCGCATATTCGCCCGCGTGTTCGAGCCAGAATGCATTGGCGATCACGCGATCCTCGAACTCGCCGTTGCGGCCGCCCGCGGTCAGATAGTGATTGTTCGGCCCCGGCGCGTTCAGGCCGACGAACACGATGTCGCGGGCCTGATCGGCGGTCCTGTCGTTTGCCTTCTCGTTCGCGCTTTCGCTCATGACCCAGCGCACGTTTTCACGGAACGGACGAAAGCGCGAGACTTCGCTTTCGCGCGTCAAGGCAATCGGGTTCTGGCCCATCGAGGTGGAGTCGGCGAATAGCGTTTGCCGCAGCAGATCGAGCCGCTCGACCGGATCGAAGCCGCCGGCTTCGGCCGTCCCGCAATCGACCCAGTCGTGTTCGCCGGGAATGAAGAAGAGCGGCAGGCGCGAGTTTTCGAGCAGCGCGTAACGGCGCTCGTAAAGCGTGTCGCGGCAGACTTCCTTCGGCCCCTTCAGATTGCCGTCGTAGACAATGAAGCGCACCGCGCGCTCGCGGCCGATCGCATCGAGCAACCGCTGTGTGGAGGCTTCGTCGGCGGGGCTGCGCATCGTGTCCGCGATGACCGCGAACGTGAAACGCGAGGCCTCGGCCCGCGCAGGCGTGGTCCACGCGCACAGTGCCGCGAGCGCGGCGATGCCGCCCACGAGCGCGCGCGCGTGGCTCAGCGCCGCGCAAAACTCGCGCGGCCGTTGGGGATGCCGGTGTGCGTCAACGGTCCGCATCCGGCGCGACGGCCAGTTCATGTAGTTCGTACAGCAGATCGAGTGCTTCGCGCGGCCGCAGATCGTTCGGATCGATGCCGCGCAGACGCTCGACGACGGCCTGCATCGCGGGCGATGCGGGTGACGCATGGGTGTCGGCATCGTTGTCGTCGTCCGCGTCTTCGGCGGGCATCGGCGGCGCGGCGAACAGATCGAGTTGCGGCGCGGGCTGTGCGGCCGATTGCTGTTCGAGATGTGCGAGATGCTTGCGCGCCGCGCGGATCACCGCGTTCGGCACCCCGGCCAGTTGCGCGACCTGCAGACCGTAGCTCTGGTTGGCCGGCCCTTCGTCGACCGCATGCAGGAACACGATGCCATGCCCGTGTTCGACCGCCGACAGATGCACGTTGGCCGCGTGCGGAAATTCCAGCGGCAGTTGCGTCAGCTCGAAGTAGTGCGTTGCGAACAGCGTGTAGCAGCCGTTGTGCGCGAGCAGGTGCCGTGCGATCGCCCAGGCGAGCGCGAGACCGTCGAACGTCGAGGTGCCACGGCCGATCTCATCCATCAGCACGAGGCTGTGCTGTGTCGCGTCGTTGAGGATCGCGGCGGCTTCGGTCATTTCGACCATGAAGGTCGAGCGGCCGCCGGCGAGATCGTCTGCCGCGCCGATGCGCGTGAAGATGCGGTCGATCGGCCCGAAGGCCGCGCGCCGTGCCGGCACGTAGCTGCCCACGTAGGCGAGCAGTGCGATCAGCGCGGTCTGACGCATGAACGTCGATTTACCGCCCATGTTCGGGCCGGTGATCAGCAGTAGCTTGCGCTCGGCGGCGAGCATGCAGTCGTTCGCGATGAACTGCTCGACCTGGGCCTCGACCACCGGATGGCGGCCCTGTTCGATGTCGATGCCGGCATCCGCGGAGAAGGTCGGCGCGACCCAGTCGAGCGCGCGGGCGCGTTCGGCAAAAGCCGCCAGCAGATCGAGTTCGGCCAGTGCCGAGGCGACGCGCTGGCAGTCCGGAATGAACGGCAGGAGTGCTTGCAGCAACGCGTCGTACAACGCGCGCTCGCGCGCAAGCGCACGCTCCTGGGCGGAGAGCGCTTTGTCCTCGAAGGTCTTCAGTTCCGGCGTGATGTAGCGCTCGGCATTCTTCAGCGTCTGACGGCGGCGATAGTCGTCGGGCACCTTGTCGGTTTGGCCGCGCGTGACTTCGATATAGAAGCCGTGCACCTTGTTGTACTCGACGCGCAGATTGCCGATGCCGGTGCGCGCGCGTTCGCGCGTTTCGAGATCGATCAGGAATTGCCCGCAATTCTCCGAAATGTCGCGCAGTTCATCGAGCTCCGCGTCGTAGCCGCGTGCGATCACGCCGCCGTCGCGCACCATCGCGGCCGGCTCCTGCGTGACCGCGTGCCTGAGCAGTTCGACGCACTCGGCTGGCGGCTCCAGCGCCGCGTCGATGCGCGCGAGCGAAGCCGCGTTCGACGACACCGCGGCAAGCTGCGCGCGCAGTGCCGGCAGCGCGATGAACGTATCGCGCAGGCTCGACAGATCGCGCGGCCGCGCCGAGAGCAGGGCGAGACGTCCGGTGATCCGCTCGATATCCGCGATCTGCCGCAATGCCTGGCGCAAGGTATCGAGATCGGCGCCGGGCGGCGCGTCGAGTAGCGCGCCGATGGCCTGCTGACGCGCCTGCGCAACCGCCGATTCGCGCGGCGGATGGTGCAGCCAGTGACGCAGCAGGCGGCTGCCCATTGTCGTGCAGCAGGTGTCGAGCAGCGAGCACAGCGTCGGCGATTCGGTGCCGCGCAGTGTTTCCGTGAGTTCGAGGTTGCGGCGCGTGGCGGGGTCGAGGCCGATATATTCGGACTCGTATTCGACCTTCAGGCTGCGCACGTGTCGCAATTGCTGGCCTTGCGTGGACGCCGCGTAGAGCAGCAACGCACCGGCCGCGCCGCACGCGCAGCCGAGCGAATGCGCGCCGAAGCCGTCGAGGCTTGCCACTTCGAGCTGGTCGCACAGGCGCTTCGTGCCCGACGCGATATCGAAGTGCCAGGCCGGCATGCGCGTGAGTGCGCCCGCGTTGGTGGGCGGCGTCCAGCTTGCCGAATCGGCGCTCGCGTCGGCGACGAGAATTTCAGCGGGGCGAATGCGTTCGAGTGCCGCGGCCACCTGGTCGGGCGCGACTTCCGCGAGACGCAGTGCGCCGCTCGCGAGATTGAGCCATGCGAGGCCGACGCTCGTCGCAACGCCGCGGCGATTGTGCGCGACGCACATCGAGAGCAGGTAAACGTCGCTCTTGTCGGACAGCAGCGCGGCATCCGTCAGCGTGCCCGGTGTGACCACACGGACGACCTTGCGCTCGACCGGCCCTTTCGAGGTGGCCGGGTCGCCGATCTGTTCGCAGATCGCCACGGATTCGCCGAGCTTCACGAGCTTGGCCAGATACTGTTCGACCGCGTGATGCGGCACGCCGGCCATCTTGATCGGATTGCCCGCCGACGCGCCGCGCTGCGTGAGCGTCAGATCGAGCAGCCGCGCGGCTTTCTCCGCGTCGTCGAAAAAGAGTTCGTAGAAGTCGCCCATCCGGTAGAACACGAGCGTGCCCGGATGCTCCGCTTTGATGCGCAAATATTGCTGCATCATTGGAGTGTGTTGTGCGACGTCGTTGGCCGCTGCGGTTTGAATGCCCATCCTTGGTGTCTTCTTGCGGTAGATGCTCAGGGCGTGAGTTTAACCCGCCCGCGCGGCGAACGGACCCTGGCCGAACGGCCGATGCACGACGCAAAACGGCTGTGGCAGCATGAAATCTCCACGGCAGCGCGAACGGGCGGGCTGCGACGATGCGTATCGCCGTGGCGGCGCGCCGAGACGCGCGCTTGCCGGAGTCATCGAGCCACCGAATCACCGAAGGCGAATCGTCATGCATTCATTCCTCGACCATCGCACGCATGTCGACCATGCGCTCGTTCACGGCGCCGCGCCGCATGGCGAGCCACATCAGCAGCGTGATGAAACTGCCGAACACGACGATGATCCACTGCGCGGGCAGCTTCGCGATGAGCAGCAGCGCATACATGCCGAGCATCAGCAGCACGGCGAGGTTCTGGTTGAAGTTCTGCACGGCGATCGAGTGGCCGGGCGACAGCAGCGTCGCGCCGCGATGCTGGAGAAGCGCGTTCATCGGCACGATGAAAAAGCCCGACAGCGCGCCGAGCACGATCATCAGCGGATAGGCGAGCAGGAGATAGGCGGGCGCGACGTGCGAGCCGATGCGCAGGCCCGCGCCGGGCGGGAACAGATCCTTGTTGTAGAACGCCATCGCGATCGCCACCGCGCCGGTCAGCACGCCGACCGGCAGCACGCGCAGCGATTTGCGCAGCGGAATCAACGCGGCGGCGGCCGTCGCGCCGAGCGCGATGCCGATGCCGCTCACGCCCTGCATGACCGCTGCTTTCGACAACGTCAGCCCAAGGTTCACGTTCGCCCATTTGAGCACGAGCAACTGCATCGTCACCGCGGCACCCCACAGCAGCGTCGTGACCCACAGCGCGATCTGCGCGAGCTTGTCGGCCCACAGCACATGAAAGCAGTGATGGAATTCGCCGACCAGCTTCTTCGGCTCCGACAGACGGTTCGGATAGCGCGCGCCGGTGTCGGGAATGAAGACGTTGATCGCGGCGGCGACGGCGTAAGTGACCATCACCGCGAACATCGCGAGATCGGCGGCGGAGCCGATCAGCGGCAGATGCGCGTGCGCGACGAAGTGCCCGATCGACACGCTGATCAGCGCGCCGCCGAGCATCGTGCCGGCGATCGTCGAAAGGACCGTGGCCGATTCGAGCCATGCATTGGCCTGGACGAAGCTTGTCGGCGGGCAGCAGCTCGGTGAGGATGCCGTACTTGGCCGGCGAATAGGCCGCCGCGCCAAAGCCGACCACGCCGTACGCAATCATCGGATGAACGCCGGCGATCATCAGCAGGCAGCCGCTCGCCTTGAGCGCGTTGGAGATGAACATCACGTGGCGCTTTTGCAGCGAGTCCGCGAACGCGCCGACGAAGGGCGCGAGCAGCACGTATGAAATCGTGAAGAAGATTTGCAGCAGCGGGGTGACCCAGGCAGCCGAGCGGATTACCGAAAGCAGCGCGATGGCGGCGATCAGCAGCGCGTTGTCCGCGAGCGACGAAACGAATTGCGCCGCAATGATCGTGTAAAAGCCTTTTTTCATGAAGCGGATGAGAGGCTGCGCGCGAGTCGGGAAGAGGGCGGCGAGGGAGCGGCAACAGGGCGTGGCAGCGGCCCGCACCGACACCGGCAAACCGCGCCGGCAGGAGAGCGCATGGCACCCCGGCTTTGTAGCACGAACGTGTGTACGCTGCAGTGCAGCCAACAAAAAAAGCGGCCGAAGCCGCTTTGCCGTGCGCCGATTACGCGAGTCCGCCCGCAGCCCGCGGCGGCACGCGTCAGGCCGACTGCTGACGCGTGCGGCTGTAGCGCGACAGAACCGGAATCATCTGCGCGTAGACCTTCGGGTTGCCCGCGACGACTTCGCCGACGTGCAGGAAGTCCGAGTCGCCCGTGTAGTTGCCGACCAGACCGCCCGCTTCCGTGATCAGCAGGCTGCCCGCCGCGACGTCCCACGGGTGCAGACCCTGCTCGAAGAAGCCGTCCATGCGGCCGGCGGCGACGTTCGCGAGATCGAGCGCGGCGGCGCCCGGACGGCGCAGGCCCGCGCAGGCTTCGGTCATTTCGGCGAACTGGCGGCCGTACGCTTCGAGGCTGTCCTGCTCGCGGAACGGGAAGCCGGTGCCGATCAGGCAGTCGGCAAGGCGGTCGCGCTTGGCGACGCGGATGCGGCGGTCGTTGAGGAACGCGCCACGGCCGCGCGAGGCAGTGAACAGGTCGTTGCGGTTCGGATCGTAGACGACGGCCTGCGTGACGATACCTTTGTGCGCGAGCGCGATCGACACGCAGTAGTACGGAAAGCCGTGGATGAAGTTGGTGGTGCCGTCGAGCGGATCGATGATCCACTGGTATTCGGAATCGTTGTCCGACTTGCCGGACTCTTCGGCGAGGATCGCGTGATCGGGATAGGCGGTCTTCAGCGTTTCGATGATCGCGGCTTCCGACGCCTTGTCGACCTCCGTGACGAAATCGTTGTGCTGCTTCTTGCTGACCTGGACCAGGTCAAGGTCGAGCGACGCGCGGTTGATGATTTGCGCTGCGCGGCGGGCGGCCTTCACGGCGATATTGAGCATGGGATGCATGAGTCTGGATCCTTGTGCCGGGGCAGCACGGCTGCTTGCCGGAAAATAAGCGCTAAACCTGCGCTAACAGGGTGCCGCGAAGGCGCGGAAACAGCACGGAAAACAAGCCGGGCAAAGCGCTGCTGCGCATTCCTCGTATTGCATTCCGTCGACGGAGACGAATTGGATAAGAACGTGGCGCCCGGTTCGGTGAATGCCTGGGCATTTGCCCGTGCCGGACACGAAACGCAGCATTTTACCTGAGTCCTGGCGCCGCCGCGCATACGGATGATTCGGCGCGGCGGCGGGTTGGCGCTACCATACGCATCTTTAGCCTGCCGAGTTTTATCGTGGAGCACACCCACCATTCCTCCGATCCCGCCGTGGCCGAACTGCGCGGCGGCTTTACGTCGACGCGCTTCGTGCTCGTCGAGCCCAGCCATCCCGGCAACGTCGGCGCCGCGGCGCGCGCGCTGAAGACCATGGGCTTCTCGCGGCTCGTGCTGGTGTCGCCGCGCGTGCCGAACGTGCAGAACGATCCCGAAGCGATCGCGATGGCGAGCGGCGCCGACGACGTGCTCGCCTCGGTGCACATCGTGCCGACGCTCGCCGATGCGCTCGCGGGCGTGCACTGGTCGATCGCGCTGACCGCGCGGCTGCGCGAATACGGCCCGCCGCAATGGACGCCGCGCGCGGCCGCCGCCATCGCGCACGAACAGGCGGTACACGGCGAGATCGCGCTGGTATTCGGCAACGAGCGCACGGGCTTGTCGAACGAGGACGTCGAGCGCTGCAGCGCGCTTGCGCATATTCCGGCCAATCCGGCCTATAGCTCGCTCAATCTCGCCCAGGCGGTGCAGGTGCTCGCGTACGAACTGCGCACCGCCTATCTTGGCACGGACGTCGGCGTCGGCGACCCGGCAGGCGGCGCGCCGCTCCCGCCGCACGCAGGCGTCGGCGCGGCGCAGCGCGAGCCCGCCGGCGCGCGCGCGCAACTGGCGGCCAGCGACGAAATCGAGAGCATGTTCACGCATCTCGAAAGCGCGCTCGTCGCGCTCGAATTTCTCGATCCGGCCAATCCGAAGAAGCTGATGTCGCGGCTGCGGCGGCTGTTCGCGCGTTCGGGGCTCGAGCGCGAAGAGGTCAACATCGTGCGCGGCATCGCCAAGCACATCCTGCTCAAGACGAAGCGAACCGACTGAGCAGCCGGGCAAGGCGTATTACGGCGGCGAAGCACGGCGGCGGACCACGCACATCCCGGCGCCGCCCTCGCCCGCGGACGACCTTGCGGGCAGCGTGGGCTTCCGGCAGGTTTCGCGCAATCGCCCTACAATCCACAAAACATACGAAGCAAAGCGGCCACCGTGCTAAACGGCAGCCGCACCGTCATGCGTAGCGCGCAATGCAGCAGGCAGCGCGCAAAACAACGCGGACGGTTTTTCCCTCACAACACCGTCCCTGCCATGTTCACGAGACTTCGCGAAGATATCGCCACGATCCGCGAGCGCGATCCCGCCGCCCGCAGCGCATGGGAAGTGCTCACGTGTTATCCGGGGCTGCACGCGCTCGTGTTGCACCGCTTCGCGCATGCGTGCTGGCGCGCGAGGCGCCGCTGGCTTGCGCGCTTCGTCTCGCAGATGGCGCGCTTCATGACCGGCATCGAAATCCATCCGGGCGCGACGCTCGGGCGGCGCGTGTTCATCGATCACGGCATGGGCGTCGTGATCGGCGAAACCGCGCAGGTCGGCGACGACTGCACGATCTACCAGGGCGTGACGCTCGGCGGCACGTCGCTCACGCGCGGTGCGAAGCGGCATCCGACGCTCGAGCGCGGCGTGATCGTCGGCGCGGGCGCGAAGGTGCTCGGCGGTTTCACGGTCGGCGCGGAGGCGAAGATCGGCTCGAACGCGGTCGTCACGAAACCGGTGCCCGCACGCGGCACGGCGGTCGGCAATCCGGCGCGGATCATCGTGCCGGCAGCTGCTGCGTCGACGGTCCCGAGCGCGGTCGCCACGCAAGCTGCCGAGTCGAATGGCGCCGCGCGCGACGCCAAACGCGCGGCGGAAAAGAGCGCGTTCTGCGCCTACGGCATCACGCCGAATGCGGACGATCCGGTGTCGCTCGCGATTCACGGCCTGATCGATCATGCGGCCACGCAGTCACGACGCATCGACGAGATCGTCGATGCGCTCGAGCGGCTCGGCACGAGTCTCGAAGGGCTCGAAGGCGCAGACGCGGCGTTGCTCGATTTGCGGCGTTTGTCGGCCGCGATTGCGGGGAAGGTGGAAGGCGCGGTCGCGCAGCGCTGATCGTCGTTCCATGTCCGGTGCCGCGAATGCGCGCCGGACTACGCAGGCTCATCGGGGTTCGCATGGCTTCGCGCCGATTCACGCGAATTCAGCGCGCGTCTGCAACATCGCCGTTTCAATCGAGCGGCAACGCTCGAATCCCGTCGCCATCGATCCGCAGATACCCGCCGCGGCGCGGGCCGTGATCGAGGTCCCAATCCGGCAGAACCCAGCGCGTGCCGCCCGGCTCGCGATGCCGCGCGGGCCGGTGCGTATGCCCATGAATCATCGTCGTCGTTTTCGACGTCTTGAAGAGCGCGGCGACACCTTTGGGCGTCACGTCATACTTGACCGATACCGGCCGCAGCCGGCCATGCTCGCTCTTGGCGCGCATGTTTTCGGCGAGCTTGCGCCGCCAGCGGAACGGCCACGCGAGAAACAGCATCTGCGCGACATGATTGCGCGCGAAACGCCTGAACAGTTGATAGCCGCGATCCGCGGTGCAGAGGCGATCGCCGTGCGCGAGCGCAACGCGCAGGCCGAACGCGGTAATCACGAACGGATCGGGCAGCCAGATCGCGCCGGCCGCTTTCATGAAGCGCTTGCCGAGCAGGAAGTCGCGGTTGCCGTGCATGATGTAGAGCGCGATGCCGCGCTCCGACAGCGTGTGCAGCAAGGCCGTCATGCGCGCGACGAACGGCTCGCCGAGCATGTCGTCGCCGACCCAGTATTCGAACAGGTCGCCGAGAATGAACACCGAGTCCGCCTCCTGGGCGGTCACGCGGATGAAGTGCTCGAACGCGGCGACCGTGTGCGGGATCGCCTCGCTCAGATGCAGATCGGAGATAAAGAAAAACGGGCGTGCGGCGTGCGGGCGTTGGCCCTCGCCAGGCACGCCCGCGGCGACGCTTCGCAGCGGCGTCTCTTGCAGCATTGAAGGTGCCTGATTTCAGTTCAAACGAGTCGATGCCTGAGTGTGATGTCGGCGGCGTTTCAGCCGACCACCACGGCCTTCTCGATCACCACGTCGTCGACCGGCACGTCCTGGTGGAAGCCCTTCGAACCGGTCTTGACCTTCTTGATCTTCTCGACCACGTCCATGCCGTCGACGACCTTGCCGAACACCGCGTAGCCCCAGCCTTGCGGCGTCGGCGACGAGTGGTTCAGGAAGTCGTTGTCGTTCACGTTGATGAAGAATTGCGCGGTCGCCGAATGCGGGTCGTTCGTGCGTGCCATCGCGATCGAGCCGCTGACGTTCTTCAGGCCGTTGTTCGCTTCGTTGTTGATCGGCTCGGCCGTCGGCTTTTGCTTCATGCCGGGTTCGAAGCCGCCGCCCTGGATCATGAAGCCGTCGATCACGCGGTGGAACACCGTGTTGTCGTAGTGGCCGGCCTTCACGTAGTTGAGGAAGTTCTCGACTGACTTGGGCGCTTTTTCAGCGTCGAGTTCGAGTTTGATGACGCCGTGGTTCGTATGCAGTTCAACCATGATGGAATCCTTTGATGAACGGGTTGGAAAAAAGGCGCGGCATGTCGTCAGGCATTGACGCGAGGCCGTGCCGGGGCGTGTGGATTACTTGCTCACGACGGTAGCCGACTGGATCACGACCGGCTTTTGCGGCACGTTGCTCATCGGGCCGCGCGTGGTGGTGGGCGTGGCTTCGATGCGCTTCACGACGTCCATGCCGCTCGTGACCTTGCCGAACACCGCGTAGCCGTTGCCGTCCGGATTCGGGTAGTCGAGATTGGCGTTGTCCACCGTGTTGATGAAGAACTGCGCCGTGGCCGAATTCGGATCGCTCGTGCGCGCCATCGCGATCGTGCCCGTGGTGTTCTTCAGGCCGTTACGGCTTTCGAGCGGAATCGGCGCGCGCGTCGGCTTCTCGGCGAAGCTCTGCGTATAGCCGCCGCCCTGAATCATGAAGCCCGGAATCACGCGATGAAAGATCGTGCCGCTGTACTGCCCGGCCTTCACGTAGTCGAGAAAATTCGCGACCGTTTTCGGCGCTTTCTCGGGATACAGCTCGACGCGGATGTCGCCTTCCGACGTCTTGAGCAGAACGGACGGATGCGCGGCTTGCGCGCCGGCCGGCGACCCGGACTGCGCGAAGACAGGGGCGTTGGCGATCAGGGCGGCGCTGCCGAGCGCCAACATCAACCATTTCATGAAGATCCTCGAGGTTGGAGAAAACGGGCTGCCGGCAGCGAGCCGGTGTTAGCCGGTGTCAGTGCGACGGCGCCATGTACGGCGGCATGGCGAGCGAGCCGTTCGCGCCGCCGAACTGGAAGCTCGGCGTTTGCGTCATGTTCGAGGTGGCGCGCGCGGTGTAGTCGTCAGGCAGCGTGGCGGCGGCCGGCTGCGCCGACTTGCGCGCGGCGGGCGGCGTGATGATCTTCTGGATGTCGGCGAGACGCTGCGTGGTCGTCGCGCTCGCCTTGCCGAGGCCCTGCGCGCGGCGATACGCTTCATTGGCCATGCGCAGATAGACGTCGCCGAGGTTCTCGTAGGCGAGGCCGTAGTTCGGATTGACCTGGACGGCCGTTTCGAGCGCGGCGCGCGCCTCGCTCAGGCGGCCGTGTTTCGCGTACAGCGTGGCGAGGTTGTTGTACGGCTCGGGAAGCTCGGGGTAGAGCTGCGTGAGTTCGATGAACGCGGTGATCGCTTCGTCGTCGCGGCCGAGATGCGCAAGCACCGTGCCGCGTTTGAACCTGGCCTGCGCGTCGTGCGGATTCGAGGCGATGCGCGCATCGAGCTGGGTCAGCGCGGCTTGCCAGTTTTTCTGCTCGATCGAGGTGTCGATTTCCGGCGTGTTGTCGCGCACGGCAGGGCCTTGCGGCATGACCGCGGCCTTCTGCGCATAGGCGCTTGCGAGCGGCACGACGGCGAGCGCCGCAGCCACCGTGACACGCAACGCGAGAGTGCGCGCCGCTTCGAAAGTCGCACCGCCGACAACGCCGCCAAACGTAGACGCGGCGAGGGTCGCAGCGCTGCGCGCGCGGCCGCTGGAGTGTTTCATAGGCTCAGGTCTGGATGTTATACTCCGAGCCATTCTAACAAAAGGTCTGCGCGTTCCGTCGAACCGCCGACTGTCTTTTCGCCACTCGTGGCCGTCTCCGCCTGGTTCGCAGTCTCGTCTGCAGCCTGACCGCCGCACGAGGTGCGCCGGTTTTAGCTGTATGCGACGCACCCGTTGTCCTGTTCGTTCACGGGTCGCGGCGCGCAGAAGCACAATGCGGACTTCTTTCGGCCCACGCACCGCTCTCTATGGAATCTCTGCGCATCTACAACACGCTCGCGCGTGACAAGCAAACTTTCGTGCCGCTGCAGCCGGGCGTCGTGCGGATGTACGTCTGCGGGATGACCGTGTACGACTATTGTCACGTCGGTCATGCGCGGGTCATGGTCGTGTTCGACATCGTGCAGCGCTGGTTGCGCACGCTCGGCTACGACGTGACTTACGTGCGCAATATCACCGACATCGACGACAAGATCATCCGCCGCGCCGTCGAGAACGGCGAGACCATCAAGTCGCTGACCGATCGCTTCATTGCCGCGCTGCACGAAGACGCGGACGCGCTCGGCATCGCGCGTCCCGACATCGAACCGCGCGCGACCGACTTCATTCCGCAGATGCTCGGCATGATCGAGAGGCTTGAGGCGAACGGCTACGCCTACCAGGCGAGCGACGGCGACGTCAACTATGCGGTGCGCAAATTCGCGGGCTACGGCAAGCTTTCGGGCAAGTCGCTCGAAGACCTGCGCGCGGGCGAACGCGTTGCGGCCAACGACGCGAAGGAAGACCCGCTCGACTTCGTGCTGTGGAAGCAGGCGAAGCCGGAAGAACCCGCCGACACCGGCTGGGATTCGAAGTACGGGCGCGGCCGTCCGGGCTGGCATATCGAATGTTCGGCGATGGGCTGCACGCTGCTCGGCGCACAGTTCGATATTCACGGCGGCGGCCAGGACCTGCAGTTTCCGCACCATGAAAACGAGATCGCGCAAAGCGAGGGCGCGACCGGACAAAGGTTCGTCAATTACTGGATGCACAACGGCTACGTGCAGATCGACAATGAGAAGATGTCGAAGTCGTTGAACAATTTTTTTACGATTCGCGAGGTGCTCGCGCAGTACGATGCGGAGGTGGTGCGCTTCTTCATCGCGCGTGCGCATTACCGCTCGCCGCTGAATTACAGCGACGTGCATATCGACGACGCACGCAACGCACTCGCGCGTTTGTACACCGCGTTGAAAGACGTCGCGCCGGATGCGGCGGCGCTCGACTGGAGCGAAGCGCATGCGCAGCGTTTCCAGGCGGCCATGAACGACGACTTCAACACGCCGGTGGCGGTATCGGTGCTGTTCGAACTGGCAACGGAAGTGAATCGCACGCGCGAGCCCGCGCTGGCCCGCCAATTGCGAGCGCTGGGCGCGGTGCTCGGGCTGCTCGGGCGCGAGCCGCGTGCATACCTGCAGCAGGCAGCGGGTGCTGCAGCCGACGGCGCGCTCGAACCCGCCGCGATCGAAGCGAAGATCGCCGCGCGCGTAGCGGCCAAGCAGGCAAAGGACTATGCGGCAGCAGACCGGATCCGGGCCGAGTTGCTCGAGGCCGGTGTTGCCCTTGAAGACAAACCCGGCGGGTTGACCGAGTGGCGGCGCGTGTGAGCGCACCTCGTACTTCCCTCTGATCGACTCGCCAGGCAGGAGGCAGGATGGCAACGGCCACGAAGGCGCCGGCTAAACGGTCTGCGTCTCAAACCAGTGCGGCAGCGTCGGCTGCCGCCGCCAAGCCGGCGCGCACGCCGGCTCGCGCGGGTAGCGGCGCGGTAGAGAAAGCGTCGTCGAAAGCGGGCGCAGCGGCGGCGAAAAGCGGCAGCGCTGCCGCGAGCGGCGCGGCGAAGAAGAGCGCGGCGAAACGCGCGCTCAATGGCGCGACCGATGTGGGGCGGGCGGGCGACGCCGCGCAGGCGCCCGCCGCGAAGCGCGCGAAGACTGCACGCGAGACCGCCCGCACGAAGGGCAATGGCGCGTTGCCGGCCAAACTCGCCGCCGACCTCGCCGGTGGCGCGCAGGAACTCGCGCGCGACACGGGCGCGGGCGAAGTCGTGCGCAAGACACGCGCGTCGGCGGCCGCGGCGAGCGCAGCCAGTGCCAACGGCGAAGCGGCCGGCGCCGGCGCGCTCGCGAGCGAAGTCGCGGTGCCGGTGCAGATCGGCGGTCTCGCGCCCGAAGTCACGCGCCCTGCGTATTGGGACAAGGCATGCGCGGACCTCGTCAAGCGCGATCGCATTCTCAAGAAGCTGATTCCGAAGTTCGGCCCCGTGCATCTGTTGAGCCGCGGCGATCCGTTCGTCACGCTCGCGCGCTCGGTGGTCGGCCAGCAGATTTCGGTTGCGGCCGCGCAGGCCGTGTGGGCGAGAGTCGAAGCCGCGTGTCCGAAGCTCGTGCCGCAGCAGTTCCTCAAGCTCGGTCCCGAAAAGCTGACCGCGTGCGGTCTGTCCAAGCGCAAGGCCGAGTACGTGCTCGATCTCGCGCAGCATTTCGTGTCGGGCGCGTTGCACGTCGGCAAATGGACCTCGATGGACGACGAAGCGGTGATCGCCGAACTCACGCAGATTCGCGGCATCGGCCGCTGGACCGCGGAGATGTTCCTGATCTTCAACCTGTCGCGTCCCGACGTGCTGCCGCTCGACGACCTCGGCCTGATCCGCGCGATTAGCGTCAACTATTTCAGCGGCGAACCGGTCACGCGCAGCGAGGCGCGCGAGGTTGCCGCGAACTGGGAGCCGTGGCGCACTGTCGCGACCTGGTATATGTGGCGTAGTCTCGATCCGTTGCCGGTCGACTACTGAGAAAACAGGAAACGAGGCCGCGTTTCAAAGACTATCGCACAGGCGATATCGATAGTTGCGAAAAGGCTTTGACATCGGCGCGCGCGGTTAGAATACGCGCTGCCCGGCAAGTCCAAGGATTACAACCAATGAAGACCACGTTTCTGGATTTCGAACAGCCGATCGCTGAACTCGAAGCGAAGATCGAAGAATTGCGCTTCGTGCAGGACGACTCGGCCGTCGATATTTCGGAAGAGATCGAGCGGCTGTCCAAGAAGAGCCAGCAGCTCACCAAAGATCTGTACGCGAACCTCACACCGTGGCAGGTTTCGCAAATCGCCCGTCATCCGCAGCGCCCGTACACGTTCGACTACGTGAGCGAGCTGTTCACCGACTTCCATGAACTGCATGGCGACCGCAGCTTCGCGGACGACCTCTCGATCGTCGGCGGCCTTGCGCGTTTCAACGGCCACGCCTGCATGGTGATTGGTCATCAGAAGGGCCGCGACACCAAGGAGCGCGCGCTGCGCAACTTCGGCATGCCGCGTCCGGAAGGCTATCGCAAGGCCGAGCGCCTGATGCGCCTCGCCGAGAAATTCGGCCTGCCGATCTTTACGTTCATCGACACGCCGGGCGCGTATCCCGGCATCGGCGCGGAAGAGCGCGGCCAGTCCGAAGCGATCGGCCGCAATCTGTACGTGATGGCCGAACTGAAGACGCCGCTGATCGCGACGATCATCGGCGAAGGCGGCTCGGGCGGCGCGCTCGCGATCGCGGTGGCCGACAGCGTGCTGATGCTGCAGTTCTCGACCTACTCGGTGATTTCGCCGGAAGGCTGTGCGTCGATCCTGTGGAAGAGTGCCGCCAAGGCGCCGGAAGCGGCCGAAGCGCTGGGCCTGACCGCGCATCGCCTGAAGGCGCTGGGGCTGATCGACAAGATCGTCAACGAGCCGCTCGGCGGCGCGCATCGCGATCCGAAGGGCATGGCCGCGATGCTGCGCCGTGCGCTTGCCGATTCGCTGCGCCAGTTCCAGGGCATGAGCACCCACGACCTGCGCGAACGCCGTTTCGAACGGCTGATGGCGTACGGCAAATTCAAGGAAACGACGCCGGGCGCCTAAGCCCGCGCGCGTTGGCCTGCTTCTTTCGTCAACCTTTTTCGTCCACCGGCGCTTCCCGCGCTCACGACGTGACCACTACCGCCGACTCATCCGCCGAGCGCCTCGTGATCGAGGCGCTCGGCGCGGCGCTGTCCGCGCTTGATGGGCGTGAGGTGTCCCATGCAGCGGACGTATCCCATGGCCGCGCGCGCATCGCCGTCGCATTCAGCGGCGGCGTCGATTCGAGCGTGCTGCTCGATGCGGCAGTGCGCGTCGCGGGTGCGTCGCGGGTGGTCGCATTGCATGTGCATCACGGATTGAGCCCTCGCGCCGATGCATGGCTTGCGCACTGCGAGACGTTTGCGCACGAACGCGGTGTCGAATTCGAAGCACAGCGTGTCGAGGTATCGCGCACGCGGGGCGTGAGCATCGAAGCCGCCGCGCGCGATACGCGTTATCGCGCGCTCGATGCGATGTGCGCGGCGCGTGGCATTCGCACGCTATGGCTCGCGCAGCATGCCGATGACCAGGCCGAGACCGTGTTGCTGCAGTTGCTGCGCGGTGCGGGGCTGGCGGGACTGGCGGCGATGGCGCCGGAGTTTCTGCCGTCGAACGCCGTGGCGACGCGCGTGCGGCCGTTGCTGCATCTGCTGCGCGCGCAGATCGAGCGCTACGCAAGCGCGCGCGGGCTGCGCTGGATCGACGACGAATCGAATGCCGACACGCGTTATGCGCGCAATGCGTTGCGCCATGAAGTGACGCCGGCGCTCGCGGTCCACTTTCCCGGCTTTCGTGACGCGCTGGCCCGCACGGCCGCGCACGCGGCTTCGGCGCAGCGTCTGCTCGATACGCTCGCGCGCATCGACATGGAAACGGCTTCGCGCGACGAGGGACGCGCGCTTGCACAGCACGCGCTGCTCGCACTCGACGACGAGCGCGCGCTGAACTTGTTGCGCTACTGGATGCGCGCGCTCGGTTTCGTCGCGGCATCGAGCGCGCGGCTTGTCGATGCGCTGCGTCAGTTGCGCGAAGCCGGTGCGGGCGAGGACGGGCATCGTCTGCGTGTCGATCATGCGGGGCATGCGTTGCGCAGCTATCGCGGGGTCGTCTACTGGGAAGCGGGCGACAGCAGCGAGCCCGCCGACGAAACCGCGCTCGTCGAGCGCGAGGTCAGCGAACTCGTGTGGCAGGGGCAGGAAGTCTGGTATTTGCCGCAGTGGCGCGGCACCTTCGTGTTCGCCTTGCTGGATGCCACCGCCGATGACGTCACCGCCAACGCCAACGCTTCGAACAACTCAGCCTCGAATAAGCACGTCGAATCCGCGGACATCGTTTCCATCGCCGTGCTTCAGCGCGCTTCGCTCAGCGCGCGGGCGCGCTGCGGCGGAGAGCGTATGCGCATGGGTTCGCCCGCGGCACCCAGCCGAACGCTGAAGAACCTGTTCCAGGAGCGCGGTATTCCCGCATGGAAGCGCGACGTGCCGCTGCTTTACGTCGGCGATGAACTGCTGTTCGTGCCGCACATCGGCGTGAATCGCGCGATCTTGGGCGAAGCTGTGTCTGCGGACGAGGCGCGCGTGCGGATCATCTGGCGCGAAGACCTGCTGATTGCCTGAGCGGTTGGACGATCGCGCGATGGGTGCACGTTGGGTTCGCGAGGGGGCTGCGATTCACGCACGCAAAAGACGAAGTGGTGAAATAGGGCGTAAATCCACGCAAAACAGGCTCCTGCAAGCCCGATTCGACGCATTTGAACGGTCCTCGTCGCTTGTCTTTTTGCGCCTAATCAGGTACTTTAGCTTGTTTGCCCGACCCGATTTCACCGTCGCTTTTGTCGCTGTCACCGGTTTGCGAGCGTGATCCGTCGTTGCCGTCCAGTTCCGACCCGCCATTAGCGATCTCATTCCCGGGCAAATCCGCGCGTGCTGCACGCGCGCTGCATCTACGCCGCCATACACTTGCCGCCGTTCACGAGACGTCGCCCCTGTGCTTTCTGTGCGGTCGTCTCCAGCGCGCCAGCGCGGTTTCTCTTCCAGTTCAGAACGACAATGGCACTCATCGTACATAAATACGGCGGCACCTCGATGGGCTCGGTCGAGCGCATCAAGAACGTCGCCAGGCGCGTCGCGAAATGGCACAAGGCCGGCCACAAGATGGTCGTCGTGCCGTCGGCAATGTCCGGCGAAACCAACCGCTTGCTCGGCCTCGCGAAAGAAATCACGACTCAGGCGAGCCCGCGCGAACTCGACATGATCGCCGCCACGGGCGAGCAGGTCAGCTCGGGTCTGCTCGCGATCGCGCTGCAGGAAGCCGGCGTCGACGCGGTCAGCTATGCAGGCTGGCAGGTGCCGGTCAAGACCGATAGCGCGTTCACGAAGGCGCGCATCAGCGAAATCGACGGCGAGCGCGTGCTGCGCGACCTCGAAGCGGGCAAGGTGGTGGTGATCACCGGCTTCCAGGGTATCGATCCCGAAGGCAATATCACGACGCTCGGCCGCGGCGGCTCGGACACCTCGGCGGTCGCGGTGGCGGCCGCGCTGAAGGCCGACGAGTGCCTGATTTATACCGACGTCGACGGCGTGTACACGACCGACCCGCGCGTGGTCGAAGAAGCGCGCCGGCTCGATCGCGTGACGTTCGAAGAAATGCTGGAAATGGCCAGCCTGGGTTCGAAGGTGCTGCAGATCCGCTCGGTGGAATTCGCCGGCAAATATCAGGTGAAGACGCGCGTGCTGTCGAGCCTGACCGATCCGCTGATGCCGCTCGGCGACGAAATGAAGTCGGGCACCCTGATTACTTTTGAAGAAGACGAGACCATGGAAAAAGCAGTCATCTCGGGCATCGCGTTCCAGCGCGACGAAGCTCGTATCGCCGTGATGGGGGTGCCGGACAAGCCGGGCATCGCGTATCAGATTCTCGGCCCGGTGGCGGACGCGAATATCGACGTCGACATGATCATCCAGAACCAGAGCGTCGACGGCAAGACGGCGTTCACGTTCACGGTCGGCCGCGGCGACTACCAGCGCGCGATCGACATTCTCAGCAACCAGGTGAAGGCGCATGTGCAGGCCGAGCAGGTGCTGGGCGACCCGAAGGTGTCGAAGGTGTCGGTGGTCGGCGTGGGGATGCGCTCGCACGTCGGCATCGCGAGCAAGATGTTCCGCACGCTGTCGGAAGAGGGCATCAACATCCAGATGATCTCGACGTCCGAAATCAAGATTTCGGTGCTGATCGACGAAAAGTATATGGAGCTCGCGGTGCGCGCGCTGCATAAGGCGTTCGAACTGGATCAGGCGTAAATTGCGGAAATAGCGGGGCGCGGAAGCGCCCCGTTTGTTTTGTGCCGCCGATGTGAACAGATTATGTCGCTCATCTCGCTGCTGGCACAAAAAATGTTCTCCAGACATTGACCTTATCGGCACGGCCCGCTATTATCTTGGCTTCGTCGCACTGACTCCCTGTGCGACAGAAAGTTTGGGAGACGTGGCCGAGAGGTCGAAGGCACTCCCCTGCTAAGGGAGCATCTGGGCCAAAACCTGGATCGAGGGTTCGAATCCCTCCGTCTCCGCCAGAAATGGCGGCGAAACCCCGTAAGTTTTAGGACTTACGGGGTTTTTGTTTTCTGGCCTTCATTTTTACCCATAGATGGTCTGGGCTTGCCTGTCCTCATCGACAACGGCTTTCACTGGCGAAGCGGCTCAATCATGGATCGAGTCAGGCGCGAGCGCAGTGGGCCGTCTCCTTGCCTGATAGCAATGCGATGGGACTTCCTCACTGTGTGCCATTGCGCGATACCGCCTGCGAGCTCGTGAAGAAGGCGATGCAGACAGCAAAATACGGCTATCTTTTTCCGGGCGACAAAAAAAGGGCGCTCCGCTATCGAATATGGCGATGGTGGAGTTGCTTGATGGTATGGGTTATACCGACATCACGGTCCACGGTTTTCGCTCCACGTTTCAGGATTGGGCCGAGGAATATGGTGAGTATCCGGAGGTACTTGCCGACAAGGCGATCGCTCACAAGACGCTAACAAGGCGCGGTGTGCATACCAGAGAGGAGACATGCATCTTTGCCGACGCAAATAGATCATCGATCCGGAGCGTATGGGTAGCCGCTTCGTGACTTCGTAACAGACTGGGCACAATCGGCCAGCAGACGACCTTCGCGGGCACCGAGGTTCGGACATCCAGACGTCCGTTGCGTCCTGAAGGCGGCCGTCTAAATCGCGAGTACAGCCCGAGTGCTCCCCGATGGATGGCTGGCAAGCAATGCAGCGCAGCGCTCCCGCAAGAAAGCATGCAACGCGTCAATCGCCGGCGACAGTTGCGCACGGTGTGCACAAATCAGGTGTAGGGGCGCCGGCTCGCAATACTCAGGGGGAAATAGCTGCACCAGTCGACCTGCCTTCAGATCGTCGATGAGGTCTAGCCGCGACTTGTAGACAAGACCTTCCCCAGCTACCGCCCAGCGACGGACTGCATCGGCATCGTCGCTGATGCGATTGCCTGTGACGGCCACGGTGCGCTCGCCGCCAGGCGGGGTAAAGCGCCAGCGTTCATGTATCTGCTCGCTCCAGACGTACCGAAGGCAGTTGTGTCGCCGCAGATCCTCAATTTTGGCCGGTGCGCCATGCCGTTCGAGGTATGACGGCGCGGCACACAATGCGCGTCGATTGTCGTCGACCAGTTTCATGGCCAGAAGAGACGAATCCGGCAGCGCTCCGTAGCGCACGACTGCGTCCAGCGGCTGGCGGATCAGGTCGGCCGCACGGTCGCTTATTTTCACGTGCAGCGATATACCAGGGTGCCGGTGCTGAAATTCATCCAGCCACGGTAACAGCAGGTTTCGACCAAAGTCAGACGGCGCGGACAGCCGCAGCGGCCCGGACAGCGCCCCCCGGCCGTTGGCGAGAGCCTGCTGGCCTTGCTCCAGCGCGCCAATCATGACGCGCGCATGCGGCAGGTAACGCTCCCCGGCCTCCGAGAGTTGCATGCTGCGCGTGGACCGCGTGAACAGGCGCGTGTCCAATGCCTTTTCGAGCCGCTGAACTGACGCACTCGCATGGGCGGGCGCGATATTCAGCTGGCGTGCCGCCTCAGAGAAGCTGCCGTAATCCACCGTGTGCACGAAGATCTGAACGTCATCGAGTCGAATCATTTTCATTGAAATGCCGAAATTGTTTGGGCTCGGCGGGTATTTATCTGTATATCGGCGAAAGATAACATGGTCTCAATCATCCTTGGAGACCACGTTTATGAAAGCCATCGGCTTCTATCAGAACCATCCCATCAGCCACCCGCAGGCGCTGCAGGATATCGAGCTACCGACGCCGGAACTGCGCGACTACGATCTGCTGGTCGAAGTGAAGGCGGTATCGGTCAACCCGGTCGATACCAAAATCCGGCGCGGCGGAGATATTCCGGAAGGCGGTGCGCGCATCGCCGGCTGGGACGCGGCGGGAATCGTCCGCGCGACCGGTCCGCTGGTCACCCGCTTCAAGGCAGGCGACCGTGTCTGGTACGCGGGTGACATCAAGCGGCCCGGCAGCAACAGCGAACTGCACGCCGTAGACGAACGCATCGTCGGACCCATGCCGACCTCACTGGACTTCGCCGCGTCCGCGTCGTTGCCGCTGACGACCATCACTGCGTGGGAGCTGCTGTTCGACCGTCTGCGTGTTCAGACCGCGGACCCGACCGACAACAACGTGCTGCTCGTCATTGGAGCGGCGGGCGGCGTCGGCTCGATTCTGACCCAACTGGCGCGCGAGTTGACCGGCATGACCGTCATCGGCACGGCCTCGCGGCCCGAAACCCGCGAGTGGGTGCTGGCCCATGGCGCACATTACGTCCTCGATCATCATCAGGACTGGGCACCCCAATTGGCCGCCCTCGGCATCGAGCACGTTAGCCACGTCGCCGGGCTGAACAACAGCGCCACCTATGTACCGCAAATTGCCGCCGTGCTGCGCCCGGAAGGCCAGTTTGCACTCATCGACGACCCGGCGGGTCTGGACATCGGGCCGTTCAAGGGGAAATCCATCTCGATTCACTGGGAGCTGATGTTCACCCGCGCGATGTTCACCACCGACACCCTCGCACGGCAACACGCCTTGCTGCGCCGCGCGGCGGAGCTGGTCGATCTGGGCCGCCTCAAGCACACGCTGACCCGACGCATTGACGGCATCAACGCTGCAGGTCTGATCGAGGCGCATGCGCTGGTCGAGGCGGGCAACATGATCGGCAAGGTCGTCGTCGCCAATCGCTGAACCCTTCTGACAACGAGCATAAACATGACATCGCAAATCATCAGCACGACAACGATCAGCCTGGAAGCTGCGCAGGCATTACTGGCAGAAGCGCGACGCGCCTGCGCCGCGCGCGGGTTTGCCGCGACAATCGCCGTGACCGATGCCGGAGGTCACCTGCGCGCTTTCGAGCGCGCGGATACCGCCCCGTTCCTTACCGTCGACGTTGCTATCGACAAGGCATGGACGGCCGCGTCGTTCGGTATGGCCACGCACCAATGGAATCAGTACATGGCCGAGCCCACCGTTGCCCCGCTGGCGCACCATCCGCGCCTGACGCCGGTCGGCGGTGGCGTACCGATCTTCCACGAAGGGCGTCTGGTGGGGGGCATCGGTGTTTCTGGCGGAACATCGGTTCAAGACCACGAGGCAGCTGAGGAAGCGCTGCGTCACGCAGGGTTTGAGCAATAAGCCTGGAGTGTTGAGCGATCGCCTTGCCGTCAATCGACAAACGTCCACAAAAGCGGAACGGTTGCTCGTGAGGGACCGGCCTGGACGGCCGGATCATGCCGATAACTGCCGTTGAAGCTCTGGCGGCTCGAACGGCGGCTTAGGGGCGCGAAGACCCATTCATTGACAGTGAGAAGTGCCATTCGCCGACGCTGGTTTGCGAATGGCAGCAAACCAATCTGCAGCCGACGCACCATTCCTGTCGCCGAACATCGGCTATGGCCGAGTTTGAGATATTCGCCATCCTAAGCGTATGTCCGTCGTATCCCGGACCCGGACGTTGCAGCATTTGCGGTTCCAGGCAACGGCCCACGGATCTCGAGAACAGCGAACGGCCTATGCTCTGCGATCCGGTCAATGATTCAGTTCTTCCAGACGCATGCCATTGGTGCGCGGACCGAATAGTCCAATCGACAGCGCGACCACCAGCATGCAACCCGTGATGCCTGCGAATACGCCCACCACGCCAAAATCGCGCAGCAGCGCCGCGATAAAGAAGCCCGAGAACATGGCACCGATGCGACTCGCCGAGTAGACGAGCCCGTTTGCGCGGCAGCGGATCGCCGTCGGAAACAGCTCGGCCTGGTAGGCGTGGTAGCACACCGAGATCGTCTGTCCTGCGAAGCTGATCAACACGCCCAGCGCGATCAGCAACGGCACCTCGCGCGTCTGCGCGAACGCGATCCCGCACGCGATCACGACCAGCGCGCCGCCGACGATCAGCCACTTTCGCTGGATGCGATCGGCGTAGAGCATCGACAGCAGCGGCCCGAGCGGCAACGCGAACGCAATGATGAACGAATAGAGCAGACTCTTCGTGACCGTGATGCCCTGACCGATCAGCAGCGTCGGCACCCAGTTCGCGAAGCCGTAATAGCCGATCGCCTGACAGAGGTTGAACACGACGAGCATCAGAAAACGCGATCGATACGGCGGCTGCAGCAGTTCGGCGAACGACGCGTGGCGATGCCCGGGCTGCTCGACGACGGGCAGCGGCGGCGGCAACGGTTTGCGCGACTGCTGCGTCACGATCGTCTCGATCCGCGCGACAATCTTTTCGGCGCGTTGCGGCTGTCCATGCGATGCAAGCCAGCGCGGACTTTCCGGCACCGTGCGCCGGATGAACCACACGACGAGCGCGCCCGCCGATCCTGCCAGCACGACGATCCGCCAGCCGTCGATGCCGGACAGGGTGGTCGGTACGAGCCAGTACGACAGGATCGCGGCAATCGGCGCGGCGGTGAACATCACCATCTGGTTGAACGCCATCGCGCGGCCCCGCATATGTTGCGGCACGAGTTCGGTCACGTAACTGTCGATCGTGATGATCTCGACGCCGACGCCGATACCGGTCACGAAGCGCCAGAACAGCATCGCTTCGGGCGAGGTCTGGAAGGCCATGATCGCCGAGCCGATCGAATACCAGAGTAGCGAGACGGTAAACACGCTGCGCCGGCCGAAGCGGTCCGGCAGCCAGCCGAAGCAGAACGTGCCGACGAAGAGTCCGGAGAAGGTCGCGGCGATGAAGCCCGCGATGCCGTTCCAGCCGAACAGTGTGTGCGTGGTGGTCGCGAGCACGCCGCTTTTCGCCATGCCGGGCGCGATGTAGCCGATGAAGATCAGATCGTAGATCTCGAAGAAGCCGCCGAGCGAGATCAGTAGTACGAGCATCCACAGATGCCGCGTGACCGGCAGGCGATCCATGCGCGCCGAGATTTCCGCGCCGGGCTGAACGCCGACGCGAACGGCCGGCGGAACGTGCGGGATGGCGCCCGCGGGAACGGTCTGCTGCATGGTGTCTCCTGATGTTATAAGCGATGGCATGTCTGACGAATGCATCACGGATGCGCTCATGCGCTTATGCGCTCGCGCGCGCCTTCAGCCGCGACAGAATCTCCTGCGTGTGTTCGCCGACTCGCGCGAGCGCCTGACGCACGCCCGGCCGGCGGCCACCTAGCGTGATCGGCAGCAGCACGACGTCGGTGGTGCCGCCATCGTCGGTTTGCATCGGCACGAGACCGCCGCTCGCCTTCAGATGCGGATCGTCCATCAACTGGTCGGGACGCACGATCGGCGCGTACGGAATGCCGGCCGCTTCAAGCTTCGGCGCAAGCTCGTCGACGCGGTGATCCTTCAGGATCGCGCCGAGACAGGCGAGCAGTTCGGGACGCACGGCCACGCGCAATGCGTTGTCGGCGAAGCGCGGTTCCTGCGCGAGTTGCGGGCATTGCAGCACGTCGCACAGCGTGACGAACTGCTTGTCGCTGACCGCGCCGATGAACAGCTGCTCACCGTGCGCCAGCGTGAACACGTCGTAGACGCTCCACGCCGACACGCGCGACGGCATTGGCGGCGGCGGCTCGCCGGTCATCGCGAACTGCTGCATGTGCTGCGACGACAGAAACACGCAGTTCTCGAACAGCGCGCTCTGCACTTCCTGGCCGCGCCCCGTCGATTCGCGTTCGCGCAGCGCCGCCAGTACGCCGATCGCGCCAAACATGCCGCCCATGATGTCGTTCACCGACGTACCCGCACGCAGCGGCCGGCCGGCGGGACCGGTCATGTAGGAGAGACCGCCCATCATCTGCACGACTTCGTCGAGCGCGAGGCGCTTCTCGTACGGCCCCGGCAAAAAGCCCTTGTGCGACACATAGATCAGCCGCGAATTGCACGCCGACAGCGTGTCGTAGTCGAGCCCCATCCTGTGCATCAGACCGGGACGGAAGTTTTCGATCATCACGTCGCAGGTCCCGGCCAGATCGGCTGCGGTTTCGCGGCCTTCCGGCGTGCCGAGATCGATGACGACGCTTTTCTTGCTTCGATTGAACGAGCGGAAAAAGCCGATCCCGAGGCCCGGCAGCTTGCGCGTCCTGTCGCCGTCGGGCGGCTCGATCTTGATCACTTCGGCGCCGAGATCGGCGAGGATCATGCCGCACGTCGGTCGGGTCAGAATTCAATCGGCGTTGACAGGCAATCGCTACTGCGCCCGCCTTGATTTTCATGCATGGCCCAAACGAGGGCGTGCAGCAAAGTGTTAGTGTCGGCGGGGTGTTCGGGGAGATTCAATACGCAGGCCCGTATGGTGATCGATGACGTGCTGTGGACTACACGAGTTCGATGCCGTCGATGTCAACCAACCTTGTCAGTGTGTGGTGTCTACGCGTTACCAATTTTCCTCACGCCTGTAATCACGTGGCTTTCTATATGGTTCTCATTATTCTTAGTCACTGTTTTGCCGCGCCTCTCTTCGCTGGGCAATATTTTAGTGTCTGGACCGGTTTCCTTTTTGCGATGGGGATGTTTCTATTTGCAATGGCAGTTTTGAGTTGAACAGGAAGAAGATTGAAGTTGGCGGAGAGAGGTAGTCACAAGATCAAGTAATGTATTGCATTAAAAGTTTTTCGATAGTGATTTGCATCGTGGTGAGAAAATAATGCTAAAACATACCAATATGCTGCTCACGTTGTGAGTTCAGGCCGTATTGCTACGATTGCAACTTAACATGCGCCGCCCACGCTTCCATCATCGGGCGGCGCTGTTCCAGTAGGTGTAGGCCGCTTCAACCTTGTTCGTGACGGTATGCGCAAGCGAGGTCGCGCGCATACCCGCGCCGCAAGCAATCGCTGCTCGCGGCGTGGCGCATCGCCCGGGCTGACATGGCGACCGCGCCCTGCTGACAGAATCTGACAGGCCTCATCGCTATGATCGAAGCTCGACATTGACAAGGAGACCAGCGATGAGCCATTCCGATTTCGGTTCATTCTTCGCGTTTCGGATCAGGGCTGTGGAAGCCCATGTCAGCGGCGATCCCGCACCGCTCGACCGACTCATGCCCAAGGTCGGCGACGCGAGTCTTCACATCCTGCGCGGTGACAGCGTGTTCGGCGTGGCCGAGATTGGCGCACGCTACATCAGCGACGTAGCCGTATTCGAGGCCGGCGGCAAGAGCCGCTTCGAGGTTCTGCAGCAGTCGGTGGACGACGAGTTGGCGTTCTGGACGGGCTATCAGATTGCGGCCGTCCGGTTGTCGGGGAGGGGGCATCCGATAGAGAGGCGGATTCGTGTCACTGATGTGTTCCGTCGGGTGGATGGCGCGGGAAAGCTGGTGCATCGGCATGCCGACGTTCCGCAGGCGCTTGGCGTGGGAAGCTGACGTCGCGGGGTATGGCCTGAAGAGCTCAACCTGCATCACAAGATAGGGCCGATTCCGTACGAGCGGATGAGGATGGGTTTTCCTTACCACTTCGACAAGACGTTCAGGCCACCTGACTTCGAGCAGTTCGATTCGTTCGGAATGAGCCCCGGCCTCGCTGACGCTGATGTCGGCGAGGCCGGCCGTGAACGACTGGAATTCGAGAGCCGCTTCCTGGTACCGCTGAATCAAGTCTTTCTGGGGAGCGAATCCAGCTTTTCCGCGGATATCGTCGCGTGTTCGGGGGGAATGTGGCATCGAACCACCCTTCGCACGGGCAAAAATTAGATTACTCGCTCAGTAGGCGCTTCAGTTCGTCAAGGAATGACGCAGTCGTGTAACCCCATGGTTCGGGATCGACATAGAGACCATATATTGCATCAAAATTTTCATTCAGATTGCCGGAATGGTCTGATTTAAAACGATCAATCTCTTCCATAACTAATTTATGAAGGGCTTTGTCGCTCTCTTTTTTGAAGCACGAGACAATTTCCGGTACGTTGTCGCCCCATAAGTCAAAATCTTCATTGAAATAGCTATGAATCAAAAAATCCAGATTTGGGTAGGCCGATTCGGTTTTCACAGTAAGCTCAGGGCGTCAGGTAAGCGGTAAGGATGTAGTATGGCATGCCGTTATATTCCTTTCGTATCAAAAACATTTGAACCTTGCTCAAACTTACCATCTCCCCGGTCCTACGAATAACCCCATACCCTACCTTCTTGCCCGCATCGCCAGTTAATTCCAGTCGAACAGAACCAGTATGAGTTCTCGCCCAAGTCGTGATACGGGCCGCGTTGGCTTGCATGATCCTGGAAATAGCCCACTCTGCCGTTTGCAAATCAGTAAACGGCGAAACGACCTGTCGCCTGGGTTCACGCACCAATCTCTCCCGCAACTGTGCCTCAGTGCGCCCTACGTGCTTCTCGAATGTATGTCCGCCAATCCGGCTACCCGGCTTTGCTTCGTGCTTCATCAATCTGATCCGGCCCATCGTGATCTCGGACGCACGCACGGCCTTGATCGATCCGGCTACACCTGCCGACACAGCGATATCAATCGATAACCCGATATTGTTCGCCATGTCGGGACTGACTTTCACCGCTTCGGCCAGCTTTGCCGTGCCCCGCGATGTCAACGTAGCCGTATCCTGGCCTGTCCAGACCTGCCGCAAGCCAGCCGCTGCCGTATCCGAACCATGCACGCCGAACGCGATACATCCTGCCTTGCTCGCCATGGTCGGTTCCGGCAGCACGCAGAGCGTCCCGGCTCCGACCATTTCCAGCACGCCACCGACGATCTGAAGACCGCCCCAGATCCGGTTGAACGACATTTCCGACTGACTGATCGACTGGCGAGCCAGTATCGCGGCCAACTGTGGCGAACTGAGCGCGATGCGCACGCCGTCCGAATCCTGTTGATCCGACATTCCGAATTCCTCTGCAATTGTTTGGGCTACCAATCTGGCAACCGACCACAGGGGTAGGGAATGAGCGAAGGATGATTTCTACTTCCAACGGACAACGAAACGTTAACAAGTGCTTCCTCTGAAGTGCACGCCGTGGTGCGTGTGAACAGAGGGGATAATGCTGATTCAATCCAGCAAAGCCGGCGTTTTGTGGTGCCGTCAGTCAGTGTGCAGATAGGCTTCGCTCACGCCTTCATCATCGGGCGGAACTGTGCCGGCAAGTCAGTGCCGTGATAGAGCGCTTCACTCTTATATGCAACCGTGTGCACGGTTGCCGGCTCTGCAAGATCAAGATCGCGCGCAGTACCTTGCTCGCAGGCACAATCGCGAAACTAGCTCTTAAAACCGTATACGGTTGCCAACGCGCCCCGGCGTATCGCTAGCCGGGGCCGTCGATGTGCCGGGAGCAGGGCGCTTCCAGCAGCGGCAAATACGCATGACGTACATGGCCGTATCTCGGCGGGAGTGAGTTCCTCGCCATCTTTCCGCAGTACTGCGGATGCGACTGAGCGGATGCATAAGTCACGTAACAGCCGAGCAGGTTCGGCACGAACGCGCGGGTTTTATCTTGTACAGAGCACCGCGCGCCGCATCAACTGCTTCAATCGACACCCACGTTAACCGCAATGGATGCGTTGTTACTCGCTCTGTGCCGGCCGTCCCGTCTTGACGGCATCAAGTGCCGAAATTGCGGCAAGCAGCCGTTTCGATGAAGCCGACTCGAGCAATTGCAATCCCGCGCGCAGCAGTTCACTCTTCTTGACCGCGACGCCGGCATCGAGGCATTTCCGCTTGAGCAGGGCGATTCGCTCATAGTCGGCCTTGGGCATCGTGAAGCTGTCGCGAACGACCTTGTCTTTCTTCGCATGCCTGACTTTGCTCTTTCCGCCGGCGTCCTGAGCAGGCGCTGCGGCTGCGGAACGAGTCGGTGCGGCAGCGTTGCTTGCCTTGGATTTCTCGGCCTTGGTCTTGCTGGCGCGGACGGTTTTCGCGGGTGCGGCCGCTTCGGGTTGTTCCTTTGCCGCATCGGTCGACTTAGGGAAATGAAACGTCTTCTTTGTAGATTTGCGTGCAGTGACTGTGGCCATATTGGGCTCCTGGTTGAAAACGATATAAACAGTATATACGGTTTATATCGGTCCGTTGCCAGATTCATGGTGTTTTACGCGCGCCGGCATGGCTGGCGCGTGGCTCAGCGTCTCAGCCGGTATCCGGCGTGTCTCTTGACGAATTCATGGAAGTGGCGATTGCCGATCGCGCTCGCCCAGGCATTGACCCAGTCGGTTGCGATCGCTCTTTCTACTGCGGAATCCGCGCGCATGAGGCGAACGGTCGCGATGCGCAGGCGCAAGAGCGCGTATTCCTTCTTCGTACATTCCCTACGCGAAACGGACGTGTCTTCACGCATCGCAGGCAAGCAAAAGATTCGAAAGAAATTCGGCGGCGTAGAACCGGGTTCGCACACATCGATCTTGTGAGCATAGTAGAGTGGCGACATACCTGTCCAGGTGGGGTTTTCGCGAAGCGCGGCGACCGGTTGAATCCGCAGTCGGCTTCGGTCGTTCGATCACGAATGCGCGAGGCGCTAAACCAGGAGCACTGGCAGTCTTGAGACTGTCTCCGGTGTTGCCACGTTATCGCGCGATACGTCGAAGCGTGTCGTGTTCAACGCATGCCGGCCGTCGAGAAATGCAATGCCGAACTCGCATCCACCAGGCCGCGAATCATAAGGTAAGCGAAGAAACCGCTGGAAGCCCGAGCGCCAGTTCAGGCGCGAGCGCAAACCTCGAAAGACGTTGCACCGCGCAGCGGTCTAGCGTTTCGGCTCGGTAACGAAGCCGATTCTGGTCAGGCCACCCGCATAAGCGGCGGACATCACCTGTGCCACGGATTCGTAGGCGGCCTTGCGATCCGCACTGAGATGCAGTTCCGGCAGCGGATTCCCGCGTGCGGCAGCGGCGATCTTCTCGCGCAGCGCAGCGGGTCCGACCGGCTGGCCGTTCCATAACACGGTGCCGTCGGCCTCGATCGATACCTCGATCTGCGCCGCCTTCGTGTCTTCCTGGCGGCTGCTGGCGTGCGGCAGTTCGATGTTCACCGCGTGGCGTAGCGTGGGGATCGTCACCATGAAGACGATCAGCAGCACCAGCATCACGTCGACGAGCGGCGTCATGTTGATGTCGGCCATCAGGCCGTCGTCTTCGTCGTCGGTAAAAGCGGCGAGTGCCATTTCCGTACCTGGCGGGGATCAGTCGTTGACGGTGGCGAGCCGCAGGCCGGCGCCCTGTTCCGAGGCCGGCAGGCTCGGGTCGCTCACGCAGTACGCGTGAAGCCCATGCGCGAACCGCTTCAGCTTTCCGGCGAGCGCCTTGTTGGCGCGTGTCAGCGCGTTGTAACCCAGCACGGCGGGAATCGCGACAAAGAGGCCGAACGCCGTCATGATCAGCGCCTCGCCGACCGGGCCCGCGACCCGGTCGATCGACGACTCGCCCGCCATGCCGATCGCCAGCAGCGCGTGATAGATACCCCATACCGTACCGAGCAGCCCGACGAACGGCGCGGTACTGCCGACCGACGCGAGGATCGAGAGTCCGCTCTGCAGATGGGCGATGCTTTCGTCCATCGTGTCTTTCAGGCAGCGCGTGATCCAGTCCGACACGTCCACGCGCTCGCGCTGAAGCGGCTGCATCCGGCGATGATGCTCGGCCGCTTCCTTGCCCGCTAGTGCGAGCGCGAGAAACGGATTGGCGCGCAGCATTGCCGCACGGTTTTCCGCCGGCTTCGCGCTGTCAGTAAAGGCATCCAGATGTCGGGTGGCCTGTTCGACGCTGCGGGCCAGCCGCTTGAGCCGGATCACGTTCCAGCCTTTGACGATCATCACGCTCCATGAGAGCACGGACATGACCAGCAGTGCGAGCGCGATGCCGCGCGTCACGAAATCGCCGGCTGTCAGGAAGTGCGCAATACCGTAGTTCTGCATAATAGATTCCTCGTTGAATATCCGCGCTAGTCGTTCAGCGCGAATACGAAAGGAACGGACGTCGGCACACGGCGCGGCGTGCCGTTCTCGAGATAGGGCCGGCAGCTGCTGTCGCGCACGGCGGCCAGCGCCGCTTCGTCGAGACGGCTGTGTCCGCTGCTGCTTTTCAGTTCCACGGACTCAGGCTGGCCCGTCAAGCCCACGATGAACTTCACCGTCACGGAGCCCGATTCGCCGCGTTTGCGCGACAGTTCCGGGTAGGGCGGCTGGGCAATGCCGCAGTGCAGATGCGAGATATCCTGCGGGGCATCGAGGGCCATCGTGGGGCGGCCCGGGCTCGCGTCGGGCGGCGAAGAGGGCGGCGCCGGCGGGGCGGATGCCGCGGCGGCTGGGGTCGCGGCTGGCGATGGCGTGGCCGCGGCCGCTGTCGTCGCAGCGGGCTCGGCCGCGGCAAGCCTGCCTGGTGAGGGTGTCACGGGTTCATGCGTCGGCGTTGCCGGATGATTCGTTTTACTGATGGTTCTCGGGGTTATGGGCGGTGCCTTGGGCTTCGCCGTCTCGACGGGAACCGCACGCTGCGGGGGCGAGGCAGGGTGCGAAACAGGGGGCGACTGCACGACCGCGGACGCGGTCATCGGCGCGGGCGGCAACAGTTCGGCGGTGATCGTGCGCGGCTCAGCCAACAACGGCATGGGTTCGTCGCGATGGTTCAGCACTGCCGCGAGCAGCACCACATGAATGCCGACAGCCACGACGACGGCGCTCGTTGCCCGGACGTTCAGCCGCCCGGGCAATGCCGGTGCGCGGACCGAATAAAGGGGATGCGAAATCTGCATGCTGTGGACCCGATTCAGGCGATTCATTCAGACGAACCTTCGCCCCGGCAATCCGGTGCGAACCTAGGCACATCGCTTGACGCAAATTCAAGGTACTCAGGATCAGGAACAGCAGGAAGCGGGCATCGGTCATCGCCATGCGCCTATCGGCATGCCGGCTCGTGGCGAGGCGCCGATGGCAGCGGGCGGCAGTCCCGAAAGACCGCCGCCCGCCGCTACCCGTTACCGCGTACCCGGCGCGTCGGGGTCATGCAACCCGTCTGCGCCAGGGGCGAACGACAGCGCGACCGACTTAATCGTCGTCGTCGTCCGAGGCGGCGACCGTCTTCGTACCGTCCGCCGCGACCTTCGAATAGATCGAATGCGGCGTCGGATACGGCTTGTCACCCATCACACCCTTCCACAGCACCTGGTTGAACAGCGCCGGCGGAATCAGGTCTTCCTTGGAGAAGTCGAAGTCCTTCGTTGCGTTCGCCCAGTAGGTCGCGCCGTGCAGCGGATGAATGTCCGGACCCTGCGCGTACTGGTTGCCGTCGTTACCGCCCGACGTCGGACCGGTGGCCACGTTACCCACGTTCGTGCCCTTCAGGATCGTCGAGGCAACGGCCGTGTAGGTCCACGAACCATTCGAGTGCGTGTCGAAGAGGTCGGCCATCGGCTTCGCGTAGGCCGTGTTCAGGTCGATGTGCTGGGTGCCCAGTACATCTTCCATCGTACGGACGGCGCTAACCTGGCTGTACGGCGTGCTGACGATCGCCTGCTTCTTCACATACGCGCCGACGACATACGCCGGAGCGCGGTGCGAGTCGACGTGATCGGAGCCGGCCTGCGAGTCGTCCTCGACCACTACGATCAGCGTATTTTTCGCGTACGGGCTGTTCGCGACCGTTTCGACCAGCTTGCCGACGGCGAAGTCGTTATCGGCTTCTTCCTGCTCGGCCGAGGCCATCTGACCCACGTTCTGCGCATAGTTGCCGGTGTGGTCGGAGCCCATGCGGACGAATTCAAACGACGGGAGATTGCCGTTCGCCACGTACTGCTGGAACTCGCGGTTCCATTCGAGCTCGCGGAAGGTGTCCGGATAGGACTGGTCGAAGCCGCGATAGTACGGGTCCGTCAGATTGACGAGCGTCGGCTTGACCGGGTGAACCTGAATGATGTTGGAGGCGAACGGCGTGAGCAGCGGGCTCGCGATCGTGCCGATCGAGCCCGTGTTGTTGACCATGCCGCCGTAGTCGCGCACCGAGCCGCCGGCTTGCAGCACCGCATCGTAGATGTTGGCCTTCTGGTAGCCGAACGGCGCATCCGGCACCGAGATGTCGGCGATACCCGGCAGCACGTTGGCCGTGCCACCCGGCAGCGACGACGTTCCCGTCGTGAAGCTGCCGCCCGTGCCGGCATCGCGCAAGGCGGTCGTCGCGAGGCCGACCGGCACGCCGCGGTTGCTGCCTTCCGATTCGTACGACATGCCGCGCGTGACGCCCGCATAGTTTTCCTGCTGCGAGACTTCTTCGGTCGGCGTGACGTGCGCGTGCTGGACCCACGACCAGCCGTCCATCGAGCCGTCGCCCGGATCGGTGAAGTTGTCGATCGTGACGAAGTTGCTGGCGATGTTGTGGAAGTTCGGCGTCGTGGCCTTGCCGTACATCGTGAGCGTCGGATCGCCGTTCGAGCCGTTGCCGAGGTCGCCGAGGATCTGGTCGAACGTGCGGTTTTCCTTGACGATATAGATCACATGCTTGATGTGATCGTGCATGAACTGCATCGTCTGACGATCGCTTTGCGACTCTTTCACCGAGTAGTGGTTGTTTTCTTCCACCTGGTTCGTGAGGCGCTCGAGCACTTCGCCGCGCGGAACCGGTGCGCTGACGAGGCTGCTCTGCTCCAGGCCGAACTGGTACTGGGCCGTGGCGCCGCCCGGCGTGTAGAGCGGGTTCGGGCCAGTGTTCGACTTGCCGTTGATGATGTACATCTGCGAGCCGTCGGCGCTCAGCGTGATGTCCTTCGGCGCATAGGCGGTCGGGATCAGGCCGGCGACGTGGTAGCCGTTCTGGCCGTCGAGGTCGATCACGGCGATCGAATTATCGCCGTTGTTGACCGCGTACAGCGTCTTGCCGTCCTTCGACACGGTCACGTTGACCGTATCGCGGCCGCTGTACTTCTTGCTGTTGCCATGGCCGTGGCCTTGATCGTTGTCGTTGCCCCAGCCGTGGCCGTGATCGTTGTCATGGCCGTGATCGTTGCCGTGACCATGATCGTGATCGTCGTCGTCCTGATCGTCGCCGGACAGGCTGGCGATGTCGATCGTCTTCTGGACCTTGCGGCTGGACGTATCGATGACCGCCACCTGGTCGGCATTCGACACGGCGACGTAGAGCTTCGATTGATCCGGCGAGAGCGTCATGCCGTAGGCATTGCCTTGCAGGGGAATGCGCGTGATGAATTGCGGCGCGGCCGGGTTCGACAGGTTCAGCACCACGACTTCACGGTCGCGCACCGACGAAACGAACGCGGTGCCGTCCGACTTCAGCGAGACGGCCCACGGGTATTCGCCGCCGGCGACGCCTTGCGCGCCCGACGTGTTGAACGGACGCAGGTCGTATTCCGACGTGACCGTGTTCGACGTCGTGTCGATGAGGGTGATCGAGTCGTTGTAGTTGTTGGCCACGACCAGCGTTCTGCCGTCGGCCGACACGGCGAGACCGCCGGCGTTCGGCTTCACGCCCGAACCGATACCCGTGGTGTGATTCAGCGCGATGGCCGCGGTCTGCGACCATTGGGCCGACGGCGCCGCCGAAGCGCGACCGTACACGTAGACCTTGTCGTCGGCGCCGCCGGTGCCGTACAGGGTCTGGTTGCCGTTCCACGCGAGGCCATCGAACGCATTGTTCTGATGAATGGCTTGCACGAGTTGCGGGTTGGCCTTGTTGGCGCCCGACACATCGTAGATGAAGATGTACTGGGTCGAATCGGCCTTGTCGAGCGTGTTGTTGTTGGTACCCGTGTAGACGGTGTTGTAGCCGGCGGTGATGACCGCGAGCGTATTACCGTCCGGGCTGAGCTGCGACTTGATGGCACCGCTGACCACCTGGGTCGGCTTGGCCGACAGCTGCGGATTCAGCAGTTGTTGCGCGGCACCCGGGATGGCCATCGGGGAAATGAACTGGCCGGTGGGCAGAAGCGCCATGTTGCTCTGCGGAGTCGCGAAGGCCACGCAGCTGGTTAATAGGCTTAAAGCAATGCCGGACTGAACGAGCTTTCGATTCATCGTGCTTCTCCAAAGAATTCAAAACAGAATTGTTGATCTGATTCAAACGGAATCATTTGGTAGAGATATCGCCCCTGATTGCTCAGATGTGCTGACGGTCGATTCACGCGAGACGCATAACAGCACTGCTCTTGCGCTGTCAGCACGGCGATATTTAGTCATCGGCAAGTGTCAATCGAATGACGCGTTTAAATCTGGAGTGCGACGAATAAGAATCGTTATCACGTTATGCAAAAATTAATTCTTATATGACTGTCATGTGTTTATCTGTCATCCTGAATTAAATGAAACTTCACGAAATGGTTCGCTATTTCGTCGTGATTGTCAGAGGAATAGGTGGGCGAGACGCGATTCGAGACGGATCGGCGGAGGCGTTCGTTGGTGACATGTGTCGCCCGGAGTAGGCATGGTCCGGGCGGTGGGATAGGTGCGAGGGCGAGAGCGGGTGTGGCGAAGGCGTGGGCGGAATGAGAGGCCGTACCGCGTTAGAGATGCCGCTTGCGTGACGCTCTAAACGATCAGAACATCGGATTCTGAATCGGTAAACCGCACGGCCAAAATCGACGGTATTGAAATGTTCAATGCCGGTCGATTTTCACAAGGAATCAAGCCTACAACTCTTGCATGACAGAGTGGTGAAATTTATTCGAGAAATGATGATCTTTGTTTGAGTACTTTTTATATGATCTTCCGCCATTTTAGGTATGCATGCCATGCATCGACTCTAGTTTTAACAGGTGACTATTGACCGATGCATAGCATATTGAGAAGCGACTTATCTTTCAAATGTATTTTCATATTCTTTCATTTTAATAAAGAGAAGTGGCTGGTCCGAACGGATTTCCGCTTAGGCCAGGTATCTGCCGAGTCTCGTTTAGCTGTCGTTGTCATAGGTGCCTTTCCATATGATTTGTCCGGGCATGAGACCCCCGCCTAAGCCTTCCTGTAGTCCCTCGTTAACGCCGCGAACAACGATCACGGCAGGGGCGGCATTGACAGCCAGGGTCATGAACGACTGAATCATGATCGCCATTTCCAGTAGCTCAGGTTTTATGCCACAAAGCAAAACCGTCACATCCGTACCGTAGAGCAGGTCAGAGCTGCCGTCAAAATAGATCGCATCACCTTCCAACTTTTGTGGCGTGAGATTGCCATGACATGCTGCTGTTTCATAGACGATGCCGTTGCTGGGGAAGTCGGTTGTTGATCCGGTTCCAGCGATTTCCCGTCCTTTGAGGGTTATTTTGGGCAAGGTTAGTTTTCTGTGCAGCAGTTTCGGAATCGGGACGGAGATAGCCATCCCAAATCCGGCATATTTGAACTGCCGGCGTTTGCCTTCAGGGTCATCCAGAACCAGGAGTCCAGCGGATACGAGGAATGCGCCAAGACTACTCGCGCCGAGTTGACTTTGTACGGTGTATTCCTGCTTCACCCTGGCGAACGGGAGCGTTACGTGCTCCCAGTAGGTGCTGGTCGCCGCATTGGGCTCCACGCCCGTAATGATCACATCGCCTATCGTGATCTTTAGAAAATCGAGTGGCGTATCCGCCACACCATCTCCACTTTGATTTGAGTTTGACCTGTTGTTAGCCAGTAAACGATCAACCATTCGGCGTCGCTCGCGGCGCTTTCACGTACGTCCGTTTCGCGTAGATGTGCCGTGCCAGGCTATGTTCGGAAAAGTCCATTTCAATTGGAATGGGATAACTCCGAAAAGTGGGATTGTGAGATCGGAATCAAAACCAAAGGCCTGCGCGGGATTGCTCCGGCAGGCCCGTCAGTCATTGCAGTTGAAGCTACTATGACAGTGCAAACAGATCGGTTTCGCGACTCGGGCGCGAGCGATCATGCTGCGTCGTCTTATCTAATCGGAAAACCTCGGTCAACCCATGTCATGGACGAAGAGCAGCACCCGCTCCAATGACGTTCAATCAGAACGCGTGCCGCAACCCCACCATCCCGACGAACTGCGAAGGCCCCGACGACGGCGTCGTGTTCTGCGAGTCGCCCACCACCGCGACCGCGTCGGCAATGCTCACGCCGCTGCCCGCCGCGATCAGCGCCTTGCCGCTCGCATGCTGATATGCCTCGAGCGCATAGAGCGTCGTGCGTGTCGAGAGGTTGTACGTCTGCTCGAACGAAATCTGCTGGTAGTGCGCGGGATCGTCGATGCCGTTCGCCTTGCTCTGCTGCGTGAAGCTATAGCCGCCGCCGACCGTCACGCTCGGCGTGACCCGGTAGGTCGCAATCACGCCGTAGGTGTTGAACACGGCCTTGTCGAGGAACAGCGAGCCGTTGCCCGGCGCGTACTGCACGTTCGAGTAGTTGAGCCCGACCATCAGATCGTGCCAGCTATAGCGGCCCGCCGCCGCGAACAGTTGCGCGCTGCGCGCGCTCGCATAACCGTTGTTCACCGGCGAGTTGATCGCGAAGCTGCCGAGCGCCGCGCTCGTCGCGACGTCCTTGAGCTTCACGTAGCCGGCCGCGATCGACACCGGCTGATAGTCGTAGCGGAACGCCGCGCTGAAATTGCTGCCGTTCGCGACGCTGCCCGGCACGCCGCCGAGCGCGTATTGCGCGCTCATCTGCAGGCCCGCGAGCGTCGGCGATAAGTAGGTTACCGAATTATTGAAGCGCAGCGTCGTGTCGAGCGCGTCGATATCGCCGGGGTGCGCGCCGGTCGCACCGGTCAGCACGCCGGTCGGCCCGAGCGCGCCGACCATGTTGAAGTAGGGCGTGTACTGGCGGCCGAGCGTCACGGTGCCGTAGCGGTCATTGGCGAGGCCGACATAAGCCTGGCGGTTGAACAGGTAGCCCGCGGTGCTTTGCGCGCCGGTCAGCGAATTGAAGCCGCTTTCGAGCCGGAAGATCGCCTTCGTGCCGCCGCCGAGATCTTCCGAGCCGACCAGGCCGAACTTGCTCGCCTGCAGGTTGCCCTGGCTCATATAGAAGTTCGAATGCCCCTTCTGGTTGCTGACATAGCTGAACGCATTGTCGACGACGCCATACAGCGTGACGCTGCTTTGCGCCGATGCGTTGGTCGACAATACGGCGCCCGCGAACGGCAGGCAGCAGAGGACGAACGCGCGGATGCGCGCGTGCTGGATGGGATTCATGATGGACGTGTCTCCAGACTGGATGAATAGGCTTGAGAGATCAATGAGCGCTCGGTCAGTTTCCGATTGGAGTGGGTCGGAGTTGATAGGGCGTTCATCGATCTCTCAGGCCGCTGCGGTTGTTGTTTCGTGCTGCGCGGTACTTCGTCTTTTGTACTTCGTACGTCGTTTGTGCTTCGTTTGTGCTTCGTTTGTGCCTCGTGGTGCTGGCGAGTGTCTCGCGATACCTCAGTGCGGCAGTGAAACTGTCAGGCAGCGCCAGCCGTCCGCGACATGGTCGTCGGCCAGCGTGCCGTTTGCGCAGACGATCGCGCGCGTTTCGCTCATCGGCACGAAGATGCGAACCTGCGCTTGCACCTGCGATTGCGGCAGCCAGCCCGGACGCTCGACCGCGATGCGCAACGTGCCCGTATCGTCGCTCGATAGCGCGACCTTCCAGCGCCCTTGCTCGCCGTTGCGCCATGCCTCGCTCTCGCCGTCGTCTTCGATCGAGCCGCCTTGCGCGGTGCCCATGCCCGCATACGGCACCGCGATGAACGCGCGTTCGTCGGCGGGGCGGCCGAAGTGCTGCTCGGCAACGTTCAGCGGAATCACGCTGCCTTCGCGCAGCAGGAACACGGGACGCTCGAACGGCGCCGGCAGCGTGACGGTCTGGCCGCCAGCGAACGTCTCGCCGCTCCAGTACGACACCCAGCGCGTGCCGGCCGGCAGATACACGTCGCGCGTGGTCCGGTTCGCGTCGACCACCGGCGCGACCAGCATCGACGAGCCGAGCATCATGTCGTCGCCGTCGGCGAGGCAGCGCGGATCGTGCGGAAACTCCGCGAACATCGGCCGCAACACCGGCTCGTAAGCGCTGTGCGATTGCCACAGCAGTTCGTACAGGTAAGGGATGAGCCGGTAGCGCAGCTTGATCAGATCGGCGACCTGTTGCGTGACCTCGGGGTACATCCACGGCTCGTTGACGGTGCCGTCGTCGTTCCACGAGTGAATCGAAAAGCGCGGCAGGAAGATGCCGAACGCGACCCAGCGCGCGAACAGTTCCGCTCCAGGCGCCGGACCCGCGAAGCCGCCGATGTCGTGTCCGCTGTTCGAGATGCCGGACATCGCGAGTCCGAGGCCCATCTTCAGATTGAAGCGCAGCGTTTCCCACGACGTGTAGTTGTCGCCCGACCATGTCTGCACGTAGCGATGCATGCCGACGCCGCCCGAGCGCGACACGAGGAACGGCCGTTTGTCTGGCGCATGCTCGCGCTGCGCGTCGTGCGACGCGCGCATCATCAATTGCGTTTGCAACACCTTGGCCTGATGCTCCGGATAGGCACGGCCGAAGCCATGCGCGAGCGCATTCGGCGTCCAGATCTCGAACTCGTTGTTGTCGTTCCACGTGGCCGCGATGCCGTACCGGAGCAGCGCGTCTTTCACGCGCGCTTTCCACCAGTCGATCGTTGCCGGATTCGTGAAGTCGAGATAGGCGCCCACTTCGTCCCAGAACTGCACCCATGCGGGTTCGCCGTCGGATGCTGCGATCAGCAGACCGGCTTGCGCGACTTCCCCGAACTTCGGATGGTCTTGCAGCAAACACGGCTTGATATTGGCGCACAGCCGCACGCCGTGATCGAGATAGCTTTGCACGAAGCCGTCGATGTCCGGAAACTTCTCGTGATTCCAGTTGAACACGTAGCGCTTCGGCCCGATCGACGTATAGCCCGAGGACAGATGGAACGAATCGCACAGCACGTCGTGCTCGCGGCAGCGCTCGATGAATTCGCCCATCTGCTGCTGCGCGTCCGGCGCGTCGGTGTAGCTCATCGTCGAGCCGGAGTAGCCGAGGCCCCACTTCGGCATCCACGCGGGACGGCCAGTGAGCCACGTGAAGCGGCGCACCGCGTCGAGCGGCGTGCCCGGCGAGGCGATGAAGTAATAGTCGAGATCGCCATGCTCGGCGATGAAATGGCGATAGTGGCCGTGATAGTTGTCGAGCTCGCGGCCCATGTCGAAGCGGCAATCGGCGAGCGTGTCGTAGAAGAGCCCGAAGCCCGTCGACGTCTGCGGCTGCCATGTCACGTAAAACGGAATGTGCTTGTAGAGCGGGTCCGTGGTGCGCGCGCTGTAGCCCATCGCGTCGATGTTGCGCATCTCGTAGCTCTGCTGCGCGCGATCGAGCGAGCCGGCGCGCTCACCGAAGCCGACGTACATTTCGTCGCGGCGCCGTTCGAGGTAGTGATAGACGCGCGAGTCCCACCAGCCGAAGTTGTACGCCTGCGTTTTGCGATCGCTCATGACGCGATGCCACGTGCCCTCGTGCAGGATGTCCCATGCGCAGGTGCCGCCTTCGAGCGCCACGCTCACGCGCACGCGCGCGGTTTCGATCACGACGTGGCCGGCCTGTTCCGAGACCGTGAACGGCGGCGGCGTGAAGCCGCTCAGGTCGTGCCGTTCGCGGCCTGCGAGCGGCACGTCGTCGGCGCCGGGCGCGATCGCCCACGTGCGTGGTCCACGCGTTTCGCCGTCCGGCAGCACGAGCACGCGGATGATGTCGTCCGCGAGCACGAACAGTTCGATGCGGCAGTTCGGTTGCGCAGTCAGCACGATCGGGTTGCCGGCCGTGGACGACAGCGCGAAGCGCGGCGGATGCCTGAGAGTGGTCGATGAGGGCATGATGGGTCTCGAGGAAGGTTACGCGGCCGTGCCGGCGTTGAGTTCGGCGCGGCGCGCGCGGCCATGGCGCGGCACGCCGCGCATCAGGATGATCAGCAGCGTCGCGCCGATGATGTCGAATACGCCGAGCGCACCGAACAGCGGCGTATAGCCGATCGAATCGGCGAGCGCGCCGACCATCAGCGAGAAGCCGAGGCCGCCGATCCACGCGGCCATGCCCGCAAAGCCGGCAACGGTGCCGACCTCGCCCGGGTCGAAGACGTCGGCGGCGAGCGTGTTGACGAGCGCGGAGAGCATCTGGTGCGCGAAGCCGCCCACGCAGAACAGCGCGATGGCCTGATACGGCGACGAGACGAAGCCGATCGACGCCGGCCCGAGCATCATCAGCGCGCCGAGCACGACGCCGGCGATGCGCGACCAGATCAGCGGCACGCGCAGATGCTTCATCAGGAACGGCGACAGGTAGCCGCCGAACAGGCCGCCGAGGTCGGCGGCAAGGAACGGCAGCCAGGCGAACATCGCGATCTGCTTCAGATCCATATGACGCTGCGTGGCGAGATAGAGCGGAATCCAGAAGCTGAACGTTTGCCAGGCGGGCTCGGCGAAAAAGCGCGCCTGCGCGATCGCCCAGAAGCGGCGCGTGCGCAGCACCTCGCGCACGCTCGCGCGCTGCGCGGCGGGCGGCGCCTGGCCGTCGAGAATCATGCTGCGTTCGGCATCGCTGGCGCGCTTGTGTTCGTTGGGCGAGCGATACATCAGATACCACATGGCGGCCCACACGAAGCCGAGTGCGCCGGTGACCGCGAACGCGCTCTGCCAGCCGTAGCGCAGCGACAGGAACACCACGAGCGGCGGCGCGAGCAGCGAGCCGAGCGAGGTCCCCATATTGAAGTAGCCGACCGCGACCGATTTTTCGCGGTCGGGAAACCATTCTGCGACCACCTTCATGCCGGCCGGAATCGCGGCCGCTTCGGAGAGGCCCATGAAGCCGCGCAAGGCCGCGAGCGAAAACCAGCTGCCTGCGAAACCGTGGAACACGCCGGTCAGCGACCACAGGCAGGCGAACAGCGCAAAGCCGAGCCGCAGGCCGATCATATCGATGATGAGGCCGCAGATCGGCTGCATCACCGTGTAGCCGACCTGGAACGCGCCGACGACATACGAATATTGCTGTGTGCTCATGTGCAGCAGCTTCATCAGCTCGGGGGCCATCACGCCGAGCGCGTTGCGCGACAGATAGTTGATGATCGTCCCGAGGCAGACGAGGGCGATGATCCACCAGCGCAATCCCTTGATCGTTTTCAAAATCAGTCTCCGTGGCGCGGCGAAACGCCACGCGGGTGGCGGCGCTCGCTGATGCGCGAATTCGAACATTTGTTGATTTTCGGTGACAGTCATCCTACCACTTGCAATGGGCCGAGATACCAGGGAAAACCATGTCGATTTCTCAAAGTTTCCTTGATTTTCCGGGATAATTTGGAGATTTCTTATTTCAGATCGTAATGTGATCTGATGACTGATTTTTTGTTAGACAGGTTTATATGTTCTTTCGAACATCGTAATGTTCGTTTTCGGTGTCGGCAAAACGAACCGGTTCGAAGCGCCGCAGGCGGCGGGCGAGGCCATTTTTTGCCGCCTTCTTCACCGCTTTATGTCCGATGTAACCAGACGTTACCTGTTGCGTGAGCACGCGATTTTCAGCATCAGTTATTACAAAGTTGAAATACGCGCGACGCGACCTTGCGTTATATTTCCGCCAACAAAACGTGTTTCCATAAAGGGTGATCAATGAAGTCCGCTCGTCTTGTTCCGCTTGTGCTCGGGGTGTTGACGTTGGCCGCGTCGGGTGCGGCGATGGCCGGTGGCCTCAACGTCGGCGTCAATATCGGCATTCCCGCTCCGGTCTACGTTGCGCCGGCTCCGGTCTACGCACCGCCGCCGCCGCCCGTCGTCTATCAGCCGGCGCCTGCTTATTACGGTGGTCCGCAGATCGTGATCGGCTGGCATGGCGACCGTTACTGGGACGGCCATCGCTACTGGGCGCGTGACGACTGGTATCGCCACCATCCGCCGGGACGCGGCGGCTATGGACACGATCGCGGCAATCATCGCGGTTGGCACTGAGTCGGCACTGAGTCAGCGCTGCCTGGTGCTGCGGCGTTGAGCCGGTGTCAGGCATCACGCTGCGTGTTGCGCAGCTCATTACGCTCCTTAACCGGCAGCGCAAAACGGAAACCGCCCGCAAGGGCGGTTTTTCTTTGGTGCGAGCGTTTGTAACCACAACGCATGGCCTTGCACGAGTCGAGCAGATTGCGCGGATTAATTGGGTAGAATGCCCCGCACCGCCATTGCCCACTCATCAGCAAGACCTCTATGACAACTGGCTCGCGACGGGTTCGAACGCCTCATGTATTTCTGCACCACGTGATTCATGGACCCTTGCGCGCCGCGCTCGCTGCCATGCTGGCCTGTGCGGGTCTGCTCGCGGCGGCGCCGGCGCAAGCGGTCCATGCGATCGCGCAATACGGCGAGCCGAAATATCCGGCCGGCTTCAAGCACTTCGACTATGTGAATCCCGATGCGCCGAAGGGCGGCACGCTCGTGCTCGCGAACCCGAGCCGCCTGACGAGCTTCGACAAGTTCAATCCGTTCACGCTGCGCGGCAATCAGGCGCCGGGCCTCGAAATGATGTTCGAGAGTCTGACGACCGGCAGCGGCGACGAAGTCGCATCGGCGTACGGGCTGCTCGCCGACGACATCGTCGTCGCGCCCGACGGTCTCTCGGTCACGTTCCACATCAACCCGCACGCGCGTTTCTCGAACGGCGACCCCGTCACCGCCGACGACGTCAAGTTCTCGTTCGACACGCTGAAAAGCCCGCAGGCCGCGCCGCAATACGCATCGATTTTCGGCGAGATCACGCGTGCGGTCGTCGTCGATCCGCAGACGGTGCGCTTCGAGTTTCGCGACCGCAATCGCGAGTTGCCGCTCGTCGCGGGCAGCATGCCGGTGTTCTCGCGCAAGTGGGGGATGAAGCCGGACGGCCGCCGGATTCCGTTCGACCAGTTCGCGTTCGAAAAACCGATCGCGAGCGGCCCGTATCTGATCGAGAGCTACGACAACGGCCGCACGATCACGTTTAAACGCGACCCGCACTACTGGGGCGCCGATCTGCCGGTGCGCGTCGGCACCGACAACTTCGAGCGCATCGTCTATAAGCTCTACGCGGACAGCACCGCGCGGCTCGAAGCGTTCAAGGCCGGCGAATACGATGCACTCGTCGAATACATCGCGCGCAACTGGGTGCGGCGCGACATCGGCAAGAAGTTCGACAGCGGCGAGCTGGTCAAGCGCGAATTCGCGCAGCACAACGGCTCCGGCATGCAGGGCTTCATCCTCAACACGCGGCGGCCGTTGTTCCAGGATGTGCGCGTGCGCAAGGCGCTCGATCTCGCGCTCGACTTCCAGTGGCTGAACCGGCAACTGTTCTTCAACCAGTACACGCGTATCGACAGTTATTTCGCCAATACCGAATGGCAGGCGAAAGGGTTGCCGTCGCCGGGCGAACTCAAGCTGCTCGACCCGTTTCGCGACAAGCTCGACCCAGCCGTGTTCGGTCCGATGCCGACGCAGCCCGATACCGATCCGCCCGGTTCGCTGCGCGCCAATCTGCTGCGCGCGCGCGATCTGTTGCAGCAGGCCGGCTGGGTCTATCGCGACGGCGCGCTGCGCAACGCCAGGGGCGAGCCGTTCCGCTTCGAGATTCTCGACGATTCGGGCTCGGCATCGTCGATGGAGCCGATCATCGCGACCTTCACGCGCAATCTGCAGAAGCTCGGCATTACCGTGACGTTCCGCACGGCCGATTTCGCGGTCTACCAGAAGCGCCTCGATGCATTCGATTTCGACGTGACGACGCTGCGTATGCCCGATGTTCAGGTGCCCGGTTCGGAGCAGGTCAACCGCTACGGCAGCAAGGCCGCCGATACGCCCGGTTCCGACAACGCGATCGGCGTGAAGTCGCCGGCGGTCGATGCCGTGCTTGACGCGCTCGTGCATGCGCAAACGCGCGAGCAACTGACCGACGCCACGCACGCGCTCGATCGTCTGCTCATGCATGGCTATTACGTCGTGCCGCACTGGTACAGCGGCACGCACCGGGTCGCGTTCAAGCGCGGGCTCGCCTGGCCGAAGACCTTGCCACTGTACTATGGCGCGGAAGGCTGGATCACGTCGATGTGGTGGTACGAAGACCCGCGGGCACGTGGGCAAGCGGACCCGCAAACGGATCGGCCGGCACCGGCACAAACGCCGCCGTCCGTCGGCGCGTCGCCGAAGCCGCAGCCGAAACCGTAGCCGTAGCCGTAGCCGCCTCGTCGCAGCGCCGCGTTGCTCGCGCCTCGCCGATTTCGATTTCATCACCGACTGTCCGTTCACCTCAACGCTGTCGCACCGGAACACCGCCTATGTGGAGCTACATCCTCAAACGTCTGCTGCTGATGATCCCGACCTTGCTCGGCGTGCTCACGCTGACCTTCGCCGTGATCCAGTTCGTGCCGGGCGGACCGGTCGAGCAGATGCAGCACGAGCTGCGCAAGGGCGCGGAGGGCGCCGCGCCGTTCGGCCTGCGCGCGCATAGCGGCGTCGACGCGCAACAGGTCGCGCAACTGAAGCAGCTCTACGGTTTCGACAAACCGCCGCTCGAACGCTATGTGCTGATGCTCAGGCGCTTCGCGAGCTTCGATCTCGGGCAAAGCTACTTTCGCCATCAAAGCGTGTGGTCGCTGATCGTCTCGAAGCTGCCGGTGTCGATCAGCATCGGCCTGTGGACGTTCTTCCTCACGTATCTGATATCGGTGCCGCTCGGCATCGCGAAAGCCGTGCGCAACGGCTCGCGCTTCGACATCGCGACGAGCCTCGTCGTGCTGATCGGCTATGCGATTCCGGGCTTCGTGCTCGGCGTGTTGCTGCTCGTGCTGTTCGGCGGTGGCACGTTCCTGCAGCTGTTTCCGCTGCGCAACCTCACGTCCGACAACTGGGACCAGCTGAGCCTGTTCGGCAAGATCCTCGACTATCTATGGCATATCGCATTGCCGATCACGGCCTCGGTGGTCGGCAGCTTCGCGGTCGTCACGATGCTGACGAAGAACGCGTTCCTCGACGAAATCCGCAAGCAGTACGTGCTGACCGCGCGCGCCAAAGGTTTGTCGGAACGGCGCGTACTGTGGAAGCACGTGTTCCGCAATGCGTTGCTGCCGTTGATCGTCGGCTTTCCGGGCGCGTTCATCGGCGCGTTCTTCACCGGCAGCCTGCTGATCGAAACGCTGTTTTCGCTCGACGGGCTCGGGTTGCTGTCGTATGAATCGGTGATGCGGCGCGACTATCCGGTCGTGCTCGGCACGCTGTATCTGTTCACGCTGATCGGCCTCGTCACGCGGCTGATCTCCGACCTTTGCTATGTGTGGGTCGATCCCCGCATCCAATTCGAACAACTGGAGCGCTGATGAATCGAGCCCGCCTTTCCGCCGATGCGACGGCGCGCAGCGAATTGCCGCGCGCGCTCGTGTCGCCCACGCCCGCGCGCCGCGTGTGGCGGCGTTTTCGCCAGCAGCGGCTCGGCTACTGGAGCCTCGTTATCTTTCTCGTCGCGTTCGCGGCGAGCCTCGCCGGGCCGCTGTGGTCGAACGACAAGCCGCTCGTTGCGCGCTATGACGGCCACCTGTATTTCCCGATGTTCAAGACCTATGCGGAAACCACTTTCGGCGGCGACTTCCCGACGCCGGCCGATTATCTTGACCCGTACATCAAACATCGCTTTGACGCGCCGGGCAACTTCGCGCTGTATCCGCCGAACCATTACTACTACGACACGCTGAACTACTTCTCGACGTCGCCGAACCCGGCGCCGCCGTCGCGCGAAAACTGGCTCGGCACCGACGACCGCGGCCGCGATCTGTTCGCGCGGCTGCTATACGGCTTTCGCGTGTCGGTCGAATTCGGCCTCGTGCTCACGGTAATCAGCACGATACTCGGCATTGCCGCCGGCGCCGTGCAAGGTTATTTCGGTGGACGAACCGATATCGTCGGGCAGCGCCTCATCGAAATCTGGAACGCGATGCCGCAGCTTTATCTGCTCATCATCTTCTCGTCGATCTTCGAACCCGGCTTTGCGTTGCTGATCGTGCTGCTCTCGCTGTTCAACTGGATTGGCCTGTCCGATTATGTGCGCGCCGAATTCCTGCGCAATCGCCAGCAGGACTACGTGCGCGCCGCGCGCGCGATGGGCCTCTCGCACTGGCAGATCATCTGGCGTCATGTTTTGCCGAATAGCCTCACGCCGGTCATCACGTTCCTGCCGTTCAGCATGAGCAGTGCGATTCTGGCGCTGACGAGTCTCGACTTTCTCGGTCTCGGCGTGCCGGCGCCAACGCCGAGCCTTGGCGAACTGCTCGCGCAAGGCAAGGCGAATCTCGACGCGTGGTGGATCTCGGTGTCCACCTTCGGCGTGCTCGTGGCGATGCTGCTGTTGCTGACCTTCATGGGCGACGCGCTGCGCAATGCGCTCGACACGCGCATCTCCGATGCGATGCGTGCCGGAGGTCAGCAATGAGCGCCACGTTGCCAGGTAATCCGCAAGACGCGGCGGCGGAGAAGCCGCTGCTCGAACTCGATCATCTGCGCGTGACGTTCGGCGATACCGTCGCGGTCAACGACGTGACGCTCGCGATCGGACGCGGCGAGCGCGTCGCGCTGGTCGGCGAATCGGGCTCGGGCAAGAGCGTGACCGCGCTGTCGGTGCTGCGGCTGCTGGCCGACGCGCAGGTGAGCGGCACGATCCGTTTCGACGGCGAGGACCTGCTCGCGAAAAGCGAGCGCGCGATGCGCGGCCTGCGCGGCTCCGACATCGCGATGATCTTCCAGGAGCCGATGACGGCGCTCAATCCGCTCTACACGATCGGCGACCAGATTGCCGAGACGATCGTCGCGCATGACGGCGCGAGTGCGAGCGAGGCGGCGCGGCGCACGGTCGAGCTGCTCGCGCGCACGGGCATCGCCGAGCCGGGCAAGCGTGCGAACAGCTATCCGCATCAACTGTCGGGCGGCCAGCGGCAGCGCGCGATGATCGCGATGGCGCTCGCGTGCCGTCCGCGTCTGCTGCTCGCCGACGAGCCGACCACGGCGCTCGACGTGACGATCCGCGCGCAGATCGTCGAGCTGCTGCTCGAACTGCAGCGCGACGAAGCGCAGAAGCGCGGCATGGCCGTGCTGCTGATTACGCACGACCTGAACCTCGTGCGCCACTTCGCGCAGCGCGTCGCGGTGATGGAGCAGGGCGTGCTCGTCGAGAGCGGGCCGGTCGAACAGCTGTTCGAGGCGCCGCGGCATCCGTATACGCAGCGCCTGCTCGCGAGCCGGCCGCAGCGCTCGGTCGTGCCGGTGATGCCGATCGCGCCCGTGCTGCTCGAAGCGCGCGAGGTCTCGGTCGATTTCAGAACGAAGCTGCCGGGCTTGCGCGGCTGGTTCGGCTCCGGCCATTTTCGCGCGGTCGACGCGGCGAACCTGTCGGTGCGCCAGGGCGAGACGCTCGGGATTGTCGGCGAGTCGGGTTCGGGCAAGTCGACGCTCGCGATGGCGCTGCTCGGCCTGCAGCGCACCGCGCACGGCGAGATCGAATTTCAGGGCAGGGCGCTCGGCAGCTATCGCGGCGCGGAAAAGACCGCCTTGCGCTCGACTATGCAGGTCGTCTTTCAGGATCCTTTTAGTTCGCTTTCGCCGCGGCAGACGATCGAGCGCATCGTCGGCGAGGGGCTCGCGCTGCATCGGCCGACGATGACGCCCGAGGCGCGGCGCGACAAGGTGATTGCGGTGCTGCGCGAAGTCGGCATCGACCGTACGGCGTTGTATCGCTATCCACATGAATTCTCGGGCGGCCAGCGGCAGCGCATTGCGATTGCGCGGGCGCTGGTGCTGGAGCCGCGCGTGCTGATCCTCGACGAACCGACGAGCGCGCTCGACGTGTCGATCCAGCAGCAGGTGCTGAAACTGCTCGCCGGTTTGCAGCAGAAATACAATCTCGGCTTCGTGTTCATCAGCCACGATCTCGAGGTGATCGGGGCGATGGCGCACCGTATCGTGGTGATGCAGAACGGTTCGATCGTCGAGAGCGGGGAGGCCGAGAAGGTTTTTGCGACGCCGTCGCACCCTTACACGCGAAAGCTGCTGAAAGCAGCGCTTGACCGTTGATTTTTCACTCCTTTAACAATTGGGAGTGTATCTCGATTGAATTTTTCTATTTCTTTTGACACACAAATACTTACTGGCTACTATCGACCAAACTTTTTTTCGCAGTCCACTGATTTTTAGGCAAAAACTACTGACCAATGCAGCAAGGAAATCTAACCCAGGCTTGCACGCGCGTCGTCGCCGGGATGTTCATTGGCGTCCTGATGGCAGCAGCTCCCGGCGCGTTCGCCGACGAACCCGGCAGTTTCAATCAGAACGCCTCCTATTCGACCACCAGCGGGTCGAATTCTTCCTCCCTCTCCACTCCCCAGACTCAAAGCCCAGCGGCCGACAGCGATAGCGGCAGCACCCGGTCGTTCCTTTCCGGCATGGCCGGCAAAGCGGGCGACGTGGTGGTCGGCGCGCTGAACATGATCGGCGTTCGCTACCGCTGGGGCGGCAATACGCCGGATTCGGGGCTCGATTGCAGCGGTTTCGTGCGCTACGTGTTCCAGGACACGCTGGGCCTCGCGCTGCCGCGCCGCGCCGAGGAAATGAGCCGGGTGGGCGAAAAGGTGCGCGTGAGCGACCTGAAGCCGGGCGATCTGGTGTTCTTCAATACGATGCGCCGTACGTTCTCGCATGTGGGCATCTATATCGGCGACAACAAGTTCGTGCATTCGCCGTCTACCGGCAGCACGATCCGCGTCGACGACCTGGATGACGGCTACTGGGAAAAGCGCTTCACGGGTGCACGCCGGATCGAGACCTCGTATGACGGCGACGATCTGCGCAAGCGCGTGAACGCGACGATCGGCGGGAATAACTGATTCCGCGCCGCATTGGCGATAAAAAAGCCTGCTTCGTCTGAAGCAGGCTTTTTGCATTTCATGTGCGCATTTTGCGATGGGGATGCGGTCTCGCCGCCGGTACACCGGTATGCCGGTACGATCGTACGCGGCGGCTCGTACCGGCTTTTAACCCGAACCGCTTACGCCCCTAGCCGGCGTGCGGCGAGCTTGCGCTGCAACTCCGGCATCATCTTCGCCACGGCTTCCTCGCCCGCGAGGATCGCCGCATTGCGCTGCGAGAAGTCGCTGCCGCTCATCGCGGCGAGATTCGGGCGGATCACGATGTCGGCGTACTTGTCGAGCTCGTAGGCCTTGATCGTCTGGCCCATGATCGTGAAGGTTTGCATCAGCACGTCGAACGAACTCGTGGTGACGCCGGTTTCAGGGCGCTGCGAGATGTCGACCGCGATCACGAAATCCGCGCCCATCTTGCGCGCGAACGACGCCGGCACGGGGCTCACGAGGCCGCCGTCCACATACTCGTGACCGCCGATCTTCACCGGCTCGAAAATCGACGGCACGCTGCACGACGCACGCACCGCGATGCCGGTGTTGCCGCGCTGGAACAGGATCGGCTGACCGGTTTGCAGATCGGTCGCGACCACGCCCAGCGGCTTGACCATCTTTTCGATCGGGCGATTGTGCAGCGTCGTGTTCAGGTAGTTCTGCAGCGCGACGCCTTGCAGGAAACCGCGCGTGCGAAACGGCATGGCCCAGTCGCTGATCGAGGCTTCGTCCATCGCGAGCGCGAGCTTGTTCAGCGCAAAGCCGTTCATACCCGACGCGTACAGCGCGCCGACGACCGAACCGGCGCTGGTGCCGGCGACGAGATCGATCTGGACATTGCGCGCCTCGAGCGCCTTGATCACGCCGATATGCGCGAAGCCGCGCGCGGCGCCGCCACCGAGCGCGAGCGCGACGCGCAGAGGCTTCTCGGCTTTTTCGGGCGGCGGGGGAGTGGTGGGCGTGGCGGCGACCGGTGTGCTATCGACTGTGCTGCCGGTCGTGGTGCAGGCGGCGAGCACCGCGGATGCGGCCGCCAGCGAGAAGTTGCGGCGGCTCAAACGGAGGGATGACGGTTTCAACAGGATTCTCCAGCAACGGCGCGGGCAGCGCGGTGGCGCCGCGCGTGCCGCGATCAGCCCGAGGGGCGAACTGGGTTCAGGCGAGCTTGCCGCCGGACCTCGGGCGCAACGGATCGCCGACGGCGATTGCGCGCTGCGTGATGACGTCCAATCGAGCTTTTCCGACTGGGTGTCCGATTGCAGCGCGCACATCATAAAGCAAAGGATCGGCTCGCGCGGCGCGCTGTAATGAAACGTTGCAGAGGAAGTATTCGGGTGTGGTGGGCGAGGTGAGCAGCGCGGTTTTCGGGGGAGTCTCGCGTGTGGAGGCCGGGGCATGCGTAGCATTACCCGGATTCGCAATGACCGCTGATGGCCTGCGTGGACGCACGGTTTTGTCTTGCACGTAGGCCGCGATGTCCGCGCCCGAGCCGGCAGCTCGCCGTCAATCGCAAATGCTTCGAACTATCCTCCGGCAGGGGCTTCCGAGCGCTCGGAAACCTCTTCGGACAGCTTCTGCGCAAACGCCCCTGGCCATTCGGACGAGGGCGGCAACGCGTGTGCGGAAGGTATAATTCGACCCTTGCACTTATTTCCCTCGTGTTCATGCGCAGCGTCGTGCGCCGCATGGGCACGGTCCGCTGCCGCGCCTTGCGGGCTGTTCGCTCGGGCGCTGGCGCCTGTTTTCCGAGTAATCGCTAATGACCACCTCCGTTCGTACCCGTTTCGCACCGAGTCCCACCGGCTTCATCCACCTCGGCAACATCCGCTCCGCGCTCTATCCGTGGGCGTTCGCGCGCAAGATGAAAGGGACCTTCGTGCTGCGGGTCGAGGACACCGACGTCGAGCGTTCGACCACCGAATCCGTCGACGCGATTCTCGAGGGTATGCAATGGCTCGGCCTCGATTTCGACGAAGGCCCGTTCTACCAGATGCAGCGCATGGACCGTTATCGCGAAGTGCTCAAGCAGATGCAGGACGCGGGGCTCGTCTACCCGTGCTACATGTCGACCGAAGAACTCGATGCACTGCGTGAGCGTCAGCGTGAAGCCGGCGAAAAGCCGCGCTACGACGGCACGTGGCGCCCTGAGCCGGGCAAGGTGCTGCCGCAGCCGCCCGCGGGCGTGCAGCCGGTGCTGCGCTTCCGCAATCCGCTGGCGGGCATGGTCGCGTGGGACGACGCGGTGAAAGGCCGTATCGAGATTTCGAACGAAGAACTCGACGACCTCGTGATTGCGCGTCCGGACGGCACGCCCACTTACAACTTCTGCGTCGTGATCGACGACCTCGATATGCGCATCACGCACGTGATTCGCGGTGACGACCACGTCAACAACACGCCGCGCCAGATCAACATCCTGCGCGCGCTCGGCGGCGAGCCGCCGGTCTATGCACACCTGCCGACCGTGCTCAACGAGCAGGGCGAAAAGATGAGCAAGCGGCACGGCGCAATGAGTGTGATGGGGTATCGCGACGGCGGGTATCTGCCGGAAGCGGTGGTCAACTATCTCGCGCGCCTCGGCTGGTCGCATGGCGACGCGGAGATTTTCACGCGCGAGCAGTTCGTCGAATGGTTCGATCTCGAGCATCTCGGCAAATCGCCCGCGCAGTATGACCACGACAAGCTGAACTGGCTCAACGCGCACTACATCAAGGAGGCGGACAACGCGCGCCTCGCCGAGCTTGCGAAGCCGTTCTTCGCGGAACTGGGTATCGACGAAGCCACGCTCGCGCAGGGGCCGGATCTGACAGCCGTGGTGGGGCTGATGAAGGACCGTGCATCGACCGTGAAGGAGATCGCGCAGAATGCGGCGATGTTCTATCGCGTGCCGGCTCCGGATGCCGAATCGCTCGCGCAGCATGTGACCGAGGCGGTTCGTCCGGCGCTCGCGGAACTCGCCGCTGCGTTGAAGACCGTCGAATGGAGCAAGGAGGCGATTGCCGCCGCGCTGAAGGCCACGCTCGGTGCGCACAAGCTGAAGATGCCGCAGCTCGCGATGCCGGTTCGTCTGCTGGTGGCGGGCACGACGCATACGCCGTCGATCGATAGCGTGCTGATGCTGTTCGGGCGTGACGCTGTCGTCAGCCGCATTGAAAAGGCGCTCGCCTGAGCGGTTGGTGAGCAGACGCGTTTCGGCGCGCGTGCAAGGTTTTGCGTGCCGGCGAAAAAATCGCATGTAATTGCTCAAAGGGTATTTACAAAGCGCAGATCGCCCTCTAAAATCTCGTTTCTCTGATCTGCAAGGGGGTATAGCTCAGCTGGGAGAGCGCTTGCATGGCATGCAAGAGGTCAGCGGTTCGATCCCGCTTACCTCCACCAACGGAGCAGAGAAGTTAAAGTGGTTACGAAGTCTGAAAGTTGTAGAAAAAAAGACTTCACAAATCACTGAAACGTAGTTAAAGTAACGGTCTTCGCAGTTGACGAAACGAAATAACTGAACAAGTTAGCGTAAGTTGGCAGCGAGTTAAAGACAGATCTGAAAAGATTATGTCCCCTTCGTCTAGAGGCCTAGGACATCACCCTTTCACGGTGAGTACAGGGGTTCGAATCCCCTAGGGGACGCCAGACATCAGCGTCGCTTTAGTATTCGAGTAGTAGTAAAGCGGCGCAGCTTGCAGAGAATTAACCGACGCTCGCAAGCTAGGGTGTAAAGACTGGAGTGGTAGTTCAGTCGGTTAGAATACCGGCCTGTCACGCCGGGGGTCGCGGGTTCGAGTCCCGTCCACTCCGCCAGACAAAGCCCGTTCAAAAAATCTGAACGGGCTTTTTCATTAAAGATGTAAACAGTACGTTGTCCCCTTCGTCTAGAGGCCTAGGACATCACCCTTTCACGGTGAGTACAGGGGTTCGAATCCCCTAGGGGACGCCAGACATCAGCGTCGCTTTAGTATTCGAGTAGTAGTAAAGCGGCGCAGCTTGCAGAGAATTAACCGACGCTCGCAAGCTAAGGTGTAAAGACTGGAGCGGTAGTTCAGTCGGTTAGAATACCGGCCTGTCACGCCGGGGGTCGCGGGTTCGAGTCCCGTCCGCTCCGCCAGAAAAAGTCAAAGGGTTACGTCGAGATCGGCGTAACCCTTTTGTCGTTTCTGGGCATCGTGTGATGGTTGGGTCCTGAGTTTCTCGCGCGCAATCTGTCTTTCGCATTGCGTCTCGTAAGCGCATTGTCCGTATCGGCTAGGCTAGGCTGCTGCATTGCTGCCGGCCATGGCAACTTATTCGATCGCGGCAAGCGACATCGGCCCGCATTGTCTACGACCGGACCAGCGCAATCGCCTCCCACGGTTCTTTCGTAACCGCCTCTCGCACAAGCCAAAGAACAATCTCGCTCACCAGGTCGATGTCGACACTGTGATAGGCCGCCTCGCTCAATGCCGTGGCTGAAGGCGGCATGCGACGTTTCATCATTCTTTGCCGGCCTGCGCCGCGGCTTGCTCGATCAACTTCGCGACCTCGGTCGGGTGCGACATGTAGGCCACGTGGCTCGAGTTGATCTCAATGGTCTTGCTGCCTGCGCGCTGGGTCATGAAGCGTTCCAGATCAGGGTTGATCGCGCGATCGGCGGTCGCCACGACGGCCCAGCTCGGCTTCGTTCTCCATGCGGCATGTGTGATTGGCACACCGAACGATTGTGCCGCGGGCGTCACCTGCGAGATAGCCATGAAACCGGCTTCGGCGGCGGGGAGATCGGCGGCGAAATCCTGGCGGAAGTTGGCCGGATCGATGTACAGATGGCCGTCGGCGGTCGCCTTGATGGCCTTGGTCGCGGGCGGCATCTTTTTGGTCAGTTCGAGTGGGCTTTCTCCGGTGTCCGGCTGGAACGCGGCCACGTAGACGAGCCCCGCGACCTTGTCGTCGTTGCCGGCTTCGGTCACCACCGCGCCGCCGTAGCTGTGGCCGACGAGGATGCTCGGGCCGTTCTGCGCATCGATGACGCGGGTGGTTGCCTTCACGTCGTCGTCGAACGAGGTTTCCGGTTCCTGCACGACGGAAACCTTATAGCCGTCATGCGTGAGGATTTTCGACACGGCTTGCCAGCCCGAGCCATCGGCGAAATACCCGTGGACGAGGACGACGTTTCTGATCGGCGCTGCCGTGGCGGCCTGCGAGCCAAGAGCGGCGGCTGAAAGGGCAACGGCGGCGGCGATGCGGGTGACGTATGAGGCAATCTTCATTTTCATGCTCCAGAGGATGAGGTAACGGAGAAATCGACAGGGTTTTACCTGTTCGATGTAACCATCCTACTAGTAGGATGGAATGGATGCAAGAAAATTTTTGCAACTGGAAATTGCGTTTCTCTCCGCGTAAACTTCCTGACAACAAACCGACTAGATGGTAGGCAAAATGACAGTAACAGGCGACCTGACGGCAAACAGGATCATGGCAGCGGCACGGCAACTCATCATGCGTCGCGGCTACAACGGGTTTAGCTATGCCGACATCGCGGAAGCGATCGGCATTCGCAAGGCGAGCATTCACCATCACTTCCCCGTAAAAACGGACCTCGTGATCGCCGTGCTGAACGAATGGCAAGAAGCGTTCGACGCCGACGTGGCGCTACTTCAGGAAAGCGGCGCCGATGCCATGGCGCAGTTGCGTGCCTATATCGGTCATTGGGAGCGCTGCATTGCGGACGACACGGCTCCGTTCTGCGTAGCGGGCATGCTTGGCGCCGAACGTCCATCGTTGCCTGAAGAGGTGGCGCAAGTGGTGACAGCGTTCTTCGATAATCTGACTGTGTGGCTCGAACAGGTGCTCGAGTCGGGCGTGAAAAGCGATCTCATCAAATTGGGCTCGTCGTTTCAAACCGAGGCGGCCATGCTCGTCTCGCTGGTCTACGGTGCGATGCTTGCCGCGCGGGCCTATGGCAACGTTGAGTTATTCAAGGACGTGACCGGGAGCGCGGTGGAAAGACTGGTGAAGACGCGCAAACGCACGCGATCTGCCTGAGGCGAGGCCCATGCCTGCCGCCGCGATGCAGGCAGGAGTCGCCTCGTTTTTTCCGTGGGGGGATGAGTTGCTTGCGGTGATGTAAAGCGCGTCCAGATATCGACTCGCCGCGGCCGGCACATGACGGCGTATCACGATGGCGGCCGATCTTTTGCGATCGCATCTGGCACGTGAGCACCGGGCAGGGTACCGAACATGTGTTGATTGCATTTCGCTTCGCCCCACGCCGCTTTCAGCTTGAGACCCGCACGCATGCGGCGTGAGACTGGCAGGATCTGTTCGCCGGCCAGCATGCCGAGCAGGCCGATTAGCGCAATGGCGGGCGGAGCCGGCGACTGCACGCTAATCGCGTAGTAGACGAAACCGGCGAGCATGCCGGCGAGCAGCGAGAATGCATACGGTTTCATGACACGAATCTCATTGACGCCCGAGTGGCGGCGTCCACTGGCGTGTGGGCACCTGGTGTGTGGACACTGTTACGCCGCGATTTTTTTTAAAGCGTATCGGCTTTGCGCGAATAAGAAAAGAGTCAGCACGACGATTTAATACGCAATTTCTGGAATAGTTTCGATTCCATTTGTTCGATGTTCTTTTGCCGGATTTGCGTGTTAAATGATTGGGGCTGGATGACGGAATTTCCCGGCGCATCACCTCTTCGGCTCCTCTCTATCGTTACGGAGAGGCGGTCTTCTTTTATCTCCGGATCAGAGGACAAACACGTCATGAGTAATCCGAAGCTTGAAGTACTCACTCCGCAGAACAGCCAGCTCATCATTATCGACCAGCAACCGCAGATGGCCTTCGGCGTGCAGTCTATCGACCGGCAGACGTTGAAGAACAACGTCGTCGCCTTGGCGAAGGCGGCCAGGGTGTTCGGTATTCCGACCACGATCACGACAGTCGAGTCGGAGAGCTTCTCGGGATTCACGTATCCCGAAGTACTCGACGTATTTCCAGGCCAGAAGCTGCTCGAGCGCACGTCGATGAACTCGTGGGACGATCAGAAGGTCCGCGACGCGCTGGCCGCCAACGGCCGCAAGAAGGTGATCGTGTCGGGCCTGTGGACGGAGGTTTGCAACAACACGTTCGCCTTGTGCGCGATGCTCGAGGGCGGCTACGAAATCTACATGGTGGCCGATGCCTCGGGGGGAACCTCGAAGGAAGCGCATGACTACGCGATGCAGCGCATGATTCAGGCGGGCGTCGTCCCGGTCACCTGGCAGCAGGTCATGCTCGAATGGCAGCGGGACTGGGCGCGCCGTGAAACCTACGACGCCGTCATGAAGATCGCAAAGGAGCATTCGGGCTCCTATGGCATGGGCATCGACTATGCCTACACGATGGTCCACAAGGCACCGCAGCGCACGGCGTCCACCCACGAGGCGCTGCCCGCCGTGCCGGCGAAGTGATCGCATGGAACCGTATCTGGTGTCACTGGGTGCGGGCGTGTTGATCGGCGTGATCTATAGCGCAATCAAGGTTCGCTCGCCCGCGCCGCCACTGGTTGCGCTCGTCGGCCTGCTCGGCATGTTGATCGGCGCGCACGCTGTCCCGGTTTTCAAGCCCTTGCTGGGCCTTTAGTCGGAGTGAGCGAAGCGAGGATACGCACATGAGCACAACTGGCAGCCAACCTGATCTGATTCTGCATAACGGACGCATCACCACGCTCGATCGCTCGAACCCAAGCGCGAGCGCGGTGGCGATTGCAGATGGCCGCTTCGTCGCGGTCGGCAGCGATGCGGACGTGATGCCGCTCGCGGGCCACGCGACGCAGGTTATCGATCTCGCCGGGCGGTCCGTGTTGCCGGGTCTGATCGACAATCATCTGCATCTGATTCGCGGCGGCCTGAACTACAACATGGAACTGCGCTGGGATGGCGTGCGCTCGCTCGCCGTCGCGATGGAGATGCTCAGGCGGCAGGTCGCGATCACGCCTGCGCCGCAATGGGTGCGGGTGGTCGGCGGTTTTACCGAGCATCAGTTCGAGGAGAAGCGCTTGCCGACGATTGCGGAGCTCAACGAGGCGGCGCCCGATACGCCCGTGTTCATCCTGCATCTATACGACCGTGCACTGCTCAATGCCGCCGCGCTGCGCGTGGTAGGTTATACGAAGGATACGCCGGAGCCTCCCGGCGGCACGATTCAGCGCGACGACATGGGCCATCCCAGCGGCTTGCTGCTGGCCAATCCGAACGCCGCGATTCTCTATGCGACGCTTGCGAAAGGGCCCAGGCTGCCGCCCGAATATCAATACAATTCGACGCGCCATTTCATGCGCGAGCTCAATCGCCTTGGCGTGACCGGTGCGATCGACGCGGGAGGCGGTTCGCAGAATTATCCGGAGGATTACGAAGTTATTCGCAAACTGCACGATGCAGGCGAAATGACCGTGCGTGTCGCGTACAACCTGTTTACCCAGAAGCCGAAGGCCGAGAAGGAGGACTTCGTGAACTGGACCCGCGCAGTCCGGTATCACGACGGCACGGATTATTTTCGCCACAACGGCGCGGGCGAGATGCTGGTGTTTTCGGCGGCCGACTTCGAGGACTTCCGCGTTGCGCGTCCGGAATTGCCAGCCGGGATGGAGGACGAACTCGAAGGCGTGGTGCGCGTGCTTGCGCAGAATCGCTGGCCGTGGCGGCTGCATGCCACCTATGACGAAACCATTGGCCGTGCGCTCGACGTGTTCGAAAAGGTCGCGAGAGACATTCCGCTCGACGGCATCCACTGGTTCTTCGATCATGCGGAAACCGTCTCCGAACGTTCGATGGAGCGCATCGCCGCGTTGGGCGGCGGCATCGCGGTGCAGCACCGGATGGCCTATCAGGGCGAGTATTTTGTCGAGCGCTACGGTGCGCAGGCGGCGGAGGCCACGCCGCCCATCGCGAAGATGCTGGAGAACGGCATCAAGGTGTCGGCCGGCACCGACGCGACGCGTGTGGCGTCGTACAACCCGTGGGTCTCGCTCGCATGGCTGGTCAGCGGCAAGACGATCGCCGGCCTGCGCATGTATCCCCGGCGCAATTTGCCTGATCGCGAAACGGCGTTACGCATGTGGACGGAGTACGTGACGTGGTTCTCGAACGAAGAGGGCAGAAAAGATTGCATCGCGCCCGGACAGCTTGCCGATCTGATGGTGCCGGACCGCGACTTCTTTTCGTGCGCCGAGGACGATATCGCCGACACCACCGCCTTGCTGACGGTCGTGGGCGGCAGGATAGTCTGGGGGGCGGGGCCGTTCGCTTCGTACGATGCGCCGATTCCGCCGGCGATGCCCGACTGGTCGCCGGTTCGCCAGTATGGTGGTTATGGCGGCTGGGGCGCCGCGTCACGCGGCGGCGCGCCGTTGCAACGTGCCGCCGCGGCGGCGCTGTGCGGCTGCGCGAGTGCCTGCGGGGTGCACGGCCATGCGCATGCGCGCGCATGGAGCAGCGCCTTGCCGACTTCGGACGCGAAGGGCTTCTGGGGGGCGTTCGGCTGTTCCTGCTGGGCGGTCTGATATGGCGGCAACGAGCGGGCGCGGCAACCCCACCTGGGTCCGCGCGCTTCTTGAGCCGCCGTGGATCGGATTGCTCGTGCGGATGGCGCTCGTGTCGGCGTGGCTGATTGGTGGCGTCGACAAGGCGCTGCACTTCGACAGCGCAATCGCGGAGCAGGCGCATTTCGGCCTGCATCCGCCTGCACTGTACGCGGCACTGGCGGTCGTCGTGGAAATCGCCGGTTCGTTGTGCGTGATATTTCGCCGATATACGTGGCTCGGCGCGGGCGGCCTCGGCATGTTGACGGCCGTGGCGATGCTGGTTGCGAACGACTTCTGGAATCAAACGGGCGCTGCGCGCTTCACGGCGTTCAACAGTTTTTTCGAGCATTTTGGCCTGATTGCTGCCTGCGTGCTCGTGGTCATGTCCGGTGGTTCCGCAAGCGCCGCTGTAAAGGACACCTGACCGATCGAACATCTCGACACGACAACAAGGACATTCCGTTATGAAAACCCTTCGCTCGACGTTGCCTGGCATGATGCTCGTGTGCGGACTCGCTGCCGCGTCGGTGTCGTTCGCGAAGCCACCGGCGATGGAGGCCGAGACTCCGTCCGTCGCCGTGGCGCCGCAGTACGACACGACGCACGTCTACGTCGCGCCGGAAGATTTCGACCGCTTCACCGACAGCTTCGTGGCGACGTTCGGCGGCAGCAAGTCGCAGCAGGGCGTTTTTCAGGTCACGCCAACGCCCAGTCAGACCATGTCGCAGCTCGTGTTCACCCCGGTGGGCACGATTTCCGTATTCGGCTTCAAGACACCTATCCCGTCTCCTTTCGGCGCGGAGCGTACCGGTTATCTCGTGACCGACATGGATGCGGCCGTGAAGGCGGCGCGCGCGCATGGCGCGGATGTGATCGTCGATACGTTCCCCGATCCGATCGGCCGCGACGCGATCCTGTCGTGGGCGGACGGCGTGAACATGCAGATCTATTGGCATACCCAGGTACCTCACTACGCGGCGTTGCAGACCGTGCCCGAGAACCGTGTCTACGTCTCTCCGCATAGCGTGCACAAGCTGGTGCACGATTTCGTGAAGTTTTCGCACGGCAAGGTGGTGTCCGATGAGCCCAGGGCGCCGGGCGTCGAAATCGGCCGGCCGAACGATACCTACCGCCGCATCCGGATCGAGTCCGGCTTCGGCAAGATGACCGTGCTCGTGACGGATGGTCATCTGCCCTATCCGTTCGGGCGGGAAACGACGGGGTACGACGTATCGAATCTCGACGAGACGGTGGGGAAGGCGAAGGCTGCCGGCGCGACCGTACTCGTGCCGCCGTTCACTTCGGACGGGCGCGATGCCGCGATCGTGCAGTTCCCCGGCGGCTACATCGCCGAAATCCACGCCGTCGCGTCGAAATGAAATACGAGGACACGATCCTTGCCGCCATTGCCGGGTTCGTCGATACGCTAGGTTTCGCCGCGCTCTTCGGGTTGTTCACGGCGCACGTGACGGGCAATTTCGTATTGATCGGTGCCGCGCTCGCCGGCTTCGGCACAGGCGTTCTGCTCAAACTGGCTGTGTTCCCCGCGTTTGTCTGCGGTGTCGTGCTGAGCAGCCTGCTGGTGCGAGCGCTTCCCGCGCGGCATGCCCGACAGGGCGCGCGCGTGCTTCATGCGGTACAGGCCGTGCTCATGTTCGGCTTTTGCCTCGCGGGCGTGTCGGTGGCGCCGATTACCCAGTCCGACAGCTTGCCGGTCATCGCGACGGGCGTGATCGGCGCGCTCGCGATGGGCGTGCAGAATGCGCATTCGCGGCTGATTCAACGCCCCGGTGTGCCCCATACCGTGATGACGGGCAACGTCACCCAGGCGATCCTCGATGCCCTCGACATGCTATCCGCAAGCGCGGACGAGGCCATGCACGCGGCGGTACGAGCGCGATTCGCGAAGACGATGCTGGCGATCGTCGCGTTCGCGGCAGGCGCGCTGGCCGGGGCGATGGGACTGCGCTACGCGGGATTCTGGGCACTGCTCGTACCCGCCTGCGCGCTCGTGGGATTGTCGTTGACGACCTGAGAGCACGAGCGCGTGGCCACGCCGGGGTGCGCATGAGGGAGGGCGAGAGGGCGCGGCGGCGCGGATTCTGGCCGTGGCGTGCACGGCTACGCAACGATAAGCGCGTGGCCGCAATCGTTGCGCCAAGCGTCGAGCCGGCGACGATGCGCAGGCGTTGCCGCGAAACGGCTATCTGTATCGCGGTGATATCAGGACTACTGCTGGTTGCCGCGGACGCGGCATACGCGGATGCCGAGGTCAGTACCGTGGTCAGCGCCGACACATCGGCTGCCGCGTGCGATGTCAAACGGCCGGTCGTGATGTTCAACCGCTGGCAGGAAGACTGGTCGGTACTCGCTAATCCCTGTGTTCCGCGCGAACCGCTCGATACGCTCAAGTACGTCCCGCTCGGCGGAGATCCTGTGTCGTGGCTGACGCTCGGCGCGAATCTGCGCGAGCGTGTCGAAAGCAATAACGCACCCCTGTTCGGCATCGGCTCCGCGCAGGCGGACACGTATCTGATCCAGCGTATCGAGGTCCAGGCCGATGCACGTCTCGCCGAACACTGGCAGTTCTTCGTGCAACTCGAAGACGCACGTGCATTCGGCAAGAACGTGGTGACGCCCGTGGACCAGAATCCGCTCGATCTCGAACAGGCCTTCGTGACCTACACCAGCGTGGTCGGCGGCGGTACGCTCAAGCTTCGCGTCGGGCGTCAACAGATGGCGTTCGACCTGCAGCGTTTCATTTCCGTGCGTGACGGTCCCAATGTGCGTCAGTCGTTCGATGCACTCTGGGCCGATTACGAATACCAGAAGTGGCGTTTCATTGCCTATGCGACGCAGCCCGTGCAGAACCGCGACGCTACGGTATTCGACGATGTGTCGAATCGCCATCTCACCTTCAGCGGCGTGCGTGTCGAGCGGCAATCGGTGGGGCCGGGCGATCTTTCCGGCTACTGGTCGCGCTATGACCGTAGTAACGCGCAGTTCCTCGACGCGAGCGGTGTCGAGCGCCGCGATGTCTGGGATCTGCGCTATTCCGGCACGCATGAGCACTTTGATTGGGACGTCGAAGGCATGCTGCAGACTGGAACGGTCGGCAGCAACACGATTCTTGCATGGGCGATCGGCTCGATTGCCGGCTACACGCTCGATATGCCGTGGTCGCCGCGCGTTGCACTGCAACTCGATGCCGCCTCGGGCGACCGGCATCCACGCGATGGCCGGATTGAAACCTTCAATGCGCTGTTTCCGAACGGCTATTACTTCACGCTGGCCGGCTATACGGGCTACGCGAACCTCATTCACGTCAAACCGTCTATCACGCTCAAACCCACGGCGAGTCTCGCGCTACTCGGCGCATTGGGTTTCCAGTGGCGCGAGACGACCGGCGACGCCGTGTATCAGCAGGCCAATCAGGCCGTGCCGGGCACGGCGGGCAGAGGCAGCTTGTGGACCGGGATGTACCTCCAGTTGCGAGCGGACTGGACGATCGTCTCAAACCTGACCGGATCGATCGAAGCCGTGCATTTCCAGGTGGGCAACTCGATTCGCCACGCGGGCGGACACAACGCGGACTACGCCGGCGTCGAACTCAAGTACCAGTGGTAGGCCGCGCAGCGCAGGGGATAACTCGAAGGACAACTCAGGGAACGACGGTGGCCCACGGCGCCGAAGCCAGGCATTCCGCCAGATAGTCCAGCAAGGCGGTAACGCGCGCCGGGCGCAGGATGTTGGGCGGCGTCACGAGGTTCACGTTGATCTGGCTGATTCGCCAGTCCGGAAACACATCGATCAGTTCTCCTCGCGTGAGCGCGTCCCAGACGATGAATTCGGGCTGGAGCGCGAGGCCTTGTGCCGCCAGAAGCGCCGGGCCGATCACATCCGCGTTGTTGCTGCGAATGCGGCCCTTCACCGGCACCGCGCATTTTTCACCGGACACGACATGCTGGAATTGCCATAGCTCGGGGGTCGGCAGATTCGTATAGATCAGACAGGCGTGGTGGGCGAGGTCTCGCGGGTGAGCGGGGCGCCCGTGACGTTCCAGATACGCGGGCGTTGCCACGAGCGGTCGATTCACGACGCAAAGCCGGCGCGAGCGCAGCGACGAATCGGGAAGCTCCGCAATGCGGATCGCCATGTCGAAACCGCCGGCCACCACATCGACGATCTGATCCGTGAGGACGAGATCGATTTCCACTTCTGGATAGTGTTCGAGGAACGCGGGAATCAACGGCGCGAAGTAACGGATTCCGAATGACATCGGTGCGGTGATACGAACCATGCCGCGCGGCTGAATCACCTGAGCCGATGTCTCGGCTTCCAGGGCTTCCCCTTCGCTCAGGATGCGAATGGCGCGTGCCTTGGCTACCTCGCCGGTCGGTGTGAGCGAAAGCTGGCGCGAATTGCGGTAGAGGAGCGCCGTGCCGAGCCTGTGTTCGAGGCGGGAAATGGCTTTCGACACGGTCGGTTGGGAAATGCCCAGCGAGTCCGCCGCCTTCGCGAACGAGCCGGTTTCGAGAACGCGCGCGAAGATGGCCCACGCTTCGAGGTCAGGGAGTGTTGGCATGGAAAAAGAGAGCGGATACCGTTCTGTTCTTTCGGGAAGATGTCGGGAAAGCCATGTCGGGAAAATCACGTAAGCCGATATGGTATCGCGATACCGCGCGATTGCATGCCGACTTTCAGGCGCCGGGGCGGGGTGCTGCGAATGGGTGTGGCGCGCCAGGGTTGCGGGCGCGAAAGCCTTCACCTCGCGACAGATATGGAATGTCTTCTATTCCATTTGTTCTATTTGTAGTTGGCTTCGGGTCCGATAACATTTCACCTGGAAGCGTTTTTCATCTGTTGGCAGTATGCAGTGCCTTCTGTACCCGATTGCCAGGGCGGGCCAATAGAACAAGTGGAATCCACCCTCAGAACAATTGCATGCAAAGTCTTCCCGATCTAGAAGCGTGGGCGATTTTCGCGCGCGTAGCCTCAACAGGCTCTTTTGCGAAAGCGGCCGAAACGCTCGGCATGTCTCAACCCACGGTTTCAAAGGCGGTCATCAGGCTGGAGAAGCGACTCGGCGCGACGCTGCTCTATCGAACCTCGCGTCGAATCTCTCTCACGCCGACGGGCCTCAGCGTGATGGAGCGCGCCAAGCACATCGTCCGGGAGTTCGAGTCGATCGAAGCGGAAACGTTGGCGCATGCGCGGGCGCCCAAGGGGCTGCTACGCATCTCGGCGCCGATGTCGTTCGGCCTCAAGTATGTGGCGCCCCTGATACCGGGGTTTCTCGCGCGCTATCCTGAGGTGAATATCGAAGTATCGTTCGACGACGCCGTCGTCGATATAGTCGGGGGCGGTTTCGATGTGGCGATCCGGATTGCCGAGCCGGAAGACGCGTCCATGCGCGCCCGCAATCTGTACCTCATGCGACGCATACTCGTCGCCAGTCCGGCATATCTTGCGCAACACGGGCCGATCGACCACCCGCGGGAAATCGGCGCGCATGCGTGTCTGTGCTACGCGAGTCATTCGACGTCTCTGGCCTGGCGTTTCCAGCATGCATCCGGTGAGGAATGCAGTGTGACGATCGACGGCCGGATGCGGACCAACAATGCCGAGTCGTTGATCCCGGCGCTACTGGCCGGCATGGGGATAGCGCTACAGCCGGAGTTCGTCGTGGCGGATGCCTTGCGGCATGGCGAGCTGGTCGAACTGCTGCCTGAATGGAAAATAGCGCAGGTCTATCTGAGTCTGGTCACGCCGTCGCAGGTTATCCGCTCCGCGCGTGTTGCGGCATTGCTCGACTATCTGTCGCAAAGTTTGTTGTCCACACCGTAGGCGATCGCTGACATAGCGCGAGGATGTCGCGCACCGCGATGCCGGCGCGACGGGTCGCGCCGGCATCTTCAGGCATCGCGTTCAAGGTCAGTACGAAAGCGACGCCTGCATATAGACCGTGAGCGGCTGCCCCACGTACTTCCCGCCGTTGTTATCGGTCGAGCGCGTGAAGTAGCGGCGATCCAGCAGGTTCTTGACGCCCACCGCCACGTCGAGGTTGTTGAGTTCCTTGCCGAAATGGTAGGCCGCGCGCAGGTTCACCGTCGCATAGCCGGGGATGTCGCCAAGGCGTCCCGTCGGGTCTTCCTGCGTGACGTACGTCGCGCCGGCGTTGGGGTCGCCCGGCGAATGCTGCTTCGTCTGGGCGAAGAGGTCGGCATTGAAGGTCCACTGATTGCGCCGGTAGGTCGCGCCGAGCGTTGCGACCTGCCGGGAGTAGAGCGGCAGGTCGCGTCCGGCAAATACACCTGCCTTCGCAATCGCCTGCGTGTACGTATAGGTCGCGTAGACCGACAGCCCGTTCAGTGCCGGTACGAGGTTCCCGATGTCGTAGTGCACGGCGGACTCGACGCCGCGATGACGCGTCGCGCCGAGGTCCGTCCATATCCCGTCGCCGACGATCGAGCGGCTCAATTGCAGTTCCTGATCGAAGTCGATATTGAACAGCGTCAGCTCGCCGCCCCACGTGGGCCCGTTAAAGCGCGTGCCGAGTTCATAGGTCGTGGCCTTCTCGGGATGAAGCCCTTGCGTCGTCGAGGCGAGCTGCGAATACTGCTCGGGTCCGAATGACTGCCCGGCATTGGCGAACAGCGACCAGTTGTCCTGCACGCGATACAGCACCGACAGCATCGGCAGCGCCACGTGCGAATCGATCTTCGGATACAGCGCGCTCGTCACGGCGCCGTTGCTCAGGTTCGTCACGTTGTTGAAGGTGCGGATGATTTCATAGCGCAGCCCCGGCGTGATGGTCCAGCGCCCGATGTCGATACGGTCGTCGATATAGAACGCGTTGGCGGTCGTGCCGCCCTGGCTCGTTTGATAGGCCTGTGACGCCAGCGTGCGCGCATCGATTCCGCTATTCGGATCGTAATACGCGGTACGGGCGGCCGTCTCCGAACTGGCTTCGTTCAGGAACCGGTAGCCGACGCTGATTTCCTGCACGATGCTGCCCATGTCGATGAGCCGTGAATAGCGTGGCTCGATCGCGAGGGTATGGTAGCCGCGCGGCGCGGAAGTCAGGCGGCGAAGCCCGGCCGTGGCCCCGCTGCCTTCCTGTTCGATATGGCTGCCACGGAACGAGTCCGTGTAATAAGCAAGGAGTTCGAAACTGTTGAGCGCATCCTTGTGTGTGTACTTGATCGAACCGTCGGTGCGCCGGCCGGTATAGTCGTCGTAGGGGCGAGTGGACTGGAACGGATCGTCGGCGTACTGCTGCGTGGTGAGGCCGCCGGGCATGCGTCCCTGTCCTTCGAAATGGTGCAGCGAGACGGCGATATCGTCGTTGACCGTGAATTTATAGGCGCCCTTCAGGATCACATCGTCGATATCGATGCGGTCGTTACTCTCGCGATACCCGTTGCCATGCGTGCCGGAGTAGAGAATCGCACCGCCGAGGCCCTTGGCGTTGGTGCCGCCGATAAACGCGCTGGGCATCGTCTTCACGTCGCCGCCGTGGCTATAAATCTCCGTGCCGACCGCGGCGTTTGCGGTGAATTGCTCGGGAATCGGCCTGGTCACGAAGTTGATGATGCCGCCCACGTTCTGCGGACCATAGCGAACCGAACCGGCACCGCGTACCACGTCGACCATCTCCAGGTTGCCGAGCGACAGCGGCGCCAGCGACAGCTGCGGCTGGCCATAAGGCGCGTAGGCGAGCGGAATGCCGTCCATCAGAATCGTGGAGCGCGGCGAGAGGCGCGCGGTCAAGCCGCGCACGCCGACGTTCAGCGAAATATCGCTGCCGCCCGTGCCATTGCTATCCTGAACCTGCACACCGGGAATCCCAGGCAGGGCATCGCGCACGTTCATGGCGCCGCGCTCTTCGAACTCCTTGCGCTCGACGATGGTGCGAGCCCCCGGATGTTCCAGCAGCTTCTGCTCGGTCGGGCTGCCTAGCCAGTTGCCGGTGATCTTGATGGATTCCAGCACGTTCTCCTTCGCCGGCTCGGGCGCGTCGGCGTCGGCGGCATAGGCGGGCATGCCGAACGGCAACAAAGCCATGGCCACGGTAAGGCGCTTGTAGCGAATCATTCTTCTTTTCCTGAGGAAGTGGGACGTCGGTGGTGAGAGATCGGGTGTGCAGACAGGCGCAAAGTCCGCCGCGGAGTCAGCGGCCGTTCATCGGCAGTCCAGCGAATGGGGCGGGCGAGCATGCATACGGATGAGGCGCCACGACGCGAACGCGGTTGACGCCTGGGTCCGGAACAGCACAGGGAGAGAGGGATGCGCGGGTGCGGAAAGCGGTCCTGCGTTTGGCGCGATGCGGCTAAGCGGCCAGGACTGCGATGAATACCGACGCAAGCCGCTACGCCCTGCGATGTCCATTTCGATCGCGCTATCGCTGCATGACGGGGCGTGCTTCCGCTTGCGTCCGCGATGGACGGCGTTTCACGTCGTGGAGATGGAATTCAGTATGGCTAACTAAATAATGAATCATGTGAAGAACCAGAAACGATGACAACCGCGGAAAGGACCCGCAGTGCCTGACATGCTGGAAGCGCTTCAGGCAAGAGCGCGAGCCACAACTTTCAAGAAAATGCAAATGCGAATGATTTGCATTATTTCACAAGTTGAAAAGTTTGTGTAATGATTTCGAGAGGTGTTGGGTAGTCATGGCTAGGGAAAATACGTAAATTTGCCGTATTTTTAAAATTTAAACAGTGAAAAGGTCATGATTTGCTGGAGAAAAATTACAGTTGAAAATGGTAACCATTAGTATTTATAATGCGCTCGTTTCTTGGGGCGAAACGTTCCGTCGTCACTCACACGCTCAGCGTGAGCCGCGTTCGAGCGACGAAGACAACACGCAACCATGGCCTTTGCCGACTGACGCCGCTCATCGATCGTCAACCCGACACTACACGCGGCGCTTCATAGGCAGGACACTCCTTGATTGACGTAGCGATGAACCTGGCTTTCCTTACGATACGAGTCCGGCATGCGACGGCTGCGTAACCTCTGGCTCAGCGCGCACCGGTGGTTCGCGCTGAGTCTCGGCTGGATGCTCGGGCTCATCGGCCTGAGCGGCGCGCTGCTCGTGATCGCGCCGCCTCTCGACGAACAATTGCATCCGCAACTGTTCAGGGTGCCGGCCTACACCCACAACACCCACGCCCATCGCGAGGCGCTCCCGCTCGAAACGATCAGATCGAAGCTGCGTGCCGGATTCGGCGAGAAGGCGAGCTTCTCGTTTCTGCCGCCTCGCGAAGCGGACGGCAGCCTGTCGGTTATCGTGCGCGGCCCGTGGCGAGGCACGCTCTATCTCGATCCGTTCAGCGGCGCCGAACTGGGGCGGCGTGGCGAGAGCGAAGGGGTCGTCAACTTCCTGTTCAAACTGCACAGTTCGCTGATGCTGGATGATGTGGGCCGGTCGATCCTGGCGATCGTCGCGCTCGGTTATCTGCTGCTTCTGGCAAGCGGCCTCGTCTTATGGTGGCCGCGCGACTGGAGAGTGGGGTGGCGCATCGAGTTGCACAAAGGACTGACTCGCAGCCTTTTCGATCTGCATCGGGTCGCCGGTGCCACGCTCGGGGTCGTGATCGCCGTATCGGTTGCGACCGGCGCTTATATGGGCTGGCAGCCGCTGCGCAAGTTCGTCACCACGATCAGCGGCACCACGTCGCTGCATGCGCCAGCATTGCCCGTGGCCTCGCGCGGACGCGAGGCCACGCTGCCTCTCGATACGCTCGTGGCGGCGGCGCGCGCGGTGTTCCCGGACGGGCGCGTCTACCTCGTTCAGACACCAGCGAAAGCGGATCGGCCCGTACACGTCCGGCTGCATCTCCCCGACGATCCGCATCCGAACGGGCGCACGCTGCTCTGGGTCGATCCGGTGACGGGCAAGGTACTGGCTGCGCAGCGCTGGAATCAGGCCGATATCGGCGCGCGGGCTGTCTCGGTGGTTTATCCGCTGCATACCGGCGCGCTCGGCGGTCCGCTGCTCGAAGCGCTCGTGATGCTGGGCGGCCTCGCGCTCGCGGCCATGAGCGGGAGCGGGTTGTGGCTGTGGTGGCGCCGTTCGAGGCGAGTCGCGTCATCGTCGCGCGCCCGTGCGAGTCATCGGGGCGGGGCCGTCGAATGAGGGAGGGCGGCCGTTCATGGCGCCGCCGTCGGCCGATGTGTCCCGGCGCGGGTGCTGACAGCGGTTCGAGCCCCGCACGCCTGGCCGGAGCGGGATCTTCAGACCGGCCAAGCCCGCTCGCAAAAAGCGGCGTTCTCAAGCGGTTTTTTTCCGATTTCCGCCTTCTTCCGCGTATTCTTTTCGCCCGCGCCTTGCGCCGCGCCGCAACCCGCTCGGGACAAACAGCCATTGCCAGCGGGCGCAGCCTGTTTTACCGTTGATCCGACTCATCCTCGCGGTCCCGTCATGTTTGATCCCACTGAAGCCCTGTCACCGTTTCATCTGCGCCACGCCAGCATGGATGATTTCGAGTTTGCCGAGGCCCTGACGCGCAACAACATGGGCGGCTACTATCGCCGGCATCATCTGGTTTGGCGCAGCGATCTGTTTCTCGGCAGCTGGCGCGAGTCGGAGAATTTCATTCTCGAAGTGGATGGCGTGCCGATGGGCGTGCTGCGCATCACGGAAGAAGGCGATTCGCTGCATATCCGCGACGTGCAGATTGCCGAGGGATACCGGCGGCTCGGCGCCGGCACCTATCTGCTCGACATCTCGCATCAATGGGCGCGCGAGCGTGGACTGCACGAGCTGCAACTGCGCGTGTTCGTCGATAATCCCGCGGCGCGGCTGTATCAGCGCAAGGGCTACCGGCTCGCCGGGCCGCGGCTCGCGCAGCTCGGCGCAATTCGTCATCTGGCGCGGCGGGTTTGAGCGCGGCGCGAGACATGCGGCGCGCGCTTTATACGTTATTCACACGTTCTGCGGCGACTTCTCAGACGATCCTCACACGCGTGGCGCCGGTGCCGTGGTGCCGGGCTCGCCGTCTCCAATGCGGCGCCGCGTATTCAGGGCATGGGCCGTTGCGTCGCGATTCAGCGTCCGGCTGGCTCCGCCGGATTCGCGCGATCCTGTGCCGTCTCTTCGTCCGCCGGCGGTTCACCGGCCTCGCCGTTGTCCACGCGATGCTCGGCGCCTCGTTCGATAAACGCGCGCGGGCTCGCGCCGAACGCACGGCGGAACATCGCGGAAAAGGCGCTCTGGCTCTGATAGCCCAACTCGCGCGCTACGTGCGAGAGCGGCCGTCCCTGGCTCAGCAGCGGAATCGCGCGCGCGAGAATCGCCTGCTGACGCCATTGAGAAAAGCTCACGCCGAGTTCCTGACGGAACAGCCGCGCGATCGTGCGCGTGCTCGCGCCGACGCTCGACGCCCATTGTTCGAGCGACTCGCCATGCGTCGGGTCCGCGATCACCGCCTCGCAGAGCGCGCGCAGGCGCTTTTCGTTGGGCATCGGCACGGACAGCGGCAGCGGCTCGGAGCGCGTCAGTTCGTCGAGCGCGAGCGCGCCGAGCAACTGCTCGCGCGCGGCGGACAGGCCCGGCATGTCGAGCGCGGCAATCACTTCGCGCAGCAGGTTCGACACTTCGACGACGCGCGGCGTGTCGAGTCCGGCCGGCACCGTGCTCTCGGTGATGTAGAGCGTGCGCAGGAACGCGTCCTCGACGGAGCACACCTCGTGCGACACATGCGGCGGCACCCAGATCGCGCGCGAGGGCGGCACCATCCACGTGGTGCCGGTGGTCGCGACGCGCAGCACGCCGCGCGATGCATACGCGACCTGCGCCCAGGCATGCGTATGACGCGGGATGCGCCAGCCGGCCGGCATCGGCCGCGAGCGCACGCGGATCGGATGCGTCTCGGTCGGCGCGGACTCGGGCGGAATGTCGGCGAAGCGGATGCGGCTCAACAGGTCGGAGTCGGCGGACGAAGTCATGGCGAAGCCCGGTACGGATGACGGGAGACGGCCGGCATGCGGGCCGGCCGCCGCGAATCACTGCGAGTGCGGTCATTGTAGAGGGCGGCTGCCTTGCGTTGCGGTCTCGTGGTCGAGAGCGAGGCGGGCGCGCATGAACGGCCTGCGGAAGTCGCAGCGTGACGCGGCCGCGGGGGTTCGCGACCGAGGTTGCCCGTTTTCTGGCGTTGCATAATGTCGCGACTGTCCGGCGTGTTCGTGGCGAACGTAGCGCGGGATAAACCACGGGATAAACCACGGGATAAACCACGGGATAAACCACGGGATAAAACGCGGGATTGAAACCGCAGGATTGCAATCACTGCATTGAAATCACCACGGGGCCGTAACCGGATCGCGACACAGCCCGCGACAGGCGCGGCTAACGCGGCCCGACCCCTCACCTCAAGGAGACCCTACGACGATGCAGACCGTCTTTGTCTACGGCACGCTGCGTGCCGGTGAAGCGAACGACATCAGCGAAGCCGCCGCGCGTAACGACATCCCCGCGCCGACCTTGCTCGGCACCGCGAGCGTGCGCGGCCATCTGTTCGACTTTGGCCTGTACCCGGGGCTCGTGGTCGACGAGGCGGGCGTCGACGTATGCGGCGACGTCTACGAAATCGACGATGCGCTCGTTGCCGTGCTCGACGAAATCGAAGCCGTCTATCCCGGCGTCGAGGACCGCTTCCTCGCCCGCGAGGTCATGGTGAAGGTGGACGGCAACGTCGTGAACTGCCGCTTCTATCCGGTCACGCCGGGCGCGGTGAAGGGGCTGCCCGAGATCCGGTCGGGCGATTGGGTCGAGTATCGCCGCACGCGGTGATCGGGCGCGCGAAAGACCGAGTGGGTGAAAGGGCGCGATGTTTGCGCATCGTGTCCTGCCCATCGCGTCCGCGTGGTGGGTCCGCGCAAAGGCGGCACGCGAGAGACGGCACGCGAGAGACGGAGCGCGAAGTACGGCACGAAACATGGCAAGACGCACGGCAAAAAGCACGGCCCGAAACGAGATGTGCAAAGCACCATGGAAAATGGCGCGCCGCTAACCGCGTGGCGCGCCATTCTTTTATCTATCGAGTCGTAACAGCTCGGGCGATCGTCCGGGCCAGACGTACATCGAACCGCGCATCGAACCGTACATCGAACCGTACATCAACCCGGCCACCTGGCCCGCAGCCTCAAATCTCCTCGTAAAGCGGCAACGTCAGAAAGTCGGTGAACTGCTCCGCCGTCGACATCTGCTCGAAAATCTGCGCCGCGCGCTCATACGGCTGCGTGTCGCCGCCCACCGTCTGCTTCACCTTGTCGAGCTCCTGCGCCGCGAGTTCGCGCACGAGTTCGACCGTCACCTTGCGGCCATCGTCGAGCGTGCCCTTCGGCGAGCGAATCCACTGCCACACTTGCGAGCGCGAAATCTCGGCGGTCGCCGCGTCTTCCATGAGGTTGTGGATCGGCACGCAGCCATTGCCCGCGAGCCACGAGCCGAGGTAGTGAATGCCGACGTTGATGTTGTTGCGCAAGCCCGCCTCGGTGATCGGCGTTTCCGGCCGGAAGTCGAGCAGATCGGCGGCGCTGACGAGCACGTCGTCGCGCTGCTTGCCGATCTGGTTCGGCCGGTCGCCGAGCACCTTGACGAACTCTTCCATCGCGACCGGCACGAGGCCCGGATGCGCGACCCAGCCGCCGTCGTAGCCGTCGCCGGCATCGCGAGCCTTGTCCGAGCGCACGCCGCCCATTGCTTTTTCGTTCGCGGCCGGATCGTTCTTGATCGGAATCAGCGCGCTCATGCCGCCGATCGCCGGCGCGTTGCGCCGATGGCAGGTCTTCAGCAACAGCAGGGCGTAGGCGCGCATGAACGGCGAGGTCATCGTGATCTGCGAGCGGTCGGCGAGACAGAAGTCGCGGTCGCTCTTGAACTTCTTGATCGCCGAGAAGATGTAGTCCCAGCGGCCCGCGTTGAGGCCCGAGCTATGTTCGCGCAGCTCGTACAGGATCTCGTCCATTTCGAACGTGGCGAGGATCGTCTCGATCAGCACCGTCGCGCGAATCGTGCCGCGCGGCACGCCGACCGCTTCCTGCGCGGCGACGAAGAGGTCGTTCCACAGACGCGCTTCGAGATGGCTCTCCATCTTCGGCAGATAGAAGTACGGACCCGAGCCGCGCGCGACCAGCTCCTTCGCGTTGTGGACCATGTACAGCGCGAAATCGAAGATGCCGCCCGATACGCGCTTGCCGTCGACCTTCACGTGCTTCTCGTCGAGATGCCAGCCGCGCGGACGCACGATCAGCGTCGCGGTCCGGTCGTTGAGCTTATAGGACTTGCCGTTCTGTTCGAGCGAGATCGTGCGGCGCACCGCGTCCTTCAGATTGATATGGCCGGTGATCTGGTTGTCCCAGCTGGGCGCATTCGAATCCTCGAAGTCGGTCATGTAGGAATCCGCGCCGGAGTTCAGCGCGTTGATGATCATCTTGCGCTCGACCGGCCCCGTGATCTCGACGCGGCGGCATTGCAGGTCTTGCGGCAGCGGCGCGATCTGCCAGTCGCCATCGCGCACGCTCTGCGTGGCGGCGAGGAAGTCGGGCCGCTCGCCCGCGTCGAGCCGCCGCGTGCGTTCGACGCGCGCTTGCAGCAACTGCTGGCGGTGCGGCTCGAACGTGCGATGCAGCGCGGCGACGAGTTCCAGCGCTTCGCGTGTGAGGATCGTTTCGAAACCGGGCTTGATCTCGCCGGTGATTTCCATGCCTTGCGGCAGCGACAGCGAATTCGTCATGTTTTCTCCTTGGTCGGTCAGATTGCAGAAAGTCGGATTGCGGAAAGGTGGAGGTTGAAAAGCAGTGAGTGGATGGCGCTGGCCGGATCGCCGCGCGGGCGCTCGTCAGGCGCGCGGGCCGGCGCGCTTGCGGGTGCCGCCGCCGCGCGGTTTTTCAGGCTGGCCGATATGGGGCGAGGGCGAATCAGGCGCTCGCAGGAACGCCAGCAGATCGTTCATGCCGCTGCCCGTGCCATGCGGCGTGACGCCGAGTTCTTCGAGCGGCGCGTTCTGCCGGTTGAGCCAGAACGTCGTGAAGCCGAACCACGTCGCGCCGGCCACGTCCCAGCCGTTCGACGAGACGAACACGATCTCGCGCGCGGCCACGCCGAACGCGGCCGGGCCGAGCGCATAGGCGGCGGGCGAGGGCTTGTAGGCGCGCACGGCGTCGACGGACAGCACGTGATCGAAGAGCGCGCTCATGCCCGCGCTCTTGACCGCGATGTCGAGCATCTGCGGATTGCCGTTCGAGAGGATCGCGAGCCCGACATGAGGCGTGGTTGCCGCGGCTGTGGTGCTCGCGGAGCTTGGGGCTGGGTTCTGATCTGGGTTCAGACTCGGGTTCGGGTTCGGGTTCGACGCCGCCTCGCGCAACGCGCGCAGCACCGGCACCGCATCGGGAAAGGCGGACAGGCACGCGTATTCGTCCATCAGACGCTTTTCGGCCACGCGCCCGAGCGTGAGCTGCAGTTTTTTCGCGGCGAAGCGCAGGGCGTCGAGCGTGATATCCCAGAACGGGCGGTAGTGTTCGCCGGGAGCGTCGGTGCGCGCGGCGAGTGTGCGCAGTTGCGTGTATTCGATCTGCTTCTGGCGCCACAACTGCGAGAGCGCATTGCCGTGGCTGGGGAACAACTGCTCGGCGGCGGCGATCACCGAATGCACGTCGAAAAGCGTGCCATAGGCGTCGAAGATCACTGCTCGCGGGAAAGGTGTCGTTGTGGCCGACATTGCCGTGCGCTCCTGTCAGAGGTCGGGATCGATTGTATTGGTGACCTTAGGTGCTAAAAAATAGGCTAAAGATCACTTGATCTTTTACTTTCATATACCTAATCTGACGCCCATCGCCCCATTTCCGCCTCTTGCGCCTGCTCGCGGCGCGCACCGTTCATGGACCGTTTCAAGCAGATCGAGACTTTCGTCACCGTCGCGGCCAAGGGCAGCCTGTCCGCGGCGGCGCTCGCCGAGGGCGTCGCGCCCGCGATCATCGGCCGGCGCATCGATGCGCTCGAAGAGCGCCTCGGCGTCAAGCTGCTCGTGCGCACGACGCGCAAGCTCACGCTGACCTTCGAAGGCTCGGCTTTTCTCGAAGACTGTCAGCGCATCATTCACGACATGCAGAACGCCGAGGCGAGCGTGTCGGCGGGCGGCGTGAAGGCGAGCGGCCATCTGCGGCTGTCGGCGCCGGCCGGCTTCGGGCGCCGCCATGTCGCGCCGCTCGTGCCCGCGTTCACGGTCGCGCATCCGGACGTGTCGATCACACTCGATCTGTCCGACCGCCTCGTCGATCTCGTCAACGAGGGCTTCGACTGCGCGGTGCGGCTCGGCGAATTGCCCGATTCGTCGCTGGTCTCGCTGAAGCTCGCCGAAAACCGGCGCGTGTGCGTCGCCTCGCCCGCGTATCTGAGCCGGCGCGGCGCACCGCATAGCCTCGCCGATCTCGCACGCCACAACTGCCTCGCGTTCGGCGCGAGCGCGAACCAGCAGCGCGGCTGGATGTTCCAGCAGGACGGCAAGGTGGTGTCGATCAAGGTGTCCGGCACGATGGAATGCTCGGACGGCGCGGTGCTGCACGAATGGTGTCTCGCCGGCCATGGGCTCGCGTGGCGCTCGTGGTGGGAGGTCGGCGACGAACTCGCGGCCGGCCGGCTCGTCACCGTGCTCGACGAATTCGCCGCGCCGCCGATCGGCATCCACGCAGTGTTTCCGCAGCGCCGCCATCTGCCGCTGCGGGTGCGGCTGTTTCTGGACTTTCTCAAGCATACGTACGGCGAGCCCGGTTACTGGGACTGAAGGCGGGGACGGACAGCGGAGACCAATCGCGGAGACCGACGCGCAAGCGCCCGCCGGTCCCGGCATCGGGACAGACCCTTGGCCGGTCTCCGCCCGCATCGGCACGCACTACAATCATTCGAACAGCCTGCCCGGCGGGCTTCGTTGAACGCTGACGCCGCGCTGCGCGCAGCCGGCGACGGAGGGCATCATGTTCAGGCACATCCTGGTTCCGACCGATGGTTCGGATCTGTCACGCAAGGCGATAGCGGGCGCGATCGATCTCGCGCAGGTCGTCGGCGCGCGCATCACCGCGTACGCATGTCTGCCGCAATATCCGTACTCGCCGTTCTCCGACATCGCGGTCGAGCCGCCGGGCGAGTTTTTGCAGCGCAGCGAGCGCGAGGCGCAGGTGCATCTGCGCGAGGTGGAACTGGCCGCGCACCGGGTCGGCGTACACGTCGACAGCCGCACGAGCGTGCATCCGGCGCCTTACCTCGGCATCATCGAGGCGGCCGAGCAGGGCGGCTGCGACGTGATCTTCATGGCCTCGCACGGGCGGCGCGGGCTCGGCAGCCTGCTGATCGGCAGCGAAACGCAACGGGTGCTCACGCACACGAAGATTCCGGTGATCGTGTATCGCTGAATATCGCGTTGAACGTTGTGCCGGCGTCGAAAAAAAAGCGCGCCAGCGATAAGGCTGGCGCGCTTCTTGTTGCCGCACGATGCGCTGTGCGGATTTCCCCCTGCTGCGAGATTTTTTCCTGCGGAATTTTTCTGTCTTGTCGTGCCCCGGCCGCCGGGAGCCGGTTGCGGGCCGGCTTCGGCCCCCGGCGGCGCGGTCCCTCCCTCTGGCGATGGCTCTCTGACGGAGCCGCCTGCCGTTTGCCGATCGTTGCTGCGATTCCAGGGCCATTCCCGGATCATTCCCGGGCCACGCATGGGACCGGCGACACCGCCCGGTCCGCGTGGCCCGCTGCTTCGACTTCGCGGCGGGTGGGCCTCAGGCCACCTTCTTGTCGAAGAACTGCTCGTTTTCGGTCGAACCGTGCAGCGCGGTCGTCGAGGCTTCGCGCTCGACCGTCTGCGTCACCGCGTCGAAGTAGCCGGTGCCGACTTCGCGCTGGTGCTTCACGGCCGTAAAGCCCTTTTCGGCCGCCGCGAATTCCGCCTGCTGCATTTCGACGAAGGCGGTCATCTGGTTGCGGGCATAGCCGTGCGCGAGGTTGAACATCGAGTAGTTCAGCGCGTGGAAGCCGGCCAGCGTGATGAACTGGAACTTGTAGCCCATCGCGCCGAGTTCGCGCTGGAACTTCGCGATCGTCGCATCGTCGAGGTTCTTCTTCCAGTTGAACGACGGCGAGCAGTTGTACGACAGCAGCTGGTCCGGGTACTCCTTGTGGATCGCGTCGGCGAATTTCTTCGCGAACTCGAGGTCCGGCTTGCCGGTTTCGCACCAGATCATGTCGGCGTACGGCGCGTAGGCGAGGCCGCGCGAGATCGCCTGTTCGAGACCCGGCCGCGTGCGGTAGAAGCCTTCGACGGTGCGCTCGCCGGTCAGGAACGGGCGGTCGTTGTCGTCGATGTCCGAGGTCACGAGGTCGGCGGCTTCCGCGTCGGTGCGGGCGAGCAGCACGGTCGGCGTGCCCGAGACGTCGGCGGCGAGACGCGCGGCGGTCAGCTTGGCGACGGCTTCTCGGGTCGGCACGAGCACCTTGCCGCCCATGTGGCCGCACTTCTTGACCGAAGCGAGCTGGTCTTCGAAGTGCACGCCCGAGGCGCCCGCTTCGATCATCGCCTTCATCAGTTCGAACGCGTTCAGCACGCCGCCGAAGCCGGCTTCCGCGTCGGCCACGATCGGCGCGAAGTAATCGACGTAGCCTTCATCGCCGGGGTTCTTGCCTTCCGACCACTGGATCTGGTCGGCGCGCGTCAGCGTGTTGTTGATGCGCTTCACGACGAGCGGCACCGAGTTGGCCGGATACAGCGACTGGTCCGGGTACATTTCGCCGGCCACGTTCGCATCGCCCGCCACCTGCCAGCCCGACAGATAGATCGCTTTGAGGCCCGCCTTGACCTGCTGCATCGCCTGGTTGCCGGTCAGCGCGCCGAGCGAGTTGACGAACGGCTCGTTGTTCACGGCGGCCCACAGCTTTTCCGCGCCGCGCTTCGCGAGCGTGTGCTCGACCTGCACCGAGCCGCGCAGACGCACCACGTCTTCGGCCGAGTAGGTGCGCTTGACGCCCTTCCAGCGCGGATCGGTTTCCCATTGCTGCTTGAGTTGCTGCACTTGCTGTTCGCGGGTCATGGTCATGATGTGCTCCTTCTAGGCCTGTTATGGGGGATGGGTGACTCTGTCTTCTCGAAGCGTCGGGCCAGGCTGGGCGTTCTGTTTCGTGAAGTCTTATATAAGAGTCTAGGCAAATCGAAGGTCGCGCAACAGGCGCCGCAAAGCGTTTTTCCAATATTTATTTTTCAATAAAATCAATGCATTGAACTTGTAATTTCGTATTGAGAAACGATATTTCCCCTATTGCAATAGGCCGTCTTGTGCCTTGCAGCATGATTTTTTACGACACAAAAAATTTTTTCATATCGTGAAATTTGCGGTGGCGAGCGATAGACGAAAAAAAACCGGTGCCTGAGCACCGGTTTTTCCGGACCGACGGACAGCGGGGTGCTGTCCGGGTCCTGCTGCGTGTCCTGAACGGCAAACGCGGGCGGGTTCTTTCGAAACACGCCGCGCCGCGATCAACGACGCTCAGCCCGCCTGTTTAGCCGCCACGGCGCGCCGTACGCGGACCGTCGTTGCGACGCGCGCCGTAGCCGTCACGCGAGCCGTTGTAGCCGCCGTCGCGCGAACCGCCGTAGCCTTCGCGCGAGCCGCCGTTGTTGTAGCCGTCACGCGAACCGCCGCCGGCCGACCGGTTGCCCCAGTTGTTGCCGTTGCTATTGCCATTGCCGTTACCGTTGCGCGAGCCGCCGTTGCCGTAACCGCCGGGCTTGCCCGAACCGTTGCCGAAGCGCCGGCCGTTGCCGCCCGGACGGCCGCGGCCGCCGAAGCCAGGACGGCCGTTGCCCGAAGGCGGCGCCTTGCGCGGCTCGAAGCCTTCGACGACGTTGACCGGCAGCGGCGTGCGCACGAAGCGCTCGATGCGCTTCAGCGCACCCTGTTCCGCATGATGCACGAGGCTCACCGCGACGCCCGAGCGGCCCGCGCGGCCGGTACGGCCGATACGGTGCACGTAGTCTTCGGCGAACTTCGGCAGGTCGTAGTTGAACACGTGCGTGATGCCGGGGATGTCGATACCGCGAGCGGCGACGTCGGTCGCCACCAGCACGCGCACGCGGCGCTCGCGCAGCGCGCGGATCGTGCGGTTACGCGCGCCTTGCGGCAGGTCGCCGTGCAGCGCGGCCGATTCGAAACCGGCGTCGGCCAGACGGCCCGCGAGCTGATCAGCGTCCATCTTGGTGGCCGTGAAGACGATGGCCTGGTCGAGGCCTTCGGCGCGCAGCAGATGGTCGAGCAGACGGTCCTTGTGATCGCGGTCGTCGACGTAGTGGACGGTTTGCGCGATGTTGGTGCGCTGTTCCATGCGCTGGACGATCTCGATGCGCTCCGGGTCTTTCAGCAGACGGCCGGTCAGCGAGCCGATCTTGCCGTCGAGCGTGGCCGAGAACAGCATGGTCTGACGCGTGGCCGGCGTTTCGGCGACGATCGTGTCGATGTCGTCGATGAAGCCCATGTCGAGCATGCGGTCGGCTTCGTCGAGCACGAGGATCTGCAGTTGCGACAGATCGATGCGACCGCGCTCGAGGTGGTCGATCAGACGGCCCGGCGTGGCGACGAGAATTTCGGGGTTCTTGGCGAGCAGCATCAGCTGCTGGCCGTAGGCGACGCCGCCGAGAATGCTGACGGTGCGCAGGCGCTTGAGGTGCTTGCCGTAGGTGGCGGCGGCGGTCGTGACCTGCATCGCGAGTTCGCGGGTCGGGGTCAGCACCAGCATGGTCGGACGCGCGACCGGCTGCGGACGGCGGCCGCGGCCACCGTCGGCCGGGCGCGGTTCGCGCGGCTGGTTCGCCTGGGTCTTTTGCAGCTGCGCGAAACGCTCGATGGCGGGCAGCATGAAGGCGGCGGTCTTGCCCGAGCCGGTCGGGCTCGACACCAGCAGATCGCGGCCGGCGATGCCGGCCGGTACCGCGCGCTGCTGCACCGGCGTCGGGTGCTCGTAGCCGGCGGCGGTCAGCGCGGAGACGACTTCCGCGGACAGGCCGAGCGACGCGAAGGTCGGTTTGGCGTCAGCCGGAGCGGCCGCGACGGGAGCCTCGGGGGTAAGACCGAGTGCTTCGTCGGCGATGGCGTTCAACGGGCTGGCGGAGGAATTGCTCGAAGTCATGTGAATCCTTGAAAACGATCCTGGGAAATTCAGGGAGTTAAAACGTCAACGCCAATCGGCATACCCAAGTCGTCGGATTCAGCGAGCAAAGAAGCAGCGAGCAAATCGAAAAACGGGGGCAGCTCGCAGCAATGAAGGCGAGCTTTTCGTTAGAAGCTGTATCGGATGCGACATGCCGACATGGCGTGCCGCCAGCCTTGGACTTGACGCCCGTAGAGGGCCAGGCAGGAGGGGACAGGTTCTAAACTGGATTGGAGCTAAACGCTACGAGGCGCTGCGCCGCCAGAGCCGCTCGGGAAAGCAGCACTAGCGATGAAGTGCAGGCCGCATTATATAGGTATTTGCTGCACTGCGCCACTATTCGGAATCGTCTGATCGGAAAAGTGTGCCGGAACGGGTAGGGCGGGTGAGTCGGCCGGGCGTGGCGTTCGCGGTTCGGGAATCGCCGCGAGGCCGTTTTTCCCGGTCGGGCGGCCTTGTTGCGGCGATTTCGCGGCTCTCGTTGAGGCCGCTGGTGTGTCAGGCCGCCGCGCCGCTCTTCAGCGATTCGACGAGCTCGACGTATTGCTGCTTCGCAGCGTCCTGCGCGGTGCCCTGGAGCGCGGCCCATGCGTCGTACTTGTATTTGCCGACGATGTCGGTGAAGCCCGGCTTGTCGCCGTGCACGTCGCCTTCGCTGGCCTGCTTGAAGAGCGCATAAAGACGCAGCAGCGTGAGATTGCCGGGGCGCTCGGGCAACTGCTTGACGTCTTGCTGGGCCTGGGCGAACTGGGTATCGATGTCGGTCATGGTCGTGTGGCCCGCTGGGCGGGCGTGGATGGGATCGGCCGAAAATCATAACAATTGAGTGCGGCCGCGGGGCCGAGGGCTTATTCCAAACGGCGGCGGGGGGCGGCAAGCGGCGGCAAGGCGCGCGAGGGCGATACCGAGGGGCAACGGGGCAAGGGGCACCAAGCGACACCAAGCGGCGGGTGGCGGGTAGCGAGCAGCGGCGGCCACGCGACCACCCGGCCCGCGCGCGCCGCGAGGCCGCAAACCACCATCCCCGTGCACGGCGCCGATTACAATACGGTCCATGACTCAAACAGTGCTCCTTGCCCTCGATACTTCGACCGAATTCTGTTCGGCGGTGCTCGTGTCCGCGAGCGTCGATACCACTGGCCGGCCCACTGCCGAACCCCGCGTCTGGGTGCGCCACGAACGGACCGGCGCGGTCTCCAGCACGCGGCTGCTTCCTGCGATCCGCGAGCTGTTCGCCGAAGCCGGCCTCGCGCTCGCGGACTGCGACGCGATCGCGTTCGGTGCCGGTCCCGGCTCGTTCACCGGTCTGCGTACCGCGACCGGCGTCGCACAAGGCCTCGCGTTCGGCCTGAATCTGCCGGTCGTGCCGATCGGCACCCTGCTCGCGTGCGCCGAAAGCGCGCGTCTGCGCGATCCTTCGGTGACGCGCGTGCTCGCCGCGCTCGACGCGCGCATGGACGAAATTTACTGGGCCGACTACGCGTGGGATGACGCGCAACACGAATGGCGCGTCGTGCAGACGGCATCGCTCGATGCGCCCGAGCGGCTCGTGCTGCCCGACGCGCCGTTCACGCTCGCCGGCAACGCGGCTGCGGCGTTCGGTGCGCGGCTGCCGGCCGTGGTCGCCGCACGGACGGTCGACGGCGAGGCGCTGCCGCATGCGTTGCCGCTCGCCTACGCGGCGCTGCGCGCGTTTCACGCCGGCCGCACGGTGCCTGCCGATCAGGCCGCGCCCGAATACGTGCGCGACAAGGTCGCGCAGACCACGGCCGAGCGCGTCGCCGAAAAGGCGGCCAAAGCGGCGGCACAGGCAGGGCAAGCGGCGCAGACCGCCGGGAACGCGCCCGACGGCGGCGCGTCCGCACAGGCGCCGCACGGCGAGGCGCGGCGATGAGCGGCGTGCTGCTCGCGGACCGCTACATGTCGCCGATGACCGAAAGCGATCTCGACGAAGTCGCCGCGATCGAGAAGCTCGCCTACGAGTTTCCGTGGAGCCGCGGCAATTTCGGCGATTCGCTGCGCAACGGTTATTTCGGCGTTTGTCTGCGCCACGTGACGGGGACGCTGCTCGGCTATTGCGTGCTGATGCCGGTCGTCGACGAAATGCATCTGCTCAATCTATGCGTCGCGCCGCAGGTGCAAGGCGCGGGCGCGGGCCTTGCGCTGCTGCGCGAGGCGGTGCGCATCACGCGCGCCGAAAGACTCGAGGGCCTGCTGCTCGAAGTGCGGCCGTCGAATCATCGGGCGATCCGGCTGTACGAACGTTTCGGCTTCGCGTCGATCGGCCGGCGCAAAAATTATTATCCGGCGCGGCATCGCGGCCGGGAGGACGCGATCGTGATGCGTCTTTCGTTTGCCACGGAGGGCGAAGATGGCGCTGCATGAATCGGTACTCGAAGAATTCGGACTCGCGCCGCTGTGGGTGCGGCGCGGCATGGCGGCGCGGCAGCCGGCGGGCGAGGCGGCTGTCGGACTCGGTGATGCCGGGGGCGCGCACGCACCGCGGGACGAAGGGGGCGAGAGCGTGCATGCTAGGGCGCGCGAGCAGGATGTGCCGGCGGGTCAAACTCAGGCTCAGGCGCAAGGCGAACGGCGTGCGCCCGAGGAGCGCGACGAAGCGATGCTGGCGGAAGATCCACGCCATCGCTCCGACGATCGCGCCGCCCGGGAGCGCGCGGACGAGTTGCAATCGATGCAGGGCGACGTGCGCAATGAGCGCGATGAGCGTCGAGCGGAGCCCGCATCGCGGACCATGCCCGAAGCGATGCACGCGTCGGCGGATCGGGGCGAGCCATCGCCAGCCCGACGCGAACCCGCGCAGCAGGATACGACCGCAGCCCGACGCGAACCCGCTCAGCAGGACGAAGCCGCAGCGCATCGCGAACCCGCACAATCGCGAGCACGTCAGCAGGAGCAACTGCGGGCGCAACCGCCAGCCTATTCTCCCGCGCCGCCCAACTTCGACGCTCCTCCCGACGACGACTTCGCGTGGTTCGACGATCTGCCCGCGCATTCGCGTGCTAGTGAATCCGCTCATGAACCCGTTGAAGCCCGCGGCAACGCTCCCGCACTGCCTGCCGTCCACACGCTCGACTGGGACGCGCTGAGCGAGCGCGTCGCCGCGTGCGAGTCGTGCCGCCTATGCGAGAAGCGTACGAACACGGTGTTCGGTGTCGGCGATCGCAACGCCGAGTGGATGCTGGTCGGCGAAGCGCCGGGCGAGAACGAGGACCGCCTTGGCGAGCCGTTCGTCGGCCAGGCGGGCAAGCTGCTCGACAACATGCTGCGTTCGCTCGCGCTGGCGCGCGGCACCAACGTCTATATCGCGAACGTGATCAAGTGCCGTCCGCCCGGCAACCGCAATCCGCAACCGGACGAAGTCGCGCGTTGCGAGCCGTATCTGCAGCGCCAGGTCGCGCTCGTCAAGCCGAAGCTGATCGTCGCGCTCGGCCGCTTCGCCGCGCAAAGCCTGCTGAAGACCGAGGCCAGCATTTCGTCGCTGCGCGGCCGCGTGCATCGGTACGAGGGCGTGCCGGTGATCGTCTCGTACCACCCCGCGTATCTGCTGCGCAGCCTGCCCGACAAGGCGAAGGCCTGGGCGGATCTGTGCCTCGCGCGCGATACGTGGCTCGCGGGCGGCGGCGCGCCGTCGAACGAGCCGAAGTGACGACGCCCGAGGGGCCGGCGGCGCACGATGCCGCCGCGCCGATCTCTCGCGCCGGGCTGCTCGACACGCTGCTCGGTGTGTGGCCCGATAAGCGGGGCGATGAGCGTCCCGATGTGAGCGTTGAAGAACCTGGCAAGGCGCACGCTCACACGCACGCGCAAGCGGTCGCGCCATCCGCGCCGCAATCCAGCGCGCCACTCCACTCGTCATCCGAGTCGTCACCCGACATAGCCGCCGCTCCCTCGCACAACGATCCGTTGCGCGACCCCGCCGTGCGCGATCTCGCGTGGTTGCTGCTGAGTCCCGATCTGTTGCGTCCGCAATTGCCGGTCGGCGTGCTGGCGAATCCCGTCGAAACGCCGCAGCAACGGCAGGCGACCGTCGCCTGGCTGCGCGCGCTCGATGCCGCGCCTGAGCCGCTCCATCGCGATCTTTCGGCGACGCGCATCACGCGCCTGGGCCGCTATGCCGAGCGGTTGCTTGGCTGGTTTCTGCAGCATGGGCCGGCCGCGCAACTCGTCGCCGCTGGCGTGCCGCTGCGGCGCGCGGGCGTCACGCTCGGCGAATGCGATTTTCTCGTGCGCACGCACGAGGGCGCGCGGCTGCATTGGGAACTGGCGGTGAAGTGCTACCTGCACGCGGGAGCCGCACGCGAAGCGCAGGCGGGACGTCTCGCCGATTACGTCGGCCCCAATCTGAAAGACCGCTTCGACATCAAGCTCGCGCATCTGCTCAATCATCAGTTGCCGTTGAGCGCGCGCGAGGAGTTCGTGCTGGCCGGTTATGCGGGGCCGTGGACGCCGCAGATGTTCGTCAAAGGCTGGCTGTTTTACCGGCATGGCGAGACGCCGCTCGATCCGCCCGAGCTCGATCCCGCGCATGGGCGGGGCTGGTGGGTCACGCGTGGCGACTGGCCCGGGTTCGCGGCGGCGCATGCGCGGATCTGGCGGGTCTTGCCGCGACTGGAATGGCTTGCGCCGCGACGCGTAGCGGCTCTGGAAGAGCAGGGCGACGACGAACGCGCGTCATACGTCGATGCGCCTACGCTCGCTGTACAGACTTCGCATCAACACAGCCCGGTGATGGTCGCCGCGTTCGTCGAAGACGGTGCCGGCCATCTGCTCGAACGCTCGCGCGGCTTTATCGTGCCCGACGACTGGCCCGAGCAGGCGCGGCATTACGCCATGCAATAGCCGCAACGCAGTCGTGCGGCAGTAGTGCGGCATTCGCGGCGTGCGATCGCGATCGAGTTTGCGACGCATCGCGAACACAGGCGCATACGCACGCATCTGCGCACACGCGCAACGATAAATCCCTCACCACCAGCGGTGAAAATGATGCACCGGCCCCACGCCGTGACCGACTTCGAGACGGTCGCTCGCCTGCAACGCGCCGGTCAGATAAACCTTCGCGTCGGCCACCGCACTCGCGAGATCGCCGCGCTGCGGAATCAGCGCCGCAATCGCCGACGACAGCGTGCAGCCCGTCCCATGCGTATTCTTCACCGGCACGCGTGGCCCGCCGAGACGCAAGGCGCCGCTGGCCTGCACGAGCCAGTCGGGGCTGTCCGCCGCGCTCAGGTGGCCGCCCTTCATCAGCACCGCACGCGCGCCGAGCGCGCGCAGCGCTTCGCCCTGGCCGGTCATGCCGGCTTCGTCGGTGGCAGGCTGCATGCCGAGCAATGCGGCCGCTTCCGGCAGATTCGGCGTCAGCAGGTCGGCGAGCGGCAGCAGTTCGTCGCGCACGACCGCGACCGCATCGGGCAGCAGCAAGGCGTGATGGCTCTTCGAGATCATCACCGTGTCGAGCACGATGTGCTTCGGCTTGTGACGGCGCAGCGCATCGGCGACCGCGCGCGCGATCGGCGCATTCGCGAGCATGCCGATCTTCACCGCGTCGATGCGGATGTCGTCGAACACCGCGTCGAGCTGCGCACTGACGAAGCCCGGGTCCGGTGCATGAATCGCGCTCACGCCGCGCGTGTTCTGCGCGGTCAATGCGGTGATGACGCTCGCGCCATAGGCGCCGAGCGCGGAGAAAGCCTTCAGATCGGCCTGGATGCCGGCGCCGCCGCCGGAGTCGGAACCGGCGATCGTCAGCACATTGGGAATCGGTTGAGTCATGGTCAGGCGAGGAAGAAGGCGCGCGCGCGGGGAGCGCATGCGCATCGTCGAAACAGCCGGCTCGCGGAACGAAACACGCGGCCGGCCCGGGGGGCCAGCGCCTGTTCAGCGCTGGCTCAGTGTTTAGCTTCGCCGATCAGCGCGACCGAATCGAACGCGCGCTGGTTCGCCTGGTGGCGCCGCATCACGAGCCACATCATCAGGCAGACGAAGGTGCCGAACAGCACGATCACGGCCGCGACCGGCACGTCGAGCCACACGAGCACCGCGTACAGGCACAGCATCACGAGCACCGAGAGATTCTCGTTGAAGTTCTGCACGGCGATCGAGTGTCCCGCCGACAGCAGCACGTGCCCGCGATGCTGCAGCAGCGCGTTCATCGGCACGACGAAGAAGCCCGACAGACCGCCGACGAGCATCAGGAAGAGATACGCGACGATCAGATAGCCGGGCATGTGCATGCGGCCGAAATAGATGCCCCAATGCGAGGGGAACAGATCGCGCGTATAAAACGCCATCAGCATCACGGCGATCCCCATCATGATGCCGACCGGCAGCACCGAGAGCGACTTCTTCAGCGGCACGCGCGAGGCCGCGAAGATCGCGCCGCCCGCGACGCCGACCGCCACCACCGCCTGCAGGATCGCCGCTTCGGACAGCGACATGCCGAGCGACACCTCGGCCCACTTCAGCACGATGAATTGCAGCGTCGCGCCGGCACCCCAGAACAGCGTCGTGACCGCGAGCGAAATCTGTCCGAGCTTGTCGCGCCACAGCACGAGAAAGCAGTCGGCGAAATCGGTGATGAGGCGGATCGGCCCGTGTTCCTGCTTCGGATAGCGCGCGCCGGTATCGGGAATGCGCAGATTGAAGAGCGCCGCGATGACGTAGATGCCCATGATGACGAGCATCGCGGCTTCCGAGGGCGTGTTCACGGTGGGAATGCGCAGGTGCAGGATGGGCGCGGCGATATGCGGGCTGATCAGCGCGCCGCCGAGCACGGTGCCGAGAATGATCGAGCCGACCGTGGTGCCCTCGATCCATCCGTTCGCGGCGACGAGCCGGTCAGGCGGCAGCAGTTCGGTGAGGATGCCGTATTTGGCGGGCGAGTAGGCTGCCGCGCCGAAGCCGACGATGCCGTAGGCGATGAGCGGATGCGCGCCCATCAGCATCGTGATGCAGCCGAGAACCTTGATGGTGTTGGTGACGAACATCACGCGCCCTTTCGGACGGGAGTCGGCGAAGGCGCCGACGAAGGCGGCAAGAACGACGTACGACAGCACAAAGAACAGCTTGAGCAGCGGCGTCATCCAGTTCGGAGCGTGAAGATCTTTCAGCAGTGCGATAGCGGCGATCAGAAGCGCATTGTCGGCCAGCGACGAAAAAAACTGCGCGGCCATGATGGTGTAAAAACCTTTTTTCATCTGATGCGATGCTGTCCTCGCTGCGGTCTGTCCGCCCCGGCCGTTTGCAGTGCGTCCGGGCTTATGCCGATCGAAATGGGTTGTGCGCACGGCTTTATATCACGAAAATAGCTGGATTCGGACTAGCAGAATCCTTGATCGCACCGCCCAGCGGGCCGCCGAGCGCCGAAAACGCCAGGTAAGCCGCTGATTCGCAAGTGTCTTTACGAAAAAATCCCATGCCGCGCCCCCTCTCAGCCACGATACATACCGCTGCTCTCGCCAATAATCTTGCCGTCGCCCGGCGTTATGCGTCGAAGTCCAAAATCTGGGCCGTCGTCAAGGCAAACGCGTACGGACATGGCCTCGCACGCGTGTTTCCGGGCTTGCGCGCAACGGACGGCTTTGGGTTGCTGGACCTCGAAGAAGCGGTGAAGTTGCGTGAATTGGGCTGGGCGGGCCCCATTCTTTTGCTCGAAGGCTTTTTCCGACCGACCGATATCGACGTGATCGACCGCTACAGCCTGACCACCGCGCTGCATTCGGACGAACAGTTGCGCATGCTCGAAATGGCGCGCCTGTCCAAACCGGTCAACATCCAGTTGAAGATGAACACCGGCATGAACCGGCTCGGCTACACGGTCGAGAAATTCCGTGCCGCATGGGAGCGCGCGCGCGCCTGCCAGGGCGTCGGCCAGATCACGCTGATGACCCATTTCTCCGACGCCGACGCCGAGCGCGGCATCGCGCATCAGATGGCAGCGTTCGAGCGCGGCGCGCAAGGCATTGCCGGCGCGCGCAGCCTCGCGAATTCGGCGGCCACGCTCTGGCATCCGGAAGCGCATTTCGACTGGGTGCGCCCCGGCATCATCCTGTACGGCGCGTCGCCCTCGGGCGTGACGGCCGCGATCGAGAGCACCGGCCTGCAGCCTGCGATGACGCTCGCCTCGGAACTGATCGCCGTGCAGACGTTGAGCGCGGGCAATTCGGTCGGCTACGGTTCGACGTTTACCGCGCGCGGCGCCATGCGTATCGGCGTGGTCGCGTGCGGTTACGCGGACGGCTATCCGCGCGTCGCGCCGGAAGGCACGCCGGTGATCGTCGACGGCGTGCGCACGCGGATCGTCGGGCGCGTCTCGATGGACATGCTGACGGTCGACCTCACGCCGGTGCCGACCGCCAACATTGGCTCGCGCGTCGAGCTGTGGGGCACCGCCTTGCCGATCGACGACGTCGCGCAGGCCTGCGGCACGATCGGCTACGAGCTCATGTGCGCGGTCGCGCAGCGTGTGCCGGTCCGTGCGGAGTAACGCGTGGCGAAAGCAAAGACGTTGTACATCTGTAGCGAGTGCGGCGGGCAATCGCCGAAGTGGTCGGGCCAATGCCCGTCGTGTCAGGCGTGGAACACGCTCGTCGAATCGGTGGCCGAGGGGCCGGCCACGCATCGTTTCCAGTCGCTCGCGAAGAGCACGCCGGTGCGCCGTCTCGCGGACATCGAAGCATCCGACGTGCCGCGCTTCACGACCGGCGTCAGCGAATTCGACCGCGTGCTCGGCGGCGGTCTCGTGCCGGGCGGCGTGGTGCTGATCGGCGGCGATCCGGGCATCGGCAAATCGACGCTGCTGCTGCAAGCGCTCGCGGAAATCGCCGCGCACAAACGCGCACTGTATATCAGCGGCGAAGAGTCCGGCGCGCAGATCGCGTTGCGCGCGCAACGGCTCTCGCTGCTCGAACCGGGTTCGACCGCGAGCGAGCTGCAACTGCTCGCGGAAATCCAGCTCGAAAAGATTCAGGCGACGATCGCCGAGCAGCGTCCCGACGTCGCCGTGATCGACTCGATCCAGACCGTCTATTCGGATGCCTTGGCATCGGCACCGGGCTCGGTCGCGCAGGTGCGCGAATGCGCGGCGCAACTGACGCGCATCGCCAAGCAGTCGGGCACGACGATCATCATGGTCGGCCACGTGACCAAGGAAGGCGCGCTCGCGGGCCCGCGCGTGCTCGAACATATCGTCGATACGGTGCTGTACTTCGAGGGCGACACGCACTCGTCGTATCGCCTCGTGCGCGCGATCAAGAACCGCTTCGGCGCGGTCAACGAACTCGGCGTGTTCGCGATGACCGAGCGCGGCTTGCGCGGCGTCGCGAATCCGTCGGCGTTGTTCCTGTCGCAGCACGAGCAGTCGGTGCCGGGCTCGTGCGTGCTGGTCACGCAGGAAGGCACGCGGCCGCTGCTGGTCGAGGTGCAGGCGCTCGTCGATGCGGCTAACGCGCCGAATCCGCGGCGTCTCGCGGTCGGCCTCGAGCAGAACCGTCTCGCGATGCTGCTCGCGGTGCTGCACCGGCATGCGGGCATCGCCTGTTTCGATCAGGACGTGTTCCTCAACGCGGTGGGCGGCGTGAAGATCACCGAGCCCGCCGCCGACCTCGCGGTGCTGCTCGCGATCCATTCGTCGATGCGCAACAAGCCGCTGCCGAAGGGGCTCGTCGTGTTCGGCGAAGTGGGCCTCGCCGGTGAGATCCGGCCGTCGCCGCGCGGCCAGGAGCGTCTGAAGGAAGCGGCCAAGCTCGGTTTCTCGGTCGCGGTGATACCGAAGGCCAACGCGCCGAAACAGCCGATCGAAGGCTTACAGGTCGTTGCGGTCGAACGGATCGAACAGGCCATCGATCGGGTCCGCACGCTCGAATAAACAGGGACTTGCGGCGCGCGGGCGCCGTGGGTGCGCCTTGCATGCCGTAATGCACGGTAAATATCTCGTTCCTGGCTGTAACCTGGCCGCCACGCCTTTTTTCTAAGCTGTAAGGGTCTATGTCTCTTCTGATGCCCGAAAAAAGGATCGCGCTTTGAAACAGTCACATGAAACCGCAGCAGAGCGTTCTATCCAGGTGCGTGGTTGCCGGGTCTCCGCACCGATTCACCAGCCTTGGGGCGGCGCCTGCCGGATCGTCGAATGGATCGACACGGCGGGGCAGATATCGCGGCGGGTGGTGGCCGAGGACGTGACGCCCGCCGAGGTGCGCGCCACGATCAGCCGCCATGTGGAAGGCCGCAAGCATCTGCTGTACGACGACGAGAAGTCGCCGCGTCAGACGCTGCCGAGACAGACGGTGGTGCGGCGTTGAGCGTGGGGTCTGCACGCCTCTTTTGCACGTTTGTATTTCAAGCTTGTTTTCCGCGCCTTGCCTGATGCGTTTGTTCTCGTCATGCGACGGCCGCCGAGGTCCATCGTATTGCGGTATTGCGGTATTGCGGTATTGCGCGAGGCCGCGCATTTGATTCTCGTGGAATCCGTCGCGCAGCCGCCGTGGCGGCATCCGCGCTAACCCGCGAAGTTCTCCCCATCGCTGTCGTTCAGGCCATCGCTTGCCGCCGCATACGCCTGCGGATCGAACAGCGGATGCCGCGCGGCCTCGGCCGCCGTCAACACCGGCGACACGCAGCAGTCGAGCGCTTCGAGCGACTGCATCCATTCCGCTAGCGTGCGCGTGCCGATCACGGCGCCCAGTTCCTCTGTGAGCGCAAGCGCATCCGGACCACCGATCGCCTGACCCAGACTCCAGTGACGCGTCGCCCATTCGGGCCGGTCGAGCGCCATGCACAGCGTTTCCCAGAACTTCAGTTCGAGCGCGCCGACCGCGAGCCAGCGGCCATCGCGTGTGCGATACAGGTTGTAGCAGGGCACGCCGCCGTTGAGCAGGCCGGCGCCGGCGGCGGGCGCCGCGCCCTCGTTGGCGAGCGAGACTTGCGCGATGACGTTGTGCGCATACGAAGCGTGCGTCATCGAGACATCGACGAAGCGGCCTTCGCCGCCGCGCGCCACCTGCCAGAGCGCGGCGAGAATCTGCGTGACGGCGGCGAGTGCGCCGCCGAGCAGGTCGGCGATCTGGAAGTTGGGCAGGATCGGCGTGCCGTCGCGCGCGGCGAGCTGATCGAGCACGCCCGCATAGCTGATGTAATTCAGATCGTGGCCGGCGTGCTGCGCGAACGGACCGCTCGCGCCATAGCCGCTGATCGCGCAATAGACGAGCCGCGGATTCGCCGCGCGCAGCGTCTCGTAGCCGAGGCCGAGACGCTCCATCACGCCGGGCCGGAAGCTCTCGATCAGCACGTCCGCGTCGGCCGCGAGGGCGCGCAGCACATGGCGCCCCGCCTCCGATTTGAGGTCGAGGCGCGTTTCGCGCTTGCCGCGATTGACCATCCGGTAGAACGCGCCGGGCCGTCCCGCGACGCGGTCAGCCGACGATTGCAGCATCGTGCGGGTCGGGTCGCCCGCGCCGGGCGCTTCGATTTTCAGCACGTCGGCGCCGAGTTCGGCGAGCCGCAGCGCGGCCACCGGGCCGGGCAGCAGACGCGTGAGGTCGAGCACGCGCAGTCCTTGCAGCGCCGGGGCCGCCGCCGATGTGGACGATAAGGTGGACGATGAGGTTGCGAATGACAAGGCCAGGCTCCCATCGATGCCGGCGCGGCCCGGCGCTGCGTGCCGCTAGCCGATCTGTTCGAGTTCCTCGTGCGTCTCGAGCCATTCGGCTTCGAGCGTGTCGAGGCGCGCATTCACATCTGCCTGACGGCGGATCGAGTCCGTCAGCTTGCTCTTCTGCTCGGGCTCGTAACTCGCGGGATCGGCGACGAAGGCGTCGAGCGTCGTTTTCTCCGCGTTGAGCGTGTCCATTTCCTTTTCGATCTTCGCGATACGGCTTTGTAGCGGTTTTTTCAGATGCGCCAGCTTCTGCCGCGTTTCCGCTTCGAGACGGCGCTGTTCCTTGCGATTGACGTTGCCGTCGGCATTGCCTGCCGCGCCGTTGGACGCCGCCTCGGCCGCGCCCGAGGCATTCGCCTTCAGCGCCGCGCGCTGCTCGGCCGCATGCTGCAAGAGCCAGTCGCGATAGTCGTCGAGATCGCCGTCGAACTCCTGCAGACGGTGCTTCGCGACCAGCATGAACTGGTCGGTCGTCGCGCGCAGCAGATGGCGGTCGTGCGAGACCAGAATCAGCGTGCCTTCGAATTGCGCGAGCGCCATCGTCAGCGCGTGGCGCGTTTCGAGGTCGAGGTGGTTGGTCGGCTCGTCGAGCAGCAGCAGGTTCGGCTTCTGCCAGATGATCAGCGCGAGCGCGAGGCGCGCTTTTTCGCCGCCAGAGAACGGCGCGATCTTCGCGGTCGCCATGTCGCCGGAAAAATTGAAGCTGCCGAGGAAGTCGCGCAGTTCCTGCTCGCGCGTATCGGGCGCGAGGCGCGCGAGATGCTGCAACGGCGTGTCGTCGGGGCGCAGCGTTTCGAGCTGATGCTGCGCGAAGTAGCCGATGCGCAAGCCCTTGCCTTCGCGCACGTGGCCGGAGAGCGATTCGAGCGTGCCCGCGAGCGTCTTGATGAGCGTCGACTTGCCCTGGCCGTTCGCACCGAGCAGACCGATGCGCTGACCGTTCTGGATCGACAGCATGACGCGCTCGACGATCGGAATCTCGCTGCCGTCTTCGGCGCGATAGCCGCAGCGCACGTCTTCCATGACCATCATCGGATTCGGCGCGGAGTCGGGCGTGCGGAATTCGAACGTGAACGGCGAGGCGACGTGCGCGGGCGCGATCCGCTCCATCTTCTCCAGCGCTTTCACGCGGCTTTGCGCCTGGCGCGCCTTGGTGGCCTGCGCCTTGAAGCGGTTGATATAGCTCTGCAGATGCGCGACCGTGCGCTGCTGCTTTTCGTACGCGCTCTGTTGCAGCGCGATCTGCTGCGCGCGCAGCACTTCGAATTGCGAGTAGTTGCCGCCATAGCGCTTGATCTGCTGGTTTTCCAGATGCAGCGTGACGTTGCAGACCGAATCGAGAAACTCGCGGTCGTGCGAGATCACGATCAGCGTGCCGGCATAGCGGTTGAGCCAGTCTTCGAGCCAGACGATCGCGTCGAGGTCGAGGTGGTTGGTCGGTTCGTCGAGCAGCAGCAGGTCGGAGCGGCACATCAGCGCCTGCGCGAGATTGAGCCGCATGCGCCAGCCGCCCGAGAAGCTGCTGACCGGCTCGCGCGTCTGGTCGAGCGTGAAGCCGAGGCCGAGCAGCAGCGCTTCGGCGCGTGCCGGCGCGGTGTAGCCGTCGGCGTCGGCGAACGCCGCGTGCGCTTCGGCTTCGGCCGCGCCGTCGTGGGCCGCCGAGGCGGCGGCGATGCGCGCTTCGATGTCGCGCAGCGCGGCGTCGCCGTCGAGCGCGTAGGCGAGCGCGGTCTTGTCGACGGCGGGCGTTTCCTGCGCGACGTGCGCGATGCGCCAGGTCGGCGGGATCGAGAAATCGCCGCCGTCCGCGTGCAGCTCGCCGAGCAGCACGGCGAACAGCGTCGATTTGCCCGCGCCGTTCGCGCCGACGAGCCCGGCTTTTTCACCGGGGTTCAGCGTGAACGTGGTGTTGTCGAAAAGCGGCTTGGTGCCGCGCGCGAGGCTGAACTGATTGAAGCGGATCACGACGTGGCCGGCTGAAGAAAACCGCTATTTTAGACTGCCCCGCGTGGCACCGGGCGCATGGCCGCGACGATTCGCGGCGGCGGGGCTTGCCAATGGGGCTCGCCTCGTGCCGCGGTGTGCCGCCGGGCGGCGGCCGCGTATCGCTGTGCGTTGCCGCGTATTGCCGCGCCGCCTCGCGCGGTTCGTCTCGTGTCATGCGCGGCGCAGCCGGCATCGGCCATCCGGCCGACTGTATTCGCGTGTCTTTTGGCATAGACTGACGGCTTTCACGGGAGAGCACATGACATCGATCTATTCGTTTTCGGCGCGCACGCTCGGCGGTGAGGAAGCGAGTCTCGCGACGTATGAGGGTAAGGTTCTGCTGATCGTCAACACCGCGAGCGAGTGCGGCTTCACGCCGCAATACGCGGGCCTGCAGAAGCTCTACGACACCTACGCGGCACGCGGGCTCGCGGTGCTCGGCTTCCCCTGCAACCAGTTCGGCAAGCAGGAGCCGGGCGATGCCGCGCAGATCGGCAGCTTCTGCGAGAAGAACTACAGCGTGACGTTCCCGATGTTCGACAAGATCGAGGTGAACGGCGCCAACGCGCATCCGCTGTTCCGCTATCTGACCGGCGAAGCGCCCGGGCTGCTTGGCCTCGAGGCGATCAAGTGGAATTTCACGAAGTTTCTGATCGGCCGCGACGGCAACGTCGTGAAGCGCTATGCGCCGCTGACCAAGCCCGAGACGATGACCGAGGATATCGAAGCGCTGCTGTGAGCGTGCCGTCGCGCGCTGAGGGTTTGATTTGCGGTTTGATTCGCGGCTCGATTGGCTACTTGATTCGCTGCTCGATTCGCTGCTCGATTCGCGCGGCTTGAGCGTCGCTGGGCACGAGAGGGCTACAGGATCGGCGAAAAGAGTCGCGCCACGTGCATCAGCATGCGCCGCAGCGGGCCGGCCTGACGGTACTCGCTGCGATCGATTTCGCGCGACTCGGCGAAGTCGTCGAGCAGCATCGTTTCGACTTCGAGCGCGAAGCCGCGGTCCACGGTCAGCACCATGATCTCGAAGTTGAGGCGAAACGAGCGGTTGTCGAGATTGGCGCTGCCGATCGCGGCGGCCGCGCTGTCGATCAGCACGACCTTCTGATGCAGGAAGCCGGGCTGATAGCGGAAGATGCGGATGCCCGCGCGCAGCGAGTCGTACGCGTACAGCTTCGAGGCGGCGAACACGACGAGATGATCGCGCCGGCTCGGAATCAGGATGCGCACGTCGACGCCGCGCAGCACCGCGAGCCGCAGTGCGGAGAACACCGCTTCGTCGGGCACGAGATAGGGCGTCGTGATCCAGATCCGCTCGCGCGCCGCGTTGATCGCCTCGACGAAAAAGAGCGAACAGGTTTCCTGCTTGTCGGCGGGGCCGCTCGGCATCACGAGGCAGTGCATGCCGCTCGCGGCGGAGTCGGTGTCAGGGGCCGGCTGGTTCGGGGCGTCGCTTGATACGGCGGCGGGCACGCCGGCCGGCACGTCGAAATCGGGCAGTTGCTGCGTGGCCCAATACCAGTCCTCGATAAAGACGAACTGGATGCTCGCGACCGCCGGGCCGCGCACCTCGATGTGCGTATCGCGCCACGGCGAGAGCGGCGGTTTCGCGCCGAGGTATTCGACGCCGACGTTATGACCGCCGACAAACGCGCGCTCGCCGTCCACCGACACGATCTTGCGGTGATTGCGGAAGTTCAGTTGCAGCCGGTTGACGAAGCGGCGATTCGTCGCGAACGGATGCACCTCGACGCCGGCCGCGCGCAGCGCCGCGATGTAGCGATGCGGCAGATCGAAGCTGCCGATGCTGTCGTACAGGAAATAGACGCGCACGCCTTGTTGCGCCTTCGCGATCAGCGCGTCCTTGAGCATGTCGCCGAGCGCGTCGTCGCGCACGATGAAGAATTGCACGATCACGTAGCGGCGCGCGTTTTCGATCGCCGTGAAGATCGCCTCGAAGGTCGCCGTGCCGTTGACGAGCGTGCGTACGCTGTTGCCCGGCAGAAACGGCATGCCGCCCAGACGCGTGAGCGACTGCACGAGCCGCGCGCCGAGTTGCTGCGTCGGCACGCCCGCCGACGACGACTGCGAGTCCCATATCCGCGGATGCGCGCGCGTGCGCAGCAGTTCGTTCTCGACGCGGCGCGCGTCCGCGTAGCCGGCGAACTTGCTGCGGCCGAGAAACAGGTAGGGGATGAGCGTCAGATACGGCATCGCGACCAGCGACACGGCCCACGCAATCGCGCCTTGCGAGGTGCGCGTGTGGAGAATCGCATGGCAGGCCGCGATGATGCCGAGAATATGGGCAAGGGCAACCAGCGGGCCGACGTGAAGCAGGTCGAATTGCATAAGCTCGCGAATAGTGGGCGAAGCGCTGCGTTTCAGGGCGCGGGAGTGGGTAGCGAGCCCGCTCCGTGATATGCCGCGAATAGGCCGGGCAACGCTTTCAGGCCGGCGTGCCGCGCCATGCGGCGCACCGTGGCGGCAAACCGTTGCCAGCTTGCCTGAAAACCCCGCATGAAACCAGGCTCGGGGCGAGGCTCCGAGCGATGCCAGGCCGACATCATGTCAGGCTCAGACCGGCAAGTCGCAGGCCTGGATCAGGAACACGTTGTCGTCGCCGGCGCTGGTCGGCAGCCATACGAGATCGAGCCCGCCGAATGCCGCCTCGACGTGCTCGCGCTCATTGCCGATCTCGACCACGAGCACGCCGTCGTCGGTCAGCCAGTGGCGTGCCTCGGCGATGATCCGGCGCACGATGTCCATGCCGTCCGCGCCGCCCGCGAGCGCCATTTCTGGCTCGTGCCTGTACTCGGCGGGCAGCGCTTGCATCGAGGTGGCGTTCACGTACGGCGGGTTGCTGATGATCACATCGTAGCGGCGCTCGGCGAGCGGCGCGTACAGATCGCCTTCGAACAGCGCGATGCGCTCGTCGAGGTGGTAGTCCGCCACATTGCGCCTCGCGACTTCGAGCGCGGGCGCGGACAGGTCGACCGCATCGACGTCGGCGTTCGGAAACGCGTGCGCGGCGAGAATCGCGAGGCAGCCGGAGCCGGTGCACAGTTCGAGCACCGCGCCGACCTGCTCGGGGTCTTCCACGTACGGTTGCAGGCCGTCCTGCAGCAGCTCGCCGATGAACGAGCGCGGCACGATCACGCGCTCGTCGACGTGGAAGCGATAGCCGTGCATCCACGCTTCCTGCGTGATGTAGGCGGCCGGCACGCGTTCGGCGGCGCGCCGCTCGATCACCTTGAGCAGCGCGTCGATTTCGGCCGTGGTCAGACGTGCATCGAGGAACGGATCGAGCAGATCGAGCGGCAGATGCAGCGTGTGCAGCACCAGATAAGCGGCTTCGTCGTAGGCATTGGCCGAGCCGTGGCCGAACGACAGTTTGGCCTCGTTAAAGCGCGACACCGCGTAGCGCAGCAGGTCGCGAACGGTGGAAAACGGCAGCGTCATCGTAGGTCCCTCGTTACGCGATCAGTTGTTCGAGCACGCGGCGATACACGTTCTTCAGCGGCTCGATATGGGCGAGTTCGATATGTTCGTCGATCTTGTGGATGCTCGCGTTGAGCGGCCCGAACTCGATCACCTGCTTGCAGATACGCGCGATGAAGCGGCCGTCCGAGGTGCCGCCGGTGGTCGAGAGCTCGGGGTCCACGCCGGTTTCGTCCTTGATCGCCTGCGCGAGCGCGTTCGACAGATCGCCGCGCGGCGTGAGGAACGGCAGGCCGCTCACGGTCCAGTGCAGATCGTAGTCGAGGTCGTGTTTGTCGAGAATCGCATGCACGCGTTGTTGCAGTCCCTCGACGGTGCTGGCGGTCGAGAAGCGGAAGTTGAACATCACGTCCGCATGGCCGGGAATCACGTTGGTCGCACCGGCGCCGCTGTGGACGTTCGAGACCTGCCAGGTGGTCGGCGGGAAGTATTCGTTGCCCTCGTCCCAGTGCTCGGCGACGAGTTCGGCAAGCGCGGGCGCGAGCAGATGCACGGGGTTTTTCGCCAGATGCGGATAGGCGATATGACCTTGCACGCCCTTGACGACGAGCTTGCCCGACATCGAGCCGCGTCGGCCGTTCTTGACCGTGTCGCCGAAACGCACGCTCGACGTCGGCTCGCCGACGATGCAGTAGTCCATGCGCTCGCCGCGTTCCTGCAGCGCTTCGACCACCTTGACGGTGCCGTCGGTGGCGGGGCCTTCCTCGTCGCTTGTGATGAGGAAGGCGATCGAGCCGCGGTGTGCAGGATGCGCCGCGACGAATTCCTCGCTCGCGACCACGAAGCCCGCGATCGACGCTTTCATGTCCGCCGCGCCGCGGCCGTACAGCTTGCCGTCGCGCTGGGTCGGCTCGAACGGCGCCGAGTGCCACTGTTCGAGCGGGCCGGTCGGCACGACGTCGGTATGGCCGGCGAACGCGAGCAGCTTGCCCCCGCTGCCGTCGACGCCGCGCTTGACGGCCCACAGGTTGGTCACGCCGTTGGATTCGATCGTCTCGTGCTCGAAGCCGAGCGCGGCGAGGCGCTCGATCAGAAGACGCTGGCAATGCTGGTCGTCGGGCGTGACGGAAGCGCGGGCGATCAGTTGTTCGGTAAGGGCGAGGGTGCCGGACATGGATTCAGTGCAAACCACTTTGAAATGAAAAAATGCCGGCTGGCGGTGTTTCACCGCAGCCGGCAACAGCCTTGGAACGACGCGGCGCGCGGCCGCGCGTTCGACTACCGGGTGCCCGGTTGTGCCTGGACATGGCGCGTGAGCCTCGGGTAGCCGAGGCAAGCGCCAGCACATTCAGGCAAACAGCGCCGCGTAGTCGTCCGCCGAAAAGCCGAGCGATTTCACGCGCCCGTTGACGACGAGCACGGGCCGCTTGATGACCGACGGCTTGTGGATCATCAAGGTAATGGCGCCCGGCTGCGTTTCCGCAGCCGCCTTCATGTCGTCGGACAGGCCGCGCCACGTCGTGCCGCGGCGGTTCAGCAGCGCGTCGAGCTTGACGTCCTTGAGCCAGTCCTGCACGAGCGGCTCGGTGACGCCGGCCTTCTTGAAGTCGTGAAACTCGAACTCGACGCCGTGCTCTTCGAGCCACACGCGCGCTTTCTTCACGGTGTCGCAGTTCGGAATGCCGTAGACGACGGTTTTGTTGCCGCGCGCCATCAGTCGCCTCGCAGCAACTCGTTCAGGCCGACCTTGGCGCGCGTCCTGGCGTCGACCTTCTTGACGATGACCGCGCAGTACAGGCTGTGCGTGCCGTCCTTCGACGGCAGGTTGCCCGCCACCACGACCGAGCCCGCCGGAATGCGGCCGTACGTGACTTCGCCGGTTTCGCGGTCGTAAATCTTGGTCGACTGGCCGAGGTACACGCCCATCGAGATCACCGAGTTTTCCTCGACGATCACGCCTTCGACGACTTCCGAGCGCGCGCCGATAAAGCAGTTGTCTTCGATGATGACCGGGTTCGCCTGCAGCGGCTCGAGCACGCCGCCGATGCCGACGCCGCCCGACAGGTGCACGTTCTTGCCGATCTGCGCGCACGAGCCGACGGTGGCCCACGTGTCGACCATCGTGCCTTCGTCGACGTAGGCGCCGATGTTGGTGTACGACGGCATCAGCACGACGTTCTTCGCGATGAACGAGCCGCGGCGCGCGATCGCGGGCGGCACCACGCGAAAGCCGGCGGCCGCGAAGTCTTCAGCGGTGTAGTTCGCGAACTTCGAGGGCACCTTGTCGTAGAACTGCGAGTAGCCGCCGGCCGGCATCGGCGCGTTGTCTTCGAGGCGGAACGACAGCAGCACGGCCTTCTTCAGCCACTGGTTGACGACCCAGTCGCCGTCCTTCTTTTCGGCGACGCGCAGCGCGCCTTTATCGAGTTGCTCGATCGCGTGGGCGACGGCTTCGCGCACTTCAGTGGGCGCGGCTTTCGGCGACAGCTCGGCGCGGTTGTCCCAGGCGGTGTCGATGATCTGCTGAAGTTGTTGCGACATAGGCGTGATTTTCTGAAGGGTTGAAGTCTGAAGAAGGGGATGCGGCTCAGGCTGCACTCAGTGGCCGCCGAGCGACCGGCAAAATTCGACGATCCGCTGCGCGCCTTCGGTGCATTCGTCGACATCGGCAACGAGCGCGAGGCGCACGAAATTGCGGCCGGGGTTCACGCCGTGCGCGGTGCGCGCAAGGAACGAGCCCGGCAGGACCGTCACATTATAGTCGGCGTAGAGGCGCCGGGCGAACTCGGTGTCCGAGAGGCCGGTGCGCTCGACGTTGGCCCACAGGTAGAACGCGGCGTCGGGCAGGCGCACGTCGAGCGCCTCGGCGAGCATCGGCGTAACCGTGGTGAACTTCTGCAGGTATTTCGCGCGGTTCTCGCGCACGTGCGTCTCGTCGTTCCAGGCGGCGACGCTCGCGCTCTGGAACACGGTCGAGAGCGCCGCGCCGTGGTACGTGCGATACAGCAGGAAGGCCTTGAGAATCTGCGCGTCGCCGGCGACGAAGCCCGAGCGCATGCCCGGCACGTTCGAGCGCTTCGACAGGCTCGACAGCATGATGAGGCGCTCGAAGCCGCGGCCGAGCCGGTGGGCCGCTTCGAGGCCGCCGAGCGGCGGTTTTGCTTCGTCGAAATAGATTTCCGAGTAGCACTCGTCCGAGGCGATCACGAAGCCGTAGCGGTCCGACAGCGCGAACAGCTCGCGCCAGTCGTCGAGCGTGAGCACGGCGCCGGTCGGATTGCCGGGCGAGCAGACGTAGAGCAGTTGCGTGTGGGCCCAGACCTCGGCGGGCACCGTCGAGTAGTCGCAGGCGAAGTTGCGCGCCGGGTCGCTGTTGACGAAATACGGCTGCGCGCCGCCGAGCAGCGCCGCGCCTTCGTAGATTTGATAGAACGGGTTCGGACAGAGTACGATCGCAGGCTCTCCGCTGGCATCGCGGCGCGGATTCAGCACCGTCTGCGCGAGCGCGAACAGCGCCTCGCGCGAGCCCGACACCGGCAGCACTTCGGTGGCCGGATCGAGCGGCGGCAGGTGATAGCGCCGCGCGACCCATTGCGCGATCGACTCGCGCAGCGGCGCCGAGCCGAGCGTGGCCGGATAGGCGGCGAGGCCGCCGAGCGAATTCACGACGGCCTCGCGGATCAGCGCGGGCGTCGGATGTTTCGGCTCGCCGATGCCGAAGCTGATGTGCGCGAGGCCGGCCGGCGGCGTGACGTCCTTGAAAAGCGCGCGCAGCTTTTCGAACGGATAGGTCTGAAGGGAGTCGAGTAGCGGATTCACGAGCGGGTCGGGCCTGGGCGAAGATGAACGCGGACGGATGGAAAGCCGGGCACGCGCGCCGGAAGACGGGCAGCGCATGAAAAAACGTGTTTCATGCACCCGGCGAGCAGGCCGCGATGGACAGCGACGGCGAAGCGCCGATTATAGCGTGGCATGTCGGCGGCGCGGCGGCCGGCGGGCAAAGCGGGGCGCTCACGGGCGCGGACGGTTTGCGCCGCAACAGGAACGTCGCGAACCCCTTACGGTTCGCGCAACAGAACACGCAGGAACAGCCATGTACGCAGCAATCGCAGCAATGCACGCAGCCATTCACGAGGCCGCCGGACGAAACCGGCGCGCCGCCAGCCGAATCACCCGGAGCCCCGCCGTATGAGCAACTGGCTTCGCAACGGCTGGCCGACCCTCGCGATCATGCTGGGCGCGTCGGTATGGGGCATGGTCTGGTATCCGCTGCGCATGCTGGCCGCGCTCGGCGTGACCGGCAGCGCCGCGAGCGCGCTCACGAGCGGCGCCGGCTGCCTGTTCGTGTTGCTCGTGCGGCGCCGCGCGCTGAAAACGGTGCGCTGGCACTGGCTGCTGCCCGCGCTCGCACTTGCCGCGGGCATCACGAATCTCGGCTTCGTCTGGGGCGCGATCCACGGCCAGGTGATGCGCGTGCTGCTGCTGTTTTATCTGACGCCCGCGTGGACCGCGCTGTTCGCGCACTTCATCCTGCATGAGCGGCTCACGTGGCCGGGCGCGGCGCTCGCCGCGCTGTCGCTCGCCGGGGCGATGGCGATGCTGTGGTCGCCGCGGCTCGGCATTCCGCTGCCCGGCAATCCTGCCGAATGGGCGGGCCTCGCGGGCGGCATGGGCTTCGCGATGAGCAACGTGCTGATCCTGAAGACGAGCCGCGTGCTGCCGGACATGAAGCCCGAAATGCGCACCGCGACGATCTTCGGCGGCGCGGCGCTGCTCGGTGCCTGCGCCGCGCTGTTCGAGCCGATGCCGGCGCCGCCCGCCGGCGCCCATCCCGGCACCGTGGCGTTACTGGTGCTCGGGCTCGGTCTGCTGCTCGCCTCGAACAATATGCTCGTGCAATACGGGCTCGCGCGCGTGCCGGCCAATCGCGCGTCGATCATCATGCTGTTCGAGCTGGTCGTGACGGCGCTTTCGGCGTGGCTCTTCGCGGGCGAGGTGCCGGGCCCGCGCGAATGGGCCGGCGGCGCCTGCATCGTGCTGGCCTCGGTGCTTTCCAGCTGGGTGCATCGCCCGAAGACGGCGCCGCCCGATCCGGCCATCGCGGACATGAGCGCGCCCGGCTAGCGCAACGGCCATCACGATTGCGACGGCCGTGCCGGCTAGCGCGGGGGCGGTAGAAGGCGGTAAGAATCGTCCACGTGCGATGGTATGATTCCCCCTCATTAGCCGGCGCGCGCTCGAACCTGAGTACTCGAGCACATGCAGCCGGCACCCGTATCGCGAAGGCATCGCGAGGATGCACGGCCTGTTCCGCCCCGGCGGCGAACGCTCCGTGCCGCGCCGCGAGCCACCTATCACTTCTCCTTTTCAAACAGCGAAATCGCCGTGCGTCTGACCTCGATCAAACTCGCTGGCTTCAAATCCTTCGTCGATCCCACGCATTTCCAGGTTCCGGGCCAGTTAGTTGGCGTGGTCGGGCCGAACGGGTGCGGCAAATCCAACATCATCGACGCCGTGCGCTGGGTGCTCGGCGAATCGCGTGCCTCCGAGTTGCGCGGCGAGTCGATGCAGGACGTGATCTTCAACGGCTCGACTGCCCGCAAGCCCGGCAGCCGCGCGAGCGTCGAACTCGTGTTCGACAATGCGGACGGCCGCGCCGCCGGCCAGTGGGGCCAGTATGCCGAGATCGCCGTGAAGCGCGTGCTGACGCGCGACGGCACCTCGAGCTACTACATCAACAATCTGCCGGCACGCCGCCGCGACATCCAGGACATCTTCCTCGGCACGGGCCTCGGGCCGCGCGCCTACGCGATCATCGGCCAGGGCATGATCGCGCGGCTGATCGAGGCGAAGCCCGAAGAACTGCGCGTGTTCCTCGAAGAAGCCGCGGGCGTCTCGAAGTACAAGGAACGCCGCCGCGAGACCGAGAACCGTCTGCACGACACGCGTGAGAATCTGACGCGCGTCGAGGACATTGTCCGCGAACTCGGCTCGAACCTCGAAAAGCTCGAGGCGCAGGCGGTCGTCGCGACGCGTTATCGCGAGCTGCAAAGCGACGGCGAGGAAAAGCAGCGTCTGCTGTGGCTGCTGCGCAAGAACGAGGCGGCCGGCGAGCAGCAGCGCCAGCAGCGCGCGATCGAACAGGCACAGATCGACCTCGAGGCGCAAACCGCGAAGCTGCGCGAAGTCGAGGCGGAACTCGAAACGCTGCGCGTCGCGCATTACTCGGCGAGCGATGCGATGCAGGGCGCGCAAGGCGCGCTCTACGAAGCCAACGCCGAGGTGAGCCGGCTCGAAGCGGAGATCCGCTTCATCGTCGAATCGCGCAACCGCGTGCAGGCGCAGATCGCCGCGCTGACTGCGCAGCGCGAGCAATGGCAGGCGCAGGCCGGCAAGGCACAGGACGATATCGCCGACGCCGAGGAGCAACTGGCCGTCGCCGAAGAAAAAGCCGCGCTCGCCGAAGAGGACGCCGCCGCGAAGCACGACGCGCTGCCCGCGCTCGAAGCGCGCTGGCGTGATGCGCAGGCCGAACTGAACACCGAGCGCGGCGGCATCGCGCAAACCGAGCAGGCGCTCAAGCTCGAAGCCGCGCATCAGCGCAATGCCGATCAGCAGTTGCAGCAGTTGCAGCAGCGTCACGAGCGGCTCAAATCGGAAGCGGGCGGTCTCGACGCGCCCGACGAAGCGCAGCTCGAAGAGTTGCGCATGCAGCTCGCCGAGCACGAGGAAATTCTGCACGACGCGCAAGGCCGTCTCGCCGAGGCGCAGGAAACCCTGCCGCGTCTGGATGCCGAGCGCCGCGCCGCGCAGGAGCGCGTGCAGGCCGAAAGCGCGCAGATTCATCAGCTCGACGCGCGTCTCGCCGCGCTCAGGCAATTGCAGGAGAACGTGCAGACCGAGGGCAAGATCCAGCCGTGGCTCGACAGGCACGAACTGGGCGGCCTGCCGCGTCTGTGGAAGAAGCTGCACGTCGAAGCGGGTTGGGAAGCCGCGCTCGAAGCGGTGCTGCGCGAGCGTCTGGCCGCGCTCGAAGTGTCGAACCTCGACTGGGTCAAGGCGTTCGCCACCGACGCGCCGCCCGCCAAGCTCGCCTTCTACGCGCCGCCGGCGGCCAGCCAGGCGGCCGCCGCGCCGGCCGCGCTGCGGCCGTTGCTGGCGCTCGTGCGGATCGACGATGCGGGCATCCGCGCGGTGCTCAACGACTGGCTCGGCCTCACGTTCGTCGCCGACGACCTGCAACAGGCGCTCGCGATGCGCTCGCAACTGCCGGAAGGCGGCGCGTTCGTCGTCAAGGCGGGGCATGTGGTTACGCGCGTCGGCGTGCAGTTGTATGCGGCCGATTCCGAACAGGCCGGCATGCTCGCGCGTCAGCAGGAAATCGAAAACCTCGGCCGCCAGGTGCGCGCGCAGGCGCTGCTCGCCGACGAGGCAAAGGCCGCCGCGATCCGCGCCGAAGCCGCGCATACGCAGGCCGCGCAGGCGCTGAGCGACGCGCGCCAGCAGGCCGAGCGCGCGACGCAGCGTGTCCACGCGTTGCAGATGGACGTGCTCAAGCTCACCCAGGCGCACGAGCGCTACACGCAGCGCAGCACGCAGATTCGCGAGGAACTCGAAGAGATCGCCGCGCAGATCGACGAGCAGCGCGCGCTGCGCGCGGAATCGGAAGCGAATTTCGAGCGTCACGACGGCGAACTCGCCGAGTTGCAGGCGCGCTTCGAGGATCATCAACTGGCGTTCGAAGCACTCGACGAAACGCTCACGAGCGCGCGCGGCGACGTGCGCGACCTCGACCGTGCCGCCACCGATGCGCGCTTTGCCGCGCGCAACATGGCGAACCGCATCGACGAACTGAAGCGCAGCATCCAGGTCGCGCACGAGCAGAGCGAGCGCGTCGCGGGCTCGCTCGAAGACGCGCGCGCCGAACTCGAAACGATCAACGAGCAGACCGCGCATACCGGCCTGCAGGATGCGCTCGACATCCGCACCGCGAAGGAAGAGGCGCTGCGCGCCGCGCGCATCGAACTCGACGACCTCACCTCGAAGCTGCGCGCGGCCGACGAAACGCGCCTGAGCACCGAGCGCGCGCTGCAGCCGCTGCGCGACCGCATCAACGAATTGCAACTGAAGGAACAGGCTGCGCGGATCAACGGCGAGCAGTTCGTCGAGCAACTGGTCGCGGCCGGCGTCGACGAAGCCGAGTTGCAGACGAGGCTCACGCCGGACATGAAGCCGTCGTACCTGCAGGGCGAAGTCACGCGCATCAACAACGCGATCGTCGCGCTCGGGCCCGTCAACATGGCCGCGCTCGACGAACTGAAGGCCGCGACCGAGCGCAAGAGCTTCCTCGATTCGCAGTCGGCCGACCTGACGAGCGCGATCGAAACGCTCGAAGACGCGATCCGCAAGATCGACGCCGAAACGCGCACGCTTCTGCAAAGCACCTTCGACGAAGTGAACCGTCATTTCGGCGAACTGTTCCCGCGTCTGTTCGGCGGCGGTCAGGCCAAGCTCATCATGACCGGCGACGAAATTCTCGATGCCGGCGTGCAGGTGATGGCGCAGCCGCCGGGCAAGAAGAATTCGACGATTCACCTGCTGTCGGGCGGCGAGAAAGCGCTGACCGCGACCGCGCTCGTGTTCGCGATGTTCCAGCTGAATCCGGCGCCGTTCTGTCTGCTCGACGAAGTGGACGCGCCGCTCGACGACGCCAACACCGAGCGTTTCGCGAACCTCGTGCGCGCGATGTCGGACAAGACCCAGTTCCTGTTCATCTCGCACAACAAGATCGCGATGGAAATGGCGCAGCAACTGATCGGCGTGACGATGCAGGAGCAGGGCGTGTCGCGGATCGTCGCGGTCGACATGGAAACGGCGGCCGGTTTCGCCCAGAATATCGTTTAAGTTAAAGCCTGCGCGGGCGTCCGCGTTCAGCGCAGCGGCTTGCAGTGCAAGCCGCGCGGAACGGGCAGCGGACGCAGGGCCGCGCGGATAGAAGAATTGCTGATGGAGCATGCATGGACGAGTTGACACTCGGTTTGATCGGCGCGGGTGCCGTGGTGGTCGGGGGCGTGGTCGTATACAACGCGTGGCAGGGCGCGAAGGTGCGCCGCAAGATGCCGCGGCCCATGCCGGCCGAGACCGCCGAGAGTCTCGCGCGGGACGAGCATGAGGAGCAGAGCCCGTTCATCGAGCCGGCGCGCCCGGTCACGCGGCGCGAACCGACTGTGAATACGGAGGCGGCGGCCGATCCGGCTGCCGCGCGCGTCGAGCCGACGTTCGGCGTGAGCGCCGCGCCGCTCGATACGCCGGCCGATATCCAGGCCGAGACGACCTCGCCGAACGGTTATCCTGCCGCCGAGGGCGAGACCGAAGGCGAGCACGCCGCGGCCCAGGGGCAGGACGGCGAGCGAGCCGCCGAGGCGCCCGCGGCCCAGCCCGCGCCCGCCGCGCAGGAGCGCGTCGAGCCGGTCCTGCCGGCCGCCACGACGATTTCGTCGGCGCCGCCTGCGATCGTCGATCGGCGCATCGACTGCATCGTGCCGATCCGTCTGAACGGCCCGGTGGCCGGCGACAAGGTAATCCCGCTCGCGCAGCGTCTGCGCCGCGCCGGCAGCAAGCCCGTGCATATCGAGGGCAAGCCCGAAGGTGGCGCCTGGGAGCTGCTGCAGAACGGCACGCGCTACGAGGAGCTGCGCGCGGCCGCGCAACTGGCGAACCGCAGCGGCGCGCTGAACGAACTCGAGTTTTCCGAATTCGTGACCGGCGTGCAGCAGTTCGCCGACGCGCTCGACGCGTCGCCCGAATTCCCCGACATGCTCGAAACCGTGGCGATGGCGCGCGAGCTCGACGGCTTTGCCGCGCAGTGCGACGCGCAACTGTCGATCAACGTGCTGTCCGACGGCGCGCCGTGGTCGGCCAACTACGTGCAGGCGGTTGCCTCGCAAGACGGCCTGCTGCTCTCGCGCGACGGCACGCGCTTCGTCAAACTTGATTCGCGGCAAAGCCCGGTGTTCATGCTGCAATTCGGCGACACCAACTTCCTGCGCGACGACCTCACGTACAAGGGCGGCGAGATGATTACGCTCGTGCTCGACGTGCCGGTTGCCGACGAAGACATCCTGCCGTTCCGGCTCATGTGCGATTACGCGAAGTCGCTCGCCGAGCGCATCGGCGGGCGCGTGGTCGACGATGGCCGCCGGCCCTTGCCGGAGAGCGCGCTGCTCGCCATCGAAAAGCAGTTGATGACGCTCTACGCGAAGCTCGAACAGGCCGGCATTCCGGCGGGTTCACCGGCCACGCGGCGGCTGTTCAGCCAGTAAGCCGGCGCGCCATCCGCGTTGGGGCGAGACGGCCGCACGATGTGCGGCCGTTGTCGTTTGCGGCTTGGGCCGCGTGCGGCGATGCGTTGCGCCGGTGTGTGCAGGTGCGGTGGCAGGTACGTGGCAGGTGCGCGGGTCTTGACGGCACCCACGAAGCGCCCGAAGCAGCCATTCGAAGTACCCCTTCGACGCACCCATTCGGCCGATGTAAAGGGGCACGCTTCCTGCGATAATCCAAGGTCTGAATTTCACGTTGAGAAGCGTCCGACAGCATGGCCCGAACTCCCGTCCCCCCTTCTGCAACCAGCGCTCCGGCGGAGCGGGCCGCGTGGCTGCGCGCGGAACTCGAACGCGCGAATTACGCGTACTACGTGCTCGATCAGCCGGACCTGCCCGATGCCGAGTACGACAAGCTGTTCAAGGAACTGGAGGGCATCGAGGCCGAACATCCGGAGCTGATCGTGCCGGATTCGCCGACGCAGCGCGTCGGCGGCGAAGCGGCGAGCGGCTTCGAGCAGGTCGTGCACGATCAGCCGATGCTGTCGCTGAACAACGGTTTCACCGATGAAGACATCGTCGCGTTCGACAAGCGCGTCAGCGACGCGCTCGGCAAGAACGCGAGCGAGCCGCCGGTGCCGGCGGCGCATGTACCCGTCGAATACGCGGCCGAACTGAAGTTCGACGGTCTCGCGATCTCGCTGCGCTATGTCGACGGCGTGTTCGTGCAGGCCTCGACACGCGGCGACGGCACGACCGGCGAGAACGTCACCGGCAACGTCCGCACGATCCGCGCGATTCCGCTGAAGCTCAAGGGCAATCGCGTGCCGCGCGTGCTCGACGTGCGCGGCGAGGTGCTGATGTTCAAGCGCGATTTCGAGCGCCTGAACGAACGGCAGCGCGCGGCCGAACAGCGCGAATTCGCGAACCCGCGCAATGCGGCGGCGGGCAGCTTGCGCCAGCTCGATTCGAAGATCACCGCGCAGCGGCCGCTGTCGTTTTTCGCCTATGGCATCGGCGTGCTCGACGGCATCGAGATGCCGGCCACGCATAGCGAACTGCTCGACTGGTACAAGGAGATGGGCCTGCCGGTCAATAGCGAGCGCGCGGTCGTGCAGGGCGCCGAAGGACTGCTCGGCTTTTTCCACGCGGTCGGCGAGAAGCGCGACACGCTGCCGTACGACATCGACGGCGTGGTCTACAAGGTCAACCGGCGCGACGAACAGGACGCGCTCGGCTTCGTGTCGCGCGCGCCGCGTTTCGCGCTTGCGCACAAATTTCCGGCTCAGGAAGCGCTGACGAAGCTCGTCGCGATCGACGTGCAGGTGGGCCGCACCGGCGCGATCACGCCGGTCGCGCGGCTCGAACCGGTGTTCGTCGGCGGCGCGACAGTTACGAACGCTACGCTGCACAACGAAGACGAAGTGCGCCGCAAGGACATCCGCATCGGCGATACGGTGATCGTGCGGCGTGCCGGCGACGTGATTCCCGAAGTGGTCAGCGCGCTGCTCGACCGGCGCCCGGCCGATGCGAGCGAGTTCGTGATGCCGACGCAGTGCCCGGTGTGCGGCTCCGCCATCGAGCGGCTGCCCGACGAGGCGATTGCGCGCTGCACGGGCGGGCTTTTCTGTCCGGCGCAGCGCAAGCAGGCGCTCTGGCACTTTGCGCAGCGGCGCGCGCTCGATATCGACGGCCTAGGCGAGAAGATCATCGATCAGCTGGTCGAGCAGAATCTCGTGCGCACGCCGGCCGACCTGTTCAATCTCGGTTTCGCGACACTCGCGGAACTCGACCGCTTCGCCGACAAATCGGCGCAGAATCTGCTCGACTCGCTCGAAAAAGCCAAGCACACGACGCTCGCGCGTTTCATTTACGCGCTCGGCATCCGGCACGTCGGCGAATCGACCGCGAAGGATCTCGCGAAGCATTTCGGCTCGCTGACCCCGATCATGGACGCACCGCTCGAAGAACTGCTCGAAGTCAACGACGTCGGGCCGGTGGTCGCGGAATCGCTGCGCCAGTTCTTCGCCGAGGAGCACAACCGCACGGTGATCGAGCAGTTGCGCGCGCCGGGCAAGGTCACGTGGCCCGAGGGGCCGCCCGCGCCGAAGGCGCCGCAGGGCGTGCTGGCCGGGCAGACCGTGGTGCTGACGGGCACGCTGCCGAATCTGTCGCGCGAGAATGCGAAGGACATGCTCGAAGCGGCCGGCGCCAAAGTAGCGGGGTCGGTATCGAAGAAAACCAGTTACGTGGTGGCGGGCGCCGACGCGGGCAGCAAACTTGCGAAGGCCGAGGAACTCGGCATCCCCGTACTCGACGAAGATGGTATGCGCAAGCTCCTGGAGGGGCACTGATGATTCGCGAAATTCTCAAGATGGGCGATCCGCGTCTGTTGCAGATCGCCGAGCCGGTCGATCATTTCGACACGCCCGAGTTGCATGAGCTCGTGAAGGACATGTTTGAGACCATGCACGATGCCAATGGCGCGGGGCTTGCCGCGCCGCAGATCGGCGTCAACCTGCAGGTCGTGATTTTCGGCTTCGGCAAGAACGAACGCTATCCGGACGCGTCGCCGGTGCCGGAGACGGTGCTGATCAACCCGACCATCACGCCGGTTTCGCTCGACATGGAGGAGGGCTGGGAAGGCTGCCTGTCGGTGCCGGGGCTGCGCGGCGCGGTGAGCCGTTTGACGATGATCCGCTATCACGGCTTCGATCAGTTCGGCAATCTGATCGAGCGCGTCGCCGAGGGTTTTCACGCGCGCGTCGTGCAGCACGAATGCGATCACCTGATCGGCAAGCTGTATCCGATGCGGATCACCGATTTCTCGAAGTTCGGTTTTACCGAGATCCTGTTCCCGGACCTCGATCCGAATAGCGACGATTGAGGCTGTATAGCGCGGCGCGGGCGGCGGTTGCGGATTGCGAATAAAGCGTCGCCGGAAACGAAAAACCCCACGCGAAAGGCGTGGGGTTTTCGTTTGCGCGGGCACCCGCGGCGTCAGAACGACTCGTCTTCCGACAGATAGCGCCATTGGCCCGGCGGCAGCGCGCCGAGCACCACGCGGCCCATGCGCACACGCTTGAGGCCGATCACTTCGAGGCCGACCAGCTCGCACATGCGGCGAATCTGGCGCTTGCGGCCTTCGCGCAGCACGAAACGCAACTGCTCGCCGTTCTGCCAGTTCACCTGCGCGGGCTTCAGCTGCACGTCGTCGAGCGACAGGCCGTGGCATAGCAGCGCAAGCTTGTCCGCCGGGAAATGGCTCTCCACGTCGACCGTGTGCTCGCCATAGGCGACGCGCACGAGGTACTCCTTGTCGACATCCGAATGGCCGCCGATCAGCTGTTTCGCGATGCGGCCGTCCTGTGTCAGCACGAGCAGGCCTGTCGAGTCGATGTCGAGCCGTCCGGCCGGCGCGAGCTGGCGCAGATGCGAAACCGCGAAGCGGATGTCCGAGCGGTCGCCTTCCCAACGGTTCTCGGGCGTGACGAGCGTGATGGCCGGCTGATAACCGTCTTCGGCCTGACCCGACACGAGACCGACCGGCTTGTGGATCAGCACCGTCACCTGGCTCGATTGCGCGGCTTCGGCAGCCGGATCGATGTCGATGCGCTGATCCGGGAACACCTTGGTGCCGAGCGTATCGACGCGCTCGCCGTCGACCATGACCCAGCCTTTCTCGATCCATTCGTCGGCTTCGCGGCGCGAACACAGGCCGAGCTTGGACATCAGCTTCGACAGGCGCAGCATGCCCGGCGCGTCTTCCTGGTCGCGACGCGGGCGGCGCGGGGCGTCGCCCTCGGCGGTCGTGTCGAGGTCGTGGTCGTGATGTTCGCTGCGCGTGGCCGAGGCTCGCGCGGCTTTTTCGGGCCTGGCGGCGCGTGCGGGGCGGGCGTCGCTGAAGCGGCGTGTCGCCGACGGCACGGCTTTGTCGAAACCGCGCTCGGCGTTGCGGGCAGGGCGTTCGCCATACTCGCGCTTCGTCGGTGCCCGCTCATCGCGCTCATCGCGCGGCGTGCGCGCCGGACGTTCGGCATAGCCTTCTTTTACGGGCTTGGCGAAGCGGCGCTCGCCGCGCTCGAACGTGCCGCGCTCGCCTTCGAAGCGGCGCGGGCCTTCGCCGTCGCGGCGGGCCGGCGAACCGGCACGGTCGCTGCCGAAACGGGGGCGGTCGGACGCATCGCGTTCGCGTCGCATCGGACGATCGTCGCGGGCTCTGCCTTCCGGCGCGCGGCCGGCGTTGTCCGCGCGTGAACCGCCGAATGGGCGGCGTTCGCCGTCATCGCGGCGCGGCGGGCGGTCGCCGAAACTGCGCGGGGCGCGACCCGTGCTGCCTTCGAACCGACGCGGTGCGCGTTCGGCACGATCACCGGCGTCGCGGCGGGGACCGCGCTCGCTACGATCGCTCGCACCTTCGAAGCGGCGAGGAGCCCGTTCGGAGCGCTCACCGCTGCTTTCAAATCGACGCGGCGCACGTTCGGCACGATCGCTGGCGTCGCGGCGGGGGCCACGCTCACCGCGATCGCTCGCACCGTCGAATCGGCGTGGAGCCCGTTCGGTGCGCTCACCGCTGCCTTCGAAGCGACGCGGTGCACGTTCGGCACGATCGCCGGCGTCGCGGCGGGGACCACGCTCGCCACGATCGCTCGCGCCTTCGAATCGGCGCGGAGCCCGTTCAGTGCGTTCACCACTGCCTTCAAATCGACGTGGTGCACGTTCGGCACGATCGCCGGCGTCGCGGCGGGGACCACGCTCACCGCGATCGCTCGCGCCTTCGAATCGGCGCGGAGCCCGTTCAGTGCGTTCACCACTGCCTTCAAATCGACGTGGTGCACGTTCAGCACGATCGCCGACGTCGCGGCGGGGACCACGCTCACCGCGATCGCTCGCGCCTTCGAATCGGCGTGGAGCCCGTTCGGTGCGCTCACCGCTGCCTTCGAAGCGACGCGGTGCACGTTCGGCACGATCGCCGGCGTCGCGGCGGGGACCACGCTCGCCACGATCGCTCGCGCCTTCGAATCGGCGCGGAGCCCGTTCAGTGCGTTCGCCACTGCCTTCAAATCGACGCGGTGCGCGTTCAGCACGCTCGCCCGCACCCTCAAACCGGCGCGGCGCCCGTTCACCCTCGCTACGACGCGGCCCACCGGCCCCTCCCGCATTGCGCTCGCGCGCAAAAGATCCTTCGGCCCGCGGCGCACGCGCGCCGCCCGCTGCGGGCTTGCCGCCAACCGGCCGCTTGCCGCCCGTCGCCGCGGCGCCTTCGCGCGCCGCGCCGAAACCGGCCGCTGCGGGTTTTGGTCCCGCCGGGCGCGTCGGTTTGCGGGCCGACGGGCTGCCGGAACGCACAGGGGCGCGTTCGGACGAAGCCGGCCGCGGATGCTTGGCTGTTAACTTGGTTCGCATGAAATCTCACACTGCGATCGCGCGCAGCAACTCGGTTTCGACCTGAATTTGCAGGCGGTTGTCCGACAGGCCGTGCCCTTCGAGCAGAAACACGTCCTCGACGCGTTCGCCGAGCGTATTGATCCGCGCCGAGGCGACGCCGACCCGGTGCTCGGCCAGCACGCGCGCGATCGAATAAAGAAGGCCCGGCCGGTCGTTCGCCGACACGGACAGGATGTAGTATTGGCCGCGCTCGTCGGCCCGCAGGTCGACGCGCGGCGTGATCGGGAAGGTGCGCGACAGGCGCGAGAGCCGGCCTTTCGACGGCCCCGGCAGCAGCGTGCCGTGGCCCGCGAGCCGCGCGGTCAGTTCCTGCTCGACCAGATTGGCGATGTCGCGGTAGTGCACGTCCTCTTCGGTGTGCGCGACGAGGAAGTTGTCGAGCGCATAGCCGTGACGCGTCGTGCTCACGCGCGCATCGAGCACCGACAGGCCGTTGCGGTCGAAATACGCGCAGATGCCCGCGAACAGATCGGGCTGGTCCTTCACGTAGACGAGCACCTGCAAAGCCTCGCCGATCGGCGACGGCCGCGCGCGCACGAGCGGCGTCGGCGTTTCGACGTGACGGTACAGCACGCGCGTCTGCCATGCGATATCGGCCGCGTCGTGGCGCAGGAAGTAGCCGACGTCGAGCTTGTCCCACAGCGCGCGTTGCGCGCCTTCCGGCACGGTTTCGAGACGCAGCAGCGCAAGCGCTTCTTCCTGCCGCGACTTCAGTTCCGAATGCGCATCGGGCCGCGCGCCGCCGAGCACGGCGAGTGTGGCGCGGTAGAGGTCTTCGAGCAGCTTGCCTTTCCACGTATTCCAGACCTTCGGGCTGGTGCCGCGGATATCGGCCACGGTCAGCAGATAGAGCGCGGTGAGGCGCCGCTCGGTGCCGACCAGTTCGGCAAAGCGCTTGATCACTTCGGGGTCGCTCGTGTCCTGCTTTTGCGCGACCTGGCTCATCGTCAGATGCTGCTGCACGAGCCAGACGACCAGGTTCTCGTCCTCGCCGTCGATCTCGTGCTGACGGCAGAAGCGCCGCGCGTCGACCATGCCGAGCGTCGAGTGATCGCCGCCGCGGCCCTTGGCGATGTCGTGAAACAGCGCCGCCACGTACAGCACCCACGGCCGGTCGAAGTTCGCGATCAACTGGCTGCAGAACGGATATTCGTGCACGTGCTCGGCGACCGCGAAGCGGCGCAGATTGCGCAGCACCATCAGGATGTGCTGATCGACCGTGTAGACGTGATAGAGGTCATGCTGCATCTGCCCGACGATGCGGCGGAAATTCAGCAGATAGCGCCCGAGCACGCTGGTCTGGTTCATGAGCCGCAGCGCGTGCGTGATGCCGGCCGGCTGTTTGAGGATAGCCATGAAGAGCCGGCGGTTCTCCGGATCGCGCCGCCAGTGCTGGTCCATCACGTCGCGCGCGTTGTAGATCGCGCGCAGCGTGCGCGCCGACAGGCCCTTCACGCCGGGCGTCTGCTCGTACAGCAGGAACGCTTCGAGGATCGAGTTCGGCTCGCGCTGGAACACGTCGTCGGCGGCGATTTCGAGCATGCCCTGTTTTTCGACGAAGCGCGCCGACAGCACGCGCGTGATGCCGCTCGTGCTCGGGAACAACTGCGCCTCGACGTTCTGGATCAGGATCGTTGCGAGTTGCGTGACGGCCTTCGCGGCCCAGTAGTAGCGGCGCATCAGCTGTTCGCTCGCGCGCTTGGTCGCGGTCGGCTTGTAGCCGAAGCTTTCGGCGACGGGCGTCTGCAGGTCGAACACGAGAATGTCCTGGCGGCGCCCGGCGGTCACGTGCAGCCGGGCGCGCAGCGCCTTCAGGAAGCCCTCGTTGCGGCGCAGCTCGCGCGCCTCGCGCTCGGTGATAAGCCCGCGCGCTTCGAGTTCGCGCCAGCTGCTGCCGAAGCCGGCCGCCCGCGTGATCCACAGGATCAGCTGCAGGTCGCGCAGCCCGCCCGGGCTCTCCTTGATGTTCGGTTCGAGCGCGTAGGGCGTGTCCTGAAATTTCGCGTGGCGCTGGCGCATTTCGAGCACCTTCGCCGTGAAGAACGCCTTCGGGTCGAGCGCCTCGCGGTAGCGCGCCGCGAAGTCGTCGAACAGCGCGGCGCTGCCGGTGATGCGCCGCGCTTCGAGCAGCGAGGTGCGCACGGTGACGTCGTTGGCCGCTTCCTCGAGGCATTGCGACACGCTGCGCACGCTGCTGCCGAGTTCGAGCCCGAGATCCCACGCGAGGCTGATGAAGCGCTCGATGCGTGCTTCGGCATGCTCGAGCGGCGCGTCGGGCAGCAAGACCAGAATGTCGATGTCGGAATGCGGCGCCAGCTCGCCGCGTCCATAGCCGCCGACCGCGACGAGCGCGAACTCGCCGGGCAGCTCGCAGGTCTCCCAGGCGGCGCGCAGCGAGCCGTCGGTGGCGCGCGCGAGGGCGGCCATCAGCGCGTCGACGTTGGTGGCCGTCCGGAAGCGCTCCAGCAACTGGGCTTTGGCCACTTTGTAGTCCGCCTTGAGCGACGTGGCATGGGATGGGGTGACGGCTGGAACGCTGCTCATTGGCGGGCGGCGGTGAGGGCGGGCCCGCTCAGGCGGTCGCGGCGACGACGGGCGGCCGCGCGGGCGTGCCGGCCGACACGGTCAGCACGTCGTAGCCGGTTTCCGTGACGAGCACCGTGTGTTCCCACTGCGCCGACAGGCTGCGGTCGCGAGTCTTGACGGTCCAATGATCCGGCATCGTGCGGATGTCGCGGCGGCCCGCGTTGATCATCGGCTCGATCGTGAAGATCATGCCGGCCTGCAGTTCGATGCCGGTGCCGGGGCGGCCGTAGTGCAGGATCTGCGGGTCTTCGTGGAACACGGTGCCGATGCCGTGGCCGCAATATTCGCGCACCACGCTGTAGCCGAGGCCTTCGGCGTGCTTCTGGATCGCATAGCCGATGTCGCCGAGATGCGCGCCGGGGCGCACCTGGTCGATGCCGAGCCACATGCATTCGAAGGTGGCCTGCACGAGGCGCTTCGCCATGATCGAGCCTTCGCCGACGATGAACATGCGGCTCGTGTCGCCGAAATAGCCTTCCTTGATGACGGTGATGTCGATGTTGAGCGCGTCGCCGTTCTTGAGCGCCTTGTCGCCCGGAATGCCGTGGCAGATCACGTCGTTGACGGAAATGCAGGTGGCTTTCGGATAGGGCGGGTAGCCGGGCGGCTGGTAATTGAGCGGCGCGGGAACGGTGCCCTGTTCCTTCAGCATGTATTCGTGACAGAGGCGGTCGAGTTCGCCCGTCGTGACGCCGGCCTTGACGAACGGCGTGATGTAGTCGAGCACTTCGCTGGCGAGCCGGCAAGCGACGCGCATCTGTGCGATATCGTGGTCGTTTTTGAGGGTAATAGCCATGAGTCGGGCCTGAAATGCGATTTATTGCGGGATTATCGCACCATATTCCGGCTGCCGCAGGCTTTTGCAAGCGGGCGGGGCGTTTTGCGGGCGCCCCGTGCGATCTTCCGCCGATGGGCGGCGAGGCCGGCGGCGGCCATCGGCGCGGGTTGAGTCGGTCGATAGTCGCGTGCTATAATCTTCGGCTAAGTCGATCCACGCCCAGTTTTTATTGCATTGACGCGAGTCATGTGAATGATGCAAATAAGGGTGGGGCGGGAAAGGCTTCTCGCGGCGCTGGTTGCTTGTGCCGCGGGTGAGAAAGTAGTTAGTGCAAAAGCAGTGCAGGCAACTCATTCGCAAGCCGGCGCATCCAGGGTGTCGCCGCGTTCCAGCCGGAAGAAGGCGGGCGCGGCCGATGCGGCAGCCGGCTTAAGACCCAACCCTCGTGGAGAATTTCATGGCAGTTACGATGCGTCAAATGCTGGAAGCCGGTGTCCATTTCGGCCACCAAACGCGCTTCTGGAACCCGAAGATGGCCCCTTTCATTTTCGGTCATCGCAACAAGATTCACATCATCAACCTCGAAAAGACGCTGCCGATGTACAACGACGCGCTGAAGTACGCGCGTCAGCTGGCATCGAACCGCGGCACGATCCTGTTCGTCGGCACGAAGCGTCAATCGCGCGACACGATCGCCCAGGAAGCGCAGCGCGCCGGTATGCCGTTCGTCAACGCGCGCTGGCTCGGCGGCATGCTGACCAACTTCAAGACGCTGAAGGTTTCGATCAAGCGCCTGAAGGACATGGAAGCGGCGCTGGAAGCCGGTGAAACCGAGCGCATGAGCAAGAAGGAAGCGCTGCTATTCGAACGCGAAATGGCCAAGCTGCAAAAGTCGATCGGCGGCGTGAAGGACATGGGCGGCATTCCGGACGCGATCTTCGTCGTCGACGTCGGCTACCACAAGATTGCCGTGACCGAAGCGAACAAGCTCGGCATTCCGGTTATCGCCGTGGTCGATACGAACCACTCGCCGGAAGGCGTGGACTACGTGATCCCGGGTAACGACGACGCCAGCAAGGCCGTCGCACTGTACGCGGCTGGCGTGGCCGACGCGATCCTCGAAGGCCGTGCGAACGCGGTCAACGAAGTGGTCCAGGCTGCCCGCGGCGGTGACGGCGACGAGTTCGTCGAGGTCAACGGAGAAGCGTAAAGCTGCCCCGTGTCCGGCAAAAAAGGGGGCTTCTTACAGGCCCCCTTTTTTTAAGCCGCGACGCCTGTAACAAGCGTTGTAACAGGCATCTGGCAGAGTGCTTCAGGCGGCGCCTCGCGCGTCGCTCGCAAAAATTCGCGAAAACGCTGAAACGAATTCCTGCCGCCGGCATCGAAATGCGGGCGGCGTGTGACAGACAGAACCCAAGGAGCAAATGATGGCGGCAATTACCGCAAGCATGGTTGCAGAACTGCGCGCAAAGACCGACGCGCCGATGATGGAATGCAAGAAGGCACTGACGGAAGCCGACGGCGATCTGGCGCGCGCTGAAGAACTGCTGCGCGTGAAGCTCGGCAACAAGGCGAGCAAGGCGGCATCGCGCGTGACGGCTGAAGGCGTCGTCGCCTCGTTCATCAACGGCAACGCTGGTTCGCTCGTCGAACTGAACTGCGAAACCGACTTCGTTTCGAAGAACGACGACTTCCTCGCTTTCTCGAAGAAGGTTGCGGAACTGGTCGCAACGCAGAACCCGGCTGACGTCGCCGCGCTGTCGGCACTGCCGCTCGACGGCTCGACCGTCGACGCGGTGCGCCTCGCGCTGGTCGGCAAGATCGGCGAAAACCTGTCGATCCGCCGCTTCGAGCGCTTCGATACCGCCAACAAGCTGGCCGCGTATCTGCACGGCACGCGCATCGGCGTGCTGGTCGAGTACACCGGCGCGGACGAGCAGGTCGGCAAGGATGTCGCTATGCACATCGCCGCCATGAAGCCGGTTTCGCTGTCGTCGAACGACGTGCCGGCGGACCTGATCGCCAAGGAACGCAGCATCGCTGAGCAGAAGGCCGCCGAATCGGGCAAGCCGGCTGAAATCGTCGCGAAGATGGTCGACGGTAGCGTGCAGAAGTACCTGAAGGAAGTGTCGCTGCTGAATCAGACGTTCGTGAAGAACGACAAGCAGACGATCGAACAGATGCTGAAGGCGGCGAATTCGAGCGTGCAGAAGTTCGCGCTGTTCGTGGTCGGCGAAGGCATCGAGAAAAAGCAGGACGACTTCGCCGCGGAAGTGGCCGCCCAGGTCGCTGCTGCAAAGCAACAATAAGCCTTACCTAAGCTTCATAGCCGTACCGTTGGACCCGCGGCGAAGCAGGACTTCGCCGCGCTCGGCGGCGCCGCAAGGCCGTGCACGGGTTGACCCCCGCCGCGCGGCCGCCGCCGGCGAACCCCAGGGTTCGTCAATTTGGCGGCGCTTGCCCGAATCAGCGTTTCACCCCTACATTAGTCCCTTGTTGTTGCCCTGTTCTGCGCGATCTGGATACCTCTATGCCCACTGCCTATAAACGCGTCCTGCTCAAACTCTCCGGTGAAGCTCTGATGGGCGACGATGCCTTCGGCATCAATCGCGCGACCATCGAACGAATGGTGGCGGACGTGGCCGAAGTGGTTCGTCTCGGAACGCAGCTGGCCGTGGTGATCGGCGGCGGCAATATTTTCCGTGGCGTCGCCGGCGGCGCGGCGGGCATGGACCGCGCGACGGCCGACTACATGGGCATGCTGGCCACGATGATGAACGCGCTGGCGCTGCAGGACGCGATGCGCCACGCCGGTATCGAGGCGCGCGTGCAGTCGGCGTTGCGCATGGATCAGGTCGTCGAGCCGTACATCCGGCCCCGCGCGATCCGCCAGCTCGAGGAAGGCAGGGTCGTGATCTTCGCGGCCGGCACCGGCAACCCGTTCTTCACGACCGACACGGCGGCCGCGCTGCGCGGCTCGGAAATCGGCGCGGAAGTGGTGCTGAAGGCCACCAAGGTGGACGGTGTCTATTCGGCCGATCCGAAGAAGGATCCGAGCGCGACCCGTTACACCACGATCAGCTTCGACGAAGCGATCGGCCGCAATCTGCAGGTGATGGACGCGACGGCATTCGCGCTGTGCCGCGACCAGAAGCTGCCGATCCGCGTGTTTTCGATCGTCAAGCCGGGTGCGCTCAAGCGCATCGTACAAGGTGAGGACGAGGGCACCCTCGTCCACGTGTAAACTTCGTTTTACGTTACGTGGGCTTTGACGCGAGCCCGGGCCGCCGCATCGCGCGTGCCGGGCGGCTCGCACCGTTTTGAAGGTTCGGAGGTTTAAAAATGTCTGTGGCTGATATCAGGAAGGGCGCGGAGCAGAAGATGCAGCGCTCGATCGACGCGTTCAAGAACGACCTGTCGAAGATCCGCACGGGCCGTGCGCACACGGGCCTGCTCGATCATATCCAGTGCGACTACTATGGCTCGCCGGTGCCGATTTCGCAGGTTGCGAACCTCACGCTGATCGACGCGCGTACGATTGGCGTGCAGCCGTGGGAAAAGAAGATGGTCCAGGTCGTCGAAAAGGCGATCCGCGAGTCGGACCTGGGTCTGAACCCGGCCACTCACGGCGACGTGATCCGCGTGCCGATGCCTGCGCTGACCGAAGAGCGCCGCCGCGAACTGACCAAGGTCGTGCGCAGCGAAGCGGAAACCGCCAAGGTGGCCGTGCGCAATCTGCGCCGTGACGCCAACGAGCAACTGAAGAAGCTCGTCAAGGACAAGGAAATTTCCGAAGACGACGAGCGCCGCGCGGGTGACGACGTCCAGAAGCTGACGGACAAGTTCGTCGCCGAAATCGACAAGCTCGTCACGACGAAAGAAGCCGAGATCATGACGGTCTGACGCCGTTCGGCTCAGTCCCTTCTGGTTTCCACTTCTTTACTGGCATTACTGTCCCGACGGCCATGACCTATACCAGCTCAACCGTGCGCGTGCCTGAAGTCGCCGCGGTGCCGCGACATATCGCGATCATCATGGATGGCAACGGCCGTTGGGCCACCAAGCGGCGTCTGCCGCGCGTGGCGGGCCATACGCGCGGCGTCGACGCGGTGCGCTCGGCCGTCGAGGCGTGCGCGCAGCGGGGCGTCGAATATCTGACGCTGTTCGCCTTCAGTTCGGAGAACTGGCGCCGCCCGAACGAAGAGGTGTCGTTCCTGATGCGCCTCTTCGTCACCGCGCTCGAGCGCGAGATCGGCAAGCTGCACGCGAATGGCATCCGCCTGCGCGTGGTCGGCGATCTCGAGCGTTTCGACGTGAGAATTCGCGACCTGATCAGGCGCGCGGAAACCAAGACCGCGCGCAACACCCGTCTCACGCTGACCATCGCCGCGAACTACGGCGGCCGCTGGGACATCATGCAGGCCACCCGCAAGCTCGCCGAGCAGTCGGCGGCGGCGGGCAAGCCGGTCGAGGTGAACGAAGACTCGTTCGCCGAGCATCTGTCGATGGCCTACGCGCCCGAGCCCGATCTCTTCATCCGTACCGGCGGCGAGCGCCGCGTCAGCAATTTCCTGCTGTGGCAGCTGGCCTACACCGAGTTCTATTTCACCGACACGTTCTGGCCGGATTTCGACGCCGACGCGCTCGCTCATGCCATCGCCTCGTACGGCGATCGCGAGCGCCGCTTCGGCCGTACCAGCGCCCAGCTCGAGCCGCAATCGCAGAACGTCGATTCGCTTCCATGCTAAAGACCCGTGTCATCACGGCGATCGTCCTGCTGGCCGTGTTCCTGCCTGTCACGCTGTTCGCGCCGGTCGGCGCGTTCGGCGCGCTGATCGCTTTCGTCGTCGTGTTCGCCGCGTGGGAGTGGGCGCGCCTGCTCAAGGTCGGCGGCGCCGGCCCGGTGGTCTACGCGCTGCTGGCGGCGCTCGCGCTGGTCGCGAGCACGCGGCTCGGCACGGGCATCGCGGAGGCCCGTTCGCTTTTCAAGGCCGCCGCGATCTTCTGGGTGATCGCCGGTCCGTTCGTGCTGCTGCGCAAGCCCGCGCTCGCGCAGGGCGCATGGCGCACCTTTCTGTTTCTTGCCGGCATTGTCGGATTCGTCGCGTGCTGGCATGCTCTCGTCGCCGCGCGCATGCAAGGCGTGCCGTTCGTGCTGTCGCTGCTGCTGCTGGTATGGCTCGCCGATATCGGCGCATACTTCTCGGGAAAGGCTTTCGGGAAACACAAGCTGGCGCCGGCCATCAGTCCGGGTAAAACCTGGGAGGGCGCGATCGGCGGCTGGCTGCTGGTCATGATCGTCGCGGCGGCGGCGGTCTTTTTGCACGCGTTCGAGCCAACCCTGTATTCTGCGCTGCTGGCGCAATGGGGCGCCGTGCGCACCGTGCTCGCACTGACCTTGCTGGTGGCCTTCAGCGTGGTCGGCGACCTGTTCGAATCGATGCTGAAGCGCCAGGCCGGCGTGAAGGACTCGAGCGGTTTGCTGCCGGGCCACGGCGGCGTGCTCGACCGCATCGACGCATTATTGCCGGTGCTGCCGCTTGCCATGCTGCTGCTCGGCTAGAGAAAGAGATATGCAAAAACGTCTGACATTGCTCGGTTCCACGGGCTCGATTGGAGACAGTACGCTCGACGTCGTCGCGCGCCATCCCGAGCGTTTTTCGATTTACGCGCTGTCCGCGCATCGCAACGGCGACAAGCTCGTCGAGCAATGCTTGCGCTTTGCGCCCGAAGTGGCGGTGGTCGGCGATGCCGACACGGCCGCCAAGGTCGCCGCACGGCTGCGCGAAGCGGGCAGCAGGACCGAGGTCGCCTACGGGCCGCAAGCGCTCGTCGACGTCGCAAAGAGCGACGGTTGCGATACGGTGGTGGCGGCGATCGTCGGCGCGGCCGGTCTCGCGCCGAGCCTTGCCGCGGCGCGCGCGGGCAAGCGCATCCTGCTGGCGAACAAGGAAGCGCTGGTGATGTCCGGCGCGATCTTCATGGACGCGGTGCGCGACCACGGCGCGGTGCTGCTGCCGGTCGACAGCGAACACAACGCGATTTTCCAATGCCTGCCGCACGAGGCATCGCAGCATGGCGGCGTCTCGAAGATCATCCTGACCGCGTCGGGCGGGCCGTTCCGCACGCGCGAGCGGGCCACGCTCGTCGACGTGACGCCTGACGAAGCCTGCAAGCACCCGAACTGGGTAATGGGCCGCAAGATTTCGGTCGATTCGGCCACGATGATGAACAAGGGTCTCGAAGTGATCGAGGCGCATTGGCTGTTCAACCTGCCGGGCGAGCGCATCGAGGTGCTGATCCATCCGCAGAGCGTGATCCATTCGCTCGTGTCGTACGTGGACGGCTCGGTGCTCGCGCAACTCGGCAACCCCGACATGCGCACGCCGATCGCGCATGCGCTCGCGTTCCCCGAGCGCGTCGATTCGGGCGTCGCGCAGCTCGATCTCGCCCAGATCGCCTCGCTGTCGTTCGAAAAACCCGACTACGCGCGCTTCCCGTGCCTCGCGCTCGCGATGAAGGCGCTCGCGGAGGGCGGCATCGCCAGCGCCGCGCTCAATGCCGCGAACGAGATCGCGGTGGAAGCGTTCCTCGCGCGCCGCATCGGCTTCATGGCGATCGCCGAGGTGGTCGACTCGGTGCTCTCCGCGTTGCCGAACCGCAGCGCGCACGCGCTCGACGACGTCATCGAGGCGGACGCCGCCGCGCGCCGCGCCGCGGCCGCATTCATCGCGCGCCTGCCCGACGGCGCCCGTCGCACGGAACGCGCCGTCCAGTGAGGCGTTCATGAACCTGCTGATCGAACTGCTCGCTTTCGCGGTTGCGATTGGCGTACTCGTGGTGGTCCACGAGTACGGGCATTACAGCGTCGCGCGTTTGTGCGGCGTGAAGGTGCTGCGTTTTTCGATCGGCTTCGGCAAGCCGCTGGTCCAGTGGGTGAGCCCGAAGACGGGCACCGAGTGGACGATTGCCGCGTTGCCGCTCGGCGGTTACGTGAAGATGCTCGACGAGCGCGAGACGGGCGCTGCGGCGATTCCCGCCGCGGATTTACCGCATGCGTTCAACCGGCAGTCGGTGTGGCGGCGCTTTGCGATCGTCGCGGCGGGGCCGGTCGCCAATTTCCTGCTCGCCATCGTCCTGTTTGCGCTGGTGTTCGCCACCGGCGTGACGGAACCGTCGGCCGTGCTCGCGACGCCCGCGCCGAATACGCCGGCCGCACTGGCCGGCTTCGAGGGCGGCGAGACGATCGTCGGCGTGCGCGCGGACGGCGCCGATCAGACCGAGCCGGTGCGCTCCTGGTCGGATCTGCGCTGGAAGCTGCTCGGCGCCGCGTTCGATCACAAGCACATCGTGCTCGTCGCGAAGGACGCGCACGGCACGTCCGATTTCCCGATGGACCTGCGCGGCCTCGCCGAGAAGGACGTCGACGACGATTTCATGTCGCACCTCGGCTTCGAGCCCGGCGGCGGCAAGCTTACGGTGGCCGGTATCCAGGCGGGCAGCGCGGCGCAGAAGGCCGGGCTCGTCACGGGCGACCGGCTGCGCGCGATCGACGGCACGCCGGCCGATAATGCCGCGGCCTTCATTGCTTATGTAAAATCGCACGCCGGCGAACCGCTCAGGCTGCAGGTGGAGCGCGGCGGCCGCGGCGGTCATGCGGCGGGCACCCTCGACGAGCTCAGTATCGTGCCGCAGTTGCAGCGCGACGCGGCGACTGGCCAGCAGATCGGCCGCATCGGCGCCGAACTGGCGACCCAGGTGCCGTCGATCGAGGTGCGCTACGGGCCGCTCGAAAGCCTGCGGCTCGGCGCGCGCCGCACGTGGGACCTCGCGGTGTACTCGGTGCGCATGTTCGGGCGGATGATCGTCGGCGAGGCGTCGCTGAAGAACCTGTCGGGTCCCGTGACGATCGCCGACTACGCGGGAAAGAGCGCGCGCCTGGGGCCTTCGGCGTTCCTGTCGTTCCTCGCCCTTGTCAGCATCAGTCTCGGTGTGCTGAACCTGCTACCGATTCCGGTATTGGACGGGGGGCATCTGTTATATTATTTGGTTGAAGCTGTAACCGGTAAAGTTGTCTCTGATCGTTGGCAACTCGTTTTTCAGAGGGCGGGTCTCGCCTGCATCGTCGCGCTGTCGGCGATTGCGCTGTTCAACGATCTGGCTCGTTTAATCCATTTTTAAAGTGTCCGGCGGCGTTCTCGAGGGCGGCCGCCCGGCCTGATGCAGCTATACACACTGGGGAAGCACGTTGTTTAAACCTCATCGCTTTGGTCCGAAGACGGTTATAGCCGCGGCGTTCGCCGCGCATGGGCTGGTTGCTCACGCAACGACGCCCTTCGTGGTGCAAGACATTCGCATTGAGGGATTGCAACGCGTCGAACCCGGTACGGTGTTCGCGTATCTGCCCATCAAGCAAGGCGATACCTTTAGCGACGACAAGGCGTCCGAAGCAATTCGCGCGCTCTATGCGACCGGCTTCTTCAACGACGTCAAGATCGCGACCGAGGGCAACGTCGTCATCGTGCAGGTGCAGGAGCGTCCCGCGATCGGCACGATCGACTTCGCCGGCATTCACGAGTTCGAGAAGGACAACCTGACCAAGGCGCTGCGCGCGGTCGGGCTGTCGCAAGGCCGCTACTTCGACAAGGCGCTCGTCGACAAGGCCGAGCAGGAGCTGAAGCGTCAGTATCTGACGCGCGGCTACTACGCGGCCGAAGTCACCACCACGATCACGCCGATCGACCGCAATCGCGTCGCGGTGCTGTTCTCGGTGGCCGAAGGTCCGAGCGCGAAGATCCGCCAGATCAACTTCATCGGCAACAAGGCGTTCAGCACCGGCACGCTGCGCGACGAAATGCAGCTGTCCACGCCGAACTGGTTCTCGTGGTACACCAAGAACGACCTGTACGCGAAAGACAAGCTCACCGGCGACCTCGAGAACATCCGTTCGTACTACCTGAATCGCGGCTACCTCGAGTTCAGCATCGAATCGACCCAGGTGTCGATCACGCCGGACAAGAAGGACATGTACCTGACGGTCACGCTGCACGAAGGCCAGCCGTACACGATTTCGAACATCCGCCTCGCCGGCAATCTGCTCGACCGCGAAGCGGAACTCAAGAAGCTGATCAAGATCAAGCCGGGCGACCGCTTCTCGGCCGAAAAGCTGCAGGCCACCACGAAGGCGATCGTCGACAAGCTCGGCGAATACGGCTATGCGTTCGCCACCGTCAATGCGCAGCCGCAGATCGACCAGAACAACCACACGGTCGACCTCACGCTGCAGGTGGACCCGAGCCGCCGCGTCTATGTGCGCCGCATCAACGTGGTCGGCAACACGCGTACGCGCGACGAAGTGGTGCGCCGCGAAATGCGCCAGCTCGAAAGCTCGTGGTTCGATTCGAACCGCCTCGCGCTGTCGAAGGACCGTATCAACCGTCTCGGCTACTTCACCGACGTCGACGTGACTACGGTGCCAGTGGAAGGCACGCCCGACCAGGTGGACATCGACGTCAAGGTTGCCGAAAAGCCGACCGGCGCGATCACGCTCGGCGCGGGTTTCTCGTCGACGGACAAGGTGGTGCTGTCGGCCGGTGTCTCGCAGGACAACGTGTTCGGTTCGGGCACGAGCCTGTCGGTGAACGTCAATACCGCGAAGACGTACCGCACGCTGACGGTCACGCAGGTCGATCCGTACTTCACGGTCGATGGCATCAAGCGCATTACCGACGTCTACTACCGCACGTATCAGCCGCTGTACTACTCGACCGATTCGAGCTTCAAGATCGTTACGGCCGGTGCCGACCTGAAGTTCGGTATTCCGTTCTCGGAAGTCGACACGGTGTATTTCGGCGCGGGCTTCGAGCAGAACCAGCTCGACATCGACTCGAACACGCCGCAAAGCTATATCGACTACGTGAACGAGTTCGGCCGCGTGTCGAACAACGTCCCGCTGACGGTCGGCTGGTCGCGTGATGCGCGCGACAGCGCGCTGGTGCCGAGCCGCGGCTACTTCACGCAGGCGAACGCCGAATACGGCACGCCGATCGGCGGCACGCAGTACTACAAGGCCGACATCAACGCGCAGTACTATTACTCGTTCGCGCGCGGCTTCGTGCTGGGCTTCAACTTCCAGGGCGGCTACGGTAACGGCCTCGGCGGCAAGCCTTACCCGATTTTCAAGAACTACTACGCGGGCGGTATCGGTTCGGTGCGGGGCTACGAGCCGAGCTCGCTCGGTCCGCGCGACGGCAAGACCAACGATCCGATCGGCGGCTCGAAGATGCTCGTCGGCAACGTCGAACTGACGTTCCCGCTGCCGGGCACCGGCTACGACCGCACGCTGCGTGTGTTCACATTCCTTGACGGCGGTAACGTCTGGGGCCAGGCAAGCTGTACGTCGAGCGGCTGCGCGAGCACCGGCGCGAACGGCCTGCGCTACGGCTACGGCGTGGGTCTCGCGTGGATTTCGCCGATCGGCCCGCTCAAGCTGAGCCTCGGCTTCCCGCTTATCAAGCATGAAGGCGACCAGTATCAGAAGTTCCAGTTCCAGATCGGGACGGCGTTCTGATCGCGCGGCGGGCGGTTCCGGCCGCGATCGGTTTCCGGCGGCGGCCCGGCCAAACTACGGTATCGAGAGGATGACTTTGCTAACCGGTATGTTTTCGAAACGTGTAGCGTGCGCATTGGCGCTGGCCATGACCTTGGGAGTCGGGGTTGCGCATGCGCAGGAGGCGAGGATCGCCGCGGTGAATTCCGACCGTATCCTGCGCGAATCGGCGGCGGCAAAGGCCGCACAGCTCAAGCTCGAAGCCGAATTCGCGAAGCGCGACAAGGATCTCGCCGACATGGCGCAGAAGCTCAAGTCGATGTCCGATGCGCTCGACAAGAACGGCGCGTCGATGTCGGCGGCCGACCGCGCGCAGAAGCAGCGCGATCTGTCGCAGCTCGACTCGGACTTCCAGCGCAAGCAGCGCGAGTTCCGCGAAGACCTCAACCAGCGCCGCAACGAAGAACTCGCGGCGGTGCTCGATCGCGCGAACAAGGTCATCAAGCAGATCGCCGAGACGCAGCACTACGATCTGATCGTGCAGGAAGCGGTGTACGTGAGCCCGCGCATCGATATCACCGACCAGGTGCTGAAGGCGCTGGCGGCATCGGGCAACTAACGGTCATCGCGTGGCGCATGGCCGTGAGCCTGCGCCGGCGCGTGTCCGCCGATGGCTTGGATTGAACAGGTAGGAGACAGGATAGGCATGGCATTTACGCTCGAGGACATCGTCCGGCGGTTCGGCGGTGAAGTAGTCGGAAACGGTTCGCAGCGCGTGGGCAGTCTTGCGCCGCTCGATCAGGCGGGCCCGGACCAGTTGGCGTTCCTCGCCAATCCGAAGTATCTGTCGCAGGTCGAAACGACCCGTGCGGGCGCGGTGCTGATCAATGCCGGCGACCTCGCGAAGCTGGCTTCGCCCGATGGCCGTAATTTCATCGTCACGCCGAATCCGTACGCTTACTTCGCGCGCATTGCCCAGACCTTCATCGACCTCGCCACGCCGAAAGCGGCGCCCGGCGTGCATCCGAGCGCAACGATCGATGCCTCGGCCCAGGTCGCCGCGAGCGCGGTGATCGGTCCGCGCGTCACGGTCGAAGCCGGCGCGGTGATTAGGGAGCACGTGCGGCTCGACGCCAATGTGGTGATCGGCCGCGGCACGCGCGTCGGCGCCCACTCGCATCTGTATCCGAACGTCACGGTCTACCACGGCTGTCAGCTCGGCGAGCGCGTGATCGTGCACGCGGGTGCCGTGATCGGCTCGGACGGGTTCGGCTTCGCGCCGGATTTTGTCGGCGAGGGCGAGGCGCGCACCGGCAGCTGGGTGAAGATTCCGCAGGTCGGCGGCGTGTCGGTCGCGAACGACGTCGAAATCGGCGCGAACACGACGATCGACCGCGGTGCGATGGCCGACACGATCATCGAGGAGTGCGTGAAGATCGACAACCTCGTGCAGATCGGCCACAACTGCAAGGTCGGCGCATACACGGTCATCGCGGGCTGCGCGGGTATCGCGGGCAGCACGACGATCGGCCGTCACTGCATGATCGGCGGCGCGGTCGGCATTGCCGGGCACGTCACGCTGGCCGACTACGTGATCGTCACGGCGAAGTCGGGCGTTTCGAAGTCGCTGCCGAAGCCCGGCATCTACACGAGTGCGTTCCCGGCCGTGAATCACGCGGACTGGAACAGGAGCGCGGCGCTGCTGCGCAATATCGACAAGCTGCGCGACCGCATCAAGGCGCTCGAAAGCGCCGCCGCAGACAAGACCGGCGGCGCGACAGGCGAGGCCGCGGGCAATCCGCTCTAAGAAATCCCGGCGGCGCGCCGGCACCGCGTAAAATAGCGGGCGAGCATCATGAAGCAGAGCCGGTTGCCGTGACCGGGCGGCAGGGCCGCCGCCCTGGTCGCAGCGGACCTCGCGGGCGCCGGCCGCGCGCGTTTTCAACCTACCTGCACCAGCATCCGCAGTCATCATCGCGCATTCAACGCGTGAGCAGAAACACCATGAGCACCGAAAAAATCAATCTCGACATTCATAAGATTCTCACGCTGCTGCCGCATCGTTATCCGATCCTGCTGGTCGACCGGGTGCTCGAACTCGAACCGCACAAGAGCATCAAAGCGTTGAAGAACGTGTCGATCAATGAGCCGTATTTCCAGGGACATTTCCCGACGCGGCCGGTGATGCCAGGCGTGCTGATTCTCGAAGCGCTCGCGCAGACCGCGGCGCTGCTGACGTTCTCGGAAGAGCCGAGCGATCCGTCGAACACGCTGTACCTGTTCGTCGGCATCGACAACGCGCGTTTCAAGCGCGTGGTGGAGCCGGGCGATCAGCTGATCCTGAACTGCACGTTCGAGCGTCACATGCGCGGCATCTGGAAGTTCAAGGCGCGTGCCGAAGTGGATGGAGTCGTGGCGGCGGAAGCCGATCTGATGTGCGCGGTGCGGCACACGGACAAGGACGCCTGAGCCGTTCGGCGGGCACGCGGCGGCGCGATTCGCGCGGCCGGTCCGTGGCACGCCCATCCAGACAACGCAACAGAATCAGAAGCGAGGACGCATGAGCAGGATTCATCCCACTGCGATCATCGAAGCGGGCGCGCAACTCGACGAATCCGTCGAAGTCGGCCCCTATGCCGTGATCGGCGCACACGTGACGATCGGCGCGCGCAGCACGGTCGGTTCGCACAGCGTGATCGAAGGCCACACCACGATCGGCGAAGACAACCGCATCGGCCATTACGCATCGGTCGGCGGCCGTCCGCAGGACATGAAGTACAAGGATGAGCCGACGCGACTCGTGATCGGCAACCGCAACACGATCCGCGAATTCACGACGATCCATACCGGCACGGTGCAGGACGCGGGCGTCACGACGCTCGGCGACGACAACTGGATCATGGCCTATGTGCATATCGGCCACGACTGCCACGTCGGCAGCAACGTGATCCTGTCGAGCAACGCGCAGATGGCCGGCCACGTGACGATCGGCGACCACGCGATCATCGGCGGCATGTCGGGCGTGCACCAGTTCGTGCGCATCGGCGCGCACTCGATGCTCGGCGGCGCGTCGGCGCTCGTGCAGGACGTCCCGCCATACGTGATCGCCGCGGGCAACAAGGCGGAGCCGCACGGCATCAACGTCGAAGGCCTGCGCCGCCGCGGCTTCTCGGCCGATGCGATCTCGGTGCTGCGCACGGCGTATCGCGTGCTGTACAAGAACGGCCTGTCGCTCGAAGAGGCGAAGGTGCAACTGCGCGAACTCGCCGCCGCCGGCGGCGACGGCGACGCTCCGGTGCAGACGCTGCTCGCGTTCGTCGAAGCGTCGCAGCGCGGCATCATCCGCTAGACGATGGCGTTGCAACCCAGCCCGCTGCGCGTCGCGATGGTGGCCGGCGAGCCGTCCGGCGATCTGCTCGCTGCGTCGCTGCTCGACGGCCTCGCAAGCCGCCTGCCGGACGGCACGCAGTACTACGGCATCGGCGGTCCGCGCATGATGGCCGCGGGCTTCGACGCGCACTGGCCGATGGAAAAGCTTACGGTGCGCGGTTACGTCGAAGCGCTGCGGCACATTCCCGAAATCCTAGGCATTCGCAATGAACTGAAGCGCCAGCTGCTCGCCGAGCCGCCGTCGGTGTTCGTCGGCGTCGACGCGCCCGATTTCAACTTCGGGCTCGAACATGCGCTGCGCGACGCCGGCATTCCGACCGTGCACTTCGTCTGTCCGTCCATCTGGGCGTGGCGCGGCGGGCGCATCAAGAAAATCGCCAAGGCGGTCGACCACATGCTGTGCGTGTTCCCGTTCGAAACGGCGCTGCTCGAAAAATCGGGCGTCGCGGCATCGTACGTGGGGCATCCGCTGGCCGACCAGATTCCGCTTGAACCCGACACGCTCGGCGCGCGCCGCACGCTCGGTCTTGCCGAAAGCGGTCCGGTGATCGCGGTATTGCCCGGCAGCCGGCGCTCCGAGATCGACCTGATCGGCCCGACGTTCTTCGCGGCGATGGAGATGATGCAGCACCAGGAGCCCGGCGTGCGCTTCGTGATGCCGGCGGCCACGCCCGCGTTGCGCGCGCAGCTGCAGCCGCTCGTCGAGGCGCATCCGGGCCTCGCGCTGACCATCACCGAAGGCCAGTCGCAGCTCGCGATGACGGCCGCCGACGCGATCCTCGTGAAGAGCGGCACCGTCACGCTCGAAGCCGCGCTGCTGAAAAAGCCGATGGTCATTTCCTACAAGGTGCCCTGGCTGACCGGCCAGATCATGCGCCGCCAGGGCTATCTGCCGTACGTCGGCCTGCCGAACATTCTGGCGGGGCGCTTCGTGGTGCCCGAGATCCTGCAGCACTTCGCGACGCCGCAGGCGCTCGCCGAGGCGACGCTGAAACAGCTGCGCGACGAGTCCAACCGGCGCACGTTGACGGAAATCTTCACGGAGATGCACCACGTGCTGAAGCAGAACACGGCGCAGCGGGCGGCGGAAGTCGTGGCGAGCGTCGTCGACCGGCGGGCGGGGCGGGCATGAGCACGGCACGCGTGCCGCGCCGCAAGACCACGGCCCAGGCGGGCCTGAACTTCGAGAGCGCGGACGACATCGTCTGCGGCGTCGACGAAGCCGGGCGCGGGCCGCTCGCGGGCCCGGTCGTGGCGGCGGCGGTAATTTTCGATCCGGACAAGCCGATGATTCGCGGTCTCGACGATTCGAAGGCGCTTACCGCGAAAAAGCGCGAGGCGCTGTACGACAAGATCGTCGAGCGGGCGCTCGCCTACTGCATCGCATCGGCAACGGTCGAGGAAATCGACTCGCTGAACATCCTGCACGCGACGATGCTCGCGATGAAGCGCGCGGTGGAGGGGCTGTCGGTCGTGCCGACGCTCGTGAGGATCGACGGCAACCGCTGCCCGACGCTCGCCATGCGCGCCGAAGCGGTGATCGGCGGCGATGCGCTCGTCAAAAGCATTTCGGCCGCGTCGATTCTCGCCAAGGTTACGCGCGACCGCATGCTGCTCGAACTGCATGAGGCCTATCCCGTCTACGGTTTCGACGCGCATGCCGGTTACGGCACGCCGCAGCATCTGGCGGCGCTGCGCGAGCATGGGCCTTGCGAGCATCATCGGCGTTCGTTCGCGCCGGTGCGCGAGGCGTATCAGCGATTCGGCACGGGTGTCGTTGTTGTGCCGGTGCGCTGATCCATCCACGGCGGCGCAGGTCGGCGCAAGCGCGATGCCCGGCAAGACACCTGGCTAATTCGCTGCTGTATGAAGTACCGCATGAACGCGGCACGGGCGTCGCGTGAATAACCGCATTTCGGAAGGCACCGGGATGATGCCTAGGTACCGCCTGGGTACTTCCTGAGCGCCTTTCAGGCGCTGCTTGTTGAGCACGGCATAAAATACGGCCGGCGCTCTCGCGCTATCCACTCTTTTTCCATTTTTCTTCGCCTTCGCTGCCTGTGAAAGCCATCACCTCGCGGGACAATCCGCTCTACAAGCGCCTGAAGGCACTGGCCGGCTCGACGCATCAACAGCGCCGCAGCGGCCATGCGCTGCTCGAAGGTTTTCATCTCGCGAGCGCGTATCTCGACGTCGCCGGTCAGCCGGAACTGTGCATCGTCACCGACGGCGCGCTGCGTCACGACGAAGCGCAGGCCATCGTGTCGCGCATCGAGGATCACCGGCTCGTCACGCTGCCGGATGCGCTGTTCGGCCAGCTCTCGAACGTCGTGCATGGCATCGGCATTCTGCTGCTGGTCGAGAAGCTCGATACGCCGCTGCCCGAGCGTGTCGATCAGAACTGCCTCGTGCTCGACGGCGTGCAGGATGCGGGCAACGTCGGCTCGATTCTGCGCAGCGCGGCGGCGGCGGGCATCGGGCAGGTGTTTTGTGCGCCCGGCACGGCGTACGCGTGGTCTTCGAAGGTGCTGCGCTCGGGCATGGGCGCGCATTTCCTGCTGCACATTCACGAGGACGTCGACACGAACGCGCTGATCGAACGTCTCGCGGTGCCGATCGTCATCACCGATTCGCATGGCGCCGAGGCGATCTACGATTGCGATCTGGGTGGACCGCTCGCGTGGGTGTTCGGCAATGAAGGGGCGGGCGTGTCGCAGGCCTGGCGCGATGCCGTGTCGCTGCGCGTGACGATTCCGCAGCCGGGCGGGATGGAGTCGCTGAACGTGGCCGCGGCGGCGGCTGTCTGCGTATTCGAGCAGTGCCGTCAGCGGCGCGGGCGGAAGGCGTAGGCGAGGGCGGCGCCGGGCGGTTGCGGGCAAGCCCCGCACTGGCGCCATGCCGCCGCCACGGCGCTCAATATCAATAAGACGAGCGGTCCAGCTTGATCTCCTGCAGGATCGTCGTCGCGATCTCCTCGATCGACTTGTGCGTCGACGACAGCCACTTGATCCCCTCACGCCGCATCATCGCTTCGGCCTCGTTGATTTCGTAGCGGCAGTTTTCCAGTGCCGCGTACTTGCTGCCCGGCCGCCGCTCGTTGCGGATCTCCGACAGCCGCTGCGGATCGATCGACAACCCGAACATCTTCTGCCGATGTTCGAGCAGCGGCGTCGGCAGCTTGCCGCGTTCGAAGTCCTCGGGAATCAGCGGATAGTTCGCCGCCTTCACGCCGTACTGCATCGCGAGATAAAGGCTCGTCGGCGTCTTGCCGCTGCGCGATACGCCGACGAGGATCACGTCCGCGTCGGCGAGATTGCGGTTCGATTGACCGTCGTCGTGCGCGAGCGAGAAGTTGATCGCTTCGATCCGGTTCTTGTACTCCTCGGTGTCGGCGTTCTGGTGGCCGCGGCCCATCGCGTGGCTCGACTTCAGTTCGAGCTCCTGCTCGAGCGGCTCGACGAAGGTCTGGAACATGTCGAGCACGAGCGCATTCGAGCCCTTGACGATTTTGTTCGACGAACTGTCGACGAGCGTCGTGAAGACGATTGCACGGCGGCCTTCCTGCACGACCGCCTCGTTGATCTTTTCGAGCGTCGCGTAGGCCTTCTCGGTCGAATCGACGAAAGGCACGCGAACCAGGCGGAATTTCTGGTCGAACTGGGAGAGGATCGAATGCGCGAAGGTTTCGGCAGTAATCCCGGTACCGTCTGAGACGATGAATACGGTGGGCGGCATCAGTGGGGCTTTGAACGTGAGCGGCAAACGGGCCGGGAAGCGTGAGCGGTAAAGCGCGCCCGAATCGAACCGCGCCGCCGCGGGGCGGCGCTCCGGCGGCTGAACCGCGGCGGCCGGCGCAGAGTCTGCCAGTACCACGGCCTCGGGCGGGAAGCGGCGCAGCCTCGCAAAAGCCCGCAGGCCAGGGCCGGGCGCGATTCGAGGCGCAATTCTCGTCCGACTGCCACATTTCAGGAGTCGGCACGGTAGAATAGCGGCAACCTGTTGGATAAGCAATTGCAGGCGATTGGCGTCTAACTCACCGCGAACGGTCGACCAACGCCGCGCTATCCGCCGCGAATGGGCGCTGAACACGGGAGATCGGGCGGCAAGTCCGCTCAATCGTGTGTTTTATCGAGCATCCGCGCGCAGCACGCATGGGGCCGCACGCTCCCGATATCGCGATTGCTTCTCCAACAGGTTGTGCAAGGCACGGGGTCGAGCTTCCAATGGGCCGCCCGTGTTCAAGCCCACTTGCACAGCCGTGAATTTCTTTCACACTTAGGGGCTTGTATGACTAACGCAGTTACCGTCGCAAAGGACAAGGCGTATGTAGTTCCGTTCGAGCAGTTGCGGATGACCGATGTCGAAATCGTCGGCGGCAAGAACGCGTCGCTGGGCGAGATGATCAGCCAGCTCGCCGAAGCCGGTGTGCGCGTGCCGACCGGTTTCGCCACCACGGCGCTGGCTTTCCGCGACTTCCTGCAGCACAACAATCTGACCGAACGCATCGCCAAACGTCTCGAAACACTCGACGTCGACGACGTGAAGGCGCTCGCCGAAGCGGGCAAGGAGATCCGTCAATGGATCGTCGACGCGCCGCTGCAGCCGCAGCTCGAGGCTGACATTCGCGCAGGGTTCGACACGCTGCAAAAGAGCTCGCCCGAAGAGCTCTCGTTTGCCGTGCGTTCGTCCGCGACCGCGGAAGACCTGCCCGATGCCTCGTTCGCCGGTCAGCAGGAAAGCTACCTCAACGTGGTCGGCATCGACGACGTGCTCGACCGCATGAAGCACGTGTTCGCGTCGCTGTACAACGACCGTGCGATCTCCTATCGTGTCCACAAGGGCTTCACGCACGCTGAAGTCGCGTTGTCGGCGGGCGTGCAGCGCATGGTGCGCTCGGACGTCGGCGCGGCGGGCGTGATGTTTACGCTCGATACCGAATCGGGCTTCAAGGACGCGGTCTTCATCACGTCGAGCTATGGCCTCGGCGAGACCGTCGTGCAAGGCGCCGTGAATCCGGACGAGTTCTATGTCTTCAAGACCACGCTCGCGCAGGGCAAGTACCCGATCATCCGCCGCTCGATCGGCTCGAAGCTCATCAAGATGGAATTCACGAAGGCCGGTGAGCCGGGCCGCGTGAAGACCGTCGATGTGCCGCACGAGCAGCGTAACCGTTTCTCGATCACCGACGAAGACGTGATCGAGCTCGCGAAGTACGCGGTCATTATCGAGAAGCACTACCAGCGTCCGATGGACATCGAGTGGGGCAAGGACGGCCGCGACGGCAAGATCTTCATCCTGCAGGCGCGTCCGGAAACGGTGAAGAGCCAGGGCGTGGGCAAGGCCGAGCAGCGCTTCAAGCTGAAGGGCCAGTCGAACGTGATCGCCACGGGCCGCGCGATCGGCCAGAAGATCGGCGCGGGTCCCGTGCGCGTGATCCACGATCCGTCGGAAATGGACCGTGTGCAGCCGGGCGACGTGCTCGTCGCCGACATGACCGACCCGAACTGGGAACCGGTCATGAAGCGCGCCTCGGCGATCGTCACGAACCGGGGCGGGCGCACCTGCCACGCGGCGATCATCGCGCGTGAATTGGGCGTGCCGGCCGTGGTCGGCTGCGGCGACGCGACCGACGTGCTGAAGGACGGCGCGCTCGTCACCGTGTCGTGCGCGGAAGGCGACGAAGGCAAGATCTACGACGGTCTGCTCGAAACCGAAGTCACCGAAGTGCAGCGCGGCGAACTGCCGCCGATTCCGGTGAAGATCATGATGAACGTCGGCAACCCGCAGCTCGCCTTCGACTTCTCGCAACTGCCGAACGCAGGCGTGGGTCTCGCGCGGCTCGAATTCATCATCAACAACAACATCGGCGTGCATCCGAAGGCGATCCTCGAATACCCGAACGTCGATCAGGACCTGAAGAAGGCGGTCGAAAGCGTCGCGCGCGGTCACGCGTCGCCGCGCGCGTTCTACGTCGACAAGCTGACCGAAGGCATCGCGACGATCGCGGCGGCGTTCTATCCGAAGCCCGTCATCGTGCGTATGTCCGACTTCAAGTCGAACGAGTACAAGAAGCTGATCGGCGGTTCGCGCTACGAGCCGGACGAGGAAAACCCGATGCTCGGCTTCCGCGGCGCGTCGCGCTATATCGCGGAAGACTTCGCCGAAGCGTTCCAGATGGAATGCGTCGCGCTGAAGAAGGTGCGTGAAGAGATGGGCCTCGACAACGTCGAGATCATGGTGCCGTTCGTGCGTACGCTGAAGCAGGCGGAGCGCGTGGTCGGGCTGCTCGAGAAGTTCGGCCTGAAGCGCGGCGAGAAGGGCCTGCGCCTCATCATGATGTGCGAAGTGCCGTCGAATGCGATCCTCGCCGAAGAGTTCCTGCAGTACTTCGACGGCTTCTCGATCGGCTCGAACGACCTCACGCAGCTCACGCTCGGCCTCGACCGCGACTCGGGCATGGAACTGCTCGCCGTCGATTTCGACGAGCGCGATCCGGCGGTCAAGTTTATGCTGAAGCGCGCGATCGAAACCTGCCTGCGTCTGAACAAGTACGTCGGCATCTGCGGCCAGGGGCCGTCGGATCATCCGGACTTCGCGCAATGGCTGACGGACGAAGGCATCAAGTCGATCTCGCTGAACCCCGACACGATCATCGAGACGTGGCAGCAACTGGCGAAGTCGAAGCAGTAAGCGGCGAAGCCGTGCAGGCCGCCTGTCGGGCGGCGTGCACGGTGTGAGTTGCAGCGCGAGTTATGGCGCGAGCTGCGACGAATCGGCAACGCGCGGACATGCGCGGTAGCGCCCGTTGAACACGCCCGCTTCGTGCTATAAACACCCCGGTAGATCCGGGGTGTTTTGCTTTGTGGAGGTCGCCGTGGCGCCTGGTGGACTGTTCTGGTGGATCGGGGCGGGTGTGCTTGTCGTGCTGGAGCTGATGAGCGGCACCTTCTATCTGTTGATGATCGCGCTCGGCTGTGTCGCGGCGGCCTTGGCGCATATTGCCGGCGCGGCCGCCGACGCGCAGTTCGCGATCGCCGCGGTGGTCGCGCTCGCGGCAGTCGTGCTGCTGCGGCGCTCGCGTTTCGGCCGGCGCAAGCGCGAACAGGCGTCGCGCAACCCCGACGTCAATCTCGATATCGGTCAGACGCTGAACGTGCCGGCGTGGCACGAGCGCCGGGCGCGCGCGACCTATCGCGGTGCGGCATGGGACGTCGAACTGGCCGAGGGCGAGCCCGAAGATGCGCAGGTCTACGAGATCCGGGAGTTGCGCGGTAGCCGCCTGATCGTCGTGGCGAGCCGTTCGCAGCCTGCCGGCGCACCGGCGGCCTGAGGGGCGATTGCCATGCGGGGCAATGCGGGCCCGCGAATCTCACTGACAGATCAGCATCAGAAGCATCAGCATCAAAAATATCAGCATCAAAAAACGCCGGCGCATTAACCTGCGTAGAACGATTCAAACCACGGACCGGAGGGTAGCAACATGGATTCAACCATCGTCGGGGCGGTGCTGCTGATCGTCGTGATCGTGCTTGCATCGCAGACCATCAAGATCGTGCCGCAGCAGCATGCGTGGGTGCTCGAGCGCCTCGGCCGTTATCATGCGACGCTGACGCCGGGCTTGAGCTTCGCGTTTCCGTTCGTCGACCGGGTCGCCTATAAGCACGTGCTGAAGGAAATCCCGCTCGAAGTGCCGAGCCAGGTGTGTATCACGCGCGACAACACGCAGTTGCAGGTCGACGGCGTGCTGTACTTTCAGGTCACCGATCCGATGAAGGCGTCCTACGGGTCGAGCAATTTCGTGTTCGCGATCACGCAGCTTTCGCAGACCACGCTGCGCTCGGTCATCGGCAAGCTCGAACTCGACAAGACCTTTGAAGAGCGCGATTTCATCAACCACAGCATCGTGTCGTCGCTCGATGAAGCGGCGGCGAACTGGGGCGTGAAAGTGCTGCGCTACGAGATCAAGGACCTGACGCCGCCCAAGGAGATTCTTCACGCGATGCAGGCGCAGATCACCGCCGAGCGCGAGAAGCGCGCGCTGATCGCGGCGTCGGAGGGGCGCAAGCAGGAGCAGATCAACATCGCATCGGGCGGGCGCGAGGCGGCGATCCAGAAGTCCGAGGGCGAACGGCAGGCGGCGATCAACCAGGCGCAGGGGCAGGCGGCGGCGATTCTGGCCGTGGCCGAGGCCAACTCGCAGGCGATCCAGAAGATCGCGGCGGCGATCCAGTCGAACGGCGGGATGGAGGCCGTGAATCTGAAGGTGGCGGAGCAGTATGTGAATGCGTTCGCGAATCTGGCGAAGCAGGGCACGACGCTGATCGTGCCGGGCGATATGTCGAACATGAGTTCGATGATCGCGTCGGCGCTGACGATCGTGAACAAGGGCAAGGGCGGGCCCGCTTCGGCCTAGCGGGAGTCAGGAGCAGGCACTGGGAGAACTGGCGGTTTCCCGCAAAAAAATGGCCAGCAATCATCGGGATGCGGGCCATTTTCCTGTTGCGGATTCTCAGCCTTGCTGAAGGCGGGGCGCCGGTGCGCGCGGGGCGGTTGACAAGGCAGCACATGAAGCCGCGAACGAATCGGCAAATGAAGCGGTGAATGAAGCCGGCGCGCCGAAGCCGCGCCGCAGCACAGTCTTTACATGGGCGCAGGTGGCGCGACCGTGCGCCCACGCTCACGAACGCATCAAACGCGCCTTTTCGCGCTCCCAGTCGCGCTTTTTCTCGGTCTCGCGCTTGTCGTGCAGCTTCTTGCCCTTGGCGAGGCCGATCTCGCATTTGACGCGGCCGTTCTTGTAGTGAAAATTGAGCGGCACGAGCGTATAGCCGCGCTGTTCGACCTTGCCGATCAGCTTGCTGATTTCTTCGCTATGCAAAAGCAGCTTGCGCGTGCGGACCGGATCCGGGTGGATGTGCGTCGACGCTTCGGGCAACGGGCTGATGTGCGTGCCGATCAGAAACAGCTCGCCGTTGCGGATCACCACGTAGCCTTCCTTGATCTGGCCGCGCCCGGCGCGCAAGGCCTTGACCTCCCATCCTTCGAGCACGAGTCCGGCTTCGTAGCGCTCCTCGACCGAGTAGTCGAAGAAGGCTTTTCTGTTGTCGATAATGCTCATGAATGGAAAGCGCTCAACTCGTTTAAAATCACGATTTTAGCAAAGCGGGGCAAGGAAAGCCCGCCGCGCTCGTCCACCCTTGCCACGCGTTGTTCAATTTATGGCAGATGTCCAGAAAACCGTGTTGATTCGCCATTCGGCGGAACAGATGTTCGACCTCGTCACCGACGTCGCCGATTACCCCAATTTCCTGCCCTGGTGCGGGGGCGTCGAAATTCGCCGCCAGGACGAAACCGGCATGGAGGCGCGGATCGACATCAACTTCAAGGGCATCAAGCAGCATTTTGCGACGCGCAACTCGATGGAGCGGCCCACGCGCATCGACATGGAATTCGCCGACGGCCCGTTTCGCAAGTTCACCGGCTTCTGGCGCTTCACGCCGCTGCGTGCTGATGCGTGCAAGATCGAATTCGCGCTGCACTACGAATTCACCAGCATCCTGCTCGAAAAAATCATCGGCCCGGTGTTCAATCACATCGCCAATACGTTCGTCGAATCTTTCGTGAAGCGCGCCGATCAGCGCTACGGCAAGGCATGAGCGCGCGGCTGTCGGTTGAAGTCTGCTACGCGCTGGCCGAAGCGCAAACGCTGATTCCGGTCGAGCTGCCCGAGGGCGCGACGCTGCAGCAGGCGATCGACGCGAGCGGCATTCTGCGGCGTTTCCCGTCGATCGATCTCGCCACGCAGAAGGTGGGCGTGTTCGGCAAGCTCAGGCCGCTCGACACGGTGCTCGCCGATCATGACCGCGTCGAAATCTACCGGCCGCTGCTCGTGGACCCGAAGGTGTCGCGCCAGCGCCGCGTCGAGAAGACGCGCAAGGCGGGCTCGATCGAAGGGCGCCGCTGGCTGAACAAGGATTCGCGTTAGGCGAGGGCGGCGGCGTGCGCCCGGCAAGGCGTTATCGCCGTCCCTGTATCGCTGTTCCTGTATCGCGGCGGTGCGCGCTTTTTCTCAATGCGCCGAAGCCTGCGCCTTGTCCTCGATAGGCGTCGTTCCGGACGCATCGCCGTCCGAATGCCGGCGCACCGACCAGCAGACTCCCGCCACGAGCAGCAGGATCGCCGCCAGTTCGAGCGGCCGCGGCAGGCGCTGGTCGTAAATGAACGCGTAGAGCAGCGCGAACAGCGTCTCGAACACGATCATCTGGCCGGACAGCGTGAGCGGCAGCCGTTTCGCCGCGGCGTTCCACAGGCCGTTGCCGAGCCACGACGCGCCGACCGCGAGCGCGAGATTGAGCAGCCAGAACGTGTGCCAGCGCGCGGGCGCCGGTTCGCCGAGCGGACCGCCCGACGGCAGCACCGCAATCACGAGCCACAGCGTCGCGCCGAGCGCGCCCGTCACGACACCCCACAGCACCGACCACTCGTTGCCGCTGAAATGCGTCTGACGCTGCAGATAGCGGGCGTTTTCGACCGCGAACCACGTCCAGCAGACGAGCGCGCCGACCGCGCAGGCGACGCCGATAAGCCGTGTCGCGACGCTCACCGGCGTGGCGGCCGCCGCCGTGAACACGTCGACGTTGATGCAGACGATGCCCGCCGTCACGGTCGCGAGCGGCCAGACGAGGCGCGCAAGCGGCACCGCGCCGTGATCGCGCCGGCCCATCAGCGTGACCGTGACCGGCAGCACGCCGACGATCAGCGATGCCGGCGCGATGCCGATCAGGTGGACCGCCGCCGTCAGCAGCAGGTAATAGGCGATATTGCCGACGAGCGCGAGCTTGACGAGCGCGATCAGGTCTTCGCGAGCGAGGCGTTGGGCGAGCGAGCGCGCCGTCGGCAGCACGGCGACCAGCGAAACGAGGCCGTACATCGTGTAGCGGCCCGCGACGATCAGCAGCGGCGAAAAGTCGGGCAGCACGCGCGGCACCAGAAAGATCATGCCCCATAAGGCCCCGGCCATTACCCCATATGCCACACCGCGCTGCATCGACTGCCCCTGCAAGAAAACTGGAATGGTCCGCAGAATAGCCGTTCGGCGGGGGGGCGTCTTGTTCGATCCTGCACTCGGGCGGTCGAGAGCCGTTTTGGGTCGTTCGGGACCGTTGCGGGCTGGCGGGCGGTTTTTTCGGCACGCTTGCGCCGGTTGCTCCGTTCGCTTCGATCGTTTCGCACAGCTCAGGCTGCCGAGGCCATTCGCCGCTACCCGCCGTTTCCCCCTCGCGTGCCTGTGAACGCACAAACGAAACCCGATTGAAACCGGCGCGAACGGGCAAGCGAAATGACCGGCCCCGGAAACCGGAAAAAATCGCCTGAAATTCGCTAAGCTGCTGTTCGCGCAGTGAAATCCGGGGAGGTATCGCGTATAATTCGCTTTTGCGCCTATAGGATTTGCCATGCGTCTGATCCAAACAGCACTCACGTTCGATGACGTGCTCCTCGTCCCGGCCTTTTCCGACGTTCTGCCGCGCGACACCAGCCTCAAGACCCGGCTGACCCGCAACATCTCCCTCAACATGCCGCTCGTGTCCGCCGCGATGGACACCGTTACCGAAGCTCGCCTCGCCATTGCCATGGCGCAAATGGGCGGCGTCGGCATCATTCACAAGAACCTCACGCCGGCCGAGCAGGCGCGCGAGGTCGCCAAGGTCAAGCGTTTCGAGTCGGGCGTGGTGCGTGATCCAATCACGGTGCCGCCGCAAATGAAGGTGCGCGACGTGATCGCGCTGTCGCGCCAGCATGGCATTTCCGGCTTCCCGGTCGTCGAAGGCGCGCAACTGATCGGCATCGTCACGAACCGCGACCTGCGCTTCGAGGAGCGTCTGGACGAGCCGGTGCGCAGCATCATGACGCCGCGCGAGCGCCTCGTTACCGTCAGGGAAGGCACACCGCTCGCCGAAGCGAAGGCGCTCATGCACCACCACCGCCTCGAGCGCGTGCTCGTCGTCAACGACGCGTTCGAGCTGCGCGGCCTGATGACCGTCAAGGACATCACGAAGCAGACCGAGCACCCGGACGCATGCAAGGACGAACACGGCAAGCTGCGCGCGGGCGCGGCGGTCGGCGTCGGCGCGGACAACGAAGAGCGCGTCGAGCTGCTCGTGCAGGCCGGCGTCGACGTGATCGTCGTCGATACCGCGCACGGCCACAGCAAGGGCGTGCTCGAGCGCGTCAAGTGGGTCAAGCAGAACTTCCCGCACGTCGAGGTGATCGGCGGCAACATCGCGACGGCAGCGGCCGCGAAGGCGCTCGTCGAGCACGGCGCGGACGGCGTCAAGGTCGGTATCGGCCCGGGTTCGATCTGCACGACGCGGATCGTCGCCGGCGTTGGCGTGCCGCAGGTCACCGCAATCTCCAACGTCTCCGAAGCGCTGCGAGGCACGGGCGTGCCGGTCATCGCCGACGGCGGCGTGCGCTTCTCGGGCGACGTCAGCAAGGCGCTGGCGGCGGGCGCGAGCGCGGTCATGATGGGCAGCATGTTCGCCGGCACCGAAGAAGCGCCGGGCGAAGTGTTCCTGTACCAGGGCCGCCAGTACAAGTCCTACCGCGGCATGGGCTCGGTCGGTGCGATGAAGGACGGCGCCGCGGACCGCTACTTCCAGGACAACTCGGCGAATATCGACAAGCTCGTGCCGGAAGGCATCGAAGGGCGCGTCGCCTACAAGGGCTCGGTCAATGCGATCCTGTTCCAGCTGATCGGCGGCGTGCGCGCGAGCATGGGTTATTGCGGCTGCCGCACCATCGCCGAGATGAACGAGAAGGCCGAGTTCGTGCAGATTACCGGCGCGGGCCTGCGCGAGTCGCACGTGCACGACGTGCAGATCACCAAGGAAGCGCCCAACTATCACGTGGACTAAACGCCCATGAAGCCATTGCTGCGCGTTGTACTGATCCTCGATGCGTTGTTGCTGCTGGCGTTCGGCCTGCTGTTCCTGCTGACGCCGTGGACTTCGCTGTACAACGCGCTGCAACTGGTGCAAACGCAGCCGGCGTTGATCGGCCAGGCGTTCGGCGTCGCGCTGATCGGGCTTGCGTGGCTCGCGGTGCATGCGTCGTTCGACGGGGCGATGACGTCGACGGTCGCGAAGGTGGTCGGCCATGTGCACTGGCTGACCGGCGTGCTGATGCTGGTCTGGTTGCTGGGCCTGCGTTCGCCGTCGCTGACGGGCTTCGGGCAGATCGTCTCGGTGCTGGCCGGTGTCGTGCTGGTGCTGATCGGCCTGGGCGGCGTGCGGTTGGCGGGCGCGGTGCGGCGGCGCGAGAAGGGGATCGTTGCCAATTCCTCTTCGGGCAAAGCCGATAAACGAGCCGACAAGCGTGCCGACAGGCAGGCGGAGAAAGAGGCCGGCAGCGAAGCCGCACGGCGGCGCGATCTCGAACGTGACAGCGTGCGCGAGCCCGGTGTCTCGGCGGGCTTTCCGGCCTATCGCGCCGAGCCGGTCATCGAGCCTGTGATGCCGGCCACGCGGCCCGTCAATCCCGCGGCTGCCGCATCCGCCACATCGCCTGCCACGCCGGCCGCCGCATCGGCCGGTGGTGCCGCAAGCGCCGTCAATCCCGGCGCGGCTGCACCGGGCGACGCCCGCAGCGACGCGTCCGGCACGTCCCGGCCGCCGTTTCATGGCTGACGCGCCGCGCGCCACGCCGTCCGCCGAAGCTACCGGGTTTCGTTCGCGCGCGCCGCAGGCTGCCGGCAAAGGCGTTGGCCGTGCCAGGGTGTTTTGCAGTGCGCTCCATCGTGGTGTTTCATGTTCGCGTCGCGGTTCCGCCGCTGTTGCGCGGATCGCCTTGAACGCTTTGAATTCGACGCCGCGCCTCGCGCGCGGCATTCCGTATCCGCTCACTTCTGATTCCGTCCGCTGCCATGCATGACAAGATCCTGATCCTCGACTTCGGTTCGCAAGTCACCCAACTGATTGCACGTCGCGTTCGCGAAGCCAACGTGTATTCGGAAATCCATCCGTACGACGTCGACGCGTCGTTTATCCGCGACTTCGCGCCGAAGGGCGTGATTCTCTCGGGCGGCCCGAGCTCGGTCACCGAGGACGACACGCCGCGCGTGCCGCAAGCCGTGTTCGAACTCGGCGTGCCGGTGCTCGGCATCTGCTACGGCATGCAGGCGATGGCCCAGCAGCTCGGCGGCAAGGTCGACATCGGCCATCTGCGCGAATTCGGCTACGCCGAAGTGCGCGCGCGCAACCATACGAGCCTGCTCGAAGGCATCAGCGATTTCACCACGCCCGAAGGCCACGGCATGCTCAAGGTGTGGATGAGCCACGGCGATAAGGTGCTCGAAATGCCGCCGGGCTTCGCGCTGATGGCATCGACGGAGTCGTGCCCGATCGCCGCGATGGCCGACGAACAGCGCCGCTTCTACGGCCTGCAATGGCACCCGGAAGTCACGCACACGGTGCAGGGCCGCGCGATGCTCGAACGCTTCGTGCTGCAGATCTGCGGCGCGAAGGCCGATTGGGAAATGGGCCACTACATCGACGAAGCCGTCGCGAAGATTCGCGAGCAGGTCGGCAACGAGCACGTCATTCTGGGGCTGTCGGGCGGCGTGGATTCGTCGGTGGCGGCGGCGCTGCTGCATCGCGCGATCGGTAATCAGCTGACCTGCGTGTTCGTCGATCATGGTCTGTTGCGCCTGAACGAAGCCGAGCAGGTGATGGCGCTGTTCGCCGATCACCTCGGCGTGAAGGTGATCCACGTCGACGCGAGCGAGGCGTTCCTCGGCAAGCTCGCCGGCGTGACCGATCCGGAAGCGAAGCGCAAGATCATCGGCGCGGAATTCGTCGAGGTGTTCCAGGCCGAGGCCGGCAAGCTGACCGATGCGAAGTGGCTCGCGCAAGGCACGATCTATCCGGACGTGATCGAGTCGGCGGGCAAGGGCAAGAAGGCCGCGCAGACGATCAAGAGCCACCACAACGTGGGCGGCCTGCCCGAGACGCTGAACCTGAAGCTGCTCGAACCGTTGCGCGAACTGTTCAAGGACGAAGTGCGCGAACTCGGCGTGAAGCTCGGTTTGCCGCATTCGATGGTGTATCGCCATCCGTTCCCGGGCCCAGGCCTCGGCGTGCGGATTCTCGGCGAAGTGAAGCGCGATTTCGCGGACCTGCTGCGCCGCGCGGACGCGATTTTCATCGAGACGCTGCGCAACACCATCGACAAGGAAACCGGCAAGTCCTGGTACGACCTGACGAGCCAGGCGTTCGCGGTGTTCCTGCCGGTGAAGAGCGTCGGCGTGATGGGCGACGGGCGTACTTACGAGTACGTGGTCGCGCTGCGCGCGGTGCAGACGCTCGACTTCATGACCGCGCACTGGGCGCATCTGCCGCATGAACTGCTTGGGCACGTGTCGAACCGGATCATTAACGAGGTGCGGGGGATTAACCGGGTTGTTTATGACATATCGGGGAAGCCGCCGGCGACGATTGAGTGGGAGTAAATCAAAATGTTCTGCAGCAGTCTGCAGAACTCCAGGTTCTCCTTCTTTTCCCTACAAAATCAAGGGTTTATTGACCAGTGGGGTCTAATGGGGACTGACAACAGCTGAGCGCTACCGGCGGTATGTTTGACGGTATAGCATTTTGCTCTGCGGACGATCCAACGCGATACCGTCACGACGCTTGACGGTATCAGGTGACGGTATCAGTTCACGGAGGTATTGCATGCTTACCGATCTCGAGTTACGGGCGCTCAAGCCCGCCGGCAGGATCTACAAGGTGGCCGACCAGCGCGGCCTGTATGTGGCCGTTACGTCGTCTGGGGTGGCTAGTTTCCGGTTTGACTATCGCCTCAATGGGCGTCGCGAGACGCTCGTCATTGGCCGCTATGACGTCCGGCTCCCCGCGCGGGGTGTCCGGGAGATGCACGAACTGAGCTACGGGATGTCGCTCAGTCTCGCTGAAGCGCGGCTCCTTCTCGAACGGGCGCGGCGAGAGGTCGAGCAGGGTACCAGTCCATCAAGAGCCAAGGTCGAAAAGCGCGTTGAAGCAGCCGAGGCGCTGACGTTCGGCAAGTGGGCGGAGAAATATTTCGCGGAAGTCAGCCTCGCGGAGTCGACCCGCGCAATGAGGCAGTCCGTCTATGAGCGGAATCTCGCGGCAGAATTCGGACGGCTGAAGCTCGAGGAAATCACGCCGTCGCGTCTGATGGCCAGGTGCGAGAAGATTAAGGAGAGGGGTGCCGCCGCTCCCGCAGTGCAGGCGCGCGATATCGTGCTGCAGGTCTACCGTTTCGTGCAGGCGAGGGGGCTCAAGGTGGACAATCCGGCAGAAGCCATCAGGCCCTCGGCCATCGCCCGGTTCAAGCCACGTGACCGGGCACTGACGCCGGCCGAACTCCACGTGTTCTTCAGGGCGCTAGAACGGACGCCCACCCTGCCTACGCTGCGTCTGGCTGTCAAGTTCATGCTCCTGACTATGGTGCGCAAATCCGAATTCATCCTGGCAACATGGGATGAGGTGGACTTCAATGCGGCAGTCTGGACAATTCCGAAAGACCGGATGAAGGCCGGGCGCCCGCACAATGTCTATCTGAGCCAGCAGGCCCTGGATATCCTGGTCACCTTCAAGACGTGCTTTGGCGCCAGCTCGTACCTGCATCCCGGTCGTTACGAGACAAAATTGCCGATAAGTGCAGCCACCCTGAATCGCGTGATCGACGCTGCCATCAAGCTCATTCGCGAGAGCGGGAACGAGGACTTCGAATCCTTCTCGGTACATGATCTGCGAAGGACGGCCAGCACGCAGTTGCATGAAGCCGGGTTCAACAGTGACTGGATAGAAAAATGTCTGGCGCACGAGCAGCGCGGGGTGAGAGCGGTGTACAACAAGGCCGAATATGCCGAGCAGCGGAGGACGATGCTGCAAGCGTGGGCGGATACGCTTGACGGGTGGATAGCAAAGAATCCTGCGTCGGATAGCGTTGCTCACGTACAGTTTGCCGCGCGCGGTTTAAGTCTGACCGCGTAAAAGCGTTCGTGTGCGTCGGGGCGGTGTTAGCGTGTCTTCGCTGAAACGGAGCGGAGACACGATTGTCATTTGCCAAATGATCGGGGGGAGCGTAGGGTAAGTATATTTCTCGATCTCGAAATTTTGATGTACTCCTGAACGTACTTACCTGTGTCCGGATTGCTTTGTTCCCAGATGGACGGCTGCGGATCAAAAACTCCATGGGTTATGTTGATCGATAATTTGGTTTGGATTCCTTTTTACTTATTTGAGAAATTGTTCGATGCCCAGGAGAGGACTCGAATTTAACACGTAACAGACTGAAAAATAACAAGAAAATTGATTCCGATAACGACGTTATACGCACCTGTATACGCAAAAACCTTGGATGTTAGCGGCGCGTTGTGGCTCACGTGGGACGAATATTCTCTCGGGAGGACGCTACTCTAGATTCCTTGAAGAACGAACCAATGAGCTAACGATGGGCCTTTTGGCAGATCGGTCCTGGGACATTGCGGCTCCTACAAACTGCAAGTCTGTCCCCAGTTGATGGCAATGAGATTTTGCTCAGTCGTCCGCACCCGCTCAAGCAACCCTTAAGCCAGATCACGCCATCATTCAAGAAATTCGCATTATGAGGAGTCGATACATTATTGGCTCCCGCTATTTGGCAGATGAAACCAAGCAAACTAAGCTGAACTATTACTTCATGGGGCTTTTCTTCGTCCGGTAAATGGGTAGATTCCGCCGAGCGCCTTCTGCGTCCCGTCGACGGTTCGCATGTCCACCATAACGGACGCATCGCCCTTTTGAAGCAGGCGTGACACGGTAGGCTCGGTCGTCATGCCTGCGTCGATGCGCCGTTGCTGAACCGCGGCGATGAACGAGTTGTCGGCCCCGACAGGTAGCGTCGAATACTCCTTCGACGCAATGCCGAATTTGCGCGCCATATAGCGCGTGAGAAAGTCAGTCGATGAGCCGAGTCCCGTCACACCCAGGGTCTTTCCCTTTGCGTCGGCCATGCTTTTCATCGGAGACGCCTTCGAGACGACCTCGACTTCACCTGGAACCTGCAGGAACGTTGCAATGGACCGGACATCCTTGCCCTTGCTTTGAAGGTCGATCGTATGATCGTACGCGCCCGCGATTGCCTGAACGGAACCGGAGAGCAGCTCGTTCTCGGCATCGACGCCGGCCGGCTGCGAAAGCAGTTCGACGTGCAGCTTCTCGTCCTTGAAGTAGCCGAGCTGATCGGCGAGCTTGGTAGGCAGGTAGATGAACTTTGCGATACCGCCGACCATGATCGAGATGGTCTGGTTGTCGTCGGCCCGCGCGGGCGAGATGGCAACCACGCTTGCAAGTGCGATGGCTGTGCAGAAAAGACGTGCTTTCGGCGATTTGTTCATGGTTTTTCTCTCGGAAGGGTCTTCAGGTCAAAAGCAACCGGAGCGAGACGCTCTGTAGCGTGCAGTCACGTCCCACCCCGGCTTGTCGCCGTGAGCCCGCTGTCGTCTCCGGGACCGCGGGTTCGCGAGGCGTCAGAACTTGTGCCGGATGCCGACGCGCAGGGAAACCTGCTTGTCGGTGGTGGAGGGTGTCAAGCCAGTGATCTGCGCAACGGCGCTCTGCCCGGTCGAATCGGTGCCGCTCGCCTTTTCGTAGACCGCCAGCGTGTAGACATCGGTCCGGGCCGAGAGGAAATAGTCGAGCCCGGCGCTGAAAAGGTTGTAGTTGGCACCATCCCTGCCGCCTGCGCCCCCGTTGCGTGTGTAGTCGTAAGCGAGACCGGCCAGCAGTGAAGGTGTGAGCTGGTATCTCGCGTTGATTTCCACGTTATTGAAGGCGGCCGTGCCTTGGTAATGCAGTGTGTTCGGTCCCGACGCGGAGCCCATCTCCTCGAATCGGGTATTCGAATACGCGAGATTCACATTGAGCGAGCCAAACGTCACACCGGCACCTACGCCTGCGATCTCGAGGCGGTTCGCGGACGCGTACCCAGCGAACACAGGATTGCTTTGCGGGCTCGTCGTGCTGCCGAAGCTGCCCAGATTATTGGTCGTCGCCGGGCCAGCGTTCGGATTGGCACCGAAGAACGAGGTGTTCGGATTGCGCATGTTCAGGTAGCCCGCACCGAGCGAGAAGGGGCCATGTGAGTAGGACGCGCCCGCACCCCAGATCCAGTTGCTCGAAAACGAACCCGGCGTGCCGCCGAGGTTCATCATCGCTTCGACGGTCAGCCCCTGGTAGTTTGCGCTGCGGAACTTGATCGAGTTGTTGATGCGGCGGGTATTGAGCGCATTGTCCAGATCGCTCGGGTGTGAGCTCATATAGCCGCCCCATTGCGGCGCGGCGAGAAACGGCCCGAAGTTGTCGACCACGGGATCATACTGGCGACCCAGCGTCACGGTGCCGACAGGGTTTCCCAGGCCGACGTAGGCCTGCCGACCAAACAGAGCGCCTCCCTGATTGAGCGCGCCATTATTGCTGTAAATCCCGCTCTCCAGCACGAATAGTGACTTGAGACCGCCACCCAGGTCCTCTGTGCCTTTCAAACCCCAGCGGCTGCCTTGGAGGCCCGCCGAGCCGCCTTCGATCATCGCGATCTGATGGCCCCCTACCAGACCGGACGCCGTTTTTGCCGTCTGGACGTTATTCGTGTAATTGACCCCGCTATCGATAATGCCGTACAGCGTTACGCTGCTTTGCGCGTGGGCAAGACCGGCAATGCCGCTCAGTACTGCGAATGATAGGGCGGACTTCTTCATCGGAATGATCTCCAGTTGCTTCATGTTATTGACTACATGTGGCTTCTCATCGGGCACTACTGCCCGACGCGAAGTCAGTGAGTTTGATTCGGGACGGCCTCAGTAGCGTCGTCGGTATCGTGCCCATTGATGCGGATGAAATACGTCATCAGGAACGACATGACCAGCAGTGCCGACAGAAACAGCAGGCCGGGCGTTGCGCTTTTTCCTGCGCCCTGGAGATATCCGATTGCGAACGGTCCAACGAATCCGCCGAGATTACCCACCGAATTGATGACTGCAATGGCGACCGCGGCCGTAGAACGGGTGAGGAACAGCGTGGGCAGTGCCCAGAACGGGGATTTGAACGCGTAGAGTCCCGCCAGGCTCAGGCTGATCAACGAGATCGATACGTAGGGATTCGTCGACAGGCCGGCGCCCAGCAGCGCGAGCGCAGCGACGCCGAGAGGGATCGCTGAATGCAGGCGTCGTTCGTTGTGGCGATCCGAGCTTCTGGACCACATCACCATGGCGATCGTCGCGAAAATGTACGGCACCATGGCGATGAGGCCGACCTGGGTGTGGCTCAACGTCTTGGAAAATCCCTTGATGATCTGAGGCATCCAGTAGCCGACACCGAGACTGCCGCATTGGTAGACGAAGTAGATGAACGACAGGTACAGCACTTTCGGATTGGTCATCGCTTTGAGCGAGCCGAAATGCTTTGCCTTGGGGCGGGACTTTCGATCGTTTGCCAGTTCGCCCAGCAGCCATTCGCGCTCGTGAGGCTTGAGCCACTTCGCATCGGCGGGCCGGTCGGTCAGATAGAAGAAGCACAGTACGCCGCCGATCAGCGCGGGCGCACCTTCCAGAACGAGCATCCAGCGCCAGCCGCTCCAGTTCAGCCACTGCGCGTTGTCCATGACCCATGTGCTGAGCGGTGCGCCGATGATGTACGAGACCGGAATGGCGGCCGTGAACAGTGCGACCGTGGTCGCGAGTTCCTTCGCGCGGAACCAGTACGTCAGATAGACGATGATGCCGGGGAAAAAGCCGGCCTCGGCCACGCCGAGCAAAAAGCGCAGCACATAAAGCTGCGTGGCGTTCTGCACGAATGCGGAGCCCACGGAAACGATGCCCCATGTCACCAGAATGCGGGCTATCCAGATGCGCGCGCCGAACTTGTTGAGCATGACGTTGCTCGGCACCTCGAACAGGAAGTAGCCGATGAAGAAGATGCCCGAGGCGAAGCCGAATGCCTCGCTGCTCAGCGCCAGCTCATGATTCATCTGCAACGCCGCGTAGCCGATGTTCGCGCGGTCGATGTACGAAATGATGTAGAGGATGAAAACGAACGGGATGATGCGCCACGTGATCTTGCGTACGAGCGCATGTTCGTCGATTGCAGTATTTGCTTGCATGTGTTTCTCCACCGGCGGCCGAGGCCCGCCAGGTTTCGCGTGGAATCGAAAGAGCGTGTCAGGCGTGGCGCGGTGAGAACACCATGCAAACCGGGCTGCCCGACGGGGCGACGAAGCCGGTCGGTGCGAGGGTGCCCGACTGGGCATCGACGGAGAACGCCACGATGGTGTCGCTGTCCTCGTTCAGCACATACATGAAGCGGCCATCGGGTGTGCTCGTCATGAACCGTGGCGTCTTGCCTTGCGCAGGAATCGCATTCAGGAAGCGCAGATGTCCGTTCGATGCATCGATACTGAACACGGCAATGCTGTCGTCGCCGCGGTTCGACGCATAGACGAATCGGCCGGTGCGATCGACTTCGATCTCCGAGCCGCGGCTATCACCCGTGTAGGTGTCGGGCAGACTCGAAAGCACTTGCAGTGGCGTGAGCGAGCCGTTGGCCGCATCGTAGCCATACGTCGTGACCGTCGAATCGAGCTCGTTGACGACCCATGCATGACGGCCGTCCGGATGAAACGCGATATGGCGTGGCCCCGCACCCTCGCGGGAAACGACGAAGGGCGTCTCGGCCGGCGCGAGCTGGCCGTTTTCGAAACGGAACGAGAACGTACGGTCGAGTCCCTTGTCCGGAACGATCACGAAGCGGCCCGTGGGATCGAACGGATTGAAGTGCGGCTTCGACTGCTTCTGTTCGATGCGATGCGGACCGATCGGGCCTTCCAGGTGCACGAGTTGCGAGAGCGGTTCGAGCGAGCCGTCGGCGGCGATAGGCAGCACCGCGAGGCTCGCGCCGATGTGATTCGACACGACCACGTAGCGACCGGTCGGGTCGATCGCGAGATGCACGGGATTTTTGCCTTCGGTGCTCCGGCGATTGATGAACGCGAGCTTGCCGCTGATCTTGTCGACCTTGAACGCGCTGATGTCGCTCAGGTCGCCATGCACGGTGTAAAGATGCTTGCCGTCCCGGCTCAACGCAAGGAACGACGGGTTGACCAGGTCCTTGACGAGTTGCACGAGCGTGAGCGCGCCGGTCTGCGTATCGACCTGGTACACGCTGATGCCATCGCCGCGGGCGTTTCGTTCGCGCGTGGTGCGCGAACCGACATAAGCAAACATGGATTTCTTTCCTTTCAAAACGATGTGCGCCGGATCCTCTTCGTCCGCGAAAACCGTCCGCGGGGCCGTGCCCAGCGTCGCGAGCGCGACAAACGAGGCTGCGCCCAGCACGAGGTCACGCCGGGACCGGCAGGGGAGCTCATGCGCCCCCAATTCTGGCGTGGGTAACGAGATGCCGGGTTTGTTCACGCTGTCTCCTGATTTTGGTACGTCGGGTTTCCACTTGATTGCATTTTGACCAGGAGAAGTGCAAAAATACAGTTATGGAAAACACCGACACCCCCCTCATCTCCAGTCTCGACGTTGCCGGCGCGAGCTTGCGTTTCGTCGATCTGCCCGCAATGTTTGGCGCGGAATTGCGCGACTTGCCCGTCGTGCTGCGTCTGCTGCTCGAAAACGTCATTCGTAATACGGATGACGACGAGCGCCGCCATGCCGTGACAGCGATACTCGCGTGGCGTGAGCGCGGCACCAGCGAGCACGAAATCGCGTTCCAACCCAATCGCGTGTTGATGCACGACACGACGAGCACGCCCGCGCTGGTCGACATCGCCGCCATGCGCGACGCGCTGGCCGAGGCTGGCGCCGATCCCGCCGCGCTCAATCCCGTACTGCCTGTCGATTCGTCGGTGGACCATTCGCTCGCGGTCGAATACTTCGGCAAGCCCGATGCCGCGCCGAACAATCTCGCGCTCGAACTGCGCCGCAATGAGGAGCGCTACCGCTTTCTGCGCTGGGCCTCGCAGGCGCTCACTGGCGTGCGTATCCATCCGCCTGGCACGGGCATCATGCATACGATCAATCTCGAGCAACTCGCGACGGTCGTCACTCGCGTGGAGCGCGACGGTGAGCAATGGGCCGTGCCCGATACGCTGATCGGCACGGACAGCCACACGCCGATGATCAACGGCATCGGCGTGCTCGGCTGGGGCGTGGGCGGACTCGAAGCGCAGACGGTGATGTTCGGCATGCCGGTGATGCAGCGCATTCCGGACGTGATCGGCGTGCGCCTGACGGGCGCGTTGAGGCCGGGCTCGCTCGCCACAGACCTCGCGCTCACGGTCACGCAGCGCCTGCGCGCGATAGGCGTGTCGGGCGAATTCGTCGAATTCTTCGGGCCGGGCGTTTCGACGCTGAGCGCGGGAGAGCGCTCGGTCGTCGCGAACATGGCGCCGGAGTACGGTGCATCGACGGGCTTTTTCCCGGTGGACGCACGCACGCTCGACTATCTGAGCGCCACAAATCGCAACGAAGCAACCGTGCAACTGGTTGAAGCGTTCACGCGTGCGGCCGGTCTGTGGTTCGATCCCGAGGCCGCGCCGCGCTACACGCGCACGATCGACATCGACCTATCCAGCATCGGCATGCATGTCGCGGGACCGCGTCGCCCGCAGGATCTGCTCGATTACACGGCATTGCCTGCCACGCTTGCGAAGCTCGACTTCACGCCGAAATCGAAGCACGCAACGATGCCGCGTCATCCCGTAGCGATCGCGGCGATCACGAGCTGCACGAACACCTCTGATCCGGCGTTGTTGATCGCCGCCGGTCTTGTGGCGCGCAAGGCGCGCGCGAAAGGCCTGACGGTGCCGGCATGGATCAAGACATCTCTCGCGCCCGGGTCGCCCGCTGCCGCTTCATATCTCGAACGCGCGGGTTTGATCGACGATCTTTCTGCCGTGGGCTTCGATATCGTCGGCTATGGCTGCACGACCTGCATCGGCAACTCCGGGCCGCTCACCGAAAGCGTGCGCATGGCTCAGGCTGAAGGCAGCATTTATCCCGTCGCGGTGCTGTCGGGCAACCGCAATTTCGCGGGGCGCATTCATCCCGATCTCGATCTCGGTTTCATCATGTCGCCGCCGCTCGTGATCGCGTTCGCCCTTGCGGGGGATGCCGAAACCGACCTGGGCCGGGAGCCCGTGCAAGTCGGCGCCGATGGCACGCCGATCTGGCTGCGCGATCTCTGGCCCACGCGCGAAGAAGTGGCCGCGCTCGTCGAGCAATCGGCCGATCCAGAGGACTACCCGCGCGCATTCGCCGTGGCGAGCCGCAATCCGGCGTGGCACGAACTCGATGCACCATCGGGCGCACGCTTTCCGTGGAACCCCGCGTCCACTGCATTGCGCCGTCCGCCGTTCGCCGCGGTCGATCAGGGCAGTCAGCTCGGCAGCTATCGCGCCTATCCGTTGCTCGTGCTCGGCGACGATATCACGACCGACCATATCTCGCCGGCGAGCGCGATTCCGAAAGACAGCTTCGTGGCTGATTTCCTCGTCTCGCGCGGCGACGATCGCAACGACCTCAACGTATTCGCCTCGCGCCGCGGCAATTGGGAAGTGATGATGCGCGCGGCGTTCTACAGCAAGACACTCGTGAACCGCCTGAAGCCGGACATGCCGGTCGCTCACACGCTGCACGCGCCGAGCGGCGACGTTCTGCCCATTTTCGAGGCTGCGCAACGCTACGCGGCGGGGGGCGATTCCGTCGTGCTCGTCGCAGGTGAACGCTATGGCACGGGCTCGTCGCGCGACTGGGCCGCGAAGGGCCAGCGGCTGCTCGGCATACGTGCGGTGCTGGCCGCGAGCTTCGAGCGCATCCATCGCTCGAATCTGATCGGCATGGGTATCCTGCCGTTGCGATTCGCGCCCGGCACCCATCCGGATACACTCGCGCTCGGGCCGGGTGATATGCTCGAAGTCGACGCCGCCGCCGCCGCTATCACTCCACGCTGTGCGGTGCCGGTTCGGGTCGTGCGCGCCGATGGCCGCGTCGAGCCGATCGACGTCCGCGCCGCCGTCGAGACGCAGCTCGAATGCAAATTGTTGCGCTCGGGCGGCGTCATTCCGCTAATCCTGCAAAAGAATCTCGCGACCGTGAAAGGCTGACAGCAAGCCCTGCGCGGCGCAGCTGGCTGATAGAGATGATTGACCGCTCCATTGCAACCCAGATACTCGAACTGATCAGCAACGAAGGGCTCGAGGCCGGCGCGCATTTGCCCGCGCAGATGCTTGCCGACCGGCTTCGCGTGTCGCGCTCGCCCGTGAACGAAGCGCTCGCGCTGCTGCACGAGAAGGGCGTGCTGACGCGCGAGAAAAACCGTGGCTTCTTCGTGGCACGGCCGCTCATCGACCCGCTTTCCGACGTGGTCAGCGAACTGGGACTTGGCGGCACGAGCATCGTGACGAGCGTCTATTTCCAGATTGCCGATGATCGACTCAAAGGGCTTCTGTCGGGCGTCGTGTCCTAGCAGTTGATCCGGACCCGCTACGGTCTGACGAACGCGCAAGTAACAGCGGTGTTGAACCGGATCGCCCAGGAGGGGTGGGCCGAGCGCAAGCCCGGCTATGGTTGGGAATTCTCGCCAATGCTCACGACCCCCGACAGCCTGCTCAAGTCGTACCGCTTGCGTCTCGCGCTGGAGCCCGCCGCGCTGCTCGAGCCCGGCTACCGGCTCGAACGCAAGGTACTCGAGCGTTGCCGCGAGGTCGAAATGCACCTGCTTGCCGGTGGTATCGAAACCGACACCGCCGACCAGTTGCACGATCGCGGCGTGCGTTTTCACGAGTCGCTCGTCGAGGCGTCGGGCAACAGCTTTTTCATCGATACCATTCGCCGTGTGAACCGTGTGCGTCGCCTGATCTCCTACCGATCGATGCAGCATCGCGAGCGCTACGTGGAGCATGCGAAGCAGCATCTGCACGTGCTCGAACTGCTGGAGCGCGAGCGCAACGAAGAGGCGTCCGAGGAACTACGGCAGCACCTGTTGCATACCCTGGAGGCTTTGGCGAGCATCCGGGAAATTCTCGATTCCGGGCCGGACGATCAACGCACGGCTCAACCTGAAACGACCTTATGACTATCGATTCCGCCGCCGTCAAGGCCTTCGCTCCCACCGGCACGCTTCGCGCGTCCATCAATCTTGGCAATCCCATCCTCGCGAACCGCGATCCGCAGTCGGGCGAGCCGACTGGCGTATCGGTCGATCTCGCGCGTGCATTCGCACAACGCCTTGGCGTGTCGCTCGAACTCGTAGTGTTCGACGCAGCAGGCAAGTCGGTCGAGGCGGTCAGCGATGAGCGCGCGGATTTTGGTTTCTTCGCCGTCGATCCGAAGCGCGGCGAAACCATTGCGTTCACCGCGCCATACGTGCTGATCGAAGGCTTTTATCTCGTCCGCGACGAGTCGACGATCCGCACGAATGCTGAGGTCGATCAGCCGCACAACCGGGTGGCCGTGGGCAACGGCAGCGCGTACGACCTGTTTCTCTCGCGGGAACTCAAGGCAGCGCAGATCGTGCGCGCGCCCACCTCGCCGACGGTGGTTCAAACCTTCCTCGAGCAATCGCTCGAAGTGGCCGCCGGCGTCAAACAGCAGCTGGAAGCCGACGCCGCAAAAACCGGCGGACTGCGCCTGCTCGACGAACGCTTCATGGTCATCCGGCAGGCGATGGGTGTCGCAAAGAGCCGCGGGGAAACCGCAGCCGACGTGTTACTTGCGTTCGTCGAGGACATGAAGCGAAATGGCTTCGTCGCAGAGGCACTTGAACGCCACCGCATTGTCGGCGCCTCTGTTGCACCACTCGAGTAAATCGCGGGGACGGAATGGGTACGGTCGGGCCGCCGGACGACCGTTTCAGGAAACGCTACTGCCACGCGGATGCCCAAACATAGTCATGGTTGAGCGGTCGAATGTGGCGGTGCACTGCCAGTCGACGGCAGTCCAGGCTGGACCGTCCCACTATCGCCAGTTGGCGCGGGTAGCGTCGAGCGGCTTGGCGTCCGCTTATCGGGCCGGTATCGACGTGTCCTCTTGCGCGAGTCGGGTCAAGACGTCAGCCAGCGCGCGAATCTTGGTTTGCGCGACGCGTTGTGAAGGATAGACGATGAAATGGCCCAGGCCATTTTGCGCAACCTCGCTGAACGGCATGACGAGTGCCCTCGCCTCAAGGCGTTCCTTCGCCATCCGAGGGTCGCCAACTGCGACGCCATGCCCTTGTGCCTCGGCGGTAAGCATCAATTCGAGGGTATCAAAGACGAGTCCGTCATTGGCGTTGAACTCGCTCGCGCCAACATGATCGAGCCAGCATCGCCACTCCTTGGGGCGGTGTCCCGGATGGAGCAATTTGACCCGAGCAAGGTCAGCTACGGATGTCAGCAATGCGGCCAGTTCGACCGTACACATCGGCGTCAGTCGTTCTGAAACAACGGTATCGCGTCCATGCCCGCCCAATGTCCGGCTCTACGCACAACCATGACGTCGACGTCGGGCGTGGTGAAATCCGGCGGATCGTCTGCCGATGTATGGATGCGCAATTCTGTCCGGGGCAGTGCGAAATTGATCACTGAAAGCCGCGGCAGCAACCAGCGAATCGCCAACGTGGACGGTAACCGCAGGGCGAGAGCAGACTCGGAATGGGCGGGAACGTCTGCGTGTCTAACCAGTTGTGTGAGCAGGTTCACGGCCACCGTCAGCAAGGCGTTTCCTTCTGCTGTCAGTGTCAGCCCTGACGCATGGCGCACGAAAAGGGCGCATCGATAATGAGCTTCCAGTTGCTGGACCTGTCGGCTCACTGCGCCCTGGGTTCGACACAGATGGTCAGCGGCCTTGCTAAGAAAGTGGCCGAGAATGTATGCAGGTATCATGCAAAACACGCCCGGGTTTGACAATCGGCGATTTGAAAAGGGAGCTTTTGGCAAACAAATGTGACGGTGCTGTGGTGCGAGCTTCGGGTAAAGCTCAGGAAAGGACATCTTTTGCAAGGAGAAATTGGCTCGTGCGACGCCATCCGTGATGCTGAGATCCAGAGGCATACTCAAACTGGTTTAATCTTGATGCATGATGCCTTGAGCGTTTCTCCCGTTCGCACGCCGATTGGGAGATTTCGCGGTGCCCTCACTCCATTGAGCGCTGAGGCGCTTGCTGCGACAGTGATCAAAGTGTTGATGAACCTATAGGGCGGATTTGGCTCACGGGAGCATTGTTATCAGGCAACAAGATACCGCTCTCGGTGCAGCGAACGAGTGCTCGCCAATGACATTGCGCGTAGCCGAAAACCTTCGCGAGCCGCGTCAAACCTGCGGCGTCAGCTGCAGAAATCGCTAACGACAACGCTCAGCCAGCCATCGCCGAAGGTCGTGATGCTGGCAGGAGACCGAAGTCGAAATCGGTACGTTTGACGCCGCCGGGCGTGCAGGTCAAGGCAAAAGCGGGATTTCCCGTAGCACGTTATCCATCGAGAGTGGCGCGCGGCCGACCAGACGTTCAAAATCTCCGGTTAGCGCGGTCATGAACCCGGCCCGCATTGCCTGCGAATAGGCTACACGGCGCGTTTCCAGCTCCGGGGGCAGTCCCTCGCGTTGCAACAGGTGGCGGTATTCCCCGTCAGTGATCGATTCGTATCGCACCTTCGAACCAATCACGGTACTGATCAGTGCGGCGAGGTCATCGAAGGCGAGCAACTGAGGACCACTGAGGCGGTAGGCGTGGTTGCCAGGCAGCATTGAGACTAGCGCACACGCCGCCGCTTCAGCGAGATCGGATCGGGCGATAAATGGCAAGGCCGCGGCGCCTGACGCCATGCGGAATACGCCATCGCTCTTTGACGCTTCGGCAATGCGCATCGCCACGTTGTCAATGTACGGGCGCGTTGCGCAACATGGTCCACGCGCATCCCGACGCCATGATGTGGGCCTCGGTCAACCGATGCACGCGAGCGACGGCGCTGGGCGATGCCGGCGCCACATCGAAGAAGCTCGTGTAGACGATGCGCTTCACGCCCGCACGGCGTGCTGCATCCACGGCGGTTGCGTGGAGTCTGATCCGGTCTTCATCGTTGCCTTCCACCGAGATCATCAGCAGCGTATCGACGCCGGAAAAGGCTTCCAGGAGCGATGCAGGATTACCGAAGTCGGCGTAACGTACCTCGTTGACGATATCAGTTGGCAGGTCGGCGGTTTCAGGGTGTCGGGTGCACGCAACGACCCCACGGTTGGGCTGCTTGAGTCGCGCCAGATTCGTGATGACTTCACGTCCCAGATGGCCGGTCGCACCGGTGATTCCAATCATTTTGCCTCCTGCGTGTTGGATGTCTGCCGCTCGCGAATGAACAACAGCAACAGGACCGATGCAACAAGCGACATTGCGCTCAGCGCGTACAGCCCCGAAACCTGAGTCCCGGTCCTGTCGGTGATGATGCCTATGGCGAACGGGCTAACGAAGCCGGCCAGGTTGCCCACTGAGTTGATGAAGGCGAACCCGACCACTGCAGCGGCTCCCGTCAGACGCCTCGCAACCACCGCCCAGAAAACCGGAATGGAACTGAGGATGCCGACTGAGACCAGCGTCATGCCGACCAGACCCATTGCGGTATCGTGGATCCAGATTGCCGTGATCAAAAGCCCGATGGCTGAAAGCAGGCTACATAACACCAGATAGCGAGAACGGTCCTGAGCGCGATCCGACATCTTTGCGATGAACAGCATGCCCGCGACGGTAAACAGATAGGGTATCGACGACAGCATCCCCACTTGTTGATTTGCACGGAATCCTGACCCACGATTTGCATTGAATTCTGACCCACCCGTTGGACCAGCTTTTCGTGTTATTCAGTGGGTATTTGGGTCTTCTTTCTCTCCTTCTTTGGCTGTGTCGT
>NZ_VWWL01000018.1 GCF_011752995.1 Burkholderia sp. Ax-1724
CCCGTCATGCCTGATGACCATAGCGAGTCGGTCCCACCCCTTCCCATCCCGAACAGGACCGTGAAACGACTCCACGCCGATGATAGTGCGGATTGCCCGTGTGAAAGTAGGTAATCGTCAGGCTCCTTCTTGCTCAAAAACCCCACCCATTGCGGTGGGGTTTTTCCGTTTACGGAAGACCTGAAATCGCTGCATATAAGTGAGAACGGTGGGTTTGGAATGGTCAAGCAAGCCTTGACAAAAAGATGTTGTTCCCCCATAATCGTCAGTTCTCTGCGGAGGGGTGCCCGAGTGGCTAAAGGGGGCAGACTGTAAATCTGTTGGCTTACGCCTACGTTGGTTCGAATCCAACCTCCTCCACCAGAATGCAAGTTGTAGCAGTTGTTGGGAATCCATGATCGTTGCGGGTGTAGCTCAATGGTAGAGCAGAAGCCTTCCAAGCTTACGACGAGGGTTCGATTCCCTTCACCCGCTCCAGTGACACGGAAGTAGCGCCCATGTGGCTCAGTGGTAGAGCACTCCCTTGGTAAGGGAGAGGTCGGCAGTTCGATCCTGCCCATGGGCACCAGAAGTATTCAGTGATTGTTTGCGCCCGGCGCAACGTACGGAAAATCCTCTTAGGAGTCGAAAATGGCCAAGGGTAAGTTTGAGCGGACCAAGCCGCACGTGAACGTGGGCACGATCGGTCACGTTGACCACGGCAAGACCACGCTGACGGCGGCGATCACGACGGTTCTGACGCAGAAGTTCGGCGGCGAAGCGAAGGCATACGACCAGATCGATGCAGCGCCGGAAGAAAAGGCACGTGGTATTACGATCAACACCGCGCACGTCGAGTACGAAACGGCAAACCGCCACTACGCACACGTCGACTGCCCGGGCCACGCCGACTACGTGAAGAACATGATCACGGGCGCAGCGCAGATGGACGGCGCAATCCTGGTGTGCTCGGCCGCAGACGGCCCGATGCCGCAAACGCGTGAGCACATCCTGCTGGCGCGTCAGGTTGGCGTTCCGTACATCATCGTGTTCCTGAACAAGTGCGACATGGTGGACGACGCTGAGCTGCTGGAGCTCGTCGAGATGGAAGTGCGCGAACTTCTGTCGAAGTACGACTTCCCGGGCGACGACACGCCGATCATCAAGGGTTCGGCCAAGCTGGCGCTGGAAGGCGACAAGGGCGAACTGGGCGAAGTGGCGATCATGAGCCTGGCCGACGCGCTGGACACGTACATCCCGACGCCGGAGCGCGCGGTTGACGGTTCGTTCCTGATGCCGGTGGAAGACGTGTTCTCGATCTCGGGTCGCGGCACGGTGGTGACGGGTCGCGTCGAGCGCGGCATCATCAAGGTCGGCGAGGAAATCGAGATCGTCGGTATCCGCGCAACGGCCAAGACGACCTGCACGGGCGTGGAAATGTTCCGCAAGCTGCTCGACCAGGGGCAGGCAGGCGACAACGTGGGTATCCTGCTGCGCGGCACGAAGCGTGAAGACGTGGAGCGTGGTCAGGTTCTGGCGAAGCCGGGTTCGATCAACCCGCACACGCACTTCACGGCAGAGGTGTACGTGCTGAGCAAGGATGAAGGCGGCCGCCACACGCCGTTCTTCAACAACTACCGTCCGCAGTTCTACTTCCGTACGACGGACGTGACGGGTTCGATCGAGCTGCCGAAGGACAAGGAAATGGTGATGCCGGGCGACAACGTGTCGATCACGGTGAAGCTGATCAACCCGATCGCGATGGAAGAAGGTCTGCGTTTCGCGATTCGCGAAGGCGGTCGTACGGTCGGCGCTGGTGTCGTCGCCAAGATCATCGAGTAACGCCAGATAGTTCTCGATAATCGGTTGTATCGGGGTTGGCGGTGTCGTCAGCCCCAAATGGTTTAGGGGTATAGCTCAACTGGCAGAGCGTCGGTCTCCAAAACCGAAGGTTGGGGGTTCGATTCCCTCTGCCCCTGCCAACTATTGCGCCGTAGTGGCGCTTCGTTAAGGTGTTATGGCGAATCCTTCCGTCGAAACTGTAAATACATCTGGCGACAAGTTGATGTTGATCGCGGGTGTATTGCTGGTCTTGGCCGGGTTCGTGGGGTTCTTCTGGCTGAGTGGCCAGGAATGGTACATCCGCGGAGCCGCCTTGGCTGTTGGTGCGATCGCGGGTGTCGCAGTCGGTCTTCTCTCAGTGCCTGGCAAGGGTTTTATCGCTTTCGCCAAAGACTCGTACAAAGAAGTTCGTAAGGTTGTTTGGCCTACCCGTAAAGAGGCTACTCAGACAACGCTTGTAGTGTTCGGCTTTGTGGTCGTGATGGCGATTTTTCTCTGGGTTTGCGATAAATCCATTGAGTGGGCGATTTTCTCGGTGATTCTGGGTTGGAAATGATATGAGCGATACACCGGCATCCCCGAGCGGCAAACGTTGGTACGTGGTGCACGCCTACTCCGGCATGGAGAAGAGCGTGCAACGAGCGCTTCAGGAGCGCATCGAGCGTGCCGGTATGCAGGACCAGTTTGGCCAGATCCTTGTTCCGACTGAAGAAGTCGTCGAGGTGAAAGGTGGTCACAAATCAGTGACGGAGCGTCGTTTCTTCCCCGGCTATGTGCTGGTGGAAATGGAAATGACAGACGAAACGTGGCATCTCGTAAAAAATACGGCAAAGGTGACCGGTTTTGTCGGTGGGGCGCGCAATCGCCCGAGCCCGATTTCTCCTCGGGAAGTTGAAAAAATCATGTCGCAGATGCAGGAAGGCGTGGAGAAGCCGCGTCCGAAGACCCTGTTTGAAGTAGGCGAGATGGTGCGGGTGAAGGAAGGCCCATTCACTGATTTCAACGGCAGCGTCGAAGAAGTGAACTACGAAAAGTCGCGAGTCCGTGTTTCCGTTACGATCTTCGGCCGCGCAACGCCGGTTGAGTTGGAATTCGGCCAGGTCGAAAAGTTGTAATCCAGAATTTTACGGAACGCGCCGCTCGGTGCGTTCCGTATTTCGCGCTTACGGCCCGCGTAATGGTCGTTGAGGAGCGTAACTAGCTAGTTTTTCAGCGAACACGCGCTACTACTCACTGAACGTCCACATACACGTCGGCGTTCCAAAGAGGTTCTCAAGATGGCAAAGAAAATCATCGGCTTTATCAAGCTGCAGATTCCTGCAGGTAAAGCCAACCCGTCGCCGCCGGTCGGTCCGGCACTGGGCCAGCGCGGTCTGAACATCATGGAGTTCTGCAAGGCGTTCAACGCGCAGACCCAAGCAATGGAACCGGGCCTGCCGATTCCGGTCGTGATCACGGCATTCGCGGACAAGAGCTTCACGTTCGTGCTGAAGACGCCGCCGGCCACGGTTCTGATCAAGAAGGCAGCGAAGATCGACAAGGGTTCGAGCAAGCCGCATACCGACAAGGTCGGCAAGATCACCCGTGCTCAAGCTGAAGATATCGCCAAGACCAAGATGCCCGATCTGACGGCTGCTGATCTGGACGCAGCGGTTCGCACGATCGCTGGTAGCGCCCGCTCGATGGGCATCACCGTGGAGGGCGTGTAAATGGCCAAGCTTTCGAAACGTCTGCAAGCATTTGCAGCAAAGGTTGATCGTCAGAAGCTCTACCCGCTCGAAGACGCTCTGTCGCTCGTGAAGGAGTGCGCAAGCGCGAAGTTCGACGAATCGATCGACGTCGCGGTGCAACTCGGCATCGACGCGAAGAAGTCGGATCAAGTGGTTCGTGGCTCGGTCGTGCTGCCCGCTGGTACGGGTAAGTCGGTTCGCGTCGCGGTGTTCGCGCAAGGTGAAAAGGCTGAGCAGGCTCGTGCAGCCGGTGCGGACGTCGTCGGTATGGAAGACCTGGCTGAACAGGTTAAGGCCGGCAACCTGAACTTCGACATCGTGATTGCCTCGCCGGACACGATGCGTATCGTCGGTACGCTCGGTCAGATCCTCGGCCCGCGCGGTCTGATGCCGAACCCGAAGGTCGGCACGGTCACGCCGGATGTCGCGACCGCAGTCAAAAACGCCAAGGCTGGTCAGGTGCAATTCCGTGTCGACAAGGCCGGCATCATCCACGCCACGATCGGCCGTGCTTCGTTCGAAGCAACTGCTCTGCGTACCAACCTGAATGCTCTGATCGACGCGCTGCAAAAGGCGAAGCCGGCAACGAGCAAGGGTGTGTACCTGCGCAAGGTCGCTCTGTCGAGCACGATGGGTGTGGGCGTTCGCGTCGATCAAGCGTCGATCGCAGCGCAGTAATGAATTTCATCGCCCTGACGTAAGTCGGGGCGGTCTATAAGGGCTTTGGGCGGTTGCAAGGTGGCAGTCTGCATCGCGCAACCGGTTGTCAAAGACCGTTGGCGGGCCCGCAGCAGGTAGGCGAGTCCTTAATGTAAAGCCAACGCAGATGGCGAACCCGAAAAAGTTTGTGGTGATGAAACCGTTGGATGTCCGCAGCAATGCGGGTGTCGGGCGGTCGAAATACTCCTGACTGGTCGGACGCCGTTATTGAACGCGGTACACAAGGCGCACGCCGCGTGTATCGAATCTGGAGGTTAACCGTGCCACTCAACAAAGAAAGCAAGCAGGCCGTCGTCGCTGAGGTTGCCGCGCAAGTCGCGAAAGCTCAGACCGTGGTTCTGGCTGAGTATCGTGGAATCGCGGTTGGCGATCTGACCAAGCTGCGCGCGAAAGCGCGTGAGCAACAGGTTTATCTTCGCGTGTTGAAGAACACGCTGGCGCGTCGCGCTGTCGAAGGTACGCCGTTTGCTCCGCTGGCAGAGCAGATGACTGGCCCCCTGATCTACGGCATCTCCGAAGATGCAATTGCTGCTGCCAAGGTCGTCAATGACTTCAGCAAGAGCAATGACAAGTTGATCATCAAGGCTGGTTCCTACGAAGGCAAGGTGATGGACAAGGCTGGCGTGCAAGCGCTGGCAAACATCCCGAGCCGCGAAGAACTGCTCTCCAAGCTGCTGTTCGTCATGCAGGCTCCTGTTTCTGGCTTCGCGCGTGCTCTGGCCGCGCTGGCAGAGAAGAAACAAGGCGAAGAAACCGCTGCGTAACGTACATCAGTCGAGCGTAATTGATCGCTGGCTGTATCCGAATTCAATTTAGGAGTATTTCAAATGGCAATCGCAAAAGAAGACATCCTCGAAGCCGTAGGCTCGATGTCGGTTCTGGAACTGAACGAGCTGGTTAAGGCGTTCGAAGAAAAGTTTGGCGTGTCGGCAGCTGCTGTTGCAGTGGCTGGCCCGGCAGGTGCAGGCGGCGGCGCTGCTGCTGCTGAAGAGCAGACCGAATTCACGGTCATCCTGGCTGAAACCGGCGCAAACAAGGTTTCGGTCATTAAGGCTGTTCGCGAACTGACGGGTCTCGGCCTGAAGGAAGCGAAGGATCTGGTCGATGGCGCACCGAAGCCCGTCAAGGAAGCGGTGCCCAAGGCTGCTGCTGAAGAAGCCAAGAAGAAGCTGGAAGAAGCTGGCGCGAAGGTTGAAATCAAGTAAGTTTCAACGCGCTGTGCGAAGGCTGGCGGTTTTTCACCGCCGGCCTTTTTGTGCTTTGTGGGGCTTGCGTTTTTGTGGGTTTGTTCCGGCAAGAACGTGATTCCCAGAAGCCAAAGAAAATCGCCAATCGGCAACATTGACCGGCGTTTCTCTTTGTCTTCTGAAGCGACTGCAGAAGGCAAGTTTGGTCGGGTAGCGGGCAACACAGGCATCCGCTGCCGTCAGCCAGCGGTTGGTAGCGGCCAACCACCAAGCTTCTAGGCTCGTTCAAGCCATTGGACGGCCATCGGGTCTCAGTCGGTGAACACTCGGGTTGTCTCATCAAGGTATCCTGCCTCGACAACTATGCCCGCCGTGATTCGGAGATCGTATGCAATATTCCTTCACCGAGAAGAAGCGTATTCGCAAGAGTTTCGCGAAACGCCCCATCGTTCACCAAGTACCTTTCCTGCTGGCTACCCAGCTTGAATCATTCAGCACGTTTCTGCAAGCAGACACGTCTTCGACGCAGCGTAAGCCGGAAGGCCTGCAAGCTGCGTTCACGTCCGTTTTCCCGATCGTTTCGCATAACGGCTTCGCTCGTCTCGAATTCGTCAGCTACATGCTGTCGCCGCCGGCATTCAACATCAAGGAATGTCAGCAGCGCGGTCTGACGTACTGCTCGGCGCTGCGCGCCAAGGTGCGTCTGGTGCTGCTCGACAAGGAGTCGCCGAGCAAGCCGGTCGTCAAGGAAGTCAAGGAACAGGAAGTGTACATGGGCGAAATTCCGCTCATGACGCCGACCGGTTCGTTCGTCATCAACGGCACGGAACGTGTGATCGTTTCGCAGCTGCATCGTTCGCCGGGCGTGTTCTTCGAGCACGACAAGGGCAAGACGCACAGCTCGGGCAAGCTGCTGTTTTCGGCACGTATCATTCCTTACCGCGGTTCGTGGCTCGATTTCGAGTTCGACCCGAAGGACGTGCTGTACTTCCGTGTCGACCGTCGCCGCAAGATGCCGGTCACGATCCTGCTGAAGGCCATCGGCCTCACGCCGGAACAGATCCTCGCCAACTTCTTCGTGTTCGACAATTTCACGCTGATGCCGGAAGGCGCGCAGATGGAGTTCGTACCGGAGCGTCTGCGTGGTGAAGTTGCGCGTTTCGACATCACGGACCGCGATGGCAACGTGATCGTCCAGAAGGACAAGCGGATCAACGCCAAGCACATTCGCGATCTCGACAACGCGAAGACCAAGTTCATCTCGGTGCCGGAAGACTATCTGCTCGGCCGCGTGCTGGCGAAGAACGTCGTCGACGGCGACACCGGCGAAGTCATCGCGAATGCGAACGACGAAGTCACCGAAACCGTCCTCGAGAAGCTGCGCGAAGCGAAGATCAAGGACATCCAGGCGCTCTACACGAACGATCTGGACCAGGGTCCGTACATCTCGTCGACGCTGCGCATCGACGAAACGGCGGACAAGATGGCCGCCCGCATCGCGATCTACCGCATGATGCGCCCGGGCGAGCCGCCGACCGAAGAAGCGGTCGAGGCATTGTTCAACCGTCTGTTCTACAGCGAAGAAGCGTACGACCTGTCGAAGGTGGGTCGTATGAAGTTCAACCGCCGCGTCGGCCGTGACGAAATCGTCGGCCCGATGACGCTGCAGGACGACGACATCCTCGCGACGATCAAGATCCTCGTCGAGCTGCGCAACGGCAAGGGCGAAGTGGACGACATCGACCACCTCGGCAACCGTCGCGTGCGTTGCGTCGGCGAACTCGCGGAAAACCAGTTCCGCGCGGGTCTCGTGCGTGTCGAACGTGCCGTGAAGGAACGCCTCGGCCAGGCCGAAAGCGAAAACCTGATGCCGCACGATCTGATCAACTCGAAGCCGATTTCGTCGGCGATCCGCGAGTTCTTCGGTTCGTCGCAGCTGTCGCAGTTTATGGATCAGACCAACCCGCTGTCGGAAATCACGCACAAGCGTCGTGTTTCCGCACTGGGCCCGGGCGGTCTGACGCGCGAGCGCGCAGGCTTTGAAGTCCGCGACGTGCATCCGACCCACTACGGCCGCGTGTGCCCGATTGAAACGCCGGAAGGTCCGAACATCGGTCTGATCAACTCGCTCGCTCTGTACGCGCACCTGAACGAATACGGCTTCCTCGAAACGCCGTATCGCAAGGTGACGGACGGCAAGGTGACCGACCAGATCGACTATCTGTCGGCGATCGAAGAAGGCCGTTACGTGATCGCTCAGGCGAACGCGGCGGTGGCCGACGACGGTACGCTGACCGACGAACTCGTGTCGTCGCGTGAAGCGGGTGAAACGCTGATGGTCACGCCGGACCGCATCCAGTACATGGACGTGGCGCCGTCGCAGATCGTGTCGGTTGCAGCTTCGCTGATTCCGTTCCTCGAGCACGACGACGCGAACCGCGCGTTGATGGGCTCGAACATGCAGCGTCAAGCCGTGCCGTGTCTGCGTCCGGAGAAGCCGGTCGTCGGTACGGGCATCGAGCGCACCGTGGCGGTCGACTCGGGCACGACGGTTCAGGCACTGCGCGGCGGTGTGGTCGATTACGTCGACGCGGGCCGTATCGTGATTCGCGTGAACGACGACGAAGCGGTTGCGGGTGAAGTCGGTGTCGACATCTACAACCTGATCAAGTACACGCGTTCGAACCAGAACACGAACATCAACCAGCGTCCGATCGTGAAGATGGGCGACAAGGTTGCGCGCGGCGACGTGCTGGCTGACGGCGCATCGACCGATCTGGGCGAGCTCGCGCTCGGCCAGAACATGCTGATCGCGTTCATGCCGTGGAACGGCTACAACTTCGAAGACTCGATCCTGATCTCGGAAAAGGTCGTGGCCGACGACCGTTACACGTCGATCCACATCGAAGAACTGAACGTCGTGGCACGCGACACGAAGCTCGGACCGGAAGAAATCACGCGCGACATCTCGAACCTCGCGGAAGTGCAGCTTGGCCGTCTCGACGAGTCGGGCATCGTGTACATCGGCGCGGAAGTCGAAGCGGGCGACGTGCTGGTCGGCAAGGTCACGCCGAAGGGCGAAACCCAGCTGACGCCGGAAGAAAAGCTGCTGCGCGCGATTTTCGGCGAGAAGGCCTCGGACGTGAAGGACACGTCGCTGCGCGTGCCGTCGGGCATGAGCGGCACCGTGATCGACGTGCAGGTGTTCACGCGCGAAGGCATCCAGCGCGACAAGCGCGCGCAACAGATCATCGACGATGAACTGAAGCGCTATCGCCTCGACCTGAACGACCAGCTGCGTATCGTGGAAGGCGATGCGTTCCAGCGTCTCGCGCGCATGCTCGAAGGCAAGGTGGCGAACGGCGGTCCGAAGAAGCTCGCGAAGGGCACGAAGATCGAGCGCGCATACCTCGAAGATCTGGACCACTACCACTGGTTCGACATCCGCCTCGCGGACGAAGAAGCAGCGGCCCAGCTCGAAGCGATCAAGAACTCGATCGAAGAGAAGCGTCACCAGTTCGACCTCGCGTTCGAAGAGAAGCGCAAGAAGCTCACGCAAGGCGACGAACTGCCGCCGGGCGTGCTGAAGATGGTCAAGGTGTATCTGGCGGTGAAGCGCCGCCTGCAGCCTGGCGACAAGATGGCAGGCCGTCACGGTAACAAGGGTGTCGTGTCGAAGATCGTGCCGATCGAAGACATGCCGTACATGGCCGACGGCCGTCCGGCCGACGTCGTGCTGAATCCCCTCGGCGTGCCGTCGCGGATGAACGTGGGTCAGGTTCTCGAAGTACATCTGGGTTGGGCCGCGAAGGGTCTCGGCTGGCGTATCGGCGAAATGCTGCAGCGTCAGGCGAAGATTGCCGAACTGCGCGAATTCCTGATCAAGATCTACAACGAGTCGGGCCGCGCCGAAGAGCTGGACAGCTTCAGCGACGACGAAATCCTCGAGCTGGCGAAGAACCTGCGCGAAGGCGTGCCGTTCGCCACGCCGGTGTTCGACGGTGCGACGGAAGAAGAAATGTCGCGCGCGCTGGATCTGGCATTCCCGGACGACATCGCACAGAACCTCGGCATGACGCCGTCGAAGAACCAGGTGCGTCTGTACGACGGCCGCACGGGCGAGATGTTCGAACGTACGGTGACGGTCGGCTACATGCACTACCTGAAGCTGCACCACCTGGTCGACGACAAGATGCACGCGCGTTCCACGGGCCCGTACTCGCTCGTCACGCAGCAGCCGCTGGGTGGTAAGGCGCAATTCGGTGGCCAGCGTTTCGGTGAAATGGAAGTGTGGGCGCTCGAAGCGTACGGCGCATCCTACGTGCTGCAGGAAATGCTGACGGTGAAGTCGGACGACGTGACGGGCCGGACCAAGGTGTACGAAAACCTGGTCAAGGGCGATCACGTGATCGATGCCGGCATGCCTGAGTCGTTCAACGTGTTGGTGAAGGAAATCCGGTCGCTGGGTATCGACATCGACCTGGACCGGAACTAATCGGACTACTGGAGAGAAGCGATGAAAGCTTTGCTCGATCTATTCAAGCAAGTCCAACAACCTGAAGTTTTCGACGCGATCAAGATCGGTCTGGCCTCGCCGGACAAGATCCGTTCGTGGTCGTTCGGTGAAGTCAAGAAGCCGGAAACCATCAACTACCGCACGTTCAAGCCGGAGCGCGATGGTCTGTTCTGCGCGAAGATTTTCGGTCCGATCAAGGACTACGAATGCCTTTGCGGCAAGTACAAGCGCCTGAAGCACCGCGGCGTGATCTGCGAGAAGTGCGGCGTCGAAGTGACGCTCGCGAAGGTGCGTCGCGAGCGGATGGGCCACATTGAGCTGGCCTCGCCGGTCGCGCACATCTGGTTCCTGAAGTCGCTGCCGTCGCGTCTGGGCATGGTGCTCGACATGACGCTGCGCGACATCGAGCGCGTGCTGTACTTCGAAGCATATGTGGTGATCGATCCAGGCATGACGCCGCTCAAAGCGCGCCAGATCATGACCGAAGAGGATTACTACAACAAGGTCGAGGAATACGGCGACGAATTCCGTGCCGAAATGGGCGCGGAAGGTATTCGCGAACTGCTGCGCGCGATCAACATCGACGAGCAGGTCGAGCTGCTGCGCACGGAACTGCGCAACACCGGTTCCGAAGCGAAGATCAAGAAGTACGCGAAGCGCCTGAAGGTGCTCGAGGCATTCCAGCGTTCGGGCATCAAGCCGGACTGGATGGTTCTCGAAGTGCTGCCGGTGCTGCCGCCGGAACTGCGTCCGCTCGTGCCGCTCGACGGCGGCCGTTTCGCGACGTCGGACCTGAACGACCTGTATCGCCGCGTCATCAACCGTAACAACCGGTTGAAGCGTCTGCTCGAGCTGAAGGCGCCTGAAATCATCGTCCGCAACGAAAAGCGGATGCTGCAGGAAGCCGTCGACTCGCTGCTCGACAACGGCCGTCGCGGCAAGGCGATGACCGGCGCGAACAAGCGTCCGCTGAAGTCGCTCGCCGACATGATCAAGGGTAAGGGCGGTCGCTTCCGTCAGAACCTGCTCGGTAAGCGCGTCGACTACTCGGGCCGTTCGGTGATCGTGGTCGGCCCGACGCTGAAGCTGCACCAGTGCGGCCTGCCGAAGCTGATGGCGCTCGAACTGTTCAAGCCGTTCATCTTCAACAAGCTCGAAGTGATGGGTGTCGCGACTACCATCAAGGCTGCGAAGAAGGAAGTCGAGAACCAGACGCCGGTCGTGTGGGACATCCTCGAAGAGGTGATCCGCGAACATCCGGTCATGCTGAACCGCGCGCCGACGCTGCACCGTCTCGGCATCCAGGCTTTCGAGCCGGTGCTGATCGAAGGTAAGGCAATCCAGCTGCACCCGCTCGTTTGCGCGGCATTCAACGCCGACTTCGACGGTGACCAGATGGCCGTTCACGTGCCGCTGTCGCTCGAAGCGCAGATGGAAGCGCGCACGCTGATGCTGGCGTCGAACAACGTGCTGTTCCCGGCCAACGGTGATCCGTCGATCGTGCCGTCGCAGGATATCGTGCTCGGCTTGTACTACGCGACGCGTGAAGCAGTGAACGGCAAGGGCGAAGGCCTGACGTTCACGGGCGTGTCGGAAGTGCTGCGCGCCTACGAGAACAAGGAAGTCGAGCTGGCCTCGCGCGTCAACGTGCGGATCACGGAAATGGTCCACAACGAAGACAAGTCGGAAGGCGCGCCGGCGTTCGTGCCGAAGGTCACGCTGTATGCGACCACGGTCGGCCGCTCGATCCTGTCGGAAATCCTGCCGCCGGGTCTGCCGTTCTCGGTGCTGAACAAGCCGCTGAAGAAGAAGGAAATCTCGCGTCTGATCAACACCGCGTTCCGCAAGTGCGGTCTGCGCGAGACGGTGATTTTCGCCGACCAGCTGATGCAGTCGGGCTTCCGCCTCGCAACTCGCGCCGGTATTTCGATCTGCGTCGACGACATGCTCGTGCCGCCGCAGAAGGAAACCATCGTCGGCGACGCTGCGAAGAAGGTGAAGGAATACGACCGTCAGTACATGTCGGGTCTCGTCACCGCGCAGGAACGCTACAACAACGTGGTCGACATCTGGTCGGCAACGTCGGAAGCGGTCGGCAAGGCGATGATGGAGCAGCTGTCGACGGAACCGGTCACGGACCGCGACGGCAACGCAACGCGTCAGGAGTCGTTCAACTCCATCTACATGATGGCCGACTCGGGCGCGCGCGGTTCCGCGGTTCAGATCCGTCAGCTGGCCGGTATGCGCGGCCTGATGGCGAAGCCGGACGGCTCGATCATCGAGACGCCGATTACGGCGAACTTCCGCGAAGGTCTGAACGTGTTGCAGTACTTCATCTCGACCCACGGTGCTCGTAAGGGTCTGGCTGATACGGCACTGAAGACCGCGAACTCGGGTTACCTGACGCGCCGTCTGGTCGACGTGACGCAGGATCTGGTCGTGGTCGAGAGCGATTGCGGCACGTCCAACGGCGTGGCGATGAAGGCGCTCGTGGAAGGCGGTGAAGTGGTCGAAGCGCTGCGTGACCGTATTCTGGGTCGCGTCGCGGTGGCTGACGTCGTCAATCCGGAATCGCAGGAAACGCTGTTCGAAACGGGCACACTGCTCGACGAAGACGCGGTCGAGGAAATCGAACGCCTCGGCATCGACGAAGTGCGCGTGCGCACCCCGCTCACCTGCGAAACGCGCTACGGTCTGTGCGCGGCCTGCTACGGCCGCGACCTCGGCCGCGGCTCGTCGGTCAACGTCGGCGAAGCGGTCGGCGTGATCGCGGCGCAGTCGATCGGCGAACCGGGCACGCAGCTCACGATGCGTACGTTCCACATCGGTGGTGCGGCGTCGCGTGCGGCGGTGGCTTCGTCGGTCGAAGCGAAGTCGAACGGTACGGTGCGTTTCACGGCGACGATGCGTTACGTCACGAATGCGAAGGGCGAGCAGATCGTCATCTCGCGTTCGGGCGAGGCGATGATCACCGACGATCACGGCCGCGAGCGCGAGCGTCACAAGGTGCCGTACGGCGCCACGCTGCTGCAGCTCGACGGCGCGCAGATCAAGGCCGGCACGCAACTGGCGACGTGGGATCCGATGACGCGTCCGATCATCACCGAGTACGGTGGTACGGTGAAGTTCGAGAACGTCGAGGAAGGCGTGACCGTCGCGAAGCAGATCGACGACGTGACGGGTCTGTCCACGCTCGTCGTGATCGACGTGAAGCGTCGCGGTTCGCAGGCCTCGAAGACGGTGCGTCCGCAGGTCAAGCTGCTCGACGCGAACGGCGAGGAAGTGAAGATCCCGAACACCGAGCACTCGGTGCAGATCGGCTTCCAGGTCGGCGCGCTGATTACCGTGAAGGACGGTCAGCAGGTGCAGGTCGGTGAAGTGCTCGCACGTATCCCGACCGAATCGCAGAAGACGCGTGACATTACCGGCGGTCTGCCGCGTGTGGCGGAACTGTTCGAAGCACGTTCGCCGAAGGACGCGGGTATCCTGGCGGAAGTCACGGGTACGACGTCGTTCGGTAAGGACACGAAGGGCAAGCAGCGTCTCGTTATCACGGACCTCGAGGGCAACCAGCACGAGTTCCTGATCGCGAAGGAAAAGCAGGTTCTGGTGCACGATGGTCAGGTCGTCAACAAGGGCGAAATGATCGTCGACGGACCGGCTGATCCGCACGACATCCTGCGTCTGCAGGGCGTCGAGGCGCTGTCGCGCTACATCGTGGACGAAGTGCAGGACGTGTACCGTCTGCAGGGCGTGAAGATCAACGACAAGCACATCGAAGTGATCGTGCGTCAGATGCTGCGCCGCGTGCAGATCGTCGACAACGGCGATACGCGTTTCATCCCGGGCGAACAGGTCGAGCGGTCGGACATGCTCGACGAGAACGACCGCATGATCGCGGAAGACAAGCGTCCGGCGACGTACGAAAACGTGCTGCTCGGTATCACGAAGGCGTCGCTGTCGACCGATTCGTTCATCTCTGCGGCGTCGTTCCAGGAAACGACCCGCGTGCTGACCGAAGCGGCGATCATGGGCAAGCGCGACGATCTGCGTGGCCTGAAGGAAAACGTGATCGTCGGCCGTCTGATTCCGGCCGGTACGGGTCTCGCGTTCCACAAGGCGCGCAAGAGCAAGGAACTGGCCGACCGCGAGCGTTTCGATCAGATCGCAGCGGAAGAGTCGTTCGAATTCGGTACGCCGGAAGCGCCGGCTGCCGAACAGCAGCACACGGGCGAGTAAGTGCGGGCGGCGTAAGCCGCCACGCTTGACAAGCCACGCAAGCCGCCCAGTTTCGACTGGGCGGCTTTTTTTATGTTTTTGCGGATGCCATTGGCGTCATGCGCCGGCGCGAGCCTAGGCCGGATGGCTAAGGTTGTCGTAAAGCGCGGGCGCAGCACGCATGCGTTGGTAAAATTCGTGTCATCTGCCTTTGGCCGCCTCTCTCAAATTCATGTCCCGTCCGCTCGAAATCCTCAACGAAGTCTTTGGTTATCCCGCATTCAGAGGACAGCAGGGCGAAATTGTCGAGCACGTCGCCGACGGCGGCGATTGCCTCGTGCTGATGCCGACGGGTGGCGGTAAATCGCTCTGCTATCAGATTCCTTCGCTCGTGCGGCGCGAGCGCGGCTTCGGCACGGGCATCGTGGTGTCGCCGTTGATCGCACTGATGCAGGACCAGGTGGCGGCGCTGACGGAAGTCGGCGTGCGCGCCGCGTATCTGAACTCGACGCTGTCGAGCGCCGAGGCGATGGCCACGGAGCGTGCGCTGCGAGATGGCGACATCGATCTGCTGTACGTCGCGCCGGAACGGCTCATGACCCCGCGCTTCCAGGAGCTGCTGGAGCGCACGCGCATCGGCCTCTTCGCGATCGACGAGGCCCACTGCGTGTCGCAATGGGGGCACGATTTCCGGCCCGAATATATCCAGCTGTCGGTGCTGCATGAGCGCTTTCCGGATGTGCCGCGCATTGCGCTCACGGCCACGGCGGATGCGATCACGCGCGATGAAATCATTCACCGTCTCGCGCTTGAGGATGCGCGCGTGTTCGTGTCGAGCTTCGACCGGCCGAACATCCGCTATCGCATCGCCGAAAAGGACAATGCGCGTGCGCAGCTGCTCGACTTCATCCGCGCCGAGCATACGAAGCCGGACGGCACGACCGACGCGGGCGTCGTCTATTGCCTGTCGCGCCGCAAGGTCGAGGAAACGGCGGAGTGGCTCAAGGAAAAGGGCATGCGCGCGCTGCCTTACCACGCCGGCATGGAGTTCGAGGTGCGTCAGAAGCACCAGGAGATGTTCCAGCGCGAAGAGGGCATCGTGATGTGCGCGACGATCGCCTTCGGCATGGGCATCGACAAGCCCGACGTGCGGTTCGTCGCGCACCTCGATCTGCCGAAAAGCGTCGAGGGCTACTATCAGGAGACCGGCCGCGCGGGGCGCGACGGGATGCCCTCGAACGCGTGGATGGCCTACGGTCTTGGCGACGTCGTGCAGCAGCGCAAGATGATCGACGAGTCCGACGCCGACGAGGCGCACAAGCGCGTCCAGACTGGCAAGCTCGACGCGCTGCTCGGCCTGTGCGAAACCGCAACCTGCCGGCGGGTACGGCTGCTCGCGTACTTTGGCGAAACGAGCCAGCCCTGCGGCAACTGCGACAACTGTCTCGAACCGCCGCCCACGTGGGATGCGACGCGCGAGGCGCAGATGGCGCTGTCGTGCGTGTTCCGGGCGCAGCGGGCGAGTGGCTTCCACTTTGGTGCCGGTCATCTGATCGACATTCTGCGCGGCAATCGCAGCGAGAAAATCTTGCAACGCGGTCACGAGAAACTGACCACTTTCGGTATCGGCTCGGCGCTCGGTGAGCCGGAATGGCGCGCGGTGTTCCGCCAGCTCGTGGCGTTCGGCTATCTGACGGTCGACCACGAAGGCTTTGGCTCGCTCGTGCTGACCGAAGCGAGCAAGCCGGTGCTCAAGGGTGAGCAGAAGGTGACGATGCGCCGCTATGTGAAGCCGACCCGCACGCGCCAATCGTCCGGCCGCACGAGCGAGCGGGCCGATCCGACGATCGGCATGGGGCCGCTCGAGCGTTCCCGCTGGGAACGCCTGCGCGCATGGCGTACCGACACCGCGAAGAGCGATGGGGTGCCGGCGTATCTGATTTTCCACGATGCGACGCTCGCGGAAATTGCGCGTATCGGCCCCGATTCCATCGACGACCTGCGCGGTATTCCGGGCATGGGTGCCCGCAAACTCGACCGTTTCGGCCACGAATTGCTGCACGTCGTGGCCGCCGACTGACCGGTACGCGATCGTTTGGATTGATCAACAGGGGTGCGAAACATCGCAAGCTGTTGACTTCCTTAGTATTTTCGGAATATTATGCTAGGTTCCGGTTCTTGGGGTGTCTGCGCTCGGCTTCAATTTGTGCGCAGTCAGGCCATCCGGAAGTTCGATGCGCAGGCGTTTCCGCTTTGCCCGGAAACAGATGCGTCGATTTTGTTCAATTTCAGGAATAAACAATGCCAACCATCAATCAACTGGTTCGCAAAGGCCGCACGTCGGAAACGACGAAAAGCAAGAGCCCGGCCTTGCAGGACTGCCCCCAGCGTCGCGGCGTGTGCACCCGTGTGTACACGACGACGCCGAAGAAGCCGAACTCGGCACTCCGTAAGGTCGCCAAGGTTCGTCTGACGAACGGCTTCGAAGTCATTTCGTACATCGGTGGTGAAGGCCACAACCTGCAGGAACACTCGGTCGTGCTGATTCGCGGCGGCCGTGTGAAGGACTTGCCGGGTGTGCGTTACCACATGGTTCGCGGCTCGCTGGATACCCAGGGTGTCAAGGATCGTAAGCAGGCTCGCTCGAAGTACGGCGCGAAGCGTGCCAAGGCTGGCAAGTAATTAGCCGGTCACTCGTAGTTTCAGGTCGCCTGTCATGGCGGTAATAGCGATGGTGCCGGAATTGCCGGCGCTATCGAGTAAGTGGTCACCCGACCAGGCTGGTAAGTCTTAGGGATGAATCGGGTTAGTTGGTGGCCGCGGAGCTGAAATAGCTCCAACTGAAAAGGTAAAGGAAGAAACATGCCGCGTCGTCGCGAAGTCCCCAAGCGGGAAGTGTTGCCGGATCCGAAATTCGGTAACGTAGATGTAGCAAAATTCATGAACGTGCTGATGCTCTCCGGCAAGAAGTCGGTTGCCGAGCGTATCGTGTACGGCGCTTTCGAACAGATCCAGACCAAGGGTGGCAAGGACCCGCTGGAAGTGTTCACGGTGGCGCTCAACAACGTCAAGCCGGTGGTCGAAGTGAAGAGCCGCCGCGTTGGTGGTGCGAACTATCAGGTTCCGGTCGAAGTGCGTCCGTCGCGTCGTATGGCATTGGCGATGCGTTGGCTGCGTGAAGCCGCGAAGAAGCGCAGCGAGAAGTCGATGGCCCTGCGGCTGGCAGGTGAACTCTCCGAAGCGGCTGAAGGCCGCGGCGGCGCGATGAAGAAGCGCGACGAAGTTCACCGGATGGCAGAAGCCAACAAGGCGTTCTCGCACTTCCGTTTCTAAGCTTCCCGGTTCCGGGTTTAGCGAAAAACGGAAAGAAATTCCGGGCGGGTGCGCTTCCAGAGCGCCTCGCCCGTTTGTGTTACAGCGCGATGGGTATTTCTCGCATCGCGTCATCCCAATAGAGGATCAAAGTGGCTCGCAAGACACCTATCGAGCGCTACCGTAACATCGGTATCAGCGCTCACATCGACGCCGGCAAAACGACGACGACCGAGCGCATTCTGTTCTACACCGGCGTGAACCACAAGATTGGTGAAGTTCACGACGGCGCTGCCACCATGGACTGGATGGAGCAGGAGCAGGAACGCGGCATCACGATTACTTCCGCTGCTACCACGGCATTCTGGAAGGGCATGGCGGGCGACCGCGCCGAGCACCGCATCAACATTATCGACACCCCGGGCCACGTCGACTTCACGATTGAAGTCGAGCGCTCGATGCGCGTGCTCGACGGTGCCTGCATGGTGTACTGCGCCGTGGGTGGCGTGCAGCCCCAGTCGGAAACCGTGTGGCGTCAGGCTAACAAGTACAAGGTGCCCCGTCTCGCGTTCATCAACAAGATGGACCGTACCGGCGCGAACTTCTTCAAGGTCTACGACCAGCTCAAGCTGCGTTTGAAGGCGAATCCGGTTCCGGTCGTCGTGCCTATCGGCGCGGAAGAAAACTTCACGGGTGTCGTCGACCTGATGAAGATGAAGGCGATCATTTGGGACGACGCATCCCAGGGTACCAAGTTCTCGTACGAAGACATCCCGGCAGAACTCGTCGACACGTGCAACGAATGGCGTGAAAAGATGGTCGAAGCCGCGGCTGAAGCCAGCGAAGACATGATGAACAAGTACCTCGAGTCGGGCGAGCTGACCGAGGAAGAAATCATCAAGGGTCTGCGCGACCGTACGATCGCTTGCGAAATCCAGCCGATGCTGTGCGGCACCGCGTTCAAGAACAAGGGCGTGCAGCGCATGCTGGACGCCGTGCTCGACTTCCTGCCGTCGCCGATCGACATCCCGCCGGTTACCGGCGAGCTGGAAAACGGTGAAAGGGGCGAGCGCCGCGCAGCCGACGACGAAAAGTTCTCGGCACTGGCATTCAAGATCATGACCGACCCGTTCGTCGGCCAACTGATCTTCTTCCGTGTGTACTCTGGCGTGGTGAATTCTGGCGACACGCTGCTGAACGCGACCAAGGACAAGAAGGAACGTCTGGGCCGTATTTTGCAGATGCACGCGAATCAGCGCGAAGAAATCAAGGAAGTGCGAGCAGGCGACATCGCTGCTGCGGTTGGCCTGAAGGATGCGACCACCGGCGACACGCTGTGCGATCCGACGAGCCCGATCGTGCTCGAGCGCATGATTTTCCCGGAACCGGTGATTTCGCAGGCTGTTGAGCCGAAGACGAAGCCGGACCAGGAAAAGATGGGGCTGGCGCTGAACCGTCTGGCGCAGGAAGATCCGTCGTTCCGCGTTCAAACGGACGAGGAATCGGGTCAAACCATTATTTCGGGTATGGGTGAGCTCCACCTGGAAATTCTGGTCGACCGGATGAAGCGTGAGTTCGGCGTCGAAGCAACGGTTGGCAAGCCGCAAGTGGCTTACCGCGAAACTATTCGCGGCAAGGCGGAAGACGTTGACGGCAAGTTCGTCAAGCAGTCGGGTGGTCGCGGCCAGTACGGTCACGCGGTCATCACGCTCGAGCCGAACGAGCAAGGCAAGGGCTACGAGTTCCTGGACGAGATCAAGGGCGGCGTGATTCCGCGTGAATACATCCCGGCAGTCGACAAGGGTATCCAGGAAACGCTGAAGGCCGGCGTGCTGGCTGGCTTCCCGGTCGTTGACGTGAAGGTTCACCTGACGTTCGGTTCGTACCACGACGTCGACTCGAACGAAAATGCGTTCCGCATGGCTGGTTCGATGGCGTTCAAGGAAGCGATGCGCAAGGCTCAGCCGGTCATCCTCGAACCGATGATGGCAGTCGAAGTCGAAACGCCGGAAGACTACATGGGCAACGTGATGGGCGATCTGTCGGGCCGTCGCGGTATCGTCCAGGGCATGGACGACATGGTTGGCGGCGGCAAGATCGTTCGCGCCGAAGTGCCGCTGTCGGAAATGTTCGGCTACTCGACGTCGCTGCGTTCGCTGACCCAGGGGCGTGCAACGTACACGATGGAATTCAAGCACTATGCTGAAGCTCCGCGTAACGTGTCCGAAGCGATCATCAACGCGAAGTCGAAGTAAGCGCGCGGTAAAGTCATTCAACGATTAACTTTTTGAAAGAAGAGAAACATGGCTAAAGGTAAATTCGAACGGACCAAGCCGCACGTGAACGTGGGCACGATCGGTCACGTTGACCACGGCAAGACCACGCTAACGGCGGCGATCACGACGGTTCTGACGCAGAAGTTCGGCGGCGAAGCGAAGGCATACGACCAGATCGATGCAGCGCCGGAAGAAAAGGCACGTGGTATTACGATCAACACCGCGCACGTCGAGTACGAAACGGCAAACCGCCACTACGCACACGTCGACTGCCCGGGCCACGCCGACTACGTGAAGAACATGATCACGGGCGCAGCGCAGATGGACGGCGCAATCCTGGTGTGCTCGGCCGCAGACGGCCCGATGCCGCAAACGCGTGAGCACATCCTGCTGGCGCGTCAGGTTGGCGTTCCGTACATCATCGTGTTCCTGAACAAGTGCGACATGGTGGACGACGCTGAGCTGCTGGAGCTCGTCGAGATGGAAGTGCGCGAACTTCTGTCGAAGTACGACTTCCCGGGCGACGACACGCCGATCATCAAGGGTTCGGCCAAGCTGGCGCTGGAAGGCGACAAGGGCGAACTGGGCGAAGTGGCGATCATGAGCCTGGCCGACGCGCTGGACACGTACATCCCGACGCCGGAGCGCGCGGTTGACGGTTCGTTCCTGATGCCGGTGGAAGACGTGTTCTCGATCTCGGGTCGCGGCACGGTGGTGACGGGTCGCGTCGAGCGCGGCATCATCAAGGTCGGCGAGGAAATCGAGATCGTCGGTATCCGCGCAACGGCCAAGACGACCTGCACGGGCGTGGAAATGTTCCGCAAGCTGCTCGACCAGGGGCAGGCAGGCGACAACGTGGGTATCCTGCTGCGCGGCACGAAGCGTGAAGACGTGGAGCGTGGTCAGGTTCTGGCGAAGCCGGGTTCGATCAACCCGCACACGCACTTCACGGCAGAGGTGTACGTGCTGAGCAAGGATGAAGGCGGCCGCCACACGCCGTTCTTCAACAACTACCGTCCGCAGTTCTACTTCCGTACGACGGACGTGACGGGTTCGATCGAGCTGCCGAAGGACAAGGAAATGGTGATGCCGGGCGACAACGTGTCGATCACGGTGAAGCTGATCAACCCGATCGCGATGGAAGAAGGTCTGCGTTTCGCGATTCGCGAAGGCGGTCGTACGGTCGGCGCTGGTGTCGTCGCCAAGATCATCGAGTAGAATCGAAGATTGCTGTATTTGCTGTGCCCGGGTCCGGGCACTCGCTCCCTGCGAGCGCCCGGGCCTACGTTCTTTTTCTAATTGGCGGTGCAATATCGCCTCGCTCTTTTCAAGGAATTCGTCATGCAAAACCAGAAAATCCGCATTCGCCTGAAGGCTTTCGACTATCGCCTGATCGATCAATCGGCAGCTGAGATCGTCGACACGGCAAAGCGGACTGGCGCAATCGTTCGTGGCCCGGTGCCCCTGCCGACCCGTATTCAACGTTTCGACATCCTGCGTTCGCCGCACGTCAACAAGACGTCGCGTGATCAGCTCGAAATCCGCACGCACCTGCGTCTGATGGACATCGTCGATCCGACGGACAAGACCGTCGACGCGCTGATGAAGCTGGATCTGCCGGCCGGCGTGGACGTTGAAATCAAGCTGCAGTAAGGCTTCCAGCGGTTCTCAGGTTGATCGGAGAACGCTAAGTCATTGATTGCTTGCGAAAAACGAAAGGCCTCGCTATAATGCTAGGCTTTTCGCGCATTTGCGTAAAAAAGTCGGCGTGCTGCAGCATGGTTTCATGCCCGAAACGGCGCCGGCATTTTGTAAATTAGCCCCGACCAATCGCAGTCGGGAATGGAGAAAACGATGAGCCTTGGACTCGTAGGTCGCAAGGTTGGCATGACCCGTATCTTCACGGCTGAAGGGGATTCGATTCCCGTCACCGTGCTGGACGTGTCCGACAACCGCGTGACGCAGATCAAGACTGTTGAAACCGACGGCTACACGGCCGTGCAGGTTGCATTCGGTACGCGCCGTGCATCGCGCGTGACGAAGCCGTTGGCAGGTCATCTCGCCAAAGCCGGTGTTCAAGCCGGTGAAATCCTCAAAGAATTCAAGATCGATGCCGCCAAGGCTGCCGAGTTGTCGAACGGCACCGTGGTTGGTCCCGAACTGTTCGAAGTGGGCCAGAAGGTTGACGTGCAAGGCGTGTCGATCGGTAAGGGCTACGCCGGTACCATCAAGCGTTACAACTTCTCGTCCGGCCGTGCATCGCACGGTAACTCGCGCTCGCACAACGTGCCGGGCTCGATCGGTATGGCGCAGGATCCGGGTCGTGTTTTTCCGGGTAAGCGCATGACCGGTCACATGGGTGACGAGAATGTAACGGTGCAAAACCTCGAAATCGCTCGTATCGACGCTGACCGCAAGTTGCTGCTGGTCAAGGGCGCCGTTCCGGGTGCGAAGGGTGGCAAGGTATTCGTTACGCCGGCCGTGAAGACGCGTGCCGTGAAAGGAGCGAAATAATGGAACTTAAGCTCCTGAATGCCAATGGTCAGGAAGGTGCAGGCGTTAGCGCGTCGGACGTCGTGTTCGGCCGTGACTACAACGAAGCCCTGATTCACCAGGTTGTGGTTGCGTACCAGGCGAATGCCCGTAGCGGCAACCGCGCGCAGAAGGATCGTGAGCAGGTCAAGCACACGACCAAGAAGCCGTGGCGCCAGAAGGGTACGGGCCGTGCCCGTGCCGGTATGTCGTCGAGCCCGCTGTGGCGCGGCGGTGGCCGTATCTTCCCGAATTCGCCGGAAGAAAACTTTTCGCACAAGGTCAACAAGAAGATGCATCGCGCAGGTCTCTGCTCGATCTTCTCGCAGCTGGCTCGCGAAGGCCGCATCTCGGTGGTCGACGAACTGACGCTCGAAGCGCCGAAGACGAAGCTGCTGGCCGAAAAATTCAAGGCGATGGGTCTCGACTCCGTGCTGGTGATCACCGACACGGTTGACGAAAACCTGTACCTCGCGTCGCGCAACCTCGCCCACGTGGCGGTTGTCGAGCCGCGTTACGCCGACCCGCTGTCGCTGATCTACTTCAAGAAAGTCCTGATCACGAAGGCTGCGGTCGCCCAGATCGAGGAGTTGCTGTCATGAGCGAGATTCGCAAGAACGATCATCGTTTGATGCAGGTCCTGCTCGCGCCGGTGGTCTCCGAAAAGGCGACGCTGGTTGCCGACAAGAACGAGCAGGTTGTGTTCGAAGTCGCGCCGGATGCCACGAAGCAGGAAGTGAAGGCCGCAGTCGAGCTGCTGTTCAAGGTGGAAGTCGATTCCGTCAACGTGCTGGTCGCGAAGGGCAAAGCCAAGCGCTTTGGTCGCTTCATGGGCAAGCGCAAGGACGTGAAGAAGGCGTATGTCTGCCTGAAGCCCGGCCAGGAAATCAACTTTGAAGCGGAGGCCAAGTAATCATGGCAATCGTGAAAGTTAAGCCGACTTCGCCGGGTCGCCGCGCGATGGTCAAGGTGGTCAACAAGGAACTGCACAAGGGCAAGCCGTTTGCTGCGCTGCTCGACACGCAATCCTCGACCGCCGGCCGTAACAACAACGGCCACATCACCACGCGTCACAAGGGTGGTGGTCACAAGCATCACTATCGCGTCATCGACTTCCGTCGCACGAAGGATGGCATTCCGGCCAAGGTCGAGCGTCTCGAGTACGACCCGAACCGTAGCGCGAACATCGCGCTGGTTCTGTACGCAGACGGCGAGCGCCGCTACATCATCGCTCCGAAGGGTGTCACAGTCGGTCAGCAACTGATGTCGGGTTCGGAAGCGCCGATCCGCGCAGGTAACACGCTGCCGATCCGCAACATTCCGGTCGGTACGACGATTCACTGCATCGAAATGCTGCCGGGCAAGGGCGCGCAGATGGCGCGTTCGGCTGGTACGTCGGCAATGCTGCTGGCTCGCGAAGGCGTCTACGCGCAGGTTCGTCTGCGTTCGGGCGAAATCCGCCGCGTGCACGTTGAATGCCGCGCGACGATCGGTGAAGTGGGCAACGAAGAGCATAGCCTCCGTCAAATCGGTAAGGCTGGCGCAAACCGCTGGCGCGGTATCCGTCCGACGGTGCGCGGCGTTGCAATGAACCCGGTCGACCACCCGCATGGTGGTGGCGAAGGCAAGACTGCGGCTGGTCGCGATCCGGTGAGCCCGTGGGGTACGCCGGCGAAGGGCTATCGCACCCGCAGCAACAAGCGCACGACGAGCATGATCGTCCAGCGCCGTCACAAGCGTTAAGGAGTAGGCAATGGCACGTTCTATTAAGAAAGGTCCGTTCTGCGACGCCCATTTGCTGAAGAAGGTTGAGGCGGCTGCAGCATCGCGTGACAAGAAACCGATCAAGACCTGGTCGCGTCGCTCGACGATCCTGCCGGACTTCATCGGTCTGACGATCGCCGTGCACAACGGCCGTCAACACGTTCCGGTGTATGTCACGGAAAACATGGTCGGCCACAAGCTTGGCGAGTTCGCACTGACCCGTACGTTCAAGGGTCACGCGGCCGACAAGAAGGCCAAGAAATAAGGGGCAATCAAGATGGAAGTGAAAGCAATTCATCGCGGTGCCCGCATCTCGGCGCAGAAAACGCGCCTTGTGGCTGACCAGATCCGCGGTTTGCCGGTCGACAAGGCGCTGAACGTTCTGACGTTCTCGCCGAAGAAGGCTGCGGGAATCGTGAAAAAGGTCGTGCTGTCGGCGATCGCGAATGCGGAGCACAACGAAGGTGCCGATATCGACGAGCTCAAGATCACGAGCATTTACGTCGACAAGGCAGCATCGCTGAAGCGTTTCACCGCACGCGCCAAGGGCCGCGGTAACCGCATCGAGAAGCAATCCTGTCACATCACTGTGACGGTCGGGAATTAAGGGGTCATACGATGGGACAGAAAATTCATCCGACTGGCTTCCGTTTGGCCGTCAGCCGCAATTGGGCTTCGCGTTGGTACGCGAACAACAACAATTTCGCGGCGATGTTGCAGGAAGACATCGGTGTTCGTGAATACCTGAAGAAGAAGCTGAAGAACGCGTCCGTCGGCCGCGTGGTGATCGAGCGTCCTGCAAAGAACGCGCGTATCACGATTTTCAGCTCGCGTCCGGGTGTCGTGATCGGCAAGAAGGGCGAGGACATCGAACTGCTGAAGTCCGAGCTGCAAAAGCGCATGGGCGTTCCGGTTCACGTCAACATCGAAGAAATCCGCAAGCCGGAAACCGACGCGCAACTGATTGCTGATTCGATCACGCAGCAGCTCGAGCGCCGGATCATGTTCCGCCGCGCGATGAAGCGTGCGATGCAGAACGCGATGCGTCTGGGTGCTCAAGGCATCAAGATCATGAGCGCTGGCCGTCTGAACGGTATCGAAATCGCCCGTACGGAATGGTATCGCGAAGGTCGCGTGCCGCTTCATACGCTGCGTGCCGATATTGACTACGCGACGTCGGAAGCAAAGACGACGTACGGCATCATCGGCGTGAAGGTGTGGGTCTACAAGGGCGACACGCTCGGCCGCAACGACGCACCGGTGGTCGAAGAAGTCACCGAAGAAAAGCGTCCGCGCCGCAACGCACGTCCGGGTGGTGATCGCCGTCCGCGTCGTGATGGTGAAGGTGGTGGCCCGGCAGGTGCACGCCGTGGCGCTCCCCGTCGTGCTGGCGGTGCCGGCGACGGGAAGACTGGAGAATAACGATGCTGCAACCGAAACGCAGAAAGTATCGCAAAGAGCAGAAAGGTCGTAACACCGGCGTTGCTACCCGCGGCAACGCGGTGTCGTTCGGTGAATTCGGCCTGAAGGCTGTCGGTCGTGGCCGTCTGACCGCGCGCCAGATCGAAGCGGCGCGTCGTGCAATGACGCGTCACATCAAGCGCGGTGGCCGCATCTGGATCCGCATTTTCCCGGACAAGCCGATCTCGACCAAGCCGGCTGAAGTGCGTATGGGTAACGGTAAGGGTAACCCGGAGTACTACGTCGCTGAGATTCAACCGGGCAAGATGCTGTACGAAATGGACGGCGTAACCGAAGAACTGGCGCGCGAAGCGTTCCGTCTGGCTGCAGCGAAGCTGCCGCTGAAGACGACGTTTATCGTGCGTCAGCTCGGCGCCTAAGGAGCAAATGATGAAGGCTTCCGAACTTCACCAGAAAGATCAGGCCGCGCTCAACAAGGAGCTGTCGGACCTGCTGAAGGCGCAATTCGGCCTGCGCATGCAACTCGCGACCCAGCAGCTCACGAACACGAGCCAGCTGAAGAAGGTCCGTCGCGACATCGCACGTGTGCGGACCGTCCTGACTGAGAAGGCGAACCAGAAATGAACGATAGCGTAAAAACCTCGCTCAAGCGGACGCTGGTCGGCAAGGTCGTCAGCAACAAGATGGACAAGACGGTTACCGTGCTGGTCGAACACCGCGTGAAGCACCCGATCTACGGCAAGTACGTCGTGCGTTCGAAGAAGTACCACGCGCATGACGATGCGAACACGTACAACGAGGGCGACCTCGTTGAAATCCAGGAAACTCGTCCGATTTCGAAGACGAAGGCTTGGGTTGTGGCTCGCCTGGTCGAGGCTGCTCGCGTCATCTAATGTCGCAAAGCTGTAGAAGTAGTTGAAATCGCAGTAAGTTTCGCTTGCAAGACCGGGATTATTTGATATAATCTCGGTCTTCCCTCTTTATGGGAGCCCCGTCGCGGGCGAAGTTGGTGGGGGAAGCGGTTCGGGCGCCAGCCTGTATCGAAGGATTCACCGGATTGCGATGGCGGGTTTCGTTTGCCGTCGCTGCTGTTCTAACCCAAGCAGCCGATTGGCTGACGGGACCAAGACTGACCGGGAAGCACCATGGTGGTGTAACCGGATTAAGTTGGGAAAGATAAACCATGATCCAGACCGAAACTCGGCTTGAAGTAGCCGACAACACGGGTGCACGTGAAGTCATGTGCATCAAGGTGCTCGGCGGCTCGAAGCGTCGTTATGCCAGTATTGGCGACATCATCAAGGTGACTGTCAAAGAGGCAACGCCGCGCGGGCGCGTGAAGAAAGGCGAAATTTACAACGCCGTGGTGGTTCGCACCGCCAAGGGCGTGCGCCGTCAGGACGGCTCGCTGATCAAGTTCGACGGCAATGCCGCAGTGCTGCTGAATACCAAGCTCGAACCTATTGGCACCCGTATTTTTGGGCCTGTCACGCGCGAGTTGCGCAGCGAACGATTCATGAAGATCGTTTCGCTGGCGCCTGAAGTGCTGTAAGGAGTCGCGATGAACAAGATTCGCAAGGGTGACGAAGTTATCGTCATTACCGGCAAAGACAAAGGCAAGCGTGGCGTTGTGCTGGCCGTTCACGGCGAAACCGTGACTGTCGAGGGTATCAACCTCGTCAAGAAGCACGTCAAGCCGAACCCGATGAAGGGTACGACGGGCGGCGTGGAAGCCAAGACGATGCCGCTGCAAATTTCGAACGTCGCATTGGTCGACGCGAATGGCAAGCCATCGCGTGTAGGCATCAAGGTCGAAGGAGACAAGAAAGTCCGTTTCCTGAAGACGACCGGTGCCGTGCTGAGCGCCTGACGCTGCGGAGTAAAAAATGGCTCGTTTGCAAGAGTTTTACAAAGAGAAGGTTGTACCCGGCCTCATCGAGAAGTTCGGTTACAAGTCCGTGATGGAAGTGCCGCGCATCACCAAGATCACCCTGAACATGGGCCTTGGCGAAGCGATCGCTGACAAGAAGATCATCGAAAACGCCGTTGGCGATCTGACGAAGATCGCTGGTCAGAAGCCGGTGATCACGAAGGCGCGTAAGGCAATCGCTGGCTTCAAGATCCGTCAGGGCTATCCGATCGGTGCAATGGTCACGCTGCGTGGCCAGGCAATGTACGAATTCCTCGACCGTTTCGTGACGGTTGCGCTCCCCCGTGTGCGCGACTTCCGTGGCGTGTCGGGTAAGGCGTTCGATGGTCGCGGCAACTACAACATCGGTGTGAAAGAGCAGATTATTTTCCCCGAAATCGACTACGACAAGATCGACGCACTGCGTGGGCTGAACATCAGCATCACGACGACTGCGAAGACTGACGATGAAGCAAAGGCTCTGCTCGCCAGCTTCAAGTTCCCGTTCAGAAACTGAGGTTACCGTGGCTAAACTGGCACTGATCGAACGTGAAAAGAAGCGTGCTCGTCTCGCAGCTAAGTACGCTCCCAAGCGTGCAGAGTTGAAGGCGATCATTAGCGATATGAGCAAGTCGGACGAAGAGCATTACGCAGCACGTCTGGAACTGCAGCAACTGCCGCGTAACTCCAATCCGACTCGTAAGCGCAACCGTTGCGCAATTACCGGTCGTCCGCGCGGCACGTTCCGTAAATTCGGGCTGGCGCGTAACAAGATTCGTGAAATCGCGTTCCGCGGCGAGATCCCTGGCCTGACCAAGGCGAGCTGGTAATAGGAGAAACATAAATGAGCATGAGTGATCCTATCGCCGATATGCTGACTCGCATCCGCAATGCGCAGATGGTCGAGAAGGTTTCGGTGACTATGCCCTCGTCGAAAGTCAAGGTTGCGATTGCGCAGGTCCTGAAGGACGAAGGTTATATCGACGATTTCGCAGTGAAGTCCGAAGGTGCGAAGTCGGAATTGAACATCGTGTTGAAGTATTACGCTGGCCGTCCGGTCATCGAGCGCATTGAACGCGTTTCGAAGCCGGGTCTGCGTGTGTACCGCGGCCGCAACGACATCCCCGTGGTCATGAATGGTCTCGGTGTCGCAATCGTGTCGACGCCGAAGGGCGTGATGACGGACCGCAAGGCACGTGCAACGGGCGTTGGCGGCGAAGTCATCTGCTACGTCGCTTAAGGCCGAAAGGAGAGAAACATGTCTCGAGTAGGTAAGAGCCCGATCGCGCTGCAAGGCGCGGAAGCGGCCCTGAGCGCCGACAGCATCACTGTCAAGGGTCCGCTGGGTACGATTTCGCAGGCTGCAAACAGCCTCGTGAAGGTGGTGAACGACAACGGCACGCTGAAGTTCGAGCCGGTCGACGAAAGCCGCGAAGCGAATGCGATGTCGGGCACGATGCGCGCACTGGTGGCGAACATGGTGCACGGCGTGACGAAGGGTTTCGAGCGCAAGCTGACGCTGGTTGGCGTTGGTTACCGCGCGCAGGCGCAAGGCGACAAGCTGAATCTGTCGCTGGGTTTCTCGCACCCGGTGGTGCACCAGATGCCGGCTGGCGTCAAGGCAGAAACCCCGTCGCAAACCGAAATCGTGATCAAGGGGATCAACAAGCAACAAGTCGGTCAAGTCGCGGCAGAAGTGCGCGGCTACCGTCCGCCGGAGCCCTACAAGGGCAAGGGCGTGCGTTACGCCGACGAGGTTGTGATCCTCAAAGAAACGAAGAAGAAGTAAGGGTGCGCAATCATGGATAAGACTCAATCTCGCCTGCGCCGCGCTCGTCAGACGCGTATCAAGATCGCTGAGCTGCAGGTCGCGCGTCTCGCCGTGCATCGCACGAACACGCACATCTACGCACAAGTGTTCTCGCCGTGCGGCACCAAGGTGCTCGCCAGCGCGTCGACGCTCGAAGCCGAAGTGCGTGCGCAACTGGCTGATCAATCGGGCAAGGGCGGCAACGTTGCTGCTGCGACCCTGATCGGCAAGCGCATTGCAGAAAAGGCTAAGGCTGCCGGCATCGAATCCGTCGCCTTCGACCGTTCGGGTTTCCGTTACCACGGCCGCGTGAAAGCGCTGGCTGATGCGGCGCGCGAAGCCGGACTCAAGTTCTAAGGGAAGAATTCGTCATGGCAAAGATGCAAGCTAAAGTTCAGGCTGACGAACGCGACGACGGCCTTCGTGAAAAGATGATCTCGGTCAACCGCGTGACCAAGGTCGTGAAGGGGGGCCGTATTCTCGGCTTCGCTGCACTGACCGTGGTTGGCGACGGTGATGGTCGCGTCGGTATGGGCAAGGGCAAGGCGAAGGAAGTGCCGGTTGCTGTCCAGAAGGCGATGGAGCAGGCCCGCCGCAACATGTTCAAGGTGCCGCTGAAGAACGGTACCCTGCAACACGAAGTGCACGGTAAGCACGGCGCATCGATGGTCCTCCTCGCTCCGGCGAAGGACGGTACCGGTGTGATCGCTGGCGGTCCGATGCGTGCAGTGTTCGACGTGATGGGCGTGCAGAACGTCGTGGCCAAGAGCCACGGTTCGACGAATCCGTACAACCTCGTTCGTGCGACGCTCGACGGCCTGCGCAAGCAGTCCACGCCGGCCGACATCGCTGCGAAGCGTGGCAAGTCCGTCGAAGAAATTCTGGGCTAAAGGTGGACACCATGTCTGATAAAACTGTCAAGGTCCAGCTCGTCAAGAGCCTGATCGGCACTCGCGAATCGCACCGTGCAACGGTGCGTGGTCTGGGCCTGCGCCGACTCAACTCGGTTAGCGAGTTGCAGGATACGCCGGCTGTGCGCGGCATGATCAACAAGGTTTCGTACCTCGTTAAGGTCATCAGCTAAGCGGCTGACCAGGACTCAAGGAGTTGATAATGGAATTGAATAACCTGAAGCCGGCTGAAGGCGCGAAGCATGCAAAGCGTCGCGTTGGCCGCGGCATCGGCTCCGGCCTCGGCAAGACCGCTGGCCGTGGTCACAAGGGTCAGAAGTCGCGTTCGGGCGGCTTTCACAAGGTTGGCTTCGAAGGCGGTCAAATGCCGCTGCAACGTCGCCTGCCGAAGCGTGGCTTCACCTCGCTGACGAAGGAATTCGTCGGTGAAGTGCGTCTCTCGGATATCGAGAAGCTGCCGGTCGACGAAATCGATCTGCTGGCTCTCAAGCAAGCCGGCTTGGTCGGCGAGCTGATCCGTAGCGCCAAGATCATTGCAACGGGCGAGCTCAAGCGCAAGGTCGTTGTGAAGGGTCTGGGTGCGACGAAGAGCGCACGCGCTGCTATCGAAGCAGCCGGTGGCTCGTTTGCCGAGTAACGCGCAAGTTATTTGCCGGCACTAGCATTTGCATCGGAGAAGGTACTTGGCTAACAGCCCGAGTCTCGCAAAACCCGGTCGCAGCGCGGCGAAGTTTGGCGATCTGCGTCGGCGAGCAGTGTTCCTGCTGCTGGCGCTGGTCGTCTATCGTATCGGCGCGCACATTCCGGTGCCGGGTATCGACCCGGACCAACTGGCGAAGCTGTTCCAAAGCCAGTCGGGCGGCATCCTTGGCATGTTCAACATGTTCTCGGGTGGCGCACTTTCGCGGTTCACGATTTTCGCGCTGGGGATCATGCCGTACATTTCGGCGTCGATCATCATGCAGTTGCTGGCGATTGTCTCGCCGCAGCTCGAGGCGTTGAAAAAGGAAGGGCAGGCAGGCCAACGGAAGATTACGCAGTACACGCGGGTCTTCACGGTTGTGCTGGCGACCTTTCAGGCGTTCGGCATTGCCGTCGCGCTGGAAAATCAGCCGGGCCTCGTGATCGATCCGGGGATGGTGTTCCGGTTGACGACGGTCGTAACGCTGGTGACCGGCACGATGTTCCTGATGTGGCTGGGTGAGCAGATCACGGAGCGCGGGCTTGGCAACGGTATCTCGATCATCATTTTCGGTGGTATTGCGGCCGGTTTCCCGAACGCAATCGGTGGTCTCTTTGAACTGGTGCGAACCGGCTCGATGAGCATCATCTCGGCGATTATCGTCGTCGCGCTGATTGCCGCTGTGACGTATCTGGTGGTGTTCATCGAACGCGGCCAGCGCAAGATTCTTGTGAATTACGCGAAACGCCAAGTGGGCAACAAGATTTACGGTGGCCAGTCTTCGCATTTGCCGCTGAAGCTGAACATGTCGGGTGTGATTCCGCCGATCTTCGCATCGTCGATCATTCTCTTCCCGGCAACCATCCTGAACTGGTTCAGTTCGGGTTCGCGCACCAGCTGGTTCGCAGACACGTTGCACAACGTGGCCGAGGCCTTGAAGCCTGGTCAACCCGTGTACGTGTTGCTGTACGCGTTGGCGATCGTCTTCTTCTGTTTCTTCTACACCGCACTGGTGTTCAACAGCAGAGAAACGGCCGACAACCTGAAAAAGAGTGGCGCTTTCGTCCCAGGCATCCGCCCGGGCGATCAGACAGCGCGATATATCGACCGCATCCTCACGCGTCTGACGCTGGCCGGTGCGATCTACATCGTGTTCGTTTGCCTGCTGCCCGAATTTCTGGTGCTGCGCTGGAACGTGCCGTTTTATTTTGGTGGAACGTCGCTGCTGATCATTGTCGTCGTCACAATGGATTTCATGGCGCAGGTGCAGTCGTACGTTATGTCGCAACAGTATGAATCGCTGCTGAAGAAAGCTAATTTCAAAGGCGGCGGCGTCCCGATGCGTTGAAAGGACTTATGGCCAAAGACGATGTTATCCAGATGCAGGGCGAAGTAATCGAGAACCTGCCTAACGCTACCTTCAGGGTGAAGCTGGAAAACGGCCATGTCGTATTGGGACACATATCCGGCAAGATGCGGATGCATTACATCCGAATTCTGCCGGGCGACAAGGTGACGGTTGAATTGACGCCTTACGATCTGTCGCGTGCGCGGATCGTGTTCCGGGCGAAGTGATTTGAAAAAAGGGTAATATCATGAAAGTGATGGCATCGGTTAAGCGCATTTGCCGCAATTGCAAGATCATCAAGCGCAAAGGCGTTGTGCGCGTGATTTGCAGCTCTGATCCGCGCCACAAACAGCGTCAAGGCTGAACGCCGCGCTTTTGCTTGCGCTTTTTGTTTGAGGAAAAACAATGGCTCGTATCGCAGGGGTTAACATCCCGAATCACCAGCATACCGAAATCGGCCTGACGGCTATTTACGGTATCGGCCGCACGCGCTCGCGCGACATTTGCGTCGCTGCTGGTGTGGCATTTTCGAAGAAGGTCAAAGACCTGAACGACGCAGACCTCGAAAAGCTGCGTGAAGAAGTCGGCAAGTTCATCGTCGAAGGTGATCTGCGTCGTGAAACGACGATGAACATCAAGCGCTTGATGGATCTCGGCTGCTATCGTGGCGTGCGGCATCGTAAGGGTCTTCCCCTGCGCGGCCAGCGTACGCGTACGAATGCCCGTACGCGCAAGGGTCCGCGTCGTGCAGCGCAGTCGCTGAAGAAGTAAGCGGAACTGACAGTTACAGGAAAACGTAATGGCTAAGGCTTCGAACAACTCCGCGGCGCAACGCGTTCGCAAGAAGGTCAAGAAGAACGTCGCCGAGGGCGTGGTTCACGTTCACGCGTCGTTCAACAACACCATCATCACGATCACCGACCGTCAAGGCAACGCGCTTGCTTGGGCAACGTCGGGTGGTCAGGGCTTCAAGGGTTCGCGTAAGTCGACCCCGTTTGCAGCTCAGGTTGCAGCTGAATCGGCTGGCCGCGTGGCGATGGAATACGGCGTGAAGAACCTCGAAGTGCGGATCAAGGGCCCTGGTCCTGGCCGTGAATCGGCGGTGCGCGCGCTGCATGGTCTTGGTATCAAGATCACCGCGATCTCCGACGTGACGCCGGTCCCGCACAACGGCTGCCGTCCGCCGAAGCGTCGTCGTATCTAAGACGCTGGTTTTTGCGAGCGCCTGTTGCCGCTTTGCGCGGCGGCGGGCTGCGCGCGTTACTGAATTGACTAAGCCCACCGTTCGACCCAAAGGGTTCGGACTAGCGTGAGTGGATACACTCGCGTGATTATTCACAGAAGGAATCAACGTGGCACGTTATATCGGCCCTAAGGCCAAGCTGTCCCGCCGTGAAGGCACCGACCTCTTCCTGAAGAGCGCCCGCCGCTCGCTCGCCGACAAGTGCAAGCTTGACAGCAAGCCTGGTCAGCACGGCCGCACCTCGGGCGCACGTACGTCCGACTACGGTACGCAGCTTCGCGAAAAGCAAAAAGTGAAGCGCATTTACGGTGTGCTCGAGCGCCAGTTCCGCCGCTACTTCGCTGAAGCAGATCGCCTGAAGGGCAACACGGGTGAAAACCTGCTGCAACTGCTCGAGTCGCGTCTGGACAACGTCGTGTATCGCATGGGTTTCGGCTCGACGCGCGCTGAAGCACGTCAGCTCGTGGGCCACAAGGCGATCACAGTGAACGGCGTCGTGACGAACATCCCGTCGATGCAAGTGAAGGCTGGCGACATCGTCGCCGTGCGCGAACAGAAGCGCAAGCAGGCTCGTATCATCGAAGCCCTGTCGCTCGCTGAGCAAGGCGGTATGCCGAGCTGGGTCGCGGTCGACGCGAAGAAGTTCGAAGGTACCTTCAAGCAGAAGCCGGAACGCAGCGACATCGCTGGCGACATCAACGAAAGCCTGATCGTCGAATTGTATTCGCGGTAATCGGATTGACTGCCGGGGCGGCCCGATTGCGTTGTGCAAGGGGCCGTCTCGGCTGTTTATTTTCAGGTTGTTACCGGTCAGCCTTATCGGTGTAACGAGCCGAGGGTATTGAAAAGGAAAACCTATGCAAACCAGTTTGTTGAAGCCCAAGATCATCGCAGTTGAATCGCTTGGCGAGAGCCACGCGAAAGTGGTCATGGAACCGTTTGAACGCGGTTATGGCCACACCTTGGGTAACGCGCTTCGGCGCGTACTGTTGTCGTCGATGGTGGGCTACGCGCCGACCGAAGTGACGATCGCAGGCGTCGTGCATGAGTATTCGACGCTCGACGGTGTGCAAGAGGATGTGGTCAACCTGTTGTTGAACCTGAAGGGTGTCGTCTTCAAGCTGCATAACCGTGACGAAGTGACGGTTACGCTGCGCAAGGACGGCGAAGGCGTGGTCACTGCCGGCGATATCGAACTCGCACACGATTGCGAAGTCATCAACCCGGATCACGTGATTGCGCACCTGTCGAAGGGCGGCAAGCTCGACGTGCAGATCAAGGTCGAAAAGGGCCGCGGCTATGTGCCGGGCAACGTGCGTCGTTACGGCGAAGAGTCGGCCAAGATCATCGGCCGTATCGTGCTGGACGCGTCGTTCTCGCCGGTTCGCCGCGTGAGCTACGCGGTCGAAAGCGCTCGCGTCGAGCAGCGTACCGACCTCGACAAGCTCGTGATGAACATCGAAACCAACGGTGTGATTTCGCCGGAAGAAGCGATCCGTCAATCGGCTCGCATTCTGGTCGATCAACTGTCGGTGTTCGCGGCTCTGGAAGGTACGGAAGCTGCGGCTGAAGCGCCGTCGCGCGCACCGCAGATCGATCCGATCCTGCTGCGTCCGGTCGATGACCTCGAACTGACAGTTCGTTCCGCGAACTGCCTGAAGGCCGAGAACATCTACTATATCGGCGACCTGATCCAGCGCACGGAAAACGAGCTGCTCAAGACGCCGAACCTTGGCCGCAAGTCGCTGAACGAAATCAAGGAAGTTCTGGCGTCGCGTGGTCTGACGCTCGGTATGAAGCTCGAAAACTGGCCGCCGGCTGGTCTCGACAAGTAATTTCGGGTGTAGCCCGCGAGTCGTTCCGCTGTACTGTACTGGCAAAGACGCGGATTTTCCTTTAAAATCCACGTCTTGTCTTTTTTCACTACCGGCCCGTGCACTCTCACCGCCTGCATGTCGATGCAGCGAAACGAGCGCGATAGAAGAGCTGGACCAAAACTTTGAACTGAAGGAATTAACATGCGTCACCGTCATGGTCTGCGGAAACTGAACCGCACGAGCAGCCACCGTCTGGCAATGCTCCGTAACATGTCCAACTCGCTGATCGAGCACGAAGTCATCAAGACCACGCTGCCGAAAGCAAAAGAACTCCGTAAAGTCGTCGAGCCGCTGATCACGCTCGGCAAGAAGCCGTCGCTGGCAAACCGTCGTCTCGCGTTCAACCGCCTGCGCGATCGTGACTCGGTCACGAAGCTGTTCGACGTGCTCGGCCCGCGCTACGCAAATCGTCCGGGCGGCTACCTGCGCGTCCTGAAGTTCGGCTTCCGCGTTGGCGATAACGCACCGATGGCACTGGTCGAACTGCTCGACCGTCCGGAAGTTGAAGAAGTTGAAGTGCAAGAAGCTGAATAAGCTTTTTTAGCTTCGAGAAAAAGCCAGGCACCTAGCCTGGCTTTTTTGTTTTCCACGCCTGACTCCTGATCGCCACACGCAAACAGCGCCTCGGCAGCGGCCAAATGCAGCGGGCAGCGATCTGCGGGGCGGAAGGACCCGGTGATACGATATGGGTCTGAATCGCGCGTCGCCGGAGTTTTTTGTGAGTGTGAATGTGACCTTGATGCTGACGACTGTGCCGGATGCGGCCGTCGCTCAGAAGCTCGCTGCGGAGGCGCTCGCCGCCCGTCTTTGTGCGTGCGTGACGCAACTCGGCAGCGTGCAGTCGAGTTATCACTGGCAGGGTGCAGTCGAGACTGCCGAGGAAATCCAGTTGCTGTTCAAGACCAGCCTGGCACGCGCGCCCGAACTCGAGCAGTACATCCAGGCTCACCATCCCTACGACACGCCGGAGATCCTTTGCTGGCAAGCGACGGCATCGGCCGCGTACGGCCAGTGGATCACTGCTGAAACCCAACGTACTCTCCATGTTTAACGGTCTCGACCGACGTGCGCGAGATGTCCTGCGCGTCGTATTCTTCCTGCTCGGCTGCGCGATGCTCGCGCAATTCGCCACGCCTGCCCGTGCCGCAGACGACTTTCTCGACCCCGCCGTCGCATTCAAATTCAGCGCGACCGAGCAGCCCGGCGAAGTCGACGTGACATACAAGATCGCGGACGGCTACTACATGTACCGCGAGCGCTTTGCATTCGCGACCCGAAACGGCACGGTCACGCTCGGTGAGCCGCAATTGCCGGCGGGTCACGTCAAGTTCGATCAGACGTTCAACAAGAACGTCGAAACCTATCGCAACGAGTTGACGATCCGCATTCCGGTCAAACAGGCCACGGGCCCATTCGATCTGGCGGTGACGTCGCAAGGTTGTGCCGACGCCGGCATTTGTTATCCGCCGATGGAGCGTGTGTATCACGTGAGCGGCGCGGCTTTGCAGCCTGCTGGCAGCGGGGCGCCCGCCGTGGCCACCCAGCAATCCACGGCGGACGACGAGCCCTGGTATGAGCGCGCCACCAGCGCCGACTATGCCCAGTCGCTGCTGCAGCGCGGCGGCTTCTTCGCGATCGTCGGGCTGTATTTCGTGGCCGGCGCGATTCTGAGCCTGTTGCCGTGTTCGTATCCGATGATCCCTATCCTGTCGGCGATCATCATCGGTGAAGGCGCGCGAGTCACGCGTTCGCGTGGCTTCGCGCTGTCGCTCGCCTATGTGATCGGTATGGCGCTCGTGTACACCGCGCTCGGCGTCGCGGCGGCACTCGTTGGGCAGAGTCTCGGCGCGTGGTTGCAAAACCCGTGGGTGCTCGGCGCGTTCGGCGTGTTGCTGACGATTTTCGCGCTGCTGTTGATCTCCGGTGTCGACATCGAACTGCCGGCGCGCTGGCGGGATCGCATGTCGAGCGCGTCGGCGGGACGCTCGGGCGGCAAATTTACCGCTGTCGCTGTGATGGGTGCGCTTTCCGCGCTGGTGGTCGGCGCGTGCATGACTGCTCCGCTCTTTGCCGTGCTCGCGTTTATCGCGCATACCGGCAACGCCGTGCTCGGCGGTGCCGCGCTGTTCTCGATGGGTATCGGGCTCGGCGTGCCGCTGCTGATCCTCGGTCTCGGCGCAGGCACGTTCCTGCCGCGCGCGGGTGCGTGGATGGACGGCGTGAAGGTGTTCTTCGGCGTCGTGCTGCTCGCTGCCGCGCTGTGGATCGTTTGGCCGGTGCTGGGCGCGGCCGCGACCATGCTGTTGAGCGCACTCTGGCTGCTGATCGCGGCGGCCGCGCTCGGGCTTTTTTCAGCGCCGATCGCCGGCGGATCGGTATGGCGCCGGCTCGGCCGCGCGGTCGGGGTGGTGATGGCCGTATGGGCGGCGACATTGCTGGTCGGTCTGGCGGCGGGATCGTCGGACCCACTGCGGCCGCTCGCGGTCCTCGCGGCGCGCGGCGGCGTCGAGGCGACTGCCGCCAATGGGCCCGATTCCACTGGTGCGGCGCCACAGAGCGATTTGACGTTCGCGCCGGTACGTTCGTCGGATCAACTCGACCAGGCCGTCAAAACCGCCGCACAGCCCTCCATGCTCGATTTCTACGCGGACTGGTGTGTGAGCTGCAAGGAAATGGAGAAGTTCACCTTCAGCGACCCGCGCGTCCAGGCAAAACTGAAGCAGATGAAGCTGCTGCGCGCCGATGTCACCGCGAACAATACCGACGATCAGGCGCTGCTCAAGCGCTTCGATCTGTTCGGGCCACCGGGCATCATTTTCTTCGACCCGGGCGGCAAGGAAGTACTGCGGGTTGTCGGCTACGAGTCGGCGGATAAATTTCTTCGCACGCTGGATCGGGTGAAGCCGGCCGGCGTGTAGTGGGGCGTGCCGCAGGCGGCGCTCCTGCGCCGCATCGCCTGAAGAAGACCTGCATAAAAAACGGCAGCTCGACCACGAGGTCTGCCGCCGTTCTTCGTTGCATCAACCAGCAGGCGAGCGCTAAATCGCGCTCAAGCTACTGCGCGCTGCGGCCTACTTCTGCGAACGCAAAATTCGCGCGGCATCGAGCGCGAAATACGTCAGCACACCGTCCGCACCAGCCCGCTTGAACGCGAGCAGCGATTCCATCATCACCTTGTCGTGATCGAGCCAGCCGTTCTGCGCGGCGGCCTTCAGCATCGCGTATTCGCCGCTTACCTGATACACGTAGGTCGGGAACTGGAACTCGTCCTTCACGCGGCGCACGATGTCGAGGTACGGCATGCCCGGCTTGACCATCACCATATCCGCGCCTTCGTTGATGTCCGCCTGCACTTCGCGCAGCGCCTCGTTCGAATTGGCCGGGTCCATCTGGTACGTCATCTTGTTGCTCTTGCCGAGGTTCGTCGCCGAACCGACGGCGTCGCGGAACGGGCCGTAGAACGCCGAAGCGTACTTCGCCGCGTAAGCCATGATGCGCGTGTGGATGTGGTTCTCGCTCTCGAGCATCTCGCGGATCGCGCCGATGCGGCCGTCCATCATGTCCGACGGCGCGACGATGTCGACGCCGGCCTCAGCCTGCGCGCGCGCCTGTTCGACGAGGATCTCGACGGTATCGTCGTTGATCACATAGCCGGCTTCGTCGAGCACGCCGTCCTGGCCGTGACTCGTGTACGGATCGAGTGCGACGTCGGTGAGCACGCCGAGATCGGGGAAATTCTTTTTCAGCTCGCGGACGGCGCGCGGAATCAGGCCGGCAGGGTTGGCCGCCTCGCGGCCATCGGGCGTCTTCAGCGACGGCTCGATCGCGGGAAACAGCGACAGGACCGGCACGCCCAGCTCGACGCATTGCTCGGCGACGCCCATCAGCAGGTCGACCGATACACGCTCGACGCCCGGCATCGACGGCACGGCCTGACGCACATTCGTGCCTTCGACGATGAAGACGGGGTAGATCAGATCGTTGGTGGTGAGGATGTTTTCGCGCATCATGCGACGCGAGAAGTCGTCATGGCGCATGCGGCGCGGACGGTGGTGAGGATAGAAGCTCATATCGAATCGAGGATCGTGGATGGGTGGAGTGGACACGTAGCGCCTGCCTCCGCTCCCGGAAACTTTTCGAGACAATGGTATATCATACCGATCGAGCAAGGCGCCTTGCGCTGACCTCCCCGCTTCTCCTCCCTGAGCGGGTGCCTGTCGTTTTTTCGATTAGGCTGTTTAACCCGCCGTTCAAGCGGCGGGTTTTTTTATGGGCGGCCGGAAAGTGCGGTCTTAGCCGCCATTTCATGGTTTCCGGTGCCGGTTGGCATTCATTCGGCGGTCTGCGTATCGGCCGCCGCCTCGGGAATCAGCCAGCTTTCGATCAGTGCATGCGCCTCATCGAGCCCGGTGCGCTTGAGCGCCGAGAACAGTTGCGCGCTCAGTTCACCGCGATAGCCGGCGGCGCGGTATTCGGCCAATCCCTTCTGGGCGGTGCGCAACGCGTTCGTGCTTTCCTGGCGCGTCAATTTGTCGCATTTGGTCAGCAGCGTGTGGATCGGCTTGCCGGTCGGCGCGAACCACTCGATCATGCGCCGGTCCAGCTCCGTCAGCGGCCGGCGCGAGTCCATCATCAGGATCATGCCGCGCAACTGCGAGCGCGATTGCAGATAGGTGGACAGCAGCGCTTCCCAGTGCGCCTTCGCCGCGCCAGGCACTTCCGCATAGCCGTAGCCGGGCAGGTCGACGAGATAGCCCGTCAGTTCGTCCACCTTGCCCACCGAAAAATAGTTGATGTGCTGCGTGCGGCCGGGCGTCTTACTCGCGAACGCGAGCCGCTTCTGATTGCAGAGCACATTGATCGCGGTCGATTTGCCCGCGTTCGAGCGTCCGGCAAAAGCGATTTCGGGCTGCGCGGTTGCGGGCAGATCGCGCAGATGATTGACGGTAGTGAAGAAACGGGATTCGTGGAGCAGGAAGGGCATGGTGGAAGCCAGATGGAAGACGCCGCGGAACTCGCAGCGGGAACGGGGTCAAGCCCGACTGGCGTCTAAGCGATTAGCGAGTTATTGTACAATACGATGGTTTACTGAAAACCTGAGGGGGCCGCCCCACGTGCCTTGGGGGCTCCTGGCGGTCACTCGGTCGCCGTCGTCGTACTTTGCAGAACCTCTAAAATCCCACAAGACGAGACAGGGTGTGCGAATGAATCGACTGTGCAAGACTCTGATGGTGCTTCACGTAGCGGCAGGTCTTTCAGGTTTGGCAATTCAGGCACGAGCAGCAGATCCGGCGAAACCGGACGTCAATCGGGGGCAGGCAATCGCCATGCAGGTCTGCGCGTCATGCCACGGGGCAGACGGCAACAGCGCCGGTGGTGCCTATCCGAAGCTGGCGGGCCAGCATCCTGAGTATCTCGTCAAGCAGCTCAGAGATTTCAAGACGCAGCCGGGCGCCAGGCAGCCCGCGCGCAACAATGCGATCATGGCGGGCATGGCTGCGGCGCTGTCCGATCAGGACATGGTCAACGTCGCGGCCTATTTCTCGACGCAGACGCCGAAGCCCGGCTATGCGCATAATAAGAACACTGTCGCACTCGGTCAGCAGATTTATCGCGGCGGCATCGCCGACCGGGGCGTGCCGGCCTGCGCAAGCTGCCATGGTCCCACCGGTCAAGGCATCCCGTCGCAGTTCCCGCATTTGTCGGGACAGTGGGCCGAGTACTCGGTGGCGCAGTTGACCGCGTTTGCCCAAGGGCCGGGCGCGCGTAATAACAACGACGCGATGCATGCGATAGCATCGCGTTTGTCGGACAACGAGATCAAGGCCGTCGCCGATTACATCGCGGGCTTGCATTAGGAATCCGCACGCGGAATGCAACCGGCTCGGCGAGGCCGGTAAAAACAAGAAAAGGGTGAGGGTGTCGTCTCTACGATAGCCCTGCACCCTTTTTTGCTGTTCAGTCGGAGTTTGAATGAGCGTCACCACGTCGGGTCTGCAGTCGAAGTCGAGCAATCGCGTCTTGCGCAGTACCGTCGAGCTTCTGAGCTCGATGCGTTTCGCCATTGCACTGCTCGTGATTCTGTCGATCGCCAGCATCATCGGCACTGTCCTCACGCAGGACGATCCGTATCCCAACTACGTCAACCAGTTCGGCCCGTTCTGGGCGGACATCTTCCGCGCGCTGAGCCTTTACACGGTGTACAGCTCGTGGTGGTTCATGCTGATTCTCGGCTTCCTGATGGTGTCGGTGTCGCTGTGCGTGATCCGCAATGCGCCGAAGATGCTCGCCGACGCGAAGAGCTGGAAGGACAAGGTCCGCGAAGGCAGCCTGCGTGCGTTTCATCACAAGGGCGAGTTCGCGGTGCACGGCACGCGCGCGCAGACCTCGGCGGTGCTCGCCAGGCTCTCGGCGAAACTCGGCTACAAGTTCGTCACGCGCGAGTCGGAAGGCGCGACGCTGATCGCCGCGAAGCGCGGCGCGCTGACGAAGTTCGGCTACATTTCCGCGCACCTCGCGATCGTCGTGATCTGCCTCGGCGGCCTGCTCGACAGCAACCTGCCGATCAAGCTGCAGATGTGGCTGTTCGACAAGTCGCCGATCAACTCGAACACGGTCATCAACGAGATTCCGCCCGAGCATCGGCTGTCGCAATCGAACCCGACGTTCCGCGGCTACGCGTGGGTCCCCGAAGGGCAGCACGTGTCGACGGCGATCCTGAACCAGCCCAACGGCTCGCTGATCCAGGACCTGCCGTTTTCGATCGAGCTGAACAAGTTCATCGTCGATTACTACTCGACCGGCATGCCGAAGCTGTTCGCAAGCGACATCGTCGTGATCGATCACAAGACCGGCGCGCGCGTGCCGGCGCGCGTCGAGGTCAACAAGCCGTTCGAATACGACGGCGTGTCGATTTACCAGTCGAGCTTCCAGGACGGCGGCTCGCAGATGCAGATGACCGCCTACCCGATGTCGGGTCCGAGCGCGAAGACCGCGCCGTTCGGCGGCACGATCGGCGGCAGCGCGCCGCTGAGCACGGCCACGCCGCTCGCTGACGGGCAGACCGTCGAGTTCACCGACTTCCGCGCGATCAACGTCGAAAACATCTCGAACGGCAGCGGCCAGAACGACGCGCGCGGCGTCGCCGCGCATCACTCGCTGAAGGAAGCGTTCGACGAGCGCCTCGGCTCCGGCGCGAAGACCTCGAAGCCGCTCGATCTGCACAACGTCGGCCCGTCGGTGCAGTACAAGATTCGCGGCAAGGATGGCCAGGCGCGCGAGTACAACAATTACATGCTGCCGGTCGACGTGAACGGCGAAAAGATGTTCCTCGCCGGCATGCGCCTGAACCCCGACGACCCGTTCCGCTACCTGCGCATTCCGGCCGACAGTGGCGGCACGCTCAAGGAGTGGATGGGCCTGCGCGCGACGCTCGAAGACCCCGCGAAACGCGCCACGGCCGCGCACCAGTTCGCGCAGCGCTCGGTGCCGGGCTCGAATGCCGAACTGCAGCAACATCTCGAGGAAAGCGCGCTGCGGGTGCTGACCCTTTTTGCGGGCGCCGACAGCAGCCTGAAGATGCCGAATGGCGAAACGCCCGGCGGTTTCCAGGCGATCGCGGGTTTTATCGACCATTCGGTGCCGAAGGGCGAGCAGGAAAAGGCTGCGGGCCTGCTGCTGCGCATGCTCGAAGGCGTGACGTGGGACTTGTGGCAACTGTCGCGCCAGCAACTCGGCGAGCCCGCCGCGCCGGCCAACGCGGACTCGAGCCGCTTCATCCAGAGTTCGCTCAACGCGATATCCGACAGCTTTCTGTATGGATCGCCCGTCTATTTGCAGCTTGACTCATTCAAGCAGGTGCAAGCTTCGGTATTTCAGTTGACGCGCGCGCCTGGCAAAAAAGTCGTGTATCTTGGCAGCCTGCTTCTCGTGTTGGGCATCTTTTCGATGTTCTACGTCCGCGAACGGCGTCTGTGGTTCTGGCTCAAAGATACCGAGCACGGCACGAACGTCGTGATGGCGATGTCGAGTGCGCGCAAGACGCTCGACTTCGAAAAGGAGTTCGTCCAGACGCGCGACGCCGTAGGCGCCGCACTGGGCGCGAAACTCAGCGCAGCAGCCGACGCCGGCCCGTCCGCTCAGGCCGGCGCGCCAAGCTCACAGGATTCGACCCGGTAAGATCATGGACTTGACTCACGTTTCCTCATCCGCTTCTTCTCCCGCTTCCGCCGCGCGTGCCGACAAGGCGTTCGCGGGCGGCACGCCCGAACAGCTTCCGTACTACGACGAACGGCCGTTCCTGAAACGGCTCGGTATCGTCGACTGGCTGTTCGCGCTGGTGCTCGTCGGGGGCGCCGGGTTCGCGCTGTCGCGCTATCACCCGTTCATGAACTACTACGACAAACTGGTGCTGGTGTGCTCGGTGCCGGTTTTCGTCGTGCTCGGCTGGCGCTGGAAGCCGGTGCGTCCGCTGATGGTGGGGATCGCCGCGCTGTCGCTGTTCGCAATCCAGATCTATCACGGCGATCTGAGCCGCGCCGACAACGCGTTCTTCCTCAAATACTTCCTGTCGAGCCAGTCCGCGATCCTGTGGATGAGCGCGCTGTTCGTATTTGCGACCGTGTTCTACTGGATCGCGCTGCTGTCGCGCTCGCCGACCGGCGCCGCGATCGGCTCGAAAATGACGTGGGCGGCTGTGCTGATGGGCTTCGTCGGCATGATGGTGCGCTGGTACGAGTCGTACCTGATCGGCGCGGATGTCGGCCATATTCCGATCTCGAACCTCTATGAAGTGTTCGTGCTGTTCAGCCTGATTACGGCGCTGTTCTATCTGTACTACGAGCAGCACTACAACACGCGTGCGCTCGGCGCATTCGTGCTGCTCGTAATCAGCGCGGCGGTCGGCTTCCTGATGTGGTATTCGGTCGCACGCGATGCGCAGCAGATTCAGCCGCTCGTGCCGGCGCTGCAAAGCTGGTGGATGAAGATTCACGTGCCGGCGAACTTCATCGGCTACGGCAGCTTCGCGCTGTCGGCGATGGTCGGCGTCGCGTATCTGGCGAAGGAACGCGGCATACTCGCGGATCGTCTGCCCGAGCTCGAGGTGCTCGACGACGTGATGTACAAGTCGATCGCGGTCGGTTTCGCGTTCTTCACGATCGCGACGATTCTCGGCGCGCTATGGGCCGCCGAAGCGTGGGGCGGCTACTGGAGCTGGGACCCGAAGGAAACGTGGGCGCTGATCGTCTGGCTGAACTACGCGGCGTGGCTGCATATGCGTCTGATGAAAGGCCTGCGCGGCGCGGTGGCCGCATGGTGGGCGCTGACCGGCCTGCTGGTCACGACGTTCGCGTTCCTCGGCGTGAACATGTTCCTGTCGGGCTTGCATAGTTACGGCAAGCTGTAAGATCGGCCGCGCTGCACCGACTAAAAACCGCCGAGTGCCTGGTCACCGGCGGTTTTTTCATGGCGGACGGAATATCCGTTGCATCCAGACGTTTGCCGTTCGAGTGCCTGCGCCAGTACCGGCGCGGGGATTGGCGTCAATGCCGCGGATGACAGATGCCCCCGAACGGGCGATCATCAATACGGCCCTGCGACGCGCGCGACGCGGCGGGGCAGCAAGGAGCAGCACCATGTGGATCAAGCGAAGCGACAGCATTCAACTGACCGGCGATGACATCGCGCGCAGCGAAATCACGCCGCGGCATGTCTTCGAGAACCGGCGGCGCATCCTGCAGGCGGCGGGCGCGATGGCGCTCGGCAGCCTGATCGGCGTGAGCGGCGAGGCGCTCGCGACGTACTCGTCACCGGACCCGAAGGCGCAGAAACTCGCGGCGAAAACGAACACGAAGTTCGTCGCGCTGGACAAGATCACGCCGTACAAGGACATCACGACCTACAACAACTTCTACGAGTTCGGCACCGACAAATCCGATCCCGCGCAGAACGCGGGCACGCTGCGCCCGCACCCGTGGAAGGTGAGCGTCGAGGGGGCGATCAAGAACCCGAAGGTGTACGACATCGACGAATTGCTGAAGCTCGCGCCGCTCGAGGAACGCGTGTACCGGCTGCGTTGCGTCGAAGGCTGGTCGATGGTGATTCCGTGGATCGGCGTGTCGCTGTCGGAACTGATCAAGCGCGTCGAGCCGACCGGCAACGCGAAGTACGTGCAGTTCATCACGCTTGCCGATCCGTCGCAGATGCCGGGGTTGTCGACGCCCGTGCTCGACTGGCCCTACTCCGAAGGCCTGCGCATGGACGAAGCGATGCATCCGCTGACGCTGCTGACGATGGGCGTCTACGGCCAGGTGTTGCCGAACCAGAACGGCGCGCCGGTGCGGGTCGTGGTGCCGTGGAAGTACGGCTTCAAGAGCGCGAAGTCGCTCGTGAAAATCCGCTTTGTCGAGAAGCAGCCGCCGACGAGCTGGAACACGTATGCGTCGAACGAATACGGCTTTTATTCGAACGTGAATCCGAACGTCGATCATCCGCGCTGGAGCCAGGCGACCGAGCGGCGCATCGGCGAGGACGGTTTTTTCACGCCGAAGCGCAAGACGCTGATGTTCAACGGCTACGGCGATCAGGTCGCATCGCTCTATCAGGGCATGGACCTGAAGAAGAATTTCTGAGGCGACGGCGATGACGATGACTTCCGAGACGCAATCCGTCACCCGGAACGAACCCGCGACGCAAGGGGCGACCTCGGCCGCGCGAGCGAAAGCGTCGGCGGCGCAGCGGCCCGTGGGCGGCGCGCGCTGGATCGTGCCGGCCAAGGTCGCGGTGTTCATCGCGGCGCTGTATCCGCTCGCGCGCATCGTGCTGTTCGGCATGACCGACCGGCTCGGCGCGAATCCGATCGAGTTCATCACACGCTCGACGGGCCTGTGGACGCTCGTGTTCCTCTGCATCACGCTGGCGGTGACGCCGCTGCGCCGCCTCACCGGTGTCGCCGCGTTGCTGCGCTTGCGGCGCATGCTCGGTCTTTATGCGTTCTTCTACGCGGCGCTGCATTTCACCACCTACCTCTGGTTCGACAAGTGGTTCGATCTCGCGGCGATTCTGAAGGACATCGGCAAGCGGCCGTTCATCACGGTGGGCTTCGCGGCGTTCGTGCTGCTGATCGCGCTCGCGGCCACCTCGCCACGCGCGATGGTGCGCAAGCTCGGGCGTCGCTGGCAGACGCTGCATCGCGCGATCTACGCGATCGGCGTGCTCGCGATCCTGCACTTCTGGTGGATGAAGGCCGGCAAGCACGATCTGCTGCTGCCGAAGATTTACGGCGCGATCATGATCGCGCTGCTCGGCTGGCGTCTGGTGGTGTGGCTGCGCGAGCGGAGTCTGAAAACGCGGCGACGGTGACGGCGGGCGCTCGGTTTACGCTGCTTGGGTGGCGATAGCGTTCAATAGCAAAAAGGCGATGCCGTAGTGGCATCGCCTTTTTGCTTTTTGCTGCTTGCACGAGGAACCGGGTTCAGTGCGGCGCTCGACGTTCTTCGATGCTGACCGGTGCTTATCGATGTTTACTCCGGCAAAATCGCCTCACCCGCAAACAGCTGCTGTACCTCTTCACGCGCGCGAACCACATGCGCCTGTGTACCATCCACCATCACTTCGGCGGCGCGTGCACGCGTGTTGTAGTTCGAGCTCATCACGAAGCCGTACGCGCCGGCCGAGCGGATCGCGAGCAGGTCGCCCGGCTCGACGGCGAGCAACCGTTCTCGGCCGAGCCAGTCGCCGCTTTCGCAGACCGGGCCGACCACGTCGTACACGTGCGCGGGCACGTCACGCTTCACGACGGGGTCGATCGCGTGATACGCCTCGTACATCGCGGGGCGCGCGAGATCGGTCATCGCCGCGTCGACGATCGCGAAGTTCTTGTCCGCGCCCGGCTTCAGGAATTCGAGACGCGTGAGCAGCACGCCCGCATTACCGACCAGCGAGCGGCCCGGCTCGAAATACACTTCGCGATGGCCGTGGCCGCGTGCTTCGATGCGATCAAGCACCGTGCGCACGAACATGCCGATTTCCGGCGGCGTTTCGTCGTCGTAGGTGATGCCGAGACCGCCGCCCACGTCGATATGGCGAATCGTCACGCCGTCCTGCTCGATCTGCTCGACGAGGTCCAGCAGTTTGTCGATCGCGTCGAGATACGGCGCGACTTCGGTGATCTGCGAGCCGATATGGCAGTCGATGCCGACCACCTCGAGATTCGCCATCGCCGCGGCCGCCCGGTACGTGGCGCGCGCGTCTTCGAAGGCGACGCCGAACTTGTTGCTCTTGAGTCCGGTGGAAATATACGGATGCGTTTTCGCGTCGACGTCGGGATTCACGCGCAGCGACACCGGCGCTTTCTTGCCCATTTCGCCGGCCACCGTGTTGAGGCGGTCGAGTTCGGGAATCGATTCGACGTTGAAGCATTTGACGCCGGCCGCGAGCGCGTCGCGCATTTCGCCCGCCTGCTTGCCGACGCCCGAAAACACGGTGTTTTCCGCTTTGCCGCCCGCCGCCAGCACGCGCGCCAGTTCGCCGCCCGAGACGATGTCGAAGCCCGCGCCGAGGCGCGCGAACACGTTCAGCACCGCGAGATTGCTGTTGGCCTTGACGGCCACGTGCACGCTCGCGCGGCGTCCGGCGCAGGCGCCTGCGTAGGCGTTCCATGTGGCGGTGAGCGCGGCGCGTGAATAAACGTAGAGCGGCGTGCCGAACTGCTCGGCGAGGGAAACGGCGGACGCGTCTTCAGCGTGCAATATGCCGTCGACGTAGTCAAATGCGGATCGAGTCATGCGAAAGTCTTATTGAACGGAAGGAGCGGCAGAGGCGGGCAGCGGCACGGCGGGAGCGGAAGCCGCCGAAGCGGGCGGCGTGGCAAGCTGATCTTCGGGGGCCAGCGTGAGCGGCGTGCCCGAGGTGTCCGGGATCGAGCCCATGTCGGCCGCGCTGCCGCTAGCCGGTTGCGTTTGATCCGGCGCCGGCGTTTGCGTGCGATGAGCCGGCGGGGCAGGCATGGGCGGCACGGTTGGCAGATAGAGCGAGCCGCGTTGACCGCAACCGGCGAGCACGCAACCTGCGAAAATGGCTAAAACCGCTACAATCGCGCGGCCGGGTGCCGCCGCGCGCATCCGAGATACGACTCGCATGACTGTCCCTGAATGAATAATCGATGGAGTTTAGCATGTCCGATAGTGATTACCTGACCCGTGCGGAAGCCGTGCTGGCCGCCATCGAGAGCGCGCTCGACGACATCGGCGCCGACATCGAAGCCGAGCGCAGCGGCAACGTTCTGACGCTCGAATTCGAGAACCGCACGAAGATCATCGTCAACCTTCAGCCGCCGATGAGCGAGATCTGGATCGCCGCGAAGGCGGGCGGTTTTCACTTCCGTTTCGTCGATGGGCAATGGCGCGACACGCGCAGCGGCGCGGAGTTTTTCGCGGCGCTCTCGCAGTACGCGACCGAGCAGGCCGGCGAGCCGGTGCAGATCGCCGCGCAGTAAGCCCGAGGCGCTCTCAAAACAGAACCGCCGCGTATCGAGCCATCGAACGCGGCGGTTTTTGCTTTCCGGCGGGAGTTCTACGCAACTTCGCGAGGCAGCCTCGGTGTCCGCGGCTCAATGCCCGCGGAACAGATTCATGATGTCCTGCTTCTCCTGCTCGCCGACCTGCTCGGGCGCCGCCGAGGCCGCGGAAGCGGCGCTCGCCCCGGCGTCGAGCGTGGCCTGGCTCACGCCGACCGTCGCGACGAAACCGTGCCCCGGCGTGAAGTCGTCGAAATAAAGCTCCGAGCCGATTTCGCTGACATCATCGGGGCGCGCCATCTTGTACTCGGGCACGCCCTTCAGTGCGTGGCCCATGTACTCGATCCACACCGGCAGCGCGAGGCCGCCGCCGGTTTCCTTGTCGCCGAGACTGCGCGGGTTGTCGTAGCCGATCCATGCGATGGCCGTGAGCGTGTGCTGATAACCGGCGAACCACGCGTCGCGCGAATCATTGGTCGTGCCGGTCTTGCCGCCGAGATCGGTGCGCTTGAGCGCGTTGCTCTTCGCGCCGGTGCCGCGCTGCGCGACGCTTTGCAGCAGACTGTTCATCACGTAGGCGTTGCGCGGCTGGATCGCGAACGGCGCGCTTTGTCCGGCCACGAGCGGCTGCGCATGGGCGACGACGACACCGCGCTGATCGGTGACTTCGGCGATCAGATACGGGTTGATGCGGTAGCCGCCGTTGGCGAACACCGAGAACGCGCCCGCCATCTGCAACGGCGTGACGAGACCCGCGCCGAGCGCCATCGGCAGATAGGCGGGGTGACGCTCGGCGTCGAAGCCGAAGCGCGTGATGTACTGCTGCGCGTACTTGGTGCCGATCTGGTTCAGGATGCGGATCGACACGAGGTTCTTCGACTTCTGCAGCGCGGTGCGCATCGTCATCGGACCGTCGAAGCCGCCGCCGTAGTTCTTCGGCTCCCACGCCTGGCCGCCGGTTTCGGCGGCGCTGAAAAAGAGCGGCGCGTCGTTGATGATCGTGGCCGGCCCGAGTCCCTTTTCGAGCGACGCCGAATAGATGAACGGCTTGAAGCTCGACCCCGGCTGACGCCACGCCTGCGTGACGTGATTGAACTTGTTCTTGTTGAAGTCGAAGCCGCCGACCAGCGCACGAATCGCGCCGTCCTGCGGGACCACCGAAATAAACGCGCCTTCCACCTGCGGCAATTGCGTGATCGACCAGTCGCCGTCGTCGTTCTTCACGAGCCGCACGATCGCACCGGGCCGGATGCGCTGATTCGGCTGCGCGCGCGGGCCGAGCGCGAACTGCGCATAGCGCAGGCCGTCGCCCTGGATCGTCGCGACGTTGCCGTCGATGAACGTCGCCTGCACCTGCTTCGGACTCGCCGCCGTGACGACGGCCGCGATGATCTCGCCGTTGTCCGGATGCTCGACGAGCGCGTCGTCGATCGCCTGTTCGCGCTCCTGCGCATCGGACGGCAGATCGATGAACGCCTCCGGCCCGCGATAGCCGTGCCGCCGTTCGTAGTCCATCAGCCCCTTGCGCAGCGCGCGATAGGCGACGTCCTGATCGGCCGAGTCGATCGTGGTCACGACGTTCAGCCCGCGCGTGTAGGCTTCCTCGCGATACTGCGTGTACATCATCTGCCGCACCATTTCCGCGACGTACTCCGCGTGCACGCTGTACTCCTTCCCCATGCCCTTGACGACGAGCGGCTGGCCGCGCGCGTCGTCGTACTGCTGCTGGGTGATGTAGCGCAGCTCGTACATGCGTTGCAGGATGTACTCCTGCCGTACCTTCGCGCGCTTCGGATTGACGACCGGGTTATACGCGGACGGCGCTTTCGGCAAGCCCGCGAGCATCGCCGATTCGGCGAGCGTCAGATCCTTGAGATCCTTGCCGAAGTACACCCGCGCGGCGCTCGCAAAACCATAGGCGCGCTGACCGAGATAGATCTGGTTCATGTACACCTCGAGAATCTGATCCTTCGTCAGCTTCGACTCGATCTTGTACGCGAGCAGCATCTCGTAAATCTTGCGCGTATAGGTTTTCTCGCTGGAGAGGAAGAAGTTGCGCGCGACCTGCATCGTGATCGTGCTCGCGCCTTGCGTCGCGTGGCCGTTGGCCAGCGCGACGAAGCCCGCGCGCGCGATGCCGGTCAGGTCGACGCCGCCGTGGTCGTAGAAGCGCGCGTCCTCGATCGCGAGGATCGCGTTCTTCAGGCTGTCGGGCACGTCCTGGATATGCACGATGTCGCGCCGTTCCGCGCCGAATTCGCCGATCAGCACGTGGTCGGCCGTGTAGATGCGCAGCGGCACTTTCGGACGATAGTCGGTCAGCGCATCGAGCGAAGGCAGGTTCGGCGTGGCGACCACGAGCGCATAGCCGAGCACCAGCGCCATGCACACGACGCCCGCCACGATCAGGCCCACAAAGCCGAGGACGAGCTTCAGCCACAACGGGCGTTTGCGCTTTGTCGGCGCGGGCGGCGGGGACGTAGGAGACGTGGGTTGCATAGGGGTATCGAAAAAACGGTCCCGCGATTATAGCCGCCTCGCTTCCTCAGCTTTCGGCATGCTTACGAATGGTCTGGAAAGCAGTGTGAAAACCGGCGGCGCGCCGTGCCTGGAGATGGCTTCACTGTAGTCGCTTTGATCCCGCGAGGGGCGTCCTCGCCGCAACGTTAGCCATTTGGCTGAATGTCGCTCGGAGCCCTGTCTCTCCACAATGGTCCCTCGTTGCTCGCGTTCGAATGGTTCGTCGCGTGAGTCAGAGGGAGGGCCTGATGGCATATAAAAATTCGTGGCTTGAAGCGATGCAGTCGGGGCGGCAGCGCTTCGCCGCCGGGATCGACGTCGGTTCGCAAAGCGTGCGGCTCGTCGTGCTGAGTCAGCGTGCGCGCGCCTATGGCGCGCTGCATCTCGAATATGTGAAGACGGTGCCGCTGGCGGCTGGCGCGATGGCGGGCACCGAGATCGCCGACCGCCAAGCCATCGCGCGCGCCTTGCGCGATGCGTTTGCGGGGCTGCCGCGGCTGTGCGCGACGCATGCGCTGCAATGTTCGATGGCGGTGCCCGCGTCGGCGACGCTCACGACCACGGTGCCGCTCGCACAGCTCGCGGCGCAGAGTCATTGCGTGGAAGAGGACGGCGGTCCCGCGCTTGCCGGCCTCGCGCCCGCGGTAATGGGCGAGGCGGAGCGCATCGCCGGCATCGAGCGGCATGCGCTCGCGGTCGACTGGTATGTCGACGACACGCCGGCGCCGGTGCGTTCGGTGACGATCGCGGCGACCGCTCGCCAGCATCTCGAAGCGCGCATCGAATGCGCGGCGACCGCGGGCATTTCGCTGACCGCGATCGACGGCGAGCCGCATGCGGCGTTGCGCGCGCTGCGCTATGCAGCGGATCAGGAACTCGATGCGCACGAGCCGTATGCGGCGCTGTGGATCGGCACGGACGGCGTGTACGGGTGGCGTGTCGTCGACGGCGCGATCGAGGGCGAGATGCATTACCCGGCGCCCGAGCACACCGATCTCGCGGATGCGCTGCGCGACCTCGTTCGCGGGCCGGTGTTCGATTGCGCGCTGGTCGGCGGCGAGATCGATCTGCTCGATGGCGTCGGCTTTTCGATGGCCGATATCGGCGACGTGCTCGGCTGCTCGGTGCTGCCATTCGAATGCGCGCTGCTCGGCAGCCGCATGCGGCCGCTCGACGACGGACTGCTGTACGAGCCGGCCGGCGCGGTCGCGTTCGGGCTCGCGCTGCGCGGGGTGATCGAATGATGCGCGGCCTTTCGTTTGTGTTTCTGCCGTTCTGGCCGGCGGCGCGCCCATCGCTGCCGCCGACGCCGCCGGTCGCGTCGCGTGAGACGCGCTTCGCGAAGCCGTGGCTCGGCGGTTTCAATCTGCTGCCTTACCGGCAACGCAATGCACGGCTGGCGCGGCGGCGCTGTCTGCGCGACTGGGCGGTGGCGGCGTGCGTCGGCGCGGCCGGCGTACTTGCATTTGCCGGCTGGCAGGCAGTCGAAAAGACGCGGCTCGAGGCACGGCGTGCGTCGGCCGAACAGGCGCTCGCGCAACTCGCGGCGCCGCTCGCCGAGCACGCGAAGCTGCGGCGAGCGCAGGACGAGCAGCGCAACGACGCTGCGCGAGCAACGAGCCTGTCGGTGCCGCTCGCGCACCTGCTCGATCTGCTCGAAGTGCTGAGTTTCGAACCCGGCGACGGCGTCGTGCTGCGGCAGTTGCGCCAGCGCGAGTATGAGACGGAGTTGCTCGCGACGTCGCGCAGCCATGTTGCGTCGGCTGAATGGCTCAAACGCGTCGGGGCGGTTCACGGCGTGCAGGGCGCGGAGATGCGCGACCTGCATCGGCCGGCCACGCGCGGCGGCGCGGCGACGGATAAGACGGTAAATAAGGCGGCAAATAAGGCGGCAAATAAGGCGGCAAATAAGACGGCGGATAAGACGGCGGATAAGACGGCAAGCGGTCCAGTCGAGTTCGACGCGCGTTTGCGCTGGGGGGAGCCGCCACCGAAAAACACGCTGCTGGCTGGGGCGTCGGCGGCGCACGGGGCGAAGTCCGCAAAATCGGGAGGTGAAAAATGAGTACGACCTTTTTCGAAGCGGGCGGCGTGCCGTACGCCTCGTTCGATCTCTCGCGCTGGATAAGGCGTGTGCGGGTGCCGCTCGATGCGTGGAGCCGGCGTCGCCGCTGGCTGGTCGCGTCGCTGCTTGCGCTGCTCGTGTTTGGCCTCGGCGCGTATGGCTGGATTGCCGCCGATCTTGGCGGTCTGGTCGCGAGCCGAGCGACGCTCGCGCTCAGCACGCAGCGTCTCGCCGATGCGCGGCGCGCGCTCGCGCAATTGCCGTCGTTGCGCCGTCAGGCGGCCGCGCTGCCGGTTGTCTCTCCGGTTGCTGCCTCATGGGGTTCGGCGGACGACGTGCGCGTCGTTTCCGAACTGGCCGCGCAGAACGGCGTGGCGTTGCTCTCCGTGGAACCCGGTGCCGCGAGCGGCGACGGCGCCGAACGCATGCGCCCTTTGCAACTCACGGCGCGCAGCGACTTCGTTCATCTGATGGCGTTCTTTCATGGGCTCGCGCAATTGCCGGTGCTGATCGTTCCCGTCGACGTGACCGTCAAGCAGGACAGCACGGCGCTCGCGGTGAGCGCGACGTTGCGCGTGTTCGAGGCGCGGCGGCCGGCCGTGGCGGCCGACGCGGCTCGGCTGCGCGATGGCGCGAGCGTCGATGCCAGCCTCGATCCGGACGAGACCGATGAAGACGACGAGGAGCTCGTGTTCTTCGATCCGTTTGCGCAGCCGCCGACGTACACCAGCGGCGCACCGGACGATGCCGAACCGTTGCGTCTGGTCGGCCTGCTCAGCGATCGCGGGCACGGGCTCGCACTGCTCGATACGCCGGACGGCGCCACCACGATCACGGCCGGGCAGCAGCTTGGCACCGAGCGTGTCGCGCGGCTCGACGCGCTCGGCATCACGCTCGCGAACGGCGCGGCGACACGCACGCTCACGTTGACGGAGGCGTCATGACGAATCGGGTGAAGCGATGGGGCATGGTCGTGTCGCGCATCGGGCGCGGCTGGAGCGGCAGTGCCGGTCTTTGCCTCGGCCTCTGCATCAACGCCACGGTGGGTGCAGACCTCGCGCAGGCTTCGATACCGCCATTGTTGCCGCCGCTGCCGGCCTATATGTCGCTCGAAGATACGGATTCGTCAGCGGATTCGGGATACGGAACGGCGCCGTTGTCAAGCGGTGGCGGCGGCGAGGTGCCGAATCCGTTTCGCGACGGTTCGGCACAAAACGCGGCACAAAGCGCGGCGCAAAACACCGCGCAAGATGCGGACGCTACCGGAACGGCCGCGCCCTCGGCCGATGCGCCAAACGCATCCCTGAGCGACTCCGCCGACGGCACGGCAAGCACCGGCAGCGCCGTCCCGTCGCCGAAACAATCCGCCGCAGCCGCGCGCGACGACACCGCCGGCGGCACGCTCGAAGGCCCACCCGTCCCGCTGCCGCCGCCCGCGCGCCTGAGCGACGCAGCGAACGCTGCCGCCGACGCCGGTCTGCCGGCCGGCGACAAACCGATCTCGCTGAATTTCCAGCACGCGGAACTCGGCGCCGTGCTCAAAGCGTTCGCCGAGTTCACCGGCCTGAACATCGTCGCGAGCGACAAGGTGCGCGGCGCCGTTTCGCTGCGGCTCGACAAGGTGCCATGGCGCACCGCGTTCGACACGTTGCTCGACGTCAACAATCTGTCGATGGAACGGCACGGCAACGTGCTCTGGGTCGCGCCGGCCGCGGAGCTGGCCGCGGCGCGAACGGCAGCGCTTCGAAGCGCACGCGCGGGCCGCCGATCTCGAACCGCTCGCGAGCCGCACGTTCCAGTTGCACTACGCGCACGCCGAGGACGTGCGGCGTCTGCTGACCGGCTCAGGCACCCAGCGCGTGCTGTCCAAACGCGGTGCCGTGACCGCCGATCCGCGTACCAATCTGCTGTTCGTGACCGATCTCGCGGGGCGGCTCGAACAGATCGCGGCGCTGATCGCGGCCGTCGACCGGCCGACCCGCCAGGTGCTGATCGAGGCGCGCATCGTGGAGGGCGACCATGGCTTTTCGCGCAATCTCGGCGTGAAGCTCTCGCTCGCGGGCACGAGTGCGGACGGCACGGCAAGAGGCCTCGGCGGCGGCGCGGACGGCACCGTCTTCGATCTGTCCGCCCGGCCGGTCTCGGGCTTCGATGCCGCCACCGCGGGCCTCACGTTGTTCGCGGCCCACGCCACGCGGCTGCTGAATCTCGAACTCTCCGCGCTCGAGGCCGAGGGGCATGGGAAAATCGTCTCGAGCCCGCGGGTCGTCACCGCCGACAGGATGAAGGCGATCGTCGAGCAGGGCACCGAGCTGCCGTATCAGGCCAAGGTCGGGCAGGGCGTGTCGGGCGTGCAGTTCCGCCGGGCCACGCTGAAACTGGAAGTCGAGCCGCAGATCATGCCGGACGGCCGCGTCGTGCTCGATCTCGACGTGGCGAAGGACAGCGTCGGCGAGCAGACCGACGCCGGGCCCGCGATCAACACCAAGCACGTGCAAACGCGCGTCGAGGTCGAGGATGGTGGTACGGTGTCGATAGGCGGAATTTACGCGACCGACGACCGGGACGACGTGGAACGGGTGCCCTTTCTCGGCAAAATACCGGTTCTGGGCGCGCTTTTCCGCAACCGGGCCCACCGTGACTCGCTTAGCGAACTGGCGGTTTTCATCACGCCGAGCGTCGTTCACGAAAATTAGGGCGCGTCAGGCAGGCCACCGCTGCCGTTCACGGGCGGTGCGCAGGCTCGACAAGGCAGCCGCTTTGCCAGTAAGCTGCGGCACGAACTACACCGGATTAGCCAGAGGACACCGTTGCAAGCGCGGGACGCACACGCCAATGTTTTTTTCGTAGGGCTCATGGGGGCAGGAAAAACCACCGTGGGTCGGGCGGTTGCGCGCCGTCTCGAGCGCCCGTTCTTCGATTCCGACCATGAAATCGAGGCTCGCACGGGCGCGCGCATTCCGACGATCTTCGAGCTGGAAGGCGAGGCGGGCTTTCGCGACCGCGAAGCGGGCGTGATCTCCGATCTCACCGGGCGCGACAATATCGTGCTCGCGACCGGTGGCGGCGCGGTACTGCGGCCGGAAAACCGCGAAGCGCTGAAAAGCCGCGGCCTCGTGATTTACCTGCGCGCCAATCCGCACGACCTGTGGCTGCGCACGCGGCGCGACAAGAATCGTCCGCTGCTGCAAACGGAAGACCCCAAGGCGCGCCTCGAAGCGCTCTATGAAGTGCGCGACCCGCTCTACCGTGAGTGCGCGCATTTCGTGATTGAAACCGGCCGGCCCTCGGTCAACGGACTCGTCAACATGGTTCTGATGCAGCTCGAGATGGCCGGTGTCGCCAAACATCCTGCGTCATAATGGACCGTATGATTACCGTCAACGTTGAACTGGGCGAGCGCGCCTACCCCATCCATATCGGTGCCGACCTGATCGGACAGACCGCGCTGTTTGCGCCGCACATCGCCGGCAGCTCGGTTACGATCGTCACCAATACCACCGTCGATCCGCTGTATGGCGACAAGCTGCGCGCGGCACTCGCGCCGCTCGGCAAGCAGGTGTCCACGGTCGTTTTGCCAGACGGCGAAGCGCACAAGAATCTCGAAACGCTGAACCTGATCTTCGACGCGCTGCTCGGTTCGCGCGCCGACCGCAAGACTACGCTGATCGCCCTCGGTGGCGGCGTGATCGGCGACATGACCGGGTTTGCCGCAGCCTGCTACATGCGCGGCGTGCCGTTCATCCAGGTGCCGACCACGTTGCTGTCGCAGGTGGATTCGTCGGTGGGCGGCAAGACCGGCATCAACCATCCGCTCGGCAAGAACATGGTCGGCGCGTTCTACCAGCCGCAGGCCGTGATCGCCGACATCGGCGCATTGCGAACCCTGCCCGCGCGCGAACTCGCGGCGGGCATCGCCGAGGTCATCAAGACCGGCGCGATTGCCGACGCCGGTTTCTTCAGCTGGATCGAAGCCAATATCGAAGCGTTGAACCGCTGCGAACCCGAGGCGCTGGCCGAGGCGGTCAAGCGCTCTTGCGAGATCAAGGCGTCGGTGGTCGCGCAGGACGAGCGCGAAGGCGGATTGCGCGCGATCCTCAACTTCGGCCATACGTTCGGCCATGCGATCGAAGCCGGGCTCGGCTACGGCGAGTGGCTGCACGGCGAGGCGGTTGGCTGCGGGATGGTGATGGCGGCCGATCTGTCGGTGCGTCTCGGCCATCTCGACGAAGCGTCGCGCAAGCGTCTCGTCGACGTAATCGTCGGCGCGCATTTGCCCACTCGCGCGCCCTCGCTCGGCGCCAACCGCTATGTCGAACTGATGCAGGTCGACAAGAAAGCGGAGGGCGGCGCGATCAAATTCATTTTGCTGAAGCGTTTCGGTGAGACGCTGATCACCCGGGCGCCCGACGCCGAGGTGCAGGCGACGCTGGCCGCCGCCGTCTAAACACGCCGCGGCATGGCTGCCACGCGTCGCGCATCGGAGTCAGGAGAGGCCGCCCATGTTTCGGAGAACCCGGTGACCGACAGGCGCAGCGACGACCTCAAGCATGAACCGGCGGCGCGTGCCGCTGCCGCTGCCGCTGCGAACACAGCGAGTACCGCAACCATCGGCGCGTATACGACCGCTGTCACCGCACCGACCCAGCAGGCACTCGAAGCGCATCTCGCGCCGTATGCGGCGCACTCGGCCGAGTCGCGCGGGCGCCGCTATCCTGAGGCCGCGCCGAGCGCGCGCACCGAGTTTCAGCGCGACCGCGATCGCATCGTTCACTCGACCGCATTCCGCCGGCTCGAATACAAGACCCAGGTGTTCGTCAATCACGAGGGCGACCTGTTTCGCACGCGCCTCACGCATAGCCTCGAAGTCGCGCAGATCGCGCGTTCGGTTGCGCGTAATCTGCGTGTCAACGAAGACCTCGTCGAAGCGATTTCGCTGGCGCACGATCTCGGCCATACGCCGTTCGGCCATGCGGGCCAGGATGCGCTGAACGAATGCATGCGCGAGCACGGCGGCTTCGAGCACAACCTGCAGAGCCTCGCGGTCGTCGACGAACTGGAAGAGCACTACGGCGCGTTCAATGGCCTGAACCTCTGCTTCGAGACGCGCGAGGGCATTCTCAAGCATTGCTCGCGTGAAAATGCGCGGCGTCTGGGGGCGCTCGGCGAGCGCTTTCTCGAAGGACGGCAGCCGTCGCTCGAAGCGCAGATCGCCAACGTCGCCGACGAAATCGCGTACAACAACCACGACGTCGACGACGGCTTGCGCTCGGGCCTGCTCACGATCGAGCAGCTTGCCGAAGTGGAGCTATGGCAGACGCACTACGCGGCGGCGCGCAGCGATTTTCCGCACATCGAGGGGCGCCGGCTGATTCACGAGACGGTGCGGCGCATCATCAATACGCTGATCGTCGATCTGATCGAGACGACCCGCTCGAATCTCGCGCGTTACGCGCCGGCGTCGCTAGACGACGTGCGCGGCTCGCCGCCACTCGTCGCGCACAGCGAGGCGGTCGCCGCGCAAGCCGCTGTGCTGAAGCGTTTTCTGTTCAGAAACCTGTACCGTCACTACCGCGTGATGCGCATGGCCAACAAGGCGCGCCGCGTCGTCGTCGGCCTGTTCGACGCATTCACCGACGATCCGCGGCTTTTGCCGCCGGCTTACCAGTCGGCCGATGCGGCGCTGCAACCGCGTCTGATCTCGCATTACATCGCGGGCATGACGGATCGCTACGCGGTGAAGGAGTATCAGCGGCTGTTCGTGATCGACGATAGCTACTAGGCAGGCTCGCCCGGCTTGTCATTGGTTCATCCCCCGCACGGCTCCGGGCGCGCCTGCCTCACTGCATTGCGCGCGCGCGTCCCCTCAACGCAGGCGCGACGCGAACAAGGCGCCGGCAAGCAGCGCGAGTCCGCCGACGATCGCAATCGTCTGCCACGGGTTTTCACGCACGTAGGTGTCGGCATCCGCCATGGCGACTCCGGCGCGTTGGCGCATCGAGTCGCGCGTGTCGTTCAGGCGCGTGCGCGCCTCGTCGAGCCGTTTGTTGAGCTTGCCGCGCAAGGCCACGGCATCGGCATGCGTGCCGTCCGCGAGCGTCGATTCGAGTTCCGACAGCAGCGTGCGCAATTCGTCCGCGATGTCTTCGGCCGCATGCCGGCTATGGCGGGCGATGCGCCGCGCGCGGCGGCTCGCGCTGGTCCATGATTCGCCGAGGGCGTCTCTGGTATTCGGAAGTGCTGTCATGGTCGCTCCGTCGATGAGTTGAAAGTGTCCCGCGCGCAGTCGCGCACAGCATGACTGTTGCCATGCGGGAAACGCCACCGGAACGCAACTTCAGTGCCAAACCGCGGAGCACCTTCGGTGCATGGCGGTCGGGAGCCCGGATCGCGGCGAAGGCGGGCTTATCGTCAGCAGATATTGCACGCGCTCGCGCGCACCCACGTCAAATTTACAAATGCGCGAGGCGCACCGCAGCGCGCGGCGCTCGCCGCATGAAAGCGCCGCCATCGGATCGATGACGGCGTTACCCATGCCCCGAAAATTCGACTACCCTAACTGAACGACCCCTAATATTCCGAAGCGTTAGAAACGGTAACCGATGTTGACGTAAGTGACGATCGGGTTCAGTTTGATCTTGGTTTGCGATTGCACGGTCAGCGTGCCGACCGGCGTAGCCGCTGCCGAACTCAGCTTGGCGGTCGTGCTGAGCGGCAGGTACGAGATCGACATGCCGGCAAACCAGTGCTGATTGAACGCGTACGTGAAGCCCGCATTAAACACAGGTTCCCACGAACTATCCGTGGAGACGCTGGTCGGACCATGCAGAACGTTCGCTTCGAATGCGCTGTTGGTGATCTGCTCGCCCGTGAACCAGATACGGCTTACGCCGACACCGAGATACGGCCGGAACGAAGTTGTCGGCGCATTGAAGTAGTACTTGAACAGCAACGTCGGGCTCCACTGTTTCGCCTGCCCGATCTTGCCGAACGGTTCGAGGCTGCCTGTGCCGTACAGGTCGAAAGTAGGCGGAACACCCAGAACGAATTCGGTGGCGATGTGATCGGTAATGAAGTAGCCGGCGGTGAAACCGATGGTGTCGGCCGAACTGAGCGAGGCGCCGGTGTTCGGCTGGGTGATGTTGGTTGGGCTGCCGCCGATGCTGGTCACTGTGAGCGGGTCGCTGCTCGACTGAGGCGCAAGGTGGAACCAGCCTGTCGTGACGTAAATGCTTCCGGCCGATTGCGCGTGCGCTGCCGTGCTCATGCAGGCTAGCACTGCCATCCCCGTTACGGCCTGTTTTAATTTCATATGTGCTCCTCCATAAAAGGCCTGCTCATTATGACGAGAACGTTTGAAACAAACCATACGCGGCGGTTAGAGCTTTCTCCCTAAGCGCCGCGTGGTTTCTGGCTTGGCCGCGTGGCGCCGAACCTCGCGCGCATGTGGCTCTTCGGACCTTCGGGTATATACCAACGCGACTATTGGATACTCCAGCATGGCACGGCTTGCACGTCTTTATGTCCCCGACCAGCCGCAACACGTCATCCTTCGCGGGCTCGACCAGCAGCCCGCTTTCGTCGACGACCAGGACTACGAGCTTTTCATCGACTGCCTGAAGGCGGCTTCGCGGGACCATCACCTCTCGATTCACGCATACGCATTGATGCCGGGCGCCGTGCAACTGCTCGTCACGCCGACCGAGGAGTCGAGCCTGCCCAAGGCGATGCAGGCCGTCGGCCGGCGCTACGTCGCGCATTTCAACCGCCGTTATGCGCGCCGCGGCACCTTGTGGGAAGGCCGTTACCGGGCCACGGTAATCGAAGGCGAGCGTTATTTCCTGCTCGCGAGCCGCGTCGTCGAGATGTGTCCGGTACGCGCGCAACTGGCCACGGCGCCTGAGGATTATCGCTGGTCGAGCTACCGGCATCACATCGGGCTGACCCTCGACAGCCTCATCACCGATCATCCGCTCTACTGGTCGCTCGGCAATACGCCGTTCGAGCGGCAGCGCGCGTACCGCGAACTGTGCGAGCAGCCGCTCGACGAGCGCGAAGCCAGCCAGCTCCAGCAGGCCACGCTGAAAGGCTGGGTGCTCGGCAGCGACACGTACCGCGAGTGGGCGGCGCGCGCCGCGAACCGGCGCGTTTCGCCGCTGCCGCGCGGGCGGCCGCGCAAGGTGCGCGAGACGCCGCATACGCAGTGAGGCGACGCTGGTGCAGCGTAGGGCCCTCATAGCGCCGCCCTGAATCGAAAGAAAGCGTTTTGCATCAAAGGGCTGCATGAAAACGGCATTGCGCATGCCGTTTTCTTTTGCCCTGTTTTGATATGGAACCAATAAAAAATATCTGCGATGCACCAATTCGATAATTGGGGATCAATCATCACGTTTTATTTGCTATTCCATTGATTCGTCGCGTATATTCCGAATTCCGACGCTTTTTGATACGCATGGTCCGTCCGCGGGAAGAGCGTCGTCGTGGCTGCGATCCGCACTGCGGCAAAAGAAAAACGGTTTAACGGCCTGTCCGGCCCCTCACAGACGGTGTCCCCATGAACGACCACCAGCAACACCCGGTTCCCGCCGCCCAAGGTCTGTACGACCCGCAGAACGAGCATGACGCCTGCGGCGTCGGCTTCGTCGCCCACATCAAGGGCCAGAAGAGCCACGAGATCATCGAGCAGGGTCTGAAGATTCTCGAAAACCTCGACCACCGGGGCGCCGTCGGCGCCGATCCGCTGATGGGCGACGGCGCGGGCATCCTGATCCAGATTCCGGACGGCTTCTATCGCGAAGAGATGGCCAAACAGGGCGTGACGCTGCCGCCGGCCGGCGAATACGGCGTCGGCATGATCTTCCTGCCGAAGGAACACGCCTCGCGCATCGCCTGCGAACAGGAACTGGAGCGCACGGTGAAGGCCGAAGGCCAGGTCGTGCTCGGCTGGCGCGACGTGCCGGTCGACCACACCATGCCGATCTCTCCGACCGTCAAGGCGAGCGAGCCGCTGATCCGCCAGATCTTCATCGGCCGCGGCAAGGACATCATGGTGACCGACGCGCTCGAGCGGAAGCTGTACATCATCCGCAAGACCGCGAGCCACCGCATCCAGGCGCTCAAGCTCAAGCACGGCAAGGAATACTTCGTGCCGTCGTGCTCGGCGCGCACGGTCGTCTACAAGGGGCTGCTGCTGGCGGGCCAGGTCGGCGTGTACTACCGCGATCTGCAGGACGAGCGCACCGTCTCGGCGCTCGCGCTCGTGCACCAGCGCTTCTCCACCAACACGTTCCCGGCATGGGAACTGGCTCACCCGTACCGCATGATCGCCCACAACGGCGAAATCAACACGGTGAAGGGCAACGTCAACTGGCTGAACGCGCGCACCGGCGCGATCGCCTCGCACGTGCTCGGCGACGATCTGCCGAAGCTGTGGCCGCTCATCTATCCGGGCCAATCGGATACGGCATCGTTCGACAACTGCCTCGAACTGCTCGTGATGGCCGGCTACCCGCTCGTCCACGCCATGATGATGATGATCCCGGAAGCCTGGGAGCAGCACACGCTGATGGACGAGAACCGCAAGGCGTTCTACGAATACCACGCCGCGATGATGGAGCCGTGGGACGGCCCCGCCGCGATCGCGTTCACCGACGGCCGCCAGATCGGCGCAACGCTCGACCGTAACGGTCTGCGTCCGGCGCGCTACATCGTTACCGACGACGACCTCGTCATCATGGCGTCGGAAGCGGGCACGCTGCCGATTCCCGAATCGAAGATCGTCAAGAAGTGGCGTCTGCAGCCGGGCAAGATGTTCCTGATCGACATGGAGCACGGCCGCATCATCGACGACAAGGAACTGAAGGACAACCTCGCGAACGCCAAGCCGTACAAGAGCTGGATCGACGCCGTGCGCATCAAGCTCGACGAGATCGAGCCGAAGGCCGAAGACGTCGTGACGGAGCGCCGCGAAGCCGCTGCATTGCTCGATCGCCAGCAGGCGTTCGGCTACACCCAGGAAGACCTCAAGTTCCTGATGGCGCCGATGGCGCAAGCGGGCGAGGAAGCGGTCGGCTCGATGGGCAACGACTCGCCGCTCGCGGTCATGTCCAACAAGAACAAGACGCTCTACCACTACTTCAAGCAGCTGTTCGCGCAGGTCACGAATCCGCCTATCGACCCGATCCGCGAAAACATGGTGATGTCGCTCGTGTCGTTCATCGGCCCGAAGCCGAACCTGCTCGACACGAACAACATCAACCCGCCGATGCGCCTCGAAGTGTCGCAGCCGGTGCTCGACTTCAAGGACATCGCGAAGATCCGCGCGATCGATCAGTACACCGGCGGCAAGTTCAGCTCGTACGAACTGAACATCTGCTATCCGGTTGCCTGGGGCAAGGAAGGCATCGAGGCGCGCCTCGCGTCGCTGTGCGCGGAAGCCGTCGATGCGGTCAAGTCCGGCTACAACATGCTGATCGTCTCGGACCGCAAGACCGACCGCGACAACGTCGCGATTCCGGCGCTGCTCGCGACCGCCGCGATCCACACGCACCTCGTGCAGCAGGGTCTGCGCACGAGCACGGGCCTCGTCGTCGAAACCGGTTCGGCGCGTGAAACGCACCACTTCGCGCTGCTCGCGGGCTATGGCGCGGAAGCCGTGCACCCGTACCTCGCGATGGAAACGCTCGGCCAGCTCGCGGCCGGCCTGAAGGGCGACCTGTCGGCGGAGAAGGCGGTCTACAACTTCACGAAGGCGGTCGGCAAGGGCCTGCAGAAGGTCATGTCGAAGATGGGCATTTCGACCTACATGTCGTACACCGGCGCGCAGATTTTCGAAGCGGTCGGCCTCGCCGAAGACCTCGTGTCGAAGTACTTCTACGGTACGTCGTCGAAGGTGGGCGGCATTGGACTCTTCGACGTCGCCGAAGAAGCGATCCGTCTGCACCGCGACGCGTTCGGCGACAACCCGGTCCTCGCGAACATGCTCGACGCGGGCGGCGAGTACGCCTACCGCGTGCGCGGCGAAGAACACATGTGGACGCCCGATGCGATCGCCAAGCTGCAGCACTCGGCACGCAGCAACTCGTACCAGACGTACAAGGAATACGCGCATCTGATCAACGATCAGACCAAACGCCACATGACCTTCCGCGGCCTGTTCGAGTTCAAGTTCGATCCGACCAGGGCGATTCCGCTCGACGAAGTCGAACCGGCGAAGGAAATCGTCAAGCGTTTCGCGACCGGCGCGATGTCGATGGGCTCGATCAGCACCGAAGCGCACGCCACGCTCGCCGTCGCGATGAACCGCATCGGCGGCAAGTCGAACACCGGCGAAGGCGGCGAGGATGCGAACCGTTATCGCAACGAACTGCGCGGCATTCCGATCAAGAATGGCGACACGATGAAGTCGATCATCGGCGATGAAGTGGTCACCGACATTCCGCTCAAGGAAGGTGATTCGCTGCGCTCGCGCATCAAGCAGGTCGCGTCGGGCCGCTTCGGCGTGACGGCGGAATACCTCGCGTCGGCCGACCAGATCCAGATCAAGATGGCGCAGGGCGCGAAGCCGGGCGAAGGCGGTCAGCTGCCGGGCCACAAGGTGTCCGAGTACATCGGCAAGCTGCGCTGTTCGGTGCCGGGCGTCGGCCTGATTTCGCCGCCGCCGCACCACGACATCTACTCGATCGAAGACCTGGCGCAGCTGATCCACGATCTGAAGAACGTCAACGCGTCGTCGAGCATCTCGGTGAAGCTGGTGTCGGAGTCGGGCGTCGGTACGGTTGCAGCGGGTGTCGCGAAGGCGAAGGCCGATCACGTCGTGATCGCCGGTCATGACGGCGGCACGGGTGCGTCGCCGCTGTCGTCGGTCAAGCATGCCGGCACGCCGTGGGAACTGGGTCTCGCCGAAACGCAGCAAACGTTGGTGCTGAACCAGCTGCGCGGCCGTATCCGCGTGCAGGCCGACGGTCAGATGAAGACGGGCCGCGACATCGTGATCGGCGCGCTGCTCGGCGCGGACGAATTCGGCTTCGCGACGGCGCCGCTCGTCGTCGAAGGCTGCATCATGATGCGCAAGTGCCACCTGAACACCTGCCCGGTCGGCGTCGCGACGCAAGATCCGGTGCTGCGTGCGAAGTTCCAGGGCCAGCCCGAGCACGTCGTGAACTTCTTCTTCTTCGTCGCCGAGGAAGCGCGCGAAATCATGGCGCAACTCGGTATCCGCAAGTTCGACGACCTGATCGGCCATGCGGAACTGCTCGACATGAAGAAGGGCGTCGAGCACTGGAAGGCGAAGGGTCTCGACTTCTCGCGCGTGTTCTATCAGCCGCAAGTGCCGGCGGAAGTCGCGCGCAAGCACGTCGACGTGCAGGATCACGGCCTCGACCGTGCGCTCGACCATACGCTGATCGAGAAGGCGAAGGCGGCGATCGAGAAGGGCGAGCACGTCTCGTTCATCCAGCCGGTGCGCAACGTGAACCGCACGGTCGGCGCGATGCTGTCCGGCACGATCGCGAAGAAGTACGGCCACGAAGGCCTGCCCGACGACTCGATTCACATCCAGTTGAAGGGCACGGCGGGCCAGAGCTTCGGCGCGTTCCTCGCGAAGGGCGTCACGCTCGACCTCGTCGGCGACGGCAACGACTACGTGGGCAAGGGCCTGTCGGGCGGCCGCATCATCATCCGTCCGACCAACGATTTCCGCGGCAAGTCGGAAGAGAACATCATCTGCGGCAATACGGTGATGTACGGCGCGATCGACGGCGAAGCGTTCTTCCGCGGCGTCGCGGGCGAGCGTTTCTGCGTGCGTAACTCGGGCGCGACGGCGGTCGTCGAAGGCACGGGCGACCACGGTTGCGAATACATGACGGGCGGCACCGTGGTCGTGCTCGGCGAGACGGGCCGCAACTTCGCGGCCGGCATGTCGGGCGGCATCGCCTACGTGTTCGATCCGGACGGCACGTTCGCGGGCAAGTGCAACAAGTCGATGGTCGCGCTCGACCCGGTGCTGCAACAGGCCGAACAGGAGCGCACGGTCGACCAGGGCGTGTGGCATCGCGGCACGACCGACGAAGCACTGCTGCGCGGTCTCATCGAGCGTCACTTCCAGTTCACGGGCTCGCCGCGTGCGAAGGCGCTGCTCGAAAACTGGGACGCTTCGCGCCGTCAGTTCGTGAAGGTGTTCCCGACCGAATACAAGCGCGCGCTCGGCGAACTCGCCGCGAAGAAGGCGAACAAGGAAGTGCTCGCCGCCTAAATCTCCGCACAAAGCTCCGCAAAAAATCATTTAGCCGTACCCGCCGCGTCTCGAAGGTTCGACGCGCGGCGGGTCCAGATCACCCTACATACAGATTAGAGAAGAGAACCACATGGGCAAGGCAACCGGTTTTCTCGAGTTCGAACGTCGCCACGAGACGTACGAGGCTCCGCTCACGCGTGTGAAGCACTACAAGGAATTCGTCGCGGCACTGAGCGACGACGAAGCGAAGATTCAAGGCGCACGTTGCATGGACTGCGGCATTCCGTTCTGCAACAACGGCTGCCCGGTCAACAACATCATTCCGGACTTCAACGACCTCGTGTTCCACCAGGACTGGAAGAACGCGATCGAAGTGCTGCATTCGACCAACAACTTCCCCGAGTTCACGGGCCGCATCTGCCCGGCACCGTGCGAAGCGGCGTGCACGCTCGGCATCAACAACGACCCGGTCGGCATCAAGTCGATCGAGCACGCGATCATCGACAAGGCCTGGGCCGAAGGCTGGGTCGCGCCGCAACTGCCGAAGCACAAGACCGGCAAGAAGGTCGCCGTGGTCGGTTCGGGCCCCGCGGGTCTCGCGGCCGCGCAGCAACTCGCGCGCGCCGGTCATGACGTGACCGTGTTCGAGAAGAACGACCGCATCGGTGGCCTGCTGCGTTACGGCATCCCCGACTTCAAGCTCGAGAAGTGGCAGATCGACCGCCGCATGCGCCAGATGGAAGCCGAAGGCGTGACGTTCCGCACCAACGTGCTCATCGGCCGCGCCGATTCGCTGCCGGCTTACATCGGCAACACCGCGAAGGAAACCATCACGCCGGCCGAGCTGAACGAGCAGTTCGACGCGGTGGTGATCGCCGGCGGTTCGGAAACGCCGCGCGATCTGCCGGTGCCGGGCCGCGAGCTCGAAGGCGTCCACTATGCGATGGAATTCCTGCCGCAGCAGAACAAGGTCAATGCCGGCGACAAGGTGCCGAACCAGCTGCTCGCGAAGGGCAAGCACGTCGTCGTGATCGGCGGCGGCGATACGGGTTCGGACTGCGTCGGCACGTCGAACCGTCATGGCGCGAAGAGCGTCACGCAGTTCGAACTGCTGCCGCAGCCGCCCGAAGAAGAGAACAAGCCGCTCGTGTGGCCGTACTGGCCGATCAAGCTGCGCACGTCGTCGTCGCACGACGAGGGCTGCGAGCGCGACTGGGCGGTCGCGACCAAGCGCCTCGAAGGCAAGAACGGCAAGGTCGAGAAGCTGATCGCCGCGCGCGTCGAATGGAAGGACGGCAAGATGGTCGAAGTGCCGAACTCCGAATTCGAAATGAAGGCCGACCTCGTGCTGCTCGCGATGGGCTTCACGCAGCCGGTTTCGCCGGTGCTCGAAGCATTCGGTGTCGACAAGGATGCGCGCGGCAACGTGCGTGCCTCGACCGAAGGCGACAAGGCGTACTACACGTCGGTGGACAAGGTGTTCACCGCGGGCGACATGCGCCGCGGCCAGTCGCTCGTGGTGTGGGCGATCCGCGAAGGCCGTCAGTGCGCACGTTCGGTCGATGCGTTCCTGATGGGGCATTCGGAACTGCCGCGCTAAGGCGTCTCTGGTCAGTGTCTCCGGCACGGCTTGCGCGCTCGATGTCCGATGCGCGCGAGCCGGCCACGATTTGCAGGAAGACGTGGAGACGACAATGTGCCGGTTCACAGGCACAGGTAGCGGTAAAGCGAAGCAGTGAATAAAAGAAAACCGGGCTCGTCTGAAAGGGCGAGTCCGGTTTTTTTATGGCGCGCTGCGTTTGCTGGCCCGGCTTCTCGCGCCGCTACTTGCGATAGCGCGCCAAGGTCAGCCCATCGAGATCGATTTCCGGCTTGCGCTGCGTGATCAGGTCCGCGACCACGCGCCCCGAGCCCATCGACATCGCCCAGCCCGTCGAGCCGTGCCCGAGGTTCAGCCACAGATTCTCCACGCGGCACGGACCGAGCAGCGGCGCGCCATCGGGTGTCATCGGCCGGCGGCCTACCCAGAAATGCGCCGAGGTCGGCTTGGCCGCATGCGGAAACCAGTCGCGCAGCACCTTGAGCAGCGTCTGCAAGGCCTGTTCGCGCAGTGTCGTCTGATGATTGCCGAGTTCCGCCGTGCCCGCCACGCGCAGGTTGTTGCCGAAGCGCGTGATCGCCGTTTTCAGCGATTCGTCCATGAGCGCCGCGTGCGGCGCCTTTTCTTCGTCGATGACGGGCAACGTCGCCGAATACCCCTTCACCGGATAAAGCGGCACCTTCACGCCGAGCGGCGCCAGCAGCGCCGGGCTATCGACGCCGAGCGCGACGACCACGTGGTCGGCCCGCAGCGTCTCGATGCCGCGCTCGCTCTGAATCTGCACGCCGCGTACCGCCTGGCCTTGCACGTCGAGCGAGTCCACGCGCGTATCGAAGCGGAAGCGCACGCCGTTGCGCTCGCAGATCGCGCGCAGCTCGCGGGTGAAGCGCGCGCAATCGCCGGCCTCGTCGTCGGGCAGATAAAGGCCCGCGTGCGGCGCCTGCTGCGCCCAGCGCAAGCCGGGCTCGATCTCGACGCACTGCGCCGCGCTGACTTCCCGATGCGCGATGCCCGCGTCGCGCAGCACCGCGAGCGCCGGCTGGGCCAGCTCGACGTCGAAGTCGCTGCGAAACAGTTGCAGATAGCCCTGGCTGCGGCCGTAGTCGAACGGATGACGGCCGCGGAATTCGTGCAGACACGTGCGGCTGTAATACGCGACGCGTTGCATGCGCTGCTTGTTCACGCGAAAGCGTTCGAGGTCGCATTCGCGCAGCCAGCGCGCGATCCAGCGCCATTGGGCCGGATCGAACGTCGGCCGGAAGATCAGGGGCGAAGCGGGCTTGAACAGATATTTGAGAATCTTCGCCGGCATGCCGGGCGCGGCCCACGGCGTCACGTAGCCCGGTGCGATCACGCCGGCGTTGCCGAAGCTCGTGGAGAGCGCGACGTCGGGTTCGCGCTCGATCACCGTGACTTCGCAGCCTTGCTGGCACAGGTAAAAAGCCGTGGCGACACCGATCACGCCGCCGCCGAGAACAATCGTTTTCATGAGTATGTGCGGCGAATTCAGGCGGCGGAGCGGCTCGCGCCGAGCACCTTGCCTTTCGTTTCCGGCAGGCACAGCGCGGCGACGATCACGAGCAGATAGCCGGAGCCCGCGACGATGCCCATCGCCTTCACGAGCGTCATGCCCTGCGCGAGCGTGCCGACGAGGATCGGAAAGAACGAGCCGACGCCGCGCCCGAGGTTGTAGCAGAAGCCTTGTCCCGAGCCGCGTATCTCGTTCGGATACAGCTCGGACAGATACGCGCCCACACCCGCGAAAATGCCCTGCACGACGATGCCGAGCGGGAAGCCGAGCGCGAGCATCATCGTGTCGGTGACCGGCAGCATCGTGTAGACCATGCCGAGCACGAACGAGCCGATCGCGAACAGCACGAACGACGCGCGCCGGCCGATCCGGTCGCACAGAATCGCGCCGACGATATAGCCGGCGAACGAGCCGACGATCAGCACGATCAGATAGCCGCTCGTGTTGAACACCGACAGATGGCGCACGGTCTTCAGGTACGTGGGCAGCCACGTCGTGATCGCGTAGTAGCCGCCGAGCATGCCGGTGCACAGTGCGCTGCCGAGCAGCGTCGTCTTCAGATGCGCGGCCGAGAAGATCTGCATGAAGTGCGAGGTGTTGAAGCCGCTTTCGCGCGCGCGGCGCGTCTCCAGAAAGATGTCCGGGTCGCTCACGTTGCGGCGGATGTAGATGATCCACGCGGCGGGCAGCAGGCCGATCCAGAAGCAGGCGCGCCACGCGTACTCTTCAGGCAGCAGCGCGAACGCGGCCCAGTAGACGATCGCCGCGGCCGCCCAGCCGAACGACCAGCTGCTCTGCACGGTGCCGACCGCCTTCGCGCGATGCTGCGGAGAACGGATCGTCTCGGCCATCATGATCGTCACGACCGACCACTCGCCGCCGAAGCCGATGCCTTGCAGCGTGCGCGTGGCGAGCAGCTGCCAGAACGACTGCGTGAAGCCCGACAGGAAGGTGAAGATCGCGAAGGTGGCGATCGTCCATTGCAGCACGCGGATGCGGCCGTGGCGATCGGCTAGAATGCCGGCGAGCCAGCCGCCGAGCGCCGACGAGATCAGCGAACTGGTGGCGATCATCCCCGCTTCGCTTTTGCTCAGACCCCATGTTGCGATCAGCGTCGGGATCAGAAACGAGTAGATCATGAAGTCGAACGCGTCGATCGCGTAACCGCCGAAGCCGGCATAAAGCGTGCGGCGCTCGCGCGGGGACAACTCGGTGAACCATTGGAGAGAAGCCATGTTTTGTTGTGGTCTCCAGGTTTCTTTTGCCTGCGGGGGCTGAACGATAGGTTTTCTGTATTTTACGGGGATGCGGCGTCGTGCGGTCGGATGTGGCAAAAATGGCATCGAGCGGTAACGATCGCGTAATCACCGATAAGACACGCAAGCTGGCGGAAATCGGTTTCAGAACGGCGCGTCGCCTCTGCCCGGTCCCGCACACGCTGCCGTACGCGCTTCGCGAAAGGCTGTGTTGATCTCGCCCTTTTCCTTACCGCCTACTACGGTGTAACGCAAAAGTTATTGACGAACGTTAAACTGCGTCTGCAGCCCGGCTGCACGCCCCCTTCCTTACCGTCACCCCTGATGCCCGTTTTCGCGAAAAACCGTTCGCCGTTCCGCCTTGTTGCCAGCACGACCGTGCAGGCAGGCCATGACGCGTCGGGCGAAACGTCGGTAGCGCGGCGGCGTTTCCTCTGGGGTTCGGCCGGCGCGCTGCTGGCCGCCGGGTTCGGCAGCACGCTGCTGTCGGCGTGCGGCGGCAGCCTCGACCCCAATCAGGTGGAGACGCCGCGCCTCGCATCGGTCACCAATTTCCGCGATCTCGCGGGCGTGGGCAGCGGCTATCCGACCGTCGACGGCAAGCAGATGCGCCGCGGCGCGTTCTATCGCTCGAATGCGTTGACCTTGAGCAGCGCCGACGAAGCGACGATCGACAAGGTCGGCATCGCAGCGATCTACGACCTGCGTACGCCCGCCGAAATCGCGCGCAATCCCGACAGCCTGCCGGCCGGCGCGTTCGCGCGCCGGCTCAATGTGCTCGGCACGAACGACTTCATTGCGCCCACCTTCGATACGTCCGCGGACGCCGTCGCGTTCATGGAGGCGCAGGCGCGTGCCTACGTGACGGGCGACGCGCAGCGGGCCGCGTACGGCACGTTGCTCGCCGCGCTCGCCGACGGCGCGGGCGCGCAGCTGTTTCATTCGAATGCGGGGAAGGATCGCGCGGGCTGGGTCGCGGCGCTGCTGCTCAGCATCGCCAACGTGCCGCTCGACGTCATCATGCAGGACTATCTGCTCAGCAACACCTATCTCGCGCAATCGATCGCCGCGCAAACGGCCACGCTGCGCGTGCAGGACGGCGCCGCCGTCGCCACGGTCGAAGCGCCGTTGCTCGACGTCGAGGAAGGCTATCTGCAAGCGGGTTTCGAGCAGGTGCAGGCGAGCTACGGCACGATGACCGGCTATCTGATGCAAGGGCTCGGTCTTTCCGCGGCGACGATCGACGCGTTGCGTAATCGGCTTGTGCACTGAGGTAACCGGCTCGCACTGAGCGACGTGTGCACTAAGCGGCTCGTGGACTGAGCCGCACGGCGATCGGCCGTGAAGCCGCGCGGCAGGAGCAGCGCGGGCAAGGGCGGCACCAAAAAGAACCGGACAAAAAGGCCGGGCAAAAAAAATCCGCCCCAAGGGCATGGGCGGATGGAGAAGGGCGGCATTGAGGTTGCCAAGGCCGACTATAAAGCCGTAGCCAGTGCCGAAGGCGATCCGGTAAGGGCGTGTAAGCGCATGGCGCCGTGTGCGTGAGCATGTGCATGAGCGGGCGGCGTCTGTTCGAGCGCGCCTCGCCCATGTGCCGGCGCCGCGCTGCTCGGGTTGGCCGCGCCGCCGCTTGCCGCGTCATCCTCAAGTCACTGCCGCATTCACCGGCAATTCGATCCGCACTTCGAGTCCGCCCCGCGCATGATTGCGCACCTGGCAGCGTCCGCCGCGATCATGCGCGAGCCGCGCGACGATCGCGAGGCCGAGGCCGCAATGACCTTCGCCGCCGCGCGCGGCGTCGAGCCGCACGAACGGTTTCATCGCGGCGGCGATGCGGTCGTCGGGAATGCCGGGGCCATGATCGCGCACGCGGATCGTCCAGCGCCCGTCGTTGCGCGCGGTCGCGATCTCGACCGGCGGCATGCCGTGTTCGAGCGCATTGTCGACGAGGTTCGTGACGAGCCGGTCGAGCAGCGTGCGCGGTAGCGTGAACGATGCTCCGGCGCGCAGATCGAGCGCGAAGAGCGGCGCTTCGGCGGTGTCGGCGGCTTCGGCCATTTCCGCGCCGCCGGCGTTTTCACCGGCGGAAAACTGCTCGCGCAGGAACTCGTCCACTTCGACAGGCGGCCCGGCGTCGGCCGACTGGCCCGCGAATTCGAGGAACTGCTGGACGATGTTGGTCAGCGAATCGACGTCGCGAATCAGGCCGGCGCGCTCGCTTTCCTCGACCAGCACGCTCGCGCGCAGCTTCAGGCGCGTGAGCGGCGCCTTCAGATCGTGCGCGACGCCGGCCAGCATGACGGCCTGGTCGTCGCCGGCTTCGTTGAGGCGCCGCATCATGTCGTTGAACGAGCCGATCAGATCGCGCAGCTCGCGAGGGCCCTGCACGGGCACGGGCTCGGGCCGCACGCCCGAGCCGAACTCGCGGGCCGCGTCGGCGACGCGCGAGAGCGGCCGTTGCATCTGCCAGACCGCAAATAGCGAGAGGATCAGCGCGGCAAGCAGCATCGAGACTGCCTCGACCAGAAAGCGCGGCGGCGGCGGCACGTCGACCGGCACGACGACCCAGTTCGACTTGCCCGGAAACAGCACCCAGAGTTGCGGCGGACGCAGATCGTCGACGGCGATCTGCGTGCCGCCCGGCAGGTTCTCGCGCAACTGCTGGCCCAGTTCGATCAGCAGACGTTCCTTCGGCTCATGCAGATGCACGCTCGTCGGCATGTTCCAGGTGGGCACGAGATGCACGCGCATTGCGGGCGCGAGCGCGGCGCCCTTGATCGGCTCGCCGTTGATCGCCTGCAGCACGAGCAGAATGCCGCGCGCGAAGCCGTCGATTTCATGGCGCGGCGGCTGCATCGTCACGAGCACGAACCAGCTTGCCTGAATCGCGAACAACACCGCGGCAGACAGCAACGCCATTCTGCCGAACAGCGTGTTCAGCGGATTTTTCATGCGCTCGGGGCGGCCTCGTCCTCGAAGGGCGCGCTGCTGGCGTCGGGCACGAACACATAGCCCTTGCCGCGTACCGTTTGCACGTAGCACGGATTGGACGGGTCGTCCTCGATCACGCGGCGCAGACGCCAGATCGGCACGTCGAGGCTGCGGTCGCGGAAGGCCAGGTTGTCGCGATGCACGAGGTCGTGAATCAGCACGCGCGACAGCACCTTGTACGGGTTGTTGACGAAAATCTTCAGGAGCGCGAATTCACTGTCGCGCAACGGCAGTTTCGCGTCGTCGCGGGTCAGCGAGCGCGTGGTGAAGTCGAGTTCGAACGGCCCGAAGCGATAGCGCTTGCGCGCTTCGGGCGCGCTCGTGGTAGACGGCCCGCGCCGGCGCAGCACGGTCTGGATGCGCACGAGCAGTTCGCGCGGATCGAACGGCTTGGTCAGGTAGTCGTCCGCGCCGAGCGAGAGGCCGACGATGCGGTCGGCCACCGTGCCGCGCGCGGTCACGAAGATCACCGGAATGTCGTCGCCGGCGGCGCGCAGCGCGGTGAGCGCGCGCAGGCCGTCGGTGTTCGGCATCATGATGTCGAGCACGACGACCGACGGCCGCTCGCGTTCGAGACGGCGCTGCAGATGCGTGCCGTCGTGCAGAACCGACGCATCGAAGCCGTTCGACTGCAGAAACTTGCAAAGCAGATCGCGTACGACCGGATCGTCGTCGACGATGAGGACCTGTGGATTCATGGCGAAATTCTAGATGGGCGCGTGCGGCAGGCGGCCGGGCGTTTCCTTACCAATGCTTACGGTGTGACGCGGGGCTTGCCGGCGCGCGACGCAAGGTGCAACGCTTACCAGCGCTTACTTTAGCACTGCTTCGACGGGCTGCCGGGGTTGTGGCCGGCCGATGCGGCGCACTGCGCCGGCGCACGGAAGCGCGGCGTTTCGAGCCCCGGTTTCAGTGTTCCCGGAGCGGCGGCGCGAGCCCGCGCCCGGTTGCGCCGATCTCGCCATCGGGCACGAACACGTAACCGCGTCCCCACACCGTTTGCACATAGCGCGGCGCCGACGGGTCCGCTTCGATGAGCCGGCGCAAACGCCAGATCGACACGTCGAGACTGCGATTCCGATGCGTCTCGTCGTTGCCGCGCAGTTTTTCGAGCAATTGCGCGCGCGTGAGCACGGTCATCGCATGCGTGACGAACACTTTCAGCATCGCGAATTCGCTCGAACGCAGCATGATGCGTTCGCCGTCGCGGCGCAGCTCGCGCTCGGGGAAATTCACTTCGAAGTGGCCGAAGCGATAGGGCGCGCGCTGCTCGGGCGCGCCCGGCGCAACCGTGCCGCGACGCCGCAGCACGGTGCGAATTCGCGCGACCAGTTCGCTCGGTTCGAACGGCTTGCCGAGATAGTCGTCCGCGCCGAGTTCGAGGCCGATCACGCGGTCGATCGGCTCGGCGCGGGCGGTCAGCAGGATCACGGGAAGGTCGTCGCCGGCGACGCGCAACGCCCGCAGCGCGCTGATGCCATCGAGCTCCGGCATCATGATGTCGAGTACGACGAGCGCGGGGCGTTCCTCGAGCAGGCTGCGCTGCAGCGCCATGCCGTGTTCGAGCGCGACGACCTTGAAGCCGCGCCCTTGCAGATATTCGCTGACGAGTTCGCGCACGACGGGATCGTCGTCGACGATCAGGATGGTCTGGTTCATTCAGGGCATCTTAGTGATCCGCGCGGGCCGGGCAAAGCGTGTCCGGCTTTCGAATCCTTTCCGATGTAAGACGTGGCAAGCCGCCGGTGCTCGATGGGGCGGCGCGGGTGGCCGGTGCTGTGCCGGCTGTCGTACGCACGGTTTTGCACGTACGGTTTGCGCGCTGCGCTGCGTGGCGAGGGACGCGGCTCAGCCGAGCGTGAGCCCGCCATCGATATGGATCACCTGACCGGTGATGTGACGCGCTTCGCCGGAAAGCAGGAAGGCGATCAGCGCGGCGACGTCGGCCGGCTCGGCGACGTGGCCGAGCGGTGTCGCCTCGGCGGCGCGCGCCCATGCCGCCACGTTGTCGGCGCTCGGGCCGCGGTCCTTGCGCGTATAGCCGGGCGCTACGCAATTGACGGTCACGCCGCGCGGCGCAAGCTCGGCGGCCGCGGTTTTCGCGAGTGATTCGAGGGCCGCCTTCGCCGCGGCCGTCGCGGCAAACGGCGCGTCCGCGCGATAGCGATGCGCGACGAACGAGCTCACCGCGACCACGCGGCCGCGCCGCGACGTTTCGAGCGCGGGCAGCGCGCGTTTGAGGAGCGCGGCGAACGCGGCCGGCATCGCGGCAAACGCCGCGCCGAACGTGTCGGGGTCGAGTGCGGAAAGAGTCTGGCGTTGCGCGTGTCCGGCGTTGGCGACCAGTTGATCGAGCGCGCCGAAGTTCGCGAGCGTTTGATGGACTACGTGCTCCGCCGCGCCGCGCTCGGCGAGATCGCCGAACACGGTCGCGCAGCGCGCGCCGTTCGCGGCGCATCGATCGGCGACTTGCGCGAGGCGTTGGCGGGAAGCGTCGTCGGCGCCGCGCGCGTGCAGCATCAGCGCGGTGTCCGGCGCGGCGAGACGTTGCGCGAGCGCCGCGCCGATGCCGGAGCCGGCACCGGTAATCAGCACGACGCGCGCGCTGCCGTTGGTGTCGTTGTCGATGCCAGCGTTGGCGTTGCTTGCCTGCTCGCTCATCGCGTCGTTCGGTTCGCCGGGTTGCTCGTTGGATTGCTCGCCGGGCGGATCAGGCCGCTACTGCTTCGCGGCTGCGTTCGACGTCGAGCGTTTCGTCGTGGAACGCCGAGAGCGACTCGCGATGCGCGACGCTGACGATCGCCGCCTTCGGCAGCCGCTCCGTGAACAGGCGGTACAGGCGCGCCTCGTTTTCCGCGTCGAGCGCGCTGGTCGCTTCGTCGAGGAACAGGTAGTCGGGCTTGTGCAGCAGCACGCGCGCGGCGGCGAAGCGCTGCTGCTCGCCCGGCGACAGCACGCGGGTCCAGTGCGCCGATTCCTGCAGACGGTCCGCGTATTCGGACAGATGGCAGGTGACGAGCGCTTCGCGGCATTCGTCGTCGCTATAGGTGTCGGCCGCCGACGGATACGCGAGCGCCGCCTTCAGCGTACCGATCGGCATGTAGCTGACCTGCGGGATGAACATCATGCGCGCGTTGACGGGCGCGTCGATCGAGCCGTCGCCGAACGGCCAGAGGCCCGCGAGCGCGCGCATCAGCGTGCTTTTGCCGGCGCCCGACGGACCGCGCACGAGCCAGCGCGAGCCCGGCCGGATCGCGACATCGCGGATGCGCGACAGCGGGTTGCCGTTCGGCAGCGCGAGTTCGAGGCTGGCGGTGGAGAGCTGGTTGGCGTCGACGAAATGCAGGTTGATGCCGCCGTGTTCGGTGGCCGGCGAGACCGATTCCTTCAGACGCGGCGCATGCATGATGCGCTTGAATTCGCGCAACCGGTTCACGGTGGCGCGCCATTCGACGAGGCTCGTATAACTGTTGATGAACCACGAGAACGAATCGCTGACGGTGCCGAACGCGCTCGAAATCTGCATCAGCACGCCGAACGTGAAGGCACCCGCGAAGTAGCGCGGCGCGGCGACCACGATCGGGAAGATGATCGCGATCTGGCCGTAGAAGCTCAGCACGAAGGTCAGGCGCTTGGTGTACTTCATCACCTGCCACCAGTTGTCGCGGATGCGGCCGAACAGCGTGCGTGCGTTGTGCTTCTCGGTTTCCATGCCGTTGTAGAACGCGATCTGCTCGGCGTTCTCGCGCAGACGGATCAGGCCGAAACGGAAATCCGCCTCGACTTTCTGTGCCTGATAGTTGATCGACACGAGCGGATGACCGACCTTCTGCGTGACGAGCGAGCCGACCACCGCATACAGCGCAGCAGCCCACACCATATAACCGGGGATATGCAGCGGCATGCCGCCGAGCGAAAGGGTCAGCGCGCCCGCGAGCGACCACAGGATCGTGATGAACGACACGAGCGTGACGACCGTGGAGAGCAGATCGAGCGTGAGCGAAAGCGTGGTGGTGGCGAACGATTGCAGGTCGTCGCTGATCCGCTGGTCGGGGTTGTCGGCGAGGCGGTCGCGCTCGATGCGGTAGAACGCGCTGTCGTCGAGCCACTCGTTCAGGTAGCGCGTGGTCAGCCACTGGCGCCAGCGGAAGCCGAGCATCTGGCGCAGATAGCGGCCATACACGGCGAGGATGATGAAACCGAACGCGAGCCCGCTGAAGATCATCAGCAGGTGCGGGAAGTCGTGGACGTTCTTCTGCTGCAGCGCGTTGTAGAAATCGGCGCTCCAGCGGTTCAGGCGCACGTTGATCCAGACGACGAGCAGGTTCATCACGACGATCGCGATGAGCAGCCCCCACGCCACGAAGCGTTCCTCGGAAACCCAGTAAGGCTTGATCAGGCTCCAGGCGGAGACTTTTTCGTCGGGCGGCAGCGCGGGGCTGGCGGAAGTATTGGATGTCATGAGCGTCCTGGTGATGTGCTGGCCATGGGTCGAGCCGGTCGATCCTCGGTGTCGGGCTGGTCGGGTTGCGCCATGTCGGGCGATCCCGCGACGAGCCGGTCCGTATGCTGGGTTGCCCTGCGGCGGGTCTGCGATGCCTGCCCGGGCGTCGTGCTTTCGTGCTCGGGGCGCGCGCCGCCGGACGGGCGCCCGATTCTGGCGTGACGCCCTTAAGCGGGCATTAATTTGCGCCGCCGGCGCGCCCCCGTGTAAGCGCCGCGCATACGGCCTGAAGCGCCGCGCGCGCCGCGTTCGCGGCACCGATCACGGCATTGTGCCAGAGCGTCGGCTCGCGGCGCATCGGCATCGCCATAGAGGGTGCCGGAGCGAAATCGCGGCCGCCTCGGCGCCCCGCTGGTTTGCGGGCGTCCGGCCTTTTATGGTCTAATGACCCGTGACGAAACAGGGGTGCTTCGCCCACGGGCGGCATGATTTCCATGCTGCGGCGGCGAGGCTGAGAGAGACCCTTTGCACCCGATCCGGGTAATACCGGCGCGGGAAGTTTCCGGAAGCAACCGTCTTCCATTCCCCGCCGGGCGGCGCTGGCGCATGACGCGCGCGCATCTTGCCCGGCCGGCTTCACCCGCCGGTTTCGTCCTCGGTACGTGCGTTTTTGGGCCGTACGGAAAGGACTTGATGACCGCCTATTCTTCATACATGTACGTTGCTTCCCGTCACGCCGCCGCAGGCGCGCCGTGCCGCTTTGGCATGGCCCGCTCTGGCGATGCGCTGCGCCGCCTGGCCGTGGAGCGTGCGCGATGAACCGTCCCGCCCGACCCGATTTCGTCGTGCTCGGCGGCGGCCTGTGCGGCCGGCTGGTCGCGTGGCGGCTTGCCGGCGAGGGGCATCGCGTGGCGCTGTACGAGCGCGGCGATGCCGCTGGGACGCAGGCGGCCGCGTGGGTCGCCGCCGCGATGCTGGCGCCGCTCGCCGAGGCCGCCAGCGCCGAACTGCTGATTACGCGGCTCGGCGCGAGTTCGCTCGAAAGCTGGCCGCGCGTGCTGGCCGAATTGCCGGAGCCGGTGTTTTTCCAGCGCAACGGCACGCTCGTCGTCTGGCATCACGCCGATCGCACCGAAGCGCCGCTGTTCGAGCGCCGCGTGCGCGCGAATGCGCCGGCCGAACTGCTCGACGGCGGCTTCGTCGCGCTGGCCGGCGCCCAGCTCGGCGCCGCCGAGCCCGCGCTGGCCGGCCGCTTCAACCAGGGCTGGCTGCTGCCGCGCGAAGGCCAGCTCGATAACCGCCAGGTGCTGGCCGCGCTCGCCGCCGGTCTCGCCGAACGCGGCGTGGAGACCCACTGGAATACGCCCGTCGACGAGGCTGCGCTGCCCGAAGCCGGCATCACGATCGACTGCCGCGGTCTCGGCGCGAAGCCGGTGCTGCCGACGCTGCGCGGCATCCGCGGCGAAGTCGCGCGCGTGCATGCACCGGGGCTGCACCTGACGCGTCCGGTGCGGCTGCTGCATCCGCGCTATCCGCTCTATATCGCGCCGAAGCAGAACGGCCTCTACGTGATCGGCGCGACCGAGGTCGAAGGCGAGGACATGTCGCCCGTCAGCGTGCGCTCGGCGCTCGAACTGCTGAGCGCGGCGTTTTCGGTGCATCCGGGTTTCGGCGAGGCGCGCATCCTCGAACTCAACTCGCAGTGCCGCCCGACCTTGCCCGATCATCGTCCGGCGCTGCTGTGGGACGGCGCGCGCACGCTGCGCGTGAACGGCCTGTACCGGCACGGCTATATGATCGCGCCCGAAGTCGCCGACGAAGCTGTGCGCTTCGCGAGCGCCTTGCTCGACGGCCGCATCGGCGACGCCGACGCGTTCGCTGGCTGGCGGCGCGAGGCGCGCTGGAGCGAGCTTTTTCAACAGGATTTCGTGCGGGAGCCGGCCTGAGCGCCGCGGCCGCCGCGTCGCGCATCGGGCCGCTTTCGCCATCGATTGAACCGTATTCGAGCACCATGGACATTCATATCAATCAGAAGCCGTTGTCGCTGCCCGAGGGCGCGACTGTCGCCGATGCGCTCGCCGCCTATGGCGCGCGCCCGCCGTTCGCGGTCGCGCTCAACGGCGATTTCGTCGCGCGCACCCAGCATGCGGCGCGCGCGCTGCAAGCCGGCGACCGGCTCGACGTCGTGCAACCGGTTGCGGGCGGCTGAGCGCCGGCGCGCCGGCCTGCCGCCGATTCATTGCCGGGCCCGTTGCCGCAAACGAGCGCCGGAAACCCCTTGCCGCAAGGCCGTTGCGCAACGTCGCAGCGGCAAACCAGGATGACGCACATGACCTCCCATCAGACCGCCGACGCCCTCACGCTATACGGCCAAACTTTCGCGAGCCGCGTGCTGCTCGGCACCTCGCGCTATCCGTCGCTGCAATCGCTGTCCGATTCGATCGACGCGGCGCGGCCCGGCATGGTCACCGTCGCGCTGCGCCGGCAGATGAACGAGGGCGGCGCCGAAGCCGGCTTCTTCGATCTGCTCAAGCGCCACGCCGTGCCGCTGCTGCCGAACACGGCGGGCTGCCTGACGGTCGGCGAAGTGGTCACGACCGCGCACATGGCGCGCGAAATCTTCGAAACCGACTGGATCAAGCTCGAACTGATCGGCGACGACTACACGCTGCAGCCCGACCCGGTGGGCCTGATCGAGGCCGCCGCGCGGCTCGTCAAGGACGGCTTCAAGGTGCTGCCGTACTGCACCGAAGACCTCGTGATCGGCCGCCGTCTGCTCGACGCCGGTTGCGAGGCGCTGATGCCGTGGGGCGCGCCGATCGGCACCGGCAAGGGCGTGATCAATCCGTACGGGCTACGCGTGCTGCGCGAGCGGTTGCCGGACGTGCCGCTGATCGTCGATGCCGGGCTCGGCGTGCCGTCGCACGCGGCTCAGGTGATGGAGTGGGGCTTCGACGGCGTGCTGCTGAACACGGCCGTGTCGCAGGCGACGCACCCCGACGCGATGGCGCGCGCGTTCGCGCTCGGCGTCGAGGCGGGCCGGCAGGCGTATCTCGCGGGGCCGATGGCCGAGCGCGAAAGCGCGCACGCGAGCACGCCGGTGGTCGGCATGCCGTTCTGGCATCAGGATGGGAGTGCCGCATGACACAGTCCTTGACGTTGAAGGACCGCGATCTGTTCTGGCCGCCCGCCGACGAACTGGTCGAAGCCGCCGAGCGCATCCGCGCGCGTCTCGGCGACTGGCCGCCGACGCACGCGCCGTGGCGCATCTGCCTGACCGCGCCCGATGCGCCGAACGGCGGCGACCTGATCGTGCTTGCCGACGCGCAACGGCACGGCGAGCAGATGGCGCGCTGGCTCACGCAGGGCGCGGGCGTGATCGTCGCCGCGGAAAACCGCGCGACGCTGCATCTGGGCGGCGAGAAGTACGGCCTCGAAGGCCATCTGGCGGACGACTGGATTGCCGCGCTCGCTGCGTTCCTCGACTGCGGTTTCGATCCGCACGACGCGCTCGTGCTCGCGCTCGCCTGGCGCGACGGTGACGAAACCCGTGACGAAGCGCGTGACGAAACCCGCGCCGCCGACGCATTCCCATCCGACCTCGCGCGCTTTCCGCGCCTGACCGGCTTGCCGGCCGCGCCGGCGCAGCCGTTTCCGCGCTGCCCGCACAAGCTCGGCCTGTACCCGGTGCTGCCGACCGCGGACTGGGTCGAGCGGGTGGTCGGCCTCGGCGTGAAGACCGTGCAGTTGCGCCGCAAGTCGGCCGAACCCGCCGACGAACTGAAGCGCGAAATCGCCCGCAGCGTGGCGGTGGGACGCGCGCACGACGCCCAGGTGTTCATCAACGATCACTGGCAGGCCGCCATCGAGGCGGGCGCGTACGGCGTGCACCTCGGTCAGGAAGACGTGCATACCGCTGATCTGTCCGCGATTGCGGCGGCTGGCGTCCGGCTTGGTCTGTCGACGCACGGTTTTTATGAGACGCTGAAGGCGCTGCACTTCCGTCCGAGTTACATTGCACTGGGCGCGGTCTTTCCGACCGCGACCAAGGTGGTGCCGACCGCGCCGCAGGGCTTGCGGCGTTTGGCACGCTACGTGCGGCTGCTCGACGGCGTGGTGCCGCTCGTCGCGATCGGCGGGATCGATCTGCAGGTGCTGCCCGACGTGCTGGCAACCGGCGTCGGCTGCGCCGCGGTGGTGCGCGCAGTGACCGATGCGGCCGATCCGGCTGCCGCGGTTTCTGCGTTGCAACACGTGTTTACGCAATAATCCTCAGGCATAGTCAATGGACGGGGCACCTCACGGCAGCTTTTGCATGATGGCCCTATAATTCGGCCTTCCGTGTAAAAGGATTGTCAGCTTGGTGCCTTCCTCCCGCGAGCCCCTACTCGAACTGCGCGACGTCGACTTCGGTTACGGCGACCGGCTCGTCCTGTCGAATCTGAACCTGCGCTTCCGTCGCGGGCAGGTCGTCGCGGTCATGGGCGGCTCCGGTTGCGGCAAGACCACGGTGCTGCGCCTGATCGGCGGCCTCGTGCGCGCGCAGCGCGGCGAGGTGCTGTTCCACGGCCAGGACCTCGGCCGGCAGACGCGCGAAGGCCTTTACGCGCTGCGCCGCAAAATGGGCATGCTGTTCCAGTTCGGCGCGTTGTTTACCGACATGTCGGTGTTCGAAAACGTTGCCTTCTCGCTGCGCGAGCACACCGATCTTCCCGAAGAACTGCTGTGCGACCTCGTGCTGATGAAGCTCAACGCGGTGGGCTTGCGCGGCGCGCGCGATCTGCTGCCCTCGGAGATTTCGGGCGGCATGGCGCGCCGCGTGGCGCTCGCGCGCGCCATCGCGCTCGACCCCGAACTGATGATGTACGACGAGCCGTTCGCCGGCCTCGATCCGATCTCGCTCGGCATCACCGCGAACCTGATCCGCACGCTCAATCAGGCGCTCGGCGCCACCTCGATTCTCGTCACGCACGACGTGCCCGAATCGTTCGCCATCGCGGATTACGTCTACTTTCTCGCCAACGGCGGGGTGCTCGCCGAGGGCACCCCGGACGAACTGCGCGCCTCGACCGATCCGACCGTGCGGCAGTTCATCGACGGCGCGCCGGACGGCCCGTTCAAATTCCACTATCCGGCCCAGACGCCGCTCGCGGCGGACTTCGGCATCGGCGGAGGCCAGTCATGATCAGTGCGCTCGGTCGCTCGGTGATCAGCGGGCTCGGCACGGCCGGTTACGCGACGCGCTTCTTCCTGCGCCTCGTGCTCGAGTTTTTCCCGCTGCTGCGCCGGCCGCGTCTTGTCACGAAGCAGATCCACTTCGTCGGTAATTATTCGCTCGTGATCATCGCCGTGTCGGGGCTCTTCGTCGGCTTCGTGCTCGGCCTGCAGGGCTACTACACGCTCAACCGCTATGGCTCCGAGCAGGCGCTCGGCTTGCTCGTCGCGCTGTCGCTCGTGCGCGAACTCGGGCCGGTGGTCACGGCGCTGCTGTTCGCGGGCCGCGCGGGCACTTCGCTCACGGCCGAGATCGGCCTCATGAAGGCGGGCGAGCAGCTGACCGCGATGGAAATGATGGCCGTCGATCCGGTCAAGGTCGTGGTCGCGCCGCGCCTGTGGGCGGGCATTATCTCGATGCCGATCCTCGCCGCGATTTTCAGCGCGGTCGGTATTCTGGGCGGTTATGTGGTGGGCGTGCTGCTGATCGGCGTCGATGCCGGCGCGTTCTGGTCGCAGATGCAGGGGGGCGTCGACGTGTGGCGCGATGTCGGCGCCGGGGTCGTCAAGAGCGTGGTGTTCGGCCTTGCGGTGACGTTCGTCGCGCTGTTTCAGGGCTACGAAGCGAAGCCGACGCCGGAAGGCGTGTCGCGCGCGACGACCCGCACGGTCGTGTACGCGTCGCTCGCGGTGCTCGGGCTCGATTTTCTGCTGACCGCACTGATGTTCAGCTAAAGACCGCGCCGCACACCGGCTGCCGGCGGCGCATCGTGCGCCGCGCGCGACGGGGTGCCGATGGCGTGGCGGATTCACTTTGGGATGACGATGAAAAAGACTGCTCTCGACTTCTGGGTCGGCCTGTTCGTGGTGCTGGGTTTCGTGGCGCTGCTGTTTCTCGCGCTGAAGGCCGGCAACATGAGCTCGTTGTCGTTCCAGGCAACGTATCCGGTCAAACTCAAGTTCGACAACATCGGCGGGCTGAAGGCGCGCGCGCCGGTGAAGAGCGCCGGCGTGACGGTCGGCCGGGTCGCCTCGATCGGCTTCGACAGCAATGCCTACCAGGCGCTCGTCACGATCGATATCGACAAGCAATACCAGTTTCCGAAAGATACTTCGGCGAAGATACTGACTTCGGGCCTGCTCGGCGAGCAGTACATCGGGCTCGAACCGGGCGGCGACACGGAAATGCTGAAGGCTGGCGATACGATCTCGATGACGCAATCGGCGATCGTGCTCGAAAACCTGATCGGCCAGTTCCTCTACAGCAAGGCGGCGGATTCCGGCGCCTCGAAGCCCGCGGGCGGGGCGAATGCGCCGGCGGCGCCTGCTGCTGGCGCCGCCAGCCAATAAGGAGAACAAGAATGCAAACCACACGTTCGGCGCGCGTGCGCGTCTTCCAGTTAGGCAAGGTGGCGGTGGCCGCGGCGCTCGTCACCGGCTGCACGACCGTGCAGACGCCGACCAAGGGCGATCCGTTCGAAGGCCTGAACCGCACGGTGTTCACCGTCAACGACAAGATCGACCAGTACGCGCTGAAGCCGGTCGCGCAGGGCTATGTCTGGGCGACGCCGCAGCCGGTGCGCGACAGCGTGACGAACTTCTTCTCGAATATCGGCGACGTCTACATCGCGGCGAACAACCTGCTGCAGTTGCGCATCGCCGACGGCGTGTCGGACATCATGCGCATCGTAATCAATACGGTGTTCGGTGTCGGCGGCCTGTTCGACGTCGCGACGCTTGCGAAGCTGCCCAAGCACGACAACGACCTCGGTCTGACGCTCGGCCACTACGGCGTGCCGGCGGGCCCGTATCTCGTGCTGCCGCTGTTCGGCCCGAGCACGGTGCGCGACGCGGTCGGCTCGATCGGCAACTACTACGTGAACCCGATCAGCTACGTCAGTCCGTCGGGCCTGAGCTGGGCCCTGTGGGGCCTGAACATCGTCAATACGCGCGCGAACCTGCTCGGCGCGAGCAACCTGCTGGAAGGCGCGGCGCTCGACAAATACTCGTTCGTGCGCAACGCGTATCTGCAGCGCCGTCAGTATCTGCTGTCGGATAACCGCCGGCGCCCGCAGGACCTGCCGAGCTATGACGAGGAAGCGCCGCTGCCGAAGTACGACGAAGGCGAGACGGGCGCGGCCGGTGCGGCAGGCGCCGCCGCGGGCACGCAGGGTGTTGCCGCCAAGGCGGCGCCGGCATCGGGCGTGGCTGCGACTGCGCAGGGCGCGTCGGCGCCCGAGGCGGCCTCGGGCACCGCCACTCCGCCGCTCGATGTGAACGGCGGTCCCGAAACGCAGATTCCGGCGGGTCAACTGGTGCCGCCCACGCGTTTCAACTTCCCGTCCTTCAAGCTGCATTGAGCGCGCGCCGGTAACAGATCGATACGACTCTCGCAGTTTGCGCATGGATTGCTGTCGAACTCGCGTGGTAAGGTCGGCTCAAACCGTTGCACTATTTTTGAGGTAAGGCTCGATATGAAAAAATTCTTCCTGATTCCCCTGTTTGCCGCGTTGTTTTCGTTCGTCAGCGCAGGCGCATCGGCACAAACCGCCGACACCAGCGCGCCGGATACGCTGATCAAGACCGTGACCCAGCAGGTGGTCGACGCGGTGCGCAACGACAAGTCGATCCAGCAGGGCGACATCTCGCACATCACGGCGCTCGTCAACGAAAAGATCCTGCCGTACACCGATTTCCGCCGCACTACGCAGCTCGCGATGGGCCGCAACTGGCGCACCGCGACGCCCGAGCAGCAGAACCAGGTGGTCGAGCAGTTCAAGATGCTGCTGATCCGCACCTACTCGGGCGCGCTCGCGCAGGTGAAGGACCAGCAGATCCAGTACAAGCCGTTCCGCATGAACCCGGACGACACCGATACGGTGGTGCGCTCGGTCGTGATGAACAACGGCCAGCCGATCGAGCTCGACTACCGCCTGTACAAGACGCCGCAAGGCTGGCGCGTGTATGACATCAACGTGCTCGGCGCATGGCTGATCCAGGCGTATCAGCAGCAGTTCAACGAGCAGATCCAGCAGAAGGGCGTGGACGGGCTGATCCAGTTCCTCACGCAGCGCAACCAGCAACTCGCCTCGGGCAAGCAGTCGTGAGCGAAGTGCTGAGTCCGGTCGCGAACCGCTTCGAGTGCGGCGCGACGCTGACCCACGCGAGTGCGAAGGCCGCGCTCGCGGCGGGTCTGCAACGCATCGCGGCGGGCGCGGGCGGCGTCGATTGCGCGCCGCTCACGCAGTTCGATTCGGCGGCACTCGCCGTGCTGCTCGCGTGGGTGCGCGCGAGCGCGGCGCGCGGCCTCAAGTTTGAAATCGTCAATCTGCCGGCGGGTCTCGCCAGCCTCGCGCGCGCCTACGGCGTCGACACGCTTCTTGCTCCCGCCGCATCCGGCGCGGTTGCGTCGGCGCGACATTGACGCTCCACTGGCGTCGTCTCCAATCCTTCCTGTCGGGCCGGGCTTAGGGCTTTTTGCCCTATAATCAAACGTTTTTTGGGGCGCTGAATTGGCCCTGAATCGGCCCCGGTTCCGTTTCTTCCAGCATTTGCTCGCCCCCACGCTCCGTCGGGGCTACTTCAGGCGCCGCCACGCACGCGGCCCATAGTCATGTCAGCCATAGAAATTCGTAACGTCAAGAAGCGCTACAAGGACTTGCAGGCGCTCAAGGGCGTCAGCCTCACGGTCGAAGAAGGCGAGTTCTTCGGACTGCTCGGTCCGAACGGCGCGGGCAAGACGACGCTCATCAGCATTCTCGCGGGGCTCGCGCGCGCCGACGAAGGCAGCATCGCGGTGCGCGGTCACGATGTCGTCGGCGATTTCCGCGACGCGCGCCGCGCGCTCGGCGTGGTGCCGCAGGAACTCGTGTTCGACCCGTTCTTCACCGTGCGCGAAACCTTGCGCATCCAGTCCGGCTACTACGGTCTGCGCAACAACGACGCGTGGATCGACGAGATCATGGCCAATCTCGATCTCACCGAGAAAGCCGACGCCAACATGCGCGCGCTGTCCGGCGGCATGAAGCGGCGTGTGCTGGTCGCCCAGGCGCTCGTGCACCGTCCGCCCGTCATCGTGCTCGACGAGCCGACCGCGGGTGTCGACGTCGAATTGCGCCAGACTCTGTGGAAATTCATTTCGCGCCTGAATCGCGAGGGTCACACGATCGTGCTGACCACGCACTATCTGGAAGAAGCCGAATCGCTGTGCGACCGCATCGCGATGCTGCGCCGCGGCGAGGTCGTCGCGCTCGATCGCACGAGCACGCTGCTGCAGCGCTTCGCCGGCATGCAGCTGTTCGTGCGCTTCGCACAGGGCGTGCTGCCCGCCGAGCTGCGTCCGCTCGAAGCGGAAAGCAGCGCAACCAGCGGCAACGGCCGCCAGCATCTGCTGCGTCTGGCGAGCTACGACGACGTCGAGCGCATCCTCGCGCAGTGCCGCGCGGCCGGTTGTACATTCGAAGAGATCGAGGTCCGCAAGGCCGACCTCGAAGACGTATTCGTTCAGGTGATGAACGGTCCGGAAGTGATCGAGGGGCTCGCATGAGCGGCTACAGTGGATTCAGCACGCTGTTTTACAAAGAACTGCTGCGTTTCTGGAAGGTGTCGTTCCAGACCGTGCTCGCGCCGGTCATCACGGCGCTGCTTTATCTGACCATCTTCGGCCACGCGCTGCGCGGCCACGTGCAGGTTTATCCGGGTGTCGAATACACGAGCTTCCTGATTCCGGGCCTCGTGATGATGAGCGTGCTGCAGAACGCGTTCGCGAACAGTTCTTCCTCGCTGATTCAGTCGAAGATCACCGGCAACCTCGTGTTCGTGCTGCTGCCGCCGCTGTCGCACTACGAGATGTTCGCGGCCTACGTGCTCGCGGCCGTCGCGCGCGGTCTGTGCGTCGGCTTCGGCGTGTTCATCGTGACGATCTGGTTCGTGCCGCTCAGCTTCAGCGCGCCGCTCTACATCATCGTGTTCGCGATGTTCGGCGCGGGGATTCTCGGCACGCTCGGCCTGATCGCCGGCATCTGGGCCGAGAAGTTCGACCAGCTCGCCGCGTTCCAGAACTTCCTCATCATGCCGCTCACGTTCCTCTCGGGCGTGTTCTATTCGACGCATACGCTGCCGCCCGTGTGGCGCGAAGTGTCGCGGCTCAATCCGTTTTTCTACATGATCGACGGCTTTCGCTATGGCTTTTTCGGCGTGTCGGACATCGACCCGCTCGTGAGCCTCGCGATCGTCGCCGGTTTCTTCGTGGTGCTGGCGGTCGTGGCGATGCGCATGCTCGCTACCGGCTACAAGCTGCGCCACTGACGAGGAGCATCTCTCATGTTGCCGACTCCCGAACAGGTCAAGCAATACATAGCGGCTGGGCTCGCGTGCGAGCATCTCGAAGTCCAAGGCGACGGTCAGCATTTCTTTGCGACGATCGTCTCGCCGAGCTTCGAAGGCAAGCGCCTGATCCAGCGCCATCAACTCGTGTATGCGGCGCTCGGCGACCGCATGCGCGAAGAAATCCACGCGCTCAGCATGAAGACGCTGACGCCCGCCGAATGGCAGAACGCGTAATCTGGAAATTCAGTGCGAATCACACAGGAAGGGCGCGACGCCGCGAGCGGCGCGCCGAACACAGTCAAGGCAGGTCCGGGCGCGAACCGGGCCGATCAGGAGCCGACAGGCATGGATAAACTCGTCATTGAAGGTGGTCACCCGCTCTCCGGTGAAGTTGTCGTCTCGGGGGCGAAGAACGCGGCATTGCCGATCCTGTGCGCGGGTCTCCTGAGCGCCGAGCCGGTGCATCTGGAGAACGTGCCCGATCTGCAGGACGTGCGCACGATGCTCAAGCTGCTCGGCCAGATGGGCGTGCGTATCGAGGCGGGCGAGGGCCGCGTGGCGCTCGACGCGTCGAAGGTCGACAACCTCGTCGCGCCGTACGAGATGGTGAAGACGATGCGTGCGTCGATCCTCGTGCTCGGTCCGCTCGTCGCGCGCTTCGGTCATGCGCGCGTGTCGCTGCCGGGCGGCTGCGCGATCGGCGCGCGGCCGGTCGACCAGCACATCAAGGGCCTGCAGGCGATGGGCGCCGAGATCACGATCGAGCATGGCTTCATCGAGGCGCGCGCGAAGCGTCTGAAGGGCGCGCGCATCGTCACCGACATGATTACCGTGACCGGCACCGAGAACCTGCTGATGGCGGCGGTGCTCGCCGAAGGCGAGACGGTCATCGAGAATGCCGCGCGCGAACCCGAAGTGGTCGACCTCGCGCATCTGCTCGTTGCGATGGGCGCGAAGATCGACGGCATCGGCACCGACCGTCTCGTGATCCAGGGCGTCGACAAGCTGCACGGCGCGCAGCACGCGGTGATTCCGGACCGCATCGAAGCGGGCACGTTCCTGTGCGCGGTCGCGGCGGCCGGCGGCGACGTCACGCTGCGCAAGATGCGTCCGCTGCTGCTCGAAGCCGTTACCGAGAAGCTACGCGAAGCGGGCGTCACGGTCGAGGAAGGTGACGACTGGATGCGCGTGCGCATGGACCGGCGCCCGAGCGCGGTTACGTTCCGCACGTCCGAATACCCGGCGTTTCCGACTGACATGCAGGCGCAGTTCATGGCGCTCAACGCGATCGCCGACGGCACCTCGCAGGTCGTCGAGACGATCTTCGAGAACCGCTTCATGCACGTGCAGGAGCTGAACCGCCTCGGCGCCAGCATCACGATCGACGGCAACACCGCACTCGTGAACGGCGTCGCGAAGCTGTCCGGCGCGAAGGTGATGGCGACCGATCTGCGCGCGTCCGCGAGTCTCGTGATCGCCGCGCTGCGCGCCGAGGGCGAGACGCTGATCGACCGCATCTATCACCTCGATCGCGGCTACGACCGCATGGAAGCGAAGCTCAACGCAATCGGCGCGAAGGTGCGCCGCGTGTCCGGGAGCGCAGCATGAGTTCGATGCCGCAAACGTCGTCGTCGCCGGCGGTGAGCGCGCCGCTCACGCTCGCGTTGTCGAAAGGGCGTATCTTCGAGGAAACGCTGCCGTTGCTCGCGGCGGCCGGCATCGAAGTCGCGGAAGACCCGGAAACCTCGCGCAAGCTGATCCTGCCGACCACCGACGCGAACCTGCGCGTGATCATCGTGCGCGCGACCGACGTGCCGACCTATGTCGAGTACGGCGCGGCCGACTTCGGCGTGGCCGGCAAGGACGTGCTGCTCGAACATGGCGGCAGCGGCCTGTATCAGCCGATCGATCTCGACATCGCGCGTTGCCGCATGTCGGTCGCGGTCGCGGCCGGTTTCGATTACGCGAGCGTGGTGCGTCAGGGCGCGCGTCTGCGTGTCGCGACCAAGTACGTGGAAACCGCACGTGAGCATTTTGCCGCCAAGGGCGTGCACGTCGACCTGATCAAGCTGTACGGTTCGATGGAACTGGCGCCGCTGGTCGGCCTCGCCGACGCGATCGTCGATCTGGTCAGCTCGGGCAATACGCTGCGTGCGAACAATCTTGTCGAGGTGGAAGAGATCATGCAGATTTCGTCGCGCCTCGTCGTGAACCAGGCGGCGCTGAAGCTCAAACGCGCCGCATTGCGGCCGATTCTCGACGCGTTTGCCAAGGCATCGTCGAAAGCCGGTGCCCCGGCGGCCTGAGCGTCGGCACCCGGCGCTGGTACTCTGCCCGGCACTCTGACTACGCTGCGACCGAGCGCCTTACCGAAACGGATACCTGTATGTCTACCAAGATTCGCAAACTCGATTCCACCGCGCCCGACTTCCAGAAGTCGCTGCATGCGGTGCTCGCGTTCGAGGCGAGCGAAGACGACGCCATCGAGCGCTCGGTCGCGCAGATTCTGAACGACGTGAAGGCGCGCGGCGACGAGGCGGTGCTCGAGTACACGAACCGCTTCGACCGGCTCGATGCGCGGAGCGTGGCCGCGCTCGAACTGCCGATGTCGGAGCTCGAAGCGGCGCTCGAAAGCCTCGAACCGAAGCGGCGCGCGTCGCTCGAAGCGGCGGCGGCGCGCGTGCGCGGCTATCACGAGAAGCAGAGGATCGAGTGCGGCAGCCATAGCTGGCAGTACACCGAGGCCGACGGCACGGTGCTCGGCCAGAAGGTCACGCCGCTCGATCGCGCGGGCATCTACGTGCCGGGCGGCAAGGCGGCGTATCCGTCGTCGGTGCTGATGAACGCGATTCCGGCCCGCGTGGCCGGCGTGCGCGAAATCGTCATGGTCGTGCCGACGCCGGACGGCGTGAAGAATCCGCTCGTGCTGGCGGCAGCGCTGCTCGGCGGCGTCGATCGCGTGTTCACGATCGGCGGCGCGCAGGCGGTCGGCGCGCTCGCGTACGGCACGCAGACGGTGCCCGCGGTCGACAAGATCTGCGGCCCCGGCAACGCGTACGTCGCCTCGGCGAAGCGGCGCGTGTTCGGCACGGTCGGCATCGACATGATCGCGGGGCCCTCGGAAATTCTCGTGCTGTGCGACGGTACGACGGACCCGCGCTGGGTCGCGATGGACCTGTTCTCGCAAGCCGAGCACGACGAACTCGCGCAGTCGATCCTGCTGTGCCCGGACGACGCGTTCATCGCGCGTGTGAAGGAAGCGATCGACGAACTGCTGCCGGCCATGCCGCGCCACGAAGTGATCCGCACGTCGCTCGAAAATCGCGGCGCGCTGATCAAGGTGCGCGATATGGCCGAAGCCTGCGCGATCGCCAACGATATCGCGCCCGAGCACCTCGAAATCTCGGCGCTGGAGCCGCATCAATGGGCGCAGCAGATTCGCCACGCGGGCGCGATCTTCCTTGGCCGCTACACGAGCGAGAGCCTCGGCGACTACTGCGCGGGGCCGAACCACGTGTTGCCGACTTCGCGCACCGCGCGGTTCTCGTCGCCGCTCGGCGTTTATGATTTCTTCAAGCGTTCGAGCCTGATCGAAGTCAGCGCGGAAGGCGCACAGACGCTCGGCGAGATCGCCGCCGAACTCGCCTACGGCGAAGGCCTGCAAGCGCATGCACGCAGCGCCGAATACCGGATGCGGCACAACAACAACGAACGCGGCTGAGGCGGATGACAGACAACGGCGGCGCGCGGCAAAGCTGATCCCAAGGCGGCAGGCGCGGAAGCAACGGCAAGAGGCAGGGCGGCAGCCGCACGAAGCGGGGCCCGCTGTCGAGTCCCGGCGATCCTTGCCGATGCTCCCGTTGTTTCCGGTGCCAACCCACCGCGCTCAGCGACGGATCGCCCGCACTCAAGCGTTCAATAACGACAATAGAGACCAACCAGCGCGGCCCTGCGCCGCCGATGCCGGGCCGGCATTTCCCCACGGCCCGGGCCACGAACTATGACGACACCTCACGACCTCATCCGCAGCGACGTGCTCGCAATGACGAGCTACCCGGTTCCGGACGCGACCGGCTTCATCAAGCTCGACGCCATGGAAAATCCGTTTCCGCTGCCGCCGGAACTGGCCGCGCATCTCGGCGCGCATCTCGCCGGCGTCGCGCTGAACCGCTATCCGGCACCGCGCCCGGAAGCGCTGATCGAGCGCATCCGTCACGTGATGGGCGTGCCGGCCGGCTGCGATGTGCTGCTCGGCAACGGCTCGGATGAAATCATCAGCATCATCTCGGTCGCGTGCGCGCGGCCCGGCGCGAAGGTGCTCGCGCCGGTGCCCGGTTTCGTCATGTATCAGATGTCGGCGAAGCTGGCGAATCTCGAATTCGTCGGCGTGCCGCTCAAGCCCGACTTCACGCTCGACACCGACGCGATGCTCGCGGCGCTTGCCGAGCATAAGCCGGCGGTGGTCTATCTCGCGTATCCGAACAACCCGACCGGCACGCTTTTCGATGACGCCGACATGGAGCGCATCATCGCCGCGGCGCAGGGCAGCCTCGTCGTGATCGACGAGGCGTATCAGCCGTTCGCGCAGAAAAGCTGGCTGCCGCGCGCCGACCAGTTCGACAACGTCGTCGTGATGCGCACGGTGTCGAAGCTCGGTCTCGCGGGTATCCGCCTTGGCTATCTGGTCGGCAAGCCCGCGTGGCTGACCGAATTCGACAAGGTGCGCCCGCCGTACAACATCAACGTGCTGACGCAAGCCGCCGCCGGTTTCCTGCTCGATCACGTCGGTGTGCTCGATGCGCAGGCCGCGCAATTGCGCGAAGAGCGCACGAAACTCGCGCAGGCGGTAGCTGCGCTGCCGGGCGCCGAGGTGTTCCCGAGCGCGGGCAACTTCCTGCTCGTGCGCGTGCCCGATGCGTCCGTGCTGTTCGAAACGCTGCTCACGGCGCGGGTTCTGATCAAAAACGTGAGTAAAATGCATGCATTGCTGGCGAATTGCGTGCGTTTGACCGTCGGGTCTCCCGAGGAAAACGCCCAGTTGCTCGCCGGACTGAAGCTCGTGCTGCGCTGACCGGCAGCTAGGCTCGCCTTTTTTCCACCCCACATCATTAGCGCTTTCTAGCGAGATTCGAGGAATTACCATGCGCCTTGCGGAAGTCGTTCGCAACACCAGCGAAACGCAGATCCGTGTGAAGATCAATCTGGACGGTACCGGTCAGCAGAAGCTGGCCACCGGCGTGCCGTTTCTGGACCACATGCTCGACCAGATCGCCCGCCACGGTCTGTTCGACCTCGAGATCGAGGCGCATGGCGACCTGCATATCGACGACCACCATACGGTCGAAGACACCGGCATCACATTGGGTCAGGCCGTCGCGAAGGCGATCGGCGACCGCAAGGGCATCCGCCGCTACGGTCATTCCTACGTGCCGCTCGACGAAGCGCTGTCGCGTGTCGTGATCGATTTTTCCGGCCGTCCGGGCCTCGAATTTCATGTGCCGTTCACGCGGGCGCGCATCGGCACGTTCGACGTCGATCTGTCGATCGAATTCTTCCGCGGCTTCGTGAACCATGCCGGCGTGACGCTGCACATCGACAATCTGCGCGGCATCAACGCGCATCATCAGCTCGAAACGGTGTTCAAGGCATTCGGCCGCGCGCTGCGCATGGCCGTCGAGCTCGACGAACGCGCGGCAGGGCAGATTCCGTCGACCAAGGGCAGCCTCTAACAGGTTTCATCGCCTCCAACGTCTTTAGGCCATTCACCTTCGAGCGATTTCCTCAAGCGATTCATCGGGCAGGAGCGCGCGAGCCGGTATGTCGTTCGACGCCGCGCAGCCGCGCCGATCGCTTGAAGGCAGGGCGGCCAAACTTGAAATGAAAACTTCGATAGCGATTGTGGATTACGGAATGGGCAACCTGCGCTCGGTGGCCCAGGCATTGCGCAAGGCCGCGCCGGAAGCGGACGTGGCGATCGTCGATCGTCCCGAGGCGATTCGCGCGGCCGACCGCGTGGTGCTGCCGGGCCAGGGCGCGATGCCCGACTGCATGCGCAGTCTCGGCGAGTCCGGCCTGCAGGAAGCGGTCGTCGAGGCGTCGCGCGGCAAGCCGCTGATGGGCGTGTGCGTCGGCGAGCAGATGCTGTTCGACTGGAGCGCCGAGGGCGATACGCGAGGGCTCGGGCTGCTGCCCGGCAAGGTGGTGCGCTTCGAACTCGAAGGCCAGGTGCAGGACGACGGCTCGCGCTTCAAGGTCCCGCAGATGGGCTGGAACCGTGTGCACCAGGCGCAGCCGCATCCGCTGTGGGACGGCGTCGCCGACAACGCGTTCTTCTACTTCGTGCACAGCTACTACGTCGTGCCGGACAATTCCGCGCATACGTCGGGCGAGACGGTCTACGGCGTGCCCTTTACCTCGGCGGTAGCGCGGGATAACATCTTCGCCACCCAATTTCATCCTGAAAAGAGCGCCGAAGCGGGCTTGCGCGTGTATCGCAACTTCGTGCACTGGAACCCGTGAACGCCTTTCTTTATCCCGTTGCCGCGCGCAGGGCGCGCGGTGCCGCGGTCCCGTATCTGACCGGTGCCCCGCTGGAGCGCCGAAAGAGTTGTACTAAACTAGCGAAACGGCGCTGCGGCGGGCTGTCTATTCAGCCGCTGCCGCCGACCTTCAACCCACTCCCAGACAACACCCGATTGCTATGCTGCTGATTCCCGCCATCGACCTGAAAGATGGTCAGTGTGTACGCCTCAAACAGGGCGATATGGACCAGGCGACGATTTTTTCCGAGGAACCGGCGGCAATGGCCCGACATTGGGTCGACCGCGGCGCGCGTCGTCTGCATCTGGTCGACCTGAATGGTGCATTCGCCGGCAAGCCGAAGAACGGCGATGCGATCCGGGCGATCATCGAGGAAGTGGGCGGCGAGATTCCGGTGCAACTGGGCGGCGGCATTCGCGACCTGAACACGATCGAGCGCTATCTCGACGACGGCCTGTCGTATGTGATCATCGGCACGGCGGCGGTGAAGAACCCTGGCTTTCTGCAGGACGCGTGCACCGCGTTCGGCGGCCACATCATCGTCGGGCTCGACGCGAAGGACGGCAAGGTTGCCACCGACGGCTGGAGCAAGCTGACCGGCCACGAAGTGGCCGACCTCGCGCGCAAGTTCGAGGACTACGGCTGCGAGTCCATCATCTACACCGACATCGGCCGCGACGGCATGCTGCAAGGCATCAACATCGAAGCGACCGTGCGCCTCGCGCGCGCGGTGAAGATTCCAGTGATCGCGAGCGGCGGCCTGTCGAATCTCGCGGACATCGAATCGCTGTGCGAAGTCGAAGGCGAGGGCATCGAAGGCGTAATTTGCGGCCGCGCGATCTATTCGGGCGATCTCGACTTCGCGGCGGCGCAAACGCTCGCGGACAAGCTGCGCGAAGCGGACGACGCCTAAGCGCGTGCCGGCAGCGCGCGTCGCACGCCCCCGCACCCGGAACCTTGCCGGCTTCCTGCCGGCATTCCACTCGCGGCGCGACGCAACAGGTCGCGCCGGCACCGTGCCGCTTGCTCCACGAGCGAGCGGCCTCATCAGCGGTATTGGCAGAATTGCACGATCATGGCTCTAGCTAAACGCATCATTCCCTGTCTCGACGTTACCGCGGGCCGCGTGGTCAAGGGCGTCAACTTCGTCGAACTGCGCGACGCCGGCGACCCTGTCGAAATCGCGCGCCGTTACGACGACCAGGGCGCCGACGAACTCACGTTCCTCGACATCACCGCGACTTCGGATCAGCGCGACCTGATTCTGCCGATCATCGAGGCGGTCGCCTCGCAGGTGTTCATTCCGCTGACGGTCGGCGGCGGCGTGCGCGCGGTCGAGGACGTGCGGCGCCTGCTCAACGCGGGGGCCGACAAGATCAGCATGAACTCGTCGGCGGTTGCGAATCCGCAACTCGTGAAAGAGGCCACCGACAAGTACGGCTCGCAGTGCATCGTCGTCGCGATCGACGCGAAGCGCGTGTCCGCCGACGGCGAGCCGCCGCGCTGGGAAGTGTTCACGCATGGCGGGCGCAAGGCGACCGGTCTCGAAGCGGTCGAATGGGCGCGCAAAATGGCCGAACTCGGCGCGGGCGAAATCCTGCTGACCAGCATGGATCGCGACGGCACCAAGAGCGGCTTCGACCTCGCGCTGACGCGCGCGGTGTCGGACGCGGTGCCGGTGCCGGTGATCGCCTCGGGCGGCGTCGGCAATCTGCAGCATCTCGCCGACGGCATCAAGGACGGCCACGCGGACGCGGTGCTCGCCGCGAGCATCTTCCACTACGGTGAACACACGGTCGGCGAGGCCAAGCGCTTCATGGCCGACCAGGGCATTTCGGTGAGGTTGTGACGTGACGAATTCTTCGGCAGTGAACTGGCTCGACAAGGTCAAGTGGGACGCGAACGGCCTCGTGCCTGTGATCGCGCAGGAAGCGTCGACGAACGACGTGCTGATGTTCGCGTGGATGAACCGCGAGGCTCTCGCGAAGACGGTCGAAACGGGCCGCGCGGTGTATTTCTCGCGCTCGCGCCAGCGCCTGTGGTTCAAGGGCGAGGAGTCCGGCCACGTGCAGCACGTGCATGAAGTGCGGCTCGATTGCGACGAAGACGTGGTGCTGCTCAAGGTGGAGCAGGTGTCGGGCATCGCGTGCCACACCGGGCGCCACTCGTGCTTTTTCCAGAAATTCGAAGGCTCGGTCGCGGACGGCGACTGGCAGGCCGTCGATCCCGTGCTGAAAGACCCCGAACACATCTACAAATGACGCAATCCACGCAAAACCCGTCGCCCGCTTCGGCTTCCACGAACGATACGCTGCTGCGTCTCGCGGCGGTCATCGACAGCCGCAAGGGCGGCGATCCGGACATTTCGTACGTGTCGCGCCTGTTTCACAAGGGCGACGACGCGGTGCTGAAGAAGATCGGCGAGGAAGCCACCGAAGTCGTGCTGGCCGCGAAAGACACGCGCCACGGCGGCGCGCCGAAGGCGCTGGTCGGCGAAGTCGCGGACCTGTGGTTTCATTGCCTCGTGATGCTGTCGCATTTCGATCTGAGCCCGGCGGACGTGCTTGCCGAACTCGAGCGCCGCGAAGGGCTCTCGGGCATCGAGGAAAAAGCGCTGCGCAAGAGCCGCGAGCGTGAGCAGAACGGCGACTGAGTGGCAATCCGGCAGTCGTGACGAGGCAGTAACCGGGCGCTTGCGCTTGAAGTCGCGGGCGCGGGCACCCATATTGCGGTAAACGCACCTTCGGAGGACGCGAGCATGGAACAGTCGCAAGGAAGCTATCCGTCGCCGGTCTATCGCAACGCCATGGAGCCTGAGCGCGAGCGCAGCCTGCGCACGCTTACGCACGTGCTGTACGCACTGTATGCGGTGCACTGGCTCACTGGCGGGCTGACCATTCTGATTGCCATCATCGTCAACTACATCAAGCGGCCGGACGTGGCCGGCACACCCTACGAAGCGCACTTCCAGTGGCAGATCCGCACGTTCTGGATGGGCCTCGTCGGCTATGCGATCGGCGCGTCGCTGCTGCTCGTCGTGATCGGCATTCCGGTGCTGTGGGCCGTCAGCATCTGGATGTTGTACCGTATTATCAAAGGCTGGCTGTATCTGTACGATAACAAGCCGTTCGCGAATCCACGCGGCTGGGTCTGAGCGACTTGCGGTCTGTTCATCAGGCCGGCTTTCGGGGCGGATTTTGCCGCGTGCTTTGCGCTCCAGTCATATCGCGTCAGGAATACGATGAGTCACGATCCGAATTGCCTTTTCTGCAAGATCGCCGCCGGCGAAATCCAGTCGACCAAAGTCTATGAAGACGACGAGTTCGTCGCCTTCCGCGACATCCGTCCGGCGGCCGAAACTCACGTGCTGGTCATCCCTCGCAAGCACATCGCGACGCTGTCGAACTGCACCGAAAACGATGCGCCTCTGCTTGGTAGAATGCTTGTCTTGACGGCGCGCCTCGCCGAGCAACTGGGTGTCGCCTACAGCGGCGGCGAAACGGGTTTTCGCACGGTAATCAATACCGGTCCGGGCGGCGGGCAGGAGGTGTATCACCTGCACGCGCATATTCTCGCGGGACCGCGTCCCTGGCAGCGCATGGGCTAGGCGCGGCGGCGCGGCTTTCATGGGGTGCGCGATGCTTCGCGCTCACGGGCCGCGGCGGGTGAGGCAAAGGCGATCGGCGTGGGCGTTGTATTTGCCGCAGTGTAATAACGCCGACGCGGTCGTCTGACCAGAATGGCAGCGGTTGTGCCGCCGGGTGAATCGCAACTGCCTTGCAACCGCGAGCGCTTGCCGGGGCAAGGCGCCGGGGACAAGGCGGTACAGACGCGATGGAGACGAAGCGTTCGCGCTTCAGGTTGCGCCGCAAGGCGCACGAAATTTTCCGCATCGCGGGGCGATGCCGAAGTTAAGGAGAGTAGTCATGGGTTCGTTGAGCATTTGGCATTGGCTGATCGTGTTGCTGATCGTTGCGCTCGTGTTCGGTACGAAGAAGCTGCGCAACATCGGCAGCGATCTGGGCGGCGCGGTGAAGGGGTTCAAGGAAGGCATGAAGGACGCCGAATCGCCGGCAGACGACGCGCAGCAGCAACGCGAACTGCCGCGCAACGGCGCGGTGGACGTCGAAGCCAAGGAAAAGACGCCGCATTCGAGCGACTACCGCTAAGCCGCGGCGCTTTTGCCGTTCCCGCGTTACTGACGGACATTCCACTTCATGCTGGACCTCGGTCTAACCAAGATGGCGCTGATCGGCGTCGTCGCGCTGGTCGTCCTCGGGCCTGAGCGCCTGCCGCGTGTCGCTCGTACGGCCGGCGCGCTGTTCGGCCGCGCACAGCGGTATATCAACGACGTGAAGGCCGAGGTCACGCGCGAAATCGAGCTGGACGAACTACGGCGCATGAAAACCGAGTTCGAAAAGGCCGCGAGCAATGTCGAAAGCGCGGTTCAGGACAATCTGCGCAAGCACGAGAACGAACTGAACGAAGCGTGGAACAGCGGCACGTCGGTGTCGCCGGGCATGGCCGGCGGTGCGCTCGAAGATGCCGGCAGCAACGCTTCGGGCACCACATCGTGGCCGGTCAGCACGCCGGCCGCTGCGCCCAGGCGCAAGAACTGGCGCGTCAAGCAGAGCGCTACACCCGCCTGGTACAAGCGCGCAAGCCTGCGCCGCACGCGCGTGCAGTCGGGTGCCGCGCGCGTTGCCCGGCATACGCCCGCCAGCCTGCGTCGTCCGACGCGGTTCTTCTGATGATCAGAACGACAATCTCTAACCGAGGGCCGGTGTGAGCGACCCCCAGCAATCCCAGAACGAAGGCGCTGAAGAGACCTTCATTTCCCACCTCGTCGAACTGCGTGACCGCATCATCCGTGCGGGGCTGGCCGTCATCGTGGTGTTCATCGGGCTCGTGTACTGGGCGCCGGACATTTTCCGGCTGCTGGCGCGGCCGCTCATGATGAACCTGCCGAAGGACGGCAAGATGATCGTCACCGACGTCACAGGCTCGTTCTTCGTGCCGATGAAAGTGACGATGCTGGTGGCGTTCGTGATCGCGCTGCCGGTCGTGCTGTACCAGATCTGGGCGTTCGTCGCGCCGGGCTTGTATCAGCACGAGAAGAAGCTGGTCGCGCCGCTGGTGGCGAGCAGTTACACGCTGTTCCTGTGCGGCATGGCGTTTGCGTACTTCGTCGTGTTTCCGACTATCTTTCGCGTGATGGCGCACTACAACGCGCCGCTCGGCGCGGAGATGACGACCGATATCGACAATTACCTGAGCTTCGTGCTGACGATGTTCATCGCGTTCGGCGTGACGTTCGAGGTGCCGATCGTCGTCGTGCTGCTCGTGCGCATGAACGTCATCACGCTGAAGAAGCTCAAGGAGATTCGCCCCTACGTGATCGTCGGCGCGTTCGTGGTGTCGGCCGTCGTGACGCCGCCGGACGTGTTCTCGCAACTGATCCTCGCGGTGCCGCTGATCGTGCTGTACGAAGCGGGCATCATCGCGGCGCGGGTGTTCGTCGGCAAGCAGCCGGCGGCGGTGACGGAGGATGCCAGTCCGCCGTCGAATTGAGCGCCGGCATGCGGCGAGCAAGCCCGGCCAGGCAAAGCAAAAGGGCAGTCCATCATGGACTGCCCTTTTGCTTTCGTACGTGCGTATCCGGCTAGCCGGCGGTCTTCGCACTACGCGCCGGCGCGGAGGCGCTATGCGCGGCGCCTGCTGGCGGCAACACACCTCGCCATACCTTACGACGCGTCCGCGAGGCTCACGCCCGGCCCTCAACCCCCATCATCATCCGGCTGATCGCCGCCGTTATCGTCTTCGGCCTGCTTCGGCGGCGGCGGACGCTTGCCGATCGTCACGTCGAGGTCGATCGGATGGCCCTTGCGCACCAGATGCACTTTCGCCGACGTGCCCGGTTTGATCTGCGCGATCACGTTCAGCAGGCGCGTGGTGTCGGTGATTTCCTGGTTGTTCACGCTCATCAGGATGTCGCCGGGCTTGATGCCCGCGCGATCCGCCGGGCCGCTCTTCAGCACGCCCGCGACGATCGCGCCCGACTTCTGCTCGAGCCCGAACGACTCGGCGATTTCGGGCGTGACGTCCTGCGGCTCGACGCCGATCCAGCCGCGCGTGACCGAGCCCGTCGTGATGATGCTTTCGAGCACGCTGCGCGCGGTCGACACCGGAATCGCGAAGCCGATGCCGAGCGAGCCGCCCGAGCGCGAATAGATCGCGGTATTGATGCCGAGCAGGTTGCCGTTCACGTCGACGAGCGCCCCGCCCGAGTTGCCGGGGTTGATCGCCGCGTCGGTCTGGATGAAGTTTTCGAACGTGTTGATGCCGAGGTGATTGCGCCCGAGCGCGCTGACGATGCCCATCGTCACGGTCTGGCCGACGCCGAACGGATTGCCGATCGCGAGCACGACGTCGCCGACGTGCGTCTGATCCATGCGCCCAAGTGTGATGGTGGGCAGATTGGTCAGGTTGATCTTGAGCACGGCCAGATCGGTTTCGGGATCGACGCCGATCACCTTCGCGCTGGTGGTGCGGCCGTCGGCGAGCGCGACTTCGATCTGATCGGCGCCGTCGACGACGTGCTGGTTCGTTAGAATGTAACCTTCCGAACTCACTATCACGCCTGAGCCGAGATTCGAGGCGGGCTGCTCCGGCTGCTTGCGATTGTTTTTGTCGCCGAAGAAGTAGCGGAACAGCGGGTCTTTCGCGCGCGGGTCGGGTGGCAGTGAGCCATCCTTGCTGGAGAACACATTGACGACCGCGGGCATCGCTTTTTGCGCGGCATCCGCATAGGACGCCTCGGCATGGCCGCCGCCGATGCCTGGCGCCACTTCCCGCAGCGCGACGATCGGTTCGGCGAGTTGTCTGCCGAACTGCCCTTGACGCTGGAGCCACTGCGGTTTGAGGGTCGCAATGATGAACATCAGCGCCAACAGCACAGTCACCGCTTGGGCAAATAACAGCCAGAAGCGTCTAAGCATCTGAAGACTAGAGGTCTATATGGATCGGATAGAACTTGAATTGTACTTGAACAATCTCCTTGAAACCGCGCGCTTCAAGGACTATTGCCCGAACGGACTGCAGGTCGAAGGACGGCGCCGGATCAGCCGTCTCGCGACCGGCGTGACCGCCTCGGCGGCCTTCCTCGAGGCTGCGCTCGAGTGGGGCGCGGACGCCGTGCTGGTGCATCACGGCTACTTCTGGCGCAACGAGGCGCCGCAGATCACCGGCCGCAAACATGCGCGCCTGAAGCTGCTGCTCGCCAACGACCTGAACCTGTTCGCCTACCACTTGCCGCTCGACGATCACTCCGAACTCGGCAACAACGCGCAGATCGGCGAGAAGATGGGCTGGATCGGCGACGCGCGCTTCGGCGAGAACGATCTCGGCTGGCTCGCCACGCTGCCGATGCCGATCACGCTGTCGCACCTCACCGCCGAGATCGAACAGACGCTCGGCCGCGCGCCGCTCGTATTCGGCGATCCGGACATGGAGTTGCGCCGCGTCGGCTGGTGCACGGGCGCCGCACAGAGCATGTTCGGCGCGGCGATCGACGCGGGCGCCGACGTCTACGTGACGGGCGAGGTGTCGGAATCGGTCATGCATGCGGCGGCGGAAAGCGGCGTCGCTTTTCTCGCCGCCGGCCACCATGCGACCGAACGTTTCGGCGTGCAGGCGGTGGGCAAGCATCTGTCCGAATCGTTCGATATCGAACACCTCTTTATCGATATCCCCAATCCGGTTTAATTGCGAATTGCATTAACAAAGTGAAAGGCATGAATACCGTAGAAGGCACTTAAAAGGAGGTGCGAAAAAGTTTGCGATCGGTACGGACAAACCCTGAGTTATCAAGGGCTTCGCATGGTTTTTGGCACTCGGCCCTTGTAAATGGCGACTCCATTCGAGCAAACTAGCGGCGGTAGAAGCGACGTGAAGGAAAAATCCAACTCAGAAGTGGGGCGTGTGATGCGAGACAAAGAAGAGGAACGCGTCGATGGCAGCCGCCGTAACTGGCTGGTAGCGACGACCGTAGCAGGCGGCATAGGAGGTGTTGCCGTTGTTGTACCCTTTGTTAGTTCGTTTGCACCATCCGAAAAGGCCAAGGCAGCGGGTGCCCCGGTCGAAGTCGATTTCAGCAGTCTCAAGCCCGGCGACATGATGACGGTCGCCTGGCGCGGCAAGCCGGTGTGGGTCATCAACCGCACGGACCGCATGCTCGCCGACGTCCAGAAAGCGGACAACATGGTGGCGGACCCTCACTCGCTGAATCCGTTCTCGATGCCGCTGCCGGACTACTGCAACAACGAATTCCGTTCGCGCGCCGAGAACAAGCATCTGCTCGTCGCCGTCGCCGTGTGCACGCATCTGGGCTGCACGCCGACGCCGCGCTTCCAGGAGGGCCCGCAGCCCAATCTCCCCGACGACTGGCCAGGCGGCTTTCTGTGCCCGTGCCACGGCTCGACCTACGACATGGCCGGCCGCGTCTTCAAGAACAAACCCGCCCCGCAGAACCTCGACATCCCGCGTTTCATGTTCACGTCGGCGACGTCCCTTGTGATCGGGAAGGACGAAAAAGGAGAAGCGTAATGGCGAGCGAACACGAAGTAGAGACGACCGGGCTGGCTGGTTGGATCGACCAGCGCTTCCCGATGACTTCCACCTGGAAGAAGCACGTTTCCGAGTACTACGCGCCGAAGAACTTCAACTTCTGGTACTTCTTCGGTTCGCTTGCGTTGCTGGTGCTGGTCAACCAGATCGTCACCGGCATCTTCCTCACGATGAATTACAAGCCCGACGCGACGCTCGCGTTTTCGTCGGTCGAGTACATCATGCGCGAGGTGCCGTGGGGCTGGCTGATCCGCTACATGCACTCGACGGGCGCGTCGATGTTCTTCGTCGTCGTGTACCTGCACATGTTCCGCGGGCTCATGTACGGCTCGTACCGCAAGCCGCGCGAGCTCGTGTGGATTTTCGGCTGCATGATCTTCCTGTGCCTGATGGCCGAGGCGTTCTTCGGCTACCTGCTGCCGTGGGGCCAGATGTCGTTCTGGGGCGCGCAGGTGATCGTGAACCTGTTCTCGGCGATTCCGTTCATTGGGCCGGATCTGTCGCTGTGGATTCGCGGCGACTATGTCGTCTCCGACGTCACGCTGAACCGCTTCTTCGCGTTTCATGTGATCGCGATTCCGCTCGTGCTGGTCGGCCTCGTGATCGCGCACCTCGTGGCGCTGCACGAGGTCGGCTCGAACAACCCGGACGGCATCGAGATCAAGGCGAAGAAGGGCCCGGACGGCGTGCCGCTCGACGGCATTCCGTTCCACCCGTACTACTCGGTGCACGACTTCATGGGCGTGACGGTTTTCCTGCTGATCTTCGCGGCGATCATTTTCTTCGCGCCGGAAATGGGCGGGTACTTCCTCGAAGCGAACAACTTCATTCCCGCGAATCCGCTGCAAACGCCGCCGGAAATTGCCCCGGTGTGGTACTTCACGGCCTTTTACGCGATGCTGCGCGCCACCACGGACCCGTTCAAGATCGTGCTGATGATCGTGATCGGTCTGCTCGGCCTGCTCGCGCTCGTGCGCGCGCGCGGCAAGTGGAAGCTCGGTCTGCCGGTGCTCGCGGTGCTCGTGATTCTCGCGATGGCGTTCACCGAGTCGAAGTTCTGGGGCGTGGTGGTGATGGGCAGCGCGGTGATTTCGCTGTTCTTCCTGCCGTGGCTCGACCAGTCGCCGGTCAAGTCGATCCGCTACCGGCCGTTTTTTCACAAGGTGTTCTACGGCATCTTCGTGATCGCGTTCCTGACGCTGGGCTTCCTCGGCACGCGGCCGCCGTCGCCGGTCTCGACGCTGATCGCCCAGGTCTGCGCGCTGATCTACTTCGCGTTTTTCCTCGGCATGCCGTTCTGGACGCGGCTTGGCAAGTTCAAGCAGCCGCCGGAGCGGGTGCGGTTCAAGCCTCACTAATCGCGAGCCAGGAGAACACGAAGATGAAAAAACTGCTTTCGATGTGCGCGCTGATCGGCGCGACGCTGTTTGCGCTGCTGGCCGCGCCGGCCCACGCGGACGAGAATTTCCCGCTCGACCGCGCGCCGGACAACACGAACAATTTCGCTTCTTTGCAGCGCGGCGCGCAATTGTTTGTAAACTACTGCCTGAATTGCCACAGCGCGAACCTGATGCGCTACAACCGCCTGACCGATCTCGGCATTACGCCGGCTGAAATTCAGGCGAACCTGCTGTTCACCACCGACAAGGTCGGCAACACGATGACGGTGGCGATGCGCCCGGACGACGCGAAAGCGTGGTTCGGCGCGACGCCGCCGGATCTGTCGGTGGAGGCGCGGGCGCGCGGCAAGGACTGGCTGTACACGTATCTGCGCAGCTTCTATCGCGACGATACGCGGCCGACCGGCTGGAACAATCTGGTGTATGAAAACGTGAGCATGCCTCACGTGCTATGGCAGCTTCAGGGGCAGCGCGCGGCGAAATTCGGCGATGAAACCGACGAAAAAACCGGCGAAACGGTACACAAGTTCCTCGGCTTCCAGCAACTGACTCCGGGGACGATGTCGCCGGTAGATTATGATTCTGCTGTGGCCGACCTCGTGTCGTACCTGTCATGGATGTCCGAACCGACGCAGCAAACCCGCAAGCAGCTTGGCGTGTGGGTGCTGCTGTTCCTCGGTATCCTGAGCTTTTTCGCCTGGCGACTGAACGCCGCGTACTGGAAACATATCAAATAATCACGCCGCTACACGGCGTGGGGCCGGCGCCAGGAAAAACCTGCTGAGCGGTTTTTCCGTGCGCTGGCCCTTCAGCTTTTTGAGGAAACGTAAATATGATGGTTCTGTATTCCGGCACTACTTGCCCGTTCTCCCAGCGTTGCCGGCTGGTGCTGTTCGAAAAGGGCATGGACTTCGAGATCCGCGACGTCGACCTGTTCAACAAGCCGGAAGACATCGCCGTGATGAATCCGTATGGTCAAGTGCCGATTCTCGTCGAACGGGACCTGATTCTGTACGAATCGAACATCATCAACGAGTATATCGACGAGCGCTTCCCGCACCCGCAACTGATGCCGGCCGACCCGGTGCAGCGCGCGCGCGCCCGCCTGTTCCTGCTCAACTTCGAAAAGGAGCTGTTCGTCCACGTCGGCACGCTCGAAAACGAGAAGGGCAAGGCGGCCGAGAAGAATCACGAGAAGGCGCGCCTCGCGATTCGCGATCGCCTGACGCAGCTCGCGCCGATCTTCCTGAAGAACAAGTACATGCTGGGCGAAGAGTTCTCGATGCTCGACGTGGCGATCGCGCCGCTGCTGTGGCGTCTCGATCACTACGGCATCGAGCTGTCGAAGAACGCTGCGCCGCTGATGAAGTACGCCGAGCGCATTTTCAGCCGCCCGGCTTATATCGAAGCGCTGACGCCGTCGGAAAAGGTGATGCGCCGTTGAGTTTGGCTTTGGAGCGCGGGCGCGCATCGTTCCGATGCGCGCCCGCGCCCGCAAGAGGACTGTTGATGCAAGAGATTTCCACGAAGCCTTATCTGCTGCGCGCGCTTTACGAGTGGTGCACGGATAACGGCTACACGCCGCACATCGCGGTGCGGGTCGACAATCAGACGCGTGTGCCGCGTCAGTTCGTGCGTGACAACGAGATCGTGCTGAACATCAGCTTCGAGGCGACGAGCCAGCTGCAGATGGGCAACGAGTGGATCGAGTTCAACGCGCGCTTCTCGGGCAAGTCGCACAAGATCGAGGTGCCGGTCGCCAACATTCTCGCGATCTACGCGCGCGAAAACGGCCAGGGCATGGCATTTCCGGTCGAATCGGCGGGGGGCGAGGCGCAGGATTCGGGCGCGGACGCCGCGGACGAACCCGAAGTGCCCGCCGCGCCGCGCGCGGTCGAAACGGCGCCGGCCGATCTGGATGCCAGCACTGACAACGCCGCGGACAAGCCGCAACCGGACGACGACGGGTCGAAAGGCGGCGGCAGGGCTCGCCTTAAGATCGTGAAATGAAGTAGAATCACGGCCTCATGCCGGCTTAGCTCATCAGGTAGAGCGCTTGACTTGTAATCATGAGGTGGCGGGTTCGAGTCCTGCAGCCGGCACCAAATTTTAGTCCTGGGAGTTCCGAGGACATCCTGAAACCCGTTACGCCGTAAGGCTTAGCGGGTTTTTTTGTTCTATAGTGGTTTGGTGGTTTCCGGGTGAATCCGGGGGCACTTGGGGGCATTTGTTGGTGAGATACCAACGAATTTGGACACCTCGCAGAAAAAATGCCCCCATGCACTGTAAGGTGACGCCATGCCGCTGACCAACATTGCTATTCGCAAAGCGTTGCCTCGGGAGAAGCTGTACCGGCTTACCGATGGCGAGGGGATGTACCTGGAAGTTGCTCCAAACGGTTCGAAATATTGGCGGCTGAAGTACCGCTTTGCCGGAAAGGAGAAGCGACTCGCGCTTGGGATCTATCCATACGTATCGTTAGCGGATGCACGGGAGCGGCGATATGAGGCGCGGAAGGCGCTTGCAGCGGGGTTCGACCCTGGGGAGGTGAAGAAGGCCGAAAAGCCTGCTGCGCGGATGGCCGCGGCCAATTCGTTTGCAGTAGCGACCCAGGGCTGGCTGGATGAGCGCAAGCCTTATGTCACAGCAGGGTCTTGGGAGAAGACCAAGGCTCGCTTCGAGAAAGACGTTTTTCCTTGGCTTGGTAAACGGCCGGTCAGCGAGATCGATGCGCCCGAGATTCTGTCTGTGCTGAGGCGGATCGACAGCCGTGGAGCACGATTTACGGCCCATAAGGTTCGCAGCGAGATTAGCCGTGTATTCCGCTATGGGGTCAAAGAGGGCTACTGCAAAGACGATCCAGCCGGGAACCTGGTCAAAGCGATTCCGCCGGCGCAAACCATTCACTTTGCTTCTATCACCGAGCCGGAAAAGGTCGGGGCGATGCTGCGGGCGTTCGACGGCTTTGCAGGGACGTTTCCGGTTCTCTGCGCACTCAAGCTGGCACCTATGCTGTTTACCCGCCCGGGAGAGCTACGCAAGGCTGAGTGGACACAAATCGATCTGGACAAGGCGGAATGGCGGTACCTCGTTACGAAGACTCAGACGGAGCATCTGGTGCCTTTGGCGACTCAGACTGTTCAGATTCTTCGGGAGCTTTACGCGTTGACCGGTGGCGGTCGTTACGTTTTTCCCGGCGCGCGTTCCGCGCAACGGCCGATGAGCGACGCAGCGATTAATGCGGCACTGCGCCGGTTGGGTTACGACACGCGCACGGAAATCACCGGCCACGGTTTCCGCGCGATGGCCCGCACGATTCTGCACGAGGAACTTGAACAGAAGCCGGAGGTGATTGAGCATCAGCTCGCTCATGCGGTTCCCGACACGCTCGGGAAAGCGTGCAACCGTACGAAATTTCTCAAGGAGCGGCGGGCGATGATGCAACGGTGGGCCGATTACCTGGATGATCTCAAGTCTCAGGAGCGTGTCGGCTAGGCTTGGGAAATCGTCGTTCGTCAATTGGTGCCCAAAACCGGCGCTTGCCTATCATGCCTTACCTTGTTTTCTCGTTGTTTTTGCGGCTCAGAGTTAATCCCGTTCAACGGGTGTACGCGCGCTATGCAATAAAAGTTAACGCCCGTGTAAATGCGATGCGAAGCATGTGCGACATCGTGACAACAAGGGTGCAAATAGCGTGTGCACGGTTGTTGAGTCGAAGTGAATAAAACGAAGCAACGCGAAACTACTTGGCGCAAAAAGGGAGTGCACTCGGCGCAAGCAGCGATAACAGTCTGCGCAGAAAAACGAGATACCGTGAGCAGACGGGTGCGCTAGCGTCGCGAAAAAGGTGCGCTGTGTGTGCGCAGACTTGGCGGCTCGTGCGAAAGTGGTCGCCGGTTGCTAGCAGGCGTCCATCTTGCAACGCCGCTGGAACTTGAACCCTAGCGGTATGATAAAGTATGAACAGGTGTCTAATCGGGAGTCTCCCATGTCTACCACCCTGGAGCGCCTGACGGTAACCATGCCGCCAGAGATGGCAAGCGCCATCAAGCAGGCTGTCGAAGACGGTGAGTACGCATCGACCAGCGAGGTTGTGCGTGAAGCGTTGCGAGAGTGGAAAACCCGGCGTCAACTGATGCTAAGCGAACTGGCCGATCTCAAGGCCGAGATCGATCGAGGTCTGGCGGACGTTGCTGCTGGCCGCGTAAAGAAGTTCGATCCTGAGAGCGTTATTGCCCGAGGGAGGCAGCTATTAGCCGAACGCTCCAGCTAACCGATCGCGCCGAACTCGATCTGGCGGAAATTTGGTCGTACATTGCGGAAGAGGCATCGGAGGCTACGGCCGACCGGTTTGTCGCCGGCCTCTACGAGGCTTGTCAGCAGCTATTACTTTTTCCGTTAGGCTGCCCGGAACGAAGGCAGCTCGCAGCAGATCTGCGAGTGCTATTTCACTCGTCCTACGCTGTTTATTATCGCCCGGCCGATCAGGCGGTGACGATTATCCGGGTGTTGCACGGCGCCCGCGATCTGGGGGCGATAGCAGATCAAGGTGGGTTCGATCACTGAGGTATGTCAGGGCCATCCCGGACTCTTGGGTTCTGGTGCTCCCAGAATCGGGTCGGACACGGGAACCAGTGGATCAAGCCCTTGAGATGTCGGAGCAAACTGAAGTTTAATGACGTAACGGTCGGCGAGCGGTCGCTTGCCGGCCAGAAGCGGACCTTCAACACGAAGCGCTTACTTAGCGAAGTGCTGCTGTCACAGCCTCGTCGATCTGCAGCGCAAAGCGCGCTTCAATGTCGGGAACCGGACAACCGATTGACAGTTCCAGATACGCGTCGCCCAGCACCAACTGAACGAATGTCGCGGCTCGTACGACAGCAATCGATTCGTCAAATCGCTTGCGCAGAATTTGGGCGGCAATAGCACGCACGACCTTCGCCCCATTTTCGTAAAACACCTGGCCAAGCTCCGGAAGGCGCTCGGCCTCGGCAACAATGGTTCGGTAAAGCCGCAGATTATCCGGAGTGATAAGGCTGTGTGCTAGCGACCATCCCAACTCGCGCAACTCGACTTCCAGCGCACCATCGGATTGCTCGCGCCGAGAATTGGCAAGCAGCTCGCCTACCTCGGTGCACATCGAAAGCACCAGCCCAACGAACAACGCCTCCTTCGACCCGAAGTGCCGATAGACAGTCTGTTTGGCCACGCCGGCGGCAGAAGCAACATCGTCCATCGTTGCCAGACTGAAACTCTGACGTAGAAAAACGGTTTTCGCACCGTCAAGGATTGCGGATCGCTTGCGGCGTTGCAGCGGGCTCAAGCCAGAAAGTGAAATAGCGTTCATCCCCAATAAATAACAGATCGCCGAATAGTTGACAAGACTGGTTAGTCTCGTTTATCGTTTGCGAAAACGAGACTGTATGGTCTCGTTTGTGACTATTCAACTACGCAGGATATGTTGGGAGAACGCTTTGAAACTATTCATCACAGGTGGCACGGGCTACATCGGGCAAGCGGTCGCCCGCAAGGCAATCGGCCGTGGCCATCACGTAACGGCGCTGGTGCGTCAAGACACATCGGCGGCGGCCAGCGCGCTGGCGCGTCTTGGCGTGAAACTGCACCCAGGTGACCTGCGCGAGCCGCAGTCTTTTGCCGCAGCAGCCGGTGCCGCCGATGGCGTGGTGCACACCGCGTCGACCAATGATGCGTCTGCTGCCGCTACCGATGAGGTCTCAGTCGTAGCAATGCTTTCGCATTTGCGCCCGGGTTCAGTGTTTGTCTATACGTCTGGTATCTGGGTCTACGGCAATACGAACGGGAAACTCGCGACTGAAGCATCGGCTCTCAGTCCGACACCACTCGTGGCCTGGCGGCCCGTGGTGGAACAACGGGTGCAGGCGCTAGCGGCAAACCGTTCAATTGCCGCAGTGATTCTCAGACCGGCGATGGTCCACGGCTACGGTGGCGGCGTCTTCGGCATGCTGGCTGGTATGGCCCAACAGATCGGTGGTGTGAAGATCATCGGCGACAGTCGTAATAGTTGGCCTGCCGTCCATGTCGACGATCTCGCCATCGCTTACCTGCTTGCGCTGGAGCAAGCGGCAAACGGGAACGGCCAAGTCACGGGACAGATCTTCAATGTGACCGCGGAAGAAGCTGTCGCGGTTACCGAAATAGGCGAAGCAATTCGTGCTTCGGTCGGCGCCGATCGCATCGAGCTCTGGCCGCTCGACGACGCCCGCCAATCACTTGGTGCATTTGCCGACGCCTTGGCGCTCGATCAAACGGTAAGTGGTCAGCTCGCGCGGCGAATTCTTGCATGGGAACCCCAAGGCCCCGGCCTGATTGCAGACCTCTCCATGCAAACATATTTTCAGCAAAGCAGTGGAGCGTAACGATGATCTGGAGCAGTGTATCTGTCGAATCAATTCTCGCAACGATCGTGGCGGCCTTGTTCGCGATTGCAGGGGTGGTCAATCTCGCAGGACTCGGCGCGGTGAAGCAAGACTTCGCACGCTGGGGTTACCCGGCATGGCTGCGTTTGCTCTGTGGTGCTCTCGAACTACTCAGTGCGGCATTTCTTCTTGGACAACAAACCAGGGTCTTGGGTCTGGCGGTGGCCGCCGCGATCTTGATCGCAGCGCTCTTCACGCTGCTGCGGAACCGGGAGCCATTCCGGCATCTCGCGCCGGCACTGGTCTTTTCGGCTTTGGTGGCGGCCAATTTTGCTATCCGCTGTTGAAGTTTTCGTGCCGTCGGGCGAGTAAGCCAGGATGTTATTCGGCCAAATCAATGACCGTTTTGGGTCGCCTTCAGCCATAGACGGCATTGGTGCAATCGTGCGACCGTTTGGATGGTAGGACTCAAGTCGATAGTCGAACCAAAGTTGCAGTTCAAAGTGGGGGCATTTTTCGGGGCATTCAATCTTACAATTAGCCTACCTATCTCTTTATTGCTGACCGTATAAGGTCCATTCGAGTCCTGCAGCCGCACCAAGTTGCGTTACCCGCATTACCCTGAAAACCCCGCGAGATACTGTCTCCCGGGGTTTTTCTTTTGCCGCCGCGCTCAATCAAAGCTCCCTTGAATCGACTCGACTTCGCCGCCGCCCATTCTCAGCGTCGAGTCGAGCCCGGCACGTCATCCAGTGCGCGGCGGTCGAGACAACAATCGAATCAACATTCCGCACCTGTCTGACGGCGGTGGCGCGTCCAATCGCATCATCGGGACAGAAACTCGCGGATCGCATCGGCGATTTCGCTCGCGTGCGTTTCGAGCGCGAAGTGACCGGTGTCGAAGAATCGCACCACCGCGTCCGGAATATCGCGCCGGAACGCCTCGGCACCCGCCGGCAGGAAGAACGGATCGTGCTTGCCCCACACCGCCAGCAACGGCGGCCGATGGGTACGGAAATAGTCCTGAAACGCAGGGTATAACGCGACGTTGTTGCGATAGTCGCGGAACAGGTCGAGCTGGACCTCGTCCGCGCCGGGGCGGCTCAGGTAGAAGCTGTCGAGCGAATAGCCGTCCGGAGACACGCACGCCGTATCCGGCACGCCATGCGTGTATTGCCAGACGGTCGCTTCATGCGCGAGCAGCGCGCGCAGTGCCTCGCGATTGGCCGGCGACGCGTCCTTCCAGTACGAGCGAATCGGATTCCAGCCGTCGCTGAGTCCTTCTTCGTAAGCGTTGCCGTTCTGCGAAATGATCGCGGTGATCCGCTCGGGATGCCTGAGCGCGAGCCGGAAGCCGGTTGGTGCGCCGTAGTCGAATACGTACACGGCAAAGCGGTCGAAGCCGACGACCTCGGTGAAACGTTCGATCACCTCGGCGATGTGGTCGAACGTATAGGCGAAGGTGTCGCGCGCCGGCATGTCCGACTGTCCGAATCCGGGCAGATCGGGCGCGACGATATGGAAACGGTCGGCGAGCTTCGGAATCAGGTCGCGAAACATATGGCTCGAACTCGGAAAACCATGCAGCAGCAATAGCTTTGGAGCGTGCCGGGCTCCGGCTTCACGATAGAACACCTTGAAACCGTCGACGTTGGCGTGGCGATAGCGGATAGCGGTCATGACTTCTCTCCATGCGGACAGTGGGACACAGCGTGGCGGATCGGAACAGGCTGAACACGATTCGAGGCAGGGCTCGTTCTCCGAACGGAAGAAACGTCTGTCTGCCACATCAACATGCAGCACCAAAGTAACCTGTTAAATTTGTTTTTAGAGGTTACTAGTCGGGTGTGTAACTTGTCAAGGCGATTTTTAGTGGTTACGATGGTAGACATCGAAACTACCTGTCTTCACGCGAGAGATGGACTACCGTCAGATTCCTGCGATGTTCGTGGCCGACGCGCCGGGCCTCGATTTCCTGAACTCGGTCGCGACTCCTGGGGATGAGGAAGTCGACTGGATCAGCGACGGCGAAGGGCTGCTGGCCTGGCTCGAGCAGGCGCGAATGATGCCGCCCGAGGCGCAGGCGGCATTGCGCGCGCAATTCGCATCGCACGAATTCGATGTGGTCGCCGGGCAGGCGCGAGCGTTACGCGAGTGGTTCAGGCGCTTCGTCAGCGAGAACAAAGGGCGGCCGCTGGCTGCCGCCGATCTCGTCGGGCTCGAGCCCTTGAATCAGCTTCTCGGGCGGGACGAGCGATATGGCGAAGTCGTGCCCGGCGTAGATGCCGCGTTGGAATTTCGCGAGAGCCGCCGCTGGAAATCGCCCGAATCTTTGTTGATGCCGATTGCGCAGGCATTGGCGCAGCTCGTGTGCAACGAGGATTTCACGCAGGTGAAAGCGTGCGAAGGTCCTCGTTGCACACTGCTGTTTGTCGATCACACACGCGGACATGCCCGGCGGTGGTGCAGCATGGCGGTTTGCGGCAATCGTGCGAAAGTTGCCGCACATCGGAAGCGGTTCAGGAAGCCGGACGGCGAAGGCGGCGATTGAAGCTGCGCCGGCGGGCTGGCTGAAGTTGGCCGTGATGTCGCGCGATGCGTTGAGTTGAGCGGAGTCGAGCCGTTCGACGCTTCGTGCCACCGGCCGCGTTTCTCGCGCGCTGAATTTCGGCGGTATCTGCAACCCCGTAGAACCCAATGGTTTACGGGGTTTTTGTTGCGCGTCCCGCGCTTCTCGGGAGCTCGCCCTCATCACGCTAACTTTTGTTCATAGTTATCGTATGTCTTACATCATAATGTGTGGTGTACTCACGCACATAGCCCAATTTCATCATAAAACGAAAAATTTACCGACAGAAATAAGCAAATTCGCTGCCTTTCCTATTCAGGTAAACCTCGATTATTTGTATGTCGTCTTACAAGATAGGATTGAAATATTCGCGTTCGCAGGCGCTGCGGCACGCGTCGGGCACACCATATAAGTGACAGGAGACTAGAGCTTCATGACAAAAAAAGTAGACGCATCATGCAACGACGCGCTGCAGGAGCGCCCGCAATCGCCGGCTCGCCGCAGCTTTCTCGCGTTCGCCGGCGCCACGGCCGGGGCCGGGCTGATTGCCGGCTTGCCCGGCTGCGGCAGTTCCGACTCGCCTTCCGCCAGCAACGGCGGCAGCACCACGCCGCCCGCCACCACCCCGCCGCCGACCGCGGCAGCCGATCCGATCTGGGGGCCGAGCGGCGAAGCCACGGCGATCATCAACAAGCTCGCCAACATCACACCGTCGATGTTCGCGTCGACCGATTTTCAGGTGACGAGCTACGGCGCGCAGCCGCTGCCCGCGGCGGCCCTGATCCTGTCGACCGCGTGGCCGGGCGGCCCGATTCCCTGGGTGACCGGCGGCTCGGAGCAGACCGCGCATCCGACGAGCGACCTGCAAAGCCCCGGCTCGAACATCATGGTGCCGTGCGACTACACAGACTCGGCCTACGATGCGTGCTCCGCGTTCAACGCCGCGATCCGCGCCGCGAACCAGGCCGGCGGCGGCCGCGTGGTCGTGCCGGCCGGCAACTGGTATTGCGGCGGCCCGATCGTGCTGCTGAGCAACGTGAATTTCCACCTCACCGCGGGCTGCACGATCTATTTCAGCCCGAACCCGGCCGATTACGCGAAGAACGGCCCGTATCCGACCGCAAACGGCAATCTGTACTGGACGCGCTGGCAGGCCAACGACTGCCTGAACTTCGGCTCGCCGATCTACGCGTATCAGCAGAAGAACATCGCCGTGACCGCCGACGACAACAGCTGCGTGCTCAACGGCCAGGCCATGACGCCGATCCAGCTCAGCACCCAGCCGCCGACCTCGTGCTGGTGGACGTTCAAGGGATCGAGCAGCACCTACGGCTGCACCAGCTCGACCACGACGACGCAGGCCTACGCGAATCCGAACAACGTCGCGCTGACGAGCCTGCCCTCGTCGCAGATCACGAATCCGAAGGCCAACGTGTCGTTCACGAACCAGGACGGCACCACCACGACGCTGATGACGCTGCTCACCGGCACCGGCTGGAATCAGGATCAGAACTATCTGCCCGCGCTGTCCGAGCTCGGCGTGCCGGTGCTGAACCGCGTGTTCGGCAACGGCCACTATCTGCGTCCGTGCATGATCGAGTTCATCGGCTGCACCAACGTGCTGCTGCAGAACTACCACACGCAGAACACGCCGTTCTGGCAGCACCATCCGACCGCCTGCTCGAACGTCGTGATCGACGGCGTGTTCGCCGACAGCGTCGGCCCGAACAACGACGGCTTCGATCCGGACGCGTGCAACACCGTGCTCGTGCAGAACGTCCAGTTCAATACCGGCGACGACTGCATCGCGATCAAGTCCGGCAAGTGCCTCGACACCGAGTACGGTCCGATGCAGAACATCGTGGTCCAGAACTGCACGATGCAAAGCGGCCACGGCGGTCTCACGATCGGCAGCGAAATGAGCGCGGGCGTGGAAAACGTCTACGCGCGCAATCTGACGATGCAGAACGAGAACTGGGCCAGCAATCCGCTGAACATCGCGCTGCGCTTCAAGACCAACATGAACCGCGGCGGCTTCATCAACAACGTGTGGATCAACGGCGTGACGCTGCCCAACGGCGTGAACCTCGCGGGCAAGTTCGGCGGCGGCGCGCTCGGCTCGGCTTTCCCGGGTTCGGTGCCGGGCACGGGCACGGTCGGCTTCGCGGCGAACCCGTCGACGGGGCAGGGCGGCCTCATCACGTTCGACTGCGACTACAGCGCGTCGGGCGATGCGGTGCGCTGGAATCCGGCGACGATCAACAACGTCAACATCTCGAACGTGACCGCGACCGACGTGTCGGGCAGCGTGACGTACGCGATGACGTCGGGCTTCACCGCCGGCGCGAATTCGTGCTTCCAGGCGATCGTCGCGCAGGGTCCGGTGGCCGCCGACTACAACGGTCCGCTGCCGGTGCCGACCGTCACGCCGATCACAGGCGTGACGATCACGAACTGCAACCTCGGTACGCCGGTGTGCGTCGGACCGGCATCGTCGACGGTGCCGGGACCGGTTTTCGTCGCCAACACGAACGGCATCACGCTGAACAACGTGGTGATCGCGGGTACGGCCTACAACTCGGTGCTGACCGGTTGATGCGGCTCGGCACCGGCGGGCGGGGCCCGCTGGTGCCTGATTTCGCGTGGCTGGCTCGAACCATGAGAAAAAAGAACGCCGTCGATGTTTTGACGGAATTTTTTGTTTTTCTGAGAAAATATGCAATGAAATATCGTGATAAATGAGAATTTTATGGTGACTTCGCATGAGCGGAGAGCATTCCATGCCACTTCGAAATAGAGATATCTCTTTCACCTTGTCGATTGTGGACTTTTTAGTCTATTTTCCGTGCTAACCGCACTACGGAACTCACCTTAACCTCTGCACCGGTACGCCCCGTACACCTCGCTCCACCGGTCCACGCACCACCGGTACGGTACTATTCGGGCGTCGCCCGGTATGGCCCGCGGACGTTCCGGCTCGCAGCAGCGGGCAACGGCTCCGGCGACGCACCATCGACCCCACCCGATCTCATGACCAGCGCCGCAACTCCCGCAACCATCACCTGGCCCGAAGCCGACGGCCCGCGCACCGCGCGTTGGCGTTCCGAGGCGGCCGTGCCGCCGCCGAAGCGCGTCGTCGTCGCCGATGACCGCACCACCGCCGACTCGGCCTACCGGCTTGCTTGCGAAGGCACGGCCCTGCTGTGGCGCGGCGACTTCCAGAACGCGCGCCAATTGCTGCAAGCCGTCACGCGCCGGCTCGAACGCAAGCCGCGCAAGCAGGGCGCGACGCCGCTCGATGCGTTCAATCTGCATCGGCAGGCACAGTCGCAACGCGCACGCACGCTCGGCATGATCCTGATTCCGCTCGACGCCGATTACGGCATTTCGCTGCGCCGCGCGCCGGACGTGCGGCAGGCGTGCGAGGAAGCCTACGGGCCAGCCGTTGATGAAGCCTCGGTCGTGTCACTGCGCGAACTGCTCGGTCTGATCGGCGCGCACGAATGGCGCAAGAAGGGCGTGGAGATTCCCGCGCTCGGCGAGCGCATCCATCCGCACTACGGCGTGTTTTCACCGGTGCGCGGCGAATACGTGGATCTCGTCGCGCGCGCGCCGCTGCCCGCGCTCGACAAAGCCTTCGACATCGGCACTGGCACGGGCGTGCTGGCCGCGCTGCTCGCCAAACGCGGCGTGCAGAAAATCGTCGCGACCGATCAGGACCCGCGCGCGCTCGCGTGCGCGAGCGAAAACCTCGCGCGTCTCGGTTACGCGCAGCAGGTCGAGATCGTGCAGACGGATCTGTTTCCGCAAGGGCAGGTACCGCTCGTCGTCTGCAATCCGCCGTGGGTGCCGGCGCGGCCCGCATCGCCGCTCGAATACGCGGTCTACGATCCGGACAGCCGCATGCTGCTCGGTTTCCTCAACGGTCTCGCGGATCATCTGTCGCCGGGCGGCGAAGGCTGGCTGATCATTTCCGATTTCGCCGAGTATCTCGGTCTGCGCTCGCGCGAATGGCTGTTGGCCGCCATCGACAACGCGGGGCTCAGCGTCGCGGGGCGCGAGGATATTCGTCCGCGGCATCCGAAGGCGAGCGACAGGAACGATCCGCTCCATGCGGCACGGGCGGCCGAGGTGACTTCGTTGTGGCGGCTTAAGGTGCGGTGAAGGAAAACGGCGTGAGGGGCGCTGTATCCTTGCCACTCGATTTGCCACTTGATTTGCGCCCCGGTCCGCACCCCAATCACAATCCGCGCCTCACACCGAAGCCGCGCGCGCTTCCAGGTACGCGCACGCGCCCCGACCCGCCACGAGCCCGCTCGCGAAGCACGCCGTCAGCAGATATCCGCCGGTCGGCGCTTCCCAGTCGAGCATTTCGCCGGCGCAGAACGCGCCGGGCATCTGCCCGATCATCAGATTGCCGTCGAGCGCTTCGAACGGAATGCCGCCGGCGGTGCTGATCGCTTCCTCGATCGGCCGCGTCCGTACGAGCCGTACCGGCAGCGCCTTGATCGCCTGCGCGAGAGCGGTGGCGTCGGTGAAGGCTTCCTTTGGCAGAATTTCGTGCAGCAGCGCCAGTTTGACCCCGCCAATCCCGATCCGGCCATGCAGATGGCTCGCAATCGAACGCGAGCCGCGCGGTCGCGTCACTTCCGCGACGACTCGCTCGAGAGGCAAGCCTGGCGCGAGATCCAGTGAAATCGTGACGTCGCCGTCGGCCAGAATCCGCTCGCGGATCGGCGCCGACAACGCGTAAATCAGGCTCCCTTCGAGGCCCGTTTCAGTCAGAAGTGCTTCACCTTGTCGATTGTGGACTTTTTTGTCTAAATCGGTGAGTGTGATCGCGATGGGCTTGAGCGGCTGACCCGCGAAACGCTCGCGCAGATAAGGGCTCCAGTCCGCGTCGAAGCCGCAGTTCGCGGGGCGCAGCGGCGTCACCGGTATGTCGCGCGTGGCCATCAGCGGCACCCATGCGGCGTCGGAGCCGAGGCGCGGCCAGCTCGCGCCACCGAGCGCGAACACCACGGCGTCGCAGCTGACGGTCTGTTCGCCGCCCAGTGTGTCGAACCGAAGCGTGTGAGCCGCGGCGTCGCCGGGAGTCGCGGCCCAACCGCTCCATTGATGACGCATATGAAACTGCACACCCGCTTCGCGTAGCCGATGCAGCCACGCGCGCAGCATCGGCGCGGCCTTCATGTCGGACGGGAAGACTCGCCCCGAACTGCCGACGAACGTCTCGACGCCCAGGTCGTGCAGCCACGCGCGCAGCGCATCGGGGCCGAACGCGTCGAGGAGCGGCTCGATCTGCGCGCGGCGTGCGCCGTAGCGTCCAAGAAACGGTTCGAGCGGTTCCGAATGCGTGATGTTCATGCCGCCTTTGCCCGCCATCAGAAACTTGCGGCCGACCGACGGCATCGCGTCATACACGTGGACTTGCACGCCGCGCCGGGCAAGCGTCTCGGCGGCCATCAGGCCGGCGGGGCCGCCGCCGATCACGGCGACGCAGGGGGAATCGAGCGAGGATGGCATGCGGTTCTGCGGATAAGCGGGGCTGGCAGCGCCGGGTTCGCGGAACGAGCGGACCGCAGCGCGAAGGGCGTCATTGTCACATCGCACGCAGCAGGGAGCAAACGCGGCCGGGTACCGATACCGGCACAGACACGACGTTCGGCGCGGTGCGGATGGGCCGGAAAATACTGGATTCCGTCGCCCCCGGCGTTGCTGTGCATGGCGTTCGCCGCATCGCTGCCGACCCTCGCGACCTATACTTTTCAAACACCTTCCATCGGACGCCGTTCGCGTCATTCCCCCGCCGATCACCGCGTTGATCCCCTCGCTTTGCTGCGCCGTGTCGCCCGCCGTTGCCATGCGCGGCAGCGTCATCGCGTCAGATGGCAGCCGACGCGCTTCGCGCGTTCAATCGATGGAAGGGCCGATCGTCTCTATCAAGGAGATTGCCATGAGCCGCCAATACATCGACTGTCGCGAGTTTCCGAGCGAAATGCATTGCACCGTTGCGTTGTCCGCCGACAGCGAGAGCGAATTGCTCGAAGCTGCCGTCCAGCACGCGGTCTCGGTTCACAAACATGCGGATTCGCCGGAACTGCGCACGCAGCTCAAAACGCTATTTCATGAGGGAACGCCGCCGCTCGAAGCGCCGCAGGCGTGAATGGAAGGCCGCGTCGCGAGCGACTCAAAAGAGCAGAGGCCTTGCATCGCGAGCGGCGTCCAGCCGCTCGCGCATTGTCATGGCGGATCGTCGTGAATGGGAGTTCATTACGCAATGCCAGGCATCCGGCGATTCGCGCCGCGCTCCCGAACTGCTAGCCGGGGTAGGCTTCGTCCACTTTCAGCCCGGCGAGCTTGAAGATGACGCGCAGCGTTTGCGGCTTGATGTCGCGCCGCGACGCCAGCGTAGTCATCACGAAGTCGAGTACTTTCGCGTACTTGAGCATCGTGAGGCACGTTTCGAGATCGACGCTGCCGTCGCGCATGATTTCCGCGAGCCGCAGCATTTCGGTGGAGATGTCTCGCGCCATCTCCAGTTCGAGCTGCTGTTTCTCCGACCAGGCTGGCGTCGTGGTGAGCTTTGCCAGCATTTCCTGAAACTTCTGTTCAACGTTGCCGTTGGGTACCGTATCCATTGCTGCCTCATCTATCGTCCGAGCACACGTCCGGTTGCGATCCGGGCGTGCCGCTGGTTACGTAACGTTCGGTCCGTGTTCCGGGACCGTCCTCCCCACATGCTTTCGGTTCGCGTGTCCGGCGTTGCGCCTGCAGCGTCCTGTTTCTGGCGACACGGCTTGGACCCGGGAGCCCGGCCGGCGCATAAGCTGTCTTCAGGCCATTCCCGCGACGCCTCCGCGCGTCGCTTTCCGAGCAGGAAGTGTTCCAGGTTGATGGCATGCCTTGCATGATTCGTACGGCTTCCTCGCGGGGAGCGTCGCACTTTGGGTAAACTGGCAGCAACTTTTCTCTTTTTCCGTCATCTGTCGCACGTTCGCGTTGTAATTGATGCCGGCTTACACGATGTCAGGTAAATCTCACGAAATCCGTCCTAACCAGTCCGTCGAGCTCCTGAAGGAACTCCATATCCTCACGCGCGACGGCAAGATGAATCAGGACAGCCGCCGCAAGCTGAAGCAGGTCTACCACCTGTTTCAGTTCATCGAGCCGCTGCTCAAAGACCTCAAGAGCGCACAAGACGGCCTGACCCTCGTCGATCACGGCGCGGGCAAGTCCTACCTCGGTTTTATTCTGTACGACCTTTTTTTCAAGGAGTTTCAGGACACCGCAGGTGGGGCTTCGCACATTTACGGCATCGAAACGCGCGAAGAACTCGTTACGAAGTCCGAAGAGTTGGCCGCGCGGCTCGGCTTCAAGGGGATGTCGTTCCTGAATCTGTCGGTGGCGGAGTCGATCACGTCGACGCGTCTGCCCGCGCAGGTCGACATCGTGACGGCGCTGCATGCGTGCAATACCGCGACCGATGATGCGATCCGCTTCGCGCTCGAAAAGCACGCGAAGTACATCGTCGTCGTGCCGTGTTGTCAGGCTGAAGTGGCCGGCGTGTTGCGGCAGAACAAGGGACGGTCGCTGAAGAACGCGTTGACGGAAATCTGGCGGCATCCGCTGCATACGCGCGAATTCGGCAGCCAGATCACCAATGTGCTGCGCTGTCTGCAACTCGAGGCGCACGGGTATCAGGTCAGCGTGACCGAGCTGGTCGGCTGGGAACACTCGATGAAAAACGAGCTGATCGTCGCGCACTACAAGGATCTGCCGCGGCGCCGGCCGGCCGAACGGCTGACCGAGGTGATGGACACGCTCGGGCTCGAGGCGTTGAAAGAGCGGTTCTTTCTGCCGGCTTGAAGTCTTTGCTTGACGTCTCTTTGAGTTCGTCGGTTTGGTGGGCAGGCGGTTTGGCGCGCGGCGTGAATAGCCGTTAGCGTGGCGCGCTTTACCGCTTTACCGCTTCACCGTTTCATCAACGCATTCCAGCCCGAGAGACCGATGCGCCGCAGCGTGTCCTGATTGCGCTCGTAGATCTCTTCCGCCTCGGGGAACGCTGCCACGGCCCGATCGATGCTGTCTTCGCGCAGCAGATGCAGGATCGGATAGGGCGCCCGGTTCGTGTAATTCTCGATGTCGTCGGGCTCGCTGTCTTCGAACTGGTAATGCGGATGAAAGCTCGCGATCTGGATGATCCCTTCGAGCCGCAACTGTTTGATGAGCCGGTCCGCGAAGTAGAGGCCATCGTTGAAGTCGAGGAAATCGCCGAGTGCGCGCGGCAGGATCAGCAGCGTGGTGTCGACGGCATTCGGATCGGCATCGACGAGTGCCTGAAGCTCGGCTTCGAGATCGGCCAGCACCGCTTCCATGTCTTCGGCGTCGCTGACCGCGTAGCGAATCTGTCCTTTCACATGCACGGCCTTGGCGAACGGACACAGGTTGAGTCCGATCACGGCCTCGGTCAGCCAGTGGCGGGTCGCGGCGATAACGGTGTCGTGAGATTCGGCGGGCAACGGCATGGGATGAGCGAGGCGGGTAAAAGCGCCATTTTAGCGGCGGGGATCGGCGCCAACTCAACGCGCTTGCGGCCCACCGCACGCCGCGGCGATCAACTGCGCGGCAACCTTCGGCGCGGCCAGAATCGGCCCGCATCCTGGCCCGTACGTCTGACTCGCCGCATACACGCCCTCGATCAGCAAGCCGAGCGCATTCGCGAGCGCGGCCGGATCGTCCGCGCCGGCCGCCGTCGACAGGTCGAGCAGACGCGCCATCAGACGCTCCTTGTTGCGGAACACGAACTGCCGCGCAGGATGCCCGGTATCCGCGAATTCCACCGAGACGTTCACGAACGGACAGCCGCGATAGTTCTCGATGGATGCGCGCACCGAGAGATCGTCGAAATACTGCTGAAGCTGCTTTGCCGGTTCGCCCGGATGTTTGGCGAAGCTTTTTTCCACGTAGCCGAAGAACTGCTCGTCCTTCTGTTCGAGATACGCCATCACGAGCTCGTCTTTCGACGAAAACTGCCGGTACAGACTCATCTTGTTCACGCCGGCATGCTCGACCACCGCATCGACGCCGACCGTGCGTACGCCTTCGCGATAGAACAGTTCGCTCGCGGCGCGCAACAGATTGCGCTGCGCCTGCGGCCCGGCCGTCGGCACGCCGCGCGCGCGCCGTGCCGGAGAAGGCTTGGGAGTTTCGCTATCGGACATGGATGGATACCTGCTGAAATTGACGCCTTGACATGTTACCGATCGGTAACTAAGATCGCAACACTATTGTGACCGCTCTGTCACAAGTTCCTTTGCCGAAGCCGTAACGATACGCGCGGCGCTGCTGCACGGCGCGCGTCGACTGGAGAACCGATGAACTGGGCTGCGAGACTGATAGGCGGGCGTTTCCACTACGGGTGGCTGACCGTCGCCGTGGTGTTTCTGGTGCTGCTCGCCGCGGCGGGCACGCGCGCCACGCCGAGCGTGATGATGGTGCCGCTCGAACACCAATTCGGCTGGAGCCGCGCGACGATTTCGCTGGCGATCTCCGTGAACATTGCGCTGTACGGCCTGATGGGGCCGTTCGCGGCGGCCGCGATGCAGCGCTTCGGCGTGCGTCCCACGCTGCTGACCGCGCTCGCCACGATGGCGGCGGGCGTGGCGCTGTCGTCGCTGATGGCGCACCCGTGGCAGATGGTGCTGATCTGGGGCGTGATGGTCGGTGGCTCGACCGGCGTGGCGGCGCTATCGTTGTCGGCGACCGTCGTGACGCGCTGGTTCACGACGCGCCGCGGTCTCGTGATGGGTATCCTGACGGCCAGTTCGGCCACGGGCCAGCTCGTGTTCCTGCCGATGCTCGCGGCGATCGCCGAGCACTACGGCTGGCGCCAGGTCGTGTGGGTCGTGGCGCTCGCGGCCGGCATCGTGATTCCGCTCGTCGCGTTCCTGCTGCCCGAGCATCCGGAAGACATGAAACTGCGCCCGTACGGCGAGCCGCACGATGCGCCGCTCGCCAAGACCGTCACGAAGCAGAATCCGCTGGCGATCGCATTCGGCACGCTCGCGTCGGCGAGCCGGACGCGCGATTTCTGGCTGCTGTTCTTCAGCTTTTTTATTTGCGGCGCGAGCACCAATGGCTATGTCGGCACCCATCTGATCGCGATGTGCGGAGACTACGGCATGACCGAGGTGCAGGGCGCGTCGCTGCTCGCTGCGATGGGCGTGTTCGATCTGTTCGGCACGACGCTGTCGGGCTGGCTGTCGGACCGTTTCAATAGCCGCGTGCTGCTGTTCTGGTACTACGGCCTGCGCGGTTTGTCGCTGATGTATCTGCCGCACGCGTTCGGTATCGACTTTTTCGGTTTGCCGCTGTTCGCGGTGTTCTACGGCCTCGACTGGATTGCCACGGTGCCGCCTACCGTGCGTCTTGCCACCGACGTCTACGGCAAGGAATCGGCGCCGATCGTGTTTGGCTGGGTGGTGGCGGGCCACCAGCTCGGTGCTGCGTTTGCGGCGCTCGGCGCAGGCATGCTGCGCGCGAGCCTCGGCACCTACACTGTGGCGTCGATGATCTCGGGCGGCTTGTGCCTCGTCGCCGCGGTGATCGTGCTGCGTATCAACCGGCCGGCCAAGGTGCCGACGCCGCAGGCGGTCTAACGCTGTTTGCCCAGTGTGATGGCGTCGTAAAACACGCAGCAGCGGATGGCCCCGCAACGGGGCCGTCCGCTTTTTGCGGCTAGCGCGCATACGACCGTCCCGCCCGGTGGAGCGTGTGCCGAAAGCCCGTTATCCTATGTGGCCCCGGGCAGCCGCCCGGCGATCATGGATTTCCACCGAGAGAAGCGCATGACCAACAAACCCGCCTCTACTGAAGTTGCCATTCACGAGCTGATTGCAGGCCGCTGGAGCCCGCGCGCGTATTCGAGCGAGCCGGTGAGCCGCGAGCAGCTGCGCGCCGTGCTCGAAGCGGCGCGCTGGGCGCCGTCTTCGTACAACGCGCAGCCTTGGCGTTTTCTCGTCTTCGATCGCAGCGTCGACGAAGTTGCATTCAAGAAGGCTTTTGCCACGCTGGTACCGTTCAACCAGGGCTGGAATGCGCCTGTGCCGGTGCTGATCGTGGTGACCACGCACACGCTCACCAACAAGGGTGAGGTGAATCGCTGCGCGCAATACGATGCGGGCGCGGCGGCCATGTCGCTGGTGTTGCAGGCTCATGCGCTGGGGCTGGCCGCGCATCAGATGAGCGGTTTCGACGTGAACGCATTCCGCACGGCCTTCGAGTTGCCGAGCGACGTCGAGCCGATCGCGGTCATTTCGCTGGGCCATTATGGTGACGTCGAGAAACTGGACCCGGTGCTGCGCGAACGCGAGAAGGCGGCGCGCCAGCGTGCGCCGTTCGCGGACATCGCGTATGGCGGTGGGTGGAAGAAGGTTTTTTGAGAGGCTGATTCTCGGCACTTGCCGTGAGTGGCTATAAAAAACGCGCGGCATTGTTCGCGCGTTTTTTTTCGTGGGGTTATGCGGGGCGTACAGGAGCGATGTCAGTCGGAGTCGTCGGAGTAAAGGCCCTAATAGGTAATTTGCCCTAGCATGAATGCCAGGGCAGCCATATTCTGTAGGCCTTCGTTGACGCCTGCCATTGTCAAAGCTGCTGGAGCGCTTCGAATCGCCATGCCGATCAAATCTGGTTTGGCGACTCCCATCAAAAGCAAGGCTCGGCTGATCCCTTGCATCATTAACGATCCGTTGCCGCCCAGCAGATATCCTCCTGCCCCTTCCAGATATACCGTTCCACCCTCGAGGCTCCGCGGGTCCTTCAAATCCACCCCTTTGAAGCTTTCGGTTAGAAAAAGTTTTCCATAGCTTTTGAAATTGGACGTAGCCGCCGATCCACTCAATTCATCTCCTTTGACAATAATCTTGGGGAGCGCCAGTTTCGGAATACGCAGAAGTGACGTTAGCGCCCATGAAAGCGAGGGGCCGAACGCACTAAAAAAATATCGATGTCTATTCCCTTCGAGATCATCGAGAACAAATATTCCACCTTCGGTGGAAAACATACCGTAGCCAGCCCCACCGCCGGCACTCGTATCAAATGTCCAACCACTTTTTCTCAATATCTTCATCTGATACTTACTCGCTCAAATCTCAAGTCTCTTACTCCACCAATCAAAAACATGGCCGCGAGAAAGAGCAAGAAGAAAAACCATATCCAGATATCGATGATGCTGTCGATTACCACAGATGCCCGGGGAGCATCAGCGCAATAGCGAATCCTTAATTTCTGGCCAATTTCTACTGCCTGCCATGAACTGGCAGGCAAGCGGTAATGCTGTCCATTGGTGGCATCGAATTCTATTTGAGGGTGATGGTTACCCGCATTCAGACGGGCTACTCTGGCTATACCAACAGCAGAGGTTCGGTAAAAAACCATCGTGTTTAAACCAACAAGCGCCGCCATAATCAACAAGACGCCGCCAATTGCCAGTGCGACGTAGTTATAAGACCTTTTCATTGTTCACGATTCTCTCTGATATCAAAGCTGGCGGTAACGGTACCAGCACTGCCGCCCGACTGAGACTGGATCTTATATTCCTGCTTTACGCGAGCGAAGGAAAGGGTGACACTTTCGTGGTAGTTGTAATCGAAAACAATCGGCTCAACAGCTGTAATAAGAACATCCCCCATTGTGATTGTCAGAAAGTCGAGCGGCTGTCCTCCGGATTTTCGTACCGACAGAGTAGCTTCGGGGATACGACGGCCGGTGAGACAATCACGCATCAGATTGGGGCTGGCGCGATCGATTTGGTGAACGAATTGCAGATCATTGATCGTAGCTTTGCCCATGCCACCACCTGAGCCGGAGACCATCGAAGATGACTGGGCCATCTTCCAGTGCCAGCTAATGAGTTCGATTTCACCTTTATGAATGACATCCTGCGATTCGCCTGCCATGCCGCCAATCTTTAAAAAAATATCGGCCATGCAAAAATCTCCGTACGCGTTGTTCAATTTATCTTCTCTTTCACCCAATACGGACCGAAAAGGTCTATAGCTCAAAAAAAGTGCCGAACCATGCTACCAAGGGCGATTTGAATATTTTTTTCGGGATAGAGTGGTGAGCGCATAGGAATGCGTTGTTTGCGTGGTCGTTCACAACCCTCGTGGCTGAAAAGCCTTGTGTGGACGGGGATCACAATGTCACTGCGCCGCTCATGGCGCGCAAGATGACTCGGCGCTGGCACCTGCTTATTCGTGAAACAGTGTCAAAACTCGCGTGACGTTACAGCGCGTAGACGCGGAGTCGTGAACATGAGTGGCGAACATATCGGGCATGAGCGAAAGAGCCGGGTCGTCGAGAGTCCCGTTGACTACCCATGCCGATCCCCATCGTCCCCCACACTCGACAGCGGCGCCGCCACCTGTTCGAGCGATTTACGCTCCGCATCCACTCCCCAGATCGCCGCGACGATCGCCGCCGCCAGCATCAGCGCCGAGCCGACCAGATAGCCGAAAAACACTTCGCCGCGCTGGTGCGTATCGATCAGCCGGCCGAAAAACGCTGGCCCGACAATGCCGCCGAGCGCCGTGCCGAACGCATAGAACACCGCGATCGCGAGCGCGCGGATTTCGAGCGGAAACGATTCGCTCACCGTCAGATACGCCGAACTCGCGGCCGCCGACGCGAAGAAGAAAATCACCATCCACGCGACCGTCTGCGTGACGACGGTGAGCAGTTGCCGCTCGAACAGGTAACCGGAGAGCGTCAACAGGATCGCCGACAGCGCATAGGTCGTCGCGATCATCTTGCGCCGGCCGATCACGTCGAAGAGCCGGCCGAGCACGATCGGTCCGAGGAAATTGCCGAGCGCGAACGGCAGCAGATACCAGCCGATATGGCCGCCCGGCACGCCATAGAAATCGGTCAGCACGAGCGCGTAGGTGAAAAAAATCGCGTTGTAGAAGAACGCCTGCGCGGTCATCAGCGTGAGGCCGACCAGCGCACGACGTCGATGCACGTTAAAGAGCGTATGGAACACCTCGCGCAATGGCGTATGGTCGCGAGCGCGCAGCCGCAGCCGCGTGAGGCTGTCGTCGGCGAGCGTGTGGCCTTCGTTGCGAAAGCGCGTCTCGATGCCGGCGACGATCTCCCGCGCATCGCGTTCGCCGCCGTGCGTGAGTAGCCAGCGCGGACTTTCGGGCACCCAGACGCGCATCGGCAGGATCGCGAGCGCGAGCACCGCGCCGATGAAGAAGCAGGCGCGCCAGCCCCAATCGGCCGGCAGTAGGTGCGGGTCGAGCAGCACCAGCGAGCCCGCCGCGCCGAGTCCGGCGCCGACCCAGAACGTGCCGTTGATGCCGAGGTCGGTCCAGCCGCGCACGCGCGCCGGCGTGAATTCCTGGATCGTCGAATTGATCGCCGTGTATTCGCCGCCGATGCCCGCACCGGTCAGGAAGCGAAACAGCATGAAGCTCGCGAGATTCCACGACAGCGCGGTGGCCGCGGTCGCGGCCAGATACAGCGTGAGCGTGATGAAAAAGAGCTTGCGGCGGCCGAGCCGGTCGGTCAGCCAGCCGAAGCCGAGCGCGCCGAGCACCGCGCCGGCAATGTACGCGCTGCCGGCGAGGCCGACGTCGGCATTCGAGAAGCGCAGCGCCGGGCTCGTTTTCAGCGCGCTCGCGACCGCGCCGGCCAGCGTCACTTCGAGGCCGTCGAGCAGCCACGTCACGCCGAGCGCCGCTACGATCAGCGTATGAAAGCGGCCCCACGGCAGGCGGTCGAGCCGCGAGGGCAGATCGGTCTCGATGAGCGTGGCGTTTTTCTCGTCGATGGCGGCGGTGGGCGGCGCGCTCATTGCTCGAAGTCTCCGTGATGGCGAATTCTGGTGGTGTATCCTGCCCGAAGAAGCAATATCTGTTCCGTGTGTTTTTGCCCGCTTTCGTTCGCTCTGGTTCGGCTCGCGTTTTGCGATGTCCCGACCACCGCGGATACCTCAGTTGATACTGGCCGAGTTTTCGTGATACAAAGCCGCTCCCCTTTCTGTCCGCGCCAGCCGTGAGCGGCGATTCCTGCCATGAACTATTGCGCGATTGACTTCGGTACTTCCAACTCGGCCGTCGCGATTTCCGATGGTGTGCAGCTAAGGCTCGCGCCGGTCGAGGGCGCCTACACAACGCTGCCGACCTCGGTCTTTTTCAATACCGACGAAAACACCAGCGAATTCGGGCGCGCGGCGCTCGCGGCCTACATCGACGGTTTCGATGGCCGTCTGATGCGCTCGATGAAAAGCATTCTCGGCTCGCCGCTCGCCGAGAATTCGACCGATCTCGGCGACGGCTCCGCGATCAAATATACGGACGTGATCGCGATTTTCCTGAATCACCTGAAGCGCTCGGCCGAAACGAGCGCCGGCGAGGCGATCGACCGCGCGGTGCTGGGCCGTCCGGTGTTTTTCGTCGACGACGACCCGCGCGCCGACCAGATGGCACAGCAGCAGCTCGAAGCCGCAGCTCGCACGGTCGGTTTGCGCGAGATTCATTTCCAGTATGAGCCGATCGCCGCCGCGTTCGACTACGAATCGCATCTGACGGAAGAGGGGCTCGTGCTCGTGGCCGACATCGGCGGCGGTACGTCGGACTTTTCGCTCGTGCGCGTCGGGCCGCAGCGGATGAAGCGCGTCGAGCGCAAGGACGACGTGCTGGCTCATCACGGCGTGCACGTCGCGGGCACGGACTTCGACCGCCGCGTCGAACTCTCGACGATCCTGCGCGAACTCGGCTATCAGTCGCTCGATCCGGAAGGCCGCGAAATTCCGAACCGGATCTATTTCGATCTCGCGACCTGGCATCTGATCAACACCGTGTACACACCGAAGCGCGTCAGCGAGCTGGCGCTGATGCGGCATCTTTTCAGCGACGCAAGGCATCACGACCGGCTGATGCGCGTCGTCGAGCAGCGCTTTGGCCATGCGCTCGCCGCGCATGCGGAGGAGGCGAAAATCGGCGTCGCGGCGGGCGGCGAGACCGTGATCGATCTCGAGGAAGTGGAAGACGACCTGCGCCTCGCGTTCGACGAAGCGCAGCTCATCAAGGCCGGCGATGACGAAACGCGGCGCATCGTGCAGGCGGCGCGCGATACGGTCCAGGCGGCCGGCGTCGCGGCGCGCGATGTCGACGCGGTCTACTTCACGGGCGGCTCGACGGGCCTCGCGTTTTTGTCGGGCGCGCTGGCCGCGGCATTTCCGGATGCGAAAGCGGTGTTCGGCGACCGGCTCGCGAGTGTGGCGACCGGCCTCGGCATTCATGCCCGGCGCGTGTTTGGATAATCTCGAATAATCGTCAAATAAACCGTAGCGGATTGCGAAGTTAATCCGCGCATTCAATTTGTGACGGATAATAAAAAACCCCGCCGAAGCGGGGTTTGGGGTGCGTCCAGAATGAAGCGCGGAGCTTACACCGGCTTGATGTTAGCCGCTTGCTTGCCCTTCGGGCCCGTCTTCACTTCAAACGTCACCTTCTGGTTTTCTTGCAGCGTCTTGAAGCCTTCCGTGCGGATTTCCGAGAAATGCGCGAACAGATCTTCGCCGCCGCCGTCCGGCGTGATGAAGCCAAAGCCCTTTGCGTCATTGAACCACTTGACGGTACCGGTTTCCATATTACTTTTTCCTAAAAATGGTAAATAAGGCCGAAGCCCGGGGGTGCATGAAAATCAAGGAAGGGGTAATGGGACCAACCGGAGTACCGTTGATGGGCGACCTACGAAAGAACCACTTCACTCGCCACTTGAAATCCTGCTCCAACTTTATACGGCGATTTCGCCAAAAGGTCAACAGTCTGTGAGACTCTCGGCCATACTTTGACAGACTTGGTCGTAAATTTCTTACAAAGCTTGCGTATCTGGACATCTTTTTGCTAGGGAGAACCCTTGATTTCGCTGCAGTAATACGGTGCAACCGTTAAACTACGCGCCGCGCGTCGGTTGCACCTGATTTGCCTCTTTCGACGCGCATTCATGCGTGTCACCCGTTCCCAGCGCCACAAGCGATGTCACGCGGTGCCGGCATGGTTCTGATTTAGGAGAAGACGTGAAAAGTTCTATACAACGGAACATCGGGCCATTCGCACTGATGCTGACCGGTTTGGGCTCGATTATCGGATCGGGCTGGCTGTTTGGCGCGTGGAAGGCCGCAAAGATTGCCGGTCCGGCCGCTATCTGCGCCTGGATCATCGGGGCGGTTGTGATTCTTGCGATTGCGCTGACCTACGCGGAACTCGGCGCGATGTTTCCGGAATCTGGCGGGATGGTGCGCTACGCGCGCTACTCGCACGGGGCGCTGGTCGGTTTCATCAGCGCGTGGGCCAACTGGATCGCGATCGTATCGGTGATTCCGATCGAGGCCGAGGCGTCCATTCAATACATGAGCACGTGGCCCTACGACTGGGCTCATGCGCTGTTCGTCAACGGATCGTTGACCACGAACGGCTTGCTGCTGTCCGCCGGGCTCGTGATCATCTACTTCCTGCTGAACTATTGGGGCGTGAAGCTGTTCGCGCGCGCCAATACGGCGATCACGATCTTCAAGTTCATCATTCCCGGCGCCACGATCCTCGGGCTGATGCTGACCGGCGTCCACACCGAGAACTTCGGGCAGACCACCGCGTTTGCGCCGTACGGCTGGTCGGCGGTGCTGACCGCCGTCGCGACGAGCGGCATCGTGTTCGCGTTCAACGGCTTCCAGAGTCCGATCAACCTCGCCGGCGAAGCGCGCAATCCGGCGAAGAGCGTGCCGTTCGCGGTGATCGGCTCGATCCTGCTCGCGCTCGTGATCTACGTGCTGCTGCAGATCGCCTACATTGGCTCGGTGAACCCGGCTGACGTGATGAAGGGCTGGAGCCACTTCAGCTTCGCGTCGCCGTTCGCGGAACTGGCGATCGCGCTGAACCTGAACTGGCTCGCGATCCTGCTGTACGTCGATGCGTTCGTGAGCCCGAGCGGCACCGGTACGACCTATATGGCGACCACGACGCGCATGATCTACGCCATGGAGCGCAACAACACGATGCCGAAGATCTTCGGCCAGGTGCATCCGTTCTATGGCGTGCCGCGTCCGGCGATGTGGTTCAACCTGTTCGTGTCGTTCATCTTCCTGTTCTTCTTCCGCGGCTGGAGCTCGCTCGCGGCGGTGATCTCGGTCGCGACCGTGATCTCCTACCTGACCGGCCCGATCAGCCTGATGGCGCTGCGCCGCGCCGCGACCGATCTCGAGCGTCCGCTGAAGATCGCGGGCATGAAGGTGATCGCCCCGTTCGCGTTCGTCTGCGCCTCGCTGATCCTGTACTGGGCGAAGTGGCCGCTGACCGGCGAAATCATCCTGCTGATGGTCGTCGCGCTGCCGGTGTACTTCTACTTCCAGGCGAAGTCGGGCTTCGAGGGCTGGGGCCGCGATCTGAAGGCCGCATGGTGGCTGGTCGCGTATCTGCCGGTCATGGCGGTTCTGTCGCTGATCGGCAGCAAGGAGTTCGGCGGCTTCGGCGTCCTGCCGTACGGCTGGGACATGCTGGTCGTGATCGCCTTCTCGCTGGCGTTCTACTACTGGGGCGTCAATAGCGGCTATCGCTCGGAGTATCTCGACGAGCGCGAAGAGCACGACGAAGTGCTCGAAGGGATCGGCGCGCATTAAGCGCTGCGCTCCCGAGCTGCCGGACCGCAACCGCGGTCGGTCTGGTCCGGACGAAACAAAGCCCGCCTGAGTTGCTCAGGCGGGCTTTTTTGTTGACGCTGCGCGGCGGCGGGCGTGTTGGCGATCCGTTGCCGGTTGGGCCCGCGCGCGCCGAAGCCGGATCAGGCGGAGCCGAACACGTAGTTGGTCATCGCCAGCGAGCGCTGGTAAGTGCCGAGCGACTGGATCGCCAGCGAATAATCGTCGTCCGCGACGCCGAGTGCGGCGAAGACGGGCAGCAGATGCTCGTCGGTCGGGTGCATCAGCACCGCGTGCGGCGCCTGGCGGCGATAGTCGAGCAGCGCGTCGATGTCGCGTGCGGCGAGCTTCTCCTCGAACCAGCCGGTGAATTCAGCGACGCGCGGATCGGCATCTTCCGGACGCGCCGAAAAATCGGCGGCGCGCAAGTTATGCGTGATCTGGCCGGAGCCGATCACCATCACGCCTTCGTCCTTCAGCGCCCGCAGCGCGCGGCCGACGCGGAAATGATGTTCCGCGTTCAGATGCGGCTGGATCGACAGTTGCGCGATCGGCACGTCGGCATGCGGGAACATAAGCAGCATCGGCACCCATGCGCCGTGGTCGAGGCCGTGCGGCTGAACGTCGGCGGCGATACCGTTCGCACCGAGCAGCGCGGCGGCGCTGCGCGCGACGTCGGGCGCGCCCGACGTCGGGTACTGGATTTCGTACAACTGGCGCGGAAAGCCGTAGAAATCGTGGATGGTCTCGGGCGCCGTCGCGATGCTCGCGAGCGGCTGGGCGCTGCCCCAATGGGCGGACAGCATCAGCACGGCTTCGGGACGCGGCAGTTGCGCGCTCAGCGCGCCGAATTCCGCGGACGGCATCGACGGATCGATCGGCAACGTAGGCGCACCGTGGGACAGAAAAAGCGAAGGTAAACGGTTCATGGCGACAACGCGGCCTTGCGGTCGCGGCGTGGAGATTGAATTACCACGAATATAAGTCCGCACGGCTGCTTGATAAACGGGCCAAAGCGGATTTGATTGTGTCGCCGATGTTGTTAATCGTCCCGTGTCGCTGCCAGAGCCGCCAGAGGGCGCGGCACGTACGCCGGTGCTGCGAGACGCGGTGCCGGGCGTCAATCCTGTGCGTTGCGCAGCCCTTTCCAGGCAGGGGACAGCGCCGGGCCGAGCGCGAACAGATCGAGCACGCGCGCGACCGTGTGATCGACCATCTCGTCGATCGAAGCGGGTTGGTTATAAAAGGCGGGGAGCGGCGGAAAGATTACGCCGCCCATTTCGGTGACGGCCGTCATATTGCGCAGATGCGCGAGGTTGAACGGCGTTTCGCGCACGAGCAGCACGAGCCGGCGGCGTTCCTTCAGCGTGACGTCGGCGGCGCGCGTGACGAGGTTGTCGGAGAAACCGTGCGCGACGCTCGCGAGCGTCTTCATCGAGCAGGGGGCGACAATCATGCCGTCGGTCGCGAACGAGCCCGACGCGATGCTCGCGCCGATGTCGCGTACCGAATGGACGACATCCGCGAGCGGATGCACGTCTTCCTTGCCCAACTGGAGTTCGTGCTGGATGTTGAGCCATCCCGCGCTTGAAACCAGCAGATGGCTTTCGACGCCGCCAAGCCGGCGCAGCGTTTCAAGCAGCCGGACGCCGTAGATGGCGCCGGTCGCGCCGGTGATCGCGACGATCAGCCGGCGGGGCGCCGCAGCGCGTGTTTCCATGGCTTGCGGCGCCCGTGGGGAGCGAACGTCAGGCGGCCGCGAACAGCTGCTGCAGTTCGCCCGATTCATACATCTCCATCATGATGTCAGAGCCGCCGATGAATTCGCCCTTCACGTACAACTGCGGAATGGTCGGCCAGTTCGAGAACACCTTGATGCCCTGGCGGATTTCGTCGTCTTTGAGAACGTCGACGGTCTCGATTTCGCTGACGCCGCATGCCTTCAGGATCTGGATGGCACGGCCGGAAAAGCCGCACATCGGAAACTGGGCCGAGCCCTTCATGAAGAGGACGACGTTGTTGCCGTCGACGATTTGCTTGATGCGTTGTTGCGTATCCATGGCTGACCTTGCGGTTCCGATATGTGTAGGGAATAGGCTGAAATGATAGCGGATTTCGGTACGGTGAGCCGGGGCCGCATCGTCCGGCAGGGTTCGTGCGGCGGGCCGTGCGTGCGCGATTTCCTCTCCGCTGGCGCGCGGTCAGGCCGCTCCGCCGCGCCACGTGCCGCCGCTGATCCGCTCGATGCCGGCGAGGTCACGCTCCGAACGGACCGCTGCGAAACCCCGCGCGGCGAGCAGCGCGCGCACGGCTTCGGCCTGGTCGTAGCCGTGCTCGATCCACAGCACGCCGTCGGCGACGAGGCGGGCGGGCGCGCCGGCGACGATCGCGCGGATCGCGCTCAAGCCGTCCGCTTCGTCGGTGAGCGCGCCACGCGGCTCGAAACGCAGATCGCCTTGCTGCAGATGCGGGTCGCCGCTCGCGATATACGGCGGATTGCTGACGATCGCGTCAAAGCGCAGCGCCGCGTCGAGCGAGCCGTACCAGTCGCTTTGCAGAAACGTCACGGGGCCGCCCGGGCGATTGCCGTCGAGCAGACGCATACCGTTGCGCGAGGCCACTGCGAGCGCGTCGGCGGAGCGGTCGAGCGCCCAGAGCCGCGCGTCGGGCCGCGTTGCCGCGAGCGCCACCGCGATTGCGCCGGTGCCGGTGCCGAGATCGAGCACGCACGGCCGCGACCGGTGTTCCAGCGCCGCAAGCGTGGTTTCGACCAGCAGTTCGGTTTCGGGACGCGGGATCAGCACGTGCGGCGTGACGGCGAATTCGAGCCCGAAAAACTCGCGCGTGCCGACCAGTTGCGCGACCGGCTCGCCGGCCGCGCGGCGCGCTTCGAGCACGCGGTAACGCTCGACGCTCGCGGGATCGAGCGCTTCGTCGCCGCGCGTAATCAGCTGCGTTTGCCGCCAGCCGAGCACGTGCGTGAGCAGAATCCGCGCTTCGAGCCGCGGCAGCGGCGACGCGCGCAACAACGCGCCAGCCGTGGCGGGCGGCGTGAGGGGAGGCGAGGGGGCGTCGCTCATCGTCGAGGCTTCATTCAGTCATTCGGGCCGGCGCGGCGTCAGTCCGCGTCGCCGAGCGAGGCCAGCAGCTCGGCCTGATGCTCGCTGACGAGCGCCGCGATCAGTTCGCCGAGATCGCCGTCCATGATCGCATCGAGGCGATACAGCGTCAGGTTGATGCGGTGATCGGTGAGGCGTCCCTGCGGGAAGTTGTAGGTGCGAATCCGCTCCGAGCGGTCGCCCGAGCCGATCAGGTTCTTGCGCGTGGCCGCTTCCTTCGCCTGCTGCTCGTTGGCCTGCTTGTCCTTGATGCGCGCGGCGAGCACCTTCAGCGCGCGGTCCTTGTTCTTGTGCTGAGAGCGGTCGTCCTGACATTCGACGACGATGCCGGTCGGCAAGTGCGTGACGCGCACCGCCGAGTCGGTCTTGTTGATGTGCTGGCCGCCCGCGCCCGACGCGCGGAACGTGTCGATGCGCAGGTCGGCCGGATTGATTTCGACTTCGCCGATCTCGTCCGCCTCGGGCATCACCGCGACCGTGCAGGCCGACGTATGGATGCGGCCCTGCGTTTCGGTGGCCGGCACGCGTTGCACGCGATGTCCGCCCGACTCGAACTTGAGCTTCGAATACGCGGCCTCGCCGGCGATCCGCACGATCACTTCCTTGTAGCCGCCGAGGTCCGACTCGCTCGCCGACATCATCTCGACCTGCCAGCGATTGCGCTCGGCAAAGCGCAGATACATGCGCAAGAGGTCGCCCGCGAACAGCGCGGATTCGTCGCCGCCGGTGCCCGCGCGGATTTCGAGGAAGATGTTGCGGTCGTCGTTCGGGTCTTTCGGCAGCAGCATTTTCTGCAACTCGACGCCGAGTGTCTCCATGCGCTCGCGCGCGGCGCGGATTTCCTCTTCGGCGAAATCGCGCATCGAGGCATCGGCGAGCAGTTCCTGCGCGGTGGCCGCGTCGTTCTGCGCCTGGCGCCACAGCGCGTATTGCTCGACGACCGGCCCCAGCTCCGCGTGTTCGCGCGTGAGCTTGCGGTATTGGTCGAGGTTCGAGGTAATGTCGGCGCGGCTCAACAGGTCGTTCAGTTCGGCCAGCCGAGTGGTGAGCTGGTCGAGCTTGCGTTGCATGCTCGTTTTCATCGGGCGGGTAGCGGAGCGGGCTCCGGAAAGGAAGGCTGCCAGGGGCGGGCGAAGGCCCGGGACGGAGACGCGTGGCGAGCCACATGCTGTGTGGCGCGCACGATGCGGCGAGCGCCGCTAACGCTCCGAGGAGCCGGAATGTTTGTAGAAGCCGCTCATCAGCTCGATGAGCGTGTCGCGGTTGTCGCTGCTCGCGCGATTGAGCGCGTGCGTCGGACCGTGGATCAGCTTGTTGGTGAGCGCTTGCGACAGCGCTTCGAGCACGGCGGCCGGGTCGTCACCGCGCGCGAGCATTTTCTGCGCGCGCTCGACTTCCACGCGGCGCAGCGCGTCGGCCTGCGTGTGCATGTGGCGGATCACCGGCACGATGCTGCGTGCGTCGAGCCACTGCATGAAGTTCTGCACGCGCGTTTCGATGATCGACTCGGCCTGCGCGACCGCGGCTTGCCGCGACGCATTGCCTTCACGGACGATCGCGCCGAGGTCGTCGACGGTGTAGAGGAACACGTCTTCGAGCTGGCCGGCTTCGGGTTCGATGTCGCGCGGCACGGCGAGGTCGACCATGAAGATCGGACGGTGGCGGCGCGCTTTCACGGCGCGTTCGACCGCACCGAGGCCGATGATCGGCAGGGTGGACGCCGTGCACGACACGATGATGTCGAATTCGTGCATGCGCGCCGGCAGTTCCGACAGCGGAATCGCCCGGCCGTTGAAGCGTTCGGCGAGCCGCATGCCGCGCTCGGCGGTGCGGTTCGCGACGACGAGCTCGCGCGGATGCTGGGCGGCGAAGTGCGTCGCGCACAGCTCGATCATTTCGCCCGCGCCGATGAACAGCACGCGCTGATTCGCGATCTTGTCGAAAATGCGCTGCGCGAGCCGCACCGCGGCGGCAGCCATCGAGACCGACTGCGCGCCGATTTCGGTCGTGCTGCGCACTTCCTTCGCGACGGCGAAAGTGCGCTGGAACAACTGGTTCAGATAGGTGCCGAGCGCGCCGGCTTCGGACGCGGTGCGCACCGCGTCTTTCATCTGTCCGACGATCTGCGTTTCGCCGAGCACCATCGAGTCGAGCCCCGACGCGACGCGGAACGCATGCCGCACCGCTTCGGACTGCGGCAGTGCGTAGACGTGCGGCGCGAGTTCGTCGATCGGCAGGTTGTGGTATTTCGACAGCCACTGGATCGCGGCCTCGCGCGCGGCGAGGTCGTCGGTGACGCAATAGAGTTCGGTGCGATTGCAGGTGGACAGGATCGCCGCTTCCGGCGCATTGGGCGCCATGCGGCCCAGCCAGATGCCCTTGAAGGTGTCGAGGGCGGGCTTGATCTGTTCGAGCGGAAACGCCACGCGTTCGCGCAAGGCGACAGGCGCAGTGTGATGGTTGATTCCGATCGTTAGAAGCTGCATTTTGGGGAGCTATCGTTCAGCTCCATATTATAGCGTTTCCTCGATTTTCACATTCTGCACGCCGCATACCCCGCATGCGTCAGCCCGCGTCGGCCGCGTTTTCCAGCGGAACCGGGTCGAGCTGGTAGCCGTAACCATAGACCGGCACCAGCGAATAGCCCAGTTCGGGGCGCAACTGCAGCTTGGTGCGTACCCGCGACGCATGCGTGTCGACGGTGCGCGACTTGACGTCGCGGCTCCGTGTCCACACGGTTTCGAGGATGTGCGCGCGCGGCACCGGGCGCGCGAGGTTGCTGAACAGCAGCAGGGCGAGACGGAATTCCTTGGGCGTCAGGATGACGCTCAGATCGCGGAAGGTCACGGTAAAGCTGGCGGCGTCGAACGCATAGCCGCCGATGACGTTGCGCCGCCGGTTCGCCGGCCGCCGCAGGCCCGCGCGGCGTTGCAGCGCCTCGACGCGCGCCAGCATTTCGGGGCCGCGCACCGGCTTGCTCAGGCAGTCGTCGGCGCCGGCGTGCAGCGCGGCGACGATCTGGCTTTCGCGCGGCTCGGTGATCATCATCATGATGGGCAGGCCCGGCAGGATCGAGCGTGCGCGCGGGATCACGTCCTCGGCGCAATGGTCGCCGGCCCAGCTTTCGGTGATCAGAAGGTCGAAGTATTCGTCGCGGGCGCGCTGCAGGAACTTGGCGCTGGTGGTGAAGTGCTGGCACACATGGCCGCCGGCGAAGATGAGCCGGTCGACCAGTTTGGCGTGTTGCACGTCCGGTTCGATAAGGGCGATGCGCATGGCGCGGCGTCAGCCTGGCAACGGCGGGGAGTCCGATTTTTTCGTCACGCTGACAACTTGCCTAACCAAACCCCGACCCCTAAACTCAACCGCTATGCGGAAAGCGCCATGCTGAACTTCTATAGTTAACGAGGCAAAAATGCTAGCTTTGCCAGCTACTTTCGCCTATCAGATAAATCCGAAAATAATTTTGTCCCGCCAGGAAGGCCGCCTTCAGGCCCATTTTGAAGACCGCTTTGAAGCTCGGTTTGACGCTCGCTTCGAAGACTGTTTCGAAGGTCATCTGGAAACTCATTGGGAATTCCGTTCAGGAGCCTATTCCTGATGGGTTGGCCAGGTATCCTCGTGTTAGGCGTGGCGGTCGGCCTCGCGGGCTGGTGGCTGCATCCGCTGCGCCGCTCGAGCCGTGTCCGCTGGTGGATCGCGCTGCTGGCCGGCGTGCTCTGCACGAGCGTCGCGCGCATGGCCGGCAACGTGACAGGCTTCTTCCATGACGGCGATATGCTCGAATGGCCGGTGTGCACCGCCGTTGCGCTCATTGCCGTCGGCGTGACGGTCGGCCTCTTTGTGGACCGGACCCGCCGCCGATGAATGTGCTGACGAGTGCGCCGATGAACGCGTCGATGAACGCACCCATAGCCGCGCCGATCAATCCATCGATGAATCTTTGCAGGTAACACCATGAACGCTCGACTCCCCGAAACCTCTTCCATTCCCGAGCGCCTTGCGAGCCTGCGCGCCGCGATGGCGCGCGAAGGCCTCGCCGCTTACCTCGTGCCGTCCGCGGACCCGCACCTGTCCGAATATCTGCCGGGGCGCTGGCAGGGCCGCCAGTGGCTGTCGGGCTTCACCGGTTCGGCCGGCACGCTGATCGTGACTGCTGATTTCGCGGGCGTCTGGACCGACAGCCGCTACTGGGAGCAGGCGAGCGCACAACTGGCCGGCACCGGCGTCGAGCTGATGAAGATGACGGGCGGCCAGCAGACCTCGCCGCATTTCGAGTGGCTCGCGCAGAACGTCGCGAGCGGCGGCACGGTCGGCGTGGACGGCGCGGTGCTCGGCGTGGCCGCGGCGCGCGCGTTGAGCGCGGCGCTGAGCGCGCGGGGCGTGCAACTGCGCACCGACGCCGATCTGTTCGACGCGATCTGGGCGCAGCGTCCGTCGCTGCCGGCCGACGCCGTGTTCGAGCACGCCGCGCCGCAAGCGGGCGTCGCGCGCGCGGAGAAGCTCGCGCAGGTGCGCCGCGCGATGGCCGACAAAGGCGCGCAGTGGCACTTCATCTCGACGCTCGACGATCTCGCGTGGCTGCTGAATCTGCGCGGCACCGACGTCAGCTACAACCCGGTGTTCGTCGCGCATGCGCTGATCGGCACGGATCGCGTGTCGCTGTTCATCGCCGACGGCAAGGTTTCGCCGGCGCTCGCCGAGGTGCTCGCGCGCGACGGCATCGGCGTCGAGCCCTATGCGAATGCCGCGGCCGCGCTCGCCGTGCTGCCGGCCGGCAGCACGCTGCTGATCGACCCGCGCCGCATCACGTACGGCTCGCTGCAGGCGGTGCCGTCGTCGGTGACGGTGGTCGAGGCGGTCAACCCGTCCACGTTCCTGAAGTCGTGCAAGACCGCCGCCGATGCCGCCCACGTACGCGCGACGATGGAACAGGACGGCGCCGCGCTCGCCGAATTTTTCGCGTGGTTCGAAAGCGCATTGGGCCGCGAGCGCATCACCGAGCTGACCATCGACGAACGCCTGACGGCCGCCCGCGCGCGCCGTCCCGGTTTCGTGTCGCTGAGCTTTTCGACGATCGCCGGTTTCAACGCGAACGGCGCGATGCCGCACTATCGCGCGACCGAGGCGTCGCACGCGGTGATCGAGGGCGACGGCCTGCTGCTGATCGACTCGGGTGGCCAGTACCTGAGCGGCACGACCGACATCACGCGCGTGGTGCCGATCGGCACGCCGAGCGAGGCACAGCGGCGCGATTTCACGATCGTGCTCAAAGGCATGATCGCGTTGTCGCGCGCGCAATTCCCGCGCGGCATCCGCTCGCCGATGCTCGACGCGATCGCGCGCGCGCCGATCTGGGAAGCGGGTGCGGACTACGGCCACGGCACCGGCCACGGCGTCGGCTATTTCCTGAACGTGCACGAAGGTCCGCAGGTGATCTCGCACTACGCGCCCGCCGAGCCGTGGACCGCGATGGAAGAGGGCATGATTACGTCGAACGAGCCGGGTCTCTACCGGTCGGGCAAGTGGGGCGTGCGGATCGAAAATCTTGTGCTGAACGTGGCCGCCGAAAAAACCGAATTCGGCGATTTCCTCAAGTTCGAAACGCTGACGCTGTGCCCGATCGACACGCGCTGCATCGAACTCGCGCTGCTGCGCGACGACGAGCGCGCGTGGCTCAACGCGTATCACGAGACGGTGCGCGCGCGCCTGTCGCCGCATGTGACGGGCGACGCGAAAGCGTGGCTCGAACTGCGCACGCAGCCGATCTGAACGTAGCGAGACCCGAGCAAGACTCAAGCAAGACCCGAGCGAGGAGCCTGCATGGCGATCAAGGCAGTGGTGTTCGATTTTGGCGGCGTGCTGATCGACTGGAGTCCCGAGTATCTGTACCGCGAACTGATTCCCGACGAAGCCGAGCGCCGCTGGTTTCTCACGCACGTCTGCTCGATGGACTGGGTGATTCGCCAGGACGGCGGCCAGCCGATCGCCGAGGCGACGGCTGAACTGATCGCCAGGTTTCCCGGTCACGCGCCGCTGATCCGCGCGTTCTACGAGCGCTGGCACGAGATGGTGGCGGGCGTGCTCGCAGACGGCGTCGCGCTGATGGAAACGCTCGAAGCCGCCAACGTGCCGCTCTTCGGCCTCACCAACTGGTCGGCCGAGACTTTTCCGTACGCATGGGAGCACTACCCGGTGCTGCGGCGGTTTCGCGACATCGTCGTGTCGGGGCGGGTGAAGCTCGTGAAGCCCGACCCGGCAATCTTCGCGGAAATGCGCCGGCGCATCGACGCGCAACTGCCCGGCATCGAACCCGCCGAACTGGTCTTTATCGACGACAACCTCAAGAACGCCCAAGCCGCGAGCGCGCTCGGCTGGCACGGCGTGCATCACACGAGCGCCGCGCAAACCGGCGCGAAGCTGCGCGGGCTGGGGCTGCCGGTCTGAGCCGGACGTGCGGGCCTACTGCCCCAACAGGTTCTTCAACGCATTCCCGAGCCCCTTCACGGTCTCGCCCGCGCCCTTCGCGACACCCTCGACGCTCACGCCGAGAGCCTGCGCGAACCCGGCGCCGATGCGCGCGAGCAGGCCTTCGCGCACCGAGAACTTCGGATCGCGCAAATCGCCATCGAGCACGAAATGCAGCGAGACGTCGCCGTTGTGCGACTTCAGCGCGGCGACGGCGGCGCGCGTCGGAATCGACATGAAGGTGTCGAGCGGATTGTCGCTTTCCGCGAGTTGCAGATTGCGCACCGTCACGCTGCCGGGCGCATGCAGGCGATAGTCGCGCACCGTCGATTCCACCGTCAGGTCGATCGTGCCGCCCGTCACCTGAGCACGCGCGCCGGCCTTCTTCAGCAGATACGGATCGAGCAGCGCGATATCGACGCCTTGCAGCCTGCTCGTGGTCTGCGAATCGCGGCTTGCGATCCTGATCCAGCCGTCGAACGTGACCGTGCCCGTATGCACCGGACCTTTGAGCGAGCCCCGCACGCTCACGCTGGTCGGCTCGTTGAGCGACGGCAGATGCAGATTGTCGACGCTCGCATGGGCGTTGCTGACCGTCACCCTGAACGGTGGCGGCCCGACGGTCATGTCGTAGAAATGGAAGTTGCCCTGCTCGAAGCGGATGTGATCGACCTGCTTCTCGCGCGGAGTCGACGGCCCGGCGCCGTTGCCGGGTGGATTGCCACGGTTCAGCGATTCGCGCAGATTCGGCAGTAGCCTGAGCGAGCCGTCCTTCGTGCGCAGCACGGCGAGGTCGAAGCCGCGCACGACCACTTCGCGGATATGCATGCGCCGCGCGAGCAGATCGCGCAGATCGGGCGTGATGGTGATGTCGTCGGCGCGCAGCGGCTCGCCGGCGGGCCAGCCGGGCGGTGCCTTCAGCAGAACGTGGGAGAGGTGAACCGAGGTGAGGCCGACGTCGATGCGTTCGACGCTGCCGAGCGGGCCGAGCGCCGCGTTGATGCGAGTTCTGACTTCCTGTTGCGCGAACAGCAGCACGCCGATTGCGACGAGCATCAATGCCAGCAGCGTGCCGCCCACGATGACGATCCAGCGCTTGCCCTTCGACATCGCCATGCTTGTCTCCTCGTCACCGCGCGGCGCGGTATGGCTGTGAACGGTCCATGCGCACGCTGGGCGCATGGACCGGGGCGCGGGCAACTGGCGTGGTGCCGGCGTCGTGCTGGCGTCATGCGGCATGAGCCCCGCATGAACCGGCGTGATGCCGGTATGACGCCGACTTGGCGAACGATCGCCGTCACCGCACCTGTGCCAGCAATGCCCGTTCCGCGCCGGCAACCCTATCCGGCGTTCGCCGGACGGGCCATGCCACGCCACGTCACCTCACGTCACGTCACGTCACTCACCCGCCGTCCGCTCAGCGCGAGATCGGCTTGTAACGCAGACGCTTCGGCCGCGCGGCTTCTTCGCCGAGGCGCGCGCGCTTGTCCGCTTCGTACTCCTGGTAGTTGCCGTCGAAGAAGGTGATTTGCGAATCGCCTTCGAACGCGAGGATGTGCGTCGCGATGCGGTCGAGGAACCAGCGGTCGTGCGAGATCACGAGCACCGAGCCCGCGAATTCGAGCAGCGCGTCTTCGAGCGCGCGCAGCGTTTCGACGTCGAGGTCGTTCGACGGTTCGTCGAGCAGCAGCACGTTGCCGCCCGCGATCAGCGTCTTCGCCAGATGCAGACGGCCGCGCTCGCCGCCCGACAGATTGCCGACGACCTTCTGCTGGTCGCCGCCCTTGAAGTTGAAGCGGCCGATATACGCGCGCGACGGCGTTTCGTAGCGGCCGACCGTCAGCACGTCGGCGCCGCCCGAGATTTCCTCGAACACGGTCTTCGAGCCGTCGAGCGCGTCGCGGCTCTGGTCCACGTAGGCGAGCTTGACGGTCGGGCCCTGGACGATCTCGCCCGAATCCGGCTGCTCACGGCCCGTCAGCATGCGGAACAGCGTCGACTTGCCGGCGCCGTTCGGCCCGATGATGCCGACGATCGCGCCGGCCGGAATCTTGAAGCTGACGTTATCGAGCAGCAGTCGGTCGCCATACGACTTGCTGACGTTCTTGAACTCGATCACTTCATTGCCGAGACGGTCGCCGACCGGAATGAAGATTTCCTGCGTCTCGTTGCGCTTCTGGTATTCTTGGCTGTTCAGTTCCTCGAAGCGGGCAATACGCGCCTTCGACTTCGCCTGACGGCCCTTCGGGTTCTGGCGCACCCATTCGAGTTCCTTCTTGATCGCCTTCTGACGCGCCGATTCCGACGCTTCTTCCTGCTTCAGGCGCGCTTCCTTCTGATCGAGCCAGCTGCTGTAGTTGCCCTTCCACGGAATGCCGTGGCCGCGGTCGAGTTCGAGAATCCACTCGGCGGCATTGTCGAGGAAGTAGCGGTCGTGGGTGACGGCGACCACGGTGCCCGGGAAGCGCGTGAGGAACTGCTCGAGCCATTCGACCGATTCCGCGTCGAGGTGGTTGGTCGGCTCGTCGAGCAGCAGCATGTCCGGCTTTTCGAGCAGCAGCTTGCACAGCGCGACGCGGCGCTTTTCGCCGCCCGACAGATGTTCGATCTTCGCGTCCCACGCGGGCAGGCGCAGCGCGTCGGCGGCGATTTCGATCTGCTGCTCGGCGCTGCCGTCGCTCGTCGCGAGAATCGCCTCGTACTTCGCCTGCTCGGCGGCGAGCGCGTCGAAGTCGGCATCCGGCTCGGCGTAGGCCGCGTAGATTTCGTCGAGCTTCTTCTGCGCGTTGAAGACGTCGCCGAGACCTTCCTCGACCGCTTCACGCACGGTCTTCTGCGGATCGAGCTGCGGCTCCTGCGGCAGGTAGCCGATGTTCAGGTTCGGCATCGGCGTGGCTTCGCCCTCGATCTCGGTGTCGACGCCGGCCATGATGCGGATCAGCGTCGACTTGCCCGAGCCGTTCAGGCCGAGCAGGCCGATCTTCGCGCCGGGAAAGAACGACAGCGAGATGTCCTTGAGGATCTGGCGCTTGGGCGGCACGATCTTGCCGACCCGGTTCATGGTGAAAACGTATTGGGCCATTTGCTTGCAGTAGACGTTAACGACGCCGGCCGCGCGAGGGGCGGGCAGTCGAGGGTGGATGGGTAATCGGTGTGAGGGCCGGGCGGAACACCCGGCGCCGGCCGGCGCGGCGCCGGACTCGGACGACGCTGCCGCGCGCGGCGTGTGGTTCAGGTGGCATTGTACTTCGCGGCGGGGCTGGCAAGGCAGCGGGAATTCCAGTGGCAGACCGGTTCGCGCGGCGGGCCGGGCAGCGTCTTGCACGCCGTCTTGTACACCCTCTCGCGCGCCGTTCCGCCGATTCTCAGAGCCATTGCGCGACGCCGCCGTGCCGCGAGCAGGTGCCTCTGCGATGCTGGCTGAAACTGTAGCTGCCGTCGCGGCAACGCGCGGTCGCGCCTTCGGGCGCCCTGCCCGATAGCGAACGGACCGGCGCATGCACGGTGTTGCCGTCGCGATTCGTATAGGTGTGGTGGTTGCTGAGGTTCGATTCGTCGGGATTCGTGCCCGGCGCGACGTAGGCGAATGCCTGCGCTGCGCTCAACAGCAGCGCAGCGGTAATCACCGCATACGGGCGGAGGGCCCGGAGGGCGAGGCTTTTCATGATTCCCCGAAGCGTGGTGATGCGTTGTTGTTCGTTCTTTGTTCCGGCTGCGGCGCGAGCCGCTGGACGCCGTCATGGCATCCCGACATCGCTCAGTTTGCGCGCCGTCCGGTCTGCGGATCGAAGAAGTGCAGATGCTGCGCGGGCAGCACGACCTGCAGCGTCTCGCCCGCTGCCGGACGATGCGCATGCGGCAGCCGCGCAGTCACGTCGTGCTTGCCCCAACGGCCGTGCGCGAGATTGTCCGCGCCGAGCAGTTCGCAGGATTCGACCGTGAGCGGCGCGGTCGGCGCGTCGGCCGTACCCGGGCTCATGTGCTCGGGGCGAATGCCGAGCGTCCACTCGCGGCCCGTTGCCACTTCGCGGCCGATCGACGGCACGCCCGCGAGCGGCAGCTTCGGACCGTTGCCGGCGACCTCGAAGGTCGCGCCGTCGTCGGAGATGCGGCCGTCGAGCAGGTTCATCCCCGGCGAGCCGATGAAGCTCGCGACGAACACCGTGGCCGGCCGCTCGTAGACCTCGGTCGGCGCGCCGATCTGCTCGGCGTGGCCCTTGTTCATCACGATCACGCGTTGCGCCAGCGTCATCGCTTCGATCTGATCGTGCGTCACGTACAGGCTCGTGGTCTTGAGCCGCGCATGCAGACGCTGGATTTCGAGGCGCATCTGCACACGCAGACGCGCGTCGAGATTCGACAGCGGCTCGTCGAACAGAAACACGGCCGGCTCGCGCACGATCGCGCGGCCCATCGCGACGCGCTGCCGTTGCCCGCCCGACAGTTCGCGCGGCTTGCGTTGCAGCAGCGCGCCGAGTTCGAGAATCTGCGCGGCGGCTTCCACGCGCTTCGCGATCTGCGCACGATCGACACCGGCGATCTTCAGCGCATAGCCCATGTTTTCGGCCACGCTCATATGCGGATACAGCGCGTAGTTCTGGAACACCATCGCGATGTTGCGGTCCTTCGGCTCCAGTTCGTTGACGACCTTGCCGGCGATCGAAATGCGGCCGTCGGAGATGCGCTCGAGCCCCGCGACCATGCGCAGCAACGTCGATTTGCCGCAGCCGGACGGGCCGACCATCACGACGAATTCGCCGTCGGCCACGTCGACGTCGATGCCGTGCAACACGAACTGTTTGCCGTCGTAGGTTTTCTTCACGCCTTGCAGAGTCAGTGCAGCCATGCTGTTCCAGCCTTTGAGTTGCTTGCCGCGCGTTGCCTTTCTGCGCCGTTCGACGGGCGGCGCGCGGGGGGTTTTCTATGCGGCGCATAACGACGCCTCGCGGCGCGGCCCGCCGTGCCGCGCCGTGTCGATCACTTCTCCGAATCGACGAGGCCGCGCACGAACCAGCGCTGCATCGTCAGCACGACGACGAGCGGCGGCAGCATCGCGAGCAGCGTGGCCGTCATCACCAGATGCCATTCGGTCGCGGTATCGCCCGAGGCGATCATGCCCTTGATGCCGATCACGGCGGTCATCAGCGACTGCTGGCTCGTGATCAGGATCGGCCACAGATACTGGTTCCAGCCGTAGATGAAGGTGATCACGAAGAGCGCGGCCATCGTGGTGCGCGACAGCGGCAGCACAACGTCCCAGAAGAAACGCAGCGCGCCCGCGCCGTCGATGCGCGCGGCTTCCATCAGCTCGTCCGGCAGCGTCTTGAAGAACTGGCGGAACAGGAACGTCGCGGTCGCCGAGGCGATCAGCGGCAGCGTCAGGCCGGTGTACGTATTGCTCAGATGCATCGACGAGACGACCTGCACGGTCGGGAAAATGCGCACTTCGACCGGCAGCATCAGCGTGACGAAAATCAGCCAGAACGCAGCAGTGCGAAACGGAAAGCGGAAATAGACGATCGCGTACGCGGAGATCATCGACACGGCGATCTTGCCGATCGCGATCACGAGCGCCATCACGAGGCTGTTGAGCAGCATGCGGTTGAACGGCGCGGCCGCGTTGCCGGTGCCCTGCGTCCAGATCGTGACGATGTTCTCGAACAGATGCGTGCCCGGCACGAGCGACAGCGGCACCGTGAACACTTCGTGCTCGCTCATGGTCGCCGCGCAGAACGCGACGTAGACCGGAAACACCACCAGCACGACGCCGACGATCAGCACCGCGTGGCAGAACAGGTCGAAACCGCGGCGGTTCTCGATCATGAGTATTGAACCCTGCGTTCGATGAAGCGGAATTGCACGACGGTCAGCGCCACGACGATGACCATCAGCACGACCGACTGCGCGCCCGAGCTGCCGATGTCGAGCCCCTGGAAGCCTTCGGCGAAGATCTTGTAGATCAGCGTGCGGGTCGCCTGGCCGGGGCCGCCGCCGGTCGCCGCGTCGATCACGGGGAAGGTGTCGAAGAACGCGTAGGTGATGTTGATCACCAGCAGAAAGAACGTGGTCGGCGACAGCAGCGGCAGCGCGATGCCGAAGAAGCGCCGCACGGGACCGGCGCCGTCGATCGCGGCCGCTTCGATCAGCGAGCGCGGAATCGCCTGCAGGCCCGCGTAGAAGAACAGGAAGTTATAGCTGACCTGCTGCCACACCGAGGCGAGCACGACGAGGAACATCGCCTGGCCGGGATTGAGCGCGTGATTCCACACGACGCCGTATTTCGCGAGCGCATAGGTGACGAGGCCGATGCTCGGGTTGAACAGGAACGACCACAGCACTGCGGCGATCGCGGGCGCGACCGCGTACGGCCAGATCAGCAGCGTCTGATAGGCCTTTTTGCCGCGCGTCACGCGATCGGCGCAGACCGCGAGCAGCAGCGAGATCACGAGGCCCGACACGGTGACGAGCGTGCAGAACACGATCGTCGTGTTGAACGAGGCCAGATACAGCGGATCGGCGAAAAGCTGTTTGAAGTTCGCGAGGCCGACGAACTCGCTCGACGTGCCGAACGCGTCCTGGCTTTGCGTCGATTGCCAGAGCGCAACGCCTGCGGGCCACAGGAAGAACACCAGCGTGATGAGCAGCTGCGGCGCGACGAGCAGGTAGGGCAGCGCGCTGGTGCCGAAGTAAGAGCGCTTTTCCATCGGGATTCCCAAGGGGGCTGCAATGGCGGCGGGTTGCGGCGCAGCGGCATCGCAACCCGCCTGCGGGCGATGCCCGGTCTAGTTGCCGGCCTTTTCGAAGCGGCGCAGCAGATCGTCGCCGCGCGCGACGGACGAGTCGAGCGCCTGTTGCGGCGTCTTCTTGCCTGCCCACACCTGTTCGAGTTCCTCGTCGATCACGGTGCGGATCTGCGGCATGTTGCCCAGACGCAGGCCCTTCGTGAACGGCAGCGGCGGCTTGTTCATCATCTGGCGGATCGCGGTGTCGCTGCCGGGGTTCTTCTCGTAGAAGCCCTGCTGGCGCGTCAGATCGTAGGCGGCGGTGGTGATCGGCAGATAGCCGGTGTCCTGATGCCACTTCGCGGTGACTTGCGGTGTGGCCAGATACGCGAGGAACTTCGCGACGCCCTTGTAGACGGCCGGGTCCTTGCCCGACAGCACCCACAGGCTCGCCCCGCCGATGATCGCGTTCTGCGGCGCGCCCTTCACGCTCTCGTCGTACGGCATCATGCCGGTGCCGAAGTTGAACTTCGCGTATTTCTTGATCGTGGCGAGCGAGCCCGACGAGTTCGTAATGATGCCGCAGTCGCCGCTATAGAACTTCGACACGGGTTCGTCCTTGCGGCCGACATAGGTGAACGAGCCGTCCTTCGCCATGTTCTGCAGGAACTGGATGTGCGCGACCTGCAGCGGCTTGTTGAATTCGAGCTGCGCGTCCATGCCGTCGAAGCCGTTGTTCTTCGACGCGAACGGCGCCGCATGCCACGCGCTGTAGTTCTCGAGCTGAATCCAGCTTTGCCAGCCCGACGAATAGCCGCACGACATGCCCGAGGCCTTCAGCTTCTGCGCGTCGGCGTGCAGTTCGGTCCAGGTCTTCGGCGGCTGGTTCGGATCGAGCCCGGCCTTCTTGAACGCATCCTTGTTGTAGTAGAGCACTGGCGTCGAGCTGTTGAACGGCATCGAGATCAGCTCGCCGGTTTTCGAGTCGCTGTAATAGCTCGCGATGGTCGGCACGAAGGCTTTCTGGTCGAGCGGCACGCCGGCGTCCTTGAAGACCTGCGTGACCGGGACGATGGCTTTCTTCGCCTGCATCATCGTCGCGGTGCCGACTTCGTAGACCTGCAGGATGGCCGGCGCGTTGCCGCTGCGATAGGCGGCGATGCCGGCGGCGAGGGTCTGGTCGTAGGAGCCCTTGAAGACGGGCACGATCTTGTAGTCGCTCTGCGATTTGTTGAAGTCGTTCGCGATGTCGTTCAGACGTTCGCCCAGCGCGGCTTCCATGGCATGCCAGAACTGGATTTCGGTCGCGGCGTGGGCCGCCTGGCTGAGGCCGACGCTTAACACGGCGGCGACGGAAAGTGAACGGAGCAACGGCTTGCAATTCATCGATTTGTCTCCTGTGTCGATCGGGGTCAGCGCTTTGACGCTGACTTCGATTCCATGACGGTATGCGGACGGGCGCGGACGCGAATCGCGCGATTCTATTTGGCTTCGATGACATTCCGGCGTCGGCGGCCAGGCGGCGTGGAAGCGCTTCTGGCGGGGGCCGGAAGCCGCAATGTAACACCGGCTGTCAGGAAACGGAAACAGGCGGGGCGAGGTGGTGGGCGGGGGATGGGGGATGCGGCGAAAGGCGGCGGCAATGAAAAAGCCCGCTTGGGGCGGGCTTTGGAGCAGGCTTTTCGGAAAGCTCATGCCGCGATGGAAAAGCGCGCGTGCTTTGCGCGCTCGCATTCTAGCTATTGCCAGGAAGCAGTTTTAGCAGGTGTGCGACAGGCTCTGCCAGTTGCAACATGCCGGTGGCGATTGTCACGGAGTTCGCCACATTGGCCAACGCGCTCGCGACTTTCTGCCCCAGTGCGGTGTCTTGCAGGACTCGACCGTAGGCCTCATCAAATGCAACGTTGCCGATGGCGGTGTTCGTTGCGTCAAGCACAGGAAATATACCCGTGATGAAATATTCGTCCAGGCACTCAATCAAGCGGCCCAGGTAACGGACGATAGTGAGCTTGACGTCGTCCGGTAGTTCATTGGACGAGACAATTTCCTTGCGGAGCTCCACCAGCTTGTCTCGCTGATCGCTAAGGCTGCTGATGTCAACTGCCTGAAGCTTCTCCCGCTCCTCCAGCAACGATGCGGTGAATCCGAGAGACACTATCGAATGGTCGTGTACGTGCGAAATGAAGCTGGCCCACTGCCCGTTCAGATTCTGCTGGGTGATGCCCGTCTTCAGTTGCAGGTGAAGCGTCTGGATGGATTGCAGATGCTTCGAAAACGAATCGTTGACGATATCAACGACCTCTCGCGAGAGGTAGAGTAGTTTCGCGATGCGAGCAAGCAGTTCGCCTTCATCCTCGGTCCTGAGAATTCTTCGCCACACTGACCGGCAATTTTCCCCGGCCGCGGTTTCTTTGCACTGTTTCAGAATCTCGTGCAGCCTATGCGCCGGGTTGTCTGCAATATTCTTGGTCATGGAAAGCGAGGATCGAACGAACGATTTCTTAGCGGCTGGTGATTATATGTGATGCCCTGCGACTGTTAGGGGCGACTGTTCCGAGATTCGACACGGACCTGATTGCAGTCGCAGGTGCTTATGCTGCGCGTGAAGTGGCTTAGACGTTGAACAAAAAGTTCATCACGTCCCCATCATGCACGACGTACTCCTTGCCTTCCGCGCGCATCTTGCCGGCTTCCTTCGCGCCTTGCTCGCCCTTGTAGGCGATGTAGTCGTCGAAGCCGATCGTCTGCGCGCGGATGAAGCCGCGTTCGAAGTCAGTGTGGATCGCGCCGGCCGCCTTCGGCGCCGTATCGCCGATATGGATTGTCCACGCGCGCACTTCCTTCACGCCGGCCGTGAAGTAGGTTTGCAGGCCGAGCAGCTTGAAGCCCGCGCGGATCACGCGGTTCAGGCCCGGCTCTTCCATGCCCATGTCGGCGAGGAACACTTCCATGTCGGCTTCGTCGAGGTCGGCGATTTCCGCTTCGACCGCCGCGCACACGGCCACGACCGGCGCGCCTTCGGCCGCGGCGAACTTCGTGACCGCGTCGAGGTGCGGATTGTTCTCGAAGCCGTTTTCCTTCACGTTGGCAACGTACATGGTCGGCTTCGCGGTGATCAGGCAGAACGGCTTGAGCGTGGCCTGTTCCTCGTCGGTCAGGGCGAGCGCGCGGACCGGCTTGGCCTGGTCGAGCTGCACGCGGACCTTATCGAGCACCGCGGCGAGCTTGACCGCTTCCTTGTCGTTGCCCGACTTGGCCGCCTTCGAGTAGCGCGCGAGCGCCTTTTCGACGGTGCCGAGGTCGGCGAGCGCGAGTTCGGTGTTGATGACTTCGATGTCCGACAGCGGATCGACCTTGTTCGCGACGTGAATCACGTTGTCGTCCTCGAAGCAGCGCACCACGTGCGTGATCGCGTCGGTTTCGCGGATGTTCGCGAGGAACTGGTTGCCGAGCCCTTCGCCCTTGCTCGCACCGGCCACGAGACCGGCGATGTCGACGAATTCGACCACGGCCGGCAGAATGCGCTCGGGCTTGACGATTTCGGCGAGCGCCTTCAGGCGCGCGTCCGGCACTTCGACCACGCCGACGTTCGGCTCGATCGTGCAGAACGGATAGTTTTCGGCGGCGATGCCCGCCTTGGTCAGCGCGTTGAACAGGGTGGACTTGCCGACGTTAGGCAAGCCGACGATGCCGCATTTGAGGCTCATGGAAATCCTTCAGTGAATCAGTAGGTTGCGTGAGGCGCTCGACGCTGTGCGCGGATTCGGCAAGCCTTCGTGCGGGGCGTGGCGCGGCAGGCTCAGCGGAGCGGACAAGTCACCGAATCGGGGCGTTGGCTCGACGATTGGGTGCGAGTTTTCACGGAAAGCGCAATTGTAACCCGTCCGGATGGGCTTTCCGCTGTGATGCATTTCGTCATATCCACTGTAAAATCGTTAAATCAGGGCCGTCAGAGCCCACTTTTCGGGGGAAGAACGTGCGAATCATCGGATGGGTCGGAACCGGCGTCGTCGTGGCGCTGATCGTGGGCGGGGTCGCGACATGGGTCTCGCCGAATTTCGACGAAGCCCAGGCCACCACGGACCGGCAGACGATCGAATGCCTGACGGGCCGCCTGAGTCAGGAAGATCGGGCAAGCATCGCGCAGTTCGCCGACAGGAATGACTTCGATTCGCTCTGGCACGTGTACGACCGCGTGTTCCCCGACTGCGCGGTGCGCGGCGATCAACGCGATCGCAAGGCCCAGCTCGAAGCGGCCGCGTGGCGCATCCTGTCGTCCGATCCGGATTTCATGCGCATCCGCGAGGCCAACGCGGCGCTTGCGGCGAGCGCGCCGCACTAGGGCCGAGCGGGTCCGATGGGGGCGGAAGGCCCGCAACCCCGCGGCTATAATGCGCGCATGAACGCACACCACCAGACCTTTGATGCCGCCGTGATCGGCGGCGGGCTCGTCGGCAAGACCGCGGCGCTCGCGCTCACGCAAGGCGGGCTGCGCGTCGCGCTGCTCGCGCAGCCTTGCGCGGCGCCACCTGCCGGCGCGGCCTTCGACTCGCGGGTCTACGCGTTGTCGTCGAGTTCGCAGGCCCTGCTCGAACGGCTGCGGGTCTGGCAGGCGCTCGACCCGGTGCGGCTCGGGCCCGTCTACGACATGCGCGTGTACGGCGACGCGCACGCCGAGCTGCACTTCTCCGCGTTCCAGGCTTCGGTGCCGCAACTGGCGTGGATCGTCGAGTCGTCGGTGATCGAGCGCGCGCTCGATGCCGCGCTGCGCTTCCAGCCCAATCTCACGTGGATCGACACGCGCGCGCAGGCGCTCGATTTCAGCGCTGACAGCGCGAGCGTCGGCCTCGCCAACGGCAGCGTGCTCGAAGCCGACCTCGTGGTCGGCGCGGACGGCGCGCATTCGTGGGTGCGCGCGCAGATCGGCTCGAAGATGGTGCGGCGCGACTACAAGCAGACCGGCGTGGTCGCCAATTTCAAGGCCGCGAAGCCGCACGGCGAAACCGCCTACCAATGGTTCCGCGATGGGGAGATCATCGCGCTGCTGCCGATGCCGGACGGCCATGTGTCGCTGGTCTGGTCGGCGCGTACCGGGCACGCGGAGCAGCTGCTTGCGCTCGATCCCGAGCGGCTCGCCGCCGAAGTGGAGCAGGTGAGCGGCGGCCAGTTCGGCGCGCTCGACTGCGTGACGCCCGCGCAAGGCTTCCCGCTCGCGCTGCAAACCGTGGACCGGCTCGTCGCGCCGCGCGTCGCGCTGGTCGGCGATGCCGCGCATCTGATCCACCCGCTCGCGGGGCAGGGCATGAACCTCGGCCTGCGCGACGTCGCGGCGCTCGCGAGCACGGTTGCCGGCAAGGAGGCGTTTCGCGACCTCGGCGACATGGTGCTGCTGCGCCGCTACGAACGTTCGCGCCGCGAAGACATCCGCGCGCTGATGATCGCCACCGACGGTCTGCAAAAACTCTTCTCGATACCGGGCCCGCTCGCGCGGGTCGTGCGCAATACGGGTATGGCGTTTGTCGGTGCCCAGCCGTTCGTCAAGCGCTGGCTCGTGTCGGCCGCGCTCGGATGAGGCACGGCGCGCGGGGCCGCCGCCGTGCGGAGAACCGATGGCCGATGGCCGATAAGCGGCGGTCGGGGCGGGTATCATGAGCGGATCGCCGCCTTGCGGTCTGACCCAATGTGCGCCTGAAAAGCGCAGCCGGAACGTGAAAAAATGCGCTCGATGCGCGACTGAACTCAGGACTCCAGCATGAAAACGACCTTCCGCATGGCCGCCGCCGCACTCGCGATCGCCGCCGCCACGCTCGGCTGCTCGGCCCAGGCCGACCAGACCACCGACAAGCTCAAGGCGACGCTGCAAACGCGCCTGAACGACGTGACGATCAAGAGCATCACGAAGTCGCCGATCGCCGGGCTGTACGAAGTCAACCTCGGCACGCAGATCATCTATAGCGACGCCAACGGCGACTACCTGATGCTCGGCGACATGGTCGACGCGAAGACCCGCAAGAATCTGACCGAAGCGCGGCTGTCGGAAACCAACCGCATCGACTTCGCGAGCCTGCCGTTCGCGAATGCCGTGAAGGTCGTGCGCGGCAACGGCTCGCGCAAGATGGCCGTGTTCTCCGATCCGAACTGCCCGTACTGCAAGCAGCTCGAAACCTCGCTGAAGTCGATCGATAACGTCACGGTCTACACGTTCCTGTACCCGGTGCTGTCGCCGGACTCGGCCGTCAAGTCGAAGTCGATCTGGTGCTCGGCCGATCGCGCGAAGGCCTGGGAATCGTGGATGCAGAACCATCAGGCGCCGACCGCCGCCGGCACCTGCGACACCGCCGCGATCGACAAGAACCTCGCGCTCGGTCATGCCATGAACGTGGACGGCACGCCCACGGTGTTCCTCGCCGACGGTCGCCGCCTGCCCGGCGCCGTGCCGGCCGACCGGCTCGACCGGGAACTCTCCGCGGTGCACTGAGCCCCGCACAATCATCGGAAAGAAGGCGCGGGAAGCGCCTTCTTTCGCATCAAGGGGCGCCATCTCGGGTTATCCCAGGCCGCCCCGTTTTCGACTCCCCCATTCCAATTTGCCCACCGCTGCCGATGAAGCCGATCCGCTACACCATCGTTCCGAGTCACCCCGCCGCCCATCTGTTCGAAGTTACCGTGACCGTTGCCGACCCCGATCCGGTTGGGCAGCGTTTCATGCTGCCGGTATGGATTCCGGGCAGCTACATGGTGCGCGAGTTCGCGCGCAACATCGTCACGCTGCGCGCGGTGAACGAGGCAGGCCGCAAGGTGCGCATCGACAAGATCGACAAGCACACGTGGCAGGCCGCGCCGGTAAAGGGCGCGCTGACGCTGCGCTACGAGGTGTACGCATGGGACCTGTCGGTGCGCGCCGCGCATCTGGACGATACGACCGGCTTTTTCAACGGCACGAGCGTGTTCCTCTCGCCGCTCGGCCATGAGGAGGCGCCGTGCGTGGTCGAGATTCAGAAGCCCCAAGGCGAGGCGTACCGCAACTGGCGCGTCGCGACCGCGCTGCCGGAAGCGCGCGCCACGAAGCGCTACGGCTTCGGCGAGTACCGCGCGCAGAACTATGACGAACTGATCGACCATCCCGTGACACTTGGCACGTTCGCGCTCGCGACGTTCAAGGCGCATGGCGTGCCGCACGACGTCGTGATCGGCGGGCGCGTGATCGGGCTCGACATGGAGCGGCTGTGCGCGGACCTGAAGCGCATCTGCGAGGCGCAGATCGCGCTGTTCGAACCGAAGTCGAAGAAGGCGCCGGTCGAGCGCTACGTGTTCATGACGCAGGCCGTGACCGACGGCTACGGCGGGCTCGAACATCGTGCCTCGACGGCGTTGATCTGCAATCGCACCGATCTGCCGGTGCAGGGCCGCGAGGCGATGAGCGAGGGCTACCGGACCTACCTCGGCCTGTGCAGCCACGAGTATTTCCACACCTGGAACGTGAAGCGCATCAAGCCGGCCGCATTCGCGCCGTACGACCTGAGCGTCGAAAACTACACCTCGCTGCTGTGGCTGTTCGAGGGCTTCACCTCGTACTACGACGATCTGATCCTCGTGCGCAGCGGCGTGATTTCGCAGGACGACTATTTCGGGCTGCTCGGCAAGGTGATCGGCGGCGTGCAGCGCGGCAGCGGCCGTCTGAAGCAGAGCGTCGCCGAAAGTTCGTTCGACTCGTGGGTCAAGTACTACCGGCAGGACGAGAACGCGCCGAACGCGATCGTCAGCTATTACACGAAGGGCTCGCTCGTCGCGCTCTCGTTCGATCTTGCGATCCGCGCGCAAACGGGCAACCGCAAATCGCTCGACGACGTGATGCGTCTCCTGTGGCAGCGCTTCGGTCGCGATTTCTATCGCGGCAAGCCGGCCGGCGTCGCGGAAGACGAGATCGAGGCGATTTTCGCGGAAGCGACCGGCGTGCAGCTCGGCGGGCTGTTCGCCGAGGCCGTGTACGGCACGCGCGATTTGCCGCTTGCCGAATTGCTCGCGCCGTTCGGCGTGGCGCTCGCGCCTGACTTCGACCGCAATGGCAAGCCGTCGCTCGGCGTGCGTCTGCGCGGCGGCGCGGATTGCATGCTCGCGGCCGTGCACGAGGGCAGCGCCGCGCAGAAGGCTGGGCTTTCCGCCGGCGACGTGCTGATCGCGCTCGACGGCCTGCGCGTGACCGGCGGCAATATCGACGCGCTGCTCGCGCGCTATCAGCCGGGCGCGAAGGTCGAGCTCCACGCATTCCGCCGCGACGAGCTGCGCGTCACGCAGGTGCGGCTCGACGGTCCCGAAGTGGCACGCTACAAGCTCGCGGTCACCGACAAGCGGGCCGCCACGCGCCGCGCTCGCGAACGCTGGCTTGCAAGCTGAGCGTCATGCCTAACGTTATTGATTGACGGCTGAGGGCGGGGATTGTTCTATCAATGCAACAATCCTTCGCTGCCGGATAGCTTTTTCGCGGACCGGTAAAAAAACACAATGGCTCCACTCGCGCAACACAGCGCGCCCCCTACTGGAGTCAACCATGACCACGATCCTGCAAATCAACTCGGCAGCCCGCTCGCAAGGCGCGAACTCGACGATGCTCGTCAACGAGCTGACCGCGAAGCTGCAACAATCGAACCCGGGCGCGCAAGTCGTCGTCCGTAACCTGCAAGCCGAACCGCTGCCGCACCTCGACGACGCCGTGCTTGGCGCGTTCTTCACGCCGGCCGAGCAGCGCACGCCGGAGCAAGCCGAGATCGCCGCGCGCAGCGAAGCGCTGATCGCCGAACTGCAAGCCGCCGACATCGTCGTGATCGGCGCACCGATGTACAACTTCGGCATCTCGTCGCAACTGAAGACGTACTTCGACTTCATCGCCCGCGCCGGCATCACGTTCCGCTACACCGAGAACGGCCCGGTCGGCCTCGTGACGGGCAAGAAGGTGCACGTCGTGTCGGCACGCGGCGGCAAGTACATCGGCACGCCGAACGACAGCCAAACGCCGTACCTGAAGAGCTTCCTCGGCTTCCTCGGCATGACCGACGTGAACTTCATCTACGCCGAAGGTCTGAACCTAGGCCCGGACGCAGCCAGCGCCGCGCTGAGCAACGCGCGCGAAGCGATCGCCGCAGTCTGAGTCATCTCGTTGCGCCGTGTGGTGCCGCTTGATCGCGGCGCCGGTGGTGAAACGAAAAAACGCCACGGATGGGGTTCTCCATCCGTGGCGTTTTTGTTTTCTGGCAGTGCGACCGGTTCTGCGCGCCGGTTACCGCGTGTTCAGTCAGGCAAGCATCTGCGCTTCGTCCGGCAGGCGCCAGTCGATCGGTTCGCGGCCGTGCTTCACGAGATACTCGTTCGCCGTCGCGAAGTGCCCGCAGCCGAGAAAGCCGCGATGCGCCGACAGCGGCGACGGATGCGGCGCCTCGAGCACGCAATGCGACTTGCCGCCGAGCAGCGCGCGCTTGGCCTGCGCATGCGCGCCCCACAGCATGAACACGAGACCGTCGTGGCGTGTCGCGAGTTCGTGGATCAGCGTGTCGGTGCATTTCTCCCAGCCGCGTTTCGCATGGCTCGCGGCGCTGTCGCGCTCGACGGTCAGCACGGTGTTCAGCAGCAGCACGCCCTGTTTGGCCCAACTGTCGAGACAGCCGTGCCGCGGCGTTTCATGGCCGAGACTCGCGGCGATTTCCTTGAAGATGTTGCGCAGCGACGGCGGTGGGCGCACGTGCGGCGCGACCGAGAACGCGAGCCCGTGCGCCTGCGGCGTGCCACGGTCTTCGCCGTGATACGGGTCCTGACCGAGGATCACGACTTTGACTTCATCGGGGCTCGTCAGGCGCAGCGCGCGAAACACGTCGGCCGGGTAGATCGTTTTGCCGGCGGCGCGCTCGCCATCGACGAAACGGCACAATGGCGCGTAGGCGTCGCTGTCGATGAACGGCTTCAGATGCGCGTGCCACGCGGCGGGCAGGACATCGAATTGGGCTTCGAGCGTGGGCGGGGCGGTGGGGTCGGCCGGCTGTTGCGGTGCGGTGGCGGGCATGGCCGGCGTCGGGGACGCGGCCTCAGCATCGCCGAACAGCGAAGCCTGCGATGGATTGGAGCGGGTACGGGAAGCGGATGTCATGGCGGGGAAGTGTCGCAGCAAACGGCGGCTAGCTCAAGGTGCGGCGGAGCGGGGATTGCGTGGCCGGGAATCCGGTTGCCGGGGCTGGCCGTGATTGCCATGAGTGCAAGGCGTTCGACCGCGAGCAGCGCCTAAAGCGCCTAAAGCACTGACTCGCGCCGCCGCGTCGGCGTCATTCGCCGGCCCGCAACTGGTAGCCGCGCTGCGCCTTGCTGATATCGTCCGGCGCGAGGCCGGCAATGTGTTGACCGAGTTCCGCCGCGAGCGTGTGAAGCGCCGCTTCGTCGCCGGATTTCAGTTCGAGTTCGATTTCGGAGATCGGCGCGCGACGCGTCTCACCGCCGACTTCCGCGAGCACGTTGCCCTGATCGATCGCCGCCTCGATCCGCGCGCCGTCCACTTCGAGCAGCCACAGCGTGCGCGTGAAATTGGTGCGGAACAACTCGATCAGCGACGGCGCCGGCTGCTGCAACGCCGCCGCAGCAGCCGGCTCGTCGCAGACGCGCAGCAACGCGTCGATGTCGAGCTTCGCATCGGCCACCGGCAATTCCCATTCGTGCCGGCTATGCAAACCGTTCGTCGCGTGGCCGACCGTCTTGAAGGTTTGCAGCCAGCCGTCCGGCGTCTGCCGCAAACGCAGCGCGCTCTTCGACGACGCCAGCGTCAACTGCGGCGTGTCGAAGTAAAGGTTCACGAGCCTGATCGCCTGACCGTCCTTGCCGGCGCGTGCGACAAACCACTGCGTCGCCGCCTGCACCTGCGCGGGCGGCAGCGCCAGCTTGATTTCGCGTTCCATGCCCATGATGCGTGTCCTCGTGGCGAGCGTTTGTGCGCGGCCGATACGTTGATGCGTCGACGTCGATACTTCGAGACGGCAACGCTCAGGAAAACATCTGCTCAAGCGCCACGCCAGGCTCGTCCGCGCGCATGAACGCCTCGCCGACGAGGAACGTATGCACGTCCCGCGCGCGCATGCGCTCCACGTCCTCGCGCGACAGGATGCCCGATTCGGTCACGACGATGCGGTCGTCCGGAATCGCGTCGAGCATGCCGAGCGTCGTGTCGAGCGAGGTTTCGAACGTGCGCAGATTGCGGTTGTTGATGCCGATCAGCGGCGTCTTCAGCGTGAGCGCTTCCTTCAGTTCGTGGTTGTCGTGCACTTCGACGAGCACCGCGAGGCCGAGCGAATGCGCGAGCGCTTCGAAGTCCTGCATCTGCGCGGTGTCGAGCGCGGCGGCGATCAGCAGGATCGCGTCGGCGCCCATCGCGCGCGCTTCGACGATCTGGTACGGATCGACGATGAAGTCCTTGCGCAGCACCGGCAGATTGCATGCCGCGCGCGCCTGCTGCAGATACGCGGCGCTGCCCTGGAAGAACTGCACGTCGGTCAGCACCGACAGACACGCCGCGCCGTGCTTCTCGTACGAGCGCGCGATGTCGGCCGGCACGAAGTGCTCGCGCAGCACGCCCTTCGACGGGCTGGCTTTCTTGACCTCGGAGATCACCGCGGCGAGACCCGCCGCGTGCTTGGCACGCAACGCGCCGACGAAGTCGCGGACGTCGCGCGACGAGGCTTCGAGCCGCAGTGCTTCGAGCGGCGCACTTTGTTCGGCCGCCCGAATTTCTTCGCGTTTGACCGCGATGATACGGTTGAGGATGTCACTCATCAATATTTCCCTACGTGATTACTGCCTGAATTGCTGGGTAAAGCGCACGAGTTCGTCGACCTTCGCGCGCGCCTTGCCGCTCGCGATCGCCTCGCGCGCAAGCTGGATGCCGTCTGCGATCGATGCCGCCACATTCGCTGAATAGAGCGCCGTGCCCGCGTTCAGCGTGACGATTTCGCGCGCGACGCCGGGCTTGTTGTCGAGCGCTTCGAGCAGCATGACTTTCGATTCGCTCGCGTCGGCGACCTTGAGCGTGCGGTTCGACACCATCTGCATGCCGAAGTCTTCCGGATGGATCTCGTATTCGCGGACCTCGCCGTCGCGCAACTCGCCGACCAGCGTGGCCCCGCCGAGCGAGACTTCGTCCATGCCGTCCATACCATACACGACCAGCACATGTTTTGCGCCGAGACGCTCCATCACGCGCACCTGAATGCCGACGAGGTCCGCGTGAAACACGCCCATCAACTGGTTCGGCGCGCCGGCCGGATTGGTGAGCGGGCCGAGAATGTTGAAGATCGTGCGCACGCCGAGTTCGCGGCGCACCGGCGCGACGTTCTTCATGGCCGGATGATGGTTCGGCGCGAACATGAAGCCCATGCCCGTTTCCGTGATCGACGCGGCGACCTGCTCCGGTTGCAGATCGATGTTGACGCCGAGCGCTTCGAGCACGTCGGCGCTGCCCGACTTGCTCGACACGCCGCGATTGCCGTGCTTCGCGATCTTCGCGCCGGCCGCGGCCGAGACGAACATCGTCGCGGTGGAAATGTTGAACGTATGCGCGCCGTCGCCGCCGGTGCCGACGATATCGACGAAGTTCGAGTTGTCCTGCACCTCGACGTGCCGGGCAAATTCACGCATCACCGTGGCGGCCGCGGTGATTTCGCCGATGGTCTCTTTTTTGACGCGCAGGCCGGTGATGATCGCCGCCGACATCACGGGCGAGAGTTCGCCGCGCATGATGAGGCGCATCAGGTGCAGCATTTCGTCGTGAAAAATCTCACGGTGCTCGATGGTCCGCTGCAAGGCTTCCTGGGGCGTAATAGACATGGTCTCCTCTCTTTGTGTGTCAGGCGTGACCGGACGCGGCGTGACCCGGTGTCTTGCCGGCGGCGGCGAGCTTCGACTGCTTGACGAAGTTTTCGAGCAGCGCGTGGCCGTGTTCGGAGAGGATCGACTCCGGGTGGAACTGCACGCCTTCCACGGCGAGTTCCTTGTGGCGCACGCCCATGATTTCGCCGTCTTCGGTCCATGCCGATACTTCGAGGCAGTCGGGCAGCGATTCACGTTCGATTGCGAGCGAGTGGTAGCGCGTCACCGTGAAGTGCTTCGGCAGGTCTGCGAATACGCCCCTGCAGTCGGTTTCGATCGTGCTGACCTTGCCGTGCATGATGGTCCGCGCGCGCACGACGCGCCCGCCGAACGCCTCGCCGATCGCCTGATGGCCGAGGCACACGCCGAGAATCGGCGTCTTGCCGGCGAATTCGCGCAGTACGTCGAGGGTGATGCCCGCGTGTTGCGGATTGCTCGGTCCCGGCGACAGGCAGATGCGCTCGGGGTTGAGTTGCGCGATGTCGTCGAGCGTGATTTCGTCGTTGCGGTAGGTGCGCACGTCTTCGCCGAGTTCGCCGAAGTACTGCACCAGGTTGTAGGTAAACGAGTCGTAGTTGTCGATCATGAGCAGCATGATTGCTCCTGGATTCCTGAGAGAACCGGGGTTTTCCCCTGTGGATTGGGGGCCTGGATAAATTTGCCGCGCTGTCGCCCCGGTCGCACGGGGTTACGCGGATGCCCGCGGTGGGGCCGCAAAGGAAGGTTGGCTGGCTTAACGCCAACCAAAGAGCAGGAGAACGGAGGGGAATCGAGCGCTGTGTCGCATGAGCAGCATTCTAACAGCAGGAATACGGGCGCTGCGCAATGCCGTCTACGGAAGAAAGAACTGAGGAAAGATCTGTAGGAAGAAGCGACGGGAAAACGGTGTGACCAAGGGCTTGCCACGAATGCCCGAGCCGGGGGCTTGGGCATTCGCTCGTTTCGGTGCCGCTCTCAGAAGTAATGGACGACGCCCATCATCACGCCGGTCTGGTTGTGGCCCGCGACGACGTCGGTGTCGTAGCCGTTCAGGCCGAGGTTCGAGCCATGGCTGTTTTTCACGTAGCCGAGTTCGGAATACAGTGCCGTGCGTTTCGACAACTGATATTTCGCGGTCGCGGCCAGATACAGCGGCCGCTGTCCCGCCGAAGTAATGTCGGTCCAGAAGACGGCGCCGGCAAGCGTGAGCGGGCCGGACACGCGATATTCGAGGCCGGTCCAGAACTCGTTCGCATGACCCTGCGTGCTCGCATCGAGCGGTAAGGTGCTGCTCAACCACCGGTAGCCGACAAAACCCTTGGCCTTGCCGATCCGGTAGGTCGCGGCCGCCGCGAGATGCTGCTCCTTGCCGGATTGTGTGGCGATAGAAGTGCCGTTGCGCAGGTCGTAGACCACCATCGCCGCGAATGGGCCGGCCGCATATTCGACGGCGGCGCCGATTTCCCGCCCGACCTTGAATTCGCCCGGCACCTGGCTGCCGTTCGCAATCGTCGAGTCGTATCCGGTGCTATACAGCGCCTCGTAGTGGATCGAGCCGAAACTGCCCTGGTATTTGACCGAGTTGTCGGCTCTGCCCGCGAATTGCGCGTCGGTCTGCTTCAGGCCGTAGACGGTGTAGTTGAGCGGGTCGTAACGTACCGAGAAGTCATACATCGGCACCTTCTGCCGGCCGAAGGTGAGCGCCCCGTAGCGGCTGCTCAGGCCGACGAACGCCTGCCGGCCGAATAGCCGTCCGCCTTGCTGCGACTTGCCCGTGGTAATGTCGATGCCGCCCTCGAGCGTGAAGATCGCCTTCAGACCGCCGCCGAGATCTTCCACGCCCCTGAGTCCGATCCGGCTGCTTTTGACGCCGCCCGACTCCATGTGCAGCAGATTCGACGCTTTGCCCGAGCTATTGGGGACACCGGTGAGAAATTCCACGCCGGCGTCCGCGATGCCATACAGCGTCACGCTCGACTGCGCATGGGCACCCGCGCTCAGCGATGCCAGAAGCGCTCCCAGAAAAAGCGGTTTTATTCCGGTGAAGATCCCTTGATGACGCATTCTTGTTCTCCTTATGGGGTCGATAGCCGGCTCGCCCGACCTGATGGCGGGACGGATCGATTTTCGGTGGATAGATAGTTATACCTGGCACTACCGAAACGGCGATACACCGTTTCGGTAGTGCGGTGCGGCGCGTGCCGTTCGCTGCCGGTTCGGGCCCGCGCCGTGTGGAATCAGCGAACCCGGCGGGTGGTGTTCGCGTTGAGGATTCCCGTGCTGCGCGTTAGCGCGACGCGGCGTGCGAAACGTCCGGCCGGGATGTCATGGCCTGAATGTCGGCGTGGTCGGTGGCCGCGGAGGGTTCGTCGTCGAGCTTGATCCAGAACGTGAAAAGCGGACCGAGCAGCAGCACGACGATCGAGGCGGCGAAGGCAACGACCCATCTGCCGTGCGACACGTCGAGCAGCAGGCCGACGACGATGGGCGAGACGGCACCGGCCAACGCCATGCCGGTGAACGTGCATGCGCTCGACGTGGCCGAGTGTTCGCGAGAAACCTCGGTGCCGACCACCCACAGCGGCGAATCGGCGAGTTCCGAGCAGAAGAAGGCGAGCCCGAGGCAGATCGAACTGACGGTGATATCGCGGGTGAGCAGAAGCGGAATCAGGCAAACGATCGACGAGAGAAAGCCGAAAATGATGACTTCGCGGCGTGCGCGCAGCCGGTTGCCGGTGCGCTTGAGGCGCCAGTCGGTCATCATCCCGCCGACCGCCGTGCCGAGCGAGCCGCCGAGCAGCACGAGCGTGGAGAAGATCGCGTTGTGCGAGAGCTTCATGCCGTAGCGTTGCGAGAAGAGCGTCGGAATCCAGTTGAGGAAGAACCACAAGACCCAGCCATGGCAGAAGCACGCGGCAGTCGCGGGCCATACGCGGCGGATCATGTCCGGCCAGTTGATCGGCTTGCGCGCCGGAGCCGCAGTCGCGGCCGCGGTGTCGCCCGGGGTTGCGCCATGTCGCTTCGCCTCGTTGAGCCCGATATACATCACGACCATGTAAACGAGCGTGACTGCGCCGAGAATGATGAACGTGAGCCGCCACGAGAACGTGACGATCAGGCCGGTGACGATCAGCGGAGCAAGCGCGTTCGCGATGCGGCCGGTCGCGTGCATGAGGCCTTGCGCGGCGCCGCGGCGCTCTTCCGGAATCACGCGGGCGATCATCCGCGCGGCGGTCGGGTAAATCGGCGCTTCGCCCACGCCGACGAAGAAGCGCGCGGCGACCAGCGCGTACAGACTGCCGACGACCCCGGTGGCGATCGTCGCGATTGCCCACAGCGAGCCGTACAGCAACAGGCCTTTGCGGGAGCCGATACGGTCGCTGTGCCAGCCGCCCGGAATCATGAAGCAGCTGTAGGCGAGGGCGAAGGCGGAGAAGATGAAGCCGAGATGGGTGTTGCTAAAACCGAGTTCCTTGCTCATCACGGGAGCGGCGACCGACATATTGGTGCGGTCGACGTACATGATGAACGCCATGATGCAAAGCAGGACGAACGTGATCCTTGCCCTGCTTCGCGTAGGCTGCGAAGGGGACATGTCTTCCTCCATTCATTGTTTTACGGCGCGATCGCGCCGCGCGCGGCTCTCTGACCAGCGGAGCCCGCGCGCGGCGGTCATGGCACGGGATTTACTGGCGGAAGAAGCTGCTCAGCTCTTCGTAGGTCTCGTCGGGGCATTCTTCCTGCAGATAGTGGCCCGACGGCACGGTTGCGGTTCGCACGATGTTCGTCGCGTAGCGGCTCCACACTTCGGCCGCGTTGTGATTGCGTCCGACGCCGCCTTTCGCGCCCCACAGGATCATCGACGGCGTGGTGACACGGCGCCCCGCGTCGAAGTCGGCGGTATCCATGTCGAGGTCGATGCCGAAGGTCGCGCGGTAGTCCTCGCACATCGCGTGGATCACGTCCGGATTCCTGATGCAGCGGATGTAGTCCGCGAGCGCTTCCGGGCCGAAGAAGCTCGTGCCCTGGTCGGTCTTCGACAGCTTGCGGCGGATGAAGAATTCGGGGTCCGCGCCCATCATCTTTTCCGGCGTCGGATAGTCCTGAATCATGAAGAACCAGTGCCACGAGAACTTGCCCCACTGGCGCGTCACGTTGTTGAGCAGATGGTGTTGCGGCAGCATGTCCACGAAGGCCGCCTTGAGCACCGTCGATTCATGGTCGAGACACATGCGGTGCAGCACGCGCGCGCCGCGGTCGTGGCCCGCCGCATAGAACTTGTCGAAGCCGAGCGCCGCCATCACTTCGACCTGGTCCTGCGCCATCGCGCGGAACGAGTAGTCCGAGTGATCGCCGCCGCCGGGCGGCTTCGAGCTGTCGCCGTAGCCGCGCAGGTCGGTGCAGACCACCGTGAACTCTTTCGCGAGGCGCGGCGCGATCTTGTGCCAGGACAGGTGATTGAACGGGTTGCCGTGCATCAGCAGCAGCGGCGGGCCTTCACCGCCCTTGACCGTCACAATCTCGGCGCCGCTCGTTTTGATCGTCGTTTTGGTGAAATTCTCAAACATGGGCATGACTGACCTCTATGGCAATGCGTAAGCAGGTTATTGCGGGTCCGCCGCGCGCGCCGTCTCCAGGCGGCGCGGCGGGCTTTCGATGCGATCGTGGTGCGTGTGCTTCAGTGCGCGAGCGCCGCGCGTGCGCTCTTGCGGGCGACCGCGGTGCGCGTCGCGACGTCGAATGCGGCGGCGGTCGCGCCGACATCCGCGGTGCCGGTGCCGACGATGTCGTACGCCACGCCATGCGCCGGCGTCGCATAAACGGTCTTCAGGCCGCCCGTCAGCGTGACGCCTTGCGAGAAGCCGAGCAGCTTCGTCGCGATCTGCCCCTGGTCGTGATACATGATCACCACCGCGTCGAAATCGCCGCGGCGCGCCTTGATGAACACGGTGTCGGACGGGAACGGGCCTTCGCTCGCGAGACCTTTCGCGCGCAGCGCTTCGAGGGTCGGGCGAATGATCGTGATTTCCTCGTCGCCGAACAGGCCGTTTTCGCCGCCGTGCGGATTGAGCGCCGCGACGCCGATGCGCGGCGCGGTCTTGCCGAACGCGCGCATCGTGTCGTGCGCGAGCGTGAGCGCGCCTTCGATGCGGTCGGGCTTCACCATGTCGACGGCCTTGCGCAGCGCGACGTGCGAGGTTACGCGGAAGGTCGAGAACTGCGGAATGATGTTGACTTCGCCGAAGTAGCCTTCGTGCTTCGTCCAGGCGGCGAACATCTGATGTTCGTCGTGATAGTTCCAGCCGCCGCGATGCAGGGCCGCCTTGTTGAGCGGCGCGAAGCAGATGCCGTCGAGTTCGCCCGCGAGCGCGAGGTCCGTCATGTACTTGAGCGTCTCGCCGGTGAGGCGGCCCGACTCGGCATTCAACTCGCCGCGCGGGTACAGCGCCGGGTCGACGTTGTGCAGATCGATCAGCGGAATCTCCGCCGCGTCGTGCACCGCGTCCTTCACGTTCGCGATCTTCACGTACGGAATGCGCTGGCCGGCGTCTTTCATGCCGAGTTCGAGCACACGCTCGTCGCCGATGATCACGACGTTCGCTTTTTCACGGGTTTCGGGAAGCGACAGCAGTTTGACGACCAGTTCCGGGCCGATCCCGGTGACGTCGCCGAGCATCAGGCCGATCAGCGGTTTCATGTGGGGGTTCTCCATATCGGTTGTAGTTGAGAGAAGTGGGCAATGCGGCAGCGCCGCGCGGGCTCGATCAGGCCGCGCCGGCAGGCAGCGGCAGCACGTGCGCCCAGGGGTTTTCCGCGCGATGCCGCGCTTCGAATGCTTCGATGTGCGGCAGCATCTTCAGCGATGCGCCGAGCACGTCAAGACCTTCAAGGAACATCTGCCGGTGCCGCTCGTCCATCCGGAACGAATACGTGCGGCCCGACGCGGTGCGCACCGTTTGCGCGGCAACGTCGATCGACAGACGGTTCGCCGCCGGGTTCGAAATTTCAGCGCTGATCTCGTCGATCTCTTCCGGCTTCAGGATGATCGCGAGCAGCCGGTTGTTCGCCGCGTTGTAGTAGAAGATTTCGCCGTAGCTCGGCGCGAGCACCGCTTCGATGCCGCTTTGCAGCAGCCCCCATACCGCGTGCTCGCGGCTCGATCCGCAGCCGAAGTTGGCGCCGCCGACCAGCACTTTCGCGCCCGCATAGGCCGGCGTGTTCAGCACGAAGTCGTCGCGCCGGCTGCCGTCCGGCAAGAAGCGCAGGTCGTACAGCAGGCCGGCGGCGAGGCCGGACTTGTCGGTGCCGAGCAGGAACTGCTTCGGCATGATCTGATCGGTGTCGAGATTGGCGATCGGCAGCGGTGCGGCCACGCCTTCCATGCGCGAGAAATCAGGCATCGTGGTGCTCCCATTTGCGGATGTCGGTGATGCGTCCGGTGATCGCGGCGGCGGCGGCCATTGCCGGGCTCATCAGATGCGTGCGGCTGTCGCGTCCCTGACGGCCTTCGAAATTGCGATTGGTGGTCGAGGCGCAGCGCTCGCCGGGGCGCAGCACGTCGTCGTTCATCGCGAGGCACATCGAGCAGCCGGGTTGGCGCCATTCGAAGCCGGCCTTGATGAAGGTATCCGACAGCCCTTCCTGTTCCGCTTGCGCGCGCACGGCGCCGGAGCCCGGCACGATCATCGCGCGCACGGTGGGGGCGACGTGCATGCCGTCGCGCAGCATCGCCGCGACCGCGCGCAGGTCTTCGATGCGGCCGTTGGTGCACGAGCCGATGAACACGCGATCGATCGGCGTGCCCTCGATGCTCGAACCCGGTGCGAGGCCGATGTAGTCCAGTGCGCGCGCGGTCGCCGCGCTCACGACGTGATCGGCGCTGTCTTCGGGCGCGGGAATCAGGCCATCGACGGGGATCGCCTGGTCGGGGCTCGTGCCCCAGGTGACGTAAGGCGCGACGTCGGCGGCGTCGATGGCGAGGTCGGCGTCGAACTGCGCGCCGGGGTCCGTGCGCAGCGTGCGCCATGCCGCGATCGCCGCTTCCATTTGCGCTTCGCCCAGATTGCCGCGATGCGCGCGCAGATACGCGAAGGTCGTGTCGTCCGGTTCGATCAGCACGGCGCGCGCGCCGGCCTCGACGGTCATGTTGCACAGGGTCATGCGCGCTTCGATCGACAGCGCGCGGATCGCCTCGCCGGTGTATTCGACCGCATAGCCGCGCGCTCCTTGCGCGCTGATCTTCGCGATCACGCACAGCACGAGGTCCTTCGCGGTCGTGCCGGCCGGCAGGCTGCCGTTGATCTGGATGCGCATCGTGCTCGCGAGACGGTACGACAGCGTTTGTGTCGCCAGTACATGCTCGATTTCCGACGTGCCGATGCCGAAGCCCAGCGCGCCGAATGCGCCGTAAGTGGTCGTGTGGCTATCGCCGCACAGCACGACCATGCCGGGGCGGATCAGGCCCGATTCGGGCGCGACGACGTGCTCGATGCCTTGCAGCGGATCGTTGACGTCGAACAGCTTGATGCCGTATTTCGTGCAGTTGCGCGTGAAATTCGCGGCCTGGCGCGCGGCGGCGTCGATCGCGATCACGCGTTTGCCGACCGGGTCGGGGCGCGTCGGAATCACATGATCGACCACGCCCATCTGCTGCTCCGGCCGCAGGACGCCGATGCCGCGCTCGACGAGGCCGTTGAAAGCCTGCGGGCTGGTGTATTCGTTCATGATGTGCAGGTCCGCATAAAGCAGGACGTGCTGGGCGTCGAGTTTCGCGACCGTGTGCGACTCGACGAGCTTCTGATACAGCGTGCTCGGCACATCTCCTCCGATGGTGTGAGGGCCCGATGATGCGTCCGCGAAGGGCGGTGAAAACGGGCAACGTTTCTATGCGAAACAGTCTACAGAGATGGTTAATACATATAATGCGTTTTTCTTTAATCTATTTTTAAGTTAAATTTATAAATAGGCCCGCCAGTGGATTCCATTTCGGATCTTGCGTTTTTCGTGCAGCTGGTCAAACACGGCAATCTGTCGGCGCTGGCTCGCGAACTCGGCGTCACGCCGCCCGCGGTTACCGCACGGCTCGCGCGAATGGAAGCGCGCCTCGGCGTGCGGCTTCTGAATCGCACCACCCGGCGCATCAGCGTGACTCAGGAGGGCGAACTGTATCTGTCGCATGGCGCGCGGTTGCTGGTCGAGCTCGAAGAACTCGACCGGATGGTGTCGAGCGCGCGGGCGATTCCGAAAGGCCTGTTGCGCGTGAACGCGACATTCGGTTTCGGGCGGCGCCATATCGCGCCGGCGGTCTCCGAGTTCGCGCGGCGCTATGCGGAAGTGGAAGTGCAATTGACGCTGACCGATCGCTCGATCCGCCTCGCGGACGAAGCCTATGACGTCGGCATCTGGTTCGGCGAGATTCCCGATTCGCGGCTCGTCGCGCGCAAGATCGCGCCGAACCGGCGTTTGCTGTGCGCGTCGCCGGCCTACATCGAGAGGGCCGGCGTGCCGGATACGCCGCGGGACCTGCAGGCGCACAAGTGCATCGTGCTACGCGAGAACGACGCGGCTTACGGTACGTGGCATCTGAGCCGCGGCCGCAAGCAGGAGACGGTCAAGGTGCGTGGCGCGTTGAGTACCAATGACGGCGAGACCGCGCTCGTCTGGGCGCTGGACGGTCACGGGATATTGATGCGCTCCGAGTGGGACGTGTACCCGCATTTGCGCTCGGGCGCGTTGAGTGTCGTGTTGCCGGAATGGTCGTTGCCGGTCGCGGACGTGTACGCGGTGTATGGCGAACGGCTCAACGTATCGGCGAAGGTGGTGGCGTTTATCGACTTTCTCGCCGAATGGTTCGGCAATGCGCTGGGACGCGCGGACAGCGAATACGGCCAATGGGGGGCATGATCGAGGGCACCGGGAGATGGCGGGTGGCGGTGGTCCGTTGTTGTCGTTGTTGCTGTTGCGCCAGGCTCACGAGCGAGCGCTATGTGCCATAACCCGGGCACGATAAGGGGCGCACGCCATTTCCGAGGGCCGGCCCAATGGAGCGCGACGCGTACGAGTGCGCGCACGATGGCCCGCAAAAGGAGCTTCTGATAGCCCGATCACGCTCATGATCGGCGCCATCGCATTGCGCGCGTTGTCGATCATGAGCCGCATCGCGTGCCTGGCTCAGAGGTCGCTATCGAGGCCGTCCTGCACCTGCTCGGCCGCGCGCATCACCGCGCGCGCCTTGTTCTCGGTCTCCTGCCATTCGGATTCGGGCACCGAATCGGCGACCACGCCCGCGGCCGCCTGCACGTACAGATTGCCGTTCGCGATCACGCCGGTGCGGATCGTGATGGCGAGATCCATCTCGCCCGTGAACGACAGATAGCCGACCGCACCGCCGTACAGGCCGCGCTTGATGGGTTCGAGCTCGTCGATCAGCTCCATCGCGCGGACCTTCGGCGCGCCCGACAGCGTGCCGGCCGGGAACGTGGCGCGCAGCACGTCGAAATTGGTCATGTCGGGCTTGAGCTTGCCTTCGACCGAACTGACGATGTGCTGCACGTGCGAGTACTTTTCGATCACCATCTTGTCGGTCACGACGACCGAGCCGATCTGCGCGATGCGGCCCACGTCGTTGCGCGCGAGGTCGATCAGCATCACGTGTTCGGCGATTTCCTTCGGATCGTTGAGCAGCTCGGTCGCGAGTTGCGCATCGCGCTCGGGCGTGTTGCCGCGCGGCCGCGTGCCGGCGAGCGGGCGGATCGTGACGAGGCGGTCCTCGCCGCGCTTTTCCTGGCGCACGAGAATTTCCGGCGACGCGCCGACCACGTGGAAGTCGCCGAAGTTGTAGTAATACATGTACGGCGACGGATTCAGCGAGCGCAGCGCGCGATACAGCGACAGCGGGTTGTCGCGGTACGGCTTGGTCAGGCGCTGGCCGACCTGCACCTGCATCAGTTCGCCGGCGGCGATGTATTCCTTCGCCTTGCGCACGGCGGCGAGGTAGTCGTCCTTGGCGAATTCGCGATAGATCTCGGTGCGCACGCTCGACGAAATGACGGGCGGCTGCACGCTCGCGCGCAGACGCTGGCGCAACTCGCGCAGACGGTGCTTCGCTTTCGTGTACGCCTCGGCCTGCGTCGGATCGGCGTAGACCACGAGGTAGAGCTTGCCCGCGAGGTTGTCGATCACCGCGACTTCCTCGGTCAGCAGCAACTGGATATCGGGCAGATTGAGGTCGTCTTTCGGTGCGCTGTGCGCGAGCTTTTTCTCGATGTAGCGCACGGCGTCATAGCCGAAATAGCCGGCCAGACCGCCCGTGAAGCGCGGCAGCCCCGGGCGTTGCGCGACCTTGAAGCGCGCCTGGAACTGCTGGATGAAGGCGAGCGGATCGCCGTCGTGCGTCTCGATCACCTTGCCGTCGCGCACCACTTCCGTGACGCCGTTGCGCGTGCGCAGCAGCGTGCGCGCCGGCAGTCCGATGAACGAATAGCGGCCGAAGCGTTCGCCGCCCACCACCGATTCGAGCAGGAACGAGTTCGCGCCGTTGCGCTCGCTCTGCGCGAGCTTCAGGTAGAGCGAGAGCGGCGTTTCGAGGTCGGCGAGCGCTTCGGCGATCAGCGGAATGCGGTTGAAACCCTCGTTGGCGAGGGACTGGAATTCGAGTTCGGTCATGTTCCGATCCTGTACGGTGATCCGGCGGCAGCGAGTGTCGGGCAAAGCGAGGCCAGGCGCTTCTGGCCGGGACGCGAGTCGACGGTTTCGACCCGATGATACCGACCGGCGCGAGTTTCCCATCGACGCATGCGAACGTTGACCGGTCCGTCGCGGTACTTTGCGGGTACGCGCGGGCCGAATCAGCCGATGCAGCAGCGAAACAGAGCGATGGAAAAAGCGCGTGAGCGCAGCGAAGTAAAAAACGGTTGCCGAAGACGATCTTCAGCGTACCTCAGGCGAGGTTAGCGCGACCAGCGACGCCAGGGCCAAGCTCCCCGGTCGATGCTAATCAGACTCCGTTTTTTATTCAGAAACATGAGGATGAAGGACTGTTCAAGTCGTGGATTGGTGTGCTGCGATTGCCTTGGCGGCGTCGAGCAGCGAGGCAACTATACCATCGGATTTTATCGTTTGTATAGCTTGGCCATGGTTGTAGCCGTAGGGCACCGTGAGCGTGGCCATGCCGGCCGCGCGGCCCGCCAGCGCGTCGTTTTCCGAGTCGCCGATCGCGACGGTGGCTTGCGGCTCGACACCGAGTTGCGCAGCGGCGGTGAGCATCGGCAGCGGGTCGGGCTTCTTTTTCGCGAGACTGTCGCCGCCGAGCACGACCCTGAAATACGGCGCGAGCCCGTACTGTTGCAGCAGTTCGAGCGCGAAGCGGTGCGGCTTGTTCGTCACGCACGCGAGCTTGAGGCCGGCCTCGCGCATGGCGTGCAGGCCGGCTTCGACGTCGGGATAAAGCCGCGTGTGCAGGCCGTTGATCTTCGCGTATTCGGCCTGATAGATCGCGAGCGCCTCTTCGAAGCGCTCCTGCGCGTGGTCCGCTTCGAAGCGCGGCGCGAGCACGCTGCGGATCAGATGCTCCGAGCCCTTGCCGACATAGCCGGCCACTTCCTCGCGCGAGGTTTCCGCTGCGTCGAGTTGGGCGAGCATGCCGTTCAGGCCGGCGGTGAAGTCGTCGGCGGTATCGATCATCGTGCCGTCGAGGTCGATGATCGCGGCTGCGAGGCGCGGGCCGGTGAAAGTCGGGGCGGGGAACGGAGCGGTCATGGGGCGCGGGTCCGGATGTCGGGTGTTAAGGCTGGGCGTTAGTGCTGCACGGCGGCGAGGGCCGCGCGCATCTTGTCGATCACCACCTTGTGATCGGGCTGGCCGAAGATCGCCGAGCCGGCCACGAACGTGTCCGCGCCGGCCGCCGCGATTTCCGCGATGTTGTCGACCTTCACGCCGCCGTCCACTTCGAGATGAATCTCGCGGCCGGTGCGCTCCTCGTATGCGTCGATGCGCCTGCGCGCCTCGCGCAGCTTGTTGAGCGCCTCGGGAATGAACGCCTGGCCGCCGAAGCCCGGGTTCACCGACATGATCAGCACGAGGTCGACCTTGTCCATGACGTGATCGAGATAGCTCAGCGACGTGGCCGGGTTGAACACGAGGCCGGCCTTGCAGCCGTGGTCGCGGATCAGCGAGAGCGTGCGGTCGATGTGGTCCGAGCCTTCCGGGTGGAAGCTGATCAGGTTCGCGCCGGCTTTCGCGAAGTCCGGCACGATGCGGTCGACGGGACGCACCATCAGGTGCACGTCGATCGGCACGTCGACGTGCGGGCGGATCGCTTCGCAGACGAGTGGGCCGATGGTCAGGTTCGGCACGTAGTGGTTGTCCATCACGTCGAAGTGAATCCAGTCGGCGCCGGCCGCGACGACGTTGCGGACTTCTTCGCCGAGACGGGCGAAATCGGCGGACAGAATGCTGGGGGCGATGCGGAATTGCGTCATGGCAAGGGGCGGATGCAAGCGGGAAAGCGCCATTTTACCGTTTTGCGTGGTGGTGCCGGGGCGTGGGCCTCGGCGGGTCGTGCCGGTTTGTTCGGGGCTTAGCGGAAGAGGTGGACTGTGACCGTGGACCGCGCCGGGAGCGGGAAGAAACGGAGCGGCGAAGCAGCGATGAAGAAGCGGTGGGAAAGAGCCGTGCGGCATAAGCGCTTTGAAAGCTATGGCGGAAAAACCTGGCGGCAGGAAACTGGACGTCGGAAAGCGGGCCCCGAAGTGAGGTTCTGAATGAAGTGAGGCTCCGAAGCGTGCCACGCCCCAGCGTCTTGAACACTCCTGGCCAAAGGGTGTACCCGGTTGCGGGCGTGCCGCGCATCAAGCAGAATGCCAATCCATGAGCGCCGCATCGCCGATGCCCCCGCAAACCATTGGCGTTCGGGCCTTCCCGCGTTTTTCACAGCCGTTTTATCAGACCGGAATCAGGATGAGCCAGTATGAATTCAGCGTCTCGGCGCAGGTGCAATACCTGCCCGAAGAATCCGACCCGGAGCGCCGCCAGTACGCATTTGCCTACACGCTGACTATCCGTAATACCGGCCAGGTACCCGCGCAACTGATCGCGCGTCATTGGGTGATTACCGACAGCGACAACACCGTGCAGGAAGTCAAAGGCTTGGGCGTGGTCGGCCATCAGCCGTTGCTCAAGCCGGGCGAGCATTTCGAGTACACGAGTTGGGCCGTTATCGCGACGCCGGTCGGCACCATGCGCGGAGATTACTTCTGCGTGGCCGAGGACGGCGAGCGCTTCGATGCGCCCGTGCCGGAGTTCGTGTTGCGCATGCCGCGTACCTTGCATTGAACCGCTGCCAAGGCGCGCTGTCTTTACCGACTTCGTGCGGGCGCGAAGTGGCGTGCGTGGCGGGATGAAGAGTGAAGCGGGTGAGGCGTTGTGACCGGCGGCAGGCGAGTGGCCGATGCGTGCTTCAGCGCGCGGCCGGCTGGATAACCCCACGACGGTTACTGCGCGTCACTGCGGTTTTTGCTGCTTGGGTTGTTCCGCTGACCTGGCGCGCGTCGTTTTCTTTTTGCCGGACGACGTCCATACAACGATAAAGATGAGCAGGAAAAGCGCGACAAGCGATTCCAGCGCGAAGATGAGCATCGGGTATTCGTCGAACAGATCAGACATGGCGGTTTCCATCAAGAACGAACATTGTATGCGTTTTGTCCGCCGCGCCGGCGCCTGGCTCGGTGCGCTTTCAGTCGCGGTATTGCTCGCGTCCTGCGGTGGCGGCGGCGCGATCCGGCCATCGCCGCCGAGCGGTGCGGCGATCATTCCCGGTCAGATTGCTTCGGCGCGATTGACCGCGGTCGCGTGGCAGCAGGTGCCGGGCTGGCAGGATGACTCGCTGATCGGCGCGACCGCCGCGTTGCGGCAAAACTGCGTGCGGCTCGCACGTCAGCCGAGCTGGTCCCGTGCATGCGCGGCCGCCTCGCAGATCGACGACCTCGACGTCACGAGCGCGCGGGCTTTCTTTGAAGCCTATTTCACGCCGTTCCAGCTCGCCAACAACGACGGCACGCTCGACGGTCTCGTCACCGGCTATTACGAGCCCTTGCTGCGCGGTTCGCGCACGCGGCACGGCGTGTATCAGACCGCACTGTACCGCTGGCCCGCCGGCTATCGCGCGGGCGCGCCGTTGCCGGCGCGCGCGCAGCTCGAGCGCTCGGGCGTGCTCAACGGCAATGAGCTTGTCTGGGTCGACGACCCGATCGAAGCATTCTTCCTGCAGGTGCAGGGCTCCGGACGCGTCGTGATGGAAGACGGCAGCGTGATGCGCGTCGGTTTCGGCGGCACTAACAACCAGCCGTACAAGTCGATCGGGCGTTGGCTGCTCGATCATGGCGAGGTCACGCCGGCGCAGGCGACGATGCAGGGCATCAAGGCATGGGCGCGCGCGAACCCGACGCGCGTCGAGGCCTTGCTCGATACGAACCCGCGCTTCGTGTTTTTCCGCGAGATGCCGTCTGCGGAAAGCGCGCCGAGCGGCGGTGCCGATGGTCCGATCGGCGCGCTCGGCGTGCCGTTGACGCCGGAGCGCTCGATCGCGGTGGATCCGAGCGCGATTCCGTTGGGTACGCCCGTGTTTCTGCAAACCACGCGTCCGCTCACGAACTCGCCGATGAACCGCCTCGTGTTCGCGCAGGACACGGGCAGCGCGATCAAGGGCGGCGTGCGCGCCGATTACTTCTGGGGGCTCGGCGACGACGCAGGCGATCTGGCCGGCAAGATGAAGCAGGGCGGCCGGATGTGGCTGTTGCTGCCGAATTCGTGAGGTGGCGCGAGCGGTCCTCGCCCCGCGCAGGGATCAAAGCCCCGCTTTGCGTTTATCCACCACGCGCCGTGCCTTGCCGACCGAACGCTCGATCCCGTTCACGGCAAGCACATTCACTACCGCGCTGACGCCGATCAAGGCCTTGATGTCATAAGCGAGCGCGTTTTTCGCCGTGGTTAGCGCGGTGGTGTCTGGCGCGCTTTCCGGGCACGGCTCGACATTCAGCGTCAATACGTCGAGCGGACCTTCCTTCGTGAGCACGATCTGGTAGTGCGGCGCGAGCGCGTGCTGGCGGAGCAGCAGTTCTTCGATTTGCGTCGGGAATACGTTCACGCCGCGCACGATCATCATGTCGTCAGAGCGGCCGGTGATCTTCTCCATGCGCCGCATCGTGCGTGCGCTGCCCGGCAGCAGGCGCGTGAGATCGCGCGTGCGATAGCGGATGATCGGCAGCGCTTCCTTCGTGAGCGAGGTAAACACGAGTTCGCCGAGTTCGCCGTCGGGCAGCACTGCGCCGGTTTCGGGATCGATAATTTCCGGGTAGAAATGATCTTCCCAGATGGTCGGGCCGTCTTTGGTTTCGACGCACTCCGACGCGACGCCCGGGCCCATCACTTCGGACAGCCCGTAAATATCGACCGCGTCGATGCCCATGCGTTTTTCGATGGCCTGGCGCATGTCGTTGGTCCACGGTTCCGCGCCGAAGATGCCGAGGCGCAGCGAGCAGTTGGCCGGATCGATGCCCTGACGTTCGAGTTCGTCCGCAATCGAGAGCATGTAGCTCGGTGTCACCATGATGATGTCGGGCCGGAAGTCCTGGATCAACTGCACCTGTTTCTCGGTTTGACCGCCGCCGAACGGGATCACGGTGAGCCCGGCGCGCTCGGCGCCGTAGTGCGCGCCGAGGCCGCCTGTGAAAAGGCCATAGCCGTAGCTTATGTGTACTTTGTCTCCGCGCTTCGCGCTGGCGGCGCGGATCGATCGTGCGACGAGATTGGCCCATGTATCGATGTCGCGCGCGGTATAGCCCACCACGGTCGGCTTGCCCGTCGTGCCCGACGACGCGTGGATGCGCGAAATCCGCTCCTGCGGCACGGCGAACATCCCGAACGGATAGCTGTCGCGCAGATCCTGCTTCGTCGTGAACGGAAAGCGGGCGAGGTCAGCGAGGGATGTCACTTCGCCCGGATGAACACCGGCTTCGTCGAACTTGCGCCGATAGACCGGCGAGTTCTCGTACGCATGGTTCAGCGACCATTTGAGCCGTTCAAGTTGAAGCGCGACGAGTTCGTCGCGGCTGGCGGTCTCGATCGGATCGAGCGGAAGAGCGGTGGTCATCGAATGTCTCCTTGCTGCCTCAATGCCTGAGTCTGATGTGCGGCGCGCTTGCGCGCCAGAAATCCGCGGCGATCTGTTGTCTTTGGGAGGGCGTCGCCTGAGGTACTGCCTGGGCCTGCGGTTCGTGTGCTTGTCTAGTCGCCGGTCGGAATCAGATTGCCTTTGATTTGCGCCGACTTGCCGCGAAACATCGCGACGGTTTCGCCGGCTCGATTCGTCACGCGGATGTCGTAGATACCGGTGCGCCCGCTCAGTGTCTGCTCGACAGCTTCCGCCACTAGCGCGTCGCCGCCGTACACCGGCCGCAGAAACTCGATCGAGCAGCCAGCCGCGACCGTATTGATGTTGTACGTGTTGCAGGCGAACGCGAACGTCGAATCGGCAAGTGTGAAGATCAGGCCGCCATGGCAGATCTGATGGCCGTTCAAGAAATCGTCGCGTATGGCCATGCGCAGCCGCGCATAGCCTGGACGGACTTCGAGAATTTCGAGCCCGAGCGCGCGGCTGCAGGCATCGTTCTCGTACATCGCGGCGGCGGTCGCGCGGGCAAGTTCGTCGGGTGTCATCTGGTCGGGGCGGCGGGTTTGATGAGCGGTCATGTCAGCGCCCCTCGAAGCGCGGCGCGCGCTTTTCGATGAACGCCTGCACACCTTCCGCGTAATCGTGCGAGGCGCCGAGTTCGCGTTGCAGATCGCGTTCGAGGTCGAGCTGCTGGTCGAGCGTTTGCGTCGTGCTTGCTCGCATGGCCTGTTTGATTGCGGCGATTGCGCGCGTCGGTTGCTGAGCGAGCTGCGACGCGAGTTTCGCCGCGGTGCTGGCGAGATCCGCGTCGTCGACCGCTTGCCAGATCAAGCCCCAGCTCTCGGCTTTCTCGGCGCCGAGTTTGTCGCTGGTGAGAGCGAGCCCCAACGCGCGTGCCATGCCGACGCGCTGCGGCAGAAACCATGTACCGCCCGAGTCGGGCACGAGGCCGATCTTCACGAACGCCTGGATGAAGCTCGCGGAGCGCGCCGCGAGCACGAGGTCGCAGGCGAGCGCGAGGTTGGCACCCGCGCCGGCGGCTGTGCCGTTGACCGCCGCGACGACCGGAATCGGCAACGCCTGCAGACGGCGAATCAGCGGGTTGAAATGTTCGTCGATCAGGTCGCCCAGGTCGGTCATGGCGCCTGGCGTGAAGTCGAGATCGGCGAGATCCTGGCCGGCGCAGAAGCCGCGGCCCGCCCCGGTCAGCACGAGCGCCCGGGCGCCTGACGTTGCGACCCGATCGAGCGCGTCGCTCAGTTCCCGATGCATCGCGCGCGTAAAGCTGTTGAGCTTGTCCGGGCGGTTCAGCGTAATGGTGGCTACGTGGCTCGATGTGTCGACGTCCAGCCGGATCGCTTCATATGACATTGGGTATCTCCTCGAAATCTCATTGACCGATGGGCACAGCACGCGGTTAGCGAGAGCCGGGCAATGCGGCGGCGCGCAATGCCGGCCTGCTGTCTCATGTTAGTGAGCGCGCGCGACCCGGTCCATTCGGCCAGAAGGCATAGGAATCGTGCGTTGTCCTACGCCATTCAGCCAGCTACCGCCGGCGCCGTTTTCGGTTCAACATGGGCACGGCTTTGAACGACGCGAAAGCGATTGGCGACAAACGCCGCATCGGCCAGCGCGGCATTGGCGGCCGGGTTGGCGCCGGTGCCGTGGAAATCGGAGAAGGCCGCGGATTGATTGACGAACACGCCGCCGGTCAGATTGATCGAGAGCGCGACGCCGCCACGAATCGACGCTTCGTGTGCGCGGTCGAGTACGGCTGCGTCCGTGCTGTAGACCGATAGTGTCAGTGCGCCGTGTTCGGCGGCGATGGCACCGGCGAGATCGAGCGACTGCGCGGTCGAATCCGTTGCGATCACGAACGAGATCGGTCCGAACCATTCACGGGTGAACTGCGCGTGGTCGGTCGCGGCGTCGAGTTGCAGCACGAGCGGGGTACGCACGCGAGCGCCCGGGAAGGACGGATGCTCGAGCGTCTGGCTCTCGACGAGAATGCGGCCGAGTTTCGCGGCTTCGTCAATGCGCTGCGCGACGCCATCGTTCTGGATCGATCCGAGCAGTTCGACAGCACGGGCAGGGTCGGCAACGAGCTTTTGCACGGCGCCGGCAAGCGCCTGGGCGACGTCGTCGAAACCGAGCGCGCCGTCGGCCGTGCGGATGCCGTTGCGCGGCACATAGATGTTTTGCGGCGCGGTGCACATCTGGCCCGAGTACAGCGCGAGAGAAAAGGCGATGTTGCGCGCGGCGGCCTTGATGTCGTCGACCGAGTCGATCACGATCTGGTTGACGCCGGCTTTTTCGGTGTAGACCTGAGCCTGATGCGCGTTGCGCTCGAGCCAGGTGCCGTTCTGGGTGCTGCCGGTGAAGTCGATCAGCTTGATTTCCGGACGCAGGGCGAGGTTCTGGACGAGGGAGCCGTCGTTCGGGTCAGTGGCAAGCAGTGTGACAACGTTCGGATCGAAGCCTGCCTCGCGCAAAACCTCACGCGCGATGCGCACGGTCAATGCGAGCGGCAGAATCGCGCCCGGATGCGGCTTGACGATGACGGTGTTGCCGGTGGCCAGATCGGCGAAAAGGCCCGGGTAGCCGTTCCAGGTCGGGAATGTGCAGCACCCCAGCACGAGACCGGTGCCGCGCGGCACGACGGTATAGCGCTTGTGCATGGCGAGCGGCGGGTTCTTGCCTTGCGGTTTTTCCCAGTGCGCGTCGGCGGGAACGCGGCGCAACTGGTCCCATGCGTAAGCCACGGCTTCGAGCGCGCGATCCTGCGCATGCGGGCCGCCGGCCTGAAACGCCATCATGAACGCCTGGCCGGTGGTGTGCATCACGCTATAGCCAATCTCGAAGCTGGCGCGATTCAGGCGCGCGAGGATTTCGAGGCATACGCCGACCCACGCTTGCGGGCCGGCCGTGCGCCAGTCGCGCTGCGCAGCGGCGGCCACTGCGATCAACGTGTCCGGGGTGGCTTTGGGATAACGCATGCCTAGCGGAAAACCAAACGGTGAGACTTCGGCGCCGACCGTTTCTCCGGTCGACGGCTGGTCCAGCGCGAAAGTCGTATTGAGCAGCGCTTTGAACGCGGCTTCGCCGTCCGCGTTCGCTGTTTCCCCGTACACTTTCGGACTGGGAATCTCGACGAACGGGCTCCAGTAGCCACGCGTTTCGAGTGCGGCGAGCGCCTTGTGCAGCGTGTCTTCGTGCTTTGCAAATAGCGGATGTTTCATGGCAGGGAGGGCTTGGCTATACGTTGGGGGGAAATCCGTCGAATAATTGACCGACCGGTTGGTTGGTGAATGGTAGCATTATTAAGAGAGCCGCGCGAAGCGTTTTTCGCGTGCAAATTAACCCTCTGGAGGCGGCATGGCTTACGAAAACATTCTGGTTGAGGCGCGAGGACGGGTCGGGTTGATCACATTGAATCGTCCGAAGGCACTGAACGCGCTAAACGATGCGTTGATGGACGAACTGGGCACCGCGTTGCGCGAGTTCGATGCCGATGAGGCGATCGGCGCGATTGTCGTGACCGGTAGCGAGAAGGCGTTCGCGGCGGGGGCCGACATCGGCATGATGGCGACCTATACCTATATGGACGTCTACAAAGGCGACTACATCACGCGCAACTGGGAAGCGGTGCGTTCGATCCGTAAGCCGATCATTGCTGCGGTGGCGGGCTTCGCGCTAGGCGGCGGCTGCGAGCTCGCGATGATGTGCGACATCATTTTTGCTGCCGACACGGCGAAGTTCGGTCAACCGGAAATCAAGCTCGGCATCATGCCGGGAGCGGGCGGCACGCAGCGATTGCCGCGCGCGGTGTCGAAAGCAAAGGCGATGGACCTCTGCTTGACGGCCCGTTTTATGGACGCAGCCGAGGCCGAGCGTGCCGGACTGGTTTCGCGCGTGATTCCGGCCGCGTCGCTGCTTGACGAAGCGGTTGCTGCAGCCGCGACTATTGCCGAATTCCCGTTACCGGCAGTGATGATGGTCAAGGAGTCGGTCAACCGCGCCTATGAAACGACGCTCGCGGAGGGCGTGCATTTCGAGCGTCGCCTGTTCCATTCGCTCTTCGCTACCGAAGATCAGAAGGAGGGAATGGCCGCATTCGTGGAGAAGCGCAAACCGGTTTTCAAGCACCGTTAATACGCTTGTCAAAATATTGCTTGCAAGTCCTGATGGCGGCGACTAGAATTCCGCTCTTTCGTGTTCCGCCCAGCGGGGCACGGGGAAGCGGGAGGCCCTGGATGGCAGGGGTTTTCGCGGCGCAGGCAGGTTGGGCAGTGTGTTAAAACCTGTTGACGGCGTGCCGGAAAGTCTCCATAATCTCGTTTCTCTGCTGCAGACGCAGCGACGCGAACGAAGCGGTGCCGGGTGGTTTGGGTGCTGTGAGTTTGTGGACTGATCTTTAAAAACCAACAGCCGATAAGTGTGGGCGCTTGATGCGG
>NZ_VWWL01000019.1 GCF_011752995.1 Burkholderia sp. Ax-1724
CTTGAACGAGAACACCGGCTGGTTGTCCTCGCGTTTCAGATAGACCGGATTGCGCAGCCGCGCCGACAGGTTCGGCGCATGTTCGAGTTCGGTCTCGCGCGCCACGTCGTAGACGCGCGCGGTCAGGATTTTCTTCAGGTAGTCGTGGGAAAGTGCAGCGCGCTCGGCCGCGACGACGGCCCGTTCGAGTTTGTTCGGCAGCAAGGCAAGCTCCTGGTTAACAACGAAGATGCAACAACGAATCGACCGCGATCGATGGCAACGGACCACGATCGGCAGCAAGTTCGCCAGGAGGCAGGCAGAAAAGCGGACATAAAAAAACCCGCCTCTGTGGCGGGTTAGTTTGTCACTGCCTTGTCTGTTCTATCCGACGTGCGCTAACCCACCATTCGATGAATGATGCTAATAATCAGCGCAATACGGATGTCGAGGCAGTGCATGCAGGCGATCTTCGTCGACCCGGCGGGCTTTGTCAATCCCGCAATGCTCGACGCTGCCGGGGCGTGCAGGCTCGAACGCCCCGGCGGGACAGCAGAGCGACGTTCAATCCTGCACGCCGCTCTGCTTTCTGAATGCGGTGAGAATCCGCTGCTCCAGCGCGTTGTAATCGCGGCCAAAGTGATGGTCGCCGGACGTACGGATCACGTCGACACCGGTCTTGTCGAGCGCCGGACACAGCGTGTCGGTCTCGTTCTCGCCATAGAAGCATTGCACGATCGACGGCGGCACATGCGTCAATTCGGGCCGCACGTTCAGTGCCTTGTCGCTTGCGGGCATGCCGAGCCAGCCGCCCACGCGAATCTGGAAATCGGCGTCGGGTGCGAAGCCGAGCAGCGAGATCAGCGACACCTTCGCGCGCTGCTCCGCGGGCAAGCGGTTGTACGCGAACGGCATCACGTCCGCGCCGAACGAATAGCCGACGAGCGCGATGTGTTGCGCGTGCCAGCGCGCGCCGTAGGTTTGCATCACGCGCGCGAGATCGCGGCTCGTTTGCGCGGGCGGCTTCTCGCTCCAGAAGTAACGCAGGCTGTCCCAGCCGATCACCGACACGCCATCCTTCTGCAACGCCTGCGCGATCGTCTTGTCGAGATCGCGCCAGCCGCCGTCGCCGGAGATCACGATCGCCATCAGGCCGTTCGGATGCGCGGCCGGCAATTCGATGAGCGGCAGATCGGACACGTCGTCATCGCCCGTCGATACCGATTGCAGATGCGGCGTCAGCAACGCAACGAGACGCGTGCGATCGGCCGCGCCCGTGTTCGCCTTTTCGACGAAGCCGGGCACCTTGTCGTGAATCACGGTCGGGTCCGGCGCGCACGGGTGAAAGCGCGCGTCGAGCGTGCGCTCGGCATCGACCGAGACGGCGCCCGCAATCGTGTTCGACGGGGCCTGTTCGAGCACGTGCATCGCGAGCGTCGCGCCCTGCCCCGTGCCCGCGACGATCGGCGCGAAGTACTGATTCGAGCGCGCTTGCCGTTCGAGCTGATGGCTCAACGCTTCGGCATCGCCGACGAGCTGATGGCAGGTCTCTTTCTTCGCGCTCAGGTTCGCGACGTATTGCGCGGTATCCACGCCGACGGTCATCGCACCGGCCTGCGCGAGCGCATCGGCGCTTTGCTGATCGGCCGCGCTCCAGCCGCTCGCCTGCGAATACAGCACGACGAAGCCGCGCAACGGCCCATCCGGCTGCGTGACCCGGACCTCGCCATAGCGGCCGCCGGCGACGGTGGTGGTAGTGGTAGTAGTGGTGGCCGCATGCGCGAGCGCGCCGCCGCTGAGAACGCTCGCCGCGATGGCGAGCCGGAAAAACGGATGCAAGGTCATGAACGCCGGCCTCCTGCCAGCAACGACAGGTCCGCCAGCGTGAAAAACACGCCCATCGAACCCGATGCCGCGAGATAACGCGGCTCCCAGTGCGGCTGAAACTTGCTTTTGAAAGCACGCAAGCCGCGGAAGTTATAGAAACGGCCGCCGAAGCGCCACACGATACCGGCAACCCGATGCCAGCGCGACGCCAGCGGCGTCGGCTGAACGCCCGAGAGCGGCGCGATGCCGAGACTCAGCGAGCGGAAACCGGCCTGTTTCAGATGCAGCGCGAGCTGCGTGAACAGATACTCCATCGCGTACGACGACGCGCTTTCGAGGTGGCGCATCACGCCGACGGTCGCTTCGGTATTCAGATCGGTCGTCATGAAGGTCACGAAGGCGACCGGTTCGCCGTTCTGGCGCACCAGCATCACCGATTGCGCGGCCAGGTATTCGTCATGGAAAGCCGCGACCGAGAAGCTCTTCTCGCGCGCGTCGCGGCTGTCGAGCCAGCCGTCGGAAATGCCGCGCAGCGTTTCGAGCGAAGCCGGCACGTTGGCCTGATCGATCACTTCGACCGTGAAGCCGTCGCGCTCGCCGCGCTTGAGCGCATAACGCAGATGCGCGCGGTGCGAGCCCTTCAGATCGAAATCGTCGAGCACGATATGCGCTTCCTCGCCGAGCTTCATCAGCGTGAGACCCGCGTCGAGATAAAGCGGCAGCGCATTGGCACGCACCTGGTAGAACGCGGCGCGGCCGCCGTGCGCATGTGCGAGCGCGACGAACTTGCCGATGAGACCGGCCCACTCCTCGCGCGGCCCCACCGGATCGTGCAGCGCGGCCCACGTGCGGCCGTATTTCGCGTACATCAGGAACGCTTCGCGCGATTCCGAAAACAGGAAGCTCTTGTCGCCCATCAGCGCGAGGCCGGCGTCGCTGCGCTCCTGCGCACGCACGATGCGCGCGGCGTCGTGCAAGTCCTCGGGCGCCGGCTTGACGAAACGCCCCGGCGCCGGACGCAGCAACTGCCAGAACGAAAACGTCGCGGCGAACAGGCTGGCGGCCAGTGTCGCGCGCAGCGCGCGCGGGGCGCGTTCGTCGAAGGCGAACTGCCACCAGAGATCGCGCGTGTACGGCACGTCGCGGAAGGCGAACAGCATGACCCACGTCGCCAGCATCAGCACCATGGCGATCGACACGAGCCAGCCCGCCGTGAAGCGCTCGGCGAACAGCGACGAATGACGGTTGAAGCGCTTGCGCGTCGCGAGCAGCAGCGCGATCAGCATACCGAGCACGCCGGCCTCGACGAACGCGAGACCTTTGGTCAGCGACAACGCGAGACTCGACACCGCGAGCACGAGCGTCATCCACCATGCCGCGTCGAGCCGCCGCAGCAGACCGCGCGCGACGAACAGCAGCAGCACGCCGAGCACGCTGCACAGCATCTGCGAGCTTTCGAGCACCCACAGCGGCACCATATCGCGCAGGATATGGATGCGTTGCCAGAACGCGGGCGTCGCGCTCGAAATCACCAGCATGCCGCCGACCACGAACGTGACGAGGCTCAGAAACAGCGGCGCGAGTTCCGACACGCGCTCGGCCTGCAGCCGCGACAGATGGTTCTTCAGCGCACGGCCTTCGAAACCCGCGAGCAACGCGGCCGACACCAGCAGCGGAACGCCGAAATAGATCGCGCGATAGGCCAGCAGCGCGGCAACCATCTGCTGCATCGGCACACTGCCGCTCAGCGTAAACACCATCGCCGCCTCGAACACGCCGACGCCGCCGGGCGTATGGCCGATCATGCCGAGCAGCATCGCAGCCGCGTAGACGGTGATGAAACCGATAAAGCCGACGTTCGCGTGCGGCAGCAGCGTCCATAGCGCGAGACCGGCGGCCACCACGTCGAGCACGGCCAGCGCGACCTGGGCAAGCAGATCGCGGCGTGCGGGGATATCGAATGAAAGCCAGGACCAGCGCGTGCGGACCGGCCGCGTTTCGCGGCGGCACGCGGCGGCGGCGAGCCCCAGCGCGACCAGCAGCGCCGCGCCGCTCCAGCGCAGCGCCACCGGTGTGAGACGCAGCATCGGTGCGAGCTGGCCCGCCATGCAGACCATGCCGAGCGCGGTCATCAGCACGAGCGCCAGCGCCAGCGACACGCTGGTAAACACCGTCATGCGGCCGATCTGCGCGGGCGTGACGTTCGCCACGCCGTAGACGCGGGCGCGCACCGCCCCGCCCGTCAGCGCGCCGAAGCCGGTGGCATTGCCGAGCGCCGAGCCCGCGGTCGCGCCGACCCACAGCGCCGCGCGCGGCACGCTCGTGCCGAGATAGCGCAGCCCGACCGCGTCGCGTCCGACGAGCGCTACGTAGCTGAGCGCGGTCGCGCCGAGCGCGCCGATCCACCCGCTCGCCGACAGGTCTCGCAATTCGCGGATCACCGAGCGATAGTCGACCGCCTCGGACAGATGCTGCAACACGACCAGCAGCAGCCCGCAAATGACGAGCGCAAGCACGGGCGACAGAAGTCCCCGGCCGCCCGTCGCTTTCGCTGCGCGGCTGAGCCGCGCGCCGAGCCGGGCGAACGGGTGGTGAAGTCGACGAAACATGGTGAGTGCGGGCCTTGCGAGAGCGGTCGCGGCAACGGGGCGTCGCGCGCGGTATCGCCTGTGTCGGCGATTACAAAGAGATAACGACAAAGCGTGCAAAAGGTTGACAGCATGAGCCATTTCGCTGTCGGTCCGGTTGCGCGGCGCGTCTGCGGAAGGAGCTGGTTGAAAGGCTTGGGCTCGCGGCATCGGATCGGCCGCCTTGCGTGCCGTCATCAGGCGCGGGAGCGCGCCGCAAGGCGCGGCACGGCCCATCGCGCCGTGCCGGAGATTTGGCGCGATTCGGTTTCTGAGGGGGAAAACGATCGCGGGTCTGAAGCGAAGGACTTCGGGTATGTCCCGAGGAACCGTATGTGGATGGCGCAGCCGACAACGGCCTGCCCGCGCCGGCAACGCACAGGCCCAGTATGCTCAGACGATTCCACCCACATCCGATCGAACCGTGCTCTGACCGCCCGGCTCCGCCCTGGAAACGGGGCCTGAAAGCACGATGCCCGCTATTGGAGCGGGCATCGACGACTTCACCACGAGGCGCCTTGCGCGCCGGCGGGCTTTACAGCGGGCGGCGATACGCTTCGGCGATCATGGCGCAGTTCTGCACATGCAGATGAAGCGCGTGCAGCGCCAGAGCGCGCAGCTTGCCGAACAGCGTGGTGGTAGCAGGAGTGGAACGGACTGCGGTCGATGCGACGTTCATGATGGGCTCTCTCGAATTAGGGTGATAAGGGTTTATACCTAAGCAATAACCCGATTATGATCTTTTTCATGGCGCAGCGCAACAAAAACTGACGATCGCCGTGACGCTAGGGCCGCGATACACGTCAAAAACTGAAAAAGGGCGATATCGACAGGGCCGGCATCCACCATCCGCACCGCACAGGTGCAATAATGCCCCCTTTACCCGTGGTGCTTTGCCGCAGCCCCGCCGCCATGTCCGCCGCCCAGAAAGCCCTGATTGCACCCCTTATTGTCGCGTGTGCGATGTTCATGGAAAGCGTCGACGCGAACGTCATCGTCACCGCGCTGCCGGCGATGGCGCGCGATTTCGGGCGCGATCCGGTCACGCTGAAAATCGCCGTAACGAGCTACGTATTGGGACTCGGCGTGTTCATCCCCGTGTGCGGCTGGCTCGCCGACAAATTCGGCGCGCGCACGATCTTCCGCACGGCCATCGGTATCTTCGTGATGGGTTCGCTGTTGTGCGCCGCATCGAATTCGCTCGCGACCTTCACGGTCGCGCGCTTCATCCAGGGCGTCGGCGGCGCGATGATGGTGCCGGTCGGGCGCATCATCATTTTTCGCGTCGTCGAGAAAGCCGATTTCATCCGCGCGATGAACTATCTGAGCGTGCCCGCGATGCTCGGCCCCGCGGCCGGCCCGCTGCTCGGCGGCTTCATCACGACCTATCTGCACTGGCGGCTGATTTTTTTCATCAACGTGCCGGTCGGCATTCTCGGCATCTATCTGACCAACCGCTACATCGCGAACACGCGCGAGCCCGACCCCGGGCCGCTCGACTGGATCGGTTTCATCCTGTCCGCGGCGGGCGCGGTGCTGCTGCTGCTCGGGCTTTCGCTGATCGGCGGCGAACTGATCTCGAACACGGACGCGTTCGGCATGTGCGCGATCGGCGCGGTGCTGCTCGCGCTCTACACCGTGTATGCCCTGCGCGTCCCGCTGCCGCTGCTCGATCTGCGCTTTTTCAGGGTGCCGACCTTCCAGGCGAGCGTGCTCGGCGGCTCGCTATTTCGTATCGGTCTCGGCGCGTTGCCGTTCCTGCTGCCGCTGCTGCTGCAGGAAGGCCACGGCATGAGCGCATTCCAGTCGGGCCTGATTACCTGCGCGTCCGCGTTCGGCGGCATGTTCATGCGCACGATCGCGTCGAGCGTGCTGCGCCGCTTCGGTTTCCGCACCGTGCTCGTATTCAACGCGGCGCTCTCGGGCATTTCGATTGCCGCCTGCGGGCTCTTCTTCCCGCACACGCCGACGTGGATTATCTGGGTCGTCGTGCTGCTCGGCGGCTTTTTCCCCGCGTTGCAGTTTACGAGCCTGAACTCGCTGACCTACGCGGAAATCGCGAGCCGCGACGTCGGCCGCGCGACGAGCCTCGGCAGCGTTGTGCAGCAGATGTCGCTCGGTCTCGGCGTGACGGTCGGCGGGATCGTGCTGCAGATTTCGCGCGTGCTGCACGGGCATCCGGGCATCATGTGGTCGGATTTCTGGCCCGCGTTCCTCGTGGTCGGGCTGTGCTCGTTCGCCTCGATTCCGGTCACGATGCGCATGCCGCTGCGCGCGGGCGAAGAGATTTCGCGCGGCGGACGGGGTTAAGCGGGGCCGGGCGGCTCCCGAGTGCGCACAGACGCCCTCGGTATCAGCGTCGACAGGTTATCGGCACGCGCAAACGCGCGTCCGCCTGTGCAAGCAGCGTATCGAGCACCGCCATTTCCACCGGCTTCACGAGATGCGCATGGAAGCCGGCCTCGCGCGTGCGTTTGAGATCGCTCGCATGGCCGAAGCCGGTCATCGCGGCAAACATCGTGCGGTCCAGTTCGGGCATCGCGCGCATTCCCGCGAGCGTCGCATAGCCGTCCATCTTCGGCATCGCGAGGTCGATCAGCGCGAGATGCGGCGCGAAGCGCGCCGCGATCGGCAGCGCCTGTTCGCCCTCGTAGGCGATACGCACCTCGTGGCCCTTGAGTTCGAGCAGCATCGCGAGGCTGTCGGCCGAATCGCGATTGTCGTCGACGAGCAGAACCCGCAGCGGTTCGACCTCGGGAGCCGCCACACCGGCGTCTTCGCCGGTGGCTTCGGCAAGTCCTCCGGCAAGCGGCAAGCTCAGCGTGAACGTGCTGCCAAGGCCCGGCCCCTCGCTGCTCGCGACGATGCTGCCGCCATGCATTTCGACGAGCGACTTGCATAGCGTGAGGCCGATGCCGAGACCGCCCTCGCCGAGTCCTTCGTGGTCCTTTTCCTGCGCGAACAGCTCGAAGATCCTGTCGAGCGAGCGCACCGGAATGCCACAACCGGGGTCGCGCACTTCGAGCACGGCCATACGGAAGTGGACGCGCCCCATCACGTCGATGCCACACCCCTGCGGCGAGAATTTCGACGCATTGTGCAGCAGGTTCTGCAATACCTGCACGAGCCGCGTCATGTCGCCGCGAATGATGACGGGCTCGGCCGGCACGTAAGCGGCGACACGCTGCTCGCGTGCATCGGTAAACGGCCGCGCGGCCTCGATCGCGCGCGTGACGAGCTCGCCGAGATCGACCCGCGCGATGCGCAGCTCGACCTTGTCCGACATGATGCGGCCGATGTCGAGCAGATCGTCGACGAGCCGCGTGAGGTGCGTGACCTGGCGGTCGATCAGGTCGCGCGCGAGGGCGAGCGCCGGGCTCAGGCCGGTTTCTATCTGCATCACGCCGACCGCGTTGCGCACTGGCGCGAGCGGATTGCGCAGCTCGTGCGCAAGCGTGGCGAGAAATTCGCGCATGCGCTCGCCCGAGCGTTCGAGTTCTTCGCGGCGCCGCCGCTCGGTCAGATCGCGCGTGACTTTCGCAAAACCGCGCAGCCGCTTCGATTCGTCGTACACGGCCGTGATGATTACGTTGGCCCAGAACGTCGTGCCGTCCTTGCGCACGCGCCAGCCTTCGTCCTCGACGGTGCCGATCTGCCGGGCGATCGCGAGTTCGCGCGCGGGCTTGCCCGCCGCGGCTTCCTCGGGCAGGTAAAACAGCGAAAAATGACGCCCGACGATTTCGTCGTGCGTATAGCCCTTGATCCGCGCCGCGCCTGCATTCCAGCTCACCACGCAGCCTTGGGGATCGAGCATGAAAATCGCGTAGTCCTTGACGCTGTCGACGAGCAGACGAAAGCGCTCCTCGCTTTGCCGCAATGCTTCCAGATACTCGCGCTGCGCAGTCAGATCGCGCGTGATCTTCGCGAAGCCCGTGACCTCGCCCGCCGGGTTGCGGATGGCGGTAATCACGACGTTCGACCAGAACGTCGTGCCGTCCTTTCGCACGCGCCAGCCTTCGTCCTCGAAACGGCCGGTCAGCGCGGCCTGCTCCAGTTCATACGTGGGCCAGCCACGCGCAACGGCCTCCTCGGCGTAGAAGCACGAGAAATGCTGACCGACGATTTCGCTCTCGGTATAGCCCGTGAACTTCTGCGCGCCGGCGTTCCAGCTGACGATACGGCCGCCCGCGTCGAGCAGGAAAATCGCGTAGTCCTCGATGGCCTGCACGAGCGACGAGTAATCGATGGTGCTAGCGATACTGGTTGCGGCGCCGCCTGGCGACGTCGACGCAACCTCGGCCTGCAACTGGGCGGGCTCGCCGTTTTCGCGAAAAGAAGGAATATCGGACTCGGTCATGGCATGCACGTATAAGGGTTGTTGTCTCAAGCATACGTTGTGCCCGGGCGGTGGCGCGTAGTCGAATGACGGGCGCCGCGCGATGCGTGCATGATCGGCCCCTCGGTTGGCCGGGGTGCACAGGCGCGTTGGCGGCACTGCGCGAATCTTTCGCAGATTTCAGGCTTATAAGGCGCACAGCTTATACACCGGGCCCTGCTTTGCCACTCCGTATTTACTGCAACGTTGCGCCGCGCCGCATGTCGTTGTACGCGTATTGCGGCGTACTATTTATCGGATTGCCTATTGGGTGATGTGCCGGACCAGCCGCCGCCACATTGCAACCGGATGCGCCCGATTGAAAAACATATTTGCGATCGTCTGCAGGATTTTCATCAGGATGCCAAAAGGAAGAGCGCGACCGCGCATGTCGCTACGGCATCGAGTCAGCCAGCCGGCCGGCAAATAACGCAGGACCGCGGTCATGTGCGGCAAACCGTTCAGCGGCCCACCGCTCACCCCGCCGAACCGATCTTTTCCGCGAGCTTCGCGTCGTAACTCGAATGGACGTGTACGCGTTTTTTGTCCGGATACGCATAGCCATATGCCTTGCGCAACGCGAGCGACGCTTCGTGAAAGCCCGACAGAATGAGCTTCTGTTTGTTCGGATAATTCGCGATGTCGCCGACCGCGAAGATGCCGGGCCGCGAACTTTCGTAGTTCGACGTATCGACGTCGATACGTCCGCCGTGAAGCGTCAGCCCCCACTGCGCGATCGGGCCGAGGTCGGCGACAAGTCCATACAGCGCGATCAGATGCTCGGTCTCGATCTGCGTCTCGCCGTCGATATGCCGCAGCGTCAGCGATTTCAATGCGCCGTCCTCGACGCCGAGTCCCGCGATCGCGCCGACGACGAAGTCCATCTCGCCCGCGTCGACCGCGCGCCGCATCTGCGCGACGCTCGAATCGGCCGCGCTGAAACCGGCGCGCCGATGCACGAGCGTGACGCGCCGCGCGACCCCGCGCAAGGCGAGTGCCCAGTCGAGCGCGGAATCGCCGCCGCCCGCGACGACCACGCGCTTGCCGGCGAAATCGGCGAGCCGCGGCACGCTGTAGTGCACGTGGCGCTTTTCGAGCGGCGCGGCTTCGGGAAGCACGAGTTTTTGCGGCACGAATGCGCCGTTGCCGGCGGCGAGCAGGATCGCCGCGACATCGAAGACGAGGCCGCGATGCGTGCGCACGGTCCAGCGTCCGTCGTCGCGCTGCTCGACCGTTTCGACGCGCTGGTCGAGATGGATCGGCACGTCGAACGGCTTCACCTGCGCCTGTAGACGCTCGACCAGTTCGCGCGCGGTACACGACGCAATCGCGGGAATGTCGTAGATCGGCTTGTCGGGATAGAGCTCGATGCACTGGCCGCCGACCCGGCCGAGCCCATCGACGATCTGGCAGGTGAGACCGATCACACCGGCCTCGAACGCGGCGAACAGGCCCACGGGACCGGCGCCGACGATCAGGACATCGGTGCGGATCGGTTGCGATAGGTCGGCGGTGGCGCTCATGGGCGGGTTCTCCGGGTCCGGGAAGCATCGATAAAAACGACGGCAGGCGCGCGCGCAATCAAAACGCGCAACGGCAATCAGACTGCCGATAACCCACCATACCGAATCGCCCGAACAGCGGCAACGATGCCATCGTCGGCGGTAAGGATGCTCAACGCGCTCGATGCGCGTTCAGCACCCCGCAAACGCCGTGCCCCACCCATGCCTTCCGGTCACTCGCCGATCCACGAACCGCGCAGATCGCTGTCGTGCAGCAATTGCAGCAGCGTGCCCGCCGGGCGGCTCAGGCGCTTCGCCGCGAGCGCGATGAATTCCACCGACGGCAGCGTCGGCAGCGCGGCCGCGTTCAGCGGCGCCGCGAGCCCGCGCGCGACGAGGTACTGCGGACACACCGTAATGCCGAGCCCGCCGCGCGCGGCCGCGATGCTGCCCGAGTGACTGCTGCTTGTGCAGACCACTTGCCAGCTCGCGCCCGCCTCCGCCAGCGCGTCGAGCACGACCGCGCGCGTCACGCTCGGCTCGGCGGCGAGGATCAGCGGCAGCGGCTGCCCCGGATCGACGAGCGTGCCCGTGCGCGCGAGCCATTCGAGCCGCCCGGAGAACAGCGGCACGCCGCGCCTGTCGCCGAGCCGGCGCTTGCCGACCAGCAGATCGATCGCGCCCGCGTCGAGCAGTTCGTACAGCCGGCCGGTCATGCCGATCGTGATTTCGAGCTCGACGTCGGGATGCGCGTTGCGAAATGCCGCCAGCACGGTCGGCAGCGGACCGAGCGCGATGTCGTCCGACGAGCCGAGCCGCACGCGTCCCTTGAGGCGCGGCGCGCGAAACTGCGATTCCGCGCGCGACAGCGCCTGCAGGATCACGCTCGCATGCGCGAGCATGGCTTCGCCGTCGAGCGTCAGCGCGAGCGAATGCGTGTCGCGCACGAACAGGCGCCGGCCCACGCTCTGTTCGAGCCGCCGGACATGTTCGCTGACGCTCGACTGCGTGAGATTGAGCCGCCGCCCCGCCTCGGTGAAGCTATGGCAGGCCGCGACGGTCGAGAAGGTTTTGAGCCAGATCGGATTGAGCATGCGGCATTGTCGCGCTGCTTATCGGCAAAGTCGATAACAGTCAGCAAACCTAGTGGGGTTCCCGATTGACGGAGATGTCAATAAGATGACGGAATTCCCGCTTACCCGGCTCGGGCGGCACACTGTGACCGAGATCGCACAGGTACGCCGCGACCTTCCCGCCGCGGCGTATTGGTTCCTTCGCGTTCCTTCGGTCGCCACCATGGCCAACGCACCGGCCACTGCCGCCGCATCGCGCCGTCGAAAAATGACCAAGGATTCTTCCCACTCCGCGCTACTCTGGATCGTCGCCGCCGGCTTCTTCATGCAGTCGCTCGACACGACGATCGTCAACACCGCCCTGCCCTCGATCGCGAACAGCCTGCACGTCGCGCCGCTCGCGATGCAGCCCATCGTGGTCGCCTACACGCTGACGATGGCGATGCTCACGCCCGCCTCCGGCTGGCTCGCCGACCGCTTCGGTTCGCGCCGCGTCTACTTCGCGGCGATTCTCGTGTTCGTGCTCGGCTCGCTGTGCTGCGCGAGCGCGCATACGCTCGGCCAGCTCGTGCTCGCGCGCGTGCTGCAAGGCCTCGGCGGCTCGATGCTGCTGCCGATCGGACGGCTCGCGGTGCTGCGCAGCGTATCGGGCGAGCAGTACGTCTCGGCGCTCGCGTTCGTGTCGATCGCGGGCCAGTTGGGGCCGATCGCCGGGCCGACGCTCGGCGGCTGGTTCGTGCAGGCGATCACGTGGCACTGGATCTTCCTCATCAACGTGCCGATCGGCATCGTCGGTCTGTATGCGGTGCAGCGCTATCTGCCCTCGCACGACGCAACCAAAGCGCCGCCGTTCGACTTCATCGGCTGCATTCTGCTGTCGCTGTGCATGATCGCGTTTTCGCTCGCGATCGACGCGCCGGTGCCCTCGCATCGCGCGGCATGGTCGGCGGGCCTGTTCGCGCTGGCGGTCGCGAGCGCGCTCGCCTACATTCCGTACGCGAAGCATCGGCGCGATCCGCTCTTCAGGCTCTCGCTATTCGGCGAGCCGAATTTCAGCGTCGGGCTGATCGGCAATCTCGTCTGCCGGGTCGGTTCGAGCGCCGTGCCGTTTCTCGTGCCGCTGCTGTTGCAATTGCAACTCGGTTATTCGCCGCTGCATTCGGGCCTCATGATGTTGCCCGCGGCCCTGGCCGGCACGCTCTCCAAGCGCTGGATCGCGCCGCTCGTGCGCCGCTACGGCTACGAGACGTTCCTGCTCGTCAACACGATCATCGTCGGCTCGTCGATCGTCGCGTTCTCGCTGATTTCGCGCGGCACGCCGCTGATCGTCGAGATCGTGATCCTCGCGGTATTCGGCGCGGCCAATTCGATGCAGTTCGCGGCGATGAACAGCGTCACGCTCAAGGACCTCTCGCACGAAGACGCCGGCGCCGGCAACAGCCTGTTCTCGATGGTGCAGATGCTCGCGATCGGCCTCGGCGTATCGATCGGCGGCGGGCTCGTGAACCTGTTCTCCGCGCAATGGGGTTCGGCGGCGCTCGGCTTTCGCCTCGCGTTCGTCTGCGTGGGCGTGATTACGCTCGTGTCCGCGTGGGTCTTCCGTCACCTCGATCATCCGTCCGGCACGCCCGCGATTCGCGGCCAGGCGGCGCCAAGCACGGGGCGTTGAGCGAAGCCCATGGGCGCACGTGCGCTGACACGCGGCGGTTGAACGACTGGGTTTGCGTTGCGGGCTCGCCGGAGCATTGGCATAACGCCGAGCGCCGCATCTCGGTCGTGAGACGCGCCATGGTTGCGCGCGCCTCACGCGAGGATCGACGACCGGCCCGCAACCCGCCTCGAACCTTCGCTCTTCATTGCGAAATCACAGCGGATTCACTGAGGAATCAGCGCCGCTCCTGTCTCGCATGCCCCTGCGGATGAGCTGCCGCGTGAGCCCGTGCGGGATGCGGGTGCGGCGCATGTCCCGCTGGCCTCGGCGCCTGTGCCGGGCTCGGCGCTTCGTGCTGCTGCATCTCGTGCTGCTGAGGCTGCGGGGTCGGTGCGGGCTGCACATTGCGCTGCGCCTCTGCCTCGCTGCGCTGCTCCGCTTCCTGCCGCATCGGCATGTCATGCGTCGTGCCGTTCGCTGCGTTCGGCTCATGCGCTCCGTTGGGACCCGGCATCGCATCGGCGGGTGGATGAGCCGCGCCTTGAGGCGGTTCGCCACGCTGGGCATGCATCTGCGCCACGGAATGCTGCGCGCCGGAAGGCGTACCCATGGCGTTCGGATGGTTCCCGCCCGCATGCGACGTCGGCCGCTCGCCGGGCTGCGCGGCGTTCGCGCCGAAATGCGGCATGGACATCGTGGCCGGATTCCCCCGAGCCGCCTGCTCGCGCATCTGCTGCGCGGCCGCATTCCCGGCAGGCGGCGCACCGCGATTGATCAGGTTGCCGACGTTGTTATTGGTCGTGCCGTAGTTGTTCGTGATCCGCGTGTTGTGGACGTTGTTGATGTTATTGACGACGGTCGTCGACTTCGAGATATAGGTCTTGTGGTCATACACCACGGCCGGCCGCTGCCAGTTGCCCCACGCGGGACCGCCCGCATGCGGTGCGCCCCAGTTCACGTCCCAGGCGTGCCAGCCCCAGTCGTGGTGGCTGAACAGCGCGCCAACGGCAATGCCTACGCCGAACGACAGCACGCCCGCCGTCACCACCGCGCCCGTGCCGTAGACCGGCCGGTAGGCATAGCCCGGGTAGACGGCGGCGGTGCCGTAGACGACAGCCGGGTTGTAGACCGGCACATAGACCATGTCGGGACGGGTCGGCTCGATCACGATGGTCTGCGGCGGCGGCGGCACGATCGGCGGTCCTTCATAAATCGCCGGGCCGCTGGGCGCCGGCGTATAGGACGGCGGCGGCGCGCTCTGCGTGGTCTGTGTGACGCGCAACTGGCTGCCCGAGCTGAGATGGTTCGCCGACTTCGCACGCTGGCGCATCACCTGGATGGCGTTCAGCACGTCGTTCGGATCGTGGTAGTAGGCCTGACCGAGCGCGGTGGTCCACTCCATGTTCGACGCCATCTGCGAGAGCGTCGCCGGGAATGCCGCAAGCGCCTTGACGGACGCGTCCCACGGCTGCGCATCCGCGGCCGACGTCAGCGCGGTGCCCTTGAGCGTCGGGTTCTGTCCGAGCCATGTGTTGGCGGCCTCAATCTGGTCCGGGTAAGTCGAGCCGGCCAGCACCAGCGCGACGAGCTTGTCCGGAAACAGCGCGATCGGCGCGACCAGCTGGTAGAGCTGGTCCGCGCTCGGCGGCGTGTAGGCGACCGGCGCCGGCTGCGCGGCCGAGGCGGCGCTGGCCGCATCGGCTACGCTCGCGGCGGCCGGTTGACTCGCGGCCGGGACATTGTCGTTGCTGTCATTACTCTTCTGGTTGCAGGCACTTAGACCGAGTAGTGCAATCACGAGTGACGACGCGACGAGTGTTCGGGCATGGCGATCATAAAACGGCAAAGTTTTTTTCATGACATTGTCCTTATCGGCGTGTTGATTTGGCGTGTTGATCTGGAATGGTCGTATTGACAGTAACGACCTTTGAACCGGCTTCGTGCACTTCTCCCGTCGGTCTTTATGTAACAGTCTGTGCGCGCCGCGCGGCACGATCGCCGGGGAAACGCCCGGACCGGTAACGGTCAGACGAGCGGTGCCTTCAGGCGGAGCTGGCCCACCCCCGTGTTTGAACTCGAGCCATCCGGTAACAAAAATACCGCCCGTCGATAGCGGGTGAAACATCGTTTTTTCCGAAACCGGATTGCCCGACCGGAATGGCGATTATCGATAATATTTATTCGCCAGTTTTTAATATTTTAAAAAACAGCATTAAAGATTAATCGGGATTTTTTGCTTGACGCGTATAGCATGCACTGCCACTATAAAATTACGCTAATAGCCGTTTTTTCACGAGTCAAGAAAAAACGATTTGATACATCTATTTACGATTTCGGGAAAGGTAAACGCACTACCGGCGTGCGAGGTCCGCCATGTTTCCTGGCCTGAACGAAACCCATCACGACGCAACAGACCGGATGCAAGCCGCAACGAGCAACGCTTCGAGCCAATCCGCGAAAACGTGCAGGCGACGGGAGAGTTGCTGCCGCTGCGGGTAAAGCAACATCATGGGCATGGGCGCTGCACGATACGCACCGAGAATTTCCACGAGTTCGCCCGTCCGCAAATGCGCTTGCACGTCATAGGCAGGAATCTGAATGAGACCGACACCCGACAGGCAGCACGCGATATACGCTTCCGCACTATTGACGCTGACCCGGCACCTGAGCGGCATCGCCCGCCTCACGCCGCCTTCCATCCATTCCCATGACGCAACCTGCGCGCTGGACCGCGAGGTGTAGCCCACCATCCAGTGATCGTCGAGATCCTCGGGACGCTCGGGCACACCATGACGCTGCAGATAGGCCGGACTCGCCACATTGATGAGCGCCAGGTCACCCACGCTGCGCGCGGACAGCGCTGAGTTATGCGCAGAATTGGGCGGCGTACCGACCCGCAGCACGCAATCGACTCGCTCCTCGACCAGGTCGATGACGCGATCCGTCATGCCGATCTCGATATCGATCTGCGGATATCGCTCGAGGAAGCCGGGCAGCGCCGGCGCAACGATCAGACGGCCGATGCGCGCGGGCATGTCCACGCGCAACTTGCCGCTGGGCGTGCTGCGCGTCTGGCGGAACAGATTTTCCGTGTCCTCCATGTCGGCGATCAGATGCAGGCAACGCTCGTATAAGGCCGAGCCATCGAGCGTGGCCGACACCTTGCGCGTCGTCCGGTGCAGCAGGCGCGTGCCGAGACGGCCCTCGAGCTCCTGGATGGCAGCGGACACGGAAGAACGCGGCATCGCCAGGGTGTCGGCGGCTCGCGTGAAATTGGCGCACTCCACGACGCGGGCAAAGATACGGAGCAGGTCGATTCGGTCCATAGGCGTATTCGCAGACGAGCGGCAGACGAGCGTCGCTCGCCTGAACAGGTGACGCTGGCGCGTGCAATTGGTCGGTATTTCTGTTCAGTCCTGTCAGAACCAAGGGCTTTATCTGTTTTTTAAGGACTATATCATCGGTGAATCACGCGGTTGCATGTCGCACACCGCACAACTTCGACGGAGACACGATATGGCAGACCACAGCATTGCAGGCAAAACCGTCCTGATCGCAGGCGGAGCGAAGAACCTCGGTGGGTTGATTGCACGCGATCTGGCCAAACATGGCGCGAAAGCGGTGGCCGTCCATTACAACAGCGCGAGCACCAAGGCCGATGCCGACAGCACGGTCGCCGCGATCCAGGCGGCCGGCGCACAGGCTGTTGCATTCCAGGCGAACCTCACGCAGGCGAGCGCGATGGAGAAGTTATTCGCCGACGTCGTTGCCGCCGTGGGCCGCCCCGACATCGCGATCAACACGGTCGGCAAGGTGCTGAAGAAGCCCTTCACGGAAATCAGCGAAGCGGAATACGACGAGATGAGCGCCGTGAACGCCAAGTCGGCGTTCTTCTTTCTGCGCGAGGCCGGCAAGCACGTCGCCGACAACGGCAAGATCGTCACCCTCGTCACTTCGCTGCTCGGCGCGTTCACGCCGTTCTATGCGGCCTATGCCGGCACCAAGGCGCCCGTCGAGCACTTCACCCGCGCGGCGGCGAAGGAGTTCGGCGAGCGCGGCATTTCGGTGACGGCGGTCGGCCCGGGTCCGATGGACACGCCGTTCTTCTATCCGGCGGAAGGCGCGGATGCGGTGGAGTATCACAAGAGCGCGGCGGCGCTGTCGAAATTCTCCCGAACCGGGCTCACCGATATCGGCGACGTCGTGCCCTTCATCCGTCATCTGGTCAGCGACGGATGGTGGATCACGGGGCAGACGATTCTGATCAACGGCGGTTATACGACCAAATAAGCGCTTCGACCGGCGCGCTTCGCCGCTGCGGCATGCTTGACACCCGAGCATGCCTTTTGACCCGTTCATGCCGGTTTCTCATCCATTATGCGCAACGGGTGTCACTTTCGCGCGTCAGCGTGTGAAATCGGACAGACTTTCGAGTTAGCATGTCGGGCATCACGGATATCTGCAAGGAATTCAGATGCCATTTGACGAGCGCATGCTCAACGGCATGGGCGTGCTGACGGCGATCGTCGATTGCGGCAGTTTCGCGGCCGCCGGTGAAGCGCTCGACATGTCGCAATCGGGCGTGAGCCGTTCGGTTGCGCGGCTCGAAGCGCGCCTCGGCATCCGGCTCTTCGATCGCACCACGCGCTCGGTCACGCTGACCGACGAAGGCCGGCGCTTCTACGAACAGATCGTGCCGCTGCTGAGCGGCCTCGAAGAAGCGGCGGCATCGGCCGCTCAAGGCGCGACCGCCGTGCGCGGCCGGTTGCGCGTCAACATGGACCCGTTCTTCTCGCGGCTCGTGCTGGGGCCGAGGCTCGGCGGCTTCGTCGACAAGCATCACGACCTGCAGCTCGAACTCGTGACGCGCGACCAGCTCGGCGATATGGTCGCCGATGGCTTCGATCTCGCGATCCGCTTCGGCGAGCCGCTCATCTCGACGCTCGTCGCGCGCAAGCTGCTCGACACGCGCATTCTGACCGTGGCCGCGCCGTCGTATCTGAAGAAGCATGGGCAGCCCGCGAGCCCGACCGAACTCGAAAGCGGCAAGCATGTGTGCATCAAGTTTCGCGATCCGTCGACGGGCTATCCGTTCACGTGGGCATTCCATCGCGGCCGCAGGAAGCTCGTGATTACGCCGCAAGGACGCCTGACCGTCAACGACGTGGGGACCTTGCATAGCACCTGCGTCGCGGGCCAGGGCATCGCGCAGATTCCCGGGCTCGGGGCGGAATCGCTGCTCGCGAGCGGCAAGCTCGTCGATCTGTTTCCGGACTGGGGCGACGCGGTGTATCCGCTATATGCACTGTATCCGTCGCGGCATCATCCGCCGGCCAAGGTGCGCGCGTTCCTCGATTTCATCGTTTCGCTGACCGGCGGTGCGCCGCGTGAAGCGGCGGCCTGACACGACAGCGATACCGGGCGTGCACCGATCAGTGCGAGGTCGAGCGCGATTTTTCTGCTAAGCATTCCTTGCTTAGCAAACGCGTATTTGTTGCTTGGCCCTATCCGTGCCGCTGATTACGATAAAGGCGTTCCGTCATCGCAGCAGAGGGGATTCGCCATGTCAGAGCATGCCTGTTTCAGACCGCGCGTGATCGAGCCTGTTCTCGACAATCAGCCGGACGGCCTCGGGCTTGCCGTGGAGTTATGGCTCGCGCAACCGATCGACGGCATCGCGGGCCGTGCCGTGCAGATTCATCTGCGAGGCGACGCGAAGATGGAACAGGCCGAGACGCTGCGCGATCTGTTGCATGCGTGGGGGATGCGGCTTGTTGTGAGTTGAGGGTATTTTGTTTCTGTTAGTTTTGTACGCACGGGCGTATGGGTTTATTGTGTCATGGCACCATCCTTGATGGCGTGTGTTACAGGTAGCCACAGGACTTCTCTGAGTCTCGACATAGCCAAGTCTTTCTCTACCGATTGTCAAACTTTGACAATCGGCGCCATCCCGAAATTCGCGCTTGCTATATTCCTCCGACGATTTAATGGAGGAACTATAAGTACTACCTATAATTATGGCGTTCACACCTATCTCTCTCCGTCTGAACTCTTCTTCTGGTCTTTCTGGACGAAGCATCGCAACGACTGGGCGTCGATGATCTCGTGAGCGTTTCGGCAATTCTCGCCGGCTGGCCGTTCCTGCCAACACGGCGCAAACCAATAGGCACAACGAAAGGCACATCGATCGCATCGCGTGTTTCTCGCCGGCATCTGGACTACGAGATCAAGTTTCGTATACTTCCGACGCTCACATTGCAAAGCGTACGCAAACTGAAAATCCTCTTCACAAACAATCTCGGTGTATTCGTAGGGCGATCAATCCCAGTCATCGGAGAAGTGTTTCTCGCCTACGATGCGACAACCATTACCTACAAAAGTATCAGACACTACAACCTGCTCGTGAAACCGGAAGACCGGGTGTACTAATGGACCATCAACGGCTGGGCGCCATCGAAGAATTCGTGCGCGCACGAACCGGAATCTCGCAGCGCAAGCAGATTACCGCTCAAACGAAGCTCACGGACGACCTGGACCTGACAGGCATTGAAGCCGAGACGTTCATGAAAAAGTTTTTCGACGCCTTCAACGTCGACGTCGGCGACTTCAGCTTCGATCGCTACTTCGTGAACGAAGGGTCCGGCCTCATCCTCTCGCTCGTCACCGTGCTCTTCAGGAAAAAGCACGGCGCACTTGAACGCGTGCCGATCACGGTCGGCATGCTCGCCGATGCCGCAGCGCTCGGCAGATGGGATTCGGCCTCGCTGGAAGGAAGGCACGACTCATAAAGCGAGCGATAGGTTCGCCAGGTCGTGCATCCGCATCGTGACATGCCCGAAGGCAAAGCCTGAGCGCAAACTCCACTCGCAATAAACACCAAGCCCCGGCCAGTCGCAAGACCAGCCAGGGCTTTGGATTGAAGCGAAACGGCGCAGCAACAGAATCAGGCGGACCCTCAGGCGGATCCAACCCGCCACACCATCAAACCCTCACCGAAGGCGGCACATAGCGGCACTCGTAACGCTTTCTGACAGTGCCGTTCTCATCGACGCTTTCGAGGTACACGTCGAACTGCCACAGCCGCGCCATGTGCTTGAGCACTTCATCGCTATCGGACGACAGATGCCGGTTGTCGCTCATGAAGTGCCGCAGCGTCAGGCTGCGATCGCCGCGCGTATTGACCGCCCACACCTGAATGTTCGGCTCGCGGTGATGCATGTCGTACTGCCGCGACAACGCCTGGCGCACGTACTGATAGCCGCTGTCGTCGTGAATCGCCGAGACTTCGAGCGCATCGCGCATGTCGTCGTCGAGCACCGAGAACAGGCGCATTTCGCGGATCAGGTGCGGCGACAGATACTGCGCGACGAAGCTCTCGTCCTTGAAGTTGCGCATCGCGTAATGCATCGCGGGCAGCCACGGACTGCCGGCCAACTCCGGAAACCACTTGCGGTCTTCCTCGCTCGGCGCCTCGCAGATGCGGCGAATATCGCTCATCATCGAAAAGCCGAGCGCATACGGATTGATGCCGCTGTAGTACGGCTTCGTGACCGGCGGCTGATAGACGACGTTGCTGTGCGAATGGAGAAACTCCATCATGAAGCCGTCTTCGAGCTTGCCCTGGTTGTACATCGTATTGAGCAGCGTGTAGTGCCAGAACGTCGCCCAGCCTTCGTTCATGACCTGGGTCTGCCGCTGCGGATAGAAGTACTGGCCGATCTTGCGCACGATGCGAATCACTTCGCGCTCCCACGGTTCGAGCAGCGGCGCGTTTTTCTCCGCGAAATACAGCAGGTTTTCCTGCGGCTCGGGCGGAAAGCGCTCCTCGACTTCCTCGGGCAACGGCGTATGCCGCGTCGGCAGCGTGCGCCACAACTCGTTGACCTGCGATTGCAGATACGCCTCGCGTTCGCGGCGCGCGGCGAATTCCCGTTCGAGCGACAGTTTCTGCGGGCGCTTGTAGCGGTCCACGCCATAGTTCATCAGCGCATGGCACGAATCGAGCAGTTCCTCGACACGGTCGAGCCCAAAGCGTTCCTCGCACTCGGCAATGTAATTCTTCGCATAGACGAGGTAGTCGATGATCGCGTGGGCATCGGTCCAGAGCTTGAACAGATAGTTGCCCTTGAAGAACGAGTTGTGCCCGTAGGCCGCATGCGCGATGACGAGCGCCTGCATCGTCATCGTGTTCTCTTCCATCAGATACGCGATGCAGGGGTTCGAGTTGATGACGATTTCATACGCGAGCCCCATCTGTCCACGACGGTAGCTCTTTTCGGTGGCAAGAAAGTGTTTGCCGAACGACCAGTGACGGTAGTTCACGGGCATGCCGACGGACGCGTACGCGTCCATCATCTGTTCGGCGCTGATGAGTTCGAGCTGGATCGGATACACGTCGAGCTCATATTGCTCCGCAACACGGGCAATATGCGAGTCGTACTCTTCGATCAATTCGAAGGTCCAGTCGGACGGGCACGGCAGAGGCCTTCTATCGGCTACGTTCATACGGACTTCCCTTTGCCCTCGCGGGGCGTTCCGGCGTGTCCCGTGCTGCAGCATGGCAGACTGCTCCGGCTCGGACGGCTACCGTTCCGCCCTCGCCTCGGCATGCCCCCATTGTGACCGCGGCACGCCTTGTGCGCCGCGGCGCCCTTTCATACGACCTGTGCTGAATCTTGTCGCAGGAATGCGCGCCGCGCGCTTCATCGATCAGGTGCTTGCTCGCAACGGGCGTTCCGTCACGAAGTCGCCGCCTGCTTCTCGAACAGCTCGCGAAACACCGGATAGATATCGGCTGCGGTTTCCACCTTTTTCATCGCCATATGCGGCTGGGTCAGGGCCAGTTGCGCATATTCGAGCCACAGGTTCTGCTCTTCGGGCGTCACCTGAATATACGCAAAATACCGCACCTTCTCCAGGATGTCATCCGCGAGTATCTTGCGGCACTTCGGAGAATCGTCGGTCCAGTTGTCGCCGTCCGACGCCTGCGCCCCGTAAATATTCCATTCAGTCGGCGAATAGCGCTCCTCCATGACTTTGCGCATCAGTTCGAGCGCGCTCGACACCACCGTGCCACCGCTTTCGGTCGAGTGAAAGAACGTGTCTTCGTCGACTTCCTCGGCACGCGTGTGATGGCGAATGAACACGACCTCGATGCGCTCGTAATTGCGCTTGAGAAACAGGTACAGCAGGATGAAAAAGCGCTTGGCGAGGTCCTTGCGCTGCTCGTCCATAGAGCCGGACACATCCATCAGACAGAACATCACGGCCTGACTCGACGGCGTGGGCTGCTTCACGCGATTCACGTAGCGCAGATCGAACGGGTCGATGAACGGAATTCGCCAGATGCGTCCCTTCAAATGGTGGATGTCGTCTTCGAGCAGCTTGATCTCTTCGCGGCGATCGGCGGGATCGGCCTTCAGCTCTTCGAGTTGCCGCTCCATCTCGCGCAACTGGTTGACAAGCGGCGCACCGAGCGCGATGCGCCGGCCCAGCGCACTGCGCAACGAGCGGACCACGTCGATATTGTTCGGCGTGCCTTCGGCGGCCCAGCCCGCGCGGATGCTTTTCCACGTCGGCACGGCCATCAGATGGGTTTTGACGAGACGCGGCAGTTCGAGGTCGTCGAAGAAGTACTGCATGAATTCTTCGCGGCTCAACTCGAACACGAAGTCGTCCTGACCTTCGCCTTCGTTGCTGGCCTGGCTACCGCCACCGCTACCCCCGCCGCCTTGCGGACGCTGGATCTTGTCGCCACGGATATAGTCCGAATTGCCGGGGTGCACCATTTCGCGCTTGCCGCCGGGGCCATGACGGAACGACGGTTCCGCGATGTCCTTGCGCGGAATGGTGATGCTCTGGGTATTTTGAATGTCCTTGATGCTGCGGTCGCGCACGGCCTCCGAAACCGCGCGGCGAATGTAGTTCTTGACGCGGCGCAAAAAACGCTCGCGATTCGCGATACTTTTGTTCTTGCCTGCCAACCTGCGGTCGATAATTTGATGAAGCACGCCCGGTCTCCCGTCCCATGCAGCCGCGATCTTCTGCGGCCGCACTCATATTTCGGGTGCGCGAAACGCCCGCCGCGCAGTGCAACGCTATGCGGCTTGCGCCTCGCCGGTTGCCCGTACGGTTAAACCGTACGGGCGGCACACCATCGGTATCACGCGCGCATCATGACGACTTGCGCACGCGCAGATACCAGTCACACAGCAAGCGCACCTGCTTCGGCGTATAGCCCTTCGCCACCATGCGATTGACGAAGTCTTCGTGCTTGCGCTGCTCTTCCGCCGAGCCTTTCGCGTTGAACGAGATCACCGGCAACAACTCTTCCGTGTTCGAGAACATTTTCTTTTCGATCACGACGCGCAGCTTTTCGTAGCTGATCCACGCGGGGTTCTTGCCCGCATTCGCGGCCCGCGCGCGCAGCACGAAGTTCACGATCTCGTTGCGGAAGTCCTTCGGATTGCTGATGCCCGCGGGCTTCTCGATCTTCTCGAGCTCGGCGTTCAACGCGGCGCGGTCGAAGCTCTCGCCCGTGTCGTGATCGCGGAACTCCTGGTCCTGAATCCAGAAGTCCGCATAGGTCACGTAGCGGTCGAAAATATTCTGGCCGTATTCCGAGTACGACTCCAGGTACGCGGTCTGGATCTCCTTGCCGATGAACTCGGCATAGCGCGACGCGAGCACGTCCTTGATGAAGGACAGATACTTCTGCTCGGTTTCCGGCGGGAACTGCTCGCGCTCGATCTGCTGTTCGAGCACGTACATCAGATGCACCGGATTGGCCGCGACCTCGGTCGAGTCGAAGTTGAATACGCGCGACAGAATCTTGAACGCGAAGCGGGTCGACACGCCGGTCATGCCTTCGTCGACGCCGGCAAAGTCGCGATACTCCTGGTACGACTTGGCCTTCGGGTCCGTGTCCTTCAGATTCTCGCCGTCATAGACCTGCATCTTCGAGAAGAGGCTCGAATTCTCGGGCTCCTGCAAGCGCGTGAGCACCGACATCTGCGCCATCATCTTCAGCGTGCCTGGCGCGCACACCGCATTCGCGAGCGAGGAGTTGCGCAGCAGCTTCTCGTAGATCTTGACCTCTTCGCTATAGCGCAGGCAGTACGGCACCTTCACGACGAAGATCCGGTCGAGCAGCGCCTCGTTGTTGCGGTTGTTGCGGAACGCCTTCCACTCCGACTCGTTCGAGTGCGCGAGGATGATGCCGTCGAACGGAATCGCGCCGAAGCCTTCCGTGCCCTTGAAGTTGCCTTCCTGGGTCGCGGTGAGCAGCGGGTGCAGCACCTTGATCGGCGCCTTGAACATTTCGACGAATTCCAGCAGGCCCTGATTCGCGAGGCACAGGCCGCCCGAGTAGCTGTAGGCGTCGGCGTCGTCCTGCGCGTACTGTTCGAGCTTGCGGATATCGACCTTGCCGACCAGCGACGAGATGTCCTGATTGTTCTCGTCGCCCGGTTCGGTCTTGGCGATGCCGACCTGGCGAAGGATGGAAGGATAGCGGCGCACCACGCGGAACTTGCGGATGTCGCCGTTGTACTCGTGCAGGCGCTTGACCGCCCACGGACTCAGGATGCTTTTCAGGTAGCGGCGTGGAATGCCGTATTGTTCTTCGAGGATCGGACCGTCTTCCTCGTAATCGAACAGACCGAGCGGCGACTCGTTCACGGGCGAGCCCTTGATCGAGTAGAACGGCACGCGCTCCATGAGTTGCTTCAGACGTTCCGCAATCGACGACTTGCCGCCGCCGACCGGGCCTAACAGATACAGGATCTGCTTCTTTTCTTCGAGCCCCTGGGCCGAGTGCCGGAAGTAGGCGACCACCTGCTCGATCACCTCTTCCATTCCGTAGAACTCACGGAATGCGGGGTATACCTTGATGACCTTGTTCGCGAAGATACGCGATAAACGCGGATCGTTGCGCGTGTCGATCTGTTCCGGCTCCCCGATTGCCGTCAACATGCGTTCGCCAGCAGTGGCGTACGCGGCGGGATTGTCTTTGCAGAGCGCGAGATACTCCTCGAGCGAGAGTTCGTCCTCCCGTGTTTTCTCGAAGCGGGTCGCGAAACTGCTGTAGATATCCATGCTACCTCCTCGCCGAAGTCTGGAGCGAAGTCGTGCGCGGCGCGCTATTCGGAAACGACATCGCTCGAATTCATCCTAAACCCTTTTAAATTTTTTTTCACGGACTACGTTACGAAAATCGCACCATAACCGCTTCCTGCCAATCCTCACTTGGAAACCCGGTTTCAAGCACCTACAATTTCCCACTCATGTTGCAGCGCTCATGATGTTGCGATGACGTTGACGCCATCGCCGCTCACACCGCCTCACCTCGCTACGCCTCACTGCTCCTTCCGTTCCACTGCTGCTTTATTCAGCAACGCATCGCCGGTTGGCGCTATTGCGCGGCTTCATTGTGCCGCCGCATCGCGTGACCTGCGTCACCTGAGTCACGGCTTCCACGTCATCGCACCGCAGCCGCAGCGTGCCGTTGCACATCGCGTTCCCGCACTGTCGCGTCGTCAGGCATCGGCTGTCCGCCCATGCGCATTTCATCTCTAAAGCCCCGATGTCATGATGCTGCGTGACGGCTTTCCATCTCAACGCACGACCCGAACGCGCGGTCTACACGCATGTACAGTTGTTACATGTCCGTTGCACGCTTAGCGCACCTTCACGCGATTCGTCCGCGCGCGATGGCTTTTGGTTCCGCGCGCAGCACGCATGAGTCACGCATCGTTGCGTGAAGCGTCTGTATGACTGGTTCACGGCGGCAAGTCGCTACGCCTTCATAGGTGTATACGGAAAGACCCACGCAAAGTTGCAACGACCTCGCGCAGACCATTAACGATTTAGATGCCGCGCGAAGCGCGTGGCGTCGTGAAAAACAGAACGGCCGCCCTCGGGCAGCCGTTTGCATGATGCTTCGTCAGCGGTGGTGACAGGCGCGGGCGCGCCGCTGCGGTGTGTTCGCTCAGGTCAGCTCGATTTCCACTTCGCCGAGGCCGTCGATATGGCCGCGCACGATGCCCGGCTCGCCGACCTTGTGCGCGCCGACGTACGAACCGGTGGTGATCGTCCAGCCGGGTTCGATCGTGATACCCATTGCAGCGCAATGGTTGACGAACCACACGAGCAACTCGCGCGGATCGCCGGCCGGATTGCCGGTCGCTTCCGGCACGAGCGAGCGGCCGTTGACGCTGAGTTCGAGCTCCGGCGAGACGAAATCGAAGCTGCGCGCGAGGCCCGCATACGCGACCGGATGCCCGGTGATCAGCGCGCCGTTGTTCTGCGCGTCGGCCAGTTGCGCGAGCGGTGCGACGTTGGGCCACTCGGCGAAGCGGCTGTCGACGATCTCGATCGCGGGCAGCGCGACGCCAAGCTTCGCGAGCACCTCGTTGCGCGCATACGCGTCGTTGCGCGGCTCGATCGTCTCGTCGAAACGAAACGCGATTTCGAGTTCGAGCAGCACGCGGAAGAACCCGTCATGCGCGAGCCGCGCCGGCGACGGCACCGCGAGCGACGCCGGAATCGGCGCGCCCGACGCGGCGCCGCCCGGCGTTTTCGCGCCGATCTTCCACGCGCCGGTCGACTCGCCGAGGCCCGCGATGACCGCCTGCTGGATCGCATAGGCGGTCGCCGCATCGGGCGGCAGGCTGTCGGGTGCGGGCGCATCGATCGGGCGATGCTGCCGGCGTGCCTCGACGAGGCGTTGCACAAGATCGTATCGCGTCATGTCGGTCCTTTCTGGCTGGCGCATGGAACGGTTCATCGGGGCGTCGCGACGGTATCGCGCTCGGGGGCAAGCCACGTGGGGCGCCGGCCGGCGCCGGCTCGGGTCGTGGCCGTGCCCGTCAATGTACCGGATCGCGGCGCGCGCCGGGGAGAGCCCGAGTCACGCAAACGTCAATTCACGCGCGTGTCATAAAAAAGACCGCGGATGCGGGCGCATGCGCGGTCTTGGATCCGTGGATTGTCATCGGCGTGGCCCGTCGTCGTCCCGCCGCGCGGAACGCGCGGGAATGCGCAGAAAGAGGCTGTCCGGGGCGAGTTAGTCGGGAATGAATGTTCCGATATGGCTGCGCTGGCGCCGCGTTGCCCTGGAACAGATGGAAGCGCGGAAAACCAAAGCCGACGCGCGCTTCGCCAGCGGGCACGTCACGTCAGAACGTTTCCCAATCCTGATCGCCGCCGGCGCTCGCGGCAGCCTGAGTGGACGCCCGCACAGGCGCGGCCATCGCCAGCGGCGCTTCGGATGCCATCGCGGACGTCATCGCCGCCGAAGCCTTGCCCGGCAGGGCAGCAGGCGCACCGGCATGCATGAGCTTGCGTGCGCGAACGGTATTGGACAAACCCGCCGACGCCCCCGCCGGCATCGCGCGCCTCGGTGCGCCGGCGGTCTGCACGCGCTGCGGGTGCTGCCCGCCGTCATCGACCTGGAACACCGCCACGGCCGTGCGCAGGTGCGCCGCCTGCTCTTCGAGCGACGCCGCCGCGGCCGCCGCCTCTTCGACGAGCGCGGCATTCTGCTGCGTGACCTCGTCCATCTGCGTGACCGCGCGCGCGACCTGGTCGATGCCGCCGCTCTGCTCTTCCGACGCCGCCGCAATCTCGCCCATGATGTCGGTCACGCGCTGCACTGCGCCGATGATCTCGGTCATCGTGCGGCCCGCCTCGTCGACGAGCGCCGAGCCCGACTGCACGCGCTCGACCGAGGTGTCGATCAGTTCCTTGATCTCCTTGGCCGCCGCCGACGAGCGCTGCGCGAGGCTGCGCACCTCGCCCGCGACGACCGCGAAGCCGCGCCCTTCCTCGCCGGCGCGCGCCGCCTCGACGGCGGCGTTGAGCGCGAGGATATTGGTCTGGAACGCAATGCCCTCGATGATCGAAATGATGTCCGCGATCTTCGCCGAGCTCTGGTTGATGTCGCCCATCGTGCCGACCACCTGGCCGACCACCGCGCTGCCCTTGTTGGCGATCTCCGACGCGTTGGCCGCGAGCGAGCTGGCCTGGCGCGCGTTGTCGGCGTTCTGTTTGACCGTGCCGGTCAGCTGGTCCATGCTCGACGCGGTTTCCTGCAGCGCCGACGCCTGCTCCTCGGTGCGCGACGACAGATCGATGTTGCCCGCGGCGATCTGGCGCGTCGCGGTCGCGATCGACTCGCTGCCGCTGCGCACGCTGCGTACCGTTTCGGTGAGGCTGCGCTGCATTCTGGCGATGCCGTCGAGCAGTTGCCCCATTTCGTCGCGCGACGTGACGACGACCGGCCGGCGCAGATCGCCGGCCGCGATCGCGTCGAAGTGGCCGAGCGCTTCGTCGAGCGGCCGCGAGATCGCGCGGCTCAGCGTCAGATACGACAGCAGCGCCGCAATCACGCCCGCCACCAGCGAGCCGATGCTGACCATGCGGAACAGGTCGAAACTGCCTTGCGCGGAGTCGTAACCCTGCCTCGCCGAGTCGAACTGGAATTTGCGCAGCGCGTCGTCGGCGAGCGAGAGCGCGTTGTAATCCTCCTGCAGGCCCTTCCCGCTCCCGACCATCTTGTCATGATCGTTCGCCGCGATGACCGCCGCGAACGCGTCCATGCGTTGATGCAGCGCGTCGCGCTTCGCCGTGACGTCCTGCGCGAGCCGGTCCTCATTGGCGTCGCGCGGCAGGTCCAGATATTTTTTCCACCACGTGTCGGACGTCTCGCGCATCAGGCGCGCGCGCTCCAGCGTCGCCGCGACTTCGGGCGAGCCGCCCATGAACGCGGCGCGGTCGAGCACGAGCCGCTCGCGCGCCGTGTACACCTCGGCGTTATCGATGGCGGTCGCGCTCGGCATCGCGTTGGTGAAGGTGTCCTGGTAGGCGCTATTCGAACGGCTGATGCCGAATAAGCCGAAAACGCTGATCGCGACCAGCAACACGGCGAGGAAAGCCATCGTGAGGCCGATTCGCGCCTTGATCGTAATGCCCTTGTTCAACATGGTGTTCCTGTGGCTGTGCAAAGTGAGAGGCGGCATTCGCAGCATGGCGGCGGCGTGACAATCGGGTTCCGGCGCTTTGTTGTGTGCGTGCTTCCAGTCCCGTTTACGGCAGGGCCTTCGCAGACTTGAAGCATTTGAAGCCCGCGACGCTCAAGTCCATGAAAAAAGACGTTGTAAGCAGTTGAAAGCGAGTTGGGCTTTGAAACGGTGAGATCAGGGCAGGCAGCGAGCGCTGGCGAGGCTGGGTGGCGCGTGAGTTTTGAGGTTGCCGCGGCAGAACCCGGGCGCGGGACGCCGGGTGAGGCGAAGCCGGCTGATCCTGTTTTGGCGCAGGCGGAGAAAGCGAGCGGCGTTTTGTTTTTGCCTTGCCTTGCCTTGCCTTGCCTTGCCGAGGCGAGGCGAGGCGAGCCGGGCTCAGGCCAATGAGGCGAAAGCGTCGACCTCGGCTCGCGTCGGAATCGACGGCTGGGCGCCCGCGCGTGTCACCGAAAGCGCCGCGGCGCGCTGCGCGAAGCGGATCGCCGCGTCGACGCTCGCGCCCTGCGCGAGTTGCGCCGCGAAGCCGCCGATGAACGTATCGCCGGCCGCGGTCGTATCGACCGCCGCGACTTTCGGCGCATCGTAGTGAGTGGCGGCCGCGTCTTCGAGCGCGGCGAGCACACCGCACGCGCCGAGCGTGACGAGCACGTTGCGCGCGCCGGCCGCTTGCAGCGCGGCGGCGGCTTGCGCGGCGGCGTCGGGCGAATCGGCCCGCAGGCCGCTTAGCGCGGCCACTTCGAGTTCGTTCGGAATCAGATAGTCGACGAGCGGCAGCCAGTCGGCCGGCAACGGTCCGGTGGCGGGCGCGGGATTGAGGATCACGATCTTGCCGAGCCGGCGCGCCGCGGCAAGGGCCGCGCGCACCGCCTGCGGCGGCGTTTCGAGCTGGCAGATCACGACGTCCGCGGCGGCGATGGCCGCTTCATGGCGCGCGATCGTCGCGGGCGTCACTTCGCCGTTGCTGCCCGCGACGATCACGATTGCGTTCTGGCTCGCGTCATCGACGGTAATCAGCGCAACGCCGCTCGCCTCGGCGCCGGTTTCGAGCGCGGTGCAATCGATCCCTTCCGCGTCGAGGCCGGCGCGCAACTGCGCGCCGTTCGCATCGGCGCCAAGGCAGCCGAGCATCGACACCCGCGCGCCGAGCCGCGCGGCCGCGACCGCCTGGTTGCCGCCCTTGCCGCCCGCGACCTGGGCGAACGTGCGGCCGGCAAGCGTCTCGCCCGGATGCGGCAGACGCGGCGCGCGCACCACGAGGTCCATGTTCAGACTGCCGACCACCGTCACGCGCGCAGCCGTTTGGTTGTGTGCCACTTGCCTGTCTCCGTTGTGCGCCGCGAGGCTGAACCGCTACCGGATGCCTGCCGTGGTGGCGATCTTATGCGTGCGTTGTCTTATTTATGTGCGTTGGTGCGTGTTTTTTACGCGTGCGTTACTTTATGCAGGTGCCGCTTCATGCGTGCCAAGCGTCATAGGTGCACTTCTTCGTGCGGGCGCCGCCTCATACGCATGGTCACTCATACGCATGGTCACTCATACGCATGGTCACTCATACGCATGGTCACTCATACGCATGGTCACTCATACGCATGGTCACTCATACGCATGGTCACTCATACGCACGGTCACGCCGCCTGATCGCGCCGGGCCTCGCCCGCCCACGCCGCGGTCGACTCCCGCACGATCAGGCGCGGCGACACCACGCGCCGCTTCGCCGGCGCGCGCGCGCCATTGCCCGACGAAGCCTCGGCGATCCGCTCGATCAAGGTCTGCGCGGCCATGTCGCCGAGCGCGCGCACCGACTGCCCGACCGTAGACAGCGACGGAAACGTGAAACGCCCGAGCTCGATATCGTCGAAACCGATGATCGAACAGTCGCGCGGCACGCTGATATTGCGCTCGGCCGCGGCGCGCAGCGCGCCGATGCCCATCATGTCGTTGCCCGCGAAAATCGCCGTCGGCCTGACCGTCTCGAACAGTTGCGCGGCCGCGCGATGGCCGCCCGTGCCCGAAAAATCGCTTTCGACGATCGCGCCATCCGCAATCTCGATGCCGCGCTCGGTCATCGCGCGGATAAAGCCGTGCACGCGCATCGCGCTGACCGCCGTCTGCACTGGCCCCGTGATGCAGCCGATCCGCGCGTGGCCGAGTTCGAGCAGATGGCGCGTCGCGAGATAGGCGCCCTTTTCGTGGTCGATCTGCACGAGGTCCGCGTTGAGCCCCTCGATGTTGCGATCGACCACGACAAGCGGCTCGCGCGAGTCGGCGAGCGTCTGCGCGAGCACCGCGTCGTCGCCGGCCGACGCGACGATCAGCCCGTCGATGCGCTTTTCCTGCAGCACGCGCAGATAGTTGCGCTGCTTGGCGGGGTCGTCGTCGGAATTGCAGAAGAACACGCAGTAGCCGTTGCGCGCGCAGCCGTCCTCGATGCCGCGCGCGAGTTCCGCGAAATACGGGTTCGTGCTGTTCGGCACCACGAGTCCGATCGTCGCGGTGGCGCGCGCCTTCAGCGAGCGCGCCACCGCCGACGGCACATAGTGCAGTTGACGGATCGCGTGTTCGACTTTCGCGCGCACGTCGGCCGATACCGGGCGCGAGTTGTTCACCACATGCGATACCGTCGTGAACGACACGCCCGCCACAGCCGCTACATCCTTGATCGTCGCCATAACCTGTTGCTCTCCTGTCGATCGGAGTGCGCTTCGGCGCTGACTCCCATCCCATGCAGTTTCGTCGCGGTCGATCGGACCGTGTGCGGCTGGCTTGCCGCTCGCGGGCGGCACCGAGGGGTTGGCGGACAAGGTCGTGTCCGCGGCGCCGCCTTGCTCCGCACCTCACACCTCGCCCATCCTGCACGCCGCTCGTGCTTGTCGCCCCGTGTGTGGCCCGCCGCGGCGCGCCACGATCGATCGGCCATGACGCTTATCTCCGGATTTAACGGCAGCCCGGCGACTTTCTTGAGCATTTGCTGAATAAATGCGGAGCCGCTGGTTATGGAACCGCTTTCACTACGACTTTTTAGCCAATTTGTGACATTTTTTGCCACGTCATCCGGCACCGCTTGCGTCGCCTTGCCGGCGCCCGCGCTTTCTCGCGTCCTTCCTCGCGCCCTGTTCGTGCATGGCGAAGCGGCCGCGCATCCGTTGCGCGAGCGCCCTTGAACCGGGGCCGGCTACAGCCAGCCGGCCTTGCGAAAGCGCTGGAACAGCACGACGTCGATGACCAGCATGACGAGCAGAACGACCGGATAGCCGTACTTGAAATGGAGTTCGGGAATCCGCTCGAAGTTCATCCCGTAGATGCCCGCGATCATCGTCGGCACCGCGAACAGCGCCGCGAACGAGCCGAGCCGCTTGGTGATCTCGCTCTCCGCGAGCGAGATCATGCCGAGGTTGACCTGCACCGCGGTCACGACGATTTCGCGGCGTCCCTCGATGGTCCGGACGATCCGTTCGAGGTGGTCGTAGACGTCGCGAAAATAGGCCTGCATGCCCGAGCACATGCTCGGAATGCGCCCGCCCGTCAGCTTGCCGAGCGCTTCCTGCAGCGGCACGATATGGTGCTGCAGGATCACGAGCCGGCGCTTCATCGAATAGAGGTCCTGCACGATCGCGCGCGAGGCGGCCGAATCGTTCTTGTCGAAGATGCGGTCTTCGAGCGCTTCGAGCTCGGTGCTCATCGCCTCGATGACCGGAAAATAACGATCGACCACGTCATCGACGAGCGCATACAGCACGAACGCCGAGCCTTCCTTGAGCAGATGCGGCTCGCGCTCGCAGCGCGCGCGCACGTTCTGGAAGCCGGTGCGCGTGCCGCGGCGCACCGACAGCACGTAGTTGCTGCCGACGAACACGTCGACTTCGCCGATCATCAGTTCGCCGTCGTCGTCGGTCTCGACCGTGTGCATCACGGCGAACAGCGAATCGCCGTACTCCTCGATCTTCGGACGCTGATGGCCGTTCTGGGCGTCCTCGATCGCGAGTTCGTGCAGATTGAACTCGTCTTTCATCATCGCGAGTTCGCCGGCGTCCGGGTCTTTCAGCGCGACCCAGACGAAGCACTCGGGACGCGCGACGTAGTCGCTGATGTTCTCGATCTCGATGTCGGCGAGTTTCCGGCCGTCCTGATAGGCGGCGCAATTGATCAGCATGTTCGGATTACCTTGAAAACGAAGTCCGCCTCGCGCTTCGCCTTGCCTCGCGCATCAGCGCTTCGCAAGGCGGTCGTCGCGGCCGGCATTAATTCAGATTGGGGACGCGCTCGCCATCCGCGCACGCGAGCGCATCGCGAAAGCGCGCGAACGCTCGCATGACTGCCCTGCATGATAGCAACGCACGACCATTCCGCCAGCCTGGCCGAACGGCCAGGGGCCGCGCCTCTTGCGTGGCGCGGCGTTCTTCTTCATGATCGACCTGAAGGTGGCCGCGTGCGGACGTTGCGGTGCGCGCCGTACCGTACTTCGGCGCATCCGCTGCGGGAAACCGGACGGAGTCGGACGCGGGCGAGGCCGCAGCAACAAGCCCTGCGATTACGCGCCGCGCCCCGCCGCCCTCGTTTGCCGGCCTTTATGCCGCTTCATGCCGGCTTCATGCACGCGTCGCCGGACGCGTGTTCAAGGAGACTGCGATGTGGTATTTCACCTGGATTCTCGGCGTGGGCGTGGCCCTCGGTTTCGGCATCATCAACGTCATGTGGCTCGAGACCAACGGCAAGTTCGCGCGCGATCCGCAGCCCCCCGGTGAGGACGCCGCTGCATCGGGAGATTCGCCTTCGTGACGTCGCTGGTTTTCTTTTGCGGTCATGCGGGCACGGGCAAGACGACGCTCGCGAAAAAGCTGCTCGCGCCGTTGATGAAGGCGAGCGGCCAACCCTTCTGCCTGCTCGACAAGGACACGCTGTTCGGCGGCTACAGCGCGGCTGCGATGGCAATGCTGACCGGCGATCCGAACGACCGCGACAGCCCGCTTTTTCTGCAGCATCTGCGCGACCCCGAGTATCGCGGGCTCATCGACACCGCGCGCGACAATCTCGAACTTGGCATCAGCGCACTGGTGATCGGACCGCTGTCGCGCGAAGTACGCGAGCGCAAACTGTTCGATCACGCATGGCTCGGCGTCGCGCAAGACGTCGAGTTGCGTGTCGTCTGGGTTCACACGTCGGAAGACACGGCGCGGCAGCGGATCGTCGCACGCGCGAATCCGAACGACGCATACAAGCTCGCGCACTGGGACGAGTACCGGCAACGGCGCTTCGTGCCGAGCGGCGCGGCTTGCGACGATCTGCTGATGTTCGACAACACCGCGCCGACGCAGGCGGATTACGATGCGCTGCTGGCGCGGCTCGTTGCCTGACGGGTGATGAACCAGGCAGATGACGAACCGCACGTGCGATAAAGTTTGCGCGGATGCGCTCAGGCTCCATGAGCGCGTCGCAGCCCGTGGGCTCGACCGCGACGCCCCTCGTCCCGACATATCAAAACCTTCAACCCTCGAACCGGCACGCCCTCAAACCGCGGCCGCCGCCCGCACCCTCGCCTCGAACGGCTGCCCTTCGTAGAGCTTCCCAAAACGATTCGCCAGGAATTCGCCGAGCGACACCTGCTCCTGGCGCACGAAGCCCTGGTGCGGCAGCCTGCGTTCGCGGAACAGATCGAGCACCGCGCACATCGCGCCGGCCGTCGTGATCTGGATCGCGCTCATCGGCACGCCGCCGACGGTCTTCGCGAAGACCTTGCGGGTGAACACCTCCTGCACGAGCTGACCGTCGCGCATGCCGCTCACCGTGATGAACACGAGCACGACGTCCTGCTCGGTCGCAGGCACCGCGCGCCGCATGATCGTCTTCAGCGTGTCGCGGTCGCTCGACAGACGCAGGTCTTCGAGCAGGAACTGCATCAGGTTGCGATGGCCCGGATAGCGCACCGACTTGTAATCGAGCGATTCGACGCGGCCCGCCAGCGTCTCGCACAGCGTGCCGAGACCGCCCGACGTGTTGAACGCTTCGTACTCGATGCCGTCGAGCGAAAAATGTTCGAGACCTTCGAGCGGCTGCACCCACAGCGTGCGGCTGTCGCGAATCGCTTCGCAGGGCTGGCAATACTCGTTGATGAGACCGTCGACGCTCCACGTCAGGTTGTACTTCAGCGCGTTGGTCGGGAATTCCGGCAGTGCGCCGACGCGCATTTTCACGTCGCGGATTTCCGTGAAGCGGTTCGCGAGTTCGTGCGCGGCAATACCGATGAAACCCGGCGCGAGACCGCATTGCGGCATGAACGCATGCCCGGCGTCTTCGGCGAGCGCACGGATCGCGTGGGTCGCGCGCACGTCCTCGGTCAGGTCGAAATAGTGCACGCCCGCGCCCTTTGCCGCCGACGCGACGTTGACCGCGAGGTAGTACGGCAGCGCGTTGACGAGCACGTCGAAGCCCTGGATCGCGGCGCGCAGCGCGGCGGCATCGGCGGAATCGACGCGGCGCGTCGAGATGCCCTGGACGGCGAGCTTATCGAGCGCGTGCGGATCGCGGTCGAATGCGACGACGTCGTAGTCACCGGTCTCCCGCAACAGATGGGCAATCGTGTGACCGATCAGGCCCGCGCCAACAATCGCTACTTTCATGTGCTTCTCCTTGTTGTCCGTGTGCCGTCTCCGAGCCAGGCAGGCGCGCCGCGCTTGGCATGCGGCGCCCGCGGGCCGAACCCTTCAAGGACAGTGTAGGAAGAAGCGAGAACAGTTCATATGCGCAAAATGCTGCGCTATGACCATAAAGTTCGACGTTATGACGAAGCCGTCAGGCGATCTGTCGAAAAATCATTAAAAAGTTGTTAACGCGAATGGTCGATTGAGCCGACTCATACCGTGCCGCGGTCGATCTTGCGCGCGAGAATGATCGACGTCGTCGTGCGTTCGACGCCTTCGAGACCGCCGATCTGATCGAGCAGATCGTTGAGCCGCTCGGGCGAATCGGCGCGCAGCCACGCGACGTAATCGAACTCGCCGCTCACCGCGCATAGCAACTGCACCTCGGGCATTTTCGCGAGGCGCTTCTGCACGGCCGGCCCGTACTTCGGCGCGATGATGATGCCGACATACGCGACGATGCTCGAATCGAGCACGTCCTGACCGAGCCGCACGCTATAGCCGGCGATCACGTTGCTGCGTTCGAGCCGCGCGATGCGCGCGATCACGGTCGTGCGCGCGATGCCGAGCTGGCGCGCGAGACTGGCGACGCTTTCGCGGGCGTTGGCTTGCAGCAGGGCAACGAGGCTGCGGTCGAGGTCGTCGAGCTGGTCGAGGCGCGGTGGTCTCATCGAAGGAAAGGAAAGTGGGTCGGCGGTATGGCGGATTATCGCGCGTCCCGGCAAGAGGCTGGACAACGGTGTGCGAAATCGGCTGTGGACAGCCCCGCAGCCCATTTCCCTTTCGTTTCGGTTGTAAGCGTTTGTCGCACTGGAAACGTATTGTAGGCATATCGTGTTACTAATAGCGGTGACGGGCGGATGCGGCAGCCGGTCGCCGTGCGCCGCTATTCGCCATGGGTGCGCGACGGTTCGCCGCCGCGCGCCTTGTCCCAATACGAACCGACATCAGGAGTTTCGATGAAAAAAGCACTGGTTATGCTGGCTACGGCCGTTTCGATGGGCGGCGCGTTCGCCCAGGCTTCCGCGCCCGCGGCGACCCCGCAGAGCGCCGCCTCGGCCCCGGCGGCCAAGGCCGGCTACGCACGCAACGTCGAAGACCGCATCGCCTATCTGCACTCGCAACTGAAGATCACATCGGCACAGGAAACGCAATGGAAGGCATTCGCCGACGTGATGCGCGACAACGGCGAGACGATGGGCCAGCTGTTCCAGCAGCGCAAGGCCGCGGCGAACGTGAGCGCGCTCGACGACATGAAGCAGTACGCGCAGATCGCCCAGGCGCATGCGGACGGCATGAAGAAGCTCGTCGACGCGTTCGACCCGCTCTATAGCAGCATGTCGCCGGAGCAGAAGAAGCTCGCCGACGCGACGTTCCATCGCGGCGGCCCGGAAGGCGGCGCTCACCATCGCGGCGGCCATCACGGCAAGGGCAAGGCCGGCAAGGCGGCGGCGGAACCGGCAAGCGACGCGGCGGCGAAGCAGTAAGGCATCGACGCTTGCGCGGCGAACCTCGTCGCGCAAGCGGGCCACGGTCTTCGATCTCCGGTCGGTCCGCTTTGCGGCGTCATGTCGGCGTCGTGGCTTTGGCCTTGTAACGTTGGCCTCATCACTTCGCGCCGATCGGCGTTTTTGCGCGGGACGTCCGCCTGCGCGCGCAGGCGGTAAGCCCGTGCATACCTTCGTCCTTGTGTGCGCCTGCTTGTACGTCGGCTGCTCTCGCCCGCTCTCTTTTCACCGCCGGAAACAAGGCGCGTCTCATCTCAAAACAGCCCGGCCCGCAAACGCATCTGGCATGATTCGGGTGTGCGGCGGTATCCGCTACAACCGTGGGCTTCAGTTTTCGACGCAAAACGGCAACGCACCACGGCCGTTCCGCGCTCTAATCTCAACTATCCATCCGCTTCATGACCGAACTCAGGAATCTCGATCTGCGTGACGATCCGCACGCCCAACGCGTCGTCAAGGACGAAACGGTCGGCGTCGAATTCGCCGCAGTCGAAGGCCAGTTAATGAGCCTCGAAGGCCCGAATCGCTACGCGCGCGGCGACGCGTTGATCACCGGCTCGACCGGCGACCGCTGGGTCGTGTCGCGCGAACGCTTCGACGCCAAATACGTGCCCGCCGACCCGGCCCTCGCGCACGGCGAGCCCGGCGCCTATCGCAATCGCCCGGCCGTCGTGCTGGCCCGGCAGATGAACGAAGCTTTCTCGCTGGCCCGCTCCGCCGCTGGCAGCGACGTGCTGCACGGCGCCGCCGGCGACTGGGTCATGCAATATGCGCCCGGCGACTACGGCGTCGTGCAGGCCGCGCGCTTCGCGAAGGTGTATCGGCTCGCGGATTGAGCTGCGAATCGAGTCGCAAACTGAGCCGCGAATTGAACCGCAAGTCGAATCGCGAATCGAGCGCATCCCAGTTGCGCCGTTCCGGCTGCCCCCCGGATCGGCCCCGAACCGTTTTAGCACCGCAGCGAGCGACGCGCGTCAGGCGAATTCGTCGCCGAGATCCACCGTGACGTCGCGCGGCACGGCTTCGCCGTTCGCATACATCTCTTCGAGCGAGCCGAGGCTCGCCTCGACATACGCCCGCAACACCGCGAAGCTGCGTCCGCGCAACCGGGCCGGCAACGCGCGATAACGCGCGAGCGCGGCCGGCGCGATCACCACCGTCATCTCGATACGGCGCGCGGTCGAGCCGAAGCGCATCGCCACCCAGTGGATCGCCAGCGTGGGCGTGCCGTCGTCGGATGCGCGCTGGATGAACTGCGTCTGCTCGGGAAAGAGATCGCTGATGACGCGCGCCAGCTCCTCGAACTCGGGATTCGCGCAGTCGTATTGGTAAGCTTCCATGAAGGCCGCCGCAAAATCGGGATACTGGAAAAAGGTAGGCGCATTTTAGAGAAAGGCACGGTCGATAGCGAGGCGCTCACGGCTATCGTTTGCCCACTGCCCGCCCTTCTACCCGCCATCCGGCGCCCATCGGTCCGATGCGGCGCGTGGCGCAGCGAGGGCTCGACAGATTATCGCGCCACTCGCAGCCACCCCGCCGCCCTCTCCGTCAATGCGCCCTTGCCTCACCCGCTTCCGGCCGCCGATACCGGCGCACCAGCACTCCGACCACGATCACCGCCAGCACCGCATACACGGCGTCCACTGCTGCGAGCGGCACAAGCCGCGCCTGGAACAGCGCGGCGGGCACGTCGATCAGCGCATGCAGCACGATCGCGAGCGGCAGGATGCCGCGCCAGCCCGCCTGCATGCCGCGCCACATCAGCACCGACAGGCCGATCTGAAACACCAGCGCGGCCGCGCGTTCGATCGCGAAGACACCGGCCATCTGCGGCGTGAGGCTCGCCAGAATCAGATGGATGCGCATCACCGCTTCGTCCGGCAGGTCGCCCAGGTAGCCGCTGAGTTGGCCGCGGTTTTCGAGGATCGCAAACAGCATCCACTGGAATTGCACGAGCACGCCGACCATCCACGCTTCGGCGCCACCGTGGCCGAGGCCGTAGCTGAGCGCAGCGCCATCGTCCGCGCGCAAGGCGGCCGTGCGTGCGCTGGCTTGCGCGCCCGCGCGAATCTTGAGGTCGGCTTTGGCATCGGGACGGCCTTCGCCCGCCGCAACCCGGGGCGTGCCAGCGGCCGCTTTCGCCATCGCGCGCCTGACCAGAAAGCGCATGCCGACAAACCGCCCGACTTCCTCGCAGATGCCCGCGGCCAGCGCGCCGTACACGACAAAAGCCAGCGGATGCGAGAGAAACGCGGCGGTCGTCTGGTTGCCGCGCAGCAGGTAGTCGTGCAAGGCGCGCTCGATCACCATCGCGAACAAGGCGAACACAGCGACGCCGGCGATCGCGTCGCGCGGTTTCAGCGCAAGCGGCTTGCGCAACTGCCGGTAGATCAGGAACGGCAACGCGGCGATAACGAGCGTGGCGAGCACGAGGCTCGCGAGAGTAAGTGGTGCGACGACCATGAATTTCCTTGCGATGACCGGCGCGCACCCGCTGCGCGCCGCAGCCCGAATGATCGCAGATCAGCGCGAAGTCGACGCGCGCACGATCAGTTCGCCCGGCAGCAGACAGTCGCGCGCGCCGGTTTGCGCGCCCTCGATGCGCTCGTGCAGAAACTCGACCGCGCGATAGCCGATTTCATAGGTCGGCTGACGGATCGTCGTGACGCCGGCGAGCTCGGCCCAGTCGGGGTCGTCGATGGAGAGGAGCGCGACGCGGCTTTGCCAGTGCGCGCCGTACCGCGCCTTCAGATGCAAGGCGAGACAGAGTGCGACCGGCGCGTTGGCCGCGAATAGCGCGATGCGGGCGGTTGCGTGCGCGTTATTCGCGATGTGCTGGCCGCTCACGCTGCCGGTTCCGGTCCCGCTCATGCTGCCGGTGTCGCTATCGACGCTGCGGCCGAGGTCAAGGCCGCTCACCGCCTCGATCGCGCGATCCAGTTCCGCGAGGCTGCGCTCGACCTCGGCCGCATCCGCGAGATTCAACACCAGCGTATGGCCGTGCGCCTGGTTCTGCGCATGCAGCGCGGCGCCGAACGCCTCCACGCGCAGATGCCGCGAGCTGACCTGTTCGAACGGCTGCACGATGAACCAGATGTGCTCGAAACCCTGTTCGAGCAGATGCCGCGTGCCGAGTTCGGCCGCGGCGCGATTGTCGAGCCCGACCATATCGGCGACGAGTCCTTCCACCTGCCGATCGACGAGCACCGCCGGAATCCCGCCCTCGCCGACGGGCCGCAGCGTTTCCTCGCGCACGCCGAGCGCGTTGACGATCACGCCTTCCACGCGATAGGTCGTGAGCAGTTGCAGGTAGCGCCGCTCCATCTCCACTTCGTTGGCCGCGTGGCAAATCAGCGGCATCAGGCCGAGCGCGTGGCAAGCCGCCTCGACACCTTGCAGCACTTCGACCGAATAGGGATTGGTCAGGTCGGCGACCAGCATACCGATCAGCCGGTTGCGTCCGCGCTTGAGCCCGCGCGCCATCTGGTTCGGCTGATAGTCGAGCCGCTCGATCGCCGCTTCGATGCGCGCGCGCAGCTCGGGCGACAGCACGTTCATCTCGCCGTTCAGATAGCGCGAGATGCTGGTCTTGCCGGTGCCGGCTTCGCGCGCGACGTCGGTGATCGTCGCGCGGCGCGGCGTGGCGGATGGCGTGCTCATCGGCTTACAGGTTCATCGTTCATATCGGTTGGCGGGCTCGGCGCGCGCTTCGGCATCGATCTCGCGCGCGACCGTCCTTACTTCGCCAGCACCGCGCGATTGACGATGTTCTTCGTCAACGTGCCGTCGAGCGCGGCCACGAGATTACGCGCCGCATCGAGCGCCATCGCATGGCGGGTCTCGTGCGTCGCCGAACCGATGTGCGGCAGCGCCACCACATTCGGCAACGTCAGCAGCGGCGAATCGGCCGGCACCGGTTCGGTGTCGAACACGTCGAGCCCCGCGCCGTGGATCGTGCCGTTTTGCAGCGCCTCGATCAGCGCGGCTTCGTCGACGGTCGCGCCGCGCGACGCGTTGATCAGGATCGCGCTCTTCTTCATCGCACGCAGCTCGTTCGCGCCGATCAGATGCCGCGTTTGCGGCGTGAGCGGCACCTGCAGACAGACGAAGTCGGACTCGGCGAGCAGTTCGGCCAACTCCACGCGCCGCGCGCCATAGGCCTGTTCGGCCTCGCGATTCGCGCTGCGGTTCGTGTAGAGTACCGTCATGTTGAAGCCGAGCGCCGCGCGCCGCGCGACCGCGCCGCCGATCCGCCCGAGCCCCACGATGCCGAGCGTCTTGCCCTGCACGTCGAGCCCGAACTGCGCGGAACCGATGCTCGCGCGCCACTGCCCCGCCTTGACCCACTCGGCGAGTTCGACGACGCGCCGCGCAGACGCGAGAATCAGCGCGAACACGGTGTCGGCGGTCGATTCGGTCAGCACGTCCGGCGTATGCGCGAGCACGATGCCGCGGCGCGTGAGGTCGTCGACGTCGAACTGGTCGAAGCCGACCGAGATCGTCGAGAGCGCCTTCAGGCGGCTCGCGCCGTCGAGCATCGCCGGCGTGATCTGCACGCTCGCACCGATGCCGCCGTCGGCGTCGCGCAGCGCGGCGACGAACGCGTCATGCCGTGACGGATCGACCTGCACGACCTGCGCATGCTGTTGCAGATACGCGAGCACGTCTTCGGGTAAGGCCTTCCAGGCGACGATCTTCTTCATCAGCTTATTTTCCTTGCGACGGTGGAGCGAGCGGAGTCGCGTCGTTCGACGGCGGCCGGCTTGACGGCGAGCGTCAGGATCACCGCAGCGACGAGCGCCACGCTCATGAATGCATACGAGGCGGCGGGCGTGCCGGTCGCGCCGTTCAGATCACCGACCACGTACGAGCCGACGAACGAACCGAGCGCGCCCATGCTGTTGATGAGCGCCATCGCGCCGCCCGCGACGTTCCTCGGCAGCAATTCCGGCACGATCGCGAAGAACGGGCCGTACGGCGCGTACATCGCGGCGCCCGCGATCACGAGCAGCGCATACGAGACCCAGAAGTGCGACGAGCCGAGCCCGTACGACGCCGCGAACGCGATGGCGCCGACCAGCAGGAACGGCCACACGAACACCTTGCGGCGGTTGAGTTTATCCGATGCCCACGAAGCCGCAAGCATCGCGATCGTCGCGGCCAGATACGGCAGCGCCGACAGCCAGCCGGTCTCGACCATGCCGAGCGACGAGCCGTTCTTGAGGATCGACGGCAGCCACAGCACGAAGCCGTACACGCCGATGCTCCAGCAGAAATACTGCGCGCACAGCTTGACGACGGCCGGCGTGCGAAACGCCTCGCCGTAGTTGCGCACCGGCTTGATCGCGGCCTGCTCGGCACGCAGCGTCTGCGCGAGCGCGTCCTTTTCCTCCTGCGTGAGCCACGATACCTGCTCGGGCTTGTCCTTGACGAGGAACCACCAGCAGACCGCCCAGACGACCGCGGGTACGCCCTCGGCGATGAACATCTGGCGCCAGCCGAACGAATGCACGAGATAGCCCGACACGACCGACATCCACAGCACCGTGACCGGATTGCCGAGAATCAGGAACGTGTTAGCGCGCGAGCGCTCGCTCTTCGTGAACCAGTTGCTGATGAAGATCAGCATCGCCGGCATCACGGCGGCTTCGACGACGCCGAGCACGAAGCGGATCACCATCAGCGACGGGATGTTGCTGACCATGCCGGTCAACGCCGCGCAGCCGCCCCACAGCACGAGGCTCCAGAACACGAGCTTCTTGACGCTGCGGCGCTCGGCGTAGATCGCGCCCGGAATCTGGAAGAAGAAGTAGCCGAGAAAGAACAGCGCGCCGATCAGGGACGCGAGGCCCTTGCCGATGCCGAGATCGTCGTTGATGCCGGCCGCCGACGCAAAGCCGAAGTTCGCGCGATCGAGATAGGCGAGGCTGTAGGTGATGAATACGATCGGCATGATCGTCCACCAGCGGCGAATCGCGAGTGATGAGGTCATGGGTGTCTCCTTGTACGGCTTCCCTAAACGATGATGAAAAAGCGTGGCGCGCGGTACGTGCTGTTGTTGTGGTCGAGGTGGCGCGAGGGTGCGCGGACGCTGGTGCTGTTGCTGCTGTCGTTGCTATTGCTGCTGTTGCTGCCGCCGCTCGCGATGCGTTCCACCGATACGTTCGGGGCACATACGGGGCACATACCGCTCAGATTCGAGTGACGTTCACTTCGCATGACACGCGGCTTCAGGTCATTTCAGGCCATGCCCGATTCCGCCTTACGCCGCATTCGCGACGCGCGCCCCGTCGGCCAGTTCGAGCGCGTCGAGCTCGGCCCGACTCGGCAAACCCTCGGAATCGCCGATCACCCGAATCGCCAGCGCGCCGATCCGGTTGCCGCGCGCGACCGCCTGCGGCAGCGTCCGGCCTTCGAGCAGCGCGCTGATGACGCCGACCGCGAAGCCGTCGCCCGCGCCGACCGTATCGACGACCTTCGCGACCGGCTGGCCCGCGATCACGGCGGCCTCGCTCGCGGTGCGGTAGTACGCGCCCTGCGCGCCGAGCTTGACGATCACGCCGCGCGCACCGCGCTCCAGATAGAACTTCGCGATGTCCTCGGGCTGCGTATAGCCGGTCAGAATCTCGCCCTCGCCGATGCCGGGCAGCACCCAGTCGGCCAGCGCGGCCAGCGCGTTGAGCCCGTCGACCATTGCCTCTCGCGAGGGCCACAGCGTCGGGCGCAGATTCGGATCGAACGAGATCGTCCTGCCCGCCGCACGCATTTCGCGAGCCAGATGGAACGCGAGTTCGCGCGAACTCGCCGAGATCGCCGGCGCGACGCCGGTCAGGTGCAAGTGGCGCGCGCCGAGCACGTAATCGGCGACGTAGTCGTCGAGCGACAGATGGCTCGCCGCCGAGCCCTTGCGGAAATACTCGACCGCCGGGTCGCTGCCGTCGTCGTTGCGTGACTTCAGCTGGAAGGCGGTCGGATAGCGCGCGTCGGTGCTCACGCAGCGCTGATCGATGCCCTCTTTGGTCAGCGTGTCGCGCACGTACTGGCCGAACGAATCGTCGCCGACGCGGCTCATCCAGCCCACCTTGAAGCCGAGTCGCGCGAGGCCGGTCGCGACATTCAGATCGGCCCCGGCGATGCGCTTCGCGAACTGCCCGACGCCCGCGAGCGGACCGGTTTCGGTGGCGACGAACATCGCCATGGCTTCGCCGTAGGTGATGACGTCGAGGGCGGGATGGGGGTGGGTCATGCTGGGCTCCTGGGTGGTGCGGGTGCTGGGTACTCGGTGTTACGTTGCTGTGGAGTTATGCGTCGTGGCCTGTTGCCTAAACGCTCGCGAGCCATTCGACGTAACGCGCGGCGTCCGTCCCGATCCGGCTCACGTCGAACGGAAACTCGATGCCGCGCGGCACATGGCGCGGCAAGCGGTCAAGCACGGCACGGAACTGCGCGTCGTCCTCGGCCGGCGCCGCCGGAAATCGCCGCGCACCCTCGCCGGCCGCTGTTTTGCAATGGATGTATTCGACATATGACGCGAGCCGCTCGGCCACGTCGAGCGGCGCGACATCGAGCCACGCCCAGTTGCCGATATCGAAGGTCATACCGAGCCGACCCGCATGGCCTTCGCGCGCGAGCGCGTCGAACAGTCCGACGAACTGCGCGGGCGAACCGCCTTCGGCCAGTTGCCCGTTTTCGACGACGAGCCTCGGCTGCGCGCCCCGCGCCTGCTGCTTCGCCTGCATCAGTTGAGCGACGATGGCCGCGCCCTCGGCATCATGGGCGAAGCCGCCCAATTGCAGCTTGACGAAGCGCGCGCCGAGTGCCGTGGCTTCGTCGAGCGCGAGACGTAGCGCCTCGGCATCGAACCGGCCAGCGGACGTGTACAGCGAAGCGGGCGTGGAAAACACCGACCACAGGCCCAGCTCCGCGAGCGCGGCGCCAAGCGCGCGCAGTTGCCCGGGAGCCGCGTCCGCGTCGCTCGCGAACAGTTCGCGGCGCACTTCGAAACCCGCCGCACCCACCTGCCGCGCCACGCGCGCCCATTTCAGATGACCGCTCGCCCGCACCGCGTCCATGCCGAACGCGCTTGCGACGATCACGATCTCCATTGCATCAGACATGTCGAATCCGCTCAATTCCGCCTGGAAACTGTGGTTTGGAACCGGTTCCAAAAGCATTTCGAAAAAAAGCGCCGAGGCGCTTGCGATGCCCGAATAGTGCGCGGGACCATCGCTGCGCACCATAGAGGAAATCCCCAGGCTGAGCAGGCACGAGAGCATGCGAACCGCGCCAGACACGACTCCGTGATTCGCAACTGCTCGCGCAGTGCGCATCGAGCCAATCGGGCTCCTGGCCGCCACACAAATCCTGCCAACCGCAACTCACCCGCCCCCTTCCGCGAGACACAGCGCCAGAAACTGCTCGACCACCCGCGACGGCGCATTCGCATGCGGCACCAGAATCGACAGCCGGCGCGTCAGCGGCTCGGGACTCAGCGACAGCAGACGCAGCGCGCCATTCTCATGCCGCATCGACATCGCCGAGACGAAGCCCACGCCCATGCCGGCCCGCACCGCCTCTTTCACGCCCTCGACGCCGGCGATTTCGAGCGCCACGCGCATCGGCACGCCCGCGCGCGCGAACTCACGCTCAACCGTCTGCCGCACACCCGAGCCCGTTTCGCGCAACACCAGCGGGCAGGCGCCGAACGCCGCGAGCCCGATGCGCCCGCCGCTCGCCTGCTGCGCGAGCGGATGCGAGTTCGGCATGATCGCGACGATCTCGTCCTCGCGCCATGCATGCACGGCCGTGCCGGGCGGCAGATCGTCGCCGACCGGCCCTTCGACCATCGCGATATCGACCGCGCCGAGCGCGCCGACAATCTCGGTCGTGTTGCCGTCGGCGGCATGCACGGTCACCTCCGGGTAGCGCTGATGAAACTCGGCGATCAGATACGGCAGCAGATAACTGGCCGGCGTCGTGCTCGCGCCGATCCGCAGCGTGCCCTGTTCGAGCCCGCGCAGCGCGTCGCGATACGCATGCGCCTGGCGCCAGGTGTCGCGCAGCCGTGCCGCATAGCTCGCCAGTTGCTCGCCGGCCGGCGTCAGGCGCACGCCGCGGCCGTCACGCTGATACAGCGGCTCGCCGAATTCGTCCTGCAACTGCCGCAGCTGGCCCGACACCGCCGGCTGCGACAGATGCAGCGCCACTGCCGCCCGGCTGATGTTGCGATGCTCGGCGACGGCGGCGAAAGTTATAAGCTGATCCGGGGTCATCCTGACTAAGTATCTGCTGTACCGATACTTCACATTCTAAATCATGATTTTTCATATCGATATATCTAATTTAGGATTAGCCCCGTTGCAATCAGCCAGCCAAGCCGGATACCAAGGCGCTCACCATGTCCACCCCAACCGTACCGCTCACCGCCGTCACCGCCGCGCATTCGACCCGCGGCCAGCTCAACGGCGTGCTGTTCGTCGCACTCTTCGCGGCCGCCGTCACGCGCATCGCGGCGATCCCGGCGATTGCCGGGCTGGGCCTGAGCCCGCTGATCGTCGGCATCGTCGCGGGCGCGCTCTACGGCAACGCGCTGCGCGACGGCATGCCGGCCAGTTGGGCGGCCGGCGTCAACTTCTCGGCGCGCAAGCTGCTGCGCATCGCGGTCGCGTTCTTCGGCCTGCGCGTGAGCCTGCAGGAAATCGCCCAGGTCGGCCTGCCGGGGCTCGCGCAGTCGGTGCTGATCGTCGTCAGCACGCTCGCGATCGGCACGTGGGCCGGCATGAAGATCATGAAGCTCGACCGCGACACGGCGCTGCTGACCGCCGCCGGCAGCGCGATCTGCGGCGCGGCCGCCGTGCTCGCCTTCGAATCGACGCTGCAATCGAAGCCGCACAAGAGCGCGATGGCGGTAGGCAGCGTCGTGCTGTTCGGCACGCTGTCGATGTTCCTCTACCCGATCCTGTTCAAGGCCGGCTGGCTGCATCTCGATACGGTCGGCGCGGGCCTCTTCTTCGGCGGCACGATCCACGAGGTCGCGCAGGTGGTCGGCGCGGCCAGCAACGTGAGCCCCGAAGCGACCCACATCGCGACGATCGTGAAAATGACCCGCGTGATGCTGCTGGTGCCGGTGCTGCTCGTGGTCGGTTTGTGGGTGAACCGCGCGGCGCGCGGCACGCAGGACGGCACCGCGAGCGGCAACCTCAACGGCAATACCAATAGCACGCCGCGCAAGCTCGCCATCCCCTGGTTCGCGCTCGGCTTCCTCGCCTGCGTCGTGCTCAATTCGCTACACGTGCTGCCGGAGAACGCGACGTCGACGCTGAACCTGCTCGACACCTTCGCGCTGACGATGGCCATGACCGCGCTCGGCATCGAAACCCGCCTCTCGCAGATTCGCGAAGCCGGCCCGCGCGCGCTGAGCACCGGCCTGATCCTGTACGTGTGGCTGATCGCGGGCGGACTGGGAATCACATGGACCGTCCAGTACCTGTTCCGCTAGACCGTTCCCGCCTTGACGCCAACCCCGCCGCGCGCGGGGTTTTGCGCATTCCGGCGCCCCATTCGGCGCGTTCGCGCGGCATACTCGTTGCTGCGAACTTTGCTCATGCAACCCGCCCGCACGCGCTGTTCCGGCAACGCGTCCGGGCAACCGGAATGAGGATCGATCGATGAGCCTGGAACTCTATTACTGGGACGGCCTGCAAGGCCGCGGCGAATTCGTGCGGCTTGCCCTCGAGGAAGCCGGCGTGGCCTACGTCGAAGTCGCGCGCGGCAAGCCTTCGAAAGGGCTCGGCACCGAGGCGATGATGGCGCTGCTGGCGAGCCCCGACGAGCCGTATCCGCCGTTCGCGCCGCCGTTCCTGAAAGACGGCGATCTCGTCATCTCGCAGACCGCCAACATCCTGCTCTATCTCGGCCGGCGCCTGAATCTCGCGCCGGCGGTCGAGAGCCTGCGCTATGTCGCGAACGGCCTGCAACTGACGATCGCCGACGTCGTGACCGAAGCGCACGACACGCATCACCCGCTCTCGAGCTCGCTCTACTACGAAGACCAGAAAGACGCCGCGAAAGCGCGCGCGCACGACTTCATCGACCACCGCCTGCCGAAGTTCATGTCGTACTTCGAACGCGTGCTGAAACAGAACCCGGCCGGCGAGCGCTTCATGGTCGGCGATACGCTCACCTACGTCGATCTGTCGATGTTCCAGCTGATCGACGGTCTGCTGTACGCGTTTCCGCGCGCGCTGAAGCACTTCGGCGAACACTATCCGCGGCTCGCCGCGCTGCACGACATGGTGATGGCGCGGCCGAACATCGCCGCGTATCTGAACTCCGACAGGCGCATCGAGCACAACGAAGCCTGCGTCTTCCGGCACTACCCGGAACTCGACAAGGCGGCGCCTTGATCCACGCCGCCGATACCCGCCCATCCGCGACAGCGCGCCCGCCATCGAAGGCGGGCGCGCTGCTGTTGTGATGCGCCTTCCTCAACCCTGCCTCACGCCTTGTACCGTCGACGTGCTTTCATTCCTGCTGAAGCTGCGCACCCGCGCCCAACGCCTGTTCCGTCTCTCCGATGCCCACACGATGCTGGTCTGGTCGGTCGTGGTCGGCATCGCCGGCGCGTTTGCCACCATCGTGTTTCGCAAGGGCATCGAGCTGCTGCAATTCGCGATGGCCGGGCGCGTCGGCAGTTTCGTCGACATGGCGCGCAGCCTGCCGTGGACCATGCGCATCGGGCTGCCGGCCGCGGGCGGCCTGATCGCCGGCCTGCTTCTGCTGGTCGCCCAGCGTCATGCCGACAAATGCGCGCACACCGACTACATGGAAGCGGTCGCGATCGGCGACGGCGTCGTGCCGGTCCGGCTGAGCCTGTGGCGCAGCGTGTCGTCGCTGTTCACGATTTCGAGCGGCGGCTCGATCGGCCGCGAAGGTCCGATGGTGCAACTGGCCGCGCTCGGCGCCTCGCTGATCGGCCGCTGGGTCCACTTCGATCCGCCGCGGCTGCGCCTTCTGGTGGCCTGTGGCGCGGCGGCCGGTATCACGTCCGCGTACAGCGCGCCGATCGCGGGCGCGTTTTTCGTCACCGAGATCGTGCTCGGCTCGATCGCGATGGAGAGCTTCGGGCCGGTCGTGGTCGCGGCCGTCGTCGCGAACATCACGATGCGCGAATTCGCCGGCTACAAGCCGCCGTACGAAATGCCGGTGTTCCCGACCGTGACCGGCGTGGAAGTGCTGCTCTTCGTCGCGCTCGGTGCACTGTGCGGAGCGGCGGCGCCGCAATTCCTGCGGCTGCTCGACGCGTCGAAGGCGAGCTTTCGCAAGCTGCCGGTGCCGCTACCGCTGCGGCTTGCGCTCGGCGGCCTGATCGTCGGCATCATTTCGACCTGGGAGCCCGAGGTATGGGGCAACGGCTACAGCGTCGTGAACTCGATCCTGCACTCGCCGTGGACCTGGAGCGCGCTCGTCGTCGTGCTGGTCTGCAAGCTCGCGGCGACCGCGGCGACCGCGGGCTCCGGCGCGGTCGGCGGGGTCTTCACGCCGACGCTGTTCGTCGGCGCGGCAGTCGGCTCGCTGTTCGGCCAGGGCATGCACGAATTGTGGCCGCACGCGACCTCGGCCGCCTATGCGTATGCGATGGTCGGCATGGGTGCCTTCCTCGCCGGCGCGACCCAGGCGCCCTTGATGGCGATCCTGATGATCTTCGAGATGACCTTGAGCTACCAGGTCGTGCTGCCGCTGATGGTGTCGTGCGTGGTCGCGTATTTCATCTCGCGCGCGATCGGCAAGACCTCGATGTACGAGATCACGCTGCGCCGCAATCGCGAGGAACAGGAACGCACGCGCCTGCGCGCGACGCAGATGCGCGAGCTGATCCGTCCCGCGCAGACGGTCGTGCCGCCGAACGCGACCGTGCACGACATGACGCGCGTATTCCTCGAATATCCGGTCAAGTATCTGTACGTCGCCAACGAATCGGGCGCGTTTCTCGGCGTGGTCGCGCTGAAGGACATCACGTCCGATCTGCTCGATAAACGCGATACGTCGGCGAAGACCGCCGCCGATTATCTGCAGCCGCATTTCGACGTGCTCACGCCGGACATGTCGCTCGGCGTCGCGCTGCAGCACTTCATGGCGTTCCAGGGCGAGCGGCTGCCGGTGGTCGAGAGTACCGCGCATCCGACGCTCGCGGGTGTGGTCTACAAGACATCGCTACTCGACGCGTACTTCCGCATGAATCCGTCGCGCTAGGCGGTGCTGCCGCATTCGTGCCATCATCTGAAATCTACAATGCGGTTTTGTCACGAATGTGCGCGCATGGCAGGATTTGCCATCTAAGATGGTAGATGGGCATCGGCCGCGCATCGCCACGCCACCTGTAGCTTGCGCCTTCCTTTCGACGCGGGAACGGCACAGAGCTTGCTTAACTGTCAGCGCCGCATGAGCTTAGGAGGTCGGGCGATGAAAACCTCGACACTGTTGACCATGGTGACGCTGTCCGCCTCGTGCTTTGCCGCCCCGGTTCGCACCGCCCCGGACAGCGCGGATTCCACCACGCTCGCGCAACGCGCGAACGCCGCGCCGGTCGCGCCGCCTGCCCCCGGCGTATCGAGCACCGACGACCGTCCGCAGCAATGGGAACATATCGCGCTGCCGAAATCGCGCCATCTGGAGCGCAGCCTCACCGGGCAGAACGAGCATCTGCAAACCTGAGTTCGAACTCGACGACGTACCCGGCGCGAGCGGCTGAATAGTTTTACGATGAAAGCCGGGGCGCATGGTGCCCGGATGCGCTCGCGGCCCCCCGGCAATGCCATCGGGCTATCCGCAGAAGACGCCGCGGCCATAACAACAGCAAGCACAGGAGCATGCGCATGACTGCCTCGGACATCCCCGGCGAATCGATCGATTTGCAGATCGCAGATCTTCTCAGCGAAGTCCGCTTTCCGACCAATAAGGACGCGCTCGTCGACGCCGCGCGCGAAGCCGGCGCGAGCAACGAAGTGCTGGCGATGCTCGACGGCATGCCGGAGCAGGACTACGTGGATATTGCGTCGGTCACGCGACTGATCAGCGGCAACTATGGTCCGGGGCTAGGGGCTTAGGCGCGGCGGCCGCGCTGGCCGTGCTAGCCGTGCGTACAGCTAGGCCGTCCTGGCTGCCGTGAGCAGCACACCGCGATCAATCAGACGGAAATCAGAACTGCGGCGCCGCCACCCGGGCACGCGATGCATGCGGTACGCGGCGCGCCGGTTCGTCTGCTTCACGCAATGCATCCGGCAGTTCGGGCGCGTCGAAATCGTCGGCCCCCGCCATGCCGAACACCGGCTCCGCGACGGACGGCGCGAACGCCACGCCGCGCGAATCGCGCGTGAGACCGCTACCGGGCTGGAAATGATCGACCAGGTGGTCGATAAAGGTGCGCACCTTCGCCGGCAGATGCAGACGGCTCGGGTAGGCAATCGTGATTTCGATCGGCGGCAGGCTGTAGTCGTCGAGCAGACGCACAAGGCGCCCCGCCGCCAGATCGCGCCCGATCAGATAGCTCGGCAGGATCGCCACGCCCATGCCCAGCAAGGCAAACTGCCGCAGCATTTCGGTATTGTTCGCGGCGATCGCGTTGACGGGCCGCACCCGCACTTCGCCGTCCGGCCCCTTGAACACGCGCTCCTCGCCGCCGCCCTGCTCGGCCGGCCGGCTCAGACACGAATGCTGCAGCAGATGCTCGGGGCGCGTTGGCGTGCCATGCTGCGCGAGATAAGCCGGCGTTGCGCAGACCGTCATGTAGCCGGTCGTCAAACGCCGCGTGACGATGCTCGCGCTGCGCATGTGTCGCGCGACCAGAATACCGACGTCGAAGCCTTCTTCGACCAGATCAACGTTGCGGTCGGCGAGCGTGACATCGGGCAGGACGTCCGGATAGCGCGCCGCGTACGACTGCACGACCGGCGCGAGACTATGCAGCCCGAACACGACCGGCGCGACGATGCGCAGCGTGCCGACGGGCTCGTGATTGCGCGCCACCACCATCTGCTCGACGCCTTCGAGGTCCGCGAGAATATGGCGCACGCGCTCCAGATAGGTCGCGCCGGACTCGGTCAGCGACAGACGACGCGTGGTGCGGTTAAGCAGGCGCGTACCGAGCCGCGCTTCGAGATCCGCCACGTGCCGCGTGACCACCGCGGTCGACAGATCGAGTGCGCCTGCCGCGCCGACGAAACTGCCGAGATCCGCCACCTTGACGAACACGCGCATCGACTGCAGTTGATTCATGGGACGACTCCTGCCTCGGTAAAGCCGGGCCGGCGCGAGCTTGCCGCCTGTCGACCCGTGCGCCAGGAGCGCGCGCGGGTTTGCCCGATGAACCGATTGTATCGATCGGATCATGTCCCAACCCTGACCTGGACATGACATTCCCGTCAGGTTCGATGCGGCTTGACTGCCGCACCACTATTTTTGAGTCTATTATGGGTTTTAGCTAGGTATAAACCCTAGTTAACTGGTAAAATGGCGGCCAAAAGGAAATTACCGCCATGCCACATCGCTTTCATCTCCTAGAAAAAATCGCGTTTACGCTTGTCTGCTGGTCCGCTGCGGCCAGCTCGGCCTACATCGGTTACGAGCGTTGCCCGGACATCAAGGTCGCCCTGCACGCGGGGGAAAAGATCATCAATACAAGCGGCCAATATGCGTTCGCTTGCGCGGCACCGGCCGCCGACCTTTGCGCGCAATTGCCGGTCGACTGATTTTCGCCGTTTCCGTTTTGTCGTATCCGACGCGCGATCCAGACTGGGTCGCGCGTTCGCTCGTTCAGTTCGCCTGGTCCGCTCGTAGATTGCGCGCGTTTTTGTAATTCTTGCGCGAATTCAATACGGCTTCACCGCATTTCCCTCCGCTTCGCTTCGGCGCAATTTCAACTGCGCGCGACCATCTCACGATCGCGCGCCGTGCCACAAGGCTACCCACCTTCGAGGGAGCCCGGCTGCGCAGTCCCCCTGCATTCCCCCAAGCCGAAACTCACGCCTCGCGCCCGAACACCACACGCGCGAAAAATCCCGCCAGCACCGTTTCGACCTTCTCCGTCGGCACATTCTGCGGATCGACCGAATAGAAGAAGTGCATACCGTCGCACAGGCCCATCAGGCCGATAGCCAGTTGCTCGGGCGGCATCAGCAGCGGCGTGCCGACCCGCACCGAAAACTCGCGGATATACGCGGCTAGCTGTTCGAGCTTCTCGTGCATGAACGCGTTGAAACGCGGCCGGAAACGGCCGTCGCGCACCGCGAGCAGCTTCGCCTCGACCCACAGCAGGAAGCATTTGTTCTCGCGATGCAGCGTGCTGTAGTAATGCAGCACGCGCGCTTCCATCTCCTCGCGCGACGCCGCGCTCTCGAAGATCGCGTGCAGCCCCGCCTGCATCGTTTCGTGATCGCGCCGCAGTAATTCGAGAAAGAGGTCGGTCTTGCTGCGGAAGTTCGAATAGAACGCGCCGCGCGTATAGCCCGCAGCCGCCGCAATGTCTTCGACGCTCGCCGCGACGAAACCTTTCTTCATAAAAGTCGTCTGCGCAGCATCGAGCAGACGCTCCCGCGTCTGGTCCTTGCTTTGCTCTCTTGTCAGTCGTTGCCGTTTCATGGGCGCAAGTCTAGCACCGAAAAGAATTCCGATTCACCTCGACATTCAAATACAGCTGTGTATTAGAATGCAAGGCATCATTCAGAGTCGGTTCCGTATGCCATTTGCATGATCGGCGCACGGGTCCTCGCTGGCGGGCCGCCGCGGCTTGCCGTGTTCGTTCGCTGTCTCCAGTTGGGGTAATTGTGAAGCGTCCCGGTTCTCCCGCATCGTCTGCGATGCGCCAGCAGTCTCCCCCGCCCATGCGTCATGGCCTCCTGCTCCGCACGTGCGCCGTCGTGCTGGCAGGCGCGGCGCTCCTCGCGGCCTGCTCGAAGAAAGAAGCCGCGGCACCCGCGCCGCGTCCAGTGGTCGCGCTCGCCGTGCATGCGGACGGCGAGGCGCTGCAGGCGGCGTCGCTGCCCGGCGAAGTGCAGGCGCGCTATTCGACGCCGCTGTCGTTTCGGGTCGGCGGCAAGATCATCGAGCGGCGCGTGCGGCTCGGCGATGTCGTGAAAAACGGCGAGGTCGTCGCCCTGCTCGATCCCGCCGATGCGCAGAAAAGCGCCGCCAGCGCGCAGGCGCAACTCGACGCCGCGCAACACAATCTCGTCTATGCGCAACAGCAATTCGAGCGCGACAAGGCCCAAGCGAAAGAGAACCTGATCGCCCCGGCGCAACTGGAGCAGACCAGCAACGCCTACTCGTCCGCGCAGGCGCAACGCGATCAGGCGCAGCAGCAGTTGGCGCTCGCGAAGAACCAGTTGCAGTACACCACGCTCGTCGCCGGTCATGCGGGCGTCATCACGGCGGAACAGGCCGACACCGGCCAGAACGTATCGGCGGGCCAGGCCGTCTACAACCTCGCGTGGAGCGGCGACACCGACGTGCTATGCGACGTGCCGGAAAGCGCGCTCGCCGCGTTCGCGGTCGGGCAAAGCGCGAGCGTTACGCTGGCCGCGCTGCCGGGCCGCCAGTTCAGTGCGCGCGTGCGCGAACTCTCGCCCGCCGCCGATCCGCAAAGCCGCACCTGGCGCGCAAGGCTCACGCTTGCCGATGCCGGCCCGGACGTGCGGCTCGGCATGACCGCCGACGTTACGCCCGCCCTGCCGCTCGCCACGGCAGCCGCGCAGCACGGCCTCTTCTCGCTGCCCGTCACCGCGCTGTTTCACGACAGCCAGCAGCCGGCCGTCTGGGTCGTGCGCGCCGCGGACAACACGCTCGAACTGCGCCGCGTGACGATCGTGCGCTACAACGAGCGCACGATCGTCGTCAGCGAAGGGTTGAAGGACGGCGAAAGCGTCGTGCTGCAAGGCGTGCACACCGTGAGCGCGGGCGAGAAGGTCCGCACGATCGCGCCGCTGCATCCCGAGGACTTCGCTTCATGAGCACGCCGCATGAAGAGGGACGCTTCAACCTGTCCGCATGGGCGCTGCGCCACCAGGCGCTGGTCGTGTTCCTGATTGCGCTCGCCACCGCATTCGGCGTGCTCGCGTACACGCGCCTCGCGCAATCCGAAGACCCGCCCTTCACGTTCCGCGTGATGGTGATCCGCACCTTCTGGCCCGGCGCCACCGCGCGCCAGGTGCAGGAGCAGTTGACCGATCGCATCGGCCGCAAGCTGCAGGAAACGCCCTACATCGACTTCGTGCGCAGCTATTCGCGCCCGGGCGAATCGCTGATCTTCTTCTCGATGAAAGACTCGGCGCCGGTTAGTCAGGTACCCGAAACATGGTACCAGGTGCGCAAGAAAGTCGACGATATCGCGTCGACCTTGCCGCCCGGCATTCAGGGACCGTTCTTCAACGACGAGTTCGGCGACGTCTACACGAACATCTACACGCTCGAAGGCGACGGCTTTTCCCCCGCGCAACTGCACGATTACGCGGACCAGTTGCGCACGGTGCTGCTGCGCGTGCCGGGCGTCGGCAAGGTCGATTATTTCGGCGACCCCGATCAGCACATCTACATCGAGATCGCCAACACGCAACTCACGCGTCTTGGCATTTCGCCGCAGCAACTCGGTCAGGCGATCAACGCGCAGAACACGATCGCGCCTGCGGGTACCTTGACCACCACCGACGACCGCGTATTCGTGCGCCCGAGCGGCCAGTTCAACGACGTCAACGCACTCGCCGACACGCTGATCCGCATCAACAACCGCACGTTCCGTCTCGGCGATATCGCCACGATCAAGCGCGGCTACGACGATCCCATCGTCACGCAGATGCGCTTCGGCGGCAAACCGGTGCTCGGCATCGGCGTGACGATGCAGCCGGGCGGCGACGTGATCCGTCTCGGCCAGGCGCTCGACCGGCAGATGACGCAATTGCGCGCGGCGCTGCCCGCGGGCCTCAGGCTCGTCGAAGTGTCGAGCATGCCGCACGCGGTCGCGCGCTCGGTCGACGACTTCCTCGAAGCCGTCGCCGAGGCGGTCGCGATCGTGCTGATCGTGAGCCTCGTGTCGCTCGGCGTGCGCACCGGCATGGTCGTCGTGATCTCGATTCCGGTCGTGCTCGCCGTCACCGCGCTGTGCATGTACCTGTTCGACATCGGCCTGCACAAGGTGTCGCTCGGCACGCTCGTGCTCGCGCTCGGGCTGCTCGTCGACGATGCGATCATCGCGGTCGAGATGATGTCGGTCAAGCTCGAACAAGGCTGGAACCGCGCGCGCGCCGCGGCCTTCGCCTACACGAGCACCGCGTTTCCGATGCTGACCGGCACGCTCGTGACCGTCTCCGGCTTCCTGCCGATCGCGCTCGCGAAATCGAGCACGGGCGAATACACGCGCTCGATCTTCGAGGTCTCGGCGATCGCGCTGATCGCGTCGTGGCTCGCGGCGGTCGTGCTGATTCCGCTGCTCGGCTATCACATGCTGCCCGAGCGCAAGCGCCATGCGCACGAGCCCGACGATCACGAACACGACATCTACGACACGCGCTTCTATACGCGTCTGCGCGACTGGATCGGCTGGTGCATCGAGCGGCGCTTCGTCGTGCTCGCGATCACGGTGCTGCTGTTCGTGCTCGCGATGGCCGGCTTCTCGCTCGTGCCGCAGCAGTTCTTCCCGAGTTCGGACCGGCCGGAATTGCTGATCGACGTGCGGCTGCCCGAAGGCGCGTCGTTCGACGCGACGCTGCGCCAGGCCGAGCGCCTGGAAAAAACGCTCGCAGGCCGCCCCGAGATCGACCACACGGTCAGCTTCGTCGGCACTGGCGCGCCGCGTTTCTATCTGCCGCTCGATCAGCAATTGCAGCAGCCCAATTTCGCGCAGTTCGTGGTCACGGCGAAGTCGGTCAAGGATCGCGAGAAGCTCGCGCAGTGGCTCGAACCGCAATTGCGCGACCACTTCCCGGCGATCCGCACGCGCCTGTCGCGCCTCGAAAACGGACCGCCGGTCGGCTATCCGGTGCAGTTCCGCGTGAGCGGCGACGACATCGCGACCGTGCGCTCAATCGCCGAGCGCGTCGCCGCGGCGATGCGCGCGAACAACGGCACCCGCAACGTGCAGTTCGACTGGGACGAACCGGCCGAGCGCTCGGCGCACTTCGAGATCGACCAGAAACGCGCGCGCGAACTGGGTGTGACGTCCGAAGACATTTCGAGCTTCCTTGCGATGACGCTCTCGGGCTACACGGTCACGCAGTATCGCGAACGCGACAAGCTGATCAGCGTCGATCTGCGCGCGCCGCGCGCCGAGCGCGTCGACCCGTCGCAACTGACCGCGCTCGCGATGCCGACGCCGAACGGCCCGGTGCCGCTCGGCACGCTTGGGACGCTGCGCAACGACCTCGAATACGGCGTGATCTGGGAACGCGACCGCCAGCCGACCATCACCGTGCAATCCGACGTCGCGGCCGGTGCGCAAGGCATCGACGTCACGCACGCGGTGGACCGCGCGCTCGCACCGATCCGCGCGACGCTGCCGGTCGGCTACCGCATCGAGATCGGCGGCTCGGTCGAGGAAAGCGCGAAGGGACAAACCTCGATCAACGCGCAGATTCCGATCATGGTGATCGCGGTGCTGACGCTGCTGATGATCCAGCTGCAAAGCTTCGCGCGCGTGCTGATGGTCGTGCTGACCGCGCCGCTCGGGCTGATCGGCGTCGTGCTCACCTTGCTGCTGTTCGGCCAGCCGTTCGGCTTCGTCGCGATGCTCGGCGTGATTGCGATGTTCGGCATCATCATGCGCAACTCGGTGATTCTCGTCGATCAGATCGAACAGGACATCGCCGCGGGACACAAGCGTTTCGATGCGATCGTCGGCGCGACCGTGCGGCGCTTCCGGCCGATCACGCTGACCGCCGCGGCGGCCGTGCTCGCGCTGATCCCGCTCCTGCGCTCGAACTTCTTCGGGCCGATGGCGACCGCGCTGATGGGCGGCATCACGAGCGCGACGATCCTCACGCTGTTCTATCTGCCCGCGCTGTATGCCGCGTCGTTCCGCGTGCGGACCGACGAGCGCGAGCCGCCGACGCCCGCCGGCTCCGGCGGCGCGCATACCGGAAACTGAGCATGAGCACCCGCATGGCGACTCCCGCACTCCCTCGCCGCCCGCGCTTCGATGCGCGGGCCCGCATCCCGCGCATCCCGCTCGCCGCGAGCATCGCAAGCGTCACCTGCCTGCTCGCCGCCTGCGCGTTCGGACCGAGCGGCGAGCCGCCCGCGATGCCGCAGCCCGCGCACTACGGCGCCGAAGCATTGCCGACGCAAACCGTGCCCGCGCAAGGCGTCGCGCAGCAGTTCGTGAGCGGCGCGCAGCCGGTGCCCGAGTGGTGGAAGCTATACCGCTCGGATGCGCTGAACGCGCTCGTCGACGAAGGCCTGCGCAACAGTCCGACGCTCGCGGCCACCGACCGCAGTCTCGCCGCCGCGCGCGAGCAGTTGCGCGCGCAGGTCGGCAGTTCGCTGCTGCCGACCATCGACGCGGGCGGCCAGGCGATGCGCAATCGCGCGCTCGCGATTCCCGAAGCCGGGCCGAACACGTTTCTGTACAACGTGTTCGTCGGCCAGTTGCAGGCGCATTACACCTTCGACCTGTTCGGCGCCGCGCGCCTCGCGAACGCGGCACTTGCCGCGCGCGTGAACGTGCAGGTCTATCAGTTCGATGCCGCACGCCGCGCGCTGGCCGCGAACATCGTGAGCGCAGCGCTCACGAGTGCCGCGTTGCACGCGCAGATCGACACGACCGAACGGCTCGTGAGCCTCGCCAACGATCAGGCGCGCGACACCGCGCGGCGCTATGAACTCGGCGCGGTATCGCATGCCGATCTGCTGAACGCGCAGCAGAGCGCGGCCAGCGTGTCGGCGAGTCTGCCGGCGCTGAAGCAGCAATGGCTGACGACGCGCCACGCGCTCGCGGTGCTGCTCGGCCGCACGCCGGACACCGCGCCCGCCGATCTCGATCTCGCGCAGTTGCATCTGCCCGAGCAGGTGCCGGTCGTGGTGCCCTCGGAACTGCTGCGTTCGCGGCCCGATATTCAGGCCGCCGACGCCGCGCTGAAGGCCGCGGCGGTCGACGTCGGCGTGGCGACCGCGCAGATGTTCCCGAGCCTGTCGCTGTCGGCGTCGATGGGACAAGGCGGCTTTAGCTGGCCGGTCGCGCTGTCGGGCGCGGGCGCGATCTGGAGCCTCGGCGCGTCGCTGTCGCAGCCGCTGTTTCATGGCGGTGCGCTCTTCGCGCAGCGCCGCGCGGCCCAGGACACCTACGAGGCCACGGTCTCGCAGTACAAGCAGACCGTGCTCGCCGCGTTCCAGAACGTCGCCGATACGCTCGCCGCACTCGATCACGACGCGCAATCGCTCGATGCGGCCAACGTCGCCGCGCGCTCGGCACAGGGCGTGTTCAACGAGACGTCGGCGCGCTACCGGCTCGGCGCGCTGCCCGTTGCATCGACGCGCTCGAGCGAACAACAGTGGCGCAATGCGCAGCTCGACGAGATCCGCTATACGAGCGCGCGGCTGACCGACACGGCGGCGCTGTTTCAGGCGATGGGTAATCCGCCGGTGAGTGAGGTGGGAGCGTCGTTGCCTGCGGCTGCGGCTGCGGCGGCGTCGGATACGGCGACAAATGCCAACGTGCCGAACTAAACATGGGATTCCGTAGGGAGCATGGCGTACTTATCCCCAGTTTATGTTGAAGAGCCTGTTGAAAACTCTCTGACAAGCGCACTAACGCATTGAACGAACGGGGATTTGTCCGGGCGGCGCGAAATGAGCCTGTCGATCTGATTCTCTGACGGGCAAGTATTGGTGCCGCTGTCGCTCAACGGCGAGGCTTCGGGGTTTTACTTCCGGTCATGCCCGATCGTCGGTCGCCCGATGTCCCATGGAAATAGACCTACGGCCTGGTAAGGGCCCGGATCAATTCCTGGCTGCGAACCAAGCAATACATCGACCAGGACGATAACAGTCTCCCACAATGTTGCACGCTATCGTCAATTGCCACGAAGTGCGCTCCCGAGGCTGCCAGAGATGTACTTCAGCATTTGCAGCGGTTTCGGGGCCTCATTCTTTTGTCATACGCGATTCGACGCCATGATACGTTTGCCCGCTGATCTGACTTGGGTATGGACGGCGTTCCGACTCAACAACCAATGCGGGGGATTCCAGGTCATGCCCACACCACACTCTTTCGTCGTCTCATTCAACGAGGAACTTCAGCAATTCGAAATGTGCTCGCTCAAAGACTCAGACCTCACGCCGCTGCGTGAGAACGCCGTCGTCGCTCCGTGGCGTCTTGATGCCATTCCAGGCGGTGAGCTGACCGAGAACGTCGCCAATCGCCTCGGGGCATGTGCTCTCGGCATCCTCTCGATCTACCACCCCGGGCTTAAAGAGCGCCTGCGCGTGAAGCCGGATCAATTCCCGCTGCCGTGACGGCTGGTCAGTTTGAGAGGACGGGATTGAGATGGAAAAAAGGCCACCGCGATGCGTCGTCATCGCTTACGACGAAGATCAACAGGCACTGAAAATTTGCACGCTGTATCGGGACTCGCTTGCCAGACGGATGGATTCCGCCCTGATTGTTCCATGGCTTCTTGAAGATGTTGACTTCAAACTTGATGATGAATCGGCCCGAACCATCGGAGGCGTTATCTTCGGCCTTCTGGCCGTGCATCAACCGGAATTGAAGCAATACATCAGCGTCACCCCTCATCCGAACTCAATCGGGCATCCCGAGCCGCCTCAGTGCGACGAAAAGTAACCGGAACGGGCGCATGCGTAATAGCAGAGAACATGTATCGATACTCCTGGGCTTATGTACTGTGCCCACAACATACATTTCAGAGCTAGCCTCGACATGAAAATGGGCCGGATCAATGTAGAAACTATTAATGGCAAGCCACCCAAACAAGCGATGTGTCGTCGTCATGTGGTCCGAAGAAAAGCAGGCGCTCATCTCGTATACCTTGGACGTTGAAAAGATACTGGCCGTGACTCAACGTCTCTTTCCTATGGAATTGCCTCTCGCCAACTACGGTTACTCACTGGACGACGAGTTCGCACGACGATTCGGCGGTGCAACGCTAAATCTGTTAGCGCTGTCCAATCCCGATTTGAAACCACATATCAAAGTTACTCCGGCGCCAACCACGACTGATGAATAAGCAGCGCGCGTTTTCCAATTACCAGAGTTGCAGAGGATACTGACATGCCTAAGCCTCCCCGCGCGACAATCGTTTTCTACGACGAAGAAACACGGCAATTGAGGATATGCACCGTTTTTAGGCGCGAAGTGCAGTCAGTCATTGATCGCGAATTGGCCCGTAGCGGCGGGATGACGATTCCCCCCGATGCACAGGAGCATAGTTCGCAGCCGATCGATGATGAAGATGCCCGCAAACTAGGTGCACTGGCGATACTGATGCAGGCGGGCGTACACGACGATCTTCGTAAGCGCCTTCAGATCACAACTGCGGAGCCGATCAACTGGACGCCAACGCAACCAGCCACGGAGTAATTATGGTCACCGCAAAATCGTTTGTTGTTTCGTATAACCCGGAATTGCAGCAACTCGAAGTTTTCTCGGTTAAGGATGCAGACCTTGCCGCGTTGCGCGGAAAAAATGTCATTGCGCCATGGCGCCTCGAAGATATTCCCGGCGGAGAATTGACAGAAAACATCGCGAACCGACTCGGCGCAACAGCGCTCGGCATCCTCTCGATCTACCGCCCCGAGATCAAAAAGCGCCTGTGCGTGAAGCCGGATCAATTCCCGCTGCCCTGACGATCATGATGAACAACCCGTGCAGGGAATATTGAAGGTGCGTGATCCTGCCGTGGTCTTTCTATACGACGAAGCAACCCCACGGTAGCTCACAACTACCTGCCCTTCCTCAATCCGCCCAACCCCACAGCCAACGCAGCCCTCGTCAAAACACCACGAAAGCCGCGCCGGCTCAGAACCACAACCTCAAGGCTTGTTCGTCTCGAACAGATCCATGATCTGCTTCTTCTCGCTCGACGACACGCTCGGCGGCGGCACCGCCGGCGGCGTCATGCCGGCCGGCCCCACTCCGCCGACCGCGTCGCTCGCGCCCGCCGTCGGGGTGCCCGAGTCGAGGCCGATGCTCGCGACGAAGCCATGTCCCGGCAGCATGTCGGTGAAGAACAGTTCGCCGTCCATCGCGGTCACGCCATCGGGCTGCGGCGGCTCCGCCTGCGGCACGCCGCGCAACGCGCGCTGCATGTATTCGACCCAGATCGGCAGCGCGAGCTGCGCGCCGAATTCGCGGCTGCCGAGACTCTTCGGCTGGTCGTAGCCCATCCACGCGACCGCGACGAGCGACTGCTGATAGCCGGCGAACCAGCCGTCCTTGGCGTCGTTGGTCGTGCCGGTCTTGCCCTGCAGGTCCGAGCGATGCAGCACGTTGGTGCCCGCGCCGGTGCCCGCGGTCGCGACCGAATGCAGCAGACTGTTCATGATGTACGCGTTGCGCGGCTCGAGCGTGCGCGGCGCGTCGCGGCCGGCGACGAGCGGCTGCGCGCGCGAGATCGGCACGCCGCGCGCATCGGTCACTTCGCTGATCAGATACGGGTTGATCCGGTAGCCGCCGTTCGCGAACACCGAGTACGCGCCCGCCGACTGCAACGGCGTGACGAGGCCCGCGCCGAGCGCCATCGGCAGATACGGCGGGGTCTTGTCGGGGTCGAAGCCGAAGCGCTGCGTGACGAAGTCCTGCGCGTACTTCGTGCCGATGAACGACAGGATGCGGATCGACACGAGATTCTTCGACTTCTGCAACGCGAGGCGCATCGGCATCGGGCCATCAGGCTGATCGTCGTCCTTCGGCTCCCACGCGTCGCCGCCCGGCGTGCTCGGCGGGAAGTACAGCGGCGCGTCGTTGATGATCGTCGCCGGTCCGAGCCCCTTGTCGAGCGCGGCCGAATAGATGAACGGCTTGAAGCTCGAACCGGGCTGGCGCCAGGCCTGCGTGATGTGGTTGAACTTGTTCTTGTTGAAGTCGAAGCCGCCGATCAGCGCGCGAATCGCGCCGTCCTGCGGCGTCAGCGACACGAGCGCGCCTTCCACCTGCGGCAGCTGCGTGATCTGCCAGTTGCCCTTGTCGTCGGCCATCAGGCGCACGATCGAGCCCGGCCTGATGCGCAGCGTTGCCGACGCGCGCGGGCTCAATGCCGCCGCGACGAAGCGCAGACCGTCGCCCGTCACCGTCACCTGGGTGCCGTCCACCAGTTGCGCGGCCACCTGCTTCGCGCTCGCATCGGTCACGACGCCCGCGATGATCTCGCCGTTGTCCGGATGATCGGTGAGCGCGTCGTCGATGGTCTGATCGCGATCGTCGCCGGCCGCGGGCAGTTGCACGAAGCCCTCCGGTCCGCGATAGCCGTGGCGCCGCTCGTAGTCCATCACGCCCTTGCGCACCGCGTGATACGCGGCGTCCTGATCGGCGGAGTCGATCGTGGTCGTGACGTTCAGGCCGCGCGTATAGGTCTCGTCCTTGTACTGCGCGTACATCATCTGCCGCACCATTTCGGCGACGTACTCGGCGTGCACGCTGTACTCGTTGCCCGGGTTCTTGGTGTGAATCTCTTCCTTGATCGCCTCGTCGTACTGCTGCTGCGTGATGTAGTTCAGCTCGAGCATGCGCCGCAGGATGTACTCCTGACGGATCTTCGCGCGCTTCGGATTGACGACCGGGTTATACGCGGACGGCGCCTTCGGGAGGCCCGCGAGCATCGCGGCCTGGGCGAGCGTGATGTCCTTCAGGTCCTTGCCGAAGTACACGCGCGCGGCCGCGGCAAAGCCGTACGCGCGCTCGCCCAGATAGATCTGGTTCATGTACAGCTCGAGAATCTGGTCTTTCGTGAGCGCGCGCTCGATCTTGTAGGCGAGCAGCATCTCGTAGATCTTGCGCGTGTAGGTCTTCTCGCTGGAAAGGAAGAAGTTGCGCGCGACCTGCATCGTGATCGTGCTCGCGCCCTGCGAGGCGCCGCCGTGCGCGAGGTCGGCGAAACCGGCGCGCAGGATGCCGACGAAGTCGACCCCGCCGTGTTCGTAGAAGCGGTAGTCCTCGATCGCGAGCACCGCTTTTTTCATCTGGTCCGGAATGTCCTGAAAGCGCACGAGGCTGCGCCGCTCCTCGCCGAATTCGCCGATCAGCACGTGGTCCGCGGTATAGACGCGCAGCGGCACCTTCGGGCGATAGTCGGTCAGCGCGTCGAGCGACGGCAGTTGCGGCCCCATCACGACGAGCGCATAGCCGACGATCAGCGCCCCCACCACGACGGCGGTCGCGATCAGGCCGAAGAACCACAGCACGAACGACGTGCCGAACGAGCGGCGGCCGCGCCCCACGTCACGCGAAGCGGCATTGCGACCTGGAGTGCGTTGGCGGGAGTCCCGGTCTTCACCGGCCGGAGAATGGGAGGAATGCGGTCGTTTGATGATTGGCATGACTTGAATAGTGGGCGTGCAACCGCACGCCTGTCCGCGCGCTCGCGATGCGCGCCTGGGTCGTGATCGAGCATCCGGGCCTCGGCGTACGCCGCCGCGCGGACCTTGCCCCCGGCCGGCCGCACGGCACGCCTCGAACCCTGTCCGGCGCAACGTAACAGCACATTTTAAATAAATCGGCCGAGATTCAACGCAGTTTTTTTGTAAGAATTCCCTTCGTGAAGCGGCGCGCCAAGGCAAGGACCTGTAATTTCGGGAAGCGCATGGTGCGAGCCGCGCGCGACCGGCAATTTATGCGAGGTTATCAACAGAAAATGTTGAAAGGGCTGTGGACAAACTGCCTGGAAACGCTACAACTCATTGATGTCACGGGATTTTCGTGCAACGAACATTTCGTATCCGGGCAACTCGTCATATGATGAAGCCGGCGCGCCCGGCCCTGTTCCGCGCACGTGCCGACGTACCGTGAATGCACAGCTCGGACGCACGGCGCCGGATGCACGCCGTGCCCCACTCATGCCAACAAGCCTGCGAGCCGATCATGACCAAGCCCAGCGAGCGCATCGTCGTATTCGTCACGACCGCGCAGAAGCGCGCCATCACCCAGACCGCGGAGGATCTGGGCATCAGCGTGAGCGAACTGATGCGGCGCGCAGTGCTGAGCTTCGGCGCGACAAGCGAGCAGGTCAAGGCGGCGAGCATCGTCGACCGGCTGCGCGCACCGCGCGCGCCCGATGCGCTGAACGCGGCGCTGCAACGCGTCGCGCGCGGAACGCGGCATGCGCGAGCGACGACACCCGCGAGTGTGCCTCACAAGGCAAACGACGCCAAGGCGCCGGGCCATGCTGCGAGTGCCGCCGGGTCGGTGAACAGCGTGCCCGCAGCCGCCGATTCAGCCCATGCCTCAAGCACTGGCGACGCGACACGCGCTCCGTCAACCGGGCATGCCTTAGCGCCCCCATCCACCGGGGACCACCCCGCCTCCCTGCTGCCCGCCGGCGTCGCCGCGGCACTCGCGGCCGAACAGGACGAGCAGGCCGCGGCCACCGCCGAAGCCGTCGCGCGACTCACGGCGGCCCGAGCAGCCGAAGCCGACGACTCGCCGCCATCGCAGCCGCAGCCCGGCTCTGCGGCACCGCTGCGCAACTCGCTAAAGCGCCGCCGCCTCGACAAAGCCAGCGACGACGACGAACCGCGCAGCGACACCAGCACGGAAGGCGGCCGCTTCGCGTGAACGGCAATCACCACGCATGACGCCCGCCCGATGCTGCGTCGCTATGCACAAAGCACGCGCAAAACGCCTCAAGAAACCGCTCTCTGTTGCAGATCGTTACATCGGCGCATGACACATGACCAGCCGTCGGCAACCTGGGCCGCCACACCGATACCGCAACTACGACAACAGCCTCCGCCGCCCGGCAAAACCCGCGCGCAGCCGCCTCGCGCAAGCCATTTCGAGACAAAGCCGATGGTGTAATATCCGCCGTCAAGTGCAGGCTCGCGAGGCGCTTTCGCTCATCGAAACGTCATCGATTCAAGCCATGCTCGCGAACAATTCGGGGCCGCGCTATTGCAATTGGCCGGTACGCCCCGAACTCCGGTCCGAACGTTGCGCAGCATCGCGCGCGGCGGCGTAAAGTAGCAGTTCAAGGCAGTCGCGGCGCGTGGACATCGTCGGCGCCGCTTACATTCTCTGGAGGTTTTCATGTCGCTTTTTGACAGCATTTCGCGCACGCTCAAAGGTCTTCTGAACGATGCGGCCGACTCGGTGCAGGATCCGTCGCGCGACTCGCGCCAGATCGTGCGCGAACTCGACGACAGCATCGGCAAGGCCGAGAACTCGCTGATCGAGATTCAGGCACAGGTCGCCACTCAGCAGAGCAAGCGCGATGTTGCCGCGGACAAGGCGAAGAAATACGAAGACGGCGCGCGCCGCGCGCTGCAGTCCGGCGACGAGGCGCTCGCGCGTGAAGCGCTCGGCGCGCAGGCCACCGCCGAAGCCGAACGCGATGCGCTGACGAAGGAGCTGACCTCGCTCGAGCCGTCGGTCTCGCAGCTGAAGAGCCAGATCGATGACATGCGCACGCGCCGCAACGACCTCAACGCACGCTCGAACATCCTGCAGGCGAAGCAGCAGATCGCGCAGGCGAAGGATACGGCGGCCACCGCGCTGGGCGGCATCGGCGGCAAGAATCTGTCCGAAGATTTCCAGAAGCTCGAAGACAAGGTCGCGCTGTCGAACGCGCGTTCCGACGCACGCCTGAATTCCGCCGACGAGAAAAGCGGCAAGGCGCTCGACGACAAGCTCGCGGACCTGAACCGCGGCCCGTCCGTCGACGATCGTCTCGAAGCGCTGAAGAAGCAGCTCAACACGCCGGCGCAGTAATTGTGCAGCGATCAGCGTGCCGTGGCGAGCGTGCCGCGGTACGTGTACGTGAATCGCCGCGCCTTCGAGGTACGCGCGGCAACCGCAGTGCTTGCCGGACCGCCGCTCGCGGCAGAGCCGGCATACCGGCCGCTCATGGCGGCCACCGCAATCGACTGAAGGAGACGGGCGCGCCGCGCCCGGTCCGCACATGAAAAAATTTCTCGCAACCGCCTGCGCTTCGCTGCTGCTCGTTTCGGCCGCCGCGTTCGCGGTGCCGACGGTGCAGCAGATCGAATCGGCGATGTCGCAAGGCAACTGGCAGCAGGCCGATGCCGGCCTCACCGAAGTGCTGCAGGCGCATCCGAACAACGCGCGTGCGCACTACCTGTACGCGCAGGTGCTCGATCGCGAAGGCCATTACGGCGACGCGCTCGCGCAGGTGCAGCAGGCGAAGACGCTCGATCCGCAGATCCGCTTCACCGACCCGGGCCGTTTCGCGCAAACCGAAGCACGCCTGCGCCGCGATGCGGAAAACGCGGGCGGCAACGTCACCCGTCACGCCGCGAATCCGTTCGCGCAGCAGAATGCGCCTGCTGTGCAGCAACCGTCGGCGATGATGCCGCAAGCGCAACAATCTCATGGTCCGGGGGTGGGTATGTGGATCGGTCTCCTTATTCTGATCGCGATCATCGCGCTCGTGCTGCGCTGGACCTTGCGCCGCGCCCGCACGCAGGAAGACACGCGCGCCGACGACGAGCGCCGCACGCAACTGAAGCGAGCAACCGACATGCTGAACGCGGTGCGTTCGATCAAGCTCGACGTGAAGATTTCGACCGCGCCGGGTCATGAAGCGCTGGAAAAGGAAGTCGAAGCGACGGAAGACCAGTTGCGCGGCGTCGTCGAAACGCTCTCGAACGGCAAGAATCCGCTGCCGCCGTATCAGCTCGACGAACTCGAACAGCGTATCGCGAGCTTGCGCGCGCGCGCCGACGGCCGGCCCGATCCTGCCGCAGCACCAGCGCCCGGCAGCCAGCAATCGGCCTATGCGCAGGAAGCCGAGCGCTTCGGTAGCCCGCAGGCGCCTTATCCGCAGCAGGGTCCGTATCAGCAGCAGCCGCAGGTCATCGTGCAGCAAGGCGGCGGCATGGGTGGCGGCATGGGCGGCCTCCTGACCGGCGTGCTGCTCGGCGAGGCGCTGAACCATGGGCGCGACCGCGTGGTGGAGCGCGACGTGATCGTCGACGACGACGAATTGCGCCGCCGCGGCAACGATGGCGGCAACGATGGCGGCAACGGCGGCGGACTCGACTTCGGTCAGGGTTCGAACGACTGGAACGACAACAGCGGCGGCGGTATCGACATGGGCAGCAACGACGATTCGGGCGGCTGGACCGATACCTGATCCCCGACCCTGATCTGATATCGCGGGTCGCCATGCGGCCCGCGTCGACGAAAACAGGCTCCTTCGCGAAGGAGCCTGTTTTTTTGCCGGCCGGTTTTGCTGAGCGCTGCGCAGCGCGAATTCGTCGACCTCAAACCTGCGCCGGCTCATCCGCGCTACCGGCCGCGTGTTGCGCAAGCAGTACCGCCCCCGCGAACAGCCGCACGATGAAGCGCTCCGCATAATCGATCAAGGCGTCGCGCCGCTCGGCACTCGCGTCGATGTATTCAGCGGATAGATGAAACAGTTGCAGCACGACCTGCGTGCAGACTTCGTCGACGGTCCCGCGCGCTAACTGTGGCATCAAGTCGAGCTGCACGACGTCGTCCGCCATTTCCGCCGCCACCTCGTGCAGATTCGCGCGCACCGCTTCGCGCAGTGCCGGCGAGGTGCCGTGATATTCGGCGAGCGCGCTCAGAAACGCCGCGCGGTTTTCCTGCGCGAACGCAAAGAACGCCAGGCAGGCGCGACGCGGCACGCTATGCGGTTCGTCGTGCGCGGCGAGCCAGCGTTCGCGCCGCAGCATCGGCCGCAGACGCCGGCTTACCGATTCGACGGCTTCGCGCGCCAGATCGTCGAGCGTGCTGAAATGGCGATAGAACGTGTTCGGGTTGAGCCCCGCCTCGCGCGCGAGTTCGCGCAAGCCGAGGCTCGCGAAACTGCGGCCGCCGGCGGTCAGCCGCAGCGCGGCTTCGATCAACTTGCGTTTGCCGGGCGGCAATTCCTGGCCGGCGAGAAGCGCCGCTTCGGGGAAGGAGGTCATGGGGTTTTCGGGCATGACGCTGTAGGTGCCACAGTGGGTACCACGGTAGGTGCCGCCGTGGGTCCGTTTGATAGCAGCACTCTAAACGATCTTGACGCAATGTGTACAGTTGTCTACCCTGCGCTTTACGCTGCGCGTGTAGACAGGCGTAGACGTAGAGGCTGCCCGCCTCGGCCCGACGTTCGCAACCGGAACGAACACCCGTCGGCGTAACTGTCGGCGTACCCATTCGCCCTACCTGTCCTACACCGCTTTCACCCCATGCCGGAGACCACCGTGACGCCTGCCCCTTCCGCTTCATCCGCGACGCCGCGCATTGCGATCGTCGGCAGCGGCTTTGCCGGCATCGGCATGGCGATCCGTCTGCTGCGGATGGGCATCGCGTCGTTCACGATCTACGAGGCCGCGAGCGATATCGGCGGCACGTGGCGCGACAACACCTACCCCGGCGCGGCCTGCGACATCCCCTCGCATCTCTATTCGTTTTCGTTCGAAGCGAACCCGTCGTGGTCGCGCGCATTCAGCGGTCAGGCCGAAATCCTCGCGTATCTGCGGCACTGCGCGCGCAAGTACGGCATCGAGCGCTACGTGCGCTGCAATGCGAAGGTGAGCGCGGCGCGCTTCGACGACACGCGGCAGCTCTGGCATGTCGACATCGATACGAACGGCACACGCGAAACCGTCGAGGCCGACGTGCTGATTGCCGCGAGCGGCCCGCTCTCGCGTCCCGCCTTGCCGCGCATCGCGGGCATCGAACGCTTCGCGGGCAAGCTGTTTCATTCGGCGCGCTGGGACCATGCCTATCCGCTCGACGGCAAACGCGTCGCGGTGATCGGCACCGGGGCCAGCGCGATCCAGTTCGTGCCGAGAATCCAGCCGCGCGTCGCGCACCTCGATCTGTTCCAGCGCACCGCGCCGTGGGTCATGCCGAAGCCCGACAAAGCCGTCGGCCCGCGCATGCAGCGGCTATTCCGCGCGCTGCCGTTCACGCAGCGTCTCGTGCGCAGCGCCATCTACTGGCAGCTCGAATCGCGCGCGCTGGCGTTCGTCGTCAATCCGAAGCTCATGAAGCTGCCGACGAAATTCGGTCTCAGCTATCTCGAGCGTCGTGTGCGCGACCCGGCGCTGCGCGCGAAGCTGACGCCGAACTACCGGCTCGGCTGCAAGCGCATCCTGCTGTCGAGCGACTACTACCCCGCGGTTTGCGCGCCGAACGTCGAGGTGGTGACGAGCGGCATTCGCGAGATCGTCGCCGATGGCATCGTGACCGAAGACGGTGTGCATCGTCAGGTGGACGCGATCATTTGCGGCACCGGCTTCCAGGTCAACGACGTGCGCGCGCCGTTCGAAGTGAGCGGACTCGATGGCGCCGATCTGAGCACGCTATGGCTGCGCGACGGTCCCGAAGCCTATCTCGGCACGAGCATCGCGAACTTTCCGAACTTCTTCATGATCGTCGGCCCGAATACGGGGCTCGGCCACAACTCGATGATCTATATGATCGAGTCGCAGTTGCAATACATCGTCGATTGCCTGCGCGTATTGCGCAGGCGGAACGCTCGCACGATGACCGTGCGCGCCTACGTGCAGCGCGATTTCAATGCGCGTCTGCAACAGGACATGCGCCGCTCGGTATGGACCACGGGCTGCCATAGCTGGTATCAGACGAATAGCGGCAAGGTCACGGCGATCTGGCCCGGCTTCACGTTCGCGTTTCGCAGGCGCACGCGGCGCGTGCGGCCCGAGGATTACCGCTTCGCGCGTTGAGGCTGGGCGTGCCGCCCTGCCTGGCGCCGGGCCTGGCGCTTTACTTGCTGCCGGGCTGCCGCAGGCAAGGCGTGACTGGCGAAAAGCATGCGGCCCCCGAGCGACACCCACACCGAACAACTAACAACACAGGGAGATAAGAACATGGCAGACACCGGCTCCACCTCATCCGCTTCCGCTGCGATGCTGCCGCGGCGCCCGCTCGCCGCGCGTCTCGGCATCACGAGCGTGCCGCGCGACGAACTGCGTCGGCGCTATACGCAAAGCGGCTCGAAGTTCGTGACGATCATGGGCGCCGACGTGCATTACGTGGACGAAGGTGCAAGCGAAGACGCGGGCCAGGGCAGCACGATCGTGATGATTCACGGCTTCGCTTCATCGCTGCATACGTGGAACCGTGTCGCCGACGAGCTGAAACGCGCGCATCGCGTGATCCGTCTCGATCTGCCGCCGTTCGGCGTGACGGGACCGCTGCATTCGGCGAGCGGCGCGATCGAAACGATGGACCTGCCGACCTACCGCCGCTTCATCGACACGTTCATGCAGGCGCTCGGCATCGCGCGCGCGACGCTGATCGGCAATTCGCTCGGCGGCCTGATTGCATGGGACTACGCGCTGCGCCATCGCGGCGCCGTCGAGCGGCTCGTGCTGATCGATTCGGCCGGCTTTCCGATGAAACTGCCGATCTACATCGACCTGTTCAACCGCTCGCTGGTGCGCGTCAGTTCGCCGTGGTGGCTGCCCGAGGTGATCGTCACAAGCGCGGTGCGCAACGTGTATGGCGATCCGCGCAAGCTCGACCCGCTGACGCTGCGCCGCTACGTCGAGTTCTTCCACGGCGAGGGCACGCGCGCGGCGATCGGCAAGATGGTGCCGACGCTCGACTTCCGCGCGCTCGACACCGAGGCGCTGAAAACGCTCGACGTCCCCACGCTCGTGCTGTGGGGCGCGAAAGACCGCTGGATTCCGACCGCCCATGCCGCCGAGTTCGCGAGCCGCATTCCGGGCGCGCAATCGGTCATGTATGCGGAACTCGGCCATATTCCGATGGAAGAAGCGCCCGAGCGCGTGCTCTCCGATCTGCGCACGTTTCTGGGGACGCCAGCGGTTCATGCGCGGGTCCAGGCGGACGTGCAGGCCTGAGGAAACGCGCCGCGCCTCGGTCTAAGCCGATGCATCGATCCGCCAGCCTTGCCGGCACCGCCGCAGGCCGGCGCTCTCAGCCGCCGCCGCTCAGCAGCCGCAGCAGGTCCCACAGGAACTTGCAGATCATCACGATCAGTTCCCACAGTCGGTAAAGCGGCTCCCAGTCCATCACGCGCGCCAAGCACTCGAGCAGGGTCATCGGTTGGAAAAACAGCAGTCCGCACAACAGCGGTCGAAGAAAGAAATAGCCGCCGCGCACGCGGCGCGCCGCACGTCCTTGCGCGCGGGCACGCTACGTCCGCGTCACACCGCCATCATCGCGCGCTTGCGCTCGGCGCGCTGCATGACGAAGTTGGCCGCGACCACCCCGACCGTCACGACCGCGATGAACAGCGTCGCAAGCGCGTTCATCTCGGGATTCAGGCCCAGGCGCACGCGCGAGAACACGACGAGCGGCAAGGTCGTCGAACCGGGGCCGGACAGGAACGCCGACAGCACGAGGTCGTCGATCGACAGCGTAAACGACAGCAGCCAGCCCGACACCAACGCCTGCGAAATCAGCGGCAGCGTGACGAAGAAGAACACGCGCAGCGGCGTCGCGCCGAGGTCGAGCGCGGCCTCTTCGAGCGACGGATGCAACTCCCGCACACGCGACTGCACGATGATCGCGACGTACGAAATGCACAGCATCACATGGCCGATCCAGATCGTGAAGATACCGCGTTCGGCCGGCCAGCCGATCAGGTGCGCCATTTCGATGAACAGCAGCAGCAGCGAGATGCCCTGAATCACTTCGGGAATCACGAGCGGCGCGTTGATCATGCCTGTATACAACGTGAAGCCGCGAAAGCGCCCCATGCGCGCGAGCACGAAACCAGCCCAGGTGCCGATGACGACCGACGCGAACGCCGTCATCAAACCGATGCGCAGCGACAGCCACGCCGAGGCGATCAGCTCGTCGTCGTGCAGCAGCGCCGCATACCAGCGCGTCGAAAAACCGGTCCAGACCGTGACCAGTTGTGATTCGTTGAACGAATACACGACGAGGCTCACGATCGGGATATACAGGAACAGAAAGCCGATGCCGAGCGCGATCAGCTGCAACAGGCGATTCGGCTTCATTGGCGGCCCTCGTCCAAGGCCTTCGCCTGCGCATGCTGGAACAGCGCCATCGGCACGAGCAGCAGCAGCACCATCGCGCACGTCACGGCGGATGCCATCGGCCAGTCGGCGTTGTCGAAGAACTCGTTCCACATGACGCGGCCGATCATCAGCGTGTTCGCGCCGCCGAGCAGCTCAGGGATCACGTACTCGCCGACCGCCGGAATGAACACCAGCAGGCAGCCCGCGACGATGCCGTTCTTCGAGAGCGGCAGCGTGATCTGCCAGAACGCCTTCCACGGTTTCGCACCGAGGTCGTAGGCGGCTTCGAGCAAGGTCAGGTCCATTTTCACGAGGTGCGCGTAAAGCGGCATCACGAGAAACGGCAGGTACGAATAGACCATGCCGATATAGACGGCCGTGTTCGTGTGATACAGCTCGATCGGCGTATGAATCAGCCCGATCGACATCAGGAAGTTGTTCAGCAAGCCGTTGTTCTTCAGGATGCCGATCCATGCGTAGACGCGGATCAGGAACGACGTCCAGAACGGCAGCATCACGGCCATCATCAGCAGATTGCGCGTGGCCGGATTCGAGCGCGCGATGTAGTAGGCCATCGGGTAGCCGATCAGCAGACACAGCACGGTCGAAATCGCCGCGACCACCACCGAATTGACGTAGGTCGCGAAGTACAGGCTGTCGGTCAGCAGAAACGCGTAGTGCGACAGGTCGAGCGTGATATGCAGCGCGCCGTCGGCAAAGTCGACGAGGCGCGTATACGGCGGAATGCCGAGCTGCGAATCGGCGAAGCTGATCTTCACGACCAGCAGGAACGGCACGAGGAAGAACAGCAGCAGCCAGATGAACGGCCCCGCCACCACCGCGGTGCGGCCCGTGAGCTTCAGGCGCCGCACCGGCCACACGAAGAACGACACAAGCGCCTCTTTCATGACGTCAGCACCACGCCGGCCGATGCGCTCCAGCGCACGTACACTTCGTCGCCCCAGGTAGGCGGCTCGATCTCGGTGAGCGCGAGGCTCGTCACGTTCGCGATCACGGTCTTGCCGCCCTCAAGCTTCACGTGATAGAGCGAATAGCCGCCCATGTACGCGATATTCGTGACGACGCCCTTGCCCCAGTTGTGCGCGCCCTCGGGCGGCTTGCGCGTGAGCGCGATGCGCTCGGGGCGCACCGAGATCGTCACGGGCATGCCGAGCGGCCCCGTGATGCCGTGATTGACGTGCAGCTGGCACGGCAGGTCCGGCGTTTCGATAAAGACGTGATCGGCTTCGTCCTCGACCGTATGGCCGTCGAACAGATTGGTCGAGCCGATGAATTCCGCCGAGAAGCGGCTGTTCGGATACTCGTAGACCTCGTGCGGCGTGCCGAGCTGAACGATCTGGCCTTCGCTCATCACGGCGAGGCGGCTCGCCATCGTCATCGCTTCTTCCTGATCGTGCGTGACCATCATGCAGGTCACGCCGACCTGGTCGAGAATATTGACGAGTTCGATCTGTGTGCGCTGGCGAATCTGCTTGTCGAGCGCCGACATCGGCTCGTCGAGCAGCAGCAGCTTGGGGCGCTTGACCAGCGAGCGCGCCAGCGCGACGCGCTGCTGCTGGCCGCCCGACAGCTGATGCGGCTTGCGCTTCGCGAAGCGGCCCATTTGCACGAGTTCGAGCGCGTTGTGCACGCGGTCTTTCAGTTCGGCCTTCGGCACGCCTTCCTGCTTGAGGCCGAACGCGACGTTCGCCTCGACCGTCATATGCGGAAAGAGCGCGTACGACTGGAACATCATGTTGACCGGCCGGCGGTACGGCGGCAGTTGCGCGAGGTCTTCGCCGTCGATCAGGATCCTGCCCGAGGTCACGGTTTCGAGCCCGGCCATCATGCGCAGCAAGGTCGACTTGCCGCAGCCCGAACTGCCGAGCAGCGCGAACAGCTCGCCCTTCTTCACCGACAGATTGACGCCCTTGACCGCCACGGTCTCGCCGAACTTCTTCACGACGTCGACGATCTGGATGAACTGGTCCGCTGCGTCGCCCGTCACGGCGTTCGGGCCCGGGGACGGCGCGCCCACCCCCGCCAGCGCGCCCGGCTGGTCACTACTGATCATAATGCTGCTTCACTCCGGCGTTTGACGAACAAAGCCCCCGGTGAACACCGAGGGCTTCATGATGATGCGGATTCCCTGCTGCGCGCCGCGCTCAGCGGCCGGACTTGAGTTCGGTCCACAGCCGCGTTTGCAGCCGCTGGATTTCCGGCGGCAACGGCTTCAGCAGGAACAGCGTCTTGATGGTCTCAGGCGACGGATACACGGCCGGATCGTTCGCGACGTCCTTGTCCACGTACTTGCGCGCTTCCAGGTTGGTGCTCGGATAGTACACGGCATTGGTGATCGCGGCGTGTACCTGCGGCGTCTCGATGTAGTTGATCCATTCGAGCGCGGCTTCCTTGTGCTTCGCGTCCTTCGGAATCGCCATCACGTCGAACCAGACCGGCGCGCCGCCCTTCGGAATGTAGTACTCGATCCTGTACGGCTTCTTCGCTTCGATCGTGCGATGCTTGGCGATCACGACGTCGCCCGACCAGCCGTACGCGAAGCAGATGTCGCCACCGACCAGATCGTTGATATAGCCCGACGAGTTGAACTGCGTGATGTACGGACGGATTTTCTTCAGCACTTCGAGCGCGGCGCGATAGTCGGCCGGGTTCGTGCTCATCGGATCCTTACCCATGTAGTGCAGCGTGGCCGCGAACATCTGATCCGGCGCATCGAGCACCGACACGCCGCAGGCCTTCAGCTTCGAGATGTTCTCGGGCTTGAAGAGGATGTCCCAGTTATCGAGCGGGGTGTCCTTGCCGAGAATCTGCTGGGCCTTCGTGACGTTGTAGGCGAGCCCGGTCGTGCCGTAAGCCCAGGGCACCACGTACTTGTTGCCCGGATCGGCGCCGGCGACGAGCGCCATCAGCGACGGGTCGAGATATTTAAGGTTCGGCAGCTTCGATTTGTCGAGCGGCTCGAAGATGCCGGCGGCGATCTGCTTGCCCGCGTAGTTGCTGGTCGGCACGACGATGTCGTAGCCCGAATTGCCGGTGAGGAGCTTGGCCTGCAGCGTGTCGTCGCTGTCGTAGTTGTCGTACCTGACCTGCACGCCGGTCTGCTTCGTGAAGTTCGGGATCGTGTCCTTCGCGATGTAGTCGGACCAGTTATACACGTTGAGCTGCGTATCCTTCGCAGCGGCCGTCAACCACGGCGCCGCGCACAAGACCAGCGCCGCCACCTGCCCCACTACCCGTCGTTTCATCCCGTTCTCCGATCCCGTCGTCACTCAAGCCGCTGCGTCGCGCGCGGCCCCCGAAAACCCCGAAAACTACCACCAATTACCGCGCGGTCCAAAAAAAACGCCGAGCTGTCGCGCAAACGGCACAGCTCGGGCCGCACCGCTGCAAAATGGCCGCAATTTTAACGGGTTATCGGCGCGTGTCCACCTAAAATTATGCGGGATTATGGGGCTGATAACCGGGTGGCCGCGGCTTGCGCCGGCGTCGCCAGCCCGCCGTTATCGCACTGTCATCCCGTTGTCAGGTGAGCGCGCGAGTAGCGGTGCACAATAGGCGCTTGAGGCTGGCGCCGCCATCATGCAATAGCCGCCCTGCCTCGCTCCACCGCCCGCCGCGCGCGACGGGCAGGTGGCTTGCAAGAGGATGCGTCTCTCCGACCTCAGGCACCGATGAACACCAATCCTTTCGCGTTGCGCCCCAACCGCCGCCGGCGTCTGCCGGGCGAGCCCACGCGGCCCGCGCACTGGTTCTCGTTCCTCGGCGCTGGCGCGCTGATCGCGGTCGGCTATATCGACCCCGGCAACTGGGCGACCGCGCTCGGCGCCGGCGCAGGCTACGGCTACCGGCTGCTCGGCATCGTGCTGCTGTCGAGCGCGATGGGGATGCTGATGCAATGGCTGTCGTCGCGGCTCGGCGTCGTAACCGGGCGCGACCTCGCGCAGCTATGCCGCGAGCGCAACGGCCGGCGCGCGACGCTGTTCCTGTGGCTGACGAGCGAGGTCGCGATCATCGCCTGCGACGTCGCCGAGGTGGTCGGCAGCGCCGTTGCACTGCAACTGCTGCTCGGCGTCTCGCTGACGGTCGGCGTGATGATGTCGGCGGTCTGCACGTTCGCGCTGCTCGCGCTCCAGCAGAAAGGCGGCCGCCGCCTCGAAGCGGTGATCGCCGTGCTGATCGGCTTCGTCGGCCTGTGCTTCGTCGTGCAACTCGCGCTCGCGCGGCCCGACTGGCGCGCGGCGCTGGCCGGCACCGCGCCGAGCGTCGAGCTGCTGAGGAATGCGGGCATGGTGTGGCTCGCGGCCGGCATCGTCGGCGCGACGGTCATGCCGCACAACCTCTATCTGCACTCGGCGCTCGTCAAGCATCACGCGCCGGACGGCAGCGACCCGCGCATCAAGGTCGCGCTGCACGTGGTCAATCTCGATACGTTCGGCTCGCTCGCGTTCGCGTTCGTCATCAACGCGGCGCTGCTGATCGTCGCGGCGGCCGTGTTCTACGCGAGCGGGCATCGCGACGTGACCGATCTCGCCGACGCGCACCGGCTGATCGCGCCGCTCGTCGGCAGCCGCTGGGCCAGCATCCTGTTCGCGGCGGCACTGCTCGCCTGCGGCCTGAGCGCGACCGTCACCGGCACGCTGGCCGGTCAGACCGTCATGGAAGGCTTTCTGCAAATCCGGCTGCCGCGCTGGAAACGCGCGCTGCTCACACGCGCGCTCGCGATCGGGCCGGCGCTGCTCGCGGTCGCGCTGTTTGGTCCGCGCGGCTCGAACCAACTGCTCGTCGCGAGCCAGGTGGTGCTGAGCCTGCAATTGCCGCTCGCGGTCGTGCCGCTGATCCGCTACGCATCCGATGCGAACCTCATGCGCGGCTGGCGCGTGCACGGCGTGCCGCTTGCGCTCGCGTGGCTGTCGGCGGCGTTTATCGTGATGCTCAATGGGGCCTTGCTGTGGCAGTTGGCGCTGGGCGCGTGACGCTTACGCATCGGGTAACATGGCGGGACTCCGCTTTTGCGCCACAAGGTTTCCGATGACTTCGAATCTTCACGATCTCCCCGACAGCCCGTGCGTCGGCGTCTGCTCCACGCTGTTCGATGAAGTCTGCAAAGGCTGCGGCCGCACCGCCGACGAAGTATCCAACTGGGTGTTCCTCAGCGACGAGGAAAAGCGCGCGATCTGGGAACGTATCAAACGGGAAGGCACGGCGATGCGTTTTCAGTACGACCGGTTGTAGGCCAGACAAGCCGTAGGCCGGTTTTCTCCGCAAATCGCGGGGAATGCGGGTGAGGCAGGTCGCGCATCGTGTCGTACCGCGCCTGAATGCCATGCCATGGAAAATGCCGGGACATCCCGGCATTTTCTATTTTTGCGGCCGGCATTCGTGTCCGGATAAGGAAACGCCTGCGCCACAGCAAAAAGCCCGCCGAGGTATCCACCTCGGCGGGCCATCGGGTTCCATCAGGTTTCGCTGCGCTGCCTCAAGACAATCGAGACAAACCAGCTGCCTCGAACAGGCTTTACTCCACGCCCTGACTCGTCAGGAAGTCCTCGTAATTACCTCCGAAGTCGTTCAACGTCCCATCGGTCTTCACTTCGATGATCCGGTTCGCGAGGCCGCTCACGAATTCGCGGTCGTGCGAGACGAAAATCAGCGTGCCGTCGAACTTGTCGAGCGCGATCTGCAGCGACTCGATCGACTCCATGTCCATGTGGTTGGTCGGCTCGTCCATCAGCAGCACGTTGTGGCGGCCGAGCATCAGCTTGCCCCAGATCATGCGGCCCTTCTCGCCGCCCGACAGCACCTTGACCGATTTGCGGATGTCGTCCGCATTGAACAGCAGGCGGCCGAGCGTGCCGCGCACCATCTGCTCGTCGTCGCCTTCCTTGCGGTACTGGTCGATCCAGTCCATCAGCGTGACGTCAGTCGGAAACTCTTCGTAGGTATCTTGCGGCATGTAGCCGATGTTGGCGTTTTCCGCCCACTTCACCGTGCCGTGATCGAGTTGCAGATTGCCGAGCAGCGAGCGCAGCAGCGTGGTCTTGCCCGCGCCGTTCTCGCCGATGATCGCGATGCGCTCGCCCGGCTGCACGCTGATGCTGAAGTTGTTGAAGATCGAGCGTTCGTATTTCTTCGAGATGGTGTCCGCCACCACCGCGATGTTGTGCAGCTTCTTCTCGAACTCGAAACGGATAAACGGGTTCTGCCGCGACGAGGGCTTGAATTCCTCGATCTTGATCTTGTCGATCATCTTCAGACGGCTGGTGGCCTGGCGCGCCTTCGACTTGTTCGCCGAGAAGCGGCGCACGAAGTCCTGCAGGTCGGCCACGCGCTCCTTGGCCTTCGCATTGGCAGCCTGCTGACGCTCGCGCGCCTGCGTGCTGGCGAGCATGTAGTCGTCGTAGTTGCCCGGATAGACTTTGAGCGTGCCGTAGTCCATGTCGGCCATGTGCGTGCAGACCTGGTTCAGGAAGTGCCGGTCGTGCGAGATGATGATCATCGTCGAGTTGTACTGGTTCAGAACATCTTCCAGCCAGCGGATCGAGTTGATGTCGAGGTTGTTGGTCGGCTCGTCGAGCAGCAGCACGTCCGGCTTCGAGAACAGCGCCTGGGCGAGCAGCACGCGCAGTTTCCAGCCCGGCGCCACGTTGCTCATCGGGCCGTTGTGGTCTTCGATCGCGATGCCGATGCCGAGCAGCAGTTCGCCCGCGCGCGCTTCGGCCGTATAGCCGTCGTACTCGGCGAATTTCGCTTCGAGTTCGGCGGCGTGCATGTAGTCGTCGTCGGTGGCGTCGGGGTTCGCGTAGATCGCGTCGCGCTCGGTCATGGCGGCCCACATTTCGGTGTGGCCCATCATCACGACGTCGAGCACGCGCACGTCTTCGTAGGCGAACTGGTCCTGGCGCAGCTTGCCGAGACGCACGTTCGGTTCGAGCATCACGTTGCCCGAGCTCGGTTCGAGATCCGAACCGAGAATCTTCATGAAAGTGGATTTACCGCAGCCGTTCGCACCGATCAGGCCGTAGCGGTTCCCTTCCCCGAATTTGACCGAAATGTTCTCGAAGAGGGGCTTCGGCCCGAATTGCATGGTGATATTGGCAGTAGACAGCACGGCGCGTCCCTTTGAATGTGATATCGGCGAAAAACCCAATATTTTAGCAGACTATCGCTAATCTAACCCGCACGGACTGCGCCGCTTTGCCTGACGGCCCCATCCGTTGTTGCGGCGTCGGTAATACGGCGGTGAAAACCGGCGGCTCGGTATCGATCGGTATCGGCAAATTTCGTGGCCGCGCGCCACGGCGGGATGGCCGGCCAACGCCGCACGGCCTGACGGATCGGGCCGCCGCATGTTACGTGCCGCGCATGACGCCGCCTTAACGGTCACACACCCGGCCACGCCACCGCCCCAGGCATGCGGCCACACGCATCACCCATAAACCGTGCACATCGTTGCCTATACTTTTCGAAGGCGCTTGTCTCGCCCGCGCCCGGCCGAACGGCGCTTTGCCGATCTGCGGCGCAGACCCAGGAGAACATCCATGTCAGAGCACGTTTACAAGAAGATCGAACTGACCGGCTCGTCGACGAAATCGATCGACGACGCCATCAGCACCGCCATCGCCAAAGCGTCGAAAACGCTGCGTAATCTGCACTGGTTCGAAGTGACGGAAACGCGCGGGCAGATCCAGGACGGCAAGGTCGCGTACTGGCAGGTAACGCTCAAGGTAGGCCTGCGTATCGACGACTGAAAGCAGGATTGAGCAGCGGCGTTGCAGTGTCGTGACACGGCGGCAGTCCGGCACCGCGACGCCGCGGAAGCGGCGGTAAAAAAAGCTGCGGCCGCGCTGAGGCGGACGCAGCTTTTTCGCAGCGTTTTCGTGAAACCGGCCCGCTTGCCGCAGCAGATGTCGCAGACGAGCCGCTCAAGAACCGGCCGCGGCTACAACGGGCCAGCGCTCACCGGCCGATACCTGCCGACACCTGCCGATACCCGCCGGACACCGCGAACCGGCCCGAGGCGACATACCCCGGCCGCCCTGCCGCGCCTCACTTCGGCAACGTCCCGTCCACCCCCTCGACATACCAGTTCAGGCGCTGCAATTCCGGATCGGTCAGCGTCTTGCCGTCCGGAATCTTCACCGCCCCCGACTGATCCTTGATCGGCCCCGTGAACACGTCGCGCTTGCCGCTCGCGAGTTCCTCGCGTTTCGCCGCCACCTGTTTCTGCGCATCGGCCGAAATCGCCGACGTGTTCAGGTCCTCGAGATTGACCGCCTTCTGCGGCAGACCCCACCACACCGGATCGTTCTTCCACTTGCCGTCGAGCACCTGCAGGATCACCGCGTTGTAGTACACGCCCCAGTGCGCGACCACCGAGCCGAGATGCGCGTCAGGGCCGAACTTCTTCATGTCCGAATCCCAGCCGAACGCATGCACGTGTTTCTCCGACGCGGTCGCGAGCGTCGCGCTCGAATCGGTGTTCTGCAGCAGCACGTCGGCGCCCTGGCCGATCAGCGTTTCGGCGGCCTGCTTTTCCTTGCCCGGATCGAACCAGCTGTTGATCCAGATCACCTTCGTATGCACCTTCGGATTCACCGAGCGCGCGCCGAGCGTGAACGCGTTGATGTTGCGCACGACTTCCGGAATCGGCACCGACGCGACGAAGCCGAGCGTGTTGCTCTTCGTCACGTAGCCCGCGGCGACGCCGGCCAGATAGGCGCCCTGGTACATGCGCACGTCGTAGGTGCCGAAGTTCGGCGCTTTCTTGTAGCCGGTCGCGTGCAGGAACACGATGTCCGGGAAGTCTTTCGCCACCTTCAGCTGGAAGTCCTGGAAGCCGAAGCTCGTGCCGAAGATGATCTTGTTGCCCTTGTTCGCGAGATCGCGGAACACGCGCTCCGAGTCGGCCGATTCCGGCACGTTCTCGACGCGCGTGATTTTGATCTTGTTGCCGAACTTCGCCTCGACTTCGCGCGAGCCCTGGTCGTGCGCGAAGGTCCAGCCGGCATCGCCCGGATTGCCGATATAGACGAAGGCGACGCCCGGCACATCGGCGGCCTGCGCGGTTTGCGCGAGCGGCGCGGCGAGTGCGAGCGAAGCCGCGCACGAGGCGAAAGCGGTCAGCAGATTTCTTCTCTTCATGTGGTTCCCCTGTCGTGTTAACCGGAATGTGCAGCGCGGAATGTGCAGCGCGGACTGTGATGAGCGAAACGTGAAGCGCGGACTGCGATGAACGGACTGTGAAGCGCGAATGGCAATGAGCCGATGATGAAGCGCGAATCGCCAAAAACGCCGGCCCGCTCAGCCCGCCGAAAAAAACGGCTTGCCGAGCGATGCGGGCGCATTCAGACGGATCGTGTTCGGATTGCGCGAGATCAGCGCGAGCACGACGATCGTCGCGACGTACGGCAGCATCGCGAGGAACTGCGTCGGCACCGGCACGCCGATCGCCTGCGCATAGAACTGCAGGCCCGTGACCGCGCCGAACAGCAGCGCGCCGATCAGCAGACGCCCGGGGCGCCACGTCGCGAACACGACGAGCGCGAGCGCGATCCAGCCGCGCCCCGAGGTCAGATTCTCCTGCCACAGGTGCAGATTGACGATCGAATAGTAGCCGCCGGCGAGCCCCGCCATGCCGCCGCCGAAGGCCACCGCGCCATAGCGCACGCCGACCACCGGAAAGCCGACCGAGTGCGCAACCTGCGGCGATTCGCCGACCGAGCGCAGCACGAGCCCGGCACGCGTGCGATACAGGAACCAGCCGATCGCGGCAAACATCAGGAATGCGAGGTAATCGAGCGGCGTGAGGGTAAACAGCGCCGGGCCGAGCACCGGAATCTTCGAGAGGCCGGGAATGGTCCACAGGTCGATCGTCGCGCGCACAGCGGCCGACGTGTACGGCTTGCCGACATAGGCCGACAGGCCGATGCCGAAGATCGTCAGCGACAGGCCGGTCGCGACCTGGTTGGCGAGCATCGTCAGCGTGAGGAACGCGAACAGCAGCGACATCGCGAGACCGGCGCCGATCGCGGCGAGCACGCCGAGCCACGGGCTGCCCGTGAGCGCCGTGACCGCGTAGCCGCTCACGGCGCCCATCAGCATCATCCCCTCGACGCCGAGGTTGAGCACGCCCGACTTTTCGGCGACGAGTTCGCCCGCGCCCGCGAACATCAGCGGGATCGACGCGGTGATGGCGCTCGACGTGAGCGCACTGGCTTGCTGGATATCCATAAGCGGCGGATGAGCGGATAAGAAATGGATAAGAAGCGGACAAGAAACGGATCAGCGGATTAACGGGCTGCGACGGCCGCCGAGCGGCGCCGCACACGGTAGTTCACGAACAGATCGGCGCCGAGCAGGCAGAACAGCAGCAGCCCCTGGAACACGCCCGAGAGCGCCTGCGGCAATTGCATCGAGGTCTGCACCGCTTCGCCGCCGAGATAGAGCAGCGCCATCAGCAGACTCGCGAGCACGATGCCAAGCGGATGCAGGCGCCCGACGAACACCACGATGATCGCGGTGAAGCCGTAGCCCGGCGACCAGGTCGCCTGCAACTGGCCGATCGGACCGGCGATCTCGCCCATGCCGGCGAGCCCCGCGAGACCGCCGCTGATGAGCAGCGAGGTCCAGACGGTCTTCGTGTCGGAGAAACCGGCATAGCGCGCGGCGAGCGGCGCGAGTCCGCCGACGTTCATCCGGTAGCCCGCGAAGCTCTTGCGCATGAAAAGCCATGCGAGCGGAATCGCGATCAGCGTGAGAAAGACCGAGGCGTTGAGGCGCGTGCCGCGCAGCCATATCCAGTGCCAGTCGCCATAGAGCGTCGGATAGAGCGCGTCGCCGCCGAACATTTCCGACAGCGGAAAATTCATGCCCTGCGGATCGCGCCACGGGCCGCTCACGAGATAGATCAGCAGTTGCGTCGCGACGTAGGTGAGCATCAGGCTCACGAGAATCTCGTTGGTGTTGAAGCGGCTCTTCAGGAACGCCGGAATCGCGGCCCACGTCATGCCGCCGAGCACGCCGGCGAGCATCATCGTCGGCAGAATCCACCTGCCGCTTGCCTGATCGAAATAGATCGCGACGCCGCTCGCGGCAATGCCGCCGAGCAGCATCTGCCCTTCGGCGCCGATGTTCCAGACATTCGCGCGATAACCGATCGCGAGACCGAGGCCGATCAGGCACAGCGGCGACGCCTTCAGCAGCAGTTCCGACCAGCCGTTGATGCTCGACAGAGGCTCGATGAAGAACGCGTGCATCGCCTGCAACGGGTCGCGGCCGACGAGGCCGAAGATCAGGAAGCCGATCGCGAGCGTCAGCAACGCGGCGATCAGCGGCACGGCAAGCTGCATCGCGCGCGAGGGCGCCGTGCGGGCTTCGAGTCGATAAGGAAGCGTCATGAATAGCGTGTAATGGTTCGGGTTCGGTTCGGTGAGTCACGCATGCGCCGGCTGGTCCGGCGCGCCCTCGCGGTCGCCGAACAACCCCGCCATCCAGCGGCCGATTTCCTCGGCATGGGTCGCGCCGGTCGCACGCACCGGCGAGAGCCGGCCGCCCGCGAGCACCGCGAGGCGATCGCAGATATCGAACAGCTCTTCCAACTCTTCGGAGATCACGAGAATCGCGACGCCGCGCGCCGACAGATCGAGCAGTTGCTGACGGATAAACGCCGCCGCGCCGACGTCGACACCCCATGTGGGCTGCGCGACCACGAGCACCTTCGGCGCCTGCAGGATCTCGCGGCCCATGATGTACTTCTGCAGATTGCCGCCCGACAGACTCTGCGCGAGCGCGTCCGGGCCGCCGCAGCGCACGTCGAATGCATCGATGCAGCGCTTCGCGAACGCGCGTATCGCGCCCGCGCGAATCCAGCCCGAGCTCACCATCTGCTGGCGATGCGCGGTGAGCAAGGCGTTGTCCGCGAGACTCATCGCCGGCACCGCGCCGCGGCCGAGACGCTCTTCCGGCACGAAGCCGAAGCCGAGCGCGCGCCGGCCGCCCGCGCCGAGACGCGCGGCCGGCTTGCCGCAGATCGTGATCGCATCGGCCGGCACGCTGCGTTTTTCGGCGCGCTTTTCGCCCGACAGCGCCGCCAGCAATTCCGCCTGCCCGTTGCCCGACACGCCCGCAATGCCGAAGATCTCGCCCGCATGCACGCTGAACGACACCTCGTGCAGCGACGTGCCGAACGGGTCGTCGCTTGCCACCGACAGCCGCTTCACGTCGAGCAGCACCGCACCCGGCTGGTGCTCGCGCCGCGTGTAATCGGGCAGCGAATGGCCGACCATCAGTTGCGCGAGCGATGCGTGCGTCTCGTGCTTCGGCTTGACGTGACCGGTCACGCGGCCGCCGCGCATGACGGTCGCGGTGTCGCACAACGCCTGGATTTCGTCGAGCTTGTGGCTGATGTAGAGAATGCTGCAACCCTCGGCCGCGAGCCGGCGCAGCGTCGCGAAGAGCTTGCGGACCGCTTGCGGCGTCAGCACCGAAGTCGGTTCGTCCATGATTAGCAGCCGCGGCTTCTGCCGCAGACAGCGCACGATTTCGACGCGCTGCCGCTCGCCGACCGTGAGGCTGTGCACGTGACGCTGCGGATCGATGTCGAGGCCATAGTCGGCCGACACCTCGCGAATGCGCTTCGACAAGGTCTTCAGATCGAACGGTTCGTCGAGCGCGAGCGCGATGTTTTCGCCGACCGTCAGCGTCTCGAACAGCGAGAAGTGCTGGAACACCATGCCGACGCCGAGCTTGCGCGCGGCCGCCGGATTCGCGATCTCGACCGTCTCGCCTTCCCAGCAGATCTCGCCGGCATCGGGCCGCACCGCGCCGTAGATGATCTTCATCAGCGTGCTCTTGCCCGCGCCGTTCTCGCCGAGCACCGCGTGGATTTCGCCCGGCGCGACGACGAGCGTGACGTCGTCGTTGGCGCGCACGGACGGATATTGCTTGGTGATGCCCGTGAGCATCAGCCGTGGCGCCATGGTGCCCGTGTTCGATGAACCCGGCCCCGGCTGCGCGGCGGCGTTGCCGCCAGAGGGAAAGTCGCTCATGTGATTGCGTCGTGCGTCAGTGACTGCCGGTTTCCGCGCGGGTTCGTCCAGCGTGCCCGCGAACGATCCGTCACCATAATCGGATGACGATACCTAATTCGCCCTACTCAGTCGAGCCGCCAAAATTCCCGCAAACCCGCGCCACTGCGACCTCTGCGGGTATGCCACCCTTGACGGCATGTTTCGTCCATATTAAAACGCTTATACCCACACGCCCATTCGATCAGCCAGCACATATATTTCGGAGAATCCATGAGTCAGCAACGCGAGGCGATCGACACGTACCTGCTGCGGGTCCTGCACACGCTGTTGATGGAGCGCAGCGTCACGCGCGCCGCCGTCAAACTCAATCAATCGCAACCGGCGATCAGCGCCGCGCTGCGCCGTCTGCGCGACATCACCGGCGACCCGCTGCTGGTGCGCGGCAAGTCCGGCATGGTGCCGACCGAATACGGCCTGCGCCTGCTCGAACCGGTGCAGAACGCGCTGCGCGAAATCGAGCGCATCAAGTTCCAGCAGCACAACTTCGACCCGGCCACCTCGATCCGCTGCTACCGGATCGGCTGCCCCGACTACCTGAACGTGCTGTTCGTGCCGACCGTCGTCGAACGCTTTCGCCAGGCCGCGCCGAACGCGACGCTCGAATTCCATTCGCTCGGTCCCGCGTTCGACTACGAACTCGCGCTCGAAGACGGCAAGCTCGACATCGTGGTCGGCAACTGGCCGGAGCCGCCCGAGCAGTTGCATCTGTCGAATCTGTTCGTCGATCAGATCGTTTGCCTGATGAGCAACACGCATCCGTTCGCCAAACGCGGCGGGCTTACGCTCGACCAGTACCTGAACGCGCCGCATCTCGCGCCGACGCCGTATTCGGTCGGCCAGCGCGGCGCGATCGACGTGCACCTCGCGCGCGAGCGCTTAAAGCGCCACGTGGTCGTCACGCTGCCGTACTTCAATCTGGCGCCGTACGTGCTGATCAAGTCCGACCTGATCTTCACGACCACGCGACTCTTTGCCGACTACTACGCGAAGTTCCTGCCGCTGACCGTGGTGCCCGCGCCACTCGATTTCCCGCCGATGCAGTACTACCAGCTGTGGCACGAGCGCGTGCATTACTCCGACGAAGTGCGCTGGCTGCGTGGGCTCGTCGCCGAGGCGACGAAGACGTTGATCGACAAGCCTTGAGGCTGCCCCGGGGGCGAGGTCTTTGGCCCGTCCCCTGCCTGTCTTTCGCCGACCCTCTTCTCGCTGCCCGTCGGCCCCCGCTGGTCAGCCTGCGGTTCAGCCCGCCGTTTAGTCCGCTAATCAGCGCGTTAGCAGGGCCCTACACCGCCGCCTCATACAGCACCCGCGCCAGCCCGTTATGCCGCTCGATGACCGGCCCGAGGTCGAGCGTCGTCAAGCGTCCATCCCGCACGACCACCTGGCCGTCGATCACGCTATGGCTCACCTGCGACGGCGCGCAAAACACCAGCGCCGCCACCGGATCATGCAGCGCGCCCGCAAACAGCGGCTGACGCAGATCGAACGCGATGAAATCCGCCGCCATGCCGGGAGCGAGCGCGCCGATGTCGTCGCGGTTCAGCACGCGCGCGCCGCCGAGCGTGGCGATTTCGAGCGCATCGCGCGCGCTCATCGCATCGGGGCCGAAACCGACGCGCTGCAGCAGCAGCGCCTGGCGCACCTCGGCGACCATCTGCGCGCCGTCGTTCGAAGCCGAGCCGTCGACGCCGAGCCCGACCGGCACCCCCGCCGAGCGCATGCGCCGCACGCGCGCGATGCCCGACGCGAGCCGCATGTTCGAGCAAGGACAATGCGCGACGCCGGTGCCGGTGCGCGCGAACAGTTCGATGCCGGCGTCGTCGAGTTGCACGCAGTGCGCATGCCAGACGTCGCGGCCGACCCAGCCGAGATCGTGCGCATACTCGGCCGGCGTCATGCCGAACTTCTCGCGGCTGTACTCGACGTCGTTGACGTTCTCGGCGAGGTGCGTATGCATCGACACGCCGTACTCGCGCGCGAGCAGCGCCGATTCGCGCATCAGATCGCGGCTCACCGAAAACGGCGAGCACGGCGCGACCACGACGCGCAGCATCGCGTAACGCCCTTCGTCGTGATACGTCTCGATCAGACGCTGCGTGTCCTTCAGGATGTCCGCCTCGCGCTCGACCACCGAATCGGGCGGCAAGCCGCCCTCTTTCTGGCCCACGCTCATGCTGCCGCGCGCCGCATGAAAGCGCATGCCGATGCGGCGCGCAGCGGCGATGCTGTCGTCGAGACGGCTGCCGTTCGGGTAGATGTACAGATGGTCGCTCGACGTCGTGCAGCCGGACAGCAGCAGTTCGGCCATCGCAGTTAGCGTCGAGACTTCGATCATTTCGGGCGTGAGGTTCGCCCACACCTTGTAGAGATTCGTGAGCCAGCCGAACAGTTCGGCGTTCTGCGCCGCCGGAATCGCGCGCGTGAGGCTCTGGTACATGTGGTGATGCGTGTTGACGAGGCCCGGAATCACGAGATGGCCGCGCATGTCGAGCACCTCGTCGGCCGTATGCGGCAATTGCGCTGTCGGGCCGACCGCGACGATGCGGTTGTCCTCGATATACAGGCCGCCGTCGCGCAACTCGCGCCGCTCGCCGTCCATCGTGACGAGTACGTCCGCGTGCTTCACGAGCAGCGTTTTTTTCGGTTTGCCCGCCGTCGCCGTCTGGGATGTTGCCTCGCTGGATGGCGTATTCGTGGCTGCTGCCGGTTCCATCGTCATTCGTTTTCTCCGCCTTTGTGCTTTCGGTGCTGTCGTGCAAAGTCGTTCGAACGCGATGCGGCGGCACGCGAACCGCGCCGCCGCGTTCCGTCGAACGCCGTTGGCCCGGTTACCCAGCGTGTCACGCCGTCTTCGGGAGTTGCGCGGGTTTGAACCTCGGCGTTGAACCTTGAACTATCGGTTCATCGCGCGCCGCGCATAACGTGAACCTTGCGTGGCCAAAATAACGGCCGCAACTCGCGCCGTTGCGATACCCGGATTCACGCCGCCGATATAGTGGTCCGTTTTTTGTCCGCGCTACGATGATCCGGCGAGCGCCTGCCGCGCCATGCGCGGGAAATAAGCGGGAAACAGGCCGGCAATAAGCCGGAAAGCGGCGCGCGCGGGCTTTCAGAAGGCTGTCCGTCATGCGCCAGCTATTATCTTTCCTATCGCTCGCGCGCGGGACGGCGCATCCTTTCTACAATGACTTCCACGGCGCTCGCTTCAGTTCGCCGACGGGTATGTAGCCACTGACGTGGAGCCTCGATCCGCCGCTAACGTTAATGGATCGGGCCGCCACCGACACCTCGCATTCACACAAGGACAATTGCGAATGGGCAAGCTCACTACCCACGTGCTCGACACCGCGAACGGCCGTCCCGGCGCGGGCATCAAGGTCGAACTCTTCGCGCTCGCGGGCGACACGCGCCGCGTGCTCAAAACCACCCTCACGAATCACGATGGCCGTTGCGACGAGCCGCTGCTCGAAGGCGATGCGCTCGTCGCGGGCGAATACGAACTCGTGTTCGGCGCCGGCGACTACTTCGCGTTGCTCGGCACGCAGCTGCCCGAGCCGCGTTTCGTCGATCGCGTGGTGCTGCGCTTCGGCATCGCCGATACGGGCGCGCACTATCACGTGCCGCTGCTCGTGTCGCCGTGGGCTTACAGCACGTATCGGGGCAGCTAGGCCACGGGCACCAGGCCACGGAGCAACCAGGCCGCGTACGCGAGAGCCGCGCCCGAACGCATTGCGCGGATGCTCGCCGGTCCCGCGGAGGAGACACGAGCGACGACCGGCGAACCTGCGCGCAACGCGATGGGCCGCACGCCCCGCGATACCCATAAAAACCCGTGCTGCGTCTTTTACCCCGCAGCCGGCGCGATGACCGGCAACGTCGAACGTCATCGCGCGCACAACGAATCAGAAGTGGAGGAGTTTCATGGAAGGCTTTATCACCGACTGGCTGAACCTCGCGATTCGCTGGTTCCACGTCATCGCCGCGATTGCGTGGATCGGCGAATCGTTCTATTTCGTCGCGCTCGACAACAGCCTGAAACCGCCGACCGATCCGAACCAGCGCCGCCGCGGCGTGTTCGGCGAGTTGTGGCACGTGCATGGGGGCGGCTTCTACAACATGCAGAAGTACACGGTCGCACCGCCCGAAATGCCTGACGACCTGCACTGGTCGAAGTGGCCGTCGTACACGACGTGGATGTCGGGCTTCGGTCTCTTTACCGTGCTGTATCTGTTCTCGCCGAGCACTTACCTGATCGACAAGAACGTGCTCGACATGGGGCCGGTGGTCGCGGTCGCCTCGGCAATCGGCTTCCTCGCGGCCGGCTGGATCGTCTACGACTCGCTGTGCCGCATTCTCGGCACGCGCGACAAGCTGCTCGGCATCTGCGTCGGCGCCTACGTGCTGATCGCGGCGTACCTCGCCTGCCATATCTTCGCGGGTCGCGCGGCGTATCTGATCATGGGCGCGATGCTCGCGACGATCATGTCGGCCAACGTGTTCTTCGTGATCATTCCGGGCCAGCGCAAGATGGTCGACGCGATGCTCAAGGGCGACACGCCGAACCCGATCTACGGCAAGCGCGGCAAGCAGCGCTCGGTGCACAACACGTATTTCACGCTGCCGGTCGTGTTCGCGATGCTGTCGAACCACTACGCGATGACCTACACGCATCCGTACAACTGGGCCGTGCTCGTCGTCATCATGCTGGCCGGCGCGCTGATCCGCCAGTTCTTCGTGATGCGCCATCGCGGCCAGGTGCTGTGGTATCTGCCGCTCGTCGGCGTCGCGCTGATGTGCGTCGCGCTCGCGTGGACCATGCCGCGCCCGGTGGTGCCGCAGGCGCAGGCCGCCAACGCGCCGACGCTGAAGGTCGCCGACATCGCGCCGGTGCTGCAGCAGCGCTGCGTGGCCTGCCACTCCGCCCATCCGACGATGATGGGCAGCGCACCGGCCGGCGTGATGATGGATACGCCCGACGAAATCTCGCAGAACGCGCAGCGCATCTATCAGCAGGCGGTCGCGCTGAAGGCGATGCCGCTCGGCAACGTCACGCACATGACCGATGAGGAACGGATGAAGATCGCGGCGTGGTTCGAGGGAGGCGCAGCGAAGTAAGGGTGGGTGCCGGGCGAGCGATCCGGCACCGAAGTCGAGGCTGCAATGTGACGCGGGCTTGTCGCGGGAGCGGCAAGCCCGCTGTCGTTTGGCGATGGTGGCGTATGTGGTCGGCAGAATCGATATAGCACTTTGACGCCCTGAGTTGATGCCCTGAGGCCACAAAAAGCATCGAAAACGGGAAAAATGTAGCCCAAGAGGCACAAAAATAAATCGCATTTCTGTGTCTCCTGGGCTACAATTCAAGCTGAATTCGCCGAATTTGATGCCCTGAGGCTACAAATGACCCACCTCGCCGATGTCTCCGAGATGCTCAAAACCGTGCGGCGCAACAGCAACCTGTCGCAGGAAGAACTCGCGCGCCGCGCGGGTGTTGCCCGCACGACCGTCGCACGTATGGAAACGCTCGCCAAAAACGACATGAGCGTGTCCGTGCTCGTGCGCCTGCTCGAAGCCGCCGGCTACGACCTCAAGTTCGTCGCTCACGGACACGGCCGCACGCTCGAAGACATCCTCGCGGAACAGCGCAGCCCGGACGCGCAGCCATGAAGCTCGACGTCCAGGTACTCGGCAAAAACGTCGCCACGCTGTTTCGCGAACGCGACGACTATGTGCTCAAATACAACGGCGACGCGAGCGCGGCCGACTTCATCAGCCTGACGATGCCGGTGCGCGAAGAGGCCTGGCGCTGGCCGCGTGACCTGCATCCGTTTTTCCGGCAGAACCTGCCCGAGGGCTATCTGCTGAATCTGATCCGCGAGCAGTTCGGGCCGCTGCTCGACGGCACCGATCTCTCGCTGCTTGCCGTCGTGGGCTCGATGGGGATTGGCCGGGTCACGGTCACGCCCGAAGGGGTCGCGCCGGGCACCGAACTCCAGGCGCTCGACGTCGAGGACATCCTGCACGGCGACAACTCCGCCGAACATTTTGCGCAGCTCGTCCGCGAATACGCGCGGGCCGCCATCTCAGGCGTCGTGCCGAAGTTCATCGCACCGGAAGCGACGCCGCCCGTTGCGCCCACGCTGTTGCCGCTCGGCAAACCCACGCTTCGAACGAGCCGCCACATCGTCAAGGGTTCGGACGACAACACGCCGTTTCTCGGTTTCAACGAGTTCTATTCGATGCGCGTGCTGGAGAGGCTCGGCGTTGCGCCGGTTGCGCGCACGCGGATGTCGGACGATGGCCGCGCGCTGATCGTCGAACGCTTCGACGTCGATGCGCAGGGATTTCCGGCATATGGCGTGGAAGACATGTGCGGCCTGCTCGGCTTGCCGCCGCACGAAAAATACAATTCGACCAGCGAAAAGCTGCTCAACGCCGCGCGCGCCTATCTGCTCGATCGCGACGCCATGCGCGCGCAACTTCAGCAGCTTGGCTGGCATCTGCTGACGAACTACGTCGTGCGCAATGCGGACTGCCACACCAAGAATGTCGCGCTGTTCTATACCTCGATTGACGATGTCGCGTTCACGCCTGTCTACGACGTCGTAACGACGCAGGCATATCCGCGCTTCGCAGCCAATCCGCCGGGCCTGGCCGTTGACGGCCGCAAGACCTGGGCAGCCGGCAAGACACTGGAGCGCTTTTTCAACACCCGTATGGGTATCGCGCCGCGTCAATATGCGCAGATGGTCGAGGCGTTATGCGACTCGGCGGTCGACGTCGGCCATGAACTGATCGAAGCGGCCCGCAACGAACCGCAGTGGCGCGCGCTCGCCAAGCAGATGCTGCATGCGTGGGACGACGGCATGGCCTCGTTGCGCTCCTCGAAGAAAAGCCTGCAATTCAAGGGGCTCAAGCCGGCAATCGAAGCAGCGGGATTTTCGGCGCCCGAGCCGCCCGAACGGACAAGAGAGGTGATCGGACATTCGCCGCTGCTTGGCAGGCGAAGCTGAGCGCGCACGCTGGCGTCGACGTTGACGCGGCCCTTGATGCAAGCCTGAATGCAAACCTTCATGCAACCTCTGAAGCCAGCGTTTTCGTCTCGCCAACCACCGCCCCCATAAAAAAGCCCGCGACATACCCTACGTCGCGGGCTTCCCCTTCAAACCGGCACGCTACCGGCTATCCGGCAGTCGTCTTGCCATCAAACCGCCACCGCGCTCAACGCATCCTCGGTCAGCCACAGCGGCTCGTCGAGATCCTGCTCGTTGAGATTGAGCCCGTCCCCGCCGCGATCGACAACGATAAAGTCGCTCACCTCCCCCAACGCGATCAGCGGATGGTGCCACACGCCCTTCGCGTAGTTGACACCCTGCCAGCCGCTCGTCACGAACGCGCGAATCCGCGCCGGGTCGAGTTCGCCCACAGGCGCGACGACGACCAGATACGGCTTGTCGTTGAGCGGCACGAACGCCTGGCTGCCGAGCGGATGACGCTCGAGCATCTTCACCTCGAACGGCAGCGTGCGCGGCTGACCACGAAACAGATTGACAAGCGTGCGGCCGTTCTCGTCGCTCACGTCCACTTTCGCGAGATCGTGATAGCGGATCGTCGTGCCGAGATTGATCGGAATCTGCCGTGCGCCGTCGAGTTCGATCACGTCGCCGAATGCGGCGAATGCGTCCTTCGTCAGCGGTTCGATGGCGAGCGTTTTCATTCGAGCGTACCCCACAGACGCAGACGCGACACGCCGCCGTCCGGATAGATATTGAAGCGCACGTGCGTGACCGGCCCGAGCGCCGCGATCTCGCTTTCGAAGAAATGCTGCTTGTCCATCTGCAGCTTCTGTTCGCCGAGCAGCACCGGCCAGAACATCGCCTGCGTGACGAGCGAGCTGTCGGTGCCGCCCTTCACGTACGCGGCCTGGATCGAGCAGCGATCCGGATAGTTGCCCTTGAAGTGCGCGGTGTCGACTTCGATCTTGCGGATCACGCCCGGCTGCGCGAGCGCGACGATCGCCCAGTCGTTGCCCGGCTCGCGGCGACGGCGCGTTTCCCAGCCGTCGCCCATGTTGACGCCGCGGCCCGGCATCAGGATCGTCGAGGCCGCGCCGAAGTGCTGGTTGTTCGCGCCGACCAGATACGCGCCGTTTTCCATCGCGGCGAGATCGAACTGCTCGGTGCGGCTCGCGCCGGCCCAGTCGACCTGCGGCTGACCGTACACGCGCAGACGCGCGATGCCGCCGTCCGGATAGATGTTCACGCGCAGATGCGTGTACGCGTTCGCGTCGCTGACCTCGAGGTAGTGGTGACTATTGCCCTGCAAGGTAGTCGACGGCACGATCTCGGTCCATTGCGTCGCCTGGTTCGGCGCGCCATCCACGACGCGCGCCGCTTCCACCGACGCCGCCGGCGGGAAGTTGCCGGTGAAGTGGCTCGTGTCGAGGTCGAGCCCCTTGATGACGCCCGGCCGCGCGAGCTTGACGACGCACCAGTCGTAGCCGGTCGTACGCTTGCGGCGCGTTTCCCAGCCGTCCATCCACTTGCCGTTGTCGTCGTACTTGCCCGGAATGAAGACGGCCGGCTCCGGATTCAGCATGCGGTCCTTCGGCGCGAAAAATTCGTCGCTGGCCGCGAGCGCCTGCGCGCCCAGACGCGGGTCCGCCAGGTTCACGTAACGGCGCGTGAATTCCGGTGCGTTGGGATCGAGAATCGGAAGTGCCATCTTTGTCGTCCTTGATATCGATTGGTATGGGTGCGGAAAAAACGTTACGGTTCGCGGCCTGCGCCGGATGACCGGCTACGCCCGCCTGCCGGGCGCGATGACGTCACGCGTCGATCAGGTCGTCGAGCCGGAAACGTGCGATGCGATAGATCTGATCGAGGCTCGCGCGCATTTCGTCGGCATGGCTATTGTTCACGCGCGATTCGAAGTTCGCGATGATGCCGTGACGGTCGTAGCCACGCACCGCGAGAATAAACGGGAAGCCGAATTTCTCGCGATACGCATGATTCAACGCATGCAGCTTGTCGAACTCCGCCTGCGTGCATTGCGCAAGCCCCGCGCCGCTCTGCTCGCGCGTCGATTCGGCGGTCAGCTCGCCGCGCACGGCGGCCTTGCCGGCCAGTTCCGGGTGCGCGTTGATGAGCGCGAGTTGACTGGCTTCGCCGGCCGTCTCGACGATCTTCGACATCCGGTGATGCAACGCGTCGATGCTCGCAAACGGCCGCTCGCGCGCCGCGATTTCCGCGACCCACGGCGAGTGCTCGAAGATGCCCGACAGCGCCGCGACGAACGCGTCGGTAGAGAGGCTGTTGAGTTGGTCCAGGGTGTATTGCATCGCCTTCATGCCGCTGCCTCGCGGTTGTCTGGTTGGTAAGGATGATGTTCGTGCCAGTGCCGCGCGATGTCGACGCGCCGCGCGACCCACACGCGCTCGTGCTGTTCGATGTGATCGAGAAAGCGCTGCAGCGCGCGAAACCGCCCCGGCCGCCCGAGCAGCCGGCAGTGCATGCCGATCGACAGCATCTTCGGCGCTTCGGCGCCTTCTGCGTAGAGCACGTCGAATGCGTCGCGCAGATAGGTGAAGAAATGATCGGCGGTATTGAAGCCTTGCGGCGTCGCAAAGCGCATGTCGTTGGTATCGAGCGTGTACGGCACGATCAGTTGCGGCACCTGCCGGCCGCCCGTCACCTCGACGTCCATCCAGAACGGCAGGTCGTCGCCGTAGTAATCCGAGTCGTACAGGAAGCCGCCGTATTCGGCGACGAGCCGATGCGTGTTCGGGCTGTCGCGCCCGGTGTACCAGCCAAGCGGCCGCGTGCCCGTGACACGCTCGATCGCTGCCATGCCGAGGCGCATGTGCTCGGCCTCCTTCTCCGGCGACATGTCCTGATAGTGAATCCAGCGATACCCGTGGCAGGCGATCTCATGACCGAGTTCGACAAATGCGCGCGCGAGCTCGGGATGCCGTTCGATCGCCATGCCGACGCCGAACACCGTGAGCGGCAGGCCGCGCTTTTCGAATTCGCGCAGGATGCGCCACACGCCCGCGCGCGAGCCGTATTCGTAGATCGACTCCATGCTCATATGACGCGCCGGATACGCCGCCGCGCCGACGATCTCCGAGAGGAACTGCTCGGATGCGGGGTCGCCGTGCAGCACGCAGTTCTCGCCGCCCTCTTCGTAATTGAGCACGAATTGCACCGCGACCCGCGCGCGTCCCGGCCAGTTCGCGTGGACCGGGTGGCGGCCGTAGCCGATCAGATCGCGTGGGTAGTTCGGGTCGAGTGGCATGGGCTGACGAATGCGTGGTAACGGGACGAAAAATGCATGTGAGGCTCGGGCAATGCGCGGGCCGGTATGGGATTCATACCGGCTCGCCGAGTTGACCCAGTGTAGCGAAAACGTCCGGGTGCGCCCATACACATGGGCAGATAGTGCGTGTTACACGGAATGTATGTGCGGGGCCGCGGTTTTAGCGTTTACCCGTGGATGGCGGGGGTGCAATGGGGTTGTGATCGACGCTCAGGATGCCGTAATGTGGGGAGCCCCAGGCACTGTCGGTTAGTTGCGTTTTGATGATGAAAAGAAAGCAGGCCAGCGCTGCCCGCTTACGTCTTTAACGTCTTCACGTCTCTGCTTCCTCCCGCCCGCTCCTGCCCGTCTGCGTCCTGCTCTATGCGCCCCGTTCAGCCCTCCGGCCTCAGGCCAGGCAGGGATAACCCGACAACGTCAACCTGAAACCGTGCGCGTTGGCGACGAGATGCGCGTCCGCGCCGACCGGCAGCGTCAGCATGTTGCGGATATGGCCGAACTGCAGCCCCGTGACGACCGGAATGCCGATCAACGCCCTCACCTGCTCGATCATCGCGTGCAGGTCGTAGCCGTTGTCGTACTCGTAGGTCTTGCCGCCCGAGAAATCGCCGAGCACGAGTGCCTGCTGCTGCGCGAGAATGCCGGCCAGATGCAGTTGATAGATCATCCGCTCGATGCGGAACGGCTGCTCGTTGACGTCCTCGAGAAACAGGATGCCGCCTTGCACCGGCGGCATGTACGGCGTGCCGACCAGCGACGCCAGCACCGCCAGATTGCCGCCCCACAGCATGCCCGACACGTCGACCGTCTGCGCTTGCGGCGAGTTGCCCGTCACGGTCATGGACGGCTTCGTCAACGCCGACCAGAAATGCCGCATCGTGAATTCGCTCAGCTCTTCCGCGCCGAAATCGCTCATCAGCATCGGGCCGCCGAAGGTCTTCACGCCGGCGCGCGCGAGCAGCGCAAGCTGGACCGCGGTGAAGTCGCTATGGCCGACCAGCGCGACCGGCTGATCGACGAGCCGCCGCCGCAGCCCTTCATAGTCGAGGCCATGCAGGATGCGCACCGCGCCGTAGCCGCCGCGCACGGCGAGCACGACGTCGGGCAATGCGCGCGACGGATCGGCGAGCCGGTTCAGATCGGCCGCGCGCTCGCCGTCGGTGCCGGCAAAACGCTGATAACGGCGCATCGCCGCCGCTTCGCCCTCGACCCGATGCCCCTGCGCGCGCAAGCGATGCAACGCGCGATGCAAGCCTTCCGGATCATGCGGATACCCGGACGGCGCAATCAGTTCGATGGTGCGATGAGCGATCATGGCAAGGCCCGTTGCGGGTTGTCGTTTTAGAGCGGCGGAGTTGGGGGCGATTCGCTGCTGGGGCGGTCGGTGTCGGTCGCGGTGTCGAGGCTGGTGGTCGCTGCGCTATTGGCCGGAACCTGCGTGCTGGCGTCAGCCGTCTTTTCCGTGGATTTTTCCGCTGCCTGTTCTCCGCTTCCTGTCGTGGCTTTTCCCGTCTCTTCGCCCATGCCAACGACCTCGCCTCGCGCCGCCGCGCGGGCCGCCCGGCTCGCGCGACGCCGCTCCGCGAAAAACGAACTCAGCGCCTCGCCGCATTCGGTTTCGAGCATACCGCCGCTCACGCTCGTGTGGTGGTTCAGTTGCGGATTCGCGAACGCATCGACGACACTGCCGCACGCGCCGGTTTTCGGATCGCGCGCGCCGAACACGACCCGCGCGATGCGCGCGTGCATGATCGCGCCGGCGCACATCAGGCAAGGTTCGAGCGTCACGTAGAGTTCGCAGCCCGGCAGGCGATAGTTTTCGAGCGCCTGCGCGGCGGCGCGCAACGCGACCATTTCCGCATGCGCGGAAGGATCGTGCGCGCCGATCGGATGGTTGAAGCCCTTCGCGATCACTTCCTCGCCACGCACGATGACCGCGCCGACCGGCACTTCACCCGCCGCGCGCGCTTCTTCGGCGGCGGCCTGGGCCAGTGCCATGAAACGCAGGTCACGTTCGGAAACGACGGGGATTTCGGGAGACTCGGGTGGGACGGCGGCGGTAGCGGAAGCAGCCGCGATGCCATCGGCCACCGGCGCCACGGCAGTACCGGCTACGTCAGCACGAGCGGATTCGGCACCGACAGCCGGCGAAGATGGCGCAGCGACGTCGGCAGCGTTCGCACTCGCACTGCCGCTCCCGGCACCCGCGCAACCGGACCCGCTACAGCCCTCGGCCGGCCCCGACGCATCCGCTGCAGCGGCTTGAACGAAGGGCTCGCTCACCGTGAACCCGCGACGGTTTGATCGGGATTGCCGGCACGCTCCGACAGACGTTCGGCGATCCGGCGGCAGTATTCGCGCGGCAGAACGAGCGGACCGCCGCGCAGCGATTCGAGCGCCATATCAAGTGCGAGCATGCGCGCCTGAAGACGGCAACGGGTTGCCGGATCGCTCACGGCATTGAGCTCCGTTTGCAGGTCGCGTAACGCGCGCAACTGTTCGACAGCGGGCGGCACAAAACCCGCGTTTTTCAGAATCCGGTTGGCGACGCGCACCTCTTGCGGCACCAGTGCATCGTCGTCGAGAGGCAGCGGCGCTCCCGCACCCGGCAAGTCGTCGAACTCTCCGCGCGCGGCGGCGGCGGCGGCAATACGCTGTTCGACAAGCGCATCAAGCAATTTCATCTGCAATCCACTACGTTGCGGCCCGTGCATTCTATCAGGGAGCGCACGAGCGTTCAGGCTGCCTCGCCGGCATAAAACCGCCGCCGATCCGTGGCCTTCGTAGCCTTCGTGGCTTTTCTGGATCGCGCGAATTTGCCGCCCCCAGGAGCGAAACCCGGGTGAAGCCCCGCCGCCGACCAACCGCTCACTCTCCATCAAGGCTCTCCCGTCAACGGCCAGCGCGCGAGGACGATGTGCCGCGTACGCCCCAGCAAACTGTGGATCAGCGCAAATTCCCGCACGTTCCAGCCCGCTGGCTCGACCGGGCGACGCTCGGCCCAAGGTATCCCATAGGCGAGCGTCACGTGCGGCTCGAAGTGTGTATCGGACCCGAAACTGGGCCCGAAACCGGCGGTTCGCAAGGCCCCGCCGAGCACCTCGTGCAGCCTATGCAGCCCCTGTACGCCATCCTCGCCGACCAGCACCGCCGGGCCTGGCCGCGGCTTCTTCGCGAAGCTCTCGAGCGCGTCGAACTCGGCCGCGAACGGCGCCATGCTGACCGCGGCGGCCGCCCGCTTCGCCGCGTCGACGTATTCCGGCGGCAAGCCGCCCGCGAAATTCCCCAGATGGCGCAGCGTGACATGCAGGCGGCCCGCCGCGAGCGGCTTGCTGCGCGCGCGCGCCTCGTCGCAGAGCTGCCGCGCGAACTTCGCGATGCCGGCCGCCGTATGGGTGTCGGGAAAGACGGCGAAAAAAAGTCCGTCGGTTGGCGTGGGCGGCGCCTCGAGTCCGGGCAGCCACAGTTGTTCAGGCATCTTGCCTCGTTCCTTCGCTGGTTTCCGCGCGAGTTTTCACGTGTCCGTTCGTGCGCTGCGCGCGCCGCCTGCACTCGCGGCCGGTCTTTCCATCATACTGTATATTCATACAGTATTTCATGCCCCACGCAAAAAAACCAGGCCCCGGTTACACCTCGGCCGGCTTGCCGATGCGCTTGTACCAAAGCTCGATAAACGACTCGGCGGCCGGCGAGAGCGAATGCCCGGCACGCCGGATCAGGTTCACGTCGCGCGTGACGGCGGGCGCTTCGAGCTTGCGCGCGACGAGATCGCGGTGCGGAAAGGCGCCGAGCAGAATGCCCGGAAAGATCGCGATACCGAGACCCGCCTGCACCATCGAAAGCCCGGTCGTCATATACGACACCTCGTATTCGACCGGCTTGCGCGTGCCGAGCGCAAACAGCGTTTCGTCGATCAGCGTGCGGATGCCGCTCGTCGAACGGATGCCGATCCATGGGTACTGCAACGCATCCTTCCAGCTTACGCGGCGCTTTTTCGCGAGCGCCGAATCCTTGCGGCAGATCGCGCACAGCCGGTCGCGCGCGAGGCATTGCAGCGTGATGCCGTCGAGCCGGTCGCTGATCGTGCCGATGCCGAATTCGACGTCGCCGGTCAGCGTCGAGGCGGTCAGCCGATCGGGCGCGGCGTCGTCGACCGACACCTCGATGTTCGGATAGAGCGCGCGATATTCCGCCAGCAGCTTCGGCACGATCGCCGCCGCGATCGACGGCGTGGCCGCGAAACGCAACTGGCCGCGCTTGCGCCCCGTCAGTTCTTTGGCGCTCGACTGGATCGTTTCGAGATCGCGCAGCATGCGCTCGACGGCCGGCAGAATTTCGTGCGCGGCCGCCGTCGGCCGCAACGCACGCGACGTGCGATCGAACAGGCGCAGGCCGAGCGCTTCTTCCATCTGGCGAATCAGCACGCTCACCGCCGGCTGCGTGATGAACAGCTCGTCGGCCGCGCGCGTGAGCACGCCGAACCGGCACACGAGTGCGAACGCGCGCAGTTGCTTGATCGTGGGAGTCATGAGAGCAAGGTCATAAGGGCAAGATCATGAAGGCAGGGGTCGTGAGGACAAGGCCATCGAGACAATCCAGCAAAAGCACAATCATAAAGTTACTTTATGCAAGCATTGATTTTGTTCGATTGTTTTCATGCCGACAGTACCCTACATTGCTTGCCTACGCATTGCACCGACGCCGGCAGACCGGCACGGCCATGCAATAGCGCGGCGGCGCGCCGAAGCGACGGGCGCGACCGGATAAAACGACAGGCGAGCCCTCGCAGGAGACAGTCGTGACAACGACAGCAACCGATTCACGCAGGCGCTGGCTAGGCGCCGTGGCATCGACGCTCGGCAACGTGCTCGAGTGGTACGACTTCGTGGTGTTCGGCTTTCTGTCGATCATCATCGCCAAACAGTTCTTTCCGAGCGACAGCGAATACGCCGCCTTGATGCTCACGACCGCGACGTTCGGCGCGGGCTTCGTCGTGCGTCCGCTCGGCGGGATTCTGCTCGGCATGTATGCCGACCGCAAAGGACGCAAGGCCGGCCTGACGCTCGTGATCGCCCTGATGACTCTCTCCGCCGCAATGATCGCCCTCACGCCGGGCTTCCCGCAGATTGGCCTGATCGCGCCGGCGATCGTGCTGTGCGCGCGTCTGCTGCAAGGCGTGTCGGCCGGCGGCGAATTCGGCACCGCCACCGCGATGCTGATCGAGTACGCGCCGCCGACGCGCCGCAATCTCTATGGCAGTTGGCAGATGTTCGCGCAGGCGCTCGGTGCGCTGCTCGCGGTCGCGATGGGCAGCGCACTCACGCATCTGTTCACGCATGAGGCGCTCGAATCGTGGGCGTGGCGCCTGCCGTTTCTACTCGGTCTGCTGATCGGTCCGGTCGGTTTCTATATCCGCCGCAATCTGCCCGAAACGGAAGCGTTCGAGAAGCTCGGCCAGCGCGCGAAGGTGCCGTTCTCGCGCGTGCTGACGCACTATCCGCGCGAGCTGTTCGTCGCGCTCGCATTGAGCGCCGCGCTCAACGTCATGTCGTACGTGATCATCACGTATCTGCCGATTTACGCGGTGCAGAATCTGCATATGCCGGTGACGCTGCCGTTCACCGTGCTGCTCGCGAGCGTGCTGCTGCGCGTCGTGATGATTCCGGTGTTCGGCCATCTCGCCGACCGCATCGGCGGCGCGCGCATGATCCGCGTCTCGCTCGTGCTGTTTCTCGTCGTGCTGTATCCCGCCTACTACTGGATCGTCAACGCGCCGTCGATGGCGTCGATTCTCACGGTCGAACTGAGCTTCGCCTTGCTGATCGGTGCCTCGAACGCGCCGATTCCAACCGCGCTCGCCGGCCTCTTTCCGACCGAAGTCCGCTCGACCGGACTCGCGATCTCGTACAACATCGGCGCGGCGCTGTTCGGCGGCCTGTCGCCGCTCGTGCTCACATGGCTGCTGCATGTGAGCGGCAACAACATGATGCCTGCGCATTTCTGCGCGGTGTTCTTCGCGCTCGGCCTGATCGGCGCGTTCATGCTGAACCGTCACGCACACGACGGCAACGATTTTGCCGCGCCCGCGCCGCTTCCCTCCTATCCGCACGGCGATTCGCATCGATAGATCGTCAGTATCGCGAATCGTTCGCCTCGAACCGAAGGCGCATGGAGCGCCTTCATGCCCTTTCTTTTTCCGGAGAGCTTGCATGCCTGTCATCGACGTTCACACGCACATCTTCACGCACAAATGGCTCGAACTGCTGCGGCAGCGAGGCGGTGCCTACAACATCCAGACCCGCCCCGACGGGCAGCAGGAAGTGTTTCGCGGCAACACGCCGGTCGTGATTCCGCAGAAGGGTCATTTCGATTTCGACATGCGTATCCGTCAGATGGACGAATCGGGCATCGACATCTCGGTCGTTTCGCTGACCTGCCCGAACGTCTATTGGGGCGATCAGGAAACGAGTTGCCTCGCCGCGCGCGAATCGAACGACACGCTTGCCGAAGCGCAAACGAAGTACCCCGGGCGCATCCGCTGGTTCACGTCGTTGCCGTGGGAATATCCGCAGGCCGCGCTCGAAGAACTGCGCCGTACCTGCGATAACGGCGCGAGCGGCGTGATGGTGCTCGCGAACGTGGCGGGACGCAGCCTCACCGATCCGATGTTCGCGCCGATCTGGGCCGAGATCGACCGGCGCGCGCTGCCGGTGCTCGTGCATCCGACCGATCCGCCGGGCGCCGAACTGATGGACATGACGAAGTTCGATCTGAGCTGGGCCGTCGGCTTCATGTTCGACACGACGCTCGCGATCACGCGCATGATCTTCGAGGGCTTCTTCGATCAGTACCCGAACCTGAAGATCATCGCATCGCATGCGGGCGGTGCATTGCCGTATCTGGCCGGCCGCTTCGAGAAGGGCAACGAGGTCGAGATTCCGCAGCGCCGTCAGATGAAGCGCAAGCCGATCGACTATCTGCGCCATATCTACTACGACTGCATCACGTACAGTCCGGCCTCGCTCGAATTTCTCGTCTCGGTCGTCGGCGCGGATCGCGTGATGTTCGGCACCGACTGGCCGCATCAGGTGCACGATATTCGCGGCGCGTTTGCGAACACCGCGCGTCTGCCGAAGGAGCAATGCGAGGCGGTGCGCGGCAACAATGCGCTGCGGGTGTTCGGTTTCTAGGAACGCCAAGGGGTTAATCGGGAGACGCTCATGCTCCCGGCGAGCATGACGGTGATCGACACCCGCCCGGATATGAGCGCTGCGATCAACGCCGGAATACCTCGACGCGAGGTGTTTCGGCGGAAAAAGCGGAGCGCAGCGCCCATTCCTCATAGGGTTTTGCGCCGGCCAGATACGCCGGCAACTTCATTGCCAGATCATGCCAGACGGGATCGCCCTCAGGCACGGTCAGGGTACGGCCATCGTTCAGGCCGACCAGCAGCAAGATAGTATTCCCGACCAATTGATCCGACCGCGTGGCGACCACTTCGCCAATATCCTGCCAGGCAATGTACTGCTCGCCTTGCGGGTGCTTCACGGTAAGACCCTGGTCGCTCAGGGATAGCGAGACGGAGAGTCTGCGCGATGGCAAGCGCCCGAGCAGCCAGGCGTTGATCCGGCTCATTATCATGTCGTCACTCTATTTCCATTGGATCGAAGCGAGGCGCCAGATATCCGCTGCTGCCTCATTACTTACATTGTGGCCGATCCGGCCCGCCATCCGGCAACCATTTTCAATCGCGTTCTAAAGGGACCCGCGAACGCGTCGGCCTGACGCCGGCGCGGCGGCTTCCCTTCTCACCACTCCGGCCGCCCCGTCAACCCTCCCCGCTCGGGCCAGCCGTCGTCGCCGACGAGCGGCACGAACCTCACTTCGTCGAACGAAGTTTCCTCGTATTCCTGCTCGCTGCGGCGCACGATCTTCACGAGCCGCTGGCGCCCCGCCTCGCGCCCGATCGGCATCACGAGGCGGCCGCCGCACGCAAGCTGCGCGAGCAACGCCTTCGGCACGTGCGGGCCGCTCGCGGCCGCGACGATCGCGTCATAAGGCGCATGTGCCGCGAAGCCGGCGGTGCCATCGCCGAGATGCACCGCCACGTTCGCGTAACCGAGCCGCTCCAGGCGTTCGCGAGCGGCCTCGACCAGTTCGGCGTCGCGTTCGATCGAATCGACGCTCGCCACGATCCGCGCGGCAATCGCGGCGGCATAGCCGGAGCCGGTGCCGATATCGAGCACGCGGTCGCCCGGATGCAGCGCCGCCGCTTCGAGCATCCTCGCGACGATAAACGGCTGCGAGATCGACTGCCCGCCGCCGATCGGCAACGGCGAATCGTCATAGGCGAATTCTCTCCAGCCCGGCAGCACGAACGCATCGCGCGGCACGCTGCGCATCGCCGCCAGCACGTGGGGGGCGCGCACGCCCCGGCGCACGATCTGCCGCTCGACCATGCGCTCGCGCGCCTCGGTGAAATCGCTCATCGCAGCCTCCTGCCGGTCGCCACGCCGACCGGCCCCATCAACCCAGCATAAGCCGTGCCGCCGGAATGCGCGCAACGCGTGCGCGGCCGTCCCGCGAACCGCCCTGCTCCATCCCGCGGCCTTGCGCTTATCCGCGATAACGATAGCGCTCGATATTATTTGCGCGGCCACGGGCGCCTCTCTACGATCTGATGACCTTCATTTCCCTTCATTCGATAACAGCAAGATCATGAGAACAACGAACCTGCTCAAGACCGCCTTTCTTTCTCCGTTGCTCGCGGCTCTTCTCGTCTGCGGCATCGTCGGCGCGCAACCGGCACACGCGGCCGGACAGACCGTGCGCGTCGGCATCATGTCCGGCGAAGACGAGGACGTATGGCGCGCGGTCGCGGCCAATGCGGCCAGACAGGGCATCACCGTGAAGGTCACGACGTTCTCCGACTATACGCAGCCGAACGAAGCGCTTGCGCAGCACGACCTCGACGCGAACTCCTTCCAGCACAAGCCGTATCTCGATGCGCAGATCGCCGCGCGCCACTACGATATCGTGCCGGTCGGCTTCACCTATGTGCAGCCCATCGGCCTCTATTCGGTCAAGGTGAAATCGGTCGCGGCGCTGCCGCAGAACGCGACAATCGGCGTGCCGAACGATCCGAGCAACGAAGGCCGCGCGCTGCTGCTTCTGCAGGCGAACGGGCTCATCAGGCTACGGCCCGATGTCGGTCTGCTGCCGACCGCGCGCGACATCGCGGACAACCCGAAGCACATCCGTATCAAGGAACTCGACGCGGGCATCGTGGGCCGGGCGATTAGCGATCTCGACGCAGCCGTCGTCAATACCGACTGGGCGATCAAGGCCGGCATCCAGATTCCGCAGCAACGCATCGCGCAGGAAAAAGTGCCTGGCAATCCGTATCGAAACTTCATCGCGGTCAATGCCAACGATGCGCGCACCCCCTGGGTGAAGGTTATCGTGGACAGCTATCAGCAGGCCAATGTCGCCTCGGAGATTCTGAGCGTCTATCGCGGCGCGACACTGCCGGCATGGGACGGCGCGCCGCAGCACTGACCACCCTCTTTCTTCCACCGCTCGCCATCATGTCCACTCAACGAACGACCCGCGATCGTCGCGCCTTCCTGAAACTGTCGCTCGGCGCCGCGGCGCTCGCCGCATCGTCCGCCAGCGCGCCACCCGCTTTCGCACAAGGAACCTCGGGAACCTCGCGCACCTTGCGCATCGGCAATCAGAAGGGTTATCTGACTCTGCTCAAGGGGCGCGGCACGCTCGAAAAACGGCTCGCGCCGCTCAACGTCTCGGTCAGCTGGACCGAGTTCGCGGCGGGTCCCGTGCAACTGGAAGCACTGAACGTCGGCTCGATCGATTTCGGCGACGTCGGCGAAGCACCGCCGATCTTCGCGCAGGCCGCCGGCGCGCCGCTGGTGTACGTCGCCGCGACGGTCAAGCGTCCGCAATCCGAAGCGGTGCTCGTGCCGCCGCAATCGACGATCCGCTCGGTCGCGGACCTCAAGGGTAAACGGATCGCGCTCAACAAGGGCAGCAACGTCCACTACTTTCTCGTGCAGTTGCTGCGTCAGCATGGCCTGCAATACGCCGACGTGAAGCCCGTGTTTCTCGCGCCCGCCGATGCGCGAGCCGCATTCGAGCGCGCCTCGATCGACGCATGGGTAATCTGGGACCCGTTCTTCGCGGCCGCGGAAAAATCGCTCGGCGCGCGCGTGATTGCCGATGCGAACGGCGTGGTCGGCAATCGTGCGTACTACTTTTCGTCGCAGAGCTATGCCGCGAATAATCCCGACGTGATCCGCATCGTGATCGAGGAACTGGACAAGATCGACCAATGGGGCCAGCAGAACCGCGACTCACTCGCGAGCGAACTGGCGCAACTCTGGGGTCTGCCGAAACCGGTCGTGGACACGGCCGTGCAGCGCCAGCAGTTCGGCACGCAGCCGATTACCCGCGCGATTCTCGGCGAGCAGCAGCAGATTGCCGATACGTTCCTCGAACTCCGCCTGATTCCGAAGCATGTCGACGTGTTGAAGGCCGCGCCTTCGAATCTCGCGTAGCGGCAGGCGCCTATGAGATGAACCCGTACTATCAGTTCGAGTCGTGAGCACGAACACCGCGTGCGGTGATTGCCATGTCGATGCAATCACCGCACGCGGTTGTCGTCACCGATCGTGACTACTATGACGCGCTCATGCCGCCCGCTTCAGCGGCGCCGTATCGTCTGGCAATTCGATCCGCTTGATATCGCCGAGAATGAAGATGTACGACGCCGCGCCCAGTATTGCCACCGCGCCGATGAACATCAGCCCCCAGTAGAACGACCCCGTCAGTGAGACGATCGCACCGATCACGATCGGTGTGACGATGCCGGCGATGTTCGCAGTGAAATTGAAAATACCGCCGGTGAGTCCCATCAGGCGCTTCGGTGCGATATCGGGAATGATCGACCAGCCGAGCCCGCCCATGCCCTGACCGAAAAACGCGAGCGACAGCACCGCGATCACGGCCGTATCGCTCTGCACATAGAGCGCGACCACGATGCACGCCGACAGCAGCAGGCCGGTGATGATCGGCAGCTTGCGCGAGAGGTTCACGTTGCCGGTACGGCGCAGCAGCAGATCGGACACCCAGCCGCCGAACAGCACGCCGGCCGAAGCGCCGAGGAACGGCAGGATCGCGAAGAAGCCGATCTTGAGCCACGCCATATGACGCTCGGTGACCAGATAGGTCGGAAACCACGTGAGAAAGAACACCACGGTCGAGTTGCCGGCGAACTGGCCGATCGCGGCACCCCAGATTTCACGGCGACGCAGCAGGCGGCCGACGTCGTGCCACGAAAACGGCCGCTGTGCGTCGGTAGCCGTCGACAGGCCGCCGCCCGCGCCGATGTACTCGCGCTCCGCGTCGTTCATCGTGCGCGACTCGTGCGGCTCGTGATAGCGCAGCCACCACACGACCGAGAACGCGAGGCCGACCGCGCCGACGATCACGAACATCGCGCGCCAGCCGAATGACTCGATGATCCAGAACAGCAGCGGGCTGAACACGGCAAGGCCGATGTACTGCCCCACCTGATAAATACTGGTTGCCCGTGCGCGTTCGCGCTGCGGAAACCAGTGGCCCACCACGCGGCTATTCGCGGAGAAGCAGGGCGATTCCGCCACACCGAGTCCGAGGCGATAGATCATCAGCGAAATCAGTCCTCCTGAGAGTCCGTTCAGGATGATGAAGGCCGACCAGCCCGAGACCGCGAGGAAATAGGTCTTTTTCGCGCCGATGCGGTCGAGCAGCAGGCCGGCCGGAATCTGCGAGAGCGTGTAGGTCCACGAGAAAGCGGAGAACACGATGCCCATCACGCCGGCCGACAGGCCAAGTTCCTTCGTGAGGCTCGGCGCGGCGATGCCGAGCACCGTGCGATCGAGGTAGTTGATGACGGTGCCGATCGCGAGTAGCGCGAGAATCGCGAAGCGGGCTCGCGAGCGGCGCGCCGGCGCAAGCGCCAGGTCCGCGGGTGAAGAAAGCGTTGTGTCAGGCTTCATCTTTGTCTCCGATATGGAAAGCGCAAATGTTGTCGATGCGTCTTTGCGTCTGTCATGCTCGCGAGCCGATGCGCGACATCCCGCCTCGGCTCGCGGTTACCCGGCACGCCGCGTGGCGCGCCCTGCCTTCATACGTCACGATGAACCGGGAAAAGCCGCGATCAACGCAGCCGTTCAGACGTTTTCCCAGTTGCCCGAACGAATGCTGCGCGCAATCGCTTCGAGCGTCGCGATCGTATCGATCGACTCCTGCTCGCTGCTGCCGTTCCAGTGCTCGGCTCCAAGCGCGACCGCGCGCGCATAGCTTTCCGCCTCGGCGAGGAAGCCGTTGCCGCCCGCCACGCTGATCGTTTCGCGCGGCGTCGTCGCGGGCACGCCGCGGCGCAGATGGATTTCGGGCAGCCCCGCATCGGGCGGGCTGTTGAGGAAGGTCGTCTCGAGAATGCCGTCGGTGCCGGAGATCAGCGCGTGGCGGTGGTAGGCCGTGTTGAAGCTGCACGCGATCTGCGCGAGCAGGCCGCTCGGAAATTCGAGGTTCGCGATCACGGTGAGGTCCACTTTCGTGTCCGACCAGCGCGCCACCGCGTTCACGCGCGTGGGTTTTTCGCCGGCCACCATGCGCACCATGCTCATCGCGTAGCTGCCCGCGTCGAGCAACGCGCCGCCGCCGCGCTCGGGGTCGAGGCGGATATTGGCCGGATCGCTGAACTTGACGCCGAAGCACGCGAACACGGTCTGCACGCGGCCGATCGCGCCTTCGTCGAGCAGGCGGCGCAGCGCGAGCGTCTGCTCCTGCGCGCGGTACGGATAGGCCTCGGCGAGAAACCGGCCGTTACGGCGCGCGGCCTCGAACATCGCGACGGTCTCGTCCTTCGAGATCGCGATCGGCTTTTCGCACAGCACGTGCTTGCCGGCATCGAGCGCCTTGATGACCCACTCGGCGTGCATCGTGTTCGGCAGCGGCACGTAAATCGCCTCGATGTCAGGATCGGCGAGCAAGGCTTCGTACGAGCCGTGCGCGCGCGGCACGCCGACCTCGCTCGCAAACTGTCTGGCCTTCTCGAGATCGCGGCTCGCGACCGCCACCACGTCGATGAGCGGCGAAGACGCGACACCGGCGATAAACGAGCGCGCGATTTTTGCGGCGCCAAGCACGCCGAAACGCAGAGGTTTGATAGTGTCCATGGTGTTCAGAAAATCCCGGGAAACAGGTTAGGAAGCAAGAGATTCGACACGGGCGCGCGGCGACGAGGCAGGCTCCCCGCCATGCGCTTCGTCGAAACCGAACAGCCGGCGCGGCGTGTCCCACTGGATTTGCCGCCGCACGTCGGCATCGGGCACGATCGTCTCGAACAGCGTCAGCAGCGGACCATAATCGAGCCGCTCCGGCGCGCGCAGGAACGGCCAGTCGGACCCCCACACGCAATGCTCGGGACCGAACGCGCGCAACAGCGCCTGCGCATAGGGCCGGGTGTCCTCGTACGGATGCGCGGTACGCGAGTACTTCTGCCAGCCCGACAGTTTCACGCACGCGCGGCCGCTATCGGCGAGACGCAGCAAGGCGTCGAAGCCGGCCTGAGCCACGCCGTCCACGCTGTTCGGCCGGCCGCAATGATCGACGGCGAGCGCGGCAGGCTGGCTGGCGAGCCAGGGGCCAAGCTCGGCCATCTGGTCGCCCGCGACCTGAATCTGCGCGACCATGCCGAGGTCGGCGAGCATACCAAAGAGCACGCCCGCTTCGCGCACGAGCTCGATGCCTTCCATCGCCGGATTGAACGCAACGCCCACCACGCCCGCGCGGCGCAACGCGGCAAGCTCGCCGCGGCTGATGTCGTTGTCGACCACCGCAATGCCGCGAAAGCGCGTCGGATAGGTTTCGAGCGCGTCGAGCAGGCAGCGGTTGTCGGTCCGATAGCCGCTCGTCGGACCGACCAGCAGCGCGTGGCGCACGCCATACGCATCCATCACGCGCACGAACTGCGCCGTGGTGCCGATTTCCTGCTGCGCGGGCCGATACGTGGTGTCGTCGCGATACGGAAAGCGGATCGGATCGAACACGTGGCAATGGCAGTCGATCTTGTCTTCGTCGAATAGGCTCATGGGCTGCTCCACTCAGACGGCCGGCGCCGATCCCGCCGCCGCGGCCGCGCGCTCGACGACGCGGCGCGCGCCGCGATAGGCCAGTTCGAGGCGCGCTTCGGCATCCAGCGCCGGCATCGGCATCTCGACGCTCAACGCCACCTGCGGCGGCACCGCGCGCAAGAGCGCTTCGAGCGGCAGCGCACCGTCGCCAGGGGCGAGCCGCGCGGTACGCGCTTCGAGAATCGCTTCGTCGTCGTTGGCCGGCAGCGTGGCGGGCGCATCGCACAACTGCACGAAGCCGACCGACTGCGGCGGCAGCGCGGCGACATCGTCCGGCGTGCTGCCCGCGCGCGACAGATGCAGCGCGTCGATCACCAGCCCGAGATTCGGATGCGCGGCGCGTTCGAGCGCCGCGCGCGCCTGGGCGAGCGTGCCGACATGGCGCCAGCGCATGAATTCCAGATCGATCCGTAATCCGAACGGTTGCGCGAGTTCGGCGAGCGCGGCCAGATTCGCGGCGAGCCGCGCCGCGTCGGGATCGTCGCCGGACACGCTCACGCAGCGCGCGCCGAGCCCGGCGGCCGCTTCGAACAACGGCGCGAACGAGGCGGCATCGAGCGTCGGCACGAGCGGAATGAATTCGACGTCGCACACGGTGACGCCCTCGCCCGCCAGCGCGTCGCGCAACTCGCGATGCGCGTCAGTGCCGGCCATCACCGGATACGCGATGCCGCCAGGCATGGCCGGATGCATGCGCAAGCCGACGCCAGCGAAACCGGCGCGCGCGGCGAGCCGCACCAACGGCGCGGGCGCGAACTCGAGCGCTGTCAAATGCGCGACGGCAAGCGAACGCGCAGGGTTTTGAGCGGGGTTCAATAGGTGGCCCTCCCGCCGGTCAAATCGAACGTGAAGCCGGTCGTAAAGCTGCATGCGGGGCTCACGATCCAGCTCACCATCCGGCCGACCTCTTCGATTTGCAGGAAACGGCCGAGCGGAATCTTCGCCTTGCTCGCCTCGATGTGCTCGGGCGACATCTCGCGGAACAGCTCCGTTTCCACCATCGCGGGTGCGATGCAGTTAATCATCACATTGTCGCGCGCGAGTTCCTTCGCGACCGCCTTGGTGAAGCCGATCACGCCGGCCTTCGCCGCCGAATACGCGGAGATGAACTGCACGCCTTCCTTGCCCGCGATCGACGCGACGTTGAGAATGCGTCCGCCGCCGCGCGCGCGCATATGCGGAACCGCGACGCGGCAGCCGTAGAACACGCTGTTCAGATCGACGTCGAGCACGCGCTGCCAGGTCTCCACCGGATACTCCCAGCTCGGCACCACCGGCCCGTTGATGCCCGCGTTGTTGACGAGAATGTCGACGTGGCCCAGTGCCGCGACAGTCGCCTCGAACGCGCTCTCGACCGACGCGTAGGACGACACGTCGACGGATTGCAGATGGTCCGGCTCGAAGCCGAGCTGCGCGGCGTCGCAATGGCTGACGTCGAGGTCCCAGATCGCGACGCGAGCGCCGTCCGCTTTCAGCTGGCGTGCGATGCCAAGCCCGATGCCGCGCGCCGCGCCGGTGACGATCGCGACCTGGCCGTCGAATGAGTGGCTCATGGAGAACGTTTCCTTTTGAGGTTGCACAAGAGTTCGGGGAGAAGACTTCACACCGCGGAGGTTCACACCGGGGCCGCCGTGCTCTTCAGCACGATCCGCTTGATGTCGCCGACCACGAATACGTAGGACAGCGCACCGATCAGCGTGACCGCCGAAATGAAGGCGAGCGCGTAGACGAACGAGCCGGTTGCGTTGACGATCAGCCCGATCACGAGCGGCGTGACGATGCCGGCCGCGTTCGCGAACAGGTTGAAGATGCCGCCGCTCAGACCGAGCAGACCCTTCGGCGCGATGTCGGAGACGATCATCCAGGCGAGCGCCGACATGCCCTGCGCGAAGTACGCGACGCACAGGATCGCGATCACGGCCGCGGTCGAATCGACATAGTTGGCGAGCGCAATGCTCGAGGCGGCCAGCAGCCCGGTAATCACCGGCAGCTTGCGCGACCAGTTCAGCGAGATGCCGCGGCGCAGCATCGCGTCGGAAATCCAGCCGCCGCTCAGCGTGCCGACCGAGGCGGCGATAAACGGCAGCACCGCGACCATGCCGACCTTGAGCCACGGCATGTGACGCTCGGTGGCGAGATAGGTCGGAAACCACGTGAGAAAGAACACGTTGGTCGAATTACAGGCGAACTGGCCGATACAGATGCCGAGCATGCTGCGGCGGCGCAGCAGCGCGCCGATGTCGGACCAGCGAAACTGCATCGTCTCGCGGCTGCCGTCGACCACGCCGCCGCCGTCCGCGATGTAATCGAGTTCGGCGCGGTTCGCCGCCTTCGACTCATGCGGCTCGCGAAAGCGCAGCAGCCACACCGCGCCGAACGCCACGCCCACGGCGCCGACCATGCCGAACAGCGCGCGCCATCCGTAGCGCTGTTCGAGCCAGAACAGCAGCGGGCTCAGAAACGCAAGGCCGACATACTCGGCGAACGTGTAGACGCCCGTCGCGCGCGCCCGTTCGCTCTGCGGAAACCAGACCGCGACCACCCGGCTGTTGGTCGGAAAGCACGGCGCCTCGGCCGCGCCGATCAGAAGCCGCATGATGAGCAACGACACGAAGCCGGCCGCGAGCCCCTGAAACCCCGTGAACAGCGACCACAGCGTCAGCGCGAAGAAATAGGTCCAGCGCGTGCCGACCCGGTCGAGCAGCACGCCGCCCGGAATCTGCGCGGCGGTATAGGTCCAGGAAAAAGCGGAGAAGATCACGCCCATCAGCGCGGGCGTCAGGCCCAGCTCGTGGCTCATGCTGGGGGCGGCAATGCCCGCGACGCTGCGATCGAGATAGTTGATCATCGTGCCGATCGCGAGCAGCGCGAGGATGCCGAAGCGCGCCCGCGTGCGTGCGGAGGCCGGCACGGCAGCACCGGCGCTCGCGGAAAACGTCGGCGGTGTCGGGGTCGGATTCATCGTGTCTCCATCGTTGATTTCTGCGGCGCCGCCGGCTTCGGGCGCTTCCGCGCAACCGGCGTGCGGTCTTCGAGGGAGATAGTAGGGAGTAACCGGCCTGCTGTCGTATGCCGAGTTTCAGCTATCCTATAACTTTTGGTTAATCGCCCCGCGCGCGGGATTCGCGGGAGGAGGAAGGATGCGCTTCAAGCTGCGGCAAATGGAGGTATTTCGCGCCGTGATGCTCACGGGCTCGATCAATGCGGCCGCGAGAATGCTGTACGTCTCGCAGCCGGCCGTGAGCAAGCTCGTGTCGCACACCGAAACCACGCTGGGCTTGCGTCTGTTCGAGCGCACGAAGGGCCGGCTGATTCCGACGGCCGAGGCGCAGGCGCTGTTTCGCGAGGTCGAGCAGGTCTATCAGTCGGCGCTGCGCGTCGACGAATTCGCGCGCGCGCTCGCGCTCGGCCCGGCGAGCCTGTTGCGCGTCGCGTGCAGCCCGTCGCTCGCGACCGCGATCGTCGCGCCGGCCATCGTCGAGCTGAAGCGCAAGCTGCCGGGCTTGCGGGTCGACTGGCACACGACGCTGATGGCCGAAATGCCGCTCGAAGTGCTGAGCAAGACCGTGGACGTCGCGGTCACCTCGATGCCGATCGAGCACGAGCATCTCGACGTCGTGCCGTTCATGCGCGGGCGCATGGTCTGCGTGCTGCCGCCCGGCCATCCGCTCGCGGAACGCAGCAGCATTGCGCTCGCCGATCTGACCGCCGAGCCGATGATTCTCTTCAGGCGCGACATTCCGTTCGGCACGACCATCGTGCGGGGCTGCCAGCATGCCGACGTCGAACTGACCTCGGTGGTCGACGTGACGCGCGCCGATCAGGCGCTGGCGCTCGTGCGCGGCGGCCTCGGGCTCGCGATCGTCGACGAATTCGCGGCCGCCGAGGGCGATTGCATCGTGCGGCCGCTGACCGAAAACCTCGAAATGACTTCGACCTTCGTCTATTCGAAATTCTCGCCGCCGACCCGCAACGCGATGCTGCTGATGCAGGCTATCTACCGGCGCGCCGAGCAACTGGGGCGGCAGATCGGCAGCATGCCGGACGACACGGCCTAGCACGGCACCTCACGGGCACACGGGCGCACGGTTGCGCCCGCTCAAAACACGCCGCTGCGTGCATCGGCGCCCTTGCGGTAGTCGCGGTTCGTCTGCTCCGGATTGCGGTTCACGAGCGGCCGCGCATACAGCGGATGATGCAGGCTCCGCACCTCGTGTTCGAGTTCGAAGCAACGCGCTTTCGACGACGGATCGACGATCTCGGCGAACCGGTACTGGTGCGGCTCTTCTCCGTAAGCCGTGCCGTACTCGACGAGGCGCGCATAGGGCTCGGCAAAGCGCGCGGCGTAAACGGCGATGTGATGCCCGTCGTAAGGCGGAATCGGCCCGGACGTTTCCACATACAGCAGTTGCTGATGCGTTCCCACGTCGATCACCGCGCAGGGCGAGCCGCCCTGCTCCCGCGTGGCGACGTTCGCATGGAAGACGTCCGCATAGAAACGCGCGATGGCTTGCGCGCTGCCAACGGGCACGTCGAGCTTCACGTATGCCATGCCGAGATCGATTTGCGACCACGGCGCGTCGGCGGGCCGGCTATGCGGGTCGAGACACTCGTAGCGATTTCCCCAGGGACAGGTCACGTCGATGCAGCCCGCGCGCTCCGTCCAGCCGAACCCGGTGCCGGCGAGCAGCGGTTTGACCGCTTGCAGACGCGCCAGCAGCGCGTCGAGTTCGCCGACCACGAGGCCGACGCTGCCGCGCAGGCACTGTGCCTTGCCCTGCGGCAGGTGGATCTGCGAGCGGCCGATGTTGATCCACATGTTGTTCACGCCGGTCATCAGGAACGGATCGCGCGTGAGGCCGAGTCCGCTGACGTAAAACGCCGTCGCGAGCACCTGGTCGGGAATCGTCAGATTAATGTGTTCGAGCAGGATCAGATTACCGGTGTCGTCGTGCGCGTAGGAGTGTTCCATGAGATCGGCCTTGCGATTGTTGAACGAGTCTATGACGGGAAACATGCGGGAAATTATGCCTCAGCATTGCCCGGCACCGAATTGGACGCGTCCGGGCAATATCGAAGACCGGGTTTCGGGACATGAGAATCCGCCCACGTATTCTTTCGCTTGAAAGCCTATTCATACGAACTGCTATTTATTTTCATCTGCCCGTTATTCGACGATGAAAACATTATCCCGATGTCGTCGAACGGACGTTCCATCTCTCCGAATTGCCCTGCTCACGGCACGCCAGGCCTGTTCCCTGTCAGACATTAGAACAAACATATCGGGCGTCTTACGCCGGCATGGATAAGGTTTTTGCAAGCATTCGCAATTGTCGAAGCAAGTATTTATTCACCGTATTCCTTACGATCCTGATCTACGCGTTGCATGTAAATGAATGTCACAGGCTCGACACGAATCCATTTCTAGAATGAAGGCGCGGGACTGGTAAAGGCCACGCACAAGCGCGGAACCGAGGCAATAAAACCTTGATTGCAAAGGAATGACCAACATGGAACAAACGGTAGCCGCATCTTCCCTGGGGCGTGTCACCACGAAGTCGGTTCAGGACTATATCGACGAATGTCCGATCTGGCCCGACGGCACCCGCCTGACCTCCACGCCGATGACGGCGATGCAATGGCGCATCTGGTCGCTCGCCGCGGCCGGCAAGTTCTTCGAAGGCTTCGTGGTGTTCATGACGGGCGTCGCCTTGCCGCTGATCTCGCGCGAGTTCGGCATCGGCGCGGCGCAGAACGGCCTCGTCTCCGCCGCGAGCCTCGTCGGCATCCTGGTCGGCGCGCTGGCGCTCGGCGGCATGTCCGATTACTTCGGCCGCAAACGCATGTTCATCATCGAGATGATCCTGTTTTGCGTATTCCTCGTGCTGCTGACCGTCTGCGCCAATTTCATCTCGCTCGTGGTCTGTCTGTTCGGGCTCGGCGTCGCACTCGGCTGCGACTACCCGACCGCGCACATGATCATCTCCGAGAGCATTCCGAGCGCGAGCCGCGGCAAACTCGTGCTCGGCGCGTTCGGCTTCCAGGCGCTCGGCGCGCTCGGCGGCACCGCGGTCGGCTATCTCGTGCTGTCGATCCTGCCGACGATCGAGGCATGGCGCTGGATGTACGCGACCGCCATCATTCCGGCGGTGATCGTCACGCTCGGCCGCTTCTTCATCACCGAAAGCCCGAGCTGGCTGCACGTGCGCGGCGACGTCGAGGAAGCCGAGCAGGCCGCGCGCCGGCTGCTCGATCGCCAGCCGCAATACCCCACGCACATCGAGCTGCCGCGCGAAGCGGAAAGCGCCGAAAGCCACGGCGATTCGAAGTCGTTCCTCACGCTGTTCTCGAAGCAGAACCTGCGCGCGACGATCTTCTCGTCGGCGCCGTGGTTCCTGCAGGATCTCGGCACCTACGGGATCGGCATCTTCACGCCGACGATCCTCGCGATCGCGCTCGGTAGCAAGCCGGACCACGTGCGCAGCATCAGCGATCTGATCATGAACGACATCCTCGCCGCGAAGGGCGCGGCGCTGACCACCACGCTGCTGATCGTCGGGATTCTGTTCGCCGTGATGCTCGCCGACAAGGTCGGCCGCGTGAAGCTGCAGGTCTTCGGCTTCATCGGCTGCGCGGCGGGCCTGTTCGTCGCCGCGCTGTCCGGCAGCTTCGACGGCAACACCAAGACGACGCTGATCTTCGCGGGCTTCATGCTGTTCAACTTCATGACCAACATCGGCCCGAACGCGCAGACCTATCTGCTCGCGGGCGAAGTCTTCCCGACCCGGATTCGCGGCGCGGGCGCGGGCTTCGCGGCGGCGGTCGGCAAGGTCGGCGCGATCATGACCGCGTTCCTGTTCCCGATCCTGCTCGCCACGATCGGCACCAGCACGCTGCTGTACTGCCTCGTCGTGACCTCGCTGTTCGGCGCGGTCGTCACGTGGATCTTCCGGATCGAGACGACCGGCGTGAACCTCGACCGCATCGGCCAGTAAATGGGCCAACCCGTCGGCCAGTAAAGCGGTCGACAAGCAGCCTCATACCATCACGAACACCCGCGCTGGCCCGACGCGGCCAGCGCGCTTCGATACACGACAGAGGACACGATGAGCGCAGCACAACGCAACCAAACCGTCGCGCGCATGACGGCCTGCCTCGCCATGGCGCTCGCCGCCGCGATGCCCGCCGCGCACGCGCAGCAGGTGACGCTGACCGAGACCGGCTCGACGCTGCTCGCACCGCTCTTTTCGACCTGGAGCGAGGCCTACGCGAAAACGCATCCGGGCGTGCGCATCAGCGTCGGCGCGACCGGCTCCGCGGCCGGGATCGAGCAGGCGATCGCCGGCAAGGTCAACATCGGCGCCTCGGACGCCTACATGTCCGACGCCGACGCGATGAAGCATCCGCAGATCATCAACGTGCCGCTCGCGATCGCCGCGCAGACGGTCAACTACAACCTGCCGGGCCTCAACGACACGCATCTGAAGCTCGACGGCCCCACGCTCGCCGGCATCTACACCGGCGCGATCCATCAGTGGGACGCACCGGCGATCGCCGCGCTGAATCCGGGCGTGCATCTGCCGCATCACGAGATCGTGCCGGTGCGCCGCGGCGACGGCTCGGGCGATACGTTCGTCTTCACGCAGTTCCTGACGTTCTCGACGCCCTCATGGGAAAACTCGCTCGGCTACGGCACCACGGTCGACTGGCCGACGGTATCGGGCGCGGTTGCCGCAACCGGCAACGCCGGCATGGTCAACGCCCTGAAGACGACGCCGTATTCGGTCGGCTATATCGGCGTGAGCTACGCGAAGGACATCGCCGCAGCCGGGCTCGGCACCGCCGCGCTGAAGAACGGCGCGGGCGAATTCGTGCTGCCGACGAAGGCGACGATCACCGCCGGCGCGGCCTCGCTCGGCGTGCGCACGCCGCCCGACGAGCGCCTGAGCCTCGTGTTCTCGCCGGCCGCCGGCACCTATCCGCTCGTGAACTACGAATACGCGGTCGTGTCGACGAAGCAGCCGAGCCCCGAGCTGGCCGCCGAGATTCGCAAGCTGCTCGAATGGTCGATCGTACCGTCGGATGAAAACGCGGCGTATCTCGAAGCCGTGCATTTCATTCCGCTGCCGCCGCATACGTGGGAGCTCAGCATCACGCAGATCGAGTCGATCAGGTAAGCGCCATACCGCCACCGCATCGCGCCTGCCTCACCACTCGAAGCCCCTTTGCACGACACGGCGCCTCATGCCTGCCCGCGCTCGCGCGGGCAGGCATCCCTTCATGCGGGACCTTTTCTGTTTTCTGTCCGATACGATGAACGACCTCGCCAACAGCAGCAACGAACAGCAATCCGGGCGCCATCACTACCGCTTCCATCTGCCGCACGTTCACCTGACCTCGGTGTTCGGCGACGACTGGTTCGCGCTCAAGGCCGAACAGTTCGCGCGATTCTTCGGCACGCCGACCTTCCTCATAGGGCAGACGGTAGTCGTGCTGGTCTGGATGATCGTGAACCTCGCCGGGTGGACCAAGTTCGACGCGTATCCGTTCATTCTGCTGAATCTGGCCTTCAGTCTTCAGGCAGCCTACGCGGCGCCGCTGATTCTGCTCGCGCAGACGCGCCAGGCCGATCGCGACAAGATGCATGCCGATGCCGATGCATTGCACCGCGAAGCGTTGGCGCAAGCGAGTTCGCAGCGCCAGGAAGCGATGGCGCAGCAGACCGCGCAACTGGTCGCGCTGCTGGAGCAGAACACGGCACTCACCACGCTGACCAAGCAGTTGAGCGAACGCATCGAGGCGCTCACGGTCGAGCTGCATGCGAAATTGTCGCCCGTCACGAAGTCCGATCACTAGGCTGCGCGAGATCGACCGAACCGTAGCAGATAGCCCCCACGTATTCGACACCCGACGAACCGCGGAACAGAACGCCTCGTTTCCGCGAACAGATTGCATCGACCGACAGGAGCCCTATCGATGAGCGAGCATGACACGAACCCCACGAACGCCGACGCAACGCTGCATCAGCGCCTTCAGGCCGACCTGATCGACAGCTGGGACGAAGAGCTGGAGATGGAACTCGACGACCAGCGCTTCGGCGTACCCGGCACGTCCGACGACGCAGCGCGCACGAGCCGGCGGCATTATTTCCGCGAACTGTTCCGCCTGCAGGGCGAACTGGTCAAGCTCCAGGACTGGGTCGTCAAGACGGGGCACCGCCTCGTCGTGGTCTTCGAGGGACGGGACGCGGCCGGCAAAGGCGGCGCGATCAAGCGCATCACGCAGCGCCTCAATCCGCGCGTGTGCCGCATCGCCGCCCTGCCCGCGCCGACGAGCCGCGAACGTACCCAGTGGTATTTCCAGCGCTACGTCGCGCATCTGCCGGCCGCCGGCGAAATCGTGCTGTTCGATCGCAGCTGGTATAACCGCGCCGGCGTCGAACGCGTGATGGGTTTCTGCACGGACGAGGAATACGAGGAGTTTTTCCGCTCGGTGCCCGAGTTCGAACGGATGCTCCAGCGCAGCGGCATCCAGATCCTCAAGTACTGGTTCTCGGTCACGGACGACGAACAGGAAATGCGCTTCCAGGCGCGCATTACCGATCCGCTCAAGCAATGGAAGCTCAGCCCGATGGACCTCGAAAGCCGCCGTCGCTGGGAAGCGTATACGCACGCGAAGGAAGTCATGCTCGAACGCTCGCATATCCCCGAGTCGCCGTGGTGGGTAGTCGACGCCAACGACAAGAAGAGCGCGCGCCTGAACTGCATGCACCATCTGCTGAACCAGGTGCCGTATCTCGAGACCGAGCACGCGGCCATCGATCTGCCCGCGCGCGTCCATCACGAAGACTACATTCGCCACCCGGTCCCCCCCGAGATGTACGTGCCGAACATGTACTGAACGGTAGTCGCCATACCGCGCCCGTTGATGGCGCGGTATGCGCCGGTTCTGCACGATCTGTCAGGCTCTCTTGCAGCGCGGCCTTTCACGAGGCTGCCGCTCGCCTCCTGCCTCTCATCCATCATCCGCCATTCATAAGGATTCCCATGGACCTCGCCTCGATCCACAAAAACGCCTTTGCGATGCCCGTTCATAACCCCGCTTATCCGCGGCCGCCGTATCGCTTCATCAATCGCGAATACTTCATCATTTCCTATGAGACGGACCCCGACGCGCTGCGCGCCGTGGTTCCGGAGCCGCTGCATCCCGAGAACAATCTCGTGCATTACGAATTCATCCGCATGCCGGATTCGTCGGGCTTCGGCGACTACACCGAAAGCGGCCAGGTCATCTCGGTGCGCGACCAGCACGGGCATATCGGCAACTACACCCATTCGATGTACCTCGACGACGAAGGTCCGATTGCCGGTGGCCGCGAAATCTGGGGCTTTCCGAAGAAGCTGGCGAGGCCGACGCTCGGCGTCGACGGCAACGACACGCTGCTCGGCACGCTCGACTACGGCACCCAGCGCGTCGCTACCGGCACGATGGGCTTCAAGCACGTGCCGCTCGACGTCGAGATCGAACGCAAAAAGCTCGCGGACACGCCGAACTATCTGCTGAAAGTGATTCCGCACGTCGACGGTTCGCCGCGCGTGTGCGAGCTCGTGCGCTTCTTCCTGCGCGACGTGAGCGTGCTCGGCGCGTGGTCGGGTCCGGCCGCGCTCGAACTGCATCCGCATGCGTTGGCGCCCGTGGCCGATCTGCCGGTGAAGCGCGTGGTCGGCGCGCGGCATGTCATCGCCAATCTCACGCTCGATATCGGCGAGGTCGCGCTCGATTATCTGGTTCCCGTGGAGAGCGTGAAGCTCGCGGCCAATCTGTAACGCTTCGTGAATCAACAAGATCAAGAAGATCAACAAGAAGGAAAACGATATGTCATTGAACAATAAAGTCGCGCTCGTGACCGGCGCGGCAAGCGGTATCGGCGAACAATGCGCCTACAGGCTCGCGAGTCTCGGCGCGGCGGTCGTGATCGCCGACCTCAATCTCGACAACGCCCAGAAGGTGGCCGCCAGCATCGTCGCCACGGGCGGCAAGGCGCTGGCCGTGGCGATGGACGTCACCAGCGAAGCAGCGGTCAATGACGGGGTGGAGCGTGCGGTGCAGGAACTGGGCAGTCTCGACGTGCTGGTGTCCAATGCCGGCATCCAGATCGTCGCGCCCATCGAAGACTATGCGTTCGCCGACTGGAAGAAGATGCTGGCGATCCACCTCGACGGCGCCTTTCTCACCACGAAGGCCGCGATCCGGCACATGTACGCGAGCGGCAACGGCGGTTCGATCGTGTATATGGGCTCGGTGCACTCGCATGAAGCGTCGAAGCTGAAGTCGGCCTATGTGACAGCCAAGCACGGCTTGCTCGGGCTCGCCCGCGTCGTGGCGAAAGAAGGCGGCCCGCGCGGCGTACGGGCGAATGTCGTGTGCCCCGGCTTCGTGCGCACGCCGCTCGTCGACAAGCAGATTCCCGAGCAGGCGAGAGAGCTCGGCATCTCCGAAGCCGACGTCGTGAAGAACGTCATGCTCAGGGAAACCGTCGACGGCGAATTCACCACGGTCGAGGACGTCGCCAATACGGTAGCGTTCCTCGCGAGCTTCGAGTCGTCGGCGCTCACCGGTCAGTCGGTGATCGTCAGCCACGGCTGGTCGATGCGATAAGGGGTACGTATGACCGGTACAAGAAAAATCGGCGTGCAGCCGGAGGTGTTCCCGCTGCCGCGCTACGACGAAATCGCCCTGGTGCTGCAAGGCGGCGGCGCGCTCGGCTCCTACCAGGCCGGCGTCTACGAAGGCCTGATGCAGGCGGGCGTCCATCCCGACTGGATCGCCGGCGTGTCGATCGGCGCGCTCAACACGGCGATCATCGCCGGCAACGCGCCGGAACACCGCGTCGAGGCGTTGCGCGGCTTCTGGAATTCGATCTGCCATCCGGCGGACTGGCTCGGTGGCCTCGGCAGTTGGGCGCTGCCCCGCATCGGGTTGCAGGATCTGTCGCGCAAATGGGCCAGCATCTGGGCCGCGGGCCGCGCGCTGACCGAGGGCCAACCCGGCTTTTTCGCGCCGCGCTTCCCCTTGCCCGTCGCGGGATTCGAAAAGAAAAGCCCGAGCGGGGTCAGCTACTACCACACCGCCGAATTGAAGAAGACGCTGTTGCAGTTCGCCGATTTCGACCGGATCAACGACGGCGAGATTCGCGTCTCGGTGGGTGCGGTGAACGTGCGGACCGGCAACCTCGTCTACTTCGACAACACGAAAATGCGCCTGACCCCGGAGCATTTCATGGCGTCGGGCGCGTTGCCGCCGGGATTTCCGGCCGTCGAGATCGACGGCGAGTACTACTGGGACGGCGGCCTCGTCTCCAACACGCCGTTGACCGAAGTGCTGCGCGATGCCGAGCACAAGGACACGCTGGTCTTTCAGGTGGACCTGTGGAGCGCGAGCGGCAATACGCCCGGCGACTTCCTCGACGTGTCGGAGCGCGCCAAGGACATCCAGTATTCGAGCCGCACGCGCGCGATCACCAGCATGCTCGCGGAGCGCCAGAAGCATGCGCGCTTCATCAAGGAACTCCTTGCGCATGTCCCGGCCGAGATACGCAAGACGGACCCGCTGTTCCGCCTCGCCGAACAGGCCGCCGACGGCAGCGCGATCAACGTGGTGCACCTCATCTACAAGAACAAGCCGTACGAGGGTCACTACAAGGATTACGAGTTCAGCATGGACACGATGCAGGAGCACTGGGAGAGCGGTCTCGACGACATTCGCGCTTCGTTTGCCCATCGGGAGTGGTTCGATGTGCCGAGCCGCGAACAGGGCTTCGTGACGCACGATGTGCATCGGCCCTCCGGTTCGGTTCCGGAGTCCGAACGAAGCGTGCCTGAACTGGTGCTGCATACGGAAAGAAAGGACGCGGCCTGAGCGGAGTTGGCGCGAGGCGTCGGCGGCAAGACCGGTGCTGCGGCAGCCGGTCGCGGACGCTTCGATATCCGCTTTGACATTCGCTTCGACGTCAGCGTCACTTCGGGCCGCGATCGCCCAAGCCAGGGCGATCGCGGGCCACGCTTCGAAGCCAGCCCAACAGTCAGGATAACTGGAGATGAGCCGGTGGGCCGTTCCATGAAAACGGTCCACGTCAATCGGCTATGCGAGAATCACGCACTATTCCCATCGGCCAGGCGAGCGACAGCCATGAACCCACCCCTGATGAACCTGACGGCCCCCCAACTTTCCGGCGACGCGACACTCTGGTTTTCGGCCTACGCCTTCGGTTGGGGATACTGCGCCTTCGCGCTCCCTGCCGAAACGGTCCGCGAAAAACTCGGCGCGGCGAACGAGACGCCGAAGCAATTGATGCTCGCGTTCGAACTCGGCAAGCGCCGGCTTTTGCAAGCCGTCGAGCAGAAAGTACTGCCCATTACCGGTGAACGGATCACGCTGTCGAGCGCCGATCTCTGACGGCGGAGCGGACCGGCGCGGCGGCGGCGCGCTTCAAGGGCTTCGGGCGATCCCGGCGCTTCAGGCAGGAGCCGAAGGGAGATCAAGTCTCACACACCCCGCCGGCCCCTACACCCGCTTATCGCCTCGTCCCTCGCCGCATCCCCTGCCTCACCGAGCCGCTTCCGAAACCGCCGCGATTTCCGGCGCAATCCGCGCCGTATTCAGTGTATGCCGCGCGATCATGCCTTCCTCGTCGGTCGGCACGCGCAGCGCGAGCACCCGCGACAGATGGGACGAGATCACCCGTTCGTTGGCATGGTTGCGCGCCTCGTCGATCTCGACGCCGATCCACGCCATGCCGGCCAGCACCCGCTCGCGAATCGGCGCCGCGTTCTCGCCGATACCGCCCGTAAACACGATCGCATCGAGCCCTTCGAGCGCCGCTGCGAGCCCGCCGACTTCGCGCCGGATGCGCGACACGAAATAGGCGATCGCCTCGTTTGCCTCGGGACTCCCGGACGCCAGCAATACGCGCATATCGTTCGACACGCCGCCCGACAGCCCGAGCAGCCCCGAGCGCTCGTAAAGCATCGTCGAGATTTCCTGCGCATCCATGCCCTGCTGCATCAGATACAGCAGCACGCCGGGATCGACCTGGCCGCAGCGCGTGCCCATCGGCAGGCCGTCGAGCGCGGAGAAGCCCATCGTCGAGGCGATCGAGCGGCCGTCGCGCATCGCGCACATCGACGCGCCGTTGCCCAGATGCGCGACCAGCACGCGGCCCCGTGCATGATGCGGGTAATGCACGCGCAGATAATCCGCGATGTACTCGTACGAGAGCCCGTGAAAGCCATAACGGCGCACGCCCTGATAGAACAGCTCGCGCGGCAGCGCGAAGCAGTCGTTCAGAAACGGATGCGCGCGATGAAACGCCGTATCGAAGCACGCGACCTGCGGCACCTCGCCGAACGCCTCGCGCGCGGCATCGATGCCGGCGAGGTTGTGCGGCTGATGCAGCGGCGCGAGCGGCACGAGCAAGCGCAACTGCGCGATCACCTCGTTCGTGATGAGCACGGGCCGATCGAACAGCATGCCGCCATGCACGACGCGATGCCCGATCGCGCTGATGACCGCGCCGGCCATCTCGCGGGCGATCCATTCGATGATGGCCTGCAAGGCATCGACATGGTTCGGCGCGTCGATCGAGGCGTCCCACTGATGCTGCCCGTCGTCCTTCGCCTTGAAACGCGACGCGCCGCCGATCGCCTCGACGAGCCCGGTCGCGCGCCGTCGCAGTCCGTCCACGTCGTAGAGCGCGAACTTGATCGACGAGGAACCGGCGTTGAGCGTGAGCAGCGCGGCGCCGGCGGTGTCCTGCCGCAGTGCGGCGCTCATGACAGATTCTCCCTGGCGTTGTCCGCCGTCACGTCCGCGGCCATTGCGTCCGCGGACGTCACCGCGCTCGTGCCTTCGCGCCGCCAGTGGTCGTAAAGAATCGCCACCGCGCACGACGCGAGGCGCGCCTGGTCGTTGTCGGCGCGGCTCGTCAGCATGACCGGCACGCGCGCGCCGACCACGAGCCCGGCCGGCTGGGCGCGCGAGACGAACGTCAGCTGCTTGGCCAGCATGTTGCCCGCTTCCAGATTCGGCACGATCAGCACCTGCGCCGCGCCCGCGACCGGCGACACGATCTTCTTCGTGCGCGCCGCGGCGGCGTCGATGGCGTTGTCCATCGCGAGCGGGCCATCGACGAGCCCGCCCGTGATCTGGCCGCGATCCGACATCTTCGCGAGTATCGCCGCATCGAGCGACGAAGGGATGCTCACGTTGACCGTCTCCACGGCCGAGAGCACCGCCACACGCGGCAACGGCACGCCGCACGCGCGCGCGAGATCGATCGAGCTCTGCACAATGTCGGCCTTGGTCGGCAGATCGGGCGCGATGTTGATGGCCGCGTCGCTGACGAAGAGCGGATGATCGAGCGTCGGCACGTCGAGCACGAACACATGCGAGATGCGCCGTCCCGAGCGCAGGCCGCCGTCCTTCTTCACGACGTGCGCGAGCAGTTCGTCGGAATGCACGTTGCCTTTCATGATCGCGCGCACCTCGCCCGCGTGGACGAGCTGCACGGCCTTCGCGGCAGCCGCCTCGTGATCGGCCGCGTCGATGACGGGCACCTCGCCGAGTGCTTCGCCGCACTCCGCCGCCGCTTCTTCCAGACGCGCCCGCGCGCCGATCAGCACCGGCGTGATGAGGCCGCGGCGCATCGACAGCAGCGTGCCGCGCAGCGAGTTCGGATCGTCGGGCCACACGACGGCGGTCGGCAGCGGCGGCAGACTCGCCGCGATCTCGATGAGCCGCGTGAAGTGATCGTGCTGGTCCATCAGCAGCGCGGGGCGATCCGCTTCGTTGGTCACGACGCGATGCAGCGGCGCGAGCACTTCCGCGCGGCCTTGCGCGACCATCTCGCCGTCGACCACCTCGACGCGGAATTCGAGCATCGCGCGCGGACGCTCATGCTTCTCGAGCACGCGCACCGTCACCCGCAACGTATCGCCGACGCGCGCGCGCTCGCCGAATTCGAACTGTTGCGCGAGCAGCAGCGTGCCTGCGCCCGGCAGCAGATTGCCGAGCACAGCCGAGACCAGCGAGCCGATCCACATCGACGGCGCAACCGTGTCGCTCTTGCCGTCGCCATCGACGTCGATGCCGGGCATATGCATCGGATTCAGATTGCCCGACGCATGCGAGAACAGCACGATGTCGCGCTCCGCGACGACGCGCTCGACGACGGCTTCGTCGCCGGCATGCAGTTCGTCCCAGGTCCTGTTGCTGTGGCTTTCTTCCATGGCGCTCGTCCTCGTCATTTCAGGTGATCCAGGTTAGTCCGTCGCGTGGCCGTTCAGGCGCGCCCGCGCCTGCTCGATCCAGCCCTCGCGCATCACGCGGCCGCGCGCATTGAGCTTGAGGTCCAGCCATGCCGCCTCTTCCGGCTCCAGCGCCGCGAGTTGCGCGTAACACTCGATACCCAGTTGATGCAGCTTCTCCGCCATGCGCGGGCCGACACCCGCCAAGCTTTCGAGATCGTCGGGCTGTTCGCCGTGGGCGCGCGGCTCGATCTTCGGCGCGCGCGGCACCGGCGTACCGCCAACGGCGAGCGCGGGATGGCCGGCCGCCTGCGCGTCCGTGGCCAGGTCGGCCGCGAGCGCGGTCCGCGCGACCGGGCCCGCCAGCGCCGCCGGTCCGGGACCGGCGGCAAGCGCTGCGGCCCCCTGCATGCCGAGCATCTGCTGGAAGCGTTGCAGCAGCACCAGCGCGGCCGGATGCATCGTCTCGACGGAACCCGAGACGTCGACCACGGCGGCGAGCGCCGTGTGGCGCTTGTCTTCCGTGTCGAGCAACAGCGGCAGCGTGGCAAGCGCCTGCTGCGGCTCCAGATCGACGATGATCTGCTGCTGGCGCAGCAGCTTCGCGAGCGCCGCTTCGTCGAAATGGCCGAACCGGTCGGTATGCGTGAGCATGTCGAGCACGCGTTCCATGCGCGAGCGGCGCAGATAGCCGCGCGCCTTCGACATCAGCCCGAGCATGCGCACCGCGCCCTCGGCCGCGCCGCCTTCGGTCATCGCCTCGAGTGCGGCGCGCACTTCGGGCAGCGCGCGCAGGTCCTTGCCACGGCGATGCTCCGCGCCCTGCAATTCGTGGTGGCCGATGCCCTTCATCAGCGGCGAGCCGTAGATCGCGTGGAAGATCGTTTCGCGCCAGCCGTCGCGCATGCCGCGATACAGATTGAGCTGGTTTTCGACGACGAGCGCGCCGATGCGCTCGAACGCCGCGAACGGATTGTCCAGATCGACGGGCTGACGCTGCGCACGTGCCGTCGCAGCCCACGCCTCGACCGGCTTCATGAGCGGATTCTGGTCCGAGAAGAGGCTGCGGCGCAGACGGATCGGCTGGAAATCGCGCGCGGCCTGCGCGGACTCGGGCGTGACCGCCGCGCGCACGAACGGACGCACGGCCAACTCGTACAGCTCGGTGCCCATTTCCGACAGACGCGCGACGGACGCGAACAGCGCTTCGTCGTCGCGGCCGTCGTCGATGCCGAGCAGGTCGTCGATCGTGCGGGCCTCGAAGCGGATATGCACGCGGTCGGCGGCATCGTCGAGCTTCATTTCGTAGAGGCCGGGCGGCAGGCCGTCGATGGCGCGCAGCGTCTCGGTAATCGCGTCGTGCTCGCGCGTGGCGATCTTCGCCGATACGAAAATGCCGAGATGGCCGATCGACTGATGGATCATGTACACGATGCGCTGGCCGCGCATCTTGATCTCGTCGACGTTCGCGTAGAGGTCCGCGATCCAGTTGAGCGCCTGTTGCGGCGGCGTGATGTTGTCGCCATGCGAGGCGAACACGACGATCGGCGAGGTGATGCGGCGCAGGTCGATGGCCTCGCCGCCGAGCCGCGCTTCGCCGCGCGCGAGCCGGTTGCCGACGAACAGGTTCTCGACGATCCAGCGGATTTCGGCCTCGTTCATCAGATGGAAACCGCCCCACCAGCGCTCGAAGCCGAGATAGCGCGACGCTTCCGAGTCGATGTGCGAATACAGGTGGTAGTACTTTTTGAACAGATGGTTGGCCGGGTCGAGACCCTCGAAGTTGAGCACGAGCCACGCGCCGTCGAACACGCCGTTGCCGAGGTCGGACATGACGAGCGCCGGCAGTACGCCGCCGGACAGGCCGCCCGTGTAGCGCATCGGGTTCTCGCCGGTGCGGCCCGCCCAATACGACATCGGCGCGCCGTTGACGACGACCGGACCGGCCAGATCCGGCGCCGATGCCGCGAGCAGCATTGCGGCCCAGCCGCCCTGGCAGTTGCCGATCACCGCGGGCCGGTGCGCGTTCGGATGACGGCGCGCGATCTCGCGCAGGAATTCGACTTCGGCGTCGCGCACGTCGGCCATGGTCTGGCCGGGTTCCGGTACCGGGCGGAACACGACGAAGTAGACCGGATGGCCGCCCTTGAAGGCCTCGCCGACCTGGCTGTCCGGCTTGAAGCCGCCGATGCCGGCGCCGTGGCCCGCGCGCGGATCGATAATCATGAACGGCTGCTTGTCGTCGTCGATCGTCACGTCCGCCGGCGGAACGATGCGCACGAGCGAATAGTTGACCGGCAACGCCAGTTCGCGGCCGTCGATCAGGAGTTCGTACTGGAAGTCGAGCACCGGCGGCATGCCCGCCTTCAGATGCTCGACGTAGTTGTTGCCGCGCTGGCGCAACGTGTCGAGCATCAGCACCTGGCGCTGCACGGCATCGGTCAGGTAGCCGATCCAGTCGGCCATCCAGCTGGCCGGCGCATTCGAGGTCCGCGCGTGCAACTGCTTCAGCTCGTGTTCGATGGTGTGCTGCAGTTCGTCGGCGAAAGCGGCGGCCGCGTGGCGCACGCGGCTGGCCTGGTTCCACGCCACTTCCGACACGGTATTGCCGAATTTACGCTGGTCGGCGAAGGCGCGCAGCAGGGCTTCGCCGCCCTGCCAATAGCGCCCGTACAGCGTTTCGAGAACGTCTAAGCCTTGATCGACACGGCCATCCATCATCGTTTTCTCCATGACTCGTTAGCGTGCGGGTCGGCTCTTCGTGGAGCCAGGCGATCGTGAGCGCGGGGCTCGCCAATCCGCATCACAGTAGTGACGTGTGGTGACAGAGAAGTGAATGCGCGGGATCGTCAGGGCGACTCGCGCGATGAGGCATGGAATGGCGGGGAGATTGGCGGATCGTTCTTGGGGGGTGGGGGCGAAGTTCGGTGGGTGGCCCGTTGGTAGCCGGTTCGTGGCCGGTTCGTGGCCGATTGGTGCGGCGTGGTCACGGCTCGGACACCGGAATGTCATTGAAGGGGTGGTAGCAACGGCATGGCCTCATCGGCAGCGGCGTCGAACCGCGATGCCGTCAATTGCGCGACCATGCCGTCACGGTGCTGCTTGCGCCTCGCGCTTACGCTACCGCCGCCGGACTCAGCGCGGCCAACGCCACCGCGTCCGCGCCGGCGGGCAAACGAATCGTGCTCGACGGGTCGTGCGCCGCGCGCCACACCGCTTCCGCCACATCCAGCGCCTGAGTGACAGGCCCGGACGATTGCGCCCATCCCGCGAAGACGCTCTGCGCCAGATCGGCGTAGGCATCGGGAATGCCGCCCATCCGGGCTCGCGCGTTTTCCCCGAAACGGGTTTCCGGCGCTCGCCCCGGCAACACGAGGTTAACGCGCACGTTGAACGGCTCAAGTTCCAGCGCCAGCGATTCGGTGAACGCGTTGATCGCCGCCTTGCTGGCGGTGTACACCGAGAGCAGATGCAGCGGCTTGAACGTCACACTCGAGGTGACGTTCACGATGACCCCTGCCTGGCGTTGCCTGAATTGCGGAAGCACGGCGTGGGTCATCGCCATCGTGCCGAACGTATTGGTCTCGAAGACCTCGCGCACTGTATCCATCGAGGTGCCTTCAAAGGCATTCAGCAGACCGATGCCGGCGTTGTTGACCAGCACGTCGATCGGCCCGGCGGCATCCACGGCGCGGCGAATGCTTTCCTGGTCGGTGACGTCGAGCGCCAGCACGCGCAGATTCTCGGAGCGCGGCAGCACACCCTCGCGCGGCGTGCGCATCGTGGCGATGACCTTCCAGTCGCGATCGAGAAAGTATTGGGCGGTTTCGAGGCCGAAGCCGGACGAACAGCCTGTGATGAGGATGGTTCCCATGCGTGATCCCGGTTGTCTGTGGAACCGACACAATAGACGCGCGGACGCGGACTGCCTACAATCAAAGGTCCACATTTCGCCTTCATTCGTCCACCATGATCGACCCGCTTGCCGAGGTGGTCACGTTGCTTCAGCCGAGGGCCGCGTTCTCGAAAGTGGTCAGTGGCGCCGGGGCCTGGCGCGTTCGCCGCACGGAAGCAGGCCGCCCCTTCTACTGCGCGCTGCTCGGCGGTTCGTGTCACCTCGCCGTCGATGGCCATGAGCCGATCACGCTCGTGGCAGGTGATTTCGCGCTGGTTCCCTCGGCGCATGGCTTCACGATGTCGAGTCTCGACCCGGCGACAGCGGAGGACCGCGACACCGAGCCCATCGCCTTAGCCGACGGCGAATTCCGTCTCGGAAACGAAAGCGGCTCGCCCAATGCGCGCTGGCTGGTCGGTTACTGCGTTTTCGGTTCGCCGGATACGGCCTTGCTTGTCTCGCTGCTTCCGCAACTCGTGCATGTGCGCGGCGAGAAGCGGCTGACGGCACTCGTGGAACTCGTCAACGACGAATCGCGTGCGAGACGCCCCGCACGCGACATGATCCTGGAACGCCTGCTGGAAGTGCTGCTGATCGAAACGCTGCGCTCCACGGCGAGAACCGGCGCATCCCCTGGCCTCTTGCGCGGATTAGCCGACGAGCGCCTCGCCGCCGCGATACGGCGGATGCACGAGAGTCCCGCCCAGCCCTGGACGGTCGCGCAGTTGGCCAAAGAGGCCGCGCTCTCGCGCTCGGCGTTCTTCAAACGCTTCAGTCAGACCGTGGGGCTCGCGCCGATGGAATATCTGCTCACGTGGCGCATGGCGTTGGCCGAGAGCCTGCTGCGGCAGAAAGCCAGCATTGCGGATGTAGCGCAGCGGGTTGGCTATAGCTCGGCGAGTACGTTCAGCATCGCGTTCACGCGTCATGTCGGGCTACCGCCTCGGCGGTATATGCTGGAGCGGGGGGAGTTGGTGCGGTAGTGGGGGTGGGTTATGTGATGCGATGTGTCGAACGTCGGCTCGGACTCGGGTCGACGTGGTTTCAGACCGGACGGTGGTTTAAGTCGGGATGGTAAATGGGACGGTGTTAATCCGGGTTCTTGGTTTTTGTCGCCGCTTCTACCGCCAACCTGTCTTGCAGGTTGGCGGTAGTTCAGGAACAACGTCCTGATTTACTCCCACTCGATTCTCTATCGGGCCTGCGAAACCAGCAACGGCGGGCGATTGGGACGATCCGTTTAAGCATGATACCGTAAAGCGTACCGCCCTATGTGTTCGTCTAGGGCCTTACATTATGCGTGCTATGGTAGCGCGAAATTTCTCTGGACCGGCCCCTTTGTCTAAAGTCGTTCAGGGACGTCGACCCGTCGACCAAAACACCCTGCTCCCTCACACGCATCGCCAGATTCGAAGCTCGTAAACGGCGTACGTGACGGTATCGCCGCCGACCAGACGCTGCCCGAAGCCAATACCGTTATTCAATACCGACAAAGAGTACCGCTCCAGTCCGTGAATGAAGAAGAAGCTGTCAGGTCAATCGAAGTGCTCGGCACGAGCACAGATTGGATAAGCACGGAGCCCAAATCGCCGTATGCACTAGCGTACAGAATGACACGGTCTGCGTACTGCTCGTGAGCAAGCAGTTCATAGAGGTCCACCTGCTCCTCCTTGCGCCCGACACCAACCCCGGTGTCCGTGGTCAGGATATTGGCGGGCATTTGCCTGATGTCCGACATGTCAATTCATTGAGGTATGTTCGCAAGAATGGGGTTCGCGTTTGCCTTTAGGGTGTAACGGGAATTGGGCGTCCGGCGGCGCTGTGCCATCACATCACGCCATCGTGAGCAAGCGGTCCGACGACCTTCTGAGGGAGCTGGATGAGGTGAAACCTGCTCCCCTCGGTGACCTCCTCGAAGACCAAATCACTGTCTTCGAACGAGGCGGCAACGATGCTTTGAAGCTGCTTCTCACCACTGAAAATTTGCATCAACGCCTTCTGGCTGTTTGTGCTCATCGAGTGTTGCCCGGGCTCGTCGAACAGAAGCACGCCTGGATGGTTGCCCGTGAAGTCCCGTTGGTTCGACGTCTGGTAGATGGCAATAAGATAGGCCCAGATTAGCCGGACAAAGTCGCTCGCGGACGACTCCCACTTCATATCCCTACGCTTCACCTGTCTAAGCGTCAAATCGTCTAACGCCGGCAGCAGCGTTTCGGGATTGATGCGAATGTCGGACGGAATCGCGCTGCTGTACTCGAATGATGACGCGTTGGCCCGGAAGTGTTTCTCCAGAATCGAAATCTTCGTGCGGTCTCGCTGTGAGTACAGGTCCCGCGGAAAGTCCTGCTTCGCCTGTTCAGCCAGACCAAGACGCCGGGCCAGCTCGGGCCCCTCTTCGAGGAAGGTCGACAGACGTGTTTGTGCGGCCTCGTATTCGCGTATTTCGCGCTCAAGCGTTATCTGCTTCCTGACCGAGGCTTCGAGTACAGCATCCGACTGCGAAGTGCTGCGCCGGATACTGACGACATAAGCCCGCTGCTCGGAGATGACAGCCTCCAGCTGTTTCAGCACTGCTCCGCTCTGTTCCAGGTCGCTCGAGAGCCCGGCGATTTGTCGCCCGAGCATGCGAACCTGCGCTTCAAGGTACTCGACGTTCGAATCCAGGTCCATTGGCTGGATGCCCTCTGCACGACCTGCCAAAGTGGTCGTCGCAGAGCCGCATGTCGGACACTCCTCCTTCGCGGTGGCTAGCTCCATGGCCCCGCCAAGCTCTCGAAGCTTGCGCGTAGTCTTGTTCTTCTTGAGGTCGACTTGGGCCTCCAAGAGGAGCTCTCGGAGCTCCGCAAGCGTTGCCCTACGCAGCCGCTCCTCCGTCGCCATCTCCTCGTATTGGGTCATGACGCGCTCGAGCTTCGATGTCTCCGATTCGAGCAGACGAATCACATCGGGAGACTCGGACGTTGGACCAGCTCGGCGCTTCGCATCAATCTCGTGCCACTCCTTGAGCTTCGCTGAAATGGCTTCCTGCAGTGGAACCTCTGCGCCACTGAACTGCACCGACAACGATGCGTTCTCCGCCTTGAACTCCTTGCTAAGAGCCTTGGGAACGCCTTTCAACGATACGCCGGTCGAGCGCAGGCTGCCATGCAAATCGGAGTACGCATTCGCCCACTGGAACTGCAGCGCGGTGATGAGTTGCTGATTGCGGGCCTTATCTTCTTCGAGCTGAAAGTTGTCCAATCCGAGAAGATATTGCACAACGCGCGTCGGCGCTGACAGTATCTGATAGAAAGGGATATTCGCGATGTAGTCGGTCCAGCCACGCTTTTGCTCAATGAAGAGCGCCGCAGCAATCACCTGCGGATAGAGTCGCGTCAGGCCGCCAGTCGAAGACTGGACTCGCGGTAGCTGCATCCCGACAAAGCGCTCGAAGTAGTTCAGGAAACCTTGCTCATCCTGGGCGGCGCCGCCATCGTGGAGGAACAGCGGGACGGGCGCTCGAGCCACGATTGTGCTGTCTGTTAGCAGCGCCCCGTCGAAGACTTCGACAAGCTTCGTGCTTTTTTCGGCGTTCTTGATAGGACGGCGGAATGTCACAGTGCTGCCAGCCGTGTTGCGTACTTCGACGAGCACGGCGGATTCGTCGATTTGTCGCACGCTCCCGTCGAACTGGAAGCTGTCTCGCACAGCCGACGTAAGGGCGCGCTCGCCCTTCATCCCGACCACCTCTTCCAGGCCAAGGCCATACATCAGCGTATTGACCAGCGTACTCTTGCCAGACGAGTTGTTTCCGCGAATGACGTTGAGACCGCCCTTAAAATCGCACCGAAAACCAAAGCGCTCGCCGCAACTATTTATTCTCACTTCCGCTGCGCTGATAAACATGCCTATACCCACCTATTGACGATGGTCTGAACCATCTTTTCAGTAATCGAGGTCTTCAACTTGGACAGAAGTGCGCGCTCATCGTCGTACAGCTCCTCTCTGGCGGCGGACGCACAGAACTGAGCGCCCTTCTCAGTCAGCTTGACACCCGTCGTCGTGGCTTCGAGCAAGCCGTCCGCCTTCGCCAAGGCGACTGCCGTATCAAGTGCAGGGTCGAAGCCCCAAGCCGGGAAATCCAACTCGCCGGATTGTGCAGCAGCGGCAAGCTTGTCGCGGCGGGCGCTGCTCTTAAGCGCCCAATTGAACATCTGGAGCCGGACCATGCTCGACTTCTTCCCATACGAAGCCAGATACAGCACCAACAGGACCTGCACGATTTTGTAGAGCGGCCGATGGTCCGGAATGACGACAGACGGTCGGACGGTAAATGCGAGGAAGGTCATGGCTGTTAGGACTCGCTGAAGTCAAGTTGACAGACAGCGAGCCACCGAGAAACCATCAGGTCTGCAAGGGTTTGTGCATCCACCACTCCCATGGTCGTTCTCGGCTCGCCTGCAAGACGCTCACTGAGCTCCGACTTGATACGGTCAATGAGCTTCTGTGGCTCATCCGACCACGTGAACTGAAGCTCAGTCATCTCATCAGCATAGCGGCCGATGACGTGAACAATCTGTTCGTACGCTAGAGGAGACACCTTCTCGATGTTCGACAGGTGCATGTCGCATTCGACAAATTTGCGCTCAGTTGTATCGTTCAGCGCCTTCAGGCTGCGCTCGAAATCGGGACGGTTGGACTTGCTCTGCAGCCGAACTCGATTTTTACGGTCCACAAGTTTCTGAAACGCTTCGGGTGCCTCCGGCAGCACAACCGCCGGTGGCAACGTGGGGCCGAGGTGCAGCCTAGCCCCCTGGCTGCGTCGATACTCTTCAAATTGAGTGGCGTAGTGTTCAGCATCCTGGATGAATATCGAAAAATTCGACTCGAGGATGGAGCATTGCCACGCTCGCGCTTCCGCTTCCTTTTTTCGTGCGTGTTTGTGGATGTCATTGTGAGGAATGACAGGCGTCACAAACAGCCAAGAACGGATTTTCGTGTCACCGATTCGCGCCCTAATCTCTTTCGCATAGCGATTGAGCTTGGGTATATCGGTAGTTATCTTGTCTCGAACTGCATCATGAAGTTCGCTCTGGGTGTAATTCTTCTCAGGGCAATAGCATTGAAACGCATGACCATCAGCAGTCCAGCCTTCGATTCCAAAATCGCCCGGAGATGCCTGCATGTTTTGATACCGGTCCCCGTACTTCAGAACGAACGCCGCTCGGCACATGCGCTCCCAGCTCGGGCCATCCAGGTGGCCTAAGGTCGTGTGATTCAAGTTTCCCCCATATTACTGGCGTCTTCTGCAGGAGAGTTGAGTTTCCTCACGCCGCGGTCGACCGACGAATGGCCCGCGCGCACCCCGTCGCATGCTTGGCAGCGCGCTCTCGTCGCTTTCAGTTCACTTCACACAGTATCAGGAAAATCAGACTCAAAGGTCAAACGCATGTGTTCTGGGGGCTTCGAACGGCCACATCCTTACAATTACGAAAGAAAATTTGACCTCTGCCCACATTTTGCTTGACCCTTACATACGGAAAATAGGTAACCGTTTCGACGTCCTACTGCGTCTCGCCGATCAGCAGGTGCGCGACAGGCGCCTGAGCCAATCCAGGCGCGCGATAGAAGAACGACGTCGCGAAACCCAGTTTCTCAAGCTCCTTGCACAACCGAGCGATTTTCTCGGCAACCACGGTGCTACGGTCTTCACTGGCTGTGCTCATGGAATTTTCCTTTGCGTCCGAAGTCAAACGAACCCTAGATGTGCAACTAGCGCTGTCGTGGCGTTCAACGTTTCCTTAGCTTCCTGCTGATGAACGATCTTTCCCGCATGAGCCGCCCGATTCCTTCGTTCCGCGGACGCCTTGAATGCGTGCCACTCGGCCAAACCAGCCACGTCATCGTTCGTCAGTGCAGTGTAGAAAGCCCGGATCCGCTCATTGGCCAAGTTGTAGCCGTTGAGAAACTTCAACATGGGATCGGCCATATGAGGAAACGTGCTTTGTGCAAATGCTCTTGCAATAGCTCGCTCCGCAGCGACTTCGCACGCCATGTGAGCCACGAGTACTGATATCCCGTACTTGCCTGCCGAATACAGATCACGGGCCTCCCCCAGTAAGATCGTTGGATAGGGGATGACCCGCGCGTCCGCGCTCGCCGTCATGGTTATAGTTGTGTGCGCTGAGAGAGACAGCTGTCGACTGGTACTGCCGCATTTCGGACAAGGCATCCGCTCGTCCAGGGCGGACGAGGCGGATTCCGCGATTTCGGTACCGCACTGGCTGCAACGGTTCGAATCAACCTTCACAGTAGTGTTCATCTGTTTCCCTTTCTCAACGCGTCCTTTGCCTCAGTCGTCACGGCCAACAACCAGCCGTGGCCAACGCCGCCCAATCACGCTGGGTTACAACATATCGTGAGTTGCACGCGCGTGGTTCAGCGCTTCTCGCAGTGGCAACGAGCGATCGTGATTGCCCTGCCAGCCAAGCACCCTCCCCGAGCCCAGCTTCGCAGCATACTGGGCATTGCTCACTGCGCCGTGAATATTTCCTGATGCGTAGTGTCGAATCGCTTCGCGCAGAAAATCTTCTTCGCATTCGAACGCGTCCCGGCCACGATGGGTGGCCTGATCGAGCAGGCGTTCAATCAGGACATCGGCAGGACCCTCGACGAAAAAGCCGTTGACCTCTTTCAAATCCAGGCCTTCACTGGCGGCGTGATAGTCGAGAGCGTCTTTATTGGGTACATAGGTGTTCATGATCGTGTTTTCCTCGCGTTGCCGCGTTAATGCCACTCGTTCGTGCCGGCGCGCGATTCGCTGATGCCGGAAAGGCGCTTTGCGCACAGGCGATGACTTTGTGATCAAGGTCGCAGGGTACGGCTACTGGTCCGGCGACAGACGATACATGAAGAAATCGGTGGGCCCGTGTAGCGTTTTCCTGCGAGTGCCTACGCGGGTTCTCGACTGCCACGCGGCCTGCAAAGCCGATCGTAGACCGAAAACGCCCGATTTCCGGCTCATCACGCACGATTGCCGTGAAGATCAAACCCGAACAGCCTTGCACCGTCCTCAGAGAATTGAGGATGTACGTGAACGTCGGGAGCGTCACTCAATACCTCGGCAAGCAGAATGCGGGCGATGCCCTTGCCCCGGCTCGAGGGCGTCACATACACGGTATGAATGACCTTGGTGCACTCGGTGGCGAAGCGGTTTTGAACGCCAAGGACTTTATGGGAAACCTTCAACTCCACCACGCCCAGGATTGCTGAACCGGGCGCATCCCGGTAAAGATATCGCAGCCTGTAGCGCACTTCCGTCGGGAAACCTGGCCACTCAGCGACCTTCGCATCGTGTCGCCCAGACGCCACGTCCACCTCGGCGAGGCGGACCGGTTCGCCGTTTGGCTGAGCGATCTGGATTGGGCGCCATTCGACATCCTCATCGCCAAACAGGTCGGGTTCCCGAAGCAGTGAGTCAAATTCGTACGGCCCGCCCAGATAGAACTTTCCCTCCAGCGCAGAGGGGATGCGGATGAGGGATTGCCGGTCAAGCGGCTTTACGAGCCTCATGGGTGTTTTCCGTTCAGCTGTCTACGTTACCTTCGTTCTCTGGTTCAATAACCTGATAAAGCTCATCTTTTGGAGAATTCTTCTTTCCGGTCGGATTGAGCCAGCTCAACTCGTGCCCGTTTAAGTTCACCGCTCTGCTCGCGCCTTGTTGGCGGCTTCTTGTACCTTCCTCAAGGTTTCTTCCAGTTTCCTATATGCGAGCCGGCATCACGGCCGCATCCAAGCGGCGGTGAATTAGCGAGGCTAGCGTCAACAGATCTTCTGCATCATTTTTGCTCATGTTCCAAAGCAGCTTCGGCGCGTGCGCCGTGGTGTTCCGAAACATCCCGAACATACCTTTCACTAGGTTGGCAAAGCCACGTTGTTCGCTGAGCTGGCTTTCATCTGCCAAGGAGTTAATCGCCAGCATAGGTGGATTGCCACCAAGCGCTCGGTCAACCAAAGCCGCTCCGTCATCGGTTAGTCCTGTCCTTTCGCGCAGTTTCGCCGCGACACTTTTTGTTGCTTCGAGGACCGTGTGAAAATAGTTATCTGCGACAAGTTCTGAGCGGCAAAATGCCAGTACATCGGCATGAACCCCTCGAGCCGCTAGATCCGCGCGCAATTCGTTGGCCCTGCGGATCGCGTCAGGAAGTGTGGATGCGCGTGCGCTCTCAACCAGCTCTCCATCCTCCTGGACCTGGAGACCAGCGAACGCCAGCCCTCGATTGAGGTTCGCTCTCATTGGCTCAAATCGCTGCGGACTGTGGGCGTAGCGGTCGGGCTTCATCGCGAACCGAATGAACGCCAGAATGTTTCGCCGATGCCCTAGCCGATTCTGGCAGTTTGCAAACGCGTTAAATAACCGGGTCCATTTCGTAATGCCCGGATCAGTATCGTCGATCCGAGCCGTGGTCAGCAGGTGCCCGATTTCGCCTCCTGTAAGGCCATCGTCGGTATGGCCCAACGCGCGGGCGATAGCCTCAAGCTGGCTCGATGAAAACGTCAGTTCGTCGCTCACGTGGTTTTCTATACCTCTTCAAGCACTGTGATCTGGCCGCTCAACAATACTTCCCAACAAGGCAGGTGCAATCCGCTTATGACAGGCCCTTGTGCTCCAGCCCAGTACGCGTGGGCAAACTCGGAAGCCCGCAGGGTCGATGTGCTGACATTAAGGAGACTCATGTTTGCGACAAACCCTTCGGCCGCGTCAAGGCACCAGATTTTCGCATTCGGTGCGCCCGCACGTGCTCGCCATGCGATGGCTTCACCTAGGTCCCTCCATGCACATGTCGCTGTGAACCGCGAGGGCCGAGTAGGAAAATGGGCTCGACGAACATATTCAAAAATCAACTCGGTAGCTGCTTCTCCGTTACCTGATTTCACGTCAAGGTTCAGATACTGCTGTCCATGCGCTGAGACACCGTCGGGAAAGAGGTAATTGCAGTGCTCCTCCAAATCAGGAGCCGCAGCCAGATCGAGCTTACTCAAGTCGACAGCTTGGCCAGCGACAAAGCGCGCTCGGCGGTCGACGTGAAAGTATGTGGTCATCGCCTTTTTTCCGCCGTTATTTCGGTTTTCGTCAGGTTGCCGCAGACGCACAGAACGTCGCTGCAACCTGACGCAACGCCGCCATCGCTGCAAAGATCGCCGCTGTCGTATTCCAGCACGATTGCGCTCTGGTCGTAGAAAAGAAATCAGCGCCATCGACGGATATCGTACCGTCGTGAAAGATTCCGTCTTGCTTCGTGTGACAGTGTGCCACCCAAGCAGTCGCGGACCGCCACCAACTATATGCCGCGATCGCACCTATCACCACAGCCTCCCGAGTCAGTAGAGCCGATATCGCCACGATCCTCGCTTTTATTGACTTCAGTTCAGGCCGAGTTTCTGCTTTGCGTAGGCCTGAGCCAAGCCTACCGACACCGAAACCAAACTAGACATTGCGGCCCCGGGTAGCTCCTTCTTCACTTTTTCCCACACACTCTTCTCGGAAATTGCCTCAGCAAAGTCGTGCCCCCTCGAAGTCAACCGCAGCGGTAAAACAGACCAGGATGCATGCCCATCCACGCTCTTGAACAAACCAAATCCAGAGTCCCCATCGTCCTGCTCGATAAGCCCCTGGTCATTGAACAATTTCATATGAAATTCGAATTCTGGAGTTTGATATGAAAGTCCGCCTTCGTCAAAATCTTCGATGGTGAACGTTGGGCTAGGATGCTCCAGAATGAGCTCAATCATCCGCTTGATATAATCGTGATCAATTCGCATGGTGTTTTCTCATTTTTCCACGCAAGTCCTATAGAGCTTTCGCCATCCGGTCGGCGCGGCCATGTTCAACGCTGAAGCCGTTCCTGAGGTACCACCGTGTTAGAAACTCTCGACTCGTGCCGTCATCGAGCGGGTAGGCCTCTAGGCGAAGCATTGGTAGGTGATTACGCCTCGCCACCATTTCGGCGTGCGCCAGAAGCGTTGCGCCGACACGGTTTCGCCTGTAAATCGGCACAACAAAAATCTCGCGGATGAACGCGCACGGTGGCCGATCAAGAAGGTCAAGGACCAGCAGACCGGCCTCATCGTCTCCGATACGCGCCAAGAAGAAATAGGCCCATCCGCCGTCCGATAGCTTCGCTCGCTCCAGCAGCAGCTTACTGGCAAGGTTCCGCCATTCCGAAAACTCAAGAACTTCGATAGTCGCTCCCATCATAGCTTCCCTACCATTAACGCTGTCAACGACGTTAGCGTCGTTAACAGCGTATTTTCAATTGTTTCAGTATCTCGCGGCCGCTACTTCTTGGCGCCTTCCTTCACTGAAGGGCCGCCGCCTTCAACTCTTGTGCGGCGCTGTCGATACGCTCTCGAACGTCTTGGGGCTGCTCGTAGAACCAAGCCCAAGCTGTTTCCCAATCATCAAATTCTGGTACTCCCGTCAACGGTGTACGCTAAATTTCGCGTCACCAGATCGGCCATTCGCTCCCCGAACGCTCGCCGACGGTCCTCGTCGACCGCGCACAAGCGGTCCAACTCGGTCCTGGCTTATTGGATCGAGGCGAACCTTCCGGAAGTCGTCACGCCGTCCCGGAGCACGACGTAACGCCCATCGCGCATTCCGATTGTGTATTCGTGATCGGCCATCATGCGACCGCCGTACTCAACGTCTTTGCATGGGCCTGAAACGCCACGATGCTTCCCTGACTATCATGGAGGAGCCCGAGTTCGTATGCGTCCATCTATATTTTCCTATTCGTCATCGACCTTGCCGATCGCAACTCCTTTGATCGAACCATCGTCAACGGCGCCAATTCGTAACGACTTCCTCGGACGCGGATGCCGCGGAGGGATGCGTGACGCGATTTCAAGAACGGACTTGCCGCTGATCACGGTACGTTTGATGAAATGTTCCAATGCTTCAAGCAATTTGCGCAATTCGGTCTCATCTGGAGACCAGCCACGATGAGCGGCTGCGTTTCCCGCGTTCGCCACGGTTGCCAGAACGTTCGCCTCCGTTTCTCCAACAAAGCCGCTTTGGATCAAGCCTTCCACCTTCTTCTCAAGTGGCAAACCGGGGTCGATCTTAAGAAACTCTGTCGTTCTATCGAGAGCCGTCCGGAGTCCCACCGCCGCCAAGATGAGTGCGCCCGCTTCTTTCGCATCATATGTTTGGGTCAGAATCGTCGCGAGCTGGGGGTCTATGTTCGACAAATCCCAGATCCAGTCTGGCCGGTTAGTGGTTTTCTCAGGCATCGGATAGGTTGTCACGGTGATCGGGTGATAATATCCCTGAGCACCGTCGACACCTACTCGAATGTCCCAGTCCTCAGAGTCCCAACTACCGCGCCAGTAGAAAACGGTTTCACAGCCCAAGCACTTCAATAGTCGATGATCAACCTGTCCGTTGGTCGCGTTACGCCCATCCATCCACTCCCACGGTTCATCAAGTGCACCATGCACGCTACAGTTCCGTTCCCCCTCGCATCGCGGACAAACGGCCTTGAAAATTTCCATCGATCTTCACCTTGTCGGGCAGGTTCCGATTTTTCAGCTTGAACGCCCCTTACCGCAGCGGCCGCATTCGTGAAAATGAATGCCGCTATCGTTAAGTATGTAGTGGTAGTGGGTTCCCGGCGCCCATTGATGCCACCCGATAAGACACGCGAGCCGTCCGATCCATCTCTGCAGCATGAGCCCTCCTGATTTCCTACGCGTCGGCTTTGTCAATCTTTCGCTTTTTGCGTTCCTGCCGAACAAATGGAGCGGCTGTCGCTGCAACCAGCAATGTGTAGCGATCCTCCTCTGCCATCGCCTCGCCGTGAAAGATGCCCTCGCACATGTCCAGCAGATCAGAAACGAGCCCGTATTCGCACCCGGCTTCAGTGAACGTGGTCACCATTGCCGCAACTTCGTCTGTTACGCGGAGCTCCGACTTCGCTACCGGCGCCCGCTGGTATGACTCGTTTGCCCCGCGCTGGAGGTCGACGAGGAATGCCGCGGCATCTTCGTCGAGACCGGTGTTCGGCACAGCCACCTCCATCAGAACGCGCAGCGTATTTTCAAACCACGCTTTGCCCTGCCATGGGCCGTCATGTATCGCCGCCATGTAGTCGATCGCTCGAGCAACTATCTCCCAGTCACCTCGCTGCTCTATTGCCCATTCCGCGTGCTCTTCTGCAACCGATGTGAGTTCCGCAGCAAGGCTATCAACGACATCGTTCGAGGCCGCCCCTTGACGCCAAAGCACTACCCGCAGAAAACGCAGGGACGCGTAGTGCAATCCTCTTCCCCACGGTCGTTGGGACACCATCGAGGCTTCGTTTGACTCAACCATAAGCTCTATTGTCCTAGTTGTCGTTGATTCGGGTTTGCCAATCGGTCAGCAACTTCAGGCACTCTGCATTGGAGATCAGTCTTTTCCTCAAGGCCGTCTCGAATGCGTCTATCGCCGCAATCTGAAGCGTTGACAACTTTGCTCGGCATATATCCGCTGCCGGAGAGGCTATCGAGCCAGGTGGCGCGGCACACTCTCTATCCACCAGGGCCGCGACCGGCTCGACTTGCTTGCTCTCTTCTGCCATGTCCACATTCCCGCCTTCGAGGATTGCAAGAACACGCGCATGCAAATGCTCAGGAACATTGGCCTGCCAGTTATACCCTTCAGGCCACGAGCTGACCCAGTCCTTGAATCGCGGCGGACCGTCCCTACGCGGGTGTATAGGCGCGAATAGAAGCGCACAAGGATGATCAATAAGCTCCGGCCAAACTTCATGCCAGTCATCCGGTCGCAAATCCCACCGCATCACACCGCTGTCCGGCCAATGGGCCTCTTCGGGACGCGTGTCAACCCAGTAATGCACCTGCGGGCCGGCTTCGCCCAGTTCGGGATCGGCCTGTTTCCACCGGCACTGGTAACGATTTTTAGTCTCGTCCATCCCGAATTGCGTCCTTCTTTCCGTGATTAGTGAACCCGGCGCCATGCGTCATCAATCGCACCGAAAACGATTGGAACAAAATCATGGCCTTCGAACGACACCGGCCGGTTGTCCTCCGGATAGTCGAGCGCGGCAGGCGCGCGAAGCATGTCGAGAACGCGCATGCTATGCTTCGCCGGTCGCTGCCACCTGCGCGAGCACTTCCGCCTCAATCTTGTGCAGGAGCGCCCACGTGAGCAAACCCGCGGCGCGGTGACGCTGCACCACCGCGGGCACGAATTCCTGTACCGCCGCATTGGCGGAAAACAGCACATCCATTTTCTGGTCCTCGCATTCCCTGATATCGGCTTGAGCCGCGATTACTTGACCACCTGCATTCCTGCGACTTTCGATGCAGTCACATCGAAGGTTGCCGTGTATTCACATCCGGCCACGTGTCCAGACCGCTCGATCAGGCAATCCGCAAAATCCGCCTTGTCAGACGCCGCAAAAACCCGCAGCGCCTTGCGCACCGTATCCGCCCCTTCGACGAGCAGTTCCTTCGTCCCGACCATGGATTCGAGAATGTCCTTCAACGGTCCGCGCTCAACGCCGTAGCAACGCGCGAGCACCCACACGAGTTCGACCAGCGCAACCTGCGAAACGTAACCGGGGCGCTCGGCCGACAGGGATTCCATGAACGCCGTCGCCCGCTTCGACTGCACGGCGTCGTCCTGAGCGAAGTAGCGGACTAGTACGTTCGTATCCAGTCCGATCATCGTGTGGACGCTCCCTGCTCGGCGATGGCTCGGTTCATGTCCTCGATCGACACTGGCTTGGCGGGCTTCTTCACAATGCCCTTGAGCGACGCGAGTGCGCGCGTGGCCGGATAAACCTCGTACCGGCCCGATTCCTCGTTGAAGCTGAATTCGATCCGGTCGCCAGATTCCAGGCCAAGCTGGTTGCGCACGTCCACCGGGATCGTGACCTGGCCCTTCGATGTAATGGTTGCTGATGGCATGACTGGCCCTCCAATACGCCTTACTTTATGGTAAGGATGCAGCGAAGGCAAGGAAAATCCGCTGCAGTCCTACCGACAGGCTATTGCCCGAGCGTCCGTGCGGGGCCAACTGCACACGTCAACAGAAATAAGCGGTAACAAAGTGTAAATCCGAATTGTCACAGGGCGCGATCAATACGTTCAGCAAGCTCATTGTTCCACCTGTTCCATCACGATGTTGTTTCAGTATGCCCATTGCGGCGAGGCGGCCTCTATGGATAATCGGACATGACTAGGGCATCCCGGAGTCGTGCGAAATGGACCAGGTAATGCGGATGAAGGACGTCGTCAAAAAAATCGGTCTCTGTCGAGCCACCATCTATTCGATGATCAGCCGCGGAGAATTCCCGCGCCCTATACGTATCGGTGAGCGTGCGACCGGATGGCGTGAGTCCGAACTGGAAGCATGGCTTGCCAGGCGATCAGCGGCGAGAGAGCAAGCGGGACGGACGCTCCACCGGAGTCACTGACTCCCTCTGCTGGAATCACGGCTCATCGACTGCCAGCATCGTTCCCCTGCATCCGGGAGCGCCGCATCGACAGACATAGCCCAGCCTGATCTCGTCGTCGGCCGATTCGTCTGTGACCAGTTGGTAATCGAGGAACAGTTCATCGCCGGGCAAAATCATGGTCGACGCGTGAATGAATACGCGATCGCCGATCTCGATGGCCTCACAGTTTGCATCACATGAGTGATTGAGCCAGCGCGCGCTGTTTCCCCGTTGTCCGCCATCAATCACGCGTCCGTCCGACAGCCCGAAGAACCACGTGTGACCGGACACACCCCGCCTCCGGTGTTGCCTGACCGCTGTTTGCCACGCGATCAGTTCACCCTTGTATTCGAGAATCCGTTCGCCGGGTTCGAGCGCCTGAAGCGCGAATACGCCTCGCCCATGCACGGGCGAGCGCCGGACCACCACACGTCGCTGCATCAACTGTCTTTCCCCTCTTCCATTGTCGAAGCGAAGTATAGGGAGGCTATTGCTACCTATGTATATTTCTTGAAGTACTTCGCCATGTTCCAGACCGCGAGCAGCATCATCACCGAGACTGGCCAGAAGAGGAGATAGACAGGCAGGCATAACGGTGCAACGAGCCACACGATGGCCGTCAGTGGTATTACCCCGAATGCAAGCGCATGCTTTGCATGGTGATAGCGGGTCGCAGATTCGTGGCCGCCCTGCGACCGCCTGACGTGGCGCGCTACCAGTCCATCTGTGAGTGCGACCGCAATGGCCAGCACAAACTGCGGGATCGTCATCAGCAGCATCGAGACGCGAACGCCGAACAGCTTCATTCCGACCATCGCCACGATCAACACCTCGCGTGCCGATCCGGTAAACGCGGGCCGCAGCATGGAGCCAAGACCCTGAGCCGGCAATGTCCCGGCCTGCCAGGCCCGCGCAGAGGCATCGACGCCCGTCCAGCCAAACCAGCTCCAGTACGCGAGGTCTGCGGCACGTGTAGCCAGATCGGGATCCGACGTCTGTCCCAGGTAATAGCGAAGCAGCGCCTCGATCCCCCCCGCCGGATCGTCCCGCCAGAAAAAGTAGGCTGCGGCAATGTCGGCCAGCACCGACAGGAGCGATGCCAGCAGCAGCCATAGCATCGCATGGATCGCCAGATCGACGATCCAGAAAAACGACTTCACACCGTCCGCATTGCCATCCCGGCGCGTCGCGTTCATGCCCGCTCCTCTCAGAATCCGGCCCCCTTGCCCTCGACCGCCCAAGGCTCGCTGGACGACTGCTGGATGTAAGGAGCGACTGGCAGGAAGCTACCCACTGCGCCGCCGATAACATCCGGCGCCACGCCGCCTGCGTCGTCGAACGACGACACGGCCTGCACATAGGACGCGTACTTGTCCCGCATATCGGCCACCACCTCGTCCAGTCCGGGCAACATGATGGGATCGCTCTCCTCCAGCAGCGGCAGCCGCACCTTGACCAACTGGCCGCCTTCGATGAGTGCAAACGCCTGCCCCTTCGGCAACTGCGTGAGATCGGATGGCTGTAGCATCGGCACAGGGTGCACCGAGATCTGGTCGTGCGTCTGCGCCGTGAAATGCACGCCCTCACCGCGCCGTACTGCATCCGTCGCCGACGAAGCAAGTGTCAGTGTCTTCACATCGACCATAGGCAACTGGTCGGTGAGGATCTTCGCGGTCGTCACGTATTTCACACGCAACATCACGAGCGTGTTGAAGTTGCCAAAGATCTGCTCGGCCTTGGCTCGCGAGCCTGTCTTCGCCTCCAGATCAGCGCTGGTCTGCGTGTAAGCTGTCACCTGGTAGCCCGCTCCCCCTGCCTTGTTGACCAGTGGCACGAATTCATCACCCACCAGTTCGTTGAACTCATCCGCATGGATCGACACACGACGCTTTCCGCCAGCGGCGCTCTGGCCGTATCCGTGCCCGTACTTGTAGATCCGGCCCGCGGTCGATGTGAGATCCGCGAACATCGCATTACCCACTACGCCCGCAACCTCGAAGTCGGACAAGGCATCAAGGCCAACATACACAATCCCACCGCGGTCCATCACCCGGTTCCAGTCGAACACGGGGCGCGGGTCGTCCGGATCGCCGTAGTCGGGCGACAGCAACTCCGACGTACGTCCCGTGGTGAGCTTTTCCAGGAGAGGATAGAGCGACGAGATCAGCTTGTCGAAGTAAGAGCGCTCGTTGCTGATCACCGAGAGCAGGCCGTTCGCGATCGGATCGGTCCAGCCCCGCTGACGGATCAGGTTCGCGACCTGCAGCACTTCCTGGTTGCGCTGCAGTCGCATTGCCTGCTTCGCCTCTTCCCTCTCGAGCGCCTCCAGCCCATCTTCCCAGCCCGGGTGATCCCGATCGAGCCAGAAGCGGAAATACCGCAGTGCCAGCCCGTCGATGTTCACCGCATTCTGGTAGATCATCTCGTAGGTCGGACGGATGCCGAGCGCGCTCATTGCGCGGGCCATCACGTTTACGAAGCGCCAGACGAAATCCCGGAACGCGGCCGACTGTCCTTCTTTCGGCAGGTTGCCCGCGATGCGGGTTGCAACCTCCGTGATCCGCGAGTAGGTGCCGACCGGGCTGTACCGTGCGGATTTGTCGGGATAGCCCAGATGGAAGAACGTGAACTCGCCCTCGCGACCGCATCGCCTCGCTTCCGCATACATGCGCAGTAGCAGATCGACGTCACCCTTCGGATCAAACACGATGACGACATCGCCACGGCGGATATCCTCGGCGACCAGGACCTCGCACAGCCGGGTCTTGCCCACACGCGTGGTGCCGAGCACGGCCATATGACCAACGCGCTCGCCCAGGTCGAACCAGATATCACGCTCTTCGGGCTCGACACCGTGCAGGGCGGGATCGCCGCCAGCGGGTGGCAATGGTGCGACGGGATTCCACCAGCCCTGGCGTCGCGTGATCTGCGCGAGGCGACCATCGGGATGCCGCCGCTCATAATCCCGTGCGTGGTCGTAGAGATCGTTGCGGGCAAGCAGTCGCCGGTTCTCGGGAAGCCGGGCCTGATACAGGCGGTGCGTGTGAATGCCACTCCACCGGAAACCGCGACCGAGAAACACCTCCCTAGTCGAGCACGGAATCGCTGCGGCCGGAATCACGTACTGCGGCAGGCGCCGCAGGTTGCGCTGGAAGCGGATCAGTTGCCATGCCTGCCTGGCGCGCACCCAGGCCAGTGCGAGCAACCCGAGGCTCGTCACACCGCCTGTCGCGGGGGTGACCAGGAACAGCGTGGGATGGGTCCAGAGCACGCCCGTTGCGGCGAGCGCAACAACCGACGACAGCAGTTCGACTGGTCTGCGAAAAAGATTTTCGACTGGATAGCCCATCGCTTGCCCGTCCTGCCCCGACGCTTACGGCTGCGGCAGACCGTCGGCGTCTTGCGCCGGCTTCTGCTTCGACTGGATCATCGCGTTCGGCGACGGAACGGGATTGAAGAACCGCTCGGGCTCGGGCACGAGCATCACGGACAGTTGCCGTCCGCCGGCACCCTTGATTGTGTAATGGAGCAGGTAGGAGCGCGCGGCGCTGCCCGAATCTGCCGCCACCGGATAGCCCGACTTCTGAAAATCGCGCTGCACCTGCTTCCATGGCTCGGGCGTTCTGCCGTCCTCAGCCGGTGTCTGTTCGATCGCTTCCGGATGCGCCTGCGCGAAGTCCCGGAAGACTGCGGGTGTCACGAGCAGCATGCCCTCCGGCACGAAGTGCACCCGCGCCATCGATTCGTTGTACGGCAGAGTGCCGGTTGCAATCCCTTCCTGGACCCAGGCCATGAAACGCTCGGCATTCGGTCGCGGTTTCCGGCCGCCCTCGCGTGCAACCACGGACCGTGCCGGCGCCTTCGCTTTCTGCTTCGGGCGCATCGGTGAGGCGACCTGGTCGGGCACAGGTCGGTCTGCCGTATGCGCCTTCCCGTCGCGAACTGCTTCGGCCTGCAATGTCGATGCACTCTCGACGTCAGGCAGAAAAGCCGGCGCGTCGCGGCGAGAAGCTGGCTGCGGGACAGTTGCCGTTGACACCGGTATGGGCCTATGGACTGCTGCGCCAGTCAGATCAGGCATCACGAGCAACATGGACAACGCTGCGTCGGTTCCCGCCGTGGGCGCGCCCCCATGAACAGCCGTTGCCTCAGCGGGTCCGGGTTGATCCGGCTCGTCCGCGTCCGGCGAAGCGGACTGGACGTCTACCGTATTGCCAGGCGGCGCCGGTGACGCATCCCCGACCGGCGGCGACGCCGCGTCCATTCCAGCCTCGACGACCTCGACCACCTGCACTGCGCCAGGTGGGAGTGAACGAGGATACTGGCGCGGGTCAGCGTACAGCCTGTCGAACGGAAAGCGCAGGACCGTAAAGGTCTGCTTCCAGGTCCCAACCATGATCTTGACGGTCCAGATCGCACCGCCTTCCGGCGCCGGGATCAGTGCCCCATATTCCTGCCACGTGTCGAACAGCCGGTTGTTATCGGACGGGATACCGGCGGCGCCGGGTTGCTGCTGTTCGTTTCGTGCCAGCCACGCCCGCACGGCCTCGGCGAGCGTCTTCGCCACACACCACAGGGATTCGCCATCGCAGTATCCGGTGGCGCCCGCACGGTTCATTGGCAGCTCGCCTTCGGCGAGCAGGCGGCGCAGCCCACCCATCAACCGCTCGATCAGCGGAACCGTCCGGGCCGTCGCAAACCGGGTGCGTGGCCCTGCGAGCAGGTTCTGTGCAACCGAGCGCCGGTCCGCCTCACCCACAATCTTCGCGAGCGCCCCGTCCTTTGCGCCGGCGTCGCCGGAGAGGTACGCGGCAAGCTCATCGATGACCGGCGGATACTGCGCAAGCCAGCCGAGCGATGCGGATGGAACCAGGCGCTGGAGCAGTACGATAGGCAACCGCGCGTGCGCGCCATAGTCGCGCTGTGCAGGTTCCGGAAAATCCACCCGGTACCACTCACCGCCCTGTCCGTTCATGCTGCCCGCCAGCGGCACCCATGGCCGAGCTGACGTACCGCTCACAATTTCAACTTTCAGGTCTGCCAGGGGTTTGCCGATGTCGTGCAGCAACGCTGCCACCAGCACGGCATAACTGCAACGCGCACCATGCTGCATCTGGTCCTCGGGACTCGCGCCGAGCGGCAGGCGGTAGCCCTCGCGGAAATGCAACGAATACCGTGCCACCTCAAGCAGATGGATCAGCAGGCCGCCCGGCTGTGCATGGTGATGCGACTCCGATGCAGGCAGTAACTGGACGAATTCGGTGAGCCGCTGGATCAGCGGCTCGACGTCCCGGCGCTCGCTATCAACCGACAGGCCCAGGCTGCTTCCAATATGACGGACTGTGCCCTGCATGCCAGTTCGCACAAGGAGCTCGCTGGAACCGAGTACCGGCAGATGCTGGGCCGACGGAGGCCGCTGCCGCGATGTCCGAACGGCAACAGATGCAGAGGGTGACGCTGGCTGGGACAGCCTCGTAGACGCCGCGGAAGAAAGTCCCAGCCAGGTCAGAGCAGTACTGGGTGCCATGCAGGGTTGCCGTGGTAATGGAAAATCGGGAAATCCGGTCGAGCGGACTGCGCAACGCCTCGCTTCATGTCCCCACAGTACGCAGCCGCCCTCACTCACGGTCCGGAATGACTGCATGGCAAGCGGTCGTCGCATGCAGTCATGTCGCACGTGCGGATACTGGAGATTACGGTCAGCCAGGCAGTCCTTTCCTGGCCTTGTGCGGCGTGCGCCGCGGCGTTTTTCCCCTTTGTCGCAGCACCCTTTTTCTCCCTTCGCTCTTTGCGCCTTTCAGCGGGTGAAGCGTCTCATCCCAAGCTTCACCCGCGGCCTTTGGATAGGGCCCTTTCCTTTTCATAGTCTTTTACTTCCCTTGCCTTTGCAGCCTTCTCCAGACCCTTCTGCATTTCACTGGACGGTTCACATGGAAATGATCGGACTGCCGGGCTGTTCGCAAAAAAACTGCTGTGCTGCCCGCGCACCCGGACAGGGATTCACCCCATCGGCGAACCGTCCCTGTCTACAGTGAACCCGTCGGTCCGCTCCCCCAGGGCCGACGCGCGCTGTTGGCCTGCCGGGATGCTCCCCGCGCCTGGCAGGCTCTTTTTCCGGTGGCTGGCGCAGCCGCGACATGCGAATGAATGAGGTCCAGGGTGACGCGTGCAGGGATCGTTCTGACTGGTGCAGTGATGTGCGGGCTGGCCTTCAATTGCCGTGCCGACTGCATGGACGACGCCGCGCGCTTTCATCACGTGAGCGTGCGGCTCGTCCACGCGATCGCCACCGTCGAATCCGGACAGCATGCAAACGTCGTCCATCTGAACACCGACGGCAGTACCGATATCGGTCTGATGCAGATCAACAGCCGGTGGCTCACGACGCTCTCGCGCTTTGGCATCTCACGCTCGGACCTCCATGACCGCTGTACCAATGCCTATGTGGGTGCATGGATCCTGTCGCAGAACCTCCATCGCCTCGGCCTGAACTGGGATGCTGTCGGGGCCTACAACGCAGGAACGCGTGGGAAGCGCATGGCTTACGCGCGCCGTGTCTATCGCACACTCAACATGACCCCGCCCCTATCGTCCATGCCGGCCGCGCCTCGTACGACACAGCAGCCAGGACTGATCGCGAAGCTGCTCCGGCCGCTCACATGGGAAGGCAATCAATGAGCCGGCTGACGTACGAATACGCGATTGAGGTGCTGAACGACTATCTCGGTCCGCTACAGCCGATGCTCGCCGATCCCGAGGTACAGGAGATCATGGTCAACCGCGCCGACGCAGTCTTTGTCGAGCGTAACGGAAACCTGGCGTACGTCGCCGGTTGTGACCTCGATCCGGACGCACTGGACCGCGCCATCACGATCCTCGCCAACGTCAATGCGAAGGAGCAGACGCCGTTGCTGGATGCCCGGCTACCGGGCCTACGGATCGCAGCCGCCCGGCATCCCGTTGCCGTCCACGGCGACATGATGTCGATCCGCAAGCACACGCGCCGCCGGATTGAACTCGCTGACTACGAGCGCAGCGGCGCATTCGACGTGCTCTCCGGTACGCAGTCACCGGCTGCGCGACGCCGCAATACTGCGCTGCTGGAACGACTGGCTTCGGGCGGCGACGCGCTGCGCGAGTTCTTCGAATGGGTCATGCGCGAGCGCATCAACGTTGCATTTTCAGGTGGCACCTCATCGGGTAAGACCACGCTGCTCAACGCCATGATCGACGCGATGCCGCCGGAAGATCGCGTCATCACGATCGAGGATACGGCCGAACTGCAGGTGCACGCACCCAATTACGTCGCCTTCGAGACGAATCTCGGCATCACGGTCCGCGACCTCGTGCGTTTCTCGCTACGTGTGCGTCCGGACCGGATCATCGTTGGCGAGGTCCGTGGCGCCGAAGCCTTCGACCTGATGGAAGCGCTGAACACCGGGCATCCCGGTTCCATCGTCTCGTTCCATGCCGACTCTTCTGACACGGCGCCTGCCCGGCTGGAGTCGCTCATCCGCATGAGCGACGAAGGGCGGCTCCTGTCGATCGACGACCTGCGCCAGAAGATCGCCTCCACGTTCCGGTTCTTCGTCCACGCCGAGCGTCAGGGTGCGGTGCGCGGTCCGGTCGAAATCCGCGAAGTGCTCGGCGCGCCGAACGGACGCTACCAGACCCGGTGCCTCTTCTCCCGCTATGCCTCCCACGAGGAGCTGGTCCATGCATGAACGAGATCAATACGGTCGCGTCGCCCGCATCACTGGCCGCGTCATCACTGCACTCCATCACCACTGCATGGATCTGCGCACTGCGTGGCGAACCCTTGCCGTTCGCCATCACCGCGTGTTGCGCCTGTTCTTCGCTGCCGTCTGGCTCGGCACACTCCCGGCCATTGCGCACGCCGGCATCTGGAACGGCGGGCTGTGCACCGTGTATCAGGACGTGCTCGACAACGAGCTTCTGGAAGTCGTGTCGCTTTCGGCGCTGGTTGGGTCGATCGTGTTGTGGTTGCTCGATGACGGGCGCAGCAACATCAAGACGCATGTGCTGCGCGGTGTACTCGGCACGCTGGCGGTCCTCAACATGCCGCTGCTCTGGGCGCAGGTGTTCAACCACGGTGCCGCGTGCACCGGCAGTATCTGACGGAAGACCCGCATGGAATCACTCCGTTCCGATAGCCGTGATGCATCCGGTGAGCCCGTTGATCCGCCAGATCCGCTTGCCGCACGCATCCGCAAGACCATGCTCGAACCGTTCCTGCTGCTCGGTATCGACCGCAAATGGTGTATCGCGCAAGGCGCTATCGTCATCACGTTCGCCGCGGGCCTACGCAATGGCTGGGTGCTGCTCGCCGCGCTGGTCACGCATCCCGTGCTCTGGCTCGCCGTGCGGCGCGACCCGGACCAGATCCGCTGCTATGCGAAATACAGCCGTCAGGGCGACTACTACGAGCCCCGCCAGCTGCTGCGCCAGAAGATCAATGCCCGTCCCAGGGGCTTCGCCCGGGGGATGCCGTGCTGAAGCCTGCTATCACGCATTCGCCATTTGACACGGAATCGCTTGCGCGCATCGCGCAGCGCACCGATGGTGACCGTCGTTCCACCGCCGAAATGGTGCCGTGGCTCTTTCGCTTCAGTGATTCGCTGATCGTCAACAAGGATACATCCGTCATGGCAACCTGGGAGTTCTCGGGACCGGACGCCGATGCACTGTCAACCGGTCACGTGCTCGAACTGATGGAGAACCTGATCGCATCACTGCGCGACATTGCGCGCCGCCCCGTGACGATGTGGTGGACGGTGCACCGCCGTCGCAGTGCCCGGTACCTGAGCGTGCCAATGCCGGACCCGGTTTCGCAACGCGTCGACGATGCACGACGCGATACGTTCGAGCATGGCGCGAACTATACGAACCGCCACTTCGTCACGTTCACGCTGGCTCCCGAGGTCGGCATCGACCGGTTTGCGGGCAAGGTCACGCATGGCATGACGCATAACCGGCTGTCGATTGTGCAGGCTCTGATGCAGGCGGTGCGCGGCACGTTCTCCGACCAGTACCTGTTCGCCTATACGGCATCGGAGCTGGCCGCCGTCGTCGAGACCTTCGAGAATATCCTGTTCGGCTTCGTCGCGGGCAATCCACGACTTGCCTGCCACCGACTTCGGGGCGACGCGCTGGGTGCGTTCATGCACGCCTGCTGCTCGCCGCCCAGCGATCACGTGCCGGCCGTGCCGATACCAGACATTCCCGCACTGGACCTCGCGATGTGCGACACCGAGGTCCGACCGGGCCACGACTATCTGCACTTCTACTCCCACGGTCGCCAGCGATTTGCGATCGCCACAGGGATTCCGGCGCGCCGCGACTTCTGGCCGGACAGCGTGCTGCCTACGGGTCTCGACGGCCTGCTGAAAGTGCCGGGCGAGCTGACGGTCAGCCACTGCTTCCGCCTCACCACACCGACCGCCGCGATGCGCTTCATCGACGGCGTGCGTCGCTATCACGAAGGGCGGCGGCTCGACACACGTTCGCTGCTGGCGGCCACGCTACGCGGCGGCGACACATCCGGTGCGCGCCAGAACCAGTCCCGCTCTGCTGCGGCGGACGACGCCAACCGGCGCGCCGGCAAGGTCGAGATGGCCGAGGAAATGTATGGGTATTACAACCTGTCGGTACTTTCCTTCTCGCCGGTTTTCGAGACTACGCCGTTCGATGATGACACGTCAGTCGAAGCGGCGTGGACACAGGCTGTCACGACGCACCGGGCCGTCGAGGAAGCGCTGCGCGCGGCGCATTTCACGCCGGTACGCGAGACCCTCCATGCCTTTTCCGCCTTCGCGACCAGCATCCCCGGCATGTGGCGCGAATGCGCGCGGTGGTCGTTCATCGACACGGCAGCGCTCGCGCGACTGCTGCCGCTGCGCGGCGTCTCGGACGGCCATCGCATCAACGCGCACCTGACAAAGGAAACCGGTACGCTCTGCCCGGCGCTTGCCGCATTTCCGACCGAGTTCGGCACGCCCTACTGGTTCACCGCGTTCCTCGCCGACGTCGGGCACATGCTGGTGTGCGGACGTACCGGGTTCGGCAAGACAATCTTCATGCTGCTATGCGCGACGCTGTTCCGCAAGTATCCGAACGCGTGGCTGTACGGGTTCGACAAGGACCTGTCGATGCGAATCCCGACGATCCTTCAGGGCGGGCGCTATCTGCAGTTCGATCATGATGCCGCCGGGGCTTCCGATGAGGAACGTGCAAAGATTAACCCTCTCGCGCTGCTCGCGGCCCTCCGGCACCGGGAATTCCTCGTCGAATGGATCGCGATGCTCGTGCAGCAACGCGGCACGTATCGGGTCACGGCCAGCGACCGCCGCGAACTGGAGAAGGCACTCGCTGCCACACGCAGCCGCACCGACAGGCGACTGTGGCGGCTGCGCACGGTCCACGCATCACTGCCTGCCGGCCCGCTCGCTGATGAACTGGCCCTGTGGGTCGGCTCATCCGTTCACGCCCACTACTTTGACAACGTCAGCGACAGCTTCGACGACACGCAGTGGGTGTCGATGGCCACCGACCGGATTCTCGCGAATCCCGTGATCGCCCGACCGTTCCTGTCGTATGTGACGTACCGCATCCAGGATTCGCTGGAGCAGCGGCGGGCACAGGGCGTCATCGGACCCACGCTCGTGATGCTACCCGAGATCTGGAACCTGCTGGACGACGATGCGTTCGCTGCGCAGATCGGCAACTGGATTGTCACGATGCGCAAGAAGCTGGGTTGCGTGTGGATGGATGCGCAATCTCCCGAGCAGGTCTCGACCTCGAAAATCTGGCCACAGATCCGTGACAACGTACTCGTGCGCGTCTTCGTACCGGTCGAGAACTTCACACCATCCGCGAAAACTGCCTATCAGCGCGACTTCGGCCTGTCCGACGGCCAGATCCGCACGATCCAGCAGCTCGTCGCGAAACGTGACTACTTCATCACCGAACAGGGTGGTGCATCGCGGCGCGTCTCCATTCCGCTCGATCCCGCGTCGATCGCCATCCTGCGCTCGGAGATGAGCGCGCAGCTCATGTTCGACCGGTACCTGCACTCCGGTCAGCCCGACTGGAAAGACCGCTACATTGATGAAGCGATGGGCGAGGCCTGCACGGGTGTAGCTTCAGCATTGGAACAGGACGTCCATCATGCGTAAGCCCACTCTTCGCATCGTCGCCTTAACTACCCTCGCCCTAGTTCTGCATGCCACCACCGTTCACGCCGGCGGCGGCCTGACCGGCGGCGCCACCGAAATCACCCAGTTGCTGAACCATGCCGAGCTGGCGTCGTCGGTCGCCCAGCAGGCGCAGATGGTCGAGCAGAACGTCCAGGCGCAGATCACCCGCCTGCAACAGTACGTCACGATGGTCCAGAACCTGAAGCAGGTTCCCACCTCACTGATCGACCAGACCATCGCCCCGTACCGCACGCAGATCGCGAACTTCCAGTCGCTCTCGACCGCCATCACGCAACTGCAGCAGGCAGCCAGTGCAACGAACGGGCTCTTTGACCGGAGCCTCTCGGAGATGAACACGACAGGCATGTCACCCGCACAGTGGCTGTCGGCCTACACGTCGCTGGCTTCGACCCGCGGCGGTCTCTACCAGCAGCAACTCACGCAGGACACGCAGAACCTGGACACGCTCGCGCAGCGTGCGCAGAACCTGCAGCAGATCCAGTCACAGATTCCCGGTGTGACGGGCACCGTACAGGGGCTGCAGATGCTGAACCAGCAGTCGAATGTATTAGCCGGTGAAATGGTCGACCTGCATGCACTCGTGCAGCGCCAGGTCGCACAGCAGATGCAGGACCGTATCACGCAGTCGCAAGCTCAGGGCAATGCCGCGCAGCTTGCCGCGGCGCGTGCCGCAGCGCTCGGACAGGCCAACCAGCAGGAGCAGCAGACAACGCAGGGGGCACCCAACTTCGATCTGCTACAGGACCAATAGGGGCACAAGCAATGCTGCTGCGCTGGCTGATCCGCCATCTCTGTACGACACCTGCCGAGCTGCGTGTGGTGCTGCACGCGCTTCACCAGTACCGACTGCGCATCCTGGTGCCGTTCGGGGAGCGTGACCCGCACTGGTCGTTCGACCGACGCATCACCCGCAGCGTGCGTCTGTCGCTGCTCGTCGGCCTGCTGGTCGTGCACGTCGAAAGTCCGCAGGTTTTTGCAGCGGCCTGGATCGCACTGCCGCTCGCCCTGCTGCTCGCGTTACTGCGGCTCAGCGGCGCCCTGCGATAGCACGCCGCTCAACCACGATCAGCCCACGCTCATGAACGACGTCATCTCCGTGCTCAATGCGCTCTTCGCTGCGATGCAGGCGAAAGGCTCGAGCCTGCAGACACTCTTCCTGTCTGACGGTGTGGATCTGCTCGCTGCACTCGGTCTCGTCATGGCGACGTGGCATGTGTTTCTGTGGCTGCTCGAAGGCGACTTCCCCGGCTTCTTCGCGAACATGTTCCGGCATCTGATCCGGTGCGCGGTAATCCTCGTCATGCTCACGGCGTGGTCGGGCACAGTACACGGCTATTTCGTCGACAACATGCAGACTATGGCGTCACGCGTTTCCGGTGGCGAGGGCAACCCAGGCGATCTGCTGCGCGCGCTCGTCAATGCCGCGTCGACCATCATGCAGGGCGTACGCACCGAAGCCGCCCAGGTATGCGAACAGGTGCCGGACATCTCGCCTGACGGAGTCGTGATCCCGAACACTGACCATCAGGTGTGTGGAACCACAAACGACGCCGGAGCGAATTCCGCAGGCCTGAACTCCATCTGGACACTGGTCAAAAATCTGCCGCTGATCCTGCTCGCGTTTCTGGCGAAGGCGCTCGCAGTCATCGCGATCGCATTGATGACGATGATCTTCGTGGTAGTCGTGCAGTTCGGCTCGTTCCTGCTCGACATCGCCTTCTGCCTTGGGCCGGTGCTCATCCCCTGGTATGTTCTGCCCGCTGGCGAATTCCTGTTCAACGGATGGCTGCGCTTCACGATTTCAGCGGGACTTTTCAAGGTCGTTGCGTGGCTGATGATGGCCATCGTCAATGGTGGCGTACTGCCTGGAATCGAGAGCCTCGTGCAGCAGGCCGCTGCGCAGAACGGCACGAACAGCGATGCCTATTACGCGACGAACTACCTCGCGATGCTGGCGCTCGCGCTGGTCTGCGGTGTGGGCGCTTTCATGATGTGGCAGGTGACGGATATTGCACGCGCTCTTGTATCTGGCAGTGGCGGCGGCGGGTCAGCTGGGTTCGGCAAAGGCTCAATTGGCCGAAACATCACACCCAAGCCATTGAGGTGAATTCAATGATGCTGATGTTTCGAACTCTCTTGAATGACGTAGTAAGCAGTCCGCTCATCGTCCAGGCGCCGCTGCCTATCCATGTCCGCACGCAGGGACTCCTCTCTCTCCTTCGGTGTGGTCCTGATCCACGACCAGGCGATGAATACGACTGCGCCTGCCAGCATCATCGCCACACTGAAATGCTGCGCGCCGACCTGATACAGGATAAACGCGGCGAACAGCAGGATCGGCACCACGAAATAGAGCAGGATAATCTTGAGCTTTGCCATGGCTGCACCCTCGCAGCAGATGAACTGGATCCCAGTGTAGCACCGCGGGCGTGCCCTTGCCGGAGGGGTTAGGTCATGCGCAAACACCTGCCCGCTCGAAGTTCTTCCGGCACTGAAATATCAGGCGCTGATCTTGCACCTCCACCCAACACCGGAGAGGCTGTCTCAGCCTGGTTTGCGGCATTCCAGCGCCCCATCTGGGAAAAGCGTCTCACGGTCAAGGTGGCTGCGGCATTCGCGCTGATTGCCGCTGGCGAATGCGCCGCACTGATCGTGCAGGGTGCACATAGCGGCCCCCGCCCCTATTTTGTTGAACACGACGAAAAAAGCGGCGCGGTGTGGGTTTCCGACCGTTACGCGGAAACCTACTCGGTCACTGCGGCGAACAAACGCTATTTCCTCGTGAAGTGGGCCTCACGCGCGTTCACGATCGAGGCCGACAGCCAGGACACCCTCACGCGCCAGATACCGGCAGCCTTCGGCTGGACGTCGGGTGCCGCCACACAGGAACTCGAAACCTACATCACCGTAACCGACCCGGTCGCACAGCGCGTCGTGCAGACACTCGGTCTCACTCGCGAATTCGTCGAGAACTCGACGTCGTTCTCGCCGGACGGCCAGGTGGCCTATCTGATCTTCACGCTGATCGAGAGCGTGAACGGCAAACCGTCCCGACCGAAACAGATGCTGCTCACGGCCAGTTTCCTGCTCGCACCCGAAACGCTGAAACCCGGTGAAGAGAAGGACAACCCGATCGGGCTGCGCATCACCCACTTCAGCCTCACGCCCTATGCAGGCGTCAATCCGGGAGCAACACAATGAAGCCCCTCATCCCCGCCGCGTGCATTGCCGCGCTGTTTGCCACATGCATAGGGACAGCCGGGGCACAGGTCGCGACGTCTGCGCCCGTCCCCACCGCTCCACTCCCCGCCAGTATGGTGACCGCCATCCCGCCACAGTCATCCGCAGATGCGCGGCGCGCGCCGCGACATCCACGAGCCCAACACTCGTCCACATCCCGCACCCACATCAATGGCCCATACCCGGCGCCCGACGATTCGTCGCTCGTCGTCTATGACTATGACCCGGACTATCGGTATCCGGTACTCGTACGCACGAACGAGGAGACCCACCTGGTCTTCGGGCCAGACGAAGAAGTTGTTGGCGTCTACCTGTCCGATACCGGCAAACGATGGCTCGAACATACCGCGCTCACGAAGCGCGATGTGTTCATCGAGGCGCGCCTGCCAGCGCTCGACAATGCGGCCACGATCATCACGACACGCCGACGCTACGAGCTGGACCTGCGCTCATCGGACAATGAATCAGCTTATCAACGCGTCTCCTGGCACTACCTGGATACCGACGCACAGGTGACGGCGGGACAGGTCTCGCCTTTCGGTATCGAATATCCGGGCAACGCTCCAGCAGCAAACACGACCGGACAACCGGACGGAAGTACACAAACGAAATTGTCTGCATCGGGTGACATGCACCCTGCCGGCCCGCGCATCACGCTCGATCAGGCGAACTTCGACTATCGCATCGAGGGCAATGAGCCCTTTGCACCTGTGACGGTCTTCGATGATGGACGGTTCACCTACCTGCAGTTTCCTCAACACGCCGAGCTGCCGGCCATCCTGTTGATGGACGACAAGGGACAGGCTGAGATCGCGAGCTTCATTCCGCTCGGTAACGACTTCTTCGAGGTGCAGCAGATCGCGACATACGGCCTGCTACTGAAACGTGGCAAGGAGGAAGTGCGGGTCTTCAACGGCCGCGGTCACGGCTGTGGGCTGTTTGGTTGTGACGCGGCTCACGTGAAGAACATTTACGGAAAGCCCTAACCATGCCTGCCCCGGAAAACAGCAATGCTCCGCTGACGCCCGAACCTGTCAGGTTGACACGCGTCCGGCGCAATCTCGCGAAAACACTGGTCATTGCCCTATGCTCGGCGCTGCTTGCAATCGTTCTTGTCCACGCGCTGTCTCACCCGCACGAGACAGCTGCTGAACGGCGCGAGCGTGAGCAGATCGAAGCGGACGCGCGTCAGCCAAAGGCTTCACCTGACGCGATCCGAAAACGCCTCGCAGATCAGCATACCCTGGCGCTGGCACGCGCGAGTAATGCGGCGTCGGGCGCGAGCGCCCCGCTCGGCGGCACGCCGCTTGATGACATCCCGAAAGGCGCGCCCGGAGACGATACCGGACCACTCCCCCGAAACTACCGGACTGCCGGCCAGTCGTCCGCCATAAGCGACGCCGATCGTCTTGCACAGCAACGGCAGATCGAAGCCATGCAGAGCCAGTCACTTGTCGCCTACGAGGATACTTCCAGCGGCACAGCCAGCACGGCCGACGGGAATGGTCTTCCGCTCGAGCACATCGCAAATAGCCTGACACAACGCTCCAGCAGCCAGGCCGCACCAGCCAGTTCCCCATCGGATCGCACGTCGGGCTCAATCACCTCAGGTTCGTCACCAGGCAGCGTGTCCAGCGCCACCGATCGGCACAACGTGGACTGGATCAGGCACCAGGGAGAAGAACCCGACGACGCGAGGCCATTGATTCCGGTTCCCATCAGCTCGCCCTACATGGTGATGGGTGGTACGCCGATACCCACCGTGATCCTGCAGGGCGTGAAGAGCGATATGCCCGGCACCTTCCGCGCGATGATCGATCGGGACATCTACGACAGCATCGACGGGAGCTGCAGGCTGATCCCGAAGGGCACGCGGATTCTGGGCCGTACGAATAATGACGTGGCGATTGGCCAGGATTTGATGCTGATGGCCGCGACACGGATGATTTTCCGGCACGCAACGATGCGTCTGGATGGGTTGACCGGCAACGACCCCGATGGCGAAGCTGGCGTCACCGCCGCCGTCAACAACCACTTCTTCAAAATCTTCGGATCGACATTCCTGATCGCGGGCGTCGCCGCCTGGATTGGCCACAACCAGAGCCAGCCAGGCGGCACGACCATCAATGTCAATGGCGGTATGTCGACCGATGTGTCCGGGGCGGCCGCGCAGTCGCTGTCCCAGACCACACAGACTATCCTTCAACGCAATATGAACATCCAGCCGACGCTGAGGCTGGAACCGGGTCAGCGCATCACATTCATCACGCAGCGCGACATGATGCTGCCACCCAACATCACCGACGGGAGGTGCAAACGATGAAACATCCCACCACCGTGCTTTCTGCGGCCGCGCTGCTTGCTGGCTGCATGCTTCAGTTGGCTTGTGCCGGGCCGTCCCCCATATCGGGACCGGTCTACGACTTTGAGTGGCATTTGAGCGGTGCTGCCGAAGCCCGGCCATACCAGGTATTCGACGACGGACAACGAATCTATTTGCAGTTTGACGATCCCCAACACATACCCGCCGTTTTTGCGGACACGCCTGCAGGTCTTGTACTGCTGCACTGGCATCCCGATCCACCTTACGTGATCGTCAACCAGATGGAACCGGCACTGGTGTTTCGCGCTGACAACGAGGAAGCCCGCGCGGTACGCGTCGCGCCGCACGGGCCGCCGCATATCGCCCATTTCGGCGATGCTTCCCCTACGCAGACTCCGCCTCCTCGTTCAACTGCACGATAGCTTTCGGCATGTGCGTTTTTCGACAACGTAATCGGATGCCGCAGCTAATTTCTGTTTGCGCAGCGTAACAATCACTGCGAGTAGCAAACAGCTAACAAACGGCGCCTGCCAGCCACTTTCCGTCGCTCACCCGAGCCAGGTAACGCTCACCCAAACGGCTGGTCCATTCCGAAACCCGCCCGAGGCTTGGCACCCACATATTGACCATTGCCGACGGTTGCAGATCAGACGCAGTACGGCCGCCGCAGGTCGCATTGCTGTCATTCGCAAACGGGCGCCGGTGAATAGCGGCTATCGCTGTCGATGAATGAGTCTCATCGACCCCTTTCTGCCAGTCGAGTCGTCGTATTACCAATGGCCGTTATTAGAGCGGACAGGTCATTCCGCGCTGTTACCCAACGCTATGAACTCGGCCACTGCGGACGTTGAAGTGTTGGGCACAGTGGGGCAGTTGATAGGCTCCTACGACCATATAACGGTCATATGCATTTTGAAGGAAAGGCCGCTTGGATCTGTCCGGTGTGCAAATTCTGGCGACTTGGAGCACGGCCTTCACGGGCATCATCGTCGCTCTTTTATGCGTTTCCAACACGCTTGTGAGTGCCGTCCATCTCGCCTTCTGCACGGCCGGTTCCTTCAAATGTTGCCGCTGATTGCGACGATCGATGCAGTAGCCCAATCAAGATTCCTCCGACCAAGACGACTATGCTCAGGACAAGCAATCCACCGACGCCCGATCCGAACTTCATGTCGGCCCACGCCTTCACATTGGGCGATACAAAATTCCCGATGTTCCCGATAGTACCTACAAGAGCGATGCCGAGCACCGACGCGATCCCGCCGACGTAGTTGGTCAGCATCGTCCAGAAGATCGGCTGAACGGCCCACAGGCCCGCGACTGCAAGACACATTGCGACAACAGTAAGAATCGGTGATGTCCCCGTCGAAGCGACCATGGCCAGAGAAGCGACGATCATGCTTGCTGCACCGAAGAGCGCGAGTCGACGTCGTTGGGCAGCAAGGCGCGGTACTACGAAGGTAGCGATAAGAGCACACGTCCACGGGATGGCGACAACCAATCCTACGATCAGTCCTGGCGCGGTGCCCAAGAGTTTTCCGATGAACGTAGGGAGATAAAAGACGACGATCGACACACCCATCTGGATCAGAAAATAGATCAGGCCGAAATAGAGAATCGTCGGATTGGCCAGTGCAGCAGTGATGCTAGCCGGACCGTGAGAAAGCTTGGCCGATTGCTCCTTGCTCAACTCAGCGCTGATAGCGCGCTTTTCTTCATCAGAAAGCCATTTTGCGTTATCTGGGCGATTATCCAGATAGAAGTAGGCCCAGATGCCGACGGCGGTCGCGCCCAAACCTTGGAGCAAGAACATCCACTGATATCCGGCCAAGCCCGCCAGGCCATCCATTTTGAGCAGCAGGCCAGACAACGGAGAGCCGAAGATAAAGGCGAGGGGCGCGCCGAAGTAGAAAAGACCCATTACTTTGGCGCGACGATGATCCGGAAACCAGTAAGTCAGGTAAAGGACCACACCTGGGAAAAAGCCCGCCTCACATGCGCCAAGAAGAATGCGGATGATGTAGAAGCTGGTTGGTCCCTTGACGAACATCGTTAGCGCAGACACGATTCCCCACGTTACCATGATCCGGCACATCCAGGCGCGAGCGCCTACCTTATGCATAGCTAGGTTGCTAGGAATCTCCAAAGCAACGTACGCGATAAAGAAGATGCTGGCGCCAAATGCAAACGATGCGTCAGAAAGTCCAACGGAGTCTTGCAAAGCCTGTTTGACAAAGCCAATGTTCGCGCGATCAAGAAATGACATGATGTACATCAGCAGCAGAAACGGAATCAGCCGCTTTGTCGACTTAGATACGGCTCGGTCGACCAATATTTGATCAGTGATTAAATTCATTGAAGTCTCCTCCGATTGGGATGAAATCTGTTCCCGATGAGCGTGTAATCGCAAACTTATAAATTTTTTGGCATCGGCTGCTACTGTGATCCACTTTATTCCTGCTCATCGCAGGGATAAATGGGGGCTTCGGCACAACATTTGTGAATTGCAGTCACGATATGAGCGAAAGTGCCGGGTAGACAGGGTGATAAGCGCCCAACCAGATGTCTTTATCCGGTTCTCACGATCATGCGATGGCAAGGCGCGTCGAAGCTGTACCACTGCGTCAGCGGTGCGCCGCTACTAGACACGCCTGATCAGTAGCACTAGTTTCCCCGTCCGTTCCGCGTCGCTCAGTATGTGGCGCGGCCACCCGAGAGATCAAATGCCGCACCCGTGGAAAACGAGCACTCTTCGGTCGACAACCAGGCGACCATCGATGCCACTTCGTCGGGGCGTCCGGGACGGCCCAGTGGAATTTTTGCCAGCACAAACCCGCGCTGCTCTGGCGTCATCTTCTGCAGCATGTCCGATTCAATAGCAGCCGGGGTCACGCAATTGACGCGGATCTCGGTGTCCGCGAGTTCTTTGCCCAGAGACTTCGTCAACGCAATCACTCCAGCTTTTGACGCGCCGTAGGCTGCCTGATTGGGATTTCCGTCCTTGCCACCCATCGAGGAGAGATTGACGATACGACCATGGCGGGTGCTTCGAAGGTAGGGCACGACTTCGCGACAGCAAATGAACAGACCAGTCAGGTTGATGTCAATGACCCGACGCCAGTCGTCGATCGAATAGGACTCGACCGGACCGATCGAGCCGTTGATGCCAGCTGCATTAATGAGAACGTCGATCGACCTAAACCTCGCATGAACTTCGGCCGCAGCTGCGGCTACACTCTTTTGATCGGTAACGTCCACTTTAGAGGCGAATGACGCGCGCAACTTCTCGGCCGCAGCCTTCACGGCCTCCCTGTTGACATCCCATAAAACAACCTTGGCCCCCGATGCGATAAACCTCTCGGCAATCGCAAACCCGATGCCGCCCGAGCCGCCGGTGATGACACAAACACGATCCTGCAGGTCTAGCTTGTTCATGATCTGAATCCAAAGTGATAGTGAAACATCGCGATGCTCGTGTGATCGCGACCTTGATTCAATTTAGAATCTGTGGCGCAACGCGGCTCGAATGGCAAACTGGTGATTGTTGGACGAGTCACCTAGATTACCGATGTTGGCAACTGCACCTGCGCCGGTCGACGATGTCCCGGAAGCTCGTTGATACGCACCCTCAAGATACACATCTGTACGCTTCGAAAGGAAGTAATCCGTCATCAGGCTGACCTGGTTGTAGTGCTGATTGCCTACGGATTGTCCGTTAGCCTGGGTGACGGACGCCCCCTTGAGGTAGTCATACGCTGCCATCACGAAGAGATCAGGCGATACAGCATATTTCGCCGCCGCATCGACGTTGCTGAATCTGGCCATCCCTCCAGCAAAGGCTCCACTCAGGTTGGCGTACTGGATGTTCGTGTAAGAGGTTGTCAGTGAGAGCGAGCCGATGGTATATCCTGCGCCGCCGCCGAATACCTGATACGCAGTCGCGCTCGCATATGCCTTGTTCAGGGTGTATGCCAATACCGTGGCACCATTCGCGTTGCTGGTAAAGAATCCTGATCCTGCTGTCGCTGACGTTGGATTCTTGAAATATTCGTACGCGGCACCAAGCAGGATCGGACCGTTGGAATACGCAACACCAACCGAATAGCCGCTGTTCGCTGTGGTATTGCCTGCGACACCACCCACGCTATATGTGCCGCCAAAGGTCAGGCCCGCAAAGTTCGGGCTCATATACCGGACAGAGTTGTTCAGACGCAGCGAGTTTCCCGTATTGTCGAGGTCTGCGGGATGGATGAACAGGGTCGAGCCCGCTTGCGCACCCTGTGATGTGACGGGCTGCAGGAAGTACAGGATTGCATCGTACTGGCGACCAAACGTCACGCTACCGGCCTTCGAACTATTCAGACCGACGAAAATCTGACGTCCGAACGCCGTCCCACCTTGTGCGAACTGACCATTATTGATGTTGATGCCCGACTCCATCGTGAAGATCGCCTGCAGGCCACCGCCCAGATCCTCTGCGCCCTTGAAACCCCAACGGCTACCGTTAATGCCGCTCGTCGAGTCCAGCATCACCTTCTTGCCGCCCGTGGTTCCGCCAGAGTTGTTCAGGAACTGGACGCCCTCATCGATGATCCCGTACAGGGTGACGCTGGATTGAGCGTGAGCCTCCGTTGCCATCATGCCAAGAACTGCCAGCGCCATAATTGTCTTTTTCATCCTGATCTCCTTTGATAGATATGAGTTTATTTAGTATTACTATGTATTAAAATTACTTATCACAGGAGGCTTCGCTCCTTGCGATCTGCGCACTGTCTACAGGGAAATTATTTGAGGGGGACTGCCATGGTCCCTTGCGCTGATCTGCTCCATCATCCCAAGCGAGACTTCGGACCTACCGGTTTGATACAAGCTGCTCGGCCAGCGATGCAAGCGCGACTTCATAGCCTAGCGGACCGAGTCCACAAATCACCCCGACCGCTGCAAGCGAAACGAGTGACTTGTGGTAGATCGACTCGCGCTTGTGGATATTGGTTACGTGGACTTCGACGACGGGAAGATCGGAGGCCTTCAATGCATCAAGGATCGCAATCGAAGTGAACGAATAGGCAGCGGGATTGATCACGATGCCCGCTGCTTCCGTGCGCGCCTCTTGAATGATATTGATCAGTTCACCTTCGACGTTCGACTGTTTGAAGACGATCTCCAGACCAAGCCGCTGCGCCGCGTCGAGGCATCTTTGCTCAACCTGCGCGAGGGTCGTGTGGCCGTAGAGGTGCGGCTCCCGGATACCGAGCAGATTGAGGTTGGGACCATTCACGATATAAATGGGTTTGGTCATGGTTATCTCCTATATATGTGTGTTAGTGAGTACGGGGACCGCCGGAATCGAATCCGGCATGAATCAGGATTCAGCCTTCTTCAGGCGTTGGTAGCCAATCAGCATCCGTCGGCCATGTAGGGGACGTTTGCTTGGGATGATCGGCCCGGAGTGGGATCGCGCGAAGACGACGCAGGCGCAGATGACGCATCTTCCAGATGCCATCGACGCGGCAATACTCCTCCTCGTAGTGCCCAAAGCCGTGTATGCCGCGAGCTTGAGGTGCATCGGGCAACCCGATGGGCTCGTCCCACTCCATGTAGTCTTCCATCGCCCAAACCGCTCGTGCGAGGTCTGGACCAACAAAAACAATGTCGGGCATATGGCAATGGTGAAACGTCACCGCGTCTTTCAGACGGGCCGTGACGCCTTTGATAAACGTAGCGCCGTCTGAACCATTGGGTGCGGAGCCGAAACCGTCGAAGCGGATGTCGTCCGCGAAGAGGGTTTTCAGTGCGTCGAACTGCTTGGTATCGATGTACCGGCAATATCGCGCCTTGAGCCGCTTGATTTCCTCGACGTCAAGCAGACGCTGCAGCTTGTATCTATCCACGATTGGCTCTCCTTTACTGATCACTTGCTGTTTTCCGGGTCAGTGAACCGGAATAAGCGGCCGAAGACAGTTGAACAGCCCGCCCTCGCGCACGGCGATGATGTTTGCGCGGAACTCATTACGGCAGCAAGTGCCGTTGCATCCGAGCTCGCCAAATAGGCAGATGTCTCCGTTCTTATGGCTGCCATCGTATTGCCTTTACTTTGGACAAAAAAGGGGGGCGGAGGAACAACATTAATGAATCTAGTTCACATATCTCTCTTGTGTTTATGTGAACCTAGTTCATCAATCTTGTTCCGCAAAGTGGATTTATCTCATCCCAAAGCAGTAATAGCATGCTGTAAGGGGTTGGGCGAGTTCTCATGGTCCCGGAATCGCCAGAGATGCAGACTGCAGACCGAGCTGCGCGCGATCTAAGCAACCGACTAAAGCCCACGACCATTCAATCAGCTGGACAACAGCCGCTCGATATCGGCAATGAAATAGGAGAAGTTTCATGAAAGTATTTGTGACAGGCGCCACGGGTTACATTGGCGGGTCCGTTGCAACGGCATTGATGGCAACTGGTCACCAGGTCATCGGTCTGATCCATCCCGACAATGATCTGGCCGCGGTTCGCGAAAGAGGCATTGAGCCAGTTGCGGGCCTCCTCGATGACTCCAGGTTGCTCCGCGAGGTCGCGTCTGGAGTGGACGGTGTGATCAATACCGCCAACGTAGACCATCGAGGTGCGGTAGACGCCCTCCTCGAAGCTCTCGAAGGCAGCAACAAGCCGTTCATCCAGACCAGCGGCTCGGGAGTGATTGCGGATGGAGCAGGTGGTGAAGCCACGGATGCGATCTACAACGACGACACTCCGCTGAAGGTCTTGCCCGCCCGCGCAGGTCGCGCCGCATTGAACGAAGTCGTCCTTGGCGCAGCATCGAAGGGCATCCGTACCGCTGTCATTCTGCCAACGATGGTCTATGGGACCGGCACCGGCTTGAATCCCGCCAGCGCGCAAGTACCGCAGATGATCAAGGCCGCGAAGAAATTCGGTGAAGGCAAATACGTTGGTCGCGGACTGAACCGCTGGTCTAACGTCCACATCGAAGATCTTGCGGACCTGTACGTTGCGGTTCTGGAACGGTCGGAACCGGGCAGATCGTATTACGCTGAGAACGGTGAATGTTCGATGCGTGAAATCGCTGAAGCGATCAGCCGTTTGCTCGGCTTCAACGAAGCGGTCGGGAGCCTCAGCATTCCCGAGGCGATCGAGCAATACGGTGAAATGATGACAACGCTGAGCTTCGGCTCCAATAGCCGTGTTCGCGCTACTCGTGCCCATGATGAACTCGGTTGGGGACGCAAGCAGCTCTCGCTGATCGACGACATCGAGCGCGGCTCGTATGCCGAAATCGAAGCTGTCGGGACGCGATAGTCTCTAGTTCGGACGGTTACTGTTACTCCCTGTACCGTCTCGTCGCGTCAGTCTTTAAAGAAAGCGACGTTCGGCGCTAGCTCACAACCGCGCCGAACGCAAAGTGCACACATGGAAGAGACAATGCATCATCGTTATTCGCTTGCTCATCTGACCGCGCTTGGCCTTACACCACCTGAACTCGTTCAGGCCGCCGCTGACGCCGGATATCAGTACGTGGGACTGCGACTCAACAGGACGACTCCCGAAGAGGCGCTCTACGACCTTGCCAACGATCGAGCGCTCATGCGTGAGACGAAGGCGCGTATGGCCGATACCGGAGTACAGGTATGGGACATCGAGGTCGCTCGGATGGACCCTGCCCGGGATCATCTGCACTATCGCGACTTTCTCGAAGCCGGTGCTGAGCTAGGCGCACGACATGTCGTTGCGCAGTTGCCCGACCCGGATCGCCATCGCGCCACGGACCGCTTTGGTTCGCTGTGCGATCTCGCGAAGCCTCTCAATCTGAACGTGAGCCTTGAGTTCGTTTCCTGGACAGAGACGCCCAGCCTTGTTGAGGCAGCAAGGGTAATGCGAGAAGTCAATCGGTCAAACGCGAGCATACTCATCGATCTGCTCCACTTTGATCGTTCGTTCTCCAGCAAGGAATTCCTCCGAACGCTGCCGCCTGAATGGTTTCGCTGGGCGCAGGTCTGCGACGTCCCGACGGGACACCCACCTGATATCGCTGGCCTGATCTACAACGGACGTCGTGAGCGTCTCTTTCCCGGTGAGGGAGGCATCGATGTAAAGGGGATACTGTCTTCCTTGCCCGACGACATCGTTTACGCACTGGAGATCCCGGGCGAGCCTTCCGTAGCGAAAATGGGATATCAACACTACGTTCGTCGGGCGATTGCCACATCTCGCCAGTTTCTCGATCAGCCCGAGGGCTAATTCAGATAAGTGTCGCGCGCGGTGCCAAACAGTCGGGCACTGCGCCGATCCATCCTGTCGTCACAGACGCGAAACGCGATCGAAACGGGCACGTAGTCGCGTCCTGACGGGTCACGTTGTTGACCGCCGCGAGCGGTCATCGTGCTGCTGACAGCTACGCGCCAGGATTGGAAATCCATGCCAAGTCGTTCATCCCTATACACAGAGATATTTGGCGACGGTATGATTACCGCTCTTACGGTGATAAATTGCGTTTCTACATACGTGATTTTTGAATCAGGCGCTCAGATATGGACTTCGATCTCCAGGCCTTCGTTCAAGTCGTTGATCGCGGTAACTTCACCGTTGCTGGAGCAGATCTCGGCCTCACACCTTCTGCAGTATCGAAGCTGGTATCGCGACTGGAAGATCGCCTCGGCGTCACGTTGCTGCAACGGACAACGCGAAAGATAGCGCTGACCACCGAAGGAGAAACGTTCTATCTGCGAGCGCGAGACATCATCGCGTCAATCACGGATGCGGAGGCCGAGGTATCCCAGGCTGGACAGAAGCCTCGAGGACGGTTGCGTATAAATTGCGCGAGCGGCTTCGCCTTTCATCAACTGGCGCGTACCCTTCCGGAATTTCGCTTGCGCTATCCCGATGTCGAGATTGAACTGTCCGTAACAGACCGGGTTGTGGATCTGCTTGCCGAAAATGCCGATGTGGGAATCCGGTCAGGTGCGATCAGCGATCCATCTCTTGTGACACGTCGCATTTCCGAACTCCAGCGCGCCTTGTACGCTTCCCCGACCTATCTCGAACGACGCGGTATCCCCGCCAGTCCGAAAGATCTGGAGCAACACGACTGCGTCATTCACGGTCTACGTCCTCCGTTCAAGTGGCCACTGATTGTGAACGGACAATTGGGCCAGGTCGAACTGAGTCGGCCTATCGCGGTTGACAACGCAGAAACTGCGCTACGCATCGCGCAGGCTGGCGGAGGGATCACGCGAACAGCAGACATGATCGCAGACGAAGCGCTCCAACAGGGTTGGCTTGTTCCCGTTCTGTCCGACTTTATCGTTCCTGATCCGGTGGCGCTATCGGCCGTGTATCCCCACGGTCGACATCGGATGCCTAAGGTTCGCGCGTTTTTGGACTTTCTGGTCGAGCAATATTCGAATGTGCCTTGGAAACATTCCAAGGCCGCCAGTGCAACAACTCAGAGCAACTGAAAAGCTGCTAGCTGGTCGAGCGTTTTGGTGGTCCACTATCGTCAACCCTAAACTGTTGCTGGCATTTAAACGACCGTATCGACCGCTTTGCACCGCCGTCGCGGAATGCAAGCTTTTGTTCATGTAGGCAGTTTATAAGCGCGCGGAGCACCTGCGACGTGCGATTCCGGATGCTTCCGTTCCGGAGTGACGGTGACGCCGACATGGGAGTCAGATCTGGATGGATTTCATTGCGCGCCTCAGCCATCTTTGGTGAAGCGATATTTAGGATTCTTTACGTCTCGTTCGGGAGGTAAAGCGGCCGTTCCAGTGACGCCGCTTTACCGACAGTGAACGTCCCCTCCTGGCCGACTGCACTCATCCGCAGAAGCCAAAAGCTGCCGTTGAAGATTTCAACGGCAGCTTTCCAGACCCTTCATTGAATTGGTATTTTCGGCCACTCTCCGACACTGGGCGACGTACGCGCACGGACACCCGAATGGCTGTTCCGCATTTCTAACGAATCTTCGGGCATTGAACAGAATGACCGATTGCGTTGGAGGAATAGACCGGAATTGGGGCGCACGGCTCAATACCGGCAGAACCTCGGCCACAGATGCGCCCAGCGCGCTGCCTCGACCGTTCAGGGCGAGAGCCCTCCGGTATGATCACGCTGGGCACAAACGAGAGGGAGTAACTTGATGTCTGAGAATACCGTGCTGCGCGATCTGTTCGACCGATGGGAAAGCGTTTGGCATGAGGGGCGCTTTGAACTGGTGCCGGAATGCGTTGGTCCGCATTACATTCGACACGACGAAGCCGGTGACCGAATCGTGACGCGGGAAGCATATGCGGCAGAGATTGCAAAAGTTCAAGCGGACCGGCCCGGCATCCGTGTCGTCGTCTACGATCATTCGTTTGAAGGCAATCGTGCATGGTTCCGCTTCGCGTTCAAGTGGACCGATCCTGCTACCGGCGAATCGCGTACCCGCGCGGGTATGCAGTCCTATCGCACCGAGGAAGGCAAACTTGTAGAGACCTGGCTTTCAATGCAACCGCTCGGCTCGACATGGGCGGATACGCCGCAAGAACATTGGACCAGCCCCTCAGCGACCAAATAAGAACCCCTGTTCGTCGAGTGGCCGAAGCTGTGTTGGTGTGGTGCTGCGCTTCGGCGATGTCCGTTGTGTGCTGTGGAGCTGACCATGGGTACAGCCAGCCTTACGGGGCTGCAACGGGTCGAGAGTGTGAGTCCATTAATGCAGAAGCTCCCGTTCCTATGCCCGATGCCGCAACCGTCAGCAATCCGCCACCACATTGCAGATGAGGAATTGAGCACACCCCAATGTCGGCTTTAGCCGAACTGCGGTCTCGGATACATTGGCGTGGATGACAGGATCACTCTGCTAACGGCCCTTGAACGCACGACCGGGCGCCGGTGACAGTAAGTTAACCAAAGAAGCTTCTGGTCTCTCACCACCTAGCTGTCATCCCCTAGCCGTCCAGGGATATCCATCTGCTGATGCAGGATGCGGATGACGTCGATCAGCGTCGCCGACTCCCTGAAAAACACGACATGCATTCCAACCAGCGCTTTCCTGTAGCCTCTTCGAATGTCTTCAGCAGACAGACTTGGCTGGGTGCCGTCGGCCAGGCCGACAACAGTGCTTTCGATGCTCAGGATATAACGCTCAGCCTGCGCCTCTCCCCATCTGGCAACCGTGTAATCCCAGATGTCGTCAAGATCGCGTTCGGCCGCTGGCGAGAGAACATACGCTCTCATGCAGCCCTGTTCCGCCTACCCGCGACGTACTTGCGAAAATCAAACGGGCGCGACGGCCCGGACTGTTCGCCTTCGATCAGGGCGTTTCGCAGCGCCTCCAGTCGTGCTTCCTCAGTTTCGAGCAAACGCAGGCCGGCGCGAACAACGTCGCTGGCCGTGCTGTAACGGCCACTGCGCACGCGGTCATCGACGAATTCCGAAAAATGCTCACCGAGCGTAAACGATGTGCTTTTGCTCATGGCTCAAACCTCCTAGACCAAGAATACCAATTTCTGGTATTCGATGCCAGAAGTTTACCCAAAACGAAGTTGGAGAGCCGATGTCGCTAAACAGACTGGCATGGATACGCCCGTGCCCCAGTTTGTTGCCCCCAAGCCGGCACTCTGCCCCCTTAATTTTCCTGTCCAGAATCTCTCCGGATACAGGCTCCGCAGATAGCCGAAACTCCAACCTACGCCTTGGACAGAGGCCCGACTTCGGGACAAAGCCACGACATCAGCTTCCACACCGAACAGCCGGGAATGGCAAATCTCGCTGAGCCCTATATGCTGGCTTGGCGTTGCCACGCAGTTCAGGCTGTGGCGTCGCGCACCGCGCTCGCCTGAAGTCCGGCAAGCTGGGCGAGCGCATCGGCCGCGCGCTCGAACGGTACGAAGATATGATCGTGGAACGCTGCGGCAACGACGTTGCAACTGATGCTCGCCTTTGTCAGTGCTTCCGCCACCGCAGCGGTCAGCCCCACCGCCTGCAAATCGGAATGGACTGTCAGCGTAATCCAGGCTGCCCGGAACAGCACGGGCAATCCCTCACGCAGCGCCGTCGGCTCATCGACTATGACTGTCATCCCCTCGCGCTCGCGAAACGTCGCCACGGGCATGAAACGCGAAACGTCCGTCCCGGCCTGCACCGAGGAAAAAACGTAGGCACCCTCATTCAGCTCGGGTTGCATCGACGCCAGCAACTGTTCAAGGTTTGAAATCGGTTGACTCACAATGTCCCCTCAGCCATATGAACGTTAGCCTGGGCATCCTTGCCGACGGCCGTCAGCAGGATGCTCGCATTCGCATCGGTTAAAATTGTCACTCATAGTACGTGTCATCATAGAGCGTGGCCCTAAACAGGTCAAATCCGTACGCTTCGATATCTTCACGTTCGAGATGTCGATGCAGTACGACCCCCTTGCCCTCTTTGGAAAACGCCTGATCGAGCTCCGCAAGGCGCGTGGCTGGTCACAGGAGCGACTTGCGCTCGAAAGTGGCCTCGCGCGATCGTACATTGGTGGCATCGAACGGGGCCAGCGCAACATCGCCCTCTATAATATCTGCGTGCTCGCCGCCACACTCGGGGTTTCGCCCGCTGCCATGCTGGATTTTGATGGCTGCGCCAGCGCGTAACTGAAGCTGCTCTCTACTCACACGCACCTGTACCCGCAACTCCGTCATGGCAACGGAAAGACGACTGACGCATCAATCGATCACCTCAGCACGTCACCTGTCTACCGCATCCACTCTCCGTGATACATCGTGACAAGTCATACGGAAAATACATCCATCGTGATATTAATATGGATTCCTTATTTTTTTGATCTAGTCGAATCTTGATTTCTACCCGGCGTCGCCTATGATGCGTAGGTGAAGTTGCCCGCTGGAGTTCGTCCAGCATCCTTTGCAGTACCGTCGCTTATGCGACTCCTTTTGCGGTTGCGCTTCGTCCCACTGTCTGGACCACCGCAGGTCTGTTGACCCGAAGCTTCCTTGCTGACCCGTGTCGGGGAATTGTCATTCCCCGACACGGGTACTGGCGATTCCCCCTTTTCGTTTCTGGAGAATCGTCATGAATCAGTCTGTCGAACCCCGCAAGTATTTCGATCTTCATCTGCGCGGCCTCGGGTATCTGTCCCGCGTTCGCGATGTCACTGCCCGAGGCAATGGCCGCAGCAAGGCCAAACCCTTTCTCGCGTGCGCGATCTCCGCATTTCATGGCGATCCAAACGTCGAAAACGGCATCGTCTACCTGCCTCTTGACCTGATCGTCTCCGGCGAAAAGGCGAAGGATGCAGTCCGCTCCGTCATGGATGATGCCAACGATCCCGATGTGAAAGTTCTCGCCGCTTTCCGCTCGGGCGACCACTATATCCGCACGTTTGAGCGCACCGGCAACCGTGCTGGCGAAACAGGCGCCGTCCTCAAGGGACGCCTCCTCAAGCTCTTCTGGATCAAGGTCGACGGCCAGGAGGTGTATCGCGACGAAGGCGACGACACTGAAGCCGGTGCCGACACCTCGCGCGAGATCATCGACGGACACGAGATATCGCAACAGCACGACGATCACGACACTACGCCTGCCGGGGAACCGGTCAACGACCATGACATCGGATCGTCCGGTGAGGACGCTCCGGCAACCGGCCGCTCCGCACCTCGCGCCAACCGTTATCCGCCACTGCGCCGTCAGGGCAACGGAAACGTCCGCCAGCCTGCTGTCGGCAACAGCTAAACAGCCGTACCTCACGTCCCCTCCTCCATGCAGGGGCTTCACCTACACGCCGGGCCGTATCGCCGGCTTTCCGGAGCGACGCACTGCGTACCCCGCTCCGGAAAGCCGGCGTCCCCCCGCAGACTATCGCCCTGGGCCCACGGTGGCCCCGTTACGCCGTGCCGTTTGCATCGGACAGATCGTACCGGTCCAGAGCGGAGCCTGGCGGCTCACCGCCTGCCAGGCGTTATCCGTGATTCACCCCGCTGGTCAATGACGGATAACTGTTTTACTGCCGACCTGCCAGTTGCAGGCCCGTCCGTCGTCACGTCAGGCGACACGTTTTGCAGTCCTGTCCGGCGCCTCTGTCTGCGCAACTGCACCTGGTGAATCTGCCAGGCTCGGATTCCTTCTCCCCGTTGGGGCGTTCGCACGCTCCAACGAGCCCGGATGCCCCTTTTTTCTTCAAGGAGCATTCAATGTCCATCCTGCAATCTGCCTGTTCTCGTCTGTTACGGAGATATCCGGCGGTCTTTTCCCTCTCTTCGGGAGCGTGACCATGGGTATGGACGTCATTGGCCGCTCGCCAGTTTCCAGTACAGGCGAATACTTTCGCAACAACGTCTGGTGGTGGCATCCGCTCTGGCAATACTGCGAGCGGATCGCACCCGATATCATCCCGCGAAACAATCTGGGACATTCCAACGACGGCTGGGGACTCGGTCACCAGGCTTCCGTCGCGCTGGCCGCCCGTCTGGATTCAGCTATCCGCAAAGGGCATACAACAGCTTACGCGCGGGCAAGGGAAACGCATCTCGCGTCCCTGCCAGCGGAATCCTGTTCTATCTGCGGCGGCTCCGGCATGCGCGCCGAACCACCTGCTATCGGTCCCGGAACACTGACTTGCAATGGATGCAATGGGATGGGCCATCGGCCCAATTTTGAAACGAACTATCCGTTCAGCGTCGAGAATGTGCGCGAGTTCATAGCATTCCTTCGCGACTGCGGTGGCTTCCGGATCTGCTAGTCACCACTGAAGTACCTGACGAACCCGGACCTGCATCGGCGCTTGCCGCACCGATGATGTTCAACCCACGCGGAGAATGCGCTCCCCGCCCGGGAAACCGTCCTCCGCATCTTTCTGGAGGATGTCATGAATCAGACCGCTGAAACACACGCCATCGCCGCTACTCTCGTGCCCGAGGAACGTCGCATGGAAATCCTGCCGCGCTACTTCGGCAAACACATGATCCGCGGCGAAATTGCCGTCTACACTGCAATGGAATCACTGTGCGATACCTATCGCGGAGGATTCTGGGACTATATCGAGCTATCCAACGACACGTTCTACATGACGCCCCGCCTGGATAGCCCACTGACCATCTGTTGCGATGGCAACGGCTATGCCGGCGAGATGAGCAACGACGCCGCCGGCATCGTGGCCACGCTCTTCGCGCACTCAACGCCCTGGCGTGGTCAATGGAAGACGTGATCTTCACGGAACTCTACGATCGGCTGCTTGCCTTCGTGCCGTCTCATCCCGAGGCGCGCAAGATATTTGCAGCCATCGACTGACGCCCAGCCGTTCTATCACTCCTTGCGGAACGTAACCCACGGGGGAGCGTCTCCGCAACCTTCACGGAGACAATCATGTCAACCTGTGCGCTTCTTGCCCCCCGGTCACACGGCACGCAAAACGTTTTTCGCAAACCTGACACGCTGGGCCACACAGCGAACTGGCCTGATGAGGATCGCGATTCATCGCAGCCGTTTTTTGAGTGTCGCGACGGGAGATCGCTGCCACGCTATACCGATCAGAATGTCAATCTTCCCGATGGTCTTTATCTCGGACTCTTCAACGACCGCGATACGCCGTTCACCGCATCGCCTGCATGTGGATTCGACGGCCCGCTGATCGGTCGGCTGCGTTATTGCCACACGGTCGAGGCGCGCGAAATAAGGCTCGAATTTCTCGATCCGTTCGAAGGCCATCTGTTCTTTCCCGACATGGAGGTGATCGCCGGACCTGACGGCCACGTCCCTACGGGCAGGATCACGCTACCCATCCAGCCCGGCCTCAGCTCGGGCGCAATCGTGTTCGATGACCGGTACTTCGCCGACTGGACAGTTTTCATCATCAGCTCAGTACGGACCGTCATCGGTCGTGACCTTCGGTCGCAGCAACGAGTGTAATCGCGGTCCTGCCGCTGACTCACATCCCAGCACCGGTTCAACGGTGCATTCCCCGCGGGGCATCGTACCCGCCCCGGGATGATGCCCCGCTTCACTTCATGAGGTGCATCATGGGATGGCTCTTTAGTCATGGGCAGACGCGTTCGCAACTGATCGATCGCCTGACCCGCAATGAAGAACACAACGGCACAACGCACCGCTGCCTGCGTCACTGCACCAGCGGCAATGTGCTCTGGACCGTATGGGAAATCACTCGCCCCGCAGAAGCGCCTTTCCGCTATATCGGCTGCGATCTGCTTGCATGCGATAAAGGTTGCGACGGCTGGGGCTACAAGGACATGTGCGAGGAAATGGAACCCTTCTATTACTCGTGTCCACTGGCCTACCTCGACATGGTTCCACCTGCTGCGCCTGAATGGCGCGAACAGGTCCGAGCCTGGCACGCCGCACGTTCACGCGCACTCGCGCCGGGCGACATCCTGACGCTCAGCGGGCTGTCGATCAGCGAGGCCATCGTAGTCGGCCGGCGTCAGCGCACGTGGATTGTCGAAAGCGACGGCCGGCTTTTCCGGTTTCCGCCGCGACTCTTCCGTCACATCGTCGAACAGCGACGCGCGGATGAACCCGTTGCGTCATCCGTAGCGTAGTTCGCATCGAGCGCCCGGCACACGCGCCGAACATCATTCCCTTGCGCATCCGATCTTTCCAGCCGGCGGGACGCCATGCCCGCCAGGGACGATCCCGCCTCACTTCGTGGAGGCATCATGATTTCCCTTTCCGGCACGCTCGACGTGCGAACCATCAAGGGCAGTAACGGCCCGTTCCAGGTCGGTGAACTCACGACGTCTGTCGGCGAGTTCAAGGTCAAGGACAAGCTCCTCGAGCAGTTCGAGCCCGGGGCCTACACCGGTACCTTCCTCATCGACAAGATCTATCCGCACAGCTACGTGTGGTACGGCAAGGTCACCGTTGAGATCCGCGCGAGGCTCGCCGACGTGCAACTCGACAACGACGAACCGTTCAGCGAGACAGGACAGACGCCCGCCTCGACCGAACCGGACCCCGCCGATGAGGAACGCGCACCGGGTGCGGCTACAACGGCACCTACCGATGAAGCCCCCGTCTCCGCTCAAGCCGGAAGCGACTCCGGTGAACTGTATCTGCCCGATCTCTTCGGGACTGAACTGGCCGATGCCATCGTCGCCGGCGACCCCGTGAAACTCGATCCGACCGTCGACCGCGCAGTGCTCCGTCGGCAGCGCGACCAGCTTCGCGCGTTTGGCTATGCACTGCAGGCCTCCACCCAGACCTGGCTGAAAGCCTGAGTCCTTCCAGTTGCGGCGTGCCGGGTCTTCCAGACCCGCGGCACGCCCTGCCTCTCCAGGAGATTCAACATGGCCCTGATCTTTCCCCGGCTCGCCAGAAATTTCGTGAAGAATGGCTATTTCCCGACCGATGCCGTCACGCTCGGACGGACCATTCCGGCTCTTGCATTGGCCGATCCCGATCGGCCCGCCCGGCTGCTTGACCCTTGCTGCGGCGAAGGTGCTGCACTGCACGACCTGAAGGATGCTCTCGCAGGATTCCCCGCGGCACCGGACGCCATTCGTGCATTCGGCGTCGAATATGACCGCGAGCGTGCATGGCATGCGAAGGCAGTACTGGACACCGTGGCGCATGCGGATGTCCACGAGATGTTCATCACCGCACGCAGCATAGGACTGCTGTTCCTCAACCCGCCGTACGGCGACGTCGTGTCGGACAAGGCACAGACCGGCGAACGTCAGCCCAATCGCATCGAGAAGGTCTTCTATCTGAAGACGGTCCCGTGGCTCGCATTCGGTGGTGTCCTCGTGCTGATCGTGCCGCATTACGTGATGGATCGCGAATTCGCCACGATGATCGCGCGCAACTTTAACCACGTCGAGGTGTTCCTTGCACCCGATCAGACGTTCAAACAGATCGTACTCTTCGGCATCAAGCGCAGGGCGGACGGCGTCGACAGCGCAATGGCTGCACTGTTGATTTGCACGGAATCCTGACCCACCCTCGGCAGTAATTTGCATCGAATCTTGACCCACGTAGAACACTGACCTGCTCGGCAACGGGCGGGGGAACGGAGTGATCGACGTGGCTATATTGAGC
>NZ_VWWL01000020.1 GCF_011752995.1 Burkholderia sp. Ax-1724
CCGGCGACTGGCACGCGACTACGAACGCCTGCCCGAAACCCTGGCAGGCTTGCATTTCGTCGTCTTCGCTATGCTCATGCTTGTTCATGCCGTGCCCATTATCCAAAGTGCCTAACACGCTCTAGCGACGCATTTGCACACCATACTTGCATTCGTCCATAGACGGCGGACGGCGGGACCAGACCGGGTTCGATCATGGCTTCGATGGCAAACTCAGATTTCGAACCGAATAACATCGATCAATGTCCGTAGTCTAAATGGGGGGCGCTTTGTGATGGATTGGGGTGATTGTCGGCGATCCACATATCGATGTCGAACGGTCACTCCTGGCCGCGAGAGGCCCCACGACCGAGCGAGACAATCGTCGCGCTCGCGCGCCTCATGCAAAAGGCGTAACGCGACCCAACTTGGCCATCCCCATCGCTCTGCCCGATGTCCAATAGCTAACATCCCGCTCGTGCCGCTGCGTGGCGATAGGGTGCCACGCGTGCTCGAAACGCCCCCGCCGCACTGGCTCTTCCCGTTAAATGCCCGGCAGCTTCTGAGTGTCCAGCACTGCGGCCTTCGCGCTTATGAGATCATCGGACTTGACATCGAAACGTCGTAGCCACGCGTCGCTGCTCGGTGCTGTGTTGTACACCGGCGCGTCGCCATTGACGGTTCCGCGTTGCAAACTGCTCACGCTGTCGGTCAGCACGTCGCGCAGCGCGGCGTTGAGCACCACGTACGCGGGAGGCGGGGCGATGGGCTGATCTTCGCCTTGAGGCATTCCGGGTTGCGGAGCAACGCCCGCACGAATCAGCAGCCCTTGGCCGCACGCATCGAGCCGGAACCAGTCGCGAGGCAGTTCAGAGCGCAGCGTCCGAAGACCGCCGACCTGTTCAAGCATCGCGCCGTCAATGAGCGTAAGCCAGTCGACGGTCTTCAGTTTGCTCGACAGCTTGCGGACCTTCATCGCCATCGGATCACCGACATCCACCCCCGGGCCTAGTTGCTTTGCCATGAAGTATTCGCTGCTCTCGTTCTCCGGGCGCCCGGTGGGTGAGAGATTAACGGCTAGTCCCGCGTGCCCGTGCACCGCGTTAAGCAGCACCGCCACTTCCTGGAATAGGTCAACAAACGGTTCGGGGGTGGCGCGTACAAACGGGATGGGCAGCGTGAACACGAGGACGTCGAACCCGCGGGTGCCTAGATCGGCCTGAAACTTTTCCAGGCAGAAGGTCATGAATTCGCAGAACGAAGCCTCACGCGCGGTTTCGCCGCCGAGGTAGATCGCGTCGAATCCTTCGTCGGTGCCGACCTGCCTGGCTAGCGTTGCCAGGCTTGGTGCCTTATCCAATGTCAGCGCTGGCTTTCCGTTGAACCACAGCCAGCGGATCGGCTGGGCGTCCTCTTCGACGGCCTGGCGCGCGACCTTGAGATACGCGTCGAAAGCTTGGGCAATCGCCTGGCGCTTGTCGGTTGTGTAGCCGTCCTTGAAATACAGGCACGCACGCACGGTTAGTGCTGCGCCGACGCCATTGTGCGGGTGCTTCGGTTCGAACACCGCATAAGGAAGGGTGCCTGCCCGCTTCGGGTCCCGCGCCCATTCTTCAAAATCGTTGCTGCTCATTGTCTTTCGCTCGTTGATCAGGGTACAGGGAACGGCACAGGGGGAGGAGGCATTCCGCCTGGTGTGCCATGCACGTAGCCGTTCAGGCCTTGGCTGAAGAGCTTGCCGATCTGCGACGCAAAGGACCGTGCCGATGATGTCTCGGAGTCTTCCTGCGACTTGTCGTCTGAGCATCCGCAGTCGCCCGGCCCCATGGTCGCTACCTTGCCCGGGTCACCTGCGATTTCCTCGTACGCGGCCTGCTGTTTGAGGTCAATTGCGTCTGGCGGAAACTTCAACTCCACCACGTTCTTCAGATTGTCCTGTGTCGGTGGCAACGATGGGTCATTGACGATTACCGCATCCGGTCGGCGGATGTTCCCGACTCCTGGAGTGTAGCCCGACAGGCCGCCTGGCCAATACTTCTGGATCCACCCGGGGAGCCAATCATGTGCCTTAGTGATGACCGCGCTGTCCATAATCGGTGCCGGTGGATCTTGAGTCATATCGTAGTTGACCTCGGGCTTGTACGGGCTCTGATGGTCGACCGCCGAATCCATTGCTCTCAGCCGCCCGCTCACGCATTGCTGCTTTAGCCGCTGGCCGCTGATGCCGATAGAGGGCGTGGCGTTGCACTTGCAGATCGCGGAGCAGAGGAATTGGCGATCCTTCGGATCTAGGGAGTTCGGGCGCAACCGAACAGTGTTCGTGGTTCCTGCGCCTGGTCCTGTGGACCCAATGCCGGACTCTTGTGCGTAATCGGTCATGCGCCGCTCGATCCGCCAGGATGCTCGAAGGTCAGCGACGATGACGTGTGGTCCTCAAGCCAGTCGGTGTAGCCGTTCGCATCTGTTCTCCCCGTGACCGCTTGCCCCGTCGATGATGTAACGGTGTACGGATGGTTAGGGATCGCTTGGCCGGTGCTATCGTCAAGGACCTGGAAGCGTCCCCGGTGCGTACCGTCCTGGTTAGTAGCGGTTTCGGGCATGATGTTGCGACCGGCACCCGCCGCGCCTCCCTGTCCACCGGTTGGTGCCGCAGTAGCGACAGCCTGCGTTGCAATAAGAGAGGCGCCGCAGGCCGTCTTGTCTCCTTCGGACGCGACGGGGCGGCCCCCGAAGGTCATCCCCAACGGTTTGACGGTCACGATCGGAAAGACTCCGCCGCACTTTGGGCAAGACACCATATCGCCGAGGAGGGCGAGCGGCTTTCCATGAACGATATTGGTCGACGTGCAAGCTAGAACCTTGCCGCCATGCGAGGTCGTATCTCCCTCGCGGATGAACGCAAAACCCATTTTGCATACCTTCCCGGCGATTTGTCTGTGGAATGTAGCATGGCGAGTTTTCTCGCGGCCAACGTATCGACGTTGCCGATTGTCCGAGTGGGGCGAACGAACTCCCTTCTGGCGGTACGTAGTTTGAGAGGGGCAATTTCCTTTGCCATACAGTAACGTCCTTTGTCACCGAGATCGACATGCGTTCGCATCAGGCGACGGAATCAACGGCCTCTCCCGGCGCCATCAACGTTAGTGGGTAGATGTCGCCATATGCATGGCGCCCAAAACCGGCGGTAGCCTTTCCTGCGATTCCTTGTTTTATATCGTTTCTGATGTTCTTGCGTAAACGCTTTTGGTTAGGTTGGCCGGATATGTCTGCACCGGGGAGTTCAGCTGTTCGCGAGTCGCGCCACATAGTCTGCGAGACAAATGGATCGAGTCTGCACGCGGTACGGAACGATTCTGCGCGATGGTCCGGTCGTGTCGGATAACTGACTGTCGGGAGTCTGCGAGGCTGGCTGACCCAGTTCGTCAATTTCATGTCCTGAATCCGTGAGATGGGCGCTGTTCCATCAGCCCTTCATGTTCGCGGAATCAGTGCCGTCGTTTTGGAGATATACGGGCGACCGGTTGCGAGTCAGTCGAATACGAAAGATAGTCCGTGAGTGCATCACGTACATCCGGCCGGTCTGGATATAGATCTTTGATATGTCTCGTGTCGGTGCGGTCGCGGTGGCTGTCTGCGGGACGTCCAGTCAGGATCGTTGTTCATGCACGACAGCTCAAAAATATTCCTTCTATTCCGGTTCGATCTGCCGGGTTCTGTACTGTTCCGGTGAAGTAGCTTCGCCCGGAAAACTGGTATTGACAGGTCTTTCCCATGTGAGGAGGATGAGATGCTGGGAGTGATCTGGAGTGAGTCATGCCGATTGCGAAGAGCTATACGCGGGCACAGTGGGATGAATTGATCCACTCTATCGAGTCGTTACCGGTCAAACCGGAGGCCGAGTAGCGCATCCCGATTACCGATGCAATGAAAGAGATGCGGGCGTTGATCGGTGCTGTCAGAAAGAAGGGTTATACGCTGGAAGGCATTGTTGAACATGCAAGGGGAAAGACGGCGAGTTCAGCGTGGGTTTTGTCAGGTACGGCACGGTTACGATGGACTGCTCGTTGTCGAAGTGGGTTTCGATCTGGGTTTGCATGATTGACTCCCGAAAATTCAAAAAAAGTCCTGGCCGTAGTGTTGCCCGAATCTGCCAGGACAAGACTTGGCCGGGAGTCCTCACAGGAAGGGGGGAATGAAACCGCGAGTCATGCCCGCTGGTGCTTACGCCTTCATCTGGCGCATTGCGTCAGCGAGAATCCAAAGCGCGCGGTTGCCCGTGCGACCTTGGGAGCTGGGGGCGGGACAGGGCAGGAAACCGGGTGGCAGGCAGATATCAGGGCGCGAGTTCGGTGGGAAGAACCGCGAAGCTTTGGTTGTTCCACTTTTTTGTTCACAAGGCCGTGAATAACATCCAGGGTAAGAGTGCAAGTAATTGCGGGACGTTGTATTAGCGTACCGTTCACGAGTTTCTCCATAATCTCTATGCTCGGCGACATATCGCTAACCAAGGCGCTCCATGAAGCGCTCAAACGAGTCGGAAAGCTTGGCACAATCGAGGTCTTCAACAATAAACACGATGACCGACACGCGTGGCACGTTTTGGGAGGGATCGAGGTGGATAACGGGATGGACCAGATGATGGACAGCGTGAATCGCGGCGGGACTATCGAATCCCCGCATCCACACTACGCCTTTTACGCGCAGGATTCGGCTGCCGTGCCGGTTCAACAGCAGTGTTAGCCAAAGCGTAAACGGAACCCAATCGAGCGGCTTGTCGAAGGTCAGGCAACACGATTCGACGTGCGTTGCAGACAGTTCTTCCCGATGCATCAGTGTCCCCCGGGAGCGGCCACCGAGCGTGTTTGCATTGGCCGAAACACGCACAGATTCGCCGACGCGCCGGATCAGATCGTCGCTGCTTGCCGGATTGGTCAATAATGCGAGCAAGTCGGTTGGATTCGTCGCAGCGTCGCGAATTACTATGTCGGCGGCCGGGTTGCGCGACGCGAGCGTATCGCGCAGTACTTGCAATTCGCGAGGGCCGGCGAGATCGGCTTTGCTGACGAGTATCCGATCGGCCGCGATGACCTGCGCCAGCCACTCTGGATGCCGGTCACGCTGATCCGCAAAGTTGACGGCGTCGACCACCGTTACCGTAGCATGAAGCACGTAGTGTTTGCTCACGAACGGATCGGACAGCAGCGTGGCGATGATCGGTGTAGGCATTGCCAGTCCACTTGTCTCGATGACAAGCCGCGAAAAAGGCGCGATTTCGCCACGCGCTCGCCTCGAAAACAGATCGACGAGACTGTCCTTCAATTCGCCGCGTACCGCGCAGCACAAGCACCCCTGGTCGAGCAGCACCGTACGCGTATCGACCGTGCCGACGAGCATCTGGTCGAGCCCGACCGAGCCGAACTCGTTGACCAGCACTGCTGTGTCGCGCGCAACCTCGCCCGTTAGCACATCCGAGAGCAGTGTCGATTTCCCGCTGCCGAGAAAACCCGTGACTATCGTGACGGGAATCACATCGTAGGCTGTGCTCATAGTGGCTCACTCCCGTCGAACAGCGTTAGCGGATCGAGAGGCTTTCCGAGCATGCGTTCCGCCGTGTGCCACACTTGCGCGAAGTCATTGACGATCTCGGAGGCACCTGTCGGCGACGTCAGCACGAACGATTGGCCGTGGAAGTCGTCGAGCCGCAGCCGGAACAGCACGAGAATCCGGTTTGCCAGTGCCGTCTGCAGATAGCGCTGGCGCCGCACGCCACCCTCGTCATGCGGCAGCGTCGCATTCGACCAATGACTGCCGCCACCGAACAATCCGCACGCACCGCACATACTAGCGCTCCATCGTTAGCGCGAGGTCAAGACCGGCTGCATTGCGCATATTCATGCAGTCTGCTGACGGGGAAAGCGCCGCAGAAAATCGTCGGCGATTTCGTCGCACGTACAGAAGCGCACGCCCTCATGGCCTTTGAAGTGCGCAATGAGCCGTTCGAGCATCAATAGCACCTGCGGACGGCCCGATACGTCCGGGTGGATCGTAATGGGGAATACAGCGTACTCATGCTCGCGATAGACCCAGTCGAACTGGTCACGCCACATCGATTCGATGTCGCGCGGATTGACGAAGCCATGGCTGTTCGGCGACTTCTTGATGAACATCATCGGCGGGAGGTCGTCGAGATACCAGTTGGCGGGAATCTCGACCAGATTGGTTTCATGGCCGCGCACGAGCGGTTTCATCCACGTGTCCGGATGCTTGCTGTAGTCGATTTTGGTCCACGAGTCACCGACGCGCACGTAGTACGGGTGGAAGTCGTTGTGCATCAGACTGTGGTCGTATTTGATGCCACGCTCGAGCAGCAACTCGTTCGTGATCGGACTGAACTCCCACCAGGGCGCGACGTAACCGGTCGGCGCGCGACCAGCCAGCGCCGTTACCAGTTCGATACTCCTGTCGAGCACGGCTTCTTCCTGCTCGCGGGTCATCGCGATCGGGTTCTCGTGGCTATAGCCGTGGATACCGATTTCATGTCCGGCCTGGGCGACAGCCTTCATCTGCTCAGGAAATGTTTCGATCGAATGGCCCGGTATGAACCATGTCGATTTGATGTTCTCGCGCTCGAATAACTTCAGGATGCGCATGGAACCGACTTCCCCGGCAAAGAGGCCGCGGGAAATGTCGTCGGGCGAATCCTCTCCGCCATACGAGCCGAGCCAGCCGGCAACCGCATCGACATCGACACCGAAAGCTACGAGTATTTCCTTGCTCATTTTCCCTTGCTCTCCTTCAATGGACACATTGGCCGCACAGCAACGAACGACGTGGTTCGTCGCGTGTGCCGCAGTTGCTTGAATCAGACCGGAATCTTATTGCCGAAATCGATACATATTGAGCAAAGCAGCAACCCGACTCCGGCACCCGCGAATACCATCATCGCAAGAAAATACGAACCTGTCAGTTGCACGATTATGCCGACGGCGAGTGGTACCAGCACACCTCCGATGTTGCCGCCAAGGTTCATCAGTCCGCCGAGCAGACCGACCTTGTCGCGTGTGCCGATCAGCGACGGGATGCTCCAGTAAAGCCCGGTCCAGCGCTGGAAAAACAGCGTGATCGACAGCAGCACGACGGTCAGCACCGGTCCCGTCGAATAGGCGACGGAAAACACCGCTGCGGTCACGATAATCGCAGCGAAGCCGAGCAGGGTTCGCATCACCTTGTTCGGGGAGCCTCCCGCGGTCTTCCACTTGTCGGACAGGAATCCACCTACCAGTTCGCCAACGAAGCCCGAGCCGAAGATGATGAAACTGGCGCCTCCCATCTGCTGGATATTAAATCCATGCACCTTGCTGAGGTAATTCGGCATCCATGTCAGCAAGCCGTAAAACACGATGTTCGCGCACATATAGCCTGCGCACATCAGCCATACCGAGCGGTACTTGAACAGATCGAGCCGTCTGCCGCTGACTTCCGTTGGCTCTTCTGCCGCCTCGATTTCATGGGCCCGCTCGATGTAAAGTGCCTCGGCCTCGTTGACGCCGGGGTGTTCGCGCGGATCGTTGCGAATGAAATACCATGCGAAGAGGCCCGCCAGCACGGTGCCCACGCCGGCGATCGCGAATGCAATTCGCCACGAGCCGAATGCACCGATCAGCGAGGCGATCAGTAGTGCACCGAGCGCGGCACCAAGCGGTGCGCCACCATCAAGTAGCGTTGCACCGCGGCCCCGTTCGTGCCGCGTCATCCAGATCCGGTTCAATTTGCCGCCGGACGGATAAATCGGCGCTTCGGCAGCACCAAGCCCGAAGCGAGTCAGGAGCAGCGTGGTGCCGTTGGTGCACAGGCCGGCAATCGCCTGACATGCCCCCCAACAGACAGCGGCGACGGTGATCACGATCCGCGGCTTGAAGCGGTCGGCAAGCATGCCGCCCGGCACCTGCATAAGCGCGTAAGTCCAGAAGAACGAACTGAACAGGAGACCCTGGATCGCAGGGTCGATGTCGAAATCTTTCGAAATCAACGGCATCGCCACAGACAGTGACGCGCGATCGATGTAGTTGATCGCGACCAGTACCAGCAGTACGAAGAATATCTTCCATCGTACCGCTGTCTTGCCTTGATCTGTAATCGTCTTGGTCGACGTACTCATGAACTTCATCTCCATGGTTATATTATTTGGAGTACATAATGAATGATGCAGATTCCTTTCACCGGTGGCCGTTCGTACGACGGCCACCTTCGGTTCGCCTCAGGATCCGAAGCTTGCCCAGCCGCTCTTTTGCAGCACGCTTTGTACCTGTTGCGCGGCCGATTCGAGCGCGGCGACGTCGGTGTCGCGCCATTGGCGTGTGCTGCCGACGTTGTGGACCGAGATCCAGCCCATCGTATTGCCGTCTTTGGACTGCATACCGATCAGCATTTGTGCTTTTACGCCGTAGATGTCCATCAGCGCCTGAGGCGGCTTGAATTCAGCATTGGCGCAGTCGTCCTGGACCAGCGGCTTGTGATTTCTCTCGAGCCATTGAACCGTGGCAAGGCTGCGCTGATTCAGCGAAGAGTTCAGCTTCAGTGGAGGAATGCCCTTTGCGACCGACTCCGCGCAAACGGTGTCCACATGGCAGTTGTGCGCGGGAACGTCAATGCGTAACGTCGTGCGGCTAGCGCCAGTCGCTTCGCGCAGCGACGCCATGACAGGTTCGAGCTGTGCGAGAACCGGATCGTCTCTCAACAACTTGCCCCAGCCATGCAAGGGCGTGTCGATCGACGTCATCTGCAGTGCCTTCCACAGCGTGACGGCGATGCTGTCGAAGATCGGCTTGCCCAGTTCCGCTTCCATTTCATCGACCACGACCGTGGCCGGCAAATTCGTACAGGCTACGACGATACATTCCGCGTCCGGAGAATCCGCATCGCGCAGCAGTTGCCTGATACGGTCGAACGGCACATTGCCGATCACTACGTTCTCCGTCAGTTCGAGACGCGCGGTTTTGACAGCCTTGATCCCTTCTTTTCCGTAAGTTTCGACGATCTTGTTCGTCGGTTCTTCGACGTAGGGGACAGCGAGGCCATAGTGCTTGATGCCGTAGTGCCTGAAGGCTTCCAGTTGTGCGAGAGACGTCGTCGAGGCCGGGATGCCGGTGGCGTGCTGGATTTGTTCGACGATTTCCTGATCTGCCTCAAGGCCCTTGCCTGTCCAGCTGCCCGAGGTGCCGTTCCACAGAATGGCGTCCAGTTTCGCGTGGCCGAGCAGCGCGGCCGATTCGACCATGGTGTCCGTCTTGAATTGACCGATATCGTCGTTTCCGAGCGTGAGAGATCTTACCGGGACGCGGCTATAGTGTGTCGAGACCCTATTGCTGATCTGTCCGGTCATTGCCGCTGTCACCGGCTCGAGCGCCGAATTCGACGACGGGGTCAGAAAACCGATTTTCTTCAGTTCGGAAAGTCTTGCTAATTGCTTGATCGTGTTGCTCACGGCATGTCTCCCTGTTTGAATGCTAATGATTATAGTGATCACGACTCGCAACGTAATCGTTGATCTGTGAAACGAGAGAACACGCTCCGTAGACAATTACCGCATTCGAACACGCCGTCCTATATGAATTGGGCCGTACATGCGGCCGCCATCGGTGGTTGTAGGCCGTCGAGGCTCACACATTCGACGCCAGCCATTTCTGAAGAAACTCCACGCACACGCGCACTTTCGCCGACGTGGAAAGACGCGATGGATACACCGCCCAGACGTTCGCATCCTGATGGTAATCGGGCAGCACACGTTTCAGCTCGCCACTTTTGAGGCTGGGCCCGACGTCCCACATCGAGCGCAGGATGATGCCGTGGCCGTCCATGGCCCATCGATGCGCGATCTCGCCGTTGTTCGCCGAAAGCGGGCCGCCGATACGCACCGATTCGACACCGTGAGGCCCGTCCAGACGCCAACGGCCGAATTCCAGGTCACGTTCGCGGATGACGATGCATTTGTGTGACGCAAGATCGGGCAGCGTGTTCGGCGTTCCGGCTTTATCGAGGTAAGCAGGAGACGCGCAAAGCACGCGAACGTTCTGCGCGATCATGCGTGCAATCAGACTCTTCTCGTGTACGGCACTAATGCGGATATCGAGGTCGAATCCCTCGCGAATGATGTCGACCGGTCTATCGAGAAGCTCCAACTGGAATTCGATTTCCGGATATTGCTGCGCCATTGCCGAAATTGCCCGCGACACATGATTGCGTCCGAATCCCGAACTCGTGCAGATACGCAGGAAGCCGCGCGGCGAGACCTTGGCGAGCGAAATCGCCTCGACCATCTGTTCTGCGTCTTCGAGAAGCCTGTGAGCCCATAGGTAGACGATGTGCCCGCTCTCGGTGAGCGACACTTTTCTCGTTGTTCGGTGTAGCAACCTGACGTTGAGGAGTTTCTCGAGAACGGCAATCCTTTTACTGATCAATGCTCGGGAAACCCCTAACTCAAGTGCGGATGCGGCGAAACTTTCCTTACGTACCACCATGCAGAAAAGACGCAAATCGTCTAACAAAGGAAGATTGTCCACTTTTCGTAATCGATGGAGTCACACTGACGATGATTGTATCGCCGACTGTGCGCGCTATTATTGGGTTTCTTTCGGGATCGATCGAACCCGGCCAATCACATCACAACTCAAGCCTTCGATGAAAACTCACAAGATCGCAGTTATTGCCGGCGACGGCATTGGAAAAGAGGTCATGCCCGAAGGGCTGCGCGTGCTCGAGGCAGCGGCGCGGCGATTCGGTATCGGACTGGAATTCGAGGTCTTCGATTGGGCCAGCTGCGACTACTATGCCAAGCATGGCGAAATGATGCCGAGTGACTGGGCGCAGCAGTTGATGCAGTGCGAAGCCATATTCTTTGGTGCGGTCGGATGGCCGGCGGTGGTACCGGATCATATTTCGCTATGGGGCTCGCTGCTCAAATTCCGCCGCGATTTTTCCCAGTACGTCAATCTGCGGCCGGTGCGTTTGATGCCCGGTGTGCCGAGTCCTCTGGCGGGCCGTAAGCCGGGTGAAATCGATTTTTATGTGGTGCGCGAAAACACCGAGGGCGAGTACTCGTCGATCGGCGGCCGTATGTTCGAGGGCACAGAGCGAGAATTCGCCGTGCAGGAAACGGTATTTACGCGTCACGGTGTCGACCGCATTCTGGATTACGCGTTCAAGCTCGCGCAGAGTCGCCCGAAGAAACACCTGACCGCCGCGACCAAGTCGAACGGCATCTCGATTACGATGCCGTACTGGGATGAGCGCGTCGAGGAAATCGCGAAGCGGTATCCGGAGGTTCGCTGGGACAAGTATCACATCGATATTCTTTGCGCACGCTTCGTGCTGAGTCCTGATCGATTCGACGTGGTTGTTGCGTCGAATCTGTTCGGCGACATCCTGTCGGACCTCGGGCCGGCTTGCGCGGGGACCATCGGTATCGCGCCGTCCGCGAATCTGAATCCGGAGCGTCAGTTTCCTTCGCTGTTCGAACCGGTTCACGGGTCAGCGCCGGATATCTATGGCAAGAATATCGCCAATCCGATTGCGATGATCTGGTCCGGCGCGATGATGCTGGACTTCCTCGGCGACAGCCAGGGTGTCTACCGCGAAGCACACGATGCGATCGTCAAGGCGATCGAAACCGTGCTGGTCGAGGGGCCGTGCACGCCGGACCTTGCAGGCAACGCCAGTACGACCGAGGTCGGTATGGCCATCGCAGCGGCACTCGAAGCATGACGTCGGCGCCGATGCCCGACCGACCGCAGACTGCTGCGGCACTGGGGCGCTTGCTCCGCCAGGGCGCGCTCGATGCGCGAGAGTTGACCGAACGCGTCATCGAACGTATCGAACAGGCGGCGCATCCGGCCGTCTTCACGTCGGTCTGTTTCGAGCGCGCGCGGCACGAAGCGGCGCAAAGCGCCGCAAGATACCGGAGCGGCAGTCCGCGCGGTCCGCTCGACGGTGTGCCGGTTGCGTGGAAGGATCTCATCGACGTCGCAGGACTCGTGACCACCGCCGGCTCGAATATTTACCGACATGCCGCGCCGGCTGTCGAGGACGCGCCGATGGTCCGGCATCTCGCTGCCGCGGGCATGGTCACGATCGGCAAGACGAATCTGTCCGAGTTCGCTTATTCGGCGCTCGGTCTCAACCCGCATTTCGGTACGCCACCGAATCCGCGCTCGATTGACGTACCGCGTGTGCCGGGCGGTTCGTCTTCGGGTTCCGCTGTCGCAGTTGCCGACGGGCTGGTGCCGGTCGCGATCGGTACTGATACGGGCGGCTCCGTGCGAACGCCCGCTGCCTTTAACGGTCTCGTCGGCTTCAAGGCATCCGAAGGCTGGATCGATACGCGACAGGTCTTCCCGCTGTCGAAGACGCTCGACACGATCGGCGTGTTCGCCCACGACGTGACCGACTGCTATCTGCTCGATCTTGCGTTGCGCGGCGAACGCATCGTCTCGCCCGAGCCCGATCCGATTGACGTCTCGTCGCTGACGCTGGTGGTTGCGGAGAATGCAATTCTCGACGACCTCGAACCCGCGGTGCGGCGCAACTTCATCGCTTCATTGGAACGGGCAAAGGATGCTGGCGCGACCGTGCGCTGGCAGCACGTGCCCGAATTGACCGGCATCCGGGAGCTGATTGCGCGGCACGGGAACATTGCCAGCATCGAAGCATATCGCTCGCATCAGGCGCTGCTGGAGGGGCCTTCCTGCACGCAGATTGATCCTACGGTATATGCGCGGATCATGAAGGCGAAGGATGCCCGTCAGGACGACCTCGATGCATTGCTGCACGGCCGCCTGGCATTGCGACGCTCGTTATGGGCGAGCCTCGGCAACGCGTTGCTCGTCATGCCCACTGTGCCGCACGTCGCGCCACCGATCGAACCGTTGGCGGCGAACGATGATCTGTTCGCACAGGTCAATCTGAAGACGATCTGCAATACCATTCTGGGCAGTATGTTGAACACCTGCGGGTTGGCGTTGCCGAACGGGTTGGGGGAGGCGGGGCTGCCAACCAGCTTTCTGTTGTGCGCGCCTGCTTCGCATGAGTCACGATTGTTGCGTGCAGGAGGCGCGCTGGAGAAAGTTATCGCGGACCAGACCTGATTGCTGAGCGGAGTGGGGGTGTCAGAATTTCCGTGTTCAAGGCGGGGTTGAGATTCACACGGACGGCCGAACCAGATCCGCCATCGGCATGCCCAGTTCACCTGGCCTGAGCGCCGCCACGATCTGCTCCACCGAGTATTGCTTGCGCTTCATCGCCAACCACCCGTGTCATGGGGAAAATTGCTCCGAAACACTAACACTCATTTGTGTCCAGGATTTCTAGAGCAGATCACCAATACGAATGACCTCCGCACCCAAACGGAGCCGATCCAGATAGTCGGCCCATTTCTGCATCATTGCCCGGCGCTCTTTGACGAACTTTGTGCGGTTATAGGCTGTGCCAAGGTTGTCCGGCACTGCGTGCGCGAGCTGATGTTCGATCACTTCTGGTTTCTGATCGAGCTCTTCATGCAGGATCGTGCGCGCCATCGCACGAAAGCCATGTCCGGTGATCTCCGTGCGCGTGTCGTAGCCGAGTCTGCGCAGTGCTGCATTGATCGTGGCCTCGCTCATTGGCCGCTTGCGATCGCGCGCGCCAGGGAAGACATAGCTGCCGGCACTGGTGAGTGCGTGCAGTTCGCGCAGAATGGCGATCGACTGCCTGGAAAGCGGCACCAGATGCTCAGTTTCAGTCTTGGTGACGAGGTAGCGCCATTCGCCCTTGTCCAGATCGATTTGAGACCATTCGGCCTTGCGAAGCTCGCCAGGCCGGACAAACAGTAGCGGCGCAAGTTTGAGTGCGCAGAGGACAGGGAAGGTGCCGGAGAATCCGTCGAAGGCGCGCAGCATCTCGCCGACCTTGGTTGGCTCAGTGATCGAAGCGAAGTGGGTTGTTTGTGCCGGTGGAATGGCGCCGACCAGATCCCGAGCGGGGTCGGCCTTGCAATGTCCTTCCTTGATGCCGTACCGGAATACCCGGCTGATTTCACTGCGCACACGATGGGCGGTGAAGCGAGCGCCACGGCTGTCTACGCGCTTCAGTACGGCCAGAATATCCGGTGCATCGATGTCAGTGATCGGACGCTTGCCAAGCCACGGGAACACGTCGTTTTCCATACGGGCGAGAGTCTTGACGTGCTGGGCCGGCTCGACGCTGCTCTTGCGCTCGTCCATCCAGCCCCGCGCGACCGCCTCGAAGGAGTTGGCTGCTGCCAGTCTGGCAGCGCGTTTCTCAAGGCGCTTGACATTGCTTGGGTCCAATCCCGCCGTCAGCTTTTCGCGGGCCTCGTCTCGCTTTTTTCGCGCTGCCGCGAGCGACACGTCCGGATAGACGCCGAGAGCGAGCGTCTTGTCCTTGCCGGCAAACCGGAAGTTCATTCGCCAGTATTTCGCGCCGGACTTGTCGAGCTGGAGATACATGCGACCGCTGTCCGCGAGGCGATTGCCGGTTCCCTCGGGGTTGTAGCGAGCGTTCCTAACCTGCACATCGGTGAGCGACATGGTGGTATCTCCCGCTGGGAAAACCCAGAAACAAGCCAGATACCACCAAAAATACCACCAGATACCACCGGCTGTCACTGAATCAAGTCGGATCGCCGAAGAATAAAAAACCCCGCAAGACCTTGATCTAGCGGGGTTTCCCGGAATTCTTCAGCTCTCGCCGGAACAGCTTCTGGTGCCCAGGGCCGGAATCGAACCGGCACGCCTTGCGGCGGGGGATTTTGAGTCCCCTGCGTCTACCAATTTCACCACCTGGGCAGATTCTGCAGCGCGCGTAGCGGAATGACCGCGCGTGAGGAAGACGTAGATTATGGCCGAAAATCGTCCGACGAGCAAGCCAGTTGCTTTCGCTCGCCGCGTAGCGTCGGCATCGGCTCAAGCCCACTCAGACCCCGCGCGAAAATGCAAAAAAGGCCGCACGGGATTGCGATGGCACAATGCGGGTCTGGTAATGCGTTGCCGGTTTTCGAGTTCAGGAATGACGTGATGGAAGGTTTGAATAGCGCCGGGTCGGCGAGTGTCGGAGCGAGCGATACCGCGACGCGCGAATCTCCGTTTCGGGTGGCCGGGCACGCGTGCCGTCCCGATTGCGGCGCGTGCTGTATCGCGCCGTCGATTTCGAGTCCGATTCCGGGGATGCCGAACGGCAAGCCCGCGGGCGTGCGCTGCGTGCAGCTCGGCGACGATCTGCGTTGCGCGATTTTCGGCCAGCCCGAGCGGCCCGCGTGCTGCTCGGGTCTGCAGCCGCAGCTCGAAATGTGCGGCGCGAATCGCGACGCAGCGCTCGCATGGCTGACCCGGCTCGAAGCGCTGACCGGGCCGCAGGCGCTGTCCGCTTCGTAGCGGTGGCGCGCTTCGTTCGACCCGCTGCTCGCTTCCGCTATTCACTTCGATACTCAATCAAGAAACCAGGAAACCGCGTTCATCGCATCCGCCCACCCAAGCCGACGGCCCGCCAGCCTTCCCCAGGAGATTTCGCATGACCCGACTCGCAGCGCCCACCCGGCGCCGCTTTCTGCGCGCGGCGCTGACCGGCTGCGGCGCGCTTGGCATCACCGTGTCGCTCGCGGCCTGCGCGAGCCCGACGTTTCCGTTCATCCCGTCGCACTACACGTTCTCGCAGCAGCAGGTGCAGGAAGCGGTGCAGCGCAAGTTCCCGTATCAGCGCACGGTGTCGCAGGTGTTCGACGTCGCGCTGAGCAACCCGGTGGTGGGCATGCTGCCCGATGCGAACCGCGTCTCGGTGAAGCTCGATGCGCGCTTTGCGAGCCCGTTCCTGCAACAGCCGGTGGACGGCGTGTTCACGCTGTCGAGCGAACTCGCGTACGACCCGGCGAGCCGCTCGGTGATCCTCAAATCGCCGAGCGTCGATAACGTCAGCGTGAACGGCCAGGCACAGGCCTATACGCAGCAGATCAACGCCGCGGCCGCACTGCTCGCGACGCAGCTGCTGACCAACTATCCGATCTACACCTTCAAGCCCGAGCAGCTGCAATTTGCCGGCGTCCACTACGAACCCGGTACAATCACAATCCTTACAAACGGCATACGCGTGCAGATCGTCGAAAAATGACATGCACGCGCGGCCGGTGGGGCCGCGCGTGCCGAGGATGACCTGCGGGCCCCGATCGTTGCGACAACCTACCGCGATAAAGGGGCACGGATGGACTGGCTACTGGCTTGCAAGGCGCTGATTCTCGGCGTCGTCGAGGGTTTGACGGAGTTTCTGCCGGTGTCGAGCACCGGGCATCTGATTGTCGTCGGCAGCCTGCTCGACTTCTCCGACGACCACGCCAAAACCTTCGACGTCGTGATCCAGCTCGGCGCGATTCTCGCCGTGTGCTGGGAGTTTCGGCGGCGCATCGGCAGCGTGATCGTGGGCTTGCCGGGCAAGCCCGAGGCGCGTCGCTTCACGCTGAACGTGATCATTGCGACGATTCCGGCGATCGTGCTCGGCCTGCTGTTCGAGAAGTCGATCAAGGCGGCGCTGTTTTCGCCGGTGCCGGTCGCGTTCGCGCTCGTCGCGGGCGGCGTCGTGATCCTGTGGGCGGAGGCGCGCCAGCGTGCGCGCGGCGAAGCGGCGGTGCGGGTGCGCAGCATCGACGATCTGAGCGCGCTCGATGCGCTCAAGGTCGGTCTCGCACAGTGCTTCGCCTTGATCCCGGGCACCTCGCGCTCGGGCTCGACGATCATCGGCGGCATGCTGTTCGGTCTGGAGCGCCGCGTCGCCACCGAGTTCTCGTTCTTTCTCGCGATTCCGATCATCTTCGGCGCGACCGCCTACGAGCTGTACAAGGACTGGCACCTGCTCACCACCGACGCGCTCGGCAGCTTCGCGCTCGGCTTCGTGGCCGCCTTCGTGAGCGCGTTTATCTGCGTGCGCTGGCTGTTGCGTTACGTCGCGTCGCACGACTTCACGGTGTTCGCGTGGTATAGGATCGGCTTCGGTTTGCTGATTCTGCTGATCGGTTATAGCGGCGGGTTGGGCTGGGGGGATTGAGGGTTATCGCCCGCGGTTTGCGATTTCGCTTTATCCGGCGCTTGCGCCATGTAAAAAAGGTCCGCGTATGCGGACCTTTTTGCGTTGCCGGCGGCGAATGACCGTCGCGCGTTTGCTTTACGCCGCGCCGCGCTTGCGGAACACGAGATCCCACACGCCGTGGCCGAGCCGCAAACCGCGCCGCTCGAACTTCGTCACCGGACGATAGTCGGGCCGCGGCGCATAACCGTCGGTGGTGTTATCGAGCAGCGGCTCGGCGCCGAGTACTTCGAGCATCTGCTCGGCGTAGTTCTGCCAGTCGGTCGCGCAATGCAGATACGCGCCCGGCTTCAGGCGCGACACGAGCAGCGCGACGAACTTCGGCTGGATCAGCCGGCGCTTGTGATGGCGCGCCTTGTGCCACGGGTCCGGGAAGAAGATATGCACACCGTCGAGGCTGTCCGGCGCGATCATCTGTTCGAGCACTTCGACCGCGTCGTGCTGGATGATGCGGATGTTCGCGAGCGACTGCTCGCTCATCAGCTTCAGCAAGGCACCGACGCCGGGCTCGTGGACTTCGACGCCGAGGAAATCGTCGCCGGGACGTTGCGCCGCGATTTCCGCGGTGGTCGCGCCCATGCCGAAGCCGATCTCAAGTACGCGCGGCGCCGCGCGGCCGAACACGCTGCTCCAGTCGGGCTGCTGCGGCGAGAAGGGCACAACGAAGCGCGGGCCGAACTCGTCGAGCGCGCGGCGCTGACCGGTCGAGACGCGCCCCGCGCGCGTGACGAAGCTGCGGATGCGGCGGCGATGCAGTGCTTCTTCCGGGCTCGCGCCTTCCGTGTCGTGTGCGTCGTCGAGCGTGTTGTCGGCGCTATCCGCATGGGACGTGTGGTTGCCGCTGGGCGCCGGGAGTTCGTCCGGCAGGCCGGAGTCGTTGGGATCGTGGATCATCGTCGATGTGCTGCAAGGGTGAGGGCCTGACGGCCTGCGTGGCGAGCCGTGCGCTGTTTGCCGCCAATGCGCGCCGCGCGGTGCGGCCAAGCGCGGATCCGGCATATGCAGCGCGCTGCGGCTTGCGGGATGGCCAGCGATGCTGGCGGCGCGCTTCGTCCGCCATGTCACTACAAAAAAGCCGCCTTCAGGGAGGCGGCTCTTGCTGGATTCCGCTGAATGTTCAGCCGGAAAGTGGAGCGGGCGATGGGAATCGAACCCACGGCTCTAGCTTGGGAAGCTAGGGTATTACCATTATACGACGCCCGCAGAATGCGCGATTTTACAGGGATTTTGGTGGTTTGGGCAGGGGTGTCGCTTGGGCGCTGGCGTGGAGACGGTCACTGCTCGGCGTGCTCATGCTGTCATTGCTTGTGATTTTGCTGGCTTTGGTTTTCGATCGCCGAGCATTGTGGCTTCATGGGGGGATTGAACGGGGCCTTCTGCGTTCAGATCGAATCGCCCTCGAAATAGTCCGTATCGATTTTCTTGATCTCGTAGGTGCTGGCGGTCGACACTCCCACGCCATGATCGGCCATGAGCTTCACCAGCAGAGCGCCATCCACGAGGATGATTTTCGATGTAATAACGCTTGCGTAATCACGGGCTTCACGGCTGAAGTTCGACGTGGTGAGAAATACCCCTTTATTGGCTCGCTGGCCTTGCAGGGCGCCTGCGAATTTCTGGATTTCGGGGCGTCCAACCGTGCTGTCCCAGCGCTTGGCCTGCACGTAAATCACATCGAGGCCGAGCTTGTCTTCCTTGATGGTTCCGTCGATGCCCCCGTCACCGCTCTGACCAAGAACGCTTCCCGCGTCTTGGCGCGAACCGCCGTACCCCATTGCTACCAGAAGATCGATGACCAGACGCTCAAAGAACGCGGGCGTCGCGTTCCTGATCTGGTCGAGCAGTTCCGCCTCAAGATTGGATCGCAACTGCTGATACGCCTGAGCAAACAATTCCTCCGGCGTGGTCTCAGCCGGGGTAGGCGCGTCCTGAACCAGCGGGTCGGTACTCGGCTCATTCTGGGTTGAGTCAACTCGCTTCTGTCGAAAGGCGACAAACTCCGGGAATTGATTCAGCAACGGGATGTCGATCCTCGCAGGCTGCTGTGCGAGCATTTCGAGTCCGCGAGGTGTGATCCTGAAATAACCACGCCTCGGCAATTCAAGCAGTCCGGCTTGTTTCAGGTAGGTGCGTGCCCAACCCGCGCGGTTGTCGAACACAGGGAATGTGCCGCTAGGAAGCATTTTGTTCCGCTCGTCGTCAGTCAATCCAAACGCAATTGCCAGCATTTCGGTGGCGTCACGTAGTCGGTGCTCTTTCTGATCGGCAGCTAGCTTTAGCAGCGGCAGCATGAGTTCCTGAAACCCGGGAATAGGCATGGCGGTAACGATTCATTGATTGGTAATCGATGAATCATAACAAGGGGCAGGTTCAGGTGTGTCGAGTAATCTTTGCCGGCCTCTTCGCACGAAGCGTGTCCGTTGAGTACCGGTCGAGCTGTTGTGCGAAACGGGTATCGCTGCAGCCTTTTCACACGGCGTTGGCCGTCATATTTGTTGACTCGCTTCGTCGGGTTCGATGCCTGTTCTGGCTCGTGACTCTTCTCGATCTGATACTCACTGCGTCCACGCCGACGCAAGGCGGGCATGATCTCGCCGACGTCCTCGCCGGAGTCGTTCTTTCCGTTTTGACCATCATGTCCATTACCGTCGCGACTCGCTGGGGCCGGTCATGCAATGCAATGTGCTCACGCGAATCGCGCGGCATGTCACTTATGTAAACCGCGCTGGCTTCGATAGCCTCACCGAGTGACGTAAAAAAGCCTGGCCATCCTGAGGGTTCCGTGACTGCCTCGTATAGCAGGTGAACGATTTCTTCGTACCGCTCGGTCGATAGATCCATCTGAAACCCCGTTGCTTCTGGTTGTTCGATACGGCGTATTGCTCAAGCACTGCTTTGGCCTCGATGACGTCGCGCGTCATTGCTTACGATCTGATTTCGTCGTGGTGAATTTCTTATTTCGTGCCGACCGCCACAACTGAATGAATAGCGGTGTCGCGTTGCCGCGATCGTCCGCGCCTGGACGGGATTCAACACTACAACGATTTCACGTCACTGACCATCGACCCGATTCGCAAATTGACTGAAGCAATGCAGGAAATTTTTTGGACGTTGATTTTGAGACTGAATAGTCCTATTATCGTTTGCATGAATCGATCTGATACTCATCGTCCTCACCGTGCCGCCGAACGCGGACGGCCACGAGAATTCGACGTCGACCACGCGGTCGACGCGGCGGCGCGCGTATTCTGGGAGCAGGGCTATCACGCGACTCCTGTCGACGTGCTGTGCGAGGCGACCGGCGTTTTTCGAGGCAGCCTGTATAGAACGTTCGGCGACAAGCATGGCTTGCTGGTCGCGGCATTCGATCGTTATGCGGACGGCGCGGTTGCGCGACTGAAGGAAAAGTTGGCTGCGGACACGCCGCCACGCGAGGCACTTCGCGAAGCGCTCCTGCATTACACCCGGGTGAGCGCGAATCTCTCGGAGCGGCACGGCTGCTTCATTACCAACGCCGTAATCGAACTTCTGCCGGGCGACCACGTTCTGCGTCCGCATATCGAAGCGACGTTGCAGCGCATCGCCACACAGTTCAGTCTCGCGATAGCGCGGGGCCAGCAGGCAGGTCAATTTGACCGGCATCTCGACGCCGAGGAAGTCGGCCGCTTTCTACTTTGCATCGTGCAAGGAATACGCGTGCTCGGCAAAGTCGACATGAACGAGGTCGCGCTCGCCTCGATCGTGGATATGGCATTGCGCGCATTGACGTAAAGCATTCCCAGGTACGTTAGTTAGCCGGTGGCCTACCGCGCAAACGGTTGCCGCCGAAGTCTCTGTCTATTTTGAGAACGATCGTTCATGAATACATCGACTGCTTCGGCTTCCGCTGCGCCTTCTGCCCGATACTGGAAAGGCGTGGCCGCGTGCCTCGTCGCGACCATTCTGATTGGCGTGATGTTTCCCGTCATGACCGATGCGCTGCGTCGCATCGACCCTTTTACGTTTACTTCGCTCCGCTACCTGATCGCAGGCGTGGCCCTCGCGTTACTGCTGTTGTACCGCGAGGGCCCGGTTGCGTTTCGTGCGGACGGCGAGTCGTTGCCGATTGCCTGGCTGCTCGGGTCGGTCGGCTTTTGCGGCTTTGGTTCGTTTGTCTTTCTCGGGCAGCAACTCAGCGGTGAGCAGGGCGCCCTCAACGCGTCGATCATGATGGCGACGCAGCCCATGATGGGTTTGCTCGTCAATGCGCTGGTGCGCAGGTCCGCGCCCCCGCTGCCGTCACTGGTCTGTGTCGTTATCTCGTTCACCGGTGTCGCACTGGTCATCACGCGCGGCGACCTGAGGGCGGCGTTGCTCGAGCCGCAGCACTACGCGGCAAGCGGTCTGATCGTGCTGGGTGCGCTTTGCTGGGTGATCTACACCTTCGGTTCCGCGTACTTCACCCGCTGGTCGGCGCTCAAGTACACGACGATCACGACGTGGCTCGGCCTGAGCACGATCGTCGGCGTCAACGTGCTGCTCGTCGTGACGCGCGTCGTCAGCGCGCCCACGTTCGCGGCACTACGGGCGGTCACGCCGCATCTGATTTACATGGGGCCGATTGCGGGCTTTGTGGCAATCCTGTGCTGGATCTCCGGCAACCGAACCCTCGGGCCGATGAACGGCGTGCTGTTCATGGACGTGGTGCCGGTGACCACCTTCGTGGTGTCGGCACTCGCGGGCGTCGTGCCGAACAAAGCACAGGTGTTGGGCGCGGCACTGACGGCGTCGGCGCTGGTTCTCAACAACCTTTATCTGCGGCAGCGAGCTCAGATCACGAAATAGGTCAGTTGCACCGCCGCCCGCGTGACCACCATCTGCAGTACCTGCACGATCACGAACAGCAGGATCGGCGACAGATCGATGCCGCCGAGTTGCGGCAGCACGCGGCGCAGCGGATTCAGAAACGGCGCGGTCAGCTGATACAGGATCGGCATCGCGGGCGAACGCGGATTGAGCCACGACAGCAGCGCCATCAGGATCGTCATCCAGATGATCAGATTCAGCGCCCATTTGATCGCGGTCAGCACGGCGACGATCAGCAGCGTCGGCACGAGCGCGCGCGGGTCCGCGCCGGTCAGAACGACCATCAGCACGACGTAGAGGATCGCCGCGATCAGCGTTGCTACGACGCTTGCCCAGTCGATGTTGCGCGTGCTCGGCAGAATGTGCCGCAGCGGCAGCACGATCCAGTTGGTGGCTTGCATCACGGCGTTCGACACCGGGTTGTAGGGCGGCAGGCGCACGACCTGCAACCACGCGCGCAACAGCAGCGCCGCGCCGAATAGCGTGAAGACGGTATTGAGCAGAAAACGGGCGATATCGCCAAACATCTTGTGTCCTTATGCTTCTGATGACGGCCGCCGACCGGCCGCGGGCTACCGGCGTCGCCCGATCGGAGCGCGCCGGCGGTTGATCTGGAATTGCACGCGTCTTTCTTGCGAAACGGCGCGTCGTACAGCGTTTGTTGCGAATGGCCGCGCGAGCCGGGCATGTGGTGCGTCGCGCGATGTTGCCCTGCGTCACGCGGAGGCGGCCTCATTGCGCGCCGCCGCTTCCCCGCTGTCTGCGCGACATCACACGGAAACCCGCACCTCGCTGATCAGGATCGTGCCGTTGCCGCCGTCGGTGTAGTTGGGGATGTCCGCCAGCAACGGCTCGGACGCGGGCTTGAATACGTTATAGAAGTCCTCCGCGCTGTCGAACAGGAAGTGACCGGCCGCCACGTACGGCGGCGGCGTTCCGGGCGGCCCGGCGTTGAGGCCCGCGTCGACCGACCAGCCTTTGAGCGCCGCCCCGAACAGCTTCGCCGCGAGCGGCATGTGCGTGGCGCAGTAATAGTCCATGTCGAAGCGGCCGTTTTCCCGATACGGGTAGAGGATGCTGACCTTGATCATTGTGCGTTCTCGTCTGTTGATCCCGAAGCGCGGCACCCGTGCGCCGCTGCTTCGCGCCGTGCCTGCCGGCCGTCACATTATCACGGCTTACTTGACGCTTGCACCTGCCGCGGCCCGATTCAGCGAGCGGCTCAGCGATTCTTCCACAGCTTCGGAGATCGCTTCAATCGTGGCGGGCGGGCTCGTGCGGCGTTGCGCGAGGGCGACCGCGCGACGCGTCAGCAGGCCGTAAAGCGTGGCGTGGTCGCCGCCGAGCCCTTCGAACAGCGCGAGCTGTTTCTGCACGACGCCGGTGTCGCCGCGCGATACCGGGCCCGCGAGCGCGTTGGGCAGACCCTTGTCGCGCGCGGTCTCGATCGTGCCGGCGAGCATCGGCAGCAGCGCGCGCAGCGCGTCGTCTTCGGCGAAACCGAGCGTGCGCCACAGCGCGACGCATTCGGCGAGGCTGCATAGCGCGAAGCTCGCCGCATAGTGCGCCGCGCCGTGATAGAGCATGCGGCTGCCTGGCGGAATCGACAGCGGATGGCAGCGCAACGCGACGGCGAGGGCGGTCAGCGTGTCCTTGAGCGTGCCGTCGGCCTCGATCGTCACCGAGCAGCCCGCGATCCGGTCGAGGTCGGCGGGCTCGCCGCCGAACAGGTAGAGTGGGTGAAAGCCGCCGATCGCCGCGCCCTGGTCGCGTGCCGGCGCGAGCAGTTCCACCGGCGACGCGCCGCTGCAATGCACGAGCGCCTTGCCGTGGCGGCTCGCGGCGTCGGGGGCGGCGGCGAAGCGGAGTGTGTGCGCTGTCGTACCGATGCTGTCATCGGGAACGGCTAAAAAAACGATATCGGCGGCGTCGACGACCTGCTGCGGATCGTCGGATGCCGCGCAATGCTCGATCTGCGCGGCGAGCCGGCGCGCGGAATCGGCCGAGCGGCTCGCCACTGCGCTAACCGGGTAGCCGGCGCGTGAAAAGCTCAGCGCGAGGCAGCGCGCGAGCCGCCCCGCGCCGATGAAGCCGATGCGCGGCAAGGAAGACTGGGACATGGTCGCGTGCTCCTGACGGATCGTTTGAACGGGAAAACAGCAGTATCGCCGATCCGCCAGCCGGGGCGCGATCCGGCCCCTTCGTGTTTCGGCGGCTCAGTTGGCGCGCCATATGGCGGGCGCGGCCCTTCATCGGGCGGCGCCGCGCTCGCAGGTCCGAAAACTGCTCAGAATGGGGCTCGAGTGGGCTCCTCGCGTCGAGGAGCCGGATGAGCGGTTCACGAGCCGGTTTGGCCGTTGCTGTTTCGTACTTCTTTCGTACTTTGTTTGCAGTCAGATTCGGGAGAGTCGGAATGAATATTTTTGCTTACCGAAAACACTTGCGGTTCCTGACGCGCGCGCAACGCCGTCGCTGGTGGGATCAGAAAAAGCGCCTGACGCCGCGCGTGCGGATCAGCGGCGCCTACGTTCCGCCGAACGTGTCCCGCGAATTCGTGTACGTGAAGGTCGGCTAGGCGCGCGACCCGCGCAGGTGAGAAAATGCCCGCCTGATGGATCGGCCGGGCATTTTTTATGGGCAATTTTTTCCGCTGTCAGGATTGAAGCGAATTTGTAATCAAAGATTACTGAAACGTGAATTCAGGATTGCCGCCGCGGCCGCCTATCCGGGGCGCAGCCGCCTGGCCCCGTCCAACTTCTTGATTTTTAGCCTGTTTTGTCCGTCTCGCGAGGGCCTTCGCGCGTGCGTTTGCGGGTGTCGTCAGCACCGTTCGCGCCGCCAATTGCAATTTGCAACAAATGCGAACAGATAGACTGGGGCTTTTTCGATACATTGGTTTTAAAGCATGCGAGGCATGCGCAGTCGGCGACCTTGGCAGGCCGCGCTAGGAGAAGAAAAGTGAAAAAGATCGTTCCGTTTGTCGTTGCAGCCGCACTCGGCCTGGGACTTGCCGGGGCCGCCGAAGCGCACGTTTCCGTCGGTATCGGCATTGGGGTGCCGATCGCGCCGGCGTATCCCGTGTATGCGGCTCCCCCGCCGGTCTATTACGCGCCGCCGCCCCCGCCGGTGTATGCGCCGGTCGTCGTCGCCCCGCCGCCGGTGGTCGTGGGCGGCTACTACGGGTACGGCCGCCCGTACTATCGTCACGGCTACTACCGTGGTTACTACGGTCACGGCTACTATCGCCGCTAATCGCAGCGAGGCAGTCAGGATATCGACGGCGTAACGCCGGCCTCGGGCCGGGTTACGCCGTTTTTATTGCCGCGTTGGCTTGCGCTTTCGCGCTTACCTCGGTGCTCGCGCCGGCGAAGTGCCGTTCCAAAGCATCGACGAAGCTGGGAAAATGGCTGTTTCGCCACCGCTCTGGAGAGTCCCGCCGATGCAAGCGCTTCCCGCTCCCACTTTCGATGATGTCCTCGACGCCGCCGCGCGTCTCGAAGGCGTCGCGCACCGTACCCCTGTTCTGACGTCGAGCACGTTCGACGAGTTCACGGGCGCGTCCGTGTTCTTCAAGTGCGAAAACTTCCAGCGTATGGGCGCGTTCAAGTTTCGCGGCGCCTATAACGCGATCTCTCATTTCGACGCGGAGCAGCGCAAGGCGGGCGTATTGACCTTTTCGTCGGGCAATCACGCGCAGGCCATCGCGCTGTCGGCGCGCCTCGCGGGCATCCGCGCGACGATCGTGATGCCGCACGATGCGCCCGAGGCCAAGGTCGCCGCGACGAAGGGCTACGGCGGCGAAGTGATCACCTATGACCGCTACAAGGAAAACCGCGAGGAGATCAGCCGGCGGCTCGCCGAAGAACGCGGCATGACGCTGATTCCGCCGTACGATCATCCGCACGTGATCGCTGGGCAGGGCACGGCGGTGAAAGAGCTGATCGACGAGACCGGGCCGCTCGACATGCTGTTCGTGTGTCTTGGCGGCGGCGGGCTGATCGGCGGCAGCGCCTTGTCGGCGGCGGCGCTGAGCCCGGCCTGCACGGTGATCGGCGTGGAGCCGGAAGCCGGTAATGACGGCCAGCAATCGCTCGCGCGCGGCGAGATCGTGCATATCGACACGCCGCGCACGATTGCCGACGGCGCCGCCTCCACGCATCTCGGCGATTACACGTTCGCGATCATCCGCAAGCTCGTCGCGCGGATCGAAACGGTCAGCGACGCGCAGCTGATCGAGACGATGCGCTTTTTCGCGCAGCGCATGAAGATCGTCGTCGAGCCGACCGGTTGCCTCGCGGCGGCGGCGGTCATGAACGGCATCGTGCCGGTGAAGGGCAAGCGCGTCGGCGTGGTGGTGAGCGGCGGCAATGTCGATCTGCCGAAGCTCGCGCAGTATCTCGCGTAGGCTATCTCGCATAAGCGCCGCGCCAGGGCGCGGTGAAACCTGAAACGGCTCGCAAGCCGAACCGGCCTCGCGAGCCGTTTTTTTATCTGCCTGAGGGACGCTTCAGCTTGCCACGTGCGCGGCGCCTTGCACGATCAGATCGTGATATCCGTTGACGATCACGTTGTACGAGAAATACGCGAACAGCAGCGCCGACAACACATGGCACGCGCGCAGCAAGCCCGCGCCGGCGCGCTTGCGCCCGTGGCTGCCGAGCCCGCAGATAAAGAGCGTCCAGCACAGCCCGCCGAGAAAGAAGCCGGCAAGAAAGACGAATGCGGTCTGCGGGCTCGTTGCGCCGGCCTTTGCGATCAGCGCGCCGCCGACCGCGGCGAACCACAGGATCGCCGACGGCGACGATACCGCGAGCAGCACGCCGCGCAGAAAACCGCGCCACGCCGACAGATGCGGCGCACGGGCGTCGCCTTCGCCGGCGACGGCGGGGGCGGTGGCCGGAAACATGGCTTCACGCGCCATCTTCCACGTGAGAAACAGCAGGATCGCCGCGCCGCCGATCCACACGACCCAGCGCACCGACTCGAATTGCAGCAGCGCGGCCATGCCGGCGAGCGCGAGCGCCGCGTAAATGAGGTCGCCGACGCAGGAGCCGAGGCCGAGCCAGAAGCCCGGCCGGAAACCGTGCGACAGCGTCAGCGAAATGATCGCGACGTTGACGAGACCGATGTCGAGACACAGCGACAGCGACAGAAAAAATCCGTCCGACATCATTGAGAAGGCGTGCATCCGGGCGACCGCTCCATCCATTCCGTTGTTTGTTGTGCGAGGCGCGGCCCGGAGGCCCAACCCGGAGTGGCTCGGCTCAGAGGCCCAACTCGCTCCACAGGTTGTCGATGCGCTGTTTGACCGCGTCGTTCATGACGATCGGGCGGCCCCATTCGCGGTCGGTTTCGCCAGGCCATTTGTTGGTCGCGTCGAGCCCCATCTTCGAGCCGAGCCCCGCCACCGGCGACGCGAAATCGAGGTAGTCGATCGGCGTGCGATCGACGAGCACCGTATCGCGCGTCGGGTCGACACGCGTCGTGATTGCCCAGATCACTTCCTTCCAGTCGCGGATATTGACGTCTTCGTCGACGACCACGATGAACTTCGTATACATGAACTGTCGCAGGAAGCTCCACACACCGAACATCACGCGCTTCGCGTGGCCCGGATAGCTCTTCTTCATCTGCACGATCGCCATGCGGTAGCTGCAGCCCTCGGGCGGCAGATAGAAGTCGGTGATTTCGGTGAACTGCTTTTGCAGCAGCGGCACGAACACCTCGTTCAGCGCGACGCCGAGCACCGCCGGTTCATCCGGTGGTTTGCCGGTGTAGGTCGAGTGATAGATCGCGTCGCGGCGCATCGTGATGCGCTCGACCGTGAAGACCGGAAACCACTCCTGCTCGTTGTAATAGCCGGTGTGGTCGCCATACGGGCCTTCGAGCGCATGTTCGTACATGGCCGAGGCACCCTTCGACGGACGCGGCGGCGCGCCTGCCGGAGCGGGCGAGGGCGTGCCCTCCTGCGGATAGATGAAGCCTTCGAGCACGATCTCGGCGCGCGCGGGGACCTGCAAACCATCGACGCCGGGCGTGAGGCACTGCGCGAGTTCGGTGCGTCCGCCGCGCAATAGCCCGGCGAACTGGTATTCGGACAGCGTGTCCGGCACCGGCGTGACCGCGCCGAGCACCGTCGCGGGGTCCGCGCCGAGCACCACGGCCACCGGATATGGCTGGCCCGGATTGCGCAGCGCGAACTCGCGAAAATCGAGTGCGCCGCCGCGATGCGCGAGCCAGCGCATGATGACTTTGTTACGGCCGATCAGCTGCTGGCGATAGATGCCTAAGTTTTGTCGGCTCTTGTTCGGGCCTTTCGTGACGGTCAGACCCCATGTAATCAGCGGGCCGGCGTCGCCGGGCCAGCAGGTCTGGATCGGCAGGCGGGCGAGATCGACGTCGTGGCCTTCCCAGACGATCTCCTGGCAGGGCGGCGCGCTGACCGTTTTCGGCGCCATGTCCCACACGGCCTTCGCGAGCGAGAGCAGCTTGCCCGCATCCTTGAGCCCCTTGGGCGGCTCCGGCTCCTTCAGCGCGGACAGCAGACGGCCGACATCGCGCAGCGACTCGAGCGCCGCGGTGTCGCCGTCGCCGGACTGCGCATCGATTCCCATGCCGAGCGCGACGCGGCGCGGCGTGCCGAACAGATTGCCGAGCACCGGAAACGCATGCCGTTCGGTGTTCTCGAACAGCAGGGCGGGGCCGCCGGCGCGCAGCACGCGGTCGCACAGTTCGGTCATTTCGAGGTTCGGCGACACCTTTTGCGAGATTCGGCGCAGTTCACCGATCGTTTCGAGGCGGCCGATGAAATCGCGCAGGTCTTTGTATTTCATCTGTGACGGTTCAGGGGCCGCGCGAGCGGCAAGTATGCAAGGTAAATAACGGCACAGGGGGCGGCAGCCGGCGGTAAAAACCGGCGGCGTGCCGGGTTGCCCCGGCCAAAGCGATTGTCGATTTTACCTGCGTTGGCCGGCGCACGTAGATCAGCCAGATGGCCTGGCCGAAACGGCCAGGGTGAGATATCCCAAAACGCGTATTCCACGCGGTTCCCAGCCCTCTCAGGGCGGTTCATAATTACAAATAGTTATAATTTTTGAATTCTATAGTGTTGACGATCTATAAAACCGTGCATAGAATCCGTCCACATTGGTTGAGGGGCATTAACCTTTTTACCGCTGCCCCCGGTTCCTTGAGACGCAACGCGTCACCGTTTCCGCTCCCCGCAGGGTACGAACGGCCTTATGAAGTCCTCGCCAGCGTCGATGAACGCTGGTTTTTCGCGTGGGAGCCTGGCCTGCATGCAGGCTTTTTTTGAGATGGCTCCCCACCAACGGTATTTGCCGTTTTCCCGACGTCGCTGCTGCCCAACCAGACAGTGCACGCGATGTCCTGACTCTGCGAACACGTAGCACCGCCTGTTCCCTCCGGCGGCGTTCGCGGATCATGCAAGATGGGAGATCTGAATGAACGCCTGGTTATCGTGGCGTCCCGATGAGCGCATTGCACAGGTTGTACGTGGTGCGCTGCGTCGCGGGACGCGACTGAGTCATCACCTGTTCAGCATTGTCGGCGGCCTCGCCGTGGTGCTGGCTCTCGCACTGTGGTTGATGCCGACCTGGCGCGGCGTGCTCGCCGCGCGGCTGATGCCGGTTATTTCCGCTGCCGTCCAGGCGGGCCCCGCGCGCCTGCTGCAGGGCAATCCGCTGCCGTCGATCGGCTCGCCGGCAACTGCCGGCGCGTCCGCCGACGAGACGCTGTCGGCCAACTCGCAGGGCAATGGCGATGCCGCGAACGACGGCGGCACGACGCTGACCGCCAGCAATACAAGCTTCGACAGTGCTTTCGACGGTCCCAGTTCCAACAGCATGGGCGTCGCGACGCTGAACGGGCTCGACCCGCGCACGATGCAAAGCGTCAGCGCACTGGCCCGCCTGATTCCCTCGCAACGCGTGTCCGCCGACGCGCGCGACGACCGCGTGCTCGTTTCGGGCCGCGAGCAGGATTTGGTCGCGTCGTATCTGGCGCGGCGTTATCGCGTCGCTCAGGAGCCCGTCAGCGAGCTCGTGAAAGCCGCGTTCGACACCGGCCGCGAAGTCGGCCTCGATCCGCTGCTGCTGCTCTCGGTGATGGCGATCGAATCGGGCTTCAACCCGTACGCCGAAAGCGGCGTCGGCGCCCAAGGCCTGATGCAGGTGATGTCCAAGGTGCATTCGGACAAATTCCAGTACTTCGGCGGCGAGGGCGCGGCGCTCGAACCGCTCGCGAACATCAAGGTCGGCGCGCTGGTGCTGAAGGATTGCATCGCGCGCGGCGGTTCGCTGGCGGGCGGCCTGCGCCTTTACGTCGGCTCGACCAGCCAGGACGATGGCGGCTACGGCGCCAAGGTGATGGCCGAGCGCGGCCGTCTGCGCGACGTCGCCCGCGGCCGCAAGGTGCCGATCAATGCGCCGCAGGCGCCGGTCCTGACCGCGTCGGCCAATCCGGCGGCCGCTGCCGCTGGTGGCAACGGCAAGCGCGTGCAGGTGACGCTGCAAACCGGTCACGCGCTGACGCCGACGACGCCGGCGGTGCACACGCAACCGGCCGAACAGGACGATGCGACGCGCCATGTGGCATCGGCGTCTGAAATGGGGGCTTGAGTTCGGCGCTGTCGAGACTCGTGCTTCGGTTGGCCGGCAAGCTCCGGCTGACACACAAAAAAGGACACCCGTGAGGTGTCCTTTTTGCGTCTGGGCATCCAGTCGAACCGGGGCGTGGTCGTGTGACGCTAACCCGGAGCCCGAACTCAGGACCGCCCGAACAGCTTCGCGAGCCGCTCGACCGCTTCTTCGAGCTTCGGATAAGCGGTCGCATACGACAGCCGGATGGACTCCCTCGGCGCATGCGTGCCGAAATCCATACCCGGTACCAGCACGACGCCGGCATCGTGCAGCATTGCCTTCGTGAGCGCGGCGCTGTCGCCGGCGGCCGGATGCGCGACGCCACGGCAATCGGCGTAGACGTAGAACGCGCCGTCGGGCATCACCGGCACCGAGAAGCCGAGCGATTCGAGCGCCGGCGCGATGAAGTCGCGGCGCCGCTTGAATTCGAGGCGCCGCGCCTCGTAGATCGCGAGCGTCTGCGGCTCGAAACAGGCGAGCGCCGCATGCTGCGCGAGCGCCGACGCGCAGATGAATAGGTTTTGCGCGAGTTTTTCGAACGCGCCGACCATCCCGGGCGGCACGACGAGCCAGCCGAGGCGCCAGCCGGTCATGTTGAAGTACTTCGAGAAACTGTTGACGGTGATGACGTCTTCGCCGAACGACAGCGCCGACACCGGCTGCGCGTCATAGCTCAGGCCCTGGTAGATCTCGTCGACGATCGTAAAGCCGCCGCGCGTGCGTACGGCCTTGACGATGCGCTCCAGCTCGGCCGGTTCGATCGACGTGCCGGTCGGGTTCGACGGCGAAGCGAGCAGCACGCCGCGCGTGCGTTCGCCCCACAGGCGCTCGACGTCGGCGGCGGTGAGCTGGAAGCGCGCGGTGGGGCCGCTCGGCACCATCACCGGCTTGCCTTCGGCGGCGATCACGAAATGGCGGTTGCACGGATAGCACGGGTCGGGCATCAGCACTTCGTCGTCGCGATCGACGAGCGCCGCGCACGCGAGCAGCAGCGCGGCGGACGCGCCGGCCGTGACGACGATGCGCGCCGGATCGACGTCGATGCCGTAGAACCCGGCGTAATGCGCCGAGATCGCCTCGCGCAGCGCGTGCAGGCCGAGCGCGCTCGTGTACTGCGTGACGCCGCGGCGCAGCGCATTCGCGGCCGCCTCGATGACCGGCTCGGGCGCGGTGAAATCGGGCTCGCCGATGCCCATGTGGATGATGTCGCGCCCCGCGCGTTCGAGCAGCGCGGCCTCCTTGGCCAGCTCCATCACGTAGAAAGGCTGGATGGCGTCGACGCGCGCGGCAAGCCGCACGAGGGGTTCGGTCACGGAGTTCATACGGTCAGATCCGGTTCAGGAACAGAAACAGAAGCAGAACGCCGCTTCGCCCAGCCGATGATGCGCTCATCGAGGGGCGAAGCGGCGTCCGGGCGGGCGATCGAGATTCTTCGCCCTGGGCAGTGAGGCGCGGCAGGGGCCCGCTGCATGGCATGGCCCCGCGTGCGCCGCGCTCAGCTCTTGCGAGCCGCCTGCGTTTCGGTGGCGCGCAGTTGCGCCGACAGCTTGTCGAGCACGCCGTTCACGTACTTGTAGCCGTCCGAGCCGCCGAACGTCTTGGTCAGCTCGACCGCTTCGTTGATGACCACGCGGTACGGAATGTCGACGTGATTCTTCAGTTCGAACGCGGCGACCAGCAGCACCGCGCGCTCGACCGGCGAGAGCTGTTCGATCGGGCGATCGAGGCACGGCGCGATCGCGGCGGAGAGCGTCTCGGAGTCGCGCATCACGCCATGCAGGATCGCGTCGAGATGTTCGTGGTCGGCCTTGTCGTAACCTTGCGCGCCGCGCAGCTGCGCGTCGATCTCACCGCCGGGCGAGCCCGACAGCAGCCACTGGTAAAGCCCCTGCGTGGCCAGTTCGCGGGAGCGTCGGCGTGCGCTCCTCATGCCTCTTCCTCGTCGTCTTCGTCTTCTTCCTCGTCGTCGCCGCCGAGCTGTTCCAGCGCGACCGCGAGATTGGCCATTTCCACGGCCACGCGAGCGGCGTCGCGACCCTTCTCGGTCATGCGCGCGACAGCCTGCTCGTCGTTCTCGGTGGTCAGCACCGCGTTCGCGACGGGGATGCCGAAGTCGAGGCCGATGCGCGTGATGCCCGCGCCGCTCTCGTTCGAGACGAGTTCGAAGTGGTACGTCTCGCCGCGAATCACCGCGCCGAGCGCGATCAGCGCGTCGAATTGCGCGCTTTCGGCGAGCTTTTGCAGCGCCAGCGGGATTTCCAGCGCACCCGGCACCGTGACGAGCAGCACGTCTTCGCCGGTCACGCCGAGGCGTTCGAGTTCTTCGATGCAGGAGTCCGCGAGGCCGTTGCAGACGGGTTCGTTAAAGCGCGCCTGGACGATGCCGATGCGCAGTCCGTCGCCGTCGAGATTCGGTTGGTATTGTCCGATTTCCATGTGAATTCCGTAGTTGATGAGTGGGCGCGTGGAGGGCGCGATCAGCCTTGCGGGGCCTGCGTTTTGCTGCCGGGCATCGGCACGAAGCCCGTGACTTCGAGACCGTAACCCGACATGCTGCCGAGCTTGCGGGGATTCGACAGCACCTGCATCCTGCCGACGCCGAGTTCGCGCAGAATCTGCGCGCCGACGCCGTAGGTCTTGAAATCGACCGGCCGGCGCTTGAGCGCGTCGGCTTTTTCCTTCGAGTCGAACGCCTTGAAGACGTCGATCAGATGGTCTTTCGAGTCGCCGCAATTGAGCAGCACGATCACGCCGAGGTCGCGCTCGGCGATCTCTTTCATGGCCGCGTCGAGCGTCCACGAATGGGTCGATTCGCCGACTTCGAGCAGATCGAGCACCGACAGCGGCTCGTGCACGCGCACCGGCGTGTCGTGCTCGGGGCTCGGCGTGCCGCGCACGAGCGCGAGATGCGGCTGGCCGCTCGGCTGGTCCAGATACATGACCGCGCGGAACGCGCCGTGCGCCGTTTGCATGGTGCGCTCGCAGATGCGCTCGACGATCGATTCGGTGCGGCTGCGGTAGTGGATCAGATCCGCAATCGTGCCGACCTTCAGGTTGTGTTCTTTAGCGAATTCCAGCAGGTCCGGCAGGCGTGCCATCGTGCCGTCGTCCTTGATGATTTCGCAGATCACCGCCGCCGGCGCGAGGCCCGCGAGCGCCGTGAGGTCGCAGCCGGCTTCGGTATGGCCGGCGCGCACCAGCACGCCGCCGGGCTGGGCCATGATCGGGAACACGTGGCCCGGCTGCACGATGTGCTCGGCTTTCGCTTCCGGCGCGACCGCGGTGGCGATCGTGCGGGCGCGGTCGGCCGCTGAAATGCCGGTGGTCACGCCTTCGGCCGCCTCGATGCTGACCGTGAACGCGGTGCCGTACTGCGTGCCGTTGCGATACGTCATGAGCGGCAGGTTCAGTTGCTTGCAGCGCTCCTGGGTCAGCGTCAGGCAGATCAGGCCACGGCCGTAGCGGGCCATGAAATTGATCGCTTCCGGGGTGACAAACTCGGCGGCGAGCACGAGATCGCCCTCGTTTTCGCGGTCTTCTTCGTCGACGAGAATCACCATCCGGCCGGCTTTCAGTTCGGCGATGATCTCTTGGGTGGAGGCGAGCGTCATGTTGGGGGAGACTTTTTCGGGAAAGCGCGTATTTTACGCCACGCGCGTGGCCAAGTCGCCTCCGCCGGACGACATAGGCCGATTAGCCGACTGGCAGCGGGTCGGCCCGCGCTGGGCCTTTCCTGATGACTGGATTACACGGGCTGTCTACTTTCTGGCCGACTTCGTTCGCACCGGGGCGGGGGCGTCATGGGGGCCGCAACTCGGACGCGCTTCGAACCAGGTCGGGAGATTCACGGTCTCGGGCTCGCCCGGCGTTTCGAGGTGCGCAAGCAGGATCTGCGCGGCTTTGGCGCCAAGCAGCGAAGCGTCGCGCATCACGGTTGCGATGGCGGGCTGATGGAACCGGCTCAGCGGAACGTCGTCGCAGCTGACGAGCGACAGATCGGTGCCGAGCTGCAAGCCGAGCCGATGAACCGACTCCAGCGCCCCTTCGAGCAACTGGTTGCCGCCGAGCACGATGGCGCTCGGCGGACGTTTGGCCGAGAGCATGTCATCGAGCGCCACTTTGCCGTGTTCTGGCGACAGCGTTCCGTGATGCACGATCAGGTCGCGCTTCACGCCGAAGCTGTCGAAGGCCGCTTCCATGGCGCGAATTCTCTCCCGCGTCGGCCGTACGTCGCGCCCCACCACGAGGCCGATGCGCCGATGTCCGCTTTCGAGCAGATAGCGCCCGGCATCGCCCATGCCACGCTGATGGTCCGACAGCACGTAATGCGCCGGAATGTCCGCGGGCAAGGTCCGGTCGATCAGCGCGATCGGCGCCTTGGTGGCTCGCAGCGCCGCGAGCGTGGCCGGATCGTCTTCGAGGGCCGGCAGCACGAGGAAGCCGTCCACCTGCCGTTGCATCAGCAGTTCGATCCGTTCGGCATCCACGCTCGCCACGCCGCCCGAATTGGTTAGCAGAACGGAAAACCCCGCCACGCTGAGCACGCTCTCGGCCCCGCCCACGATCGAGGCGATCAGTGGGTTGGTGATGTCCGAGCCGACGAAGCCGATCGAGCGGGTCGTCTTCCGGCGCAGGCCCTGCGCCAATGCGTTCGGCGTGTAGCCGAGCGTGCGGGCCGCTTCCAGCACGCGCTGCGTCAGTTGCGGGCTCGATCCCGGCTGACCCGACAGCACGCGGGACACCGACGCAATGCCGACGCCCGCCAACGCCGCCACGGCCTTGATCCCGGGTCGCGCTTTCGGATCGCCCGGCATGTTGTCACTCATCGTTTTTTCTCCTCTTGACACGGCATTTTATAACGCCTAGCATTCGGAAACGTTTCCGGAAACGTTTCCGAATGCTAGGCCATCGCCGGCGGAGGGACGAATCCGGGAAATGGGGGCGCTGGCCCCGATGGAGAGAGACAGTGCGTCGCGTCGGTGCGGCGTACATCAAGAAAGAGGTGATACGTGGAAAGTGCGGCACGTATGACGCCGGAAATCCGGCGAGCGGTCCGGAATGCGACCCTGAGCGCGATCGTGGGAACGGCGGTGGAGTGGTACGACTACTATCTGTACGCCACGGCGGCAGCGACGCTCTTCAATCATTTGTTTTTCCCTTCATTCGACCACCTCACCGGCACGCTGCTGGCCTACGCGAGCTTCGCGATCGGCTTCATCGTGCGGCCGGCGGGGAGTGTCATCTTCGGGCGTCTCGGCGATCGCATCGGGCGCAAGGCGGTGCTCATCATCACGCTGCTGCTGATGGGCGGCTCGACCACGCTAATGGGTCTGCTGCCGACCTACGCCGCGGTCGGCGTATGGGCTCCGCTGCTGCTGTGCGTGCTGCGCGCGGCGCAAGGGCTCGGCTCGGGGGCGGAATACGCGGGCGCGGTGCTGATGGTGATCGAATACGCGCCCGCGAAGCGGCGCGGCTTATACGGCTCGCTGCCTTATACGGGCGTGGCGCTTGGTTTGTTGATGTCGCTGGTGGCGTTCCATGCGTCTTCGTCGATGTCGAAAGGCAGTTTCGAGGCATGGGGCTGGCGCATCCCGTTCCTGCTGAGCTCGGTCGTCGTGGCGCTCGGTCTGCTACTGCGCAGCCGGCTCAAGGAAACGCCGGTGTTCGAGCAATTGCGCCGCAACAACGCGGTGGTGCGCTCACCCGTCACCGAAGTGCTGAAAACCTCGCTGCGGCCGATGCTGTGCGCGTGGGGCGCCCGTCTCGGCGACAACTCGCTGGCGTACATCTACGAGTCCTTCGTGATCGTCTATGTCACGCAGCAGTTGCATATGTCGCGCGACACGATCGTGACCGCGCTGATGTGGAGTACCGCGCTGCAATTCATCACGGTGCCGCTGTTTGGCTGGCTGTCGGACCGCATCGGCAGAAAGCCGGTTTACATGGGCGGCGCGCTGATCTCCGGCCTCGCGATTTTCCCGTTCTTCGCGATGCTCCAGAGCGGCCAGCTGGTCTGGATCTATACGGGACTGTTCCTCGTGTCCTCGCTCGCCAAGACGATGATGACCGCGGCGCAGAGCCCCTGGCTCGCGGAGATGTTCCCGTCCCGCGTGCGCTACACCGGTTTTTCGCTGGCTCGCGAAGTGACCTCGCCGATCTCGGGCGGCATCGCGCCGATGATCGCCGTCGCGCTGCTGGCCGTCGGAGAGGGTTCGCCGCATCTGGTGGCGTGGTATGTCGTGGCGCTCGGCGTCATCACGGCGGTGTCCGTCGCGCTCGGCCCGGAGACGAAGGGGCGTCCGCTGGAAGAACCGCAAGACGGCAGCGGCATGGAGGCGGGTTCCGCCGCGGCCGCTTCGCTATAGGCGAAGGTCGATTCGCCGATCCATCAAACCCATCAAGCACATCGAGCTTTTCGGAGACCCGAGGGTCGTGAACATAGGAGTGGAAATGAAGATCACCAAGGTTGAGCCGCTGCACGTCGGCCAGTTCATGTTCGTGCGCATCGACACGGACGAAGGCATCACGGGTTATGGCGAAGCCGGCATCTGGGGGCATATCGAAGCCGCCGGCACCGCGGTCCAGCGTTTCGCCGAATATCTGGTCGGCAAGCGCGCATTCGACATCGAGCATCACTGGAATGTCATGCATCGCTTCAGCTACTTCCAGGGGCTCGCGATCAACGCGGCGATCTCCGCCATCGACATCGCGCTGTGGGACATCAAGGGCAAGGCGCTCAACGTGCCGATCTACGAACTGCTCGGCGGCCCGGCGCGCAAGAAGGCGCGCATTTACGGGCACATCTACGAAAGCAGCATCGAGAAAGTGCTCGAAGAATGCCAGCGCAAGATGGAAGCGGGCTATAACGCGTTCGGCCACATCAATCCGTTCCTCGACGAAGGCAACGATCAGGTCTACTTCAAGACCCATATCCGCAAGATGCACGATGCGATCGACAATGTGCACCGCATGCGCGAAGTCGTCGGCGATCGCGTCGATCTGCTCGTCGAGCTGCATCGCCGCCTGACACCGGCCGAGGCGGTGACATTCACCAATGGCATCGAAGTCGATACGCCGATGTTCGTCGAAGATCCGATTCGCCCGGAAAACGCCGACGCGATGGCGCGTGTCGCCGATCGCATCCGCGTGCCGATCGCCACCGGCGAGCGCTTCTGCACGATCTACGAGTTCCAGGCGCTGCTCGCGCGCAATGCGGTCGAGTATGCGCGAGTCGACGTCGCGGTGTGCGGCGGCATTACGGGCGCGAAGAAGGTCGCCGCGATGGCGGAAGCGCATCACGTGCAGGTCGTGCCGCACAATCCGCTGTCGCCGATCGGGCTCGCCGCCTGCCTGCAGATCGCCGCGGCGATTCCCAATTTCGCGATTCAGGAATATGCAACGGGCTTCGAGGCCGGTGTATTCGAGTCGACCGGCAAGCACCTCGGAAGCGACATCGTCGATCAGGTGCCGCTGCCCAAGCAGGGCTTCGTCGATATTCCGAGCGGGCCGGGGCTCGGCATGAACCTGCTGCCCGACGCGCAAAAAATCCGTCCGCCGCTCGTCAAGCCGATTTCGATGCGTCCGCATTTCGACGGGTTCGTGGTCGATCAGTAAAACGTCCGGCGCCGATGCGCGGCGGCACGCGGATGTCGGCTGTGCAAATGCAAGAGCCCGGGGGCGCGATGCCGCGCTCCCGGGCTCTCTTCGTGCATGAACCGCCGACTACCGCTTACACGGCCACCCCCATGGCCGGATCGCTGACGCCGTCCTGGCCGTTTTCCAGGCGGCCCGCAAAGCGGCGCATGAAGTTAGTGTTGCCCGATCCGTTCGCGGCGGTGGGCGCCGAGACCGTGAAGTCGTACCAGTTGTATTGATCCGACAGCGTCCAGTACGGCTCGACCTGCATGCCCGGGTCGATCGTATAGGTCCACGGGCCATCCGTCCGGTAGGCGTTGGCCGCGACAGTCACGGTGATGGCCGCCGAGCCGCTGTTCATGATCGTCAGATAGACGGCATCGTTCTGGTGGTCGTAGCACACGCGTACTTCGGGATTGGCGCCGCTCGCGATGTCGTTGACGTTGCCGGTGAATTCGCGGTTGTAGCCGTTCGGGCCGCACACCCACAGATCGTAGTTGCCGGCGTTGTTCTTCACGGCCGCCCACGCGTCCGAGATTTCCTTGCCGGCTTCCACCGTATAGCGCTGCGGCGGGTTGTTGAGGTTCAGCTTGTCGTAGACGTGGAAGACCGCCGCCTGCGTGCCGGTATTGCTGAAGATCAGCCACACCGAGCCGCTCGCCGCATCGACGTTCGCGCTCGTATGGAGGTGGTACGGCAGGGCCTTCGACGGGCGCAGCATCTGCGACTGGGTCGGCAAGGCCGCGCTGCCGTAGGTGATGGCCGGCACCGCGCCGGCTGCGTCCTGGCTCGCATAGAGCGCGTTGGCCGCAGCCTGGGTGGGGGCCGCGGGCAGGGTCGGCACCACCGTGACCGGATTCTGGAAGTTGAAGCAGGAGGTCATGTCGCCCATGACCGCGCGACGCCACGGCGTGATGTTGGTTTCCTCGATGCCGAAGCGCTGCTCGATGAAGCGCAGCGTCGAGGTATGGTCGAACACCTGAGAATTCACGTAGCCGCCCACGCTCCACGGCGAGACCACCAGCATCGGCACGCGCACGCCCGGGCCGATCACGGCGCCGCTCGGCGAGTTCGGATCGGCCGCGGCCGACGACATCGTGAAGTACTCGTATTCCGTCGATACCGTGGACTTGCCGTAATAGCCGCCCGACCCATTCGGAGACGGCACGCACGGCGGCGGCATGTGATCGAAGAAGCAGTCGTTCTCGTCGTAATTGATAAGGAGAACGGTCTTGCTCCAGACCTCGGGGTTGGACGTCAGGATCTCGAGCAGCTGCTGCGAATACCATTCGCCCTGACCCGGCGACGACGAGCCCGGGTGCTCGTAATAGGCTTCGGGCGCATGGACCCAGCTGACCTGCGGCAGCGTGCCGTTCGCGACGTCGTTGGCGAGCGACGCGAGAAAGCCGCCGTCTGGCATCGTATTGGCAATGCCGGGGGCGAGCGGATTGACCGCGTCCATGGCCGGCGTGTACGTCGCGTTGGTGCCGTAGGCCGTGTTGAGCTGCTGGTTGCAGACGCGGAAGTTGTGGAATGCCGCATTCATGTTGGTCACCGCCGGATCGGGCGGATACCAGTACACCTTCCAGCTCACGCCGGCGGCGGCGAGGCGTTCGGCCGTGGTCGTCCACGTCAGGTCGGTGGTGGTCGGCGCGGCGAGCACGAGGGTCGACGTCTGCGTGTCGCACACCAGCTGGTTGGCGACCGCGCCGTTGGTGCCGGTCTGCAGGAACAGGCGGTTCGGGAAGGTCGGGCCGTGTACCGAGCAGTGATAGTGGTCGCAAATGGTGAACGCGTTTGCGAGCCCCCAGTAGAACGGCAGTTCGTTCTGGCTCAGGTAGCCCATCGACTGGTTCGCGCCCTTGCCTTGCGGCCATGCGTACATGGCGCCGTTGTTCCAGCACGAATGCTGGGTGGCCCAGCCGTGATCGCCGCCCGTGACCACGCCGTCGCCGAGGCTCGGGTTCAGGTAGTACGGCTGGATTCGCGTGCCCGAGACGCCCGTCTGGTTCCAGACGGAGCCGTTGACCGTTGGAATCGTCAGGCGGTCGCTGAAGCCGCGCACGCCGGGCAGCAGCCCGAAGAAGTGGTCGAACGAGCGGTTTTCCTGCATGAAGATGACGATGTGCTCGACGTCGTTGATCGTGCCGGTGGCGTTGTTCGGCGCAATCGCGAGGGCGCGCTGGATGACCGGCGGCAAGGCACTCAGCGAGATGCCCGCGGCCATCGAGCGCAGAAAACTGCGGCGGTCCATTCTGGTCATGATGACTCTCTGGTTGATACGGTTGATTCGTTGGACGGCGTGCCGGAAACGGACATTGTCAGTCCGGCCCCGGCGGATCGGCGGCCCGGTTCAGGGCGCGCAGTCGAGCTGGGTGTTGAGCCCCGGCGTCGGGATGACCGTCGTGCCGCTCGCCGCGCAAGGGCCCGACGCGGGCGCCGCGACGATTGCGGTTTGCGTCGCGGCGGTGCCGCTGGTCGACGTGTTGGCCGCGGCGGCGGGCGCGTTGCTGTCGCTTCCGCCGCTGCAGCCGGCCATCGCCAGCGCGGCGGCGCAGGCGACGGTCAGGCCGCACAGGCGCAGGCCGGCCCGGGAAAAAACGGTGAGAGAGAGGGTAGTCATGCCTGTAGCTCCTTATTGCGGCAAAACCGAGGACAGCGGTGCCTGGGACTCGAACAGATTGAGGACTTCGGACGGGCTCAGCGCGCGGTTCCACATCGAGACATCGGAGAAGGCGACGGGCGCGAGGTTGGCCGCGTTGATCGCATAACCCTTGTTCTTGAAGAACAGGCCGGTGCCGTCCTCGCCGAAGCCGAAGCCGACTTCGCTGGTGTTGCTGTTGACCCCGTTGATTGCGGAAATCGTCATGCTGGAAGAGATCGTCGCGGGGACGCCCGTGCAGGTGCTGCCGCTGACGTTCGGGTCGCAGAGGTAGAGGATGATCTGGTTGGCCGTGTCGCCGGCGTTATCGGGCTGGTAGCGATTCAGGTTGCCGACCATCGCGACATAGATCCACGTGTTGACGCTGTACGGATGGCCGGGCGAACCCGTGGTGTCCGTGCGGTTCGTGCCGTCCGCGACGTTGAGGTCGAAGCCGCAGCCGAACGAACCGAGCACGAGGCCCGCCTTCGCGCCGGAGCTCGCATAGCCGTTCTTGTTGCCGAAGACCGGCACGCCACCCGCATCGGGGCAGGCCGGCGCCTTGTACCAGAAGCCGATCGTGAACGCGCCACCGCTCGCCGCGGTCGTCGAATTGGTGGTCGACGCGGACTGGATCGCTTCGTTCACCACGTCGAGCGAGGGGCTGTTCGGCGCGAGCAGGTAGCCGTCGTAGCCGTTCGCGTCGAGATTGACCGGCGTGACCTCGAGCGCGTTGCCGCCGAACGGGCCGGGGTAGGCCGTGCCGGCACTGTTCACGCCGGCGGCGATCAGATCGGCCTGGAACGGCGCCAGCGTGCTGTTATTGAAGTGGTCCGTTTCGGGCGTCGTATTCAGATTCGTCGAGCCCATCGGATAGTATTCCTGAAGGCTCGTCGTCGAGACCGACAGCTTCGGCGTCTGCACGAAGGACACTGGCTGCGAGAGCACGGCGCGCGGCGCGCTGCCGGCGCTCACCGCATAGTTGAGCTGGTAGGCGCCCGTGGCGATCAGGTACTGCGACAGGCCCGTGTCCGTGTAGGTGGTCGCGCCGGCGGGCAGCGAGGCGATCTGCTGTCCGTTGCGATAGACCGCGAGCGCGCTGCCCGACGGCGCCGTCCAGTTGAGCGTCACGTTGGCCGATGTCGTGTCGTTCTGGTTGATCGTCGTCGCGAGTTGCGTCACGGGCTGCGCACCCGTCAGTTGCGCGCCGTCCATCGTGTAGTTCGCCGCCGACGGCAATGCGCCGAGGAAGGACAGCAGCGTCGGCGTGACGTCGGCGATGCTGGCGTACGCATACAGCCCCGCCTCGGACGCGGGCACGGCGGCGTTGAGGTTGGCGGTCCCCGTATTGGCGCTCTGGTTCATGCCGATGAAGGTGGTCGATTCCGGTTCGAGCGCGAGACCGTCCGCGCTGCCGCTCGCATTGAGACCATGCCCGGACGTCACGACGATCAGCCAGTGGCTGCCCGAGGCGGCGGCCGTGGCGTTGACCAGTTGGCCGACGTCGGCGTCGAGTTGCGCGAGCGTGTTCTGATACTGCGCCGAACTCGCGGTGAAATCGTTCGCCGCGGTTTCGGCGTCGCCGTACTGCGCCACGACCGTCGAGTAGGCCGGCTTGCCGATCAGCGAGAGGGCGCCGCTCGTCACGCAATCGGCGGCGGTCGTGCTGGGCGAGCAGTCCGTGAGCGTGTCGAGATGGCCGCTGGTCTGGATCGGCGCGAGCATCTGCGCGAGGCTGCTGCCGGCGACCACCGCGCCGTTCAGTCCGCTGCCGGCCGCCTTGGTCATGTCGAACAGCGTGCCGGCCTGAACGGCCTGATTGGGCGCATTCGAATAGACCTGGTGGCGGTTGGCCCAGGCGCCGGTCAGGAGCGTGGCCCAGGACGGTCCGTCGAGATTCGGCTGCTGGCTGGCCGCGCCCGCGACACCGCCGCTATAGGCGAGCTGGATGCCGAAGTGTGCGAGGTTCGGCAGCGTGTTGTTGGCGATGCCGGCCTGCACGGCGGCGTAGGTCGCGCCGTCGAGGTCGATCAGCAGCACGCGGTTGGTCGGCGTGGTGTTGCCGGGCGTGCCCGAGGTTCCGGACGTTCCTGAAGTGCCCGACGTTCCGGAGGTGCCCGAGGTACCGCTGCTGCCCTGGGAATTGCCGCCACCGCCGCTGTTGTCACCGCCGCTGCATGCGGCGAGCGCACCCGCCATCATGAGCGCGCACGCGCCTCGCAGCAGGCGCCGCTGTGTGCGCGTGGCGGGCGCGAAGGGCAGGGAAGCCGGCGGGCTTCCCCCGGCCAGGAGCTTGCTGAGTGACGCGATTGCGCTGGATTTCATGATGACTGTCGGATTCGATGAAGGGGTTCGGCGCGTGGTGATCGGGGACGTCCGGCCGCGCGGCGAGAGCGGCAAGCAGGTGTTTCCATGCTTGCCCTTCGTGTGCCGCACGGACCGGTCGTCCGCGCGTTGTTGTTTACTTCGACAGCAGGGTGGAGAGCGGAACCTTCGATTGATAGAGGTTTTGCACTTCGGTCTGGCTCAGCGCGCGTGTCCACATCGAGACGTCGGAGAAGGCGATCGGCACGTAGTCGGCCGCGTTGATCGCATAGCCCTTGTTCTTCGCGAACAGGCCGGTGCCGTCCTCGCCCATGCCGAAGCCGATCTCGCTGGTGTTGCTGTTCACGCCGTTCAGACCGTTCAGCAAGCCGGCCGTGAACACCGCGGCCGGCACGCTGGTCGAGATCTTCGTGCAGTTCGTCGAACTGACGGCCGGGTCGCAGAGGTAGAGGATCTGGGCCGAACCCGCATCGCCGGCGTTGTCGAGTTCGTACTGGTTCAGGTTCATGACCATCGCGACATAGAGCCAGTTGCCGGCCGAGTACGAGGTGCCGGGCGAGGTCTTGGTATCCGACCGGTAGGTGGAGCTGTTTTGCGCACTCGACACGAAATCGAAGCCGCAGCCGAACGAACCGAGAAGAATGCCGGGTTCGGCGCCCGAGGTCGCATAGCCGTTCTTGTTGCCGAAGATCGGCACGCCACCCGAATCCGGGCAGACCGGCGCCTTGTACCAGAAGCCGATCGTGAACGCGCCGCCGGTGGCCGTGCTCGTCGGCGCATTGGTGAGCGCGGCGGACTGGATGGCCTGGTTCACCACGTCGAGCGAGGGACTGTTCGGCGCGAGCAGATAGCCGTCGTAACTGGCGGCGTCGACATTGGCCGGCGTCACTTCCAGTGCATTGCCGCCGAACGGGTCGGGATAGGCGGTGCCGGCATTGTTCACGCCGTTGGCGATCAGGTCCGGCTTGAACGGCGCCAGCGTGCTGTTGTTGAAGTAGTCCGTTTCGGGCGTCGTGTTCAGATTCGCCGAACCCATCGGATAGTACTCCTGCAGGCCCGTGGTCGAGACCGTCAGCGGTACGGGAACGACATACGAGATCGATGTCGTGAGGAGCGATGTCGGTGCGGTGGCGGCCACCACGGTGTAGTTAAGCTGATAGGCGCCCGTTGCGACCAGATACGATCCCAGACCGTGGTCCGTATACGTGGCCGTGCCTGCGGGCAGCGAGGCGATCTGCGTGCCGTTGCGGTAGATCGTGATGGCTTCGCCCGACGGCGCGATCCAATTGAGCGTCACGTTGACTGCCGACGTGTTGTTCGAATTGATCGTCGCGGTGAGGTCGGTGACGGGACTCGCGCCGAGCAGTTGCGCGCCATCGAGCAGATAGTTCGCGGCGCTCGGTGCGTGCCCGAGAAAGGACAGGATCGTGGGCGTGACATCGGCGATGCTCGCATACGAGTACAAGCCATTGAGCGTGGGCGGCACGGTGGCGCCGACACTGGCACCGGCTGCATTCGCGGGCTGGTTCATGCCGATGAACGCGGTCGATTCGGGTTCGAGCGGCAGGCCGTCGTCGCTGCCGTTCGCGCTTAGGCCGTGCCCGGAAGTCACGATAACGAGCCATTGGCTGCCGGCATTCTGCTGCGTGGCGGCCACCAGTTGACCGACGTTCGCATCGAGCGATTGCAGGGCGCTCAGATATTGCGTGGAATTCGGCCCGTAGTTTTCCGAAGCGTCTTCTGCGTCGTGATATTGCGCGACGACGGTTGCATAGCTCGCGTTGCCGATCAGCGCCAGCGCGCCGTCCGTCACGCAATGCGCGACGGATGAGTTTTGCGAGCAGTCCGTCAAGGTATCGAGATTGCCGTCGCTGTGGATCGGCGAGAGCATTTGAGCCAGTCCGCTCGATGCCACGGCTGCGCCGTTCAGGCCGTTGCCGTTGGCCTTGATCGTGTCGAAGATCGTGCTGCCGGCAATCAGCGAATTCGGCGCATCGCTATAGACCTGATGCTTTTCGGCCCAGTTGCCGGTGAGCAGCGTGGCCCATGACGGCGTATCCAGATTCGGCGTCTGGTTGTTGGTGGCGGCCATGCCGCCGCTATAGGCCAGTCCGATATTGAGTTTCGACAGATTGGGCAGCGTGCCGTTGGCGATCCCGGCTTGCACCGCGTTATACGTCGCGCCGTCGAGGCCGATCACGAGGACACGGTTGGCCTGGGTCGACGCGCTGGGAGTGGAAGCGGTTGCGCTTTGTCCATTGCCGGGCGTCGTGCTGTTCGACGCGCTTGGCGTGTTGTTGTTGCCCGATCCGCTGCAGGCGGCAAGCACGCTTGCGAGCACGAATGCGCAAACTGTGGCGCCGGTTCGCATGAGGTGTCGTTGCTTCCGGAGAGGGTGGTCGATTCTCATGCTTGTGCCTGTTGGGGTCGTTAAGGAGCGCAAGCATACGAATCGCGATTGACGCGAATGTGACGGTGTAGACGAGATATTTGACGGGATATTTCGTAGATTGTGTTGAGCGTTTGATTCGCTCCGCGATACGCGCGATACAGGCTTATGTCGGTATTCCTGATGTTTACGCTTTCCGCTATGCCGTTGTTTCACCAGTGGTTTTCTGAATGGGCGAAGCGGCTTCGGATCGCAAGTCCGACTATCGGACAAAGAGACAAAAAACAGGCTCCTGTTTATCTGGTTTCCTAATCAATTTACTGCGTTGCAAGTTTTGCTCGAGATTGAGCGGGGAAGATATGGGGTGCTGATGGAGAAGTTCTTCGACGGCCTTTTCTTGCCGCAACCCGCTTGCGCCAGGGGGCGCAAGATGAGATGCGTTGAAGAGGCCATCTTCTGATGGCGTGCCGATATACGAACCACGGGGAATGGTCGTGTACCGTCAGAAATGCGGGTGTTGCTGGACCGTGGTCAGTTCGGGGGATTTCGATGAGCCGGGAGCAGTGCGCCGGCTCACCGGAAACGAATCACTTCAACGATTCGTTATCCTGAGACGTCGAGAGCATCCTCTCCACGTATCGCGCAATCAGATCCACCTCCAGATTCACCCGCACCCCTTCACCCAGATGCCTGAGCGAAGTCACCTGCACGGTATGCGGAATCAGGTTGATCGAAAACTCGCAGCCCTCGTCGCGATCTTCAACCGAGTTGACGGTGAGGCTCGCCCCATTGACTGTAATCGAGCCTTTATACGCGAGGTAACGTCCAATCTCGCGCGGCGCGAGAATGCGCAGTTCATGCGATTCGCCGACCGGCGCAAAACGCGTGACCGTGCCGAGCCCGTCGACGTGGCCGGAAACGATATGCCCACCGAGCCGGTCGTGCGCGCGCAGCGCTTTCTCGAGATTGACCTCGCCGGTTGCGCCGAGTCCCACCGTGCGGTTCAGGCTTTCGCGCGATACGTCCACTTCGAACGAGTGGCCGGTCATCGCGACTACCGTCATGCAGGCGCCCTGAATCGTGATGCTGTCGCCGAGCTGCACGTCCGTGAGGTCGAGGCCGCCGGCTTCGACGTTCAGACGCACGCCCGCGTCACCGCCCGTGCCGAGCGGTTTGACTGATTCGATGCGGCCCACTGCCGCGACGATTCCTGTAAACATCGTGCTAGTCCTTGATCATTTCGAAACGGAAGGGGACGTGTGATCGGTCCCGGGTACGGTATGCGCCGCGAAGCGCGCGAGAATCCGCAGATCGTCGCCGATCCGCTCGATCGTGTGGAAGTTCAGCTTGACGCGCTTTTCGAGCAGGTCGGGCGCGGCGAGGTTGAACATGCTCATCGAGTCCACGCCGAGCAGGCTCGGCGCGAGATACACGAGCAGTTCGTCGACGCAGCCTTCGCGCAGCAGCGAGCCGTTCAGCTTGTAGCCCGCTTCGACATGCAGCTCGTTCACGCTGCGCTCGCCGAGCACGCTGAGCAGCCGAGGCAGATCGACCTTGCCGGCCTCGTTCGGCAGCGACACGATTTCGGCACCGCGATCGCGCAGCACGCTCGCGCGTTCGGCGAGGCGCTGATCGAGATGGCCGCAGAAGATCAGCGTCGGCGCGCCGGCGAGAATCTGCGCGTCGGGCGGCACATCGAGCTGGCTGTCGATCAGCACGCGGTGCGGCTGGCGCGGCGTATCGACCGCGCGCACCGTCATGCGCGGATTGTCCTCGCGCACGGTGCCGATGCCGGTCAGGATGGCCGAGGCGCGCGCGCGCCATGCATGGCCGTCGGCACGCGCGGCCGCGCTCGTGATCCACTGGCTCTCGCCCGACGGCAAGCCGGTGCGGCCATCGAGCGACGCCGCCACTTTCATGCGCACCCACGGACGGCCGCGCGTCATGCGCGACACGAAGCCGATGTTCAGCTCCTGCGCTTCGTTGGCGAGCAGTCCGCAGCGCACCTCGATGCCGGCGTCGCGCAGCATGGCGAGGCCGCGGCCGGAGACCTGCGGGTTCGGGTCTTCCATCGCCGCGATGACGCGGCCGATCTGCGCTTCGATCAGTGCGTTCGCGCACGGCGGCGTGCGGCCGAAGTGGCTGCACGGTTCGAGCGTCACGTAGGCGGTCGCGCCGCGCAGATCATGACCGCGCGAGCGTGCGTCCTTCAGCGCGCGCACCTCCGCATGATCCTGGCCGGCCGGCTGCGTGAAGCCTTCGCCGATCACCTCGCCATTCCTGACGAGCACGCAGCCGACGCGCGGGTTCGGGTCGGTCGTGTACATGCCGCGCTTCGCGAGTGCGAGCGCGCGTTCCATATGGACGAAATCGGTTTGCGAAAACATCGGTGTCCGTTGGCTACGGTGGCTGGGTGTTGCTGTTGTGGCGGCTGTTGCTGCTTCAGGCATTGGGCTTTTCAACCCTTCAGCGCCGCGAACGCGCCGCGCGCGGCGTCGAGCGTCGCGTCGATCACCGCGTCGTCGTGCGCGCTCGATACGAAGCCCGCTTCATACGCGGACGGCGCGAAGTACACGCCCGCGTCGAGCATCTTGTGGAAGAACGCGTTGAAGCGCGGCACGTCGCTTTGCGTGACTTCGGCGAAGCTCGCCGGGATCGACTCGCGGAAGTAGAGGCCGAACATGCCGCCGATGGCATCGGCCGCGAACGGCACGCCTGCTTCGCGCGCCGCCTGTGCGAGACCTTGCGTCAGACGCGTGGTGCGCGCGGCGAGCGTGTCGTAGAAACCGGGTGCCTGGATCAGTTGCAGCGTCTTCAGGCCGGCCGCGACCGCGATCGGATTGCCCGACAGCGTGCCCGCCTGGTAGACGCCGCCGAGCGGCGCGAGATGCGCCATGATGTCGCGCCGGCCGCCGAACGCTGCCGCCGGCATGCCGCCGCCGATCACCTTGCCGAGGCAGGTGAGGTCCGGCGTAATGCCGTAGACCTGCTGCGCGCCGCCGAGTGCGACACGGAAGCCGCACATCACTTCGTCGAAAATCAGCACCGCGCCGTGCTCGGTGCACAGGCGCCGCAGCGTCTGGAGGAATTCGGGTGTGGCGCGCACGAGGTTCATGTTGCCGGCGACCGGCTCGACGATCACCGAGGCGATCTCGTTGCCGAAGGCCTTGAACGCTTCTTCGAGCGCGGCGATGTTGTTGTATTCGAGCACGGTGGTGTGCTTCGCGATGTCGACCGGCACGCCCGCCGAGGTCGGGTTGCCGAAGGTCAGCAGACCCGAGCCGGCCTTCACGAGCAGGCTGTCCGCGTGGCCGTGATAGCAGCCCTCGAACTTGACGATGCGGCTGCGGTTCGTGAAGCCGCGCGCGAGACGCAGCGCGCTCATGGTCGCCTCGGTGCCGCTCGACACCATGCGCACCTGTTCGATCGACGGCACCAGCTTGCAGATTGCCTCGGCGATCTCGATTTCCGATTCGGTCGGCGCGCCGAACGAGAAGCCGTTCGCGAGCACGCGCTGCACCGCTTCGAGCACTTCCGGATGCACGTGGCCGAGGATCATCGGCCCCCATGAGCCGATGTAGTCGGTATAGCGCTGGCCGTCGGCGTCCCAGAAGTAGGGGCCTTGCGCGCGCTCGACGAAGCGCGGCGTGCCGCCGACCGAGCGGAAGGCGCGCACCGGCGAGTTCACGCCGCCGGGAATGGTGCGTTGCGCGCGTTCGAAGAGGGTTTCGTTTCTGGACATGACGATGGCTGGAATAGCTGGAATTGGGGTTGCGCAGCGGCGCAGAGGGCCTGCGGGTGATTCCCGCGGGCGATTCGCGCGATGCCGGGATAGGTGGGGAAATTGTACCGGAGTCGGCGTGGACGGGCTGTGCAGACGGGCTTGCCGGTTGCGCGCCGGCGGGCTTTTATCGGCCTCGGCGGATGCGCTTCGTTCGATGCCGGGTTCGATGCCGGGTTCGATGCCGGGTTCGATGCCGGGTTCGATGCCGGGTTCGATGCCGGGTTCGATGCCGGGTTCGATGCCGGGTTCGATGCCGGGTTCGATGCCGGGTTCGATGCCTCGTTCGAGTACCGGTTAGGCGTTTCGTTCCGTTGTGGTTCGGTGAGGCGTGGTGCTGGCCGCTGGCGCGTGAGCGAGCGAGACTGGGTTGGACTGTGCGAGGTGAGGCGGATGGTTTTCGTTCTGGCTGGGTTCAATCTTCCGCTGCGCGTTTTGTCGCGGTCTTGCGTGGCACGGCCTTGGCGCGAGGCGTTTTGACGGCCGGGGCGTGGCGGGTTCCGGCGCGGGCCGGCTGTACCGTGCTTTCGCTCCCGCTTTCGCGCTTGTTCGCGCTCCCGCTCGTCCGCGTCGCGGCGGATTTCCCGCCAGCGGCATTCGCCGTCGCCTTTTGCGCTGCGGCTGCATGCGCCGTGACCTTCGTCGAGCGTGTCCGCCCAACCGGCGTGTCGAGCTTTGGCGGCTTGCGCTTGCCAGTCAGCTCGGCCCAGCGCTTTTCAAGCGCGCCCTCGGCGATCGGCTTGATGATCGTGCCCGAACTCTGGGCGTCCCATGTTTGCACCGAGAACGGATGCACGCGCAGCTGCTCGCGCGGAATCACCGGCGCCTCGTGCGCATCGACGAGCCAGTCGTAGACGAAGTCGATGCACAGGCGATAGCCGCGTTTGGTCGACGCGTCCGGCACTTCGTAGGGGGCGCGCGTCACGTAGCCCGAGCCGAAAATGCCCTTCGGCTCCTGAGCGACGCGATGCAGGAACACGCGATCCCCGGGCAGGATGCCGCGTGCAAAGCCGCAGCCCCATACATCGGTCACGGCGACCCCGGCGGCGACGCGTTTCGCGATGTCGGGCAGCTCGGGCCACGGCCATTTCTTGGGGCTCCAGATCAGCAGGAAAGCGGTCATCGCAAGCTCGAAACAGGATGGATGGGCGTCGGGCCGCAGCGCTTCGCGCGTGCGAGGCTCGGCGCTCGCGGCTGCGTCTCGTGATGCGGCAGGACGGTGATGCGGCAGGACGTGCACGCGGCAGCTTAACCGATCGGCGCGGCGCTTGCGGCGCAGCGTTACCACGGCCGCCGCCGCCGTCCGGGCCGGTGCGGCGGCCATGGTGGCCGATTGCTCACGCGGCGAGGCGCGGGCGGCGGTGATCGTTCGACCGTCGCGTACAATCGGGGCCATCAGGCTGTTACGGCCCCGCTTTGCCCGTCGCGCGGCCGATGTCCGCGCGGCTCCATCCGGATTTCCCCATGTCTTACGTCGTCAAGCGCCGGCCCGATGGCCGGCTGATCCTGCTGCTCGGTGCGCTGGCCGCATGCGGGCCGCTTTCCGTCGACATGTATCTGCCGAGCCTGCCGACCATCGCGCAGGCCTTCGCGGTCAGCACCGCCGCCGCGCAGTCGACGCTCACGAGCTTCATGGCCGGCTTCTCGATCGGCATGCTGCTCTATGGTCCGCTGTCGGACACGTATGGCCGCCGGCCGGTGCTGCTCGGCGGCATCGCCATGTTCGCGCTGGCGAGCATCGCGTGCGCGCTGTCGTTCTCGATCGGCTCGCTGGTCTCGTTCCGCTTCGTGCAGGCGTTGGGCGCGGGCGCGGCCTCCGTGCTCGCGCGGGCGATCGCGCGCGACGCGCACGAGCCGGCCGACGCCGCGCGCGTGCTGTCGATGATCGCGATCGTCACGTCGATCGGCCCGCTGCTCGCGCCGCTGATCGGCGGACAGTTGTTGCTGCTCGGCGGCTGGCGCATGATCTTCGTCCTGCTGACGCTGTTCGGCAGCGCGTGCGCGGTGACCGCCTACCTCAAGGTGCCGGAGACGTGGCCGCGCGAGAAGCGCGCGCAGTCGGCGCTGCTCAAGTCGTTCGGCGCGTATGGCGCGTTGCTGCGCGATCCGGTCGCGTGGGGGCATATGCTGTGCGGCGGCATGGCGTTCGCGTCGATGTTCGCGTACATCACGGCGACGCCGTTCGTGTACATCGAGTATTTCCACGTATCGGCGCAGCATTACGGCTTTCTGTTCGCGCTGAACATCGCCGGCATCATGTTCGGCAATTACATGAACACGCGGCTGGTCGGCCGGCTCGGCCCGGTGCGGATCATTTCGTTCGCGGCGACCGTGAGCTTCGTCGCGTCGCTGTTCGTCAGCATCGTCTCGCTGACCGGTTTGGGCGGCTTGTGGTCGATCGTATTCGGCCTGTTCTTCGTGGTCGGCGTGGTGGGCCTGTTGACCGCCAATTGCACGACCGATCTGATGCATCGCTATCCCGTCAACGCGGGCGCGGCGGCGGCCGTGTTCGGCGCGGTGCAGCTCGCGCTCGGCGCGTTGTCGAGTATCGCGGTCGGCTTGTGGCAGGACGGCTCGCCGCAGGGGATGGGGGTCGTGGTCGGCGTGGCCGGAACCTTGTGTTACGTCGGACGGATGCTCGTGATTCGCCGGCATCGGCCGAAGGCGCCTGTCGCGGCGGCGTGAGCGTGGCTGAGGGCACGCTGACTATTGCGTGGGCGCTTTGCGAAGCTGGTACGGGCGCCATTGCGCGGATGCACCGTGGGCGGAGCGCGGTGTCGGCGTGGTGTGCCGTATGCGTTGCCGCTCCTGTCTTGTGTTGAGGTGTTGCGTGTGACGCGATGATGTGCATCTACGGAAAACACCTGGTGTTGCGCGCGCGCCACCGTGAGTTTCGGATTGCGTTGCTATGATGAAGCCACTGTTCCTCGGAGCGGCAATCATGGCGATCAAAGACCTGATGAACGGCGAGCGGCAACACGCTGCATTCGCCGAAGCGCAAAGGCTGGCGGATAGCGGCGCTTATTATGATTACACCGACATCGAATACGTCTTGCGCTTTGATTACGGGTTGACGGATGTATCGGCTCTGCTCGAAGGGCAGTTGATGCATCGCGATCTGAATCGCCGTTGCGCCGATGCGCGCGAGAAGCTGGAGATGGCTGGCGCGTGAGGGGGGCGGTGGGTGAGTGGAGTGGGGCTTCGAGCGATGTATTTGCCACTCCCTTGCCGAGTCAATCCTCGTCTTCAAGCCAGATGCAGAAATATTGTCCATCTTCACTACTTACGACAATGCCTGAGTCAAATGTTGAATCTGTCAGGCCGTTCCATGAATTCGACAGTGCCGATGTCCTGTTCGAAAAATATCTGCTATCAGTAGATTCGTTTTCGGAAATTATTCTTTCAGCTAGTTCGGCTGCCTTCCTGCTGTCCATGCATTCGTAGTCGTAGGCCTGTCCTTTCCAGAGAAGATGCGTGAGGATAGCAATTGCGTTGGCTCTATCCTGCGCTACCAGCGCAGCGCCATCCGGGGTCAAGCCGAATTTTTCAACACCTGGGACAGGTCATTCGAATAATCCAGAATGCTGGAAATTCTGATCATCGTTGGACCTCTCGCAGCAAGGATTTCCTTGATTGGATTCATTTGAATATTCCCCTCAATTAGATATCCAGATAGGCGGTAAGAATGAAATATGGCATTCCGTTGTATGCCTTATGCCGAAGAACAACGGTGACCTTGCATTTCCGTCGGGCTGATCGACTGGCGTGTTAGTACTGCGGCCAGTTGCGGAGCACTCAGTACAACACGAACACCATCGTCATCGTTATTGATCTGGATCACTGAGAAATTCCCATCATTTCCATTTTTATCGGGATCTCAGCCTACCAGGCGGTTCCAGTGTTTTGCTATGGGATTGGGATGAAAGTGGAGCGCCTGTAACACGCCATGATTCGAATGGCGAACGCCCGAATATGGGCAGGCCGACGTATGGAGGCATCCAGAAGGCGCGCGAATCCCGGTATCGGTCAGGGATGGGCTGGAAACGAGTTCGTGCTCGATGCTGGACAGCAAAAACAAAACCCCGCACATCTCGCGATCTACGGGGTTTCATCGATCAAAACTGGCGGAGGCGGTGAGATTCGAACTCACGGAAGGATTGCTCCTTCGCCGGTTTTCAAGACCGGTGCCTTAAACCACTCGGCCACACCTCCAAACCGCAAATTGTAACCTGAAAATTGCCGGTCGCGGAGCCCGGTTGGGCCTCGGCTACCGCGAATTAACGCGCATCCTTCAGAAACAGCGCCTGCAAATCGTTCAGGAACGCCTGGCCGAGCGGTGTCGGCGCGATCTTTTCGTGATCGCGCGTGATGAGCTTGCGCCGCTCGGCTTCCTGCAACGCCGGCTCGATCGTGGTCATCGAAAGGCCGGTGCGCTCGGCGAAGCGATGCACCGGAAACCCCTCCACGAGCCGCAGCGCATTCAGCATGAATTCGAACGGCAGATCGCGCGGCCCGACCTCGTGCTCTTCCTGCACGGCCGCGCCGGCCTTCGCCTGCTCGATGAACGTCGCGGGATGCTTGTAGCGCGCCTGGCGCAGCACGCGATTCGGAAACGACAGCTTCGTATGCGCGCCCGCGCCGATGCCGAGATAGTCGCCAAAACGCCAATAGTTCAGGTTGTGCTTGCTTCGCCGATGCGGCTTCGCATACGCCGACACCTCGTAGCGCTCGTAGCCGGCCTCGGCCGTGCGTTGATGAATCCAGTCCTGCATGTCGGCCGACGCATCGTCGTCGGGCAACGCGGGCGGGAACTTCGCGAACAGCGTGTTCGGTTCGAGCGTGAGGTGGTACAGCGACAGATGCGGCGGCGCGAACGACAGCGCTGTTTCGACGTCGGTCTGGCATTCGGCGAGCGTCTGCTGCGGCAACGCAAACATCAGGTCGAGGTTGAAATTCTCGAATGTGGTCGCGGCGACTTCGACCGCATGGCGCGCCTGGGCCGCGTCGTGAATACGGCCGAGCGCTTTCAGATGCGCCTCGTTGAAACTCTGGATGCCCACTGAGAGCCGGTTCACGCCGCTCGCGCGAAACTGCGCGAACTTGTCCGCTTCGAACGTACCGGGGTTCGCTTCGAGCGTGATTTCGGCATCGGCGTCGAGCGGCAGCAGCGCGCGAATGTCCGACAGCATGCGCTCGAGTCCCGCCGCCGACAGCAGGCTCGGCGTGCCCCCGCCGATAAACACCGTATGCACCTGACGGCCCCACACGAGCGGCAACGCCATCTCGAGATCGGCGCGCAGCGCGTCGAGGTAGTCGTGCTCCGGAAACGTCTCGCCTTTCCACTCGTGCGAATTGAAATCGCAATACGGGCACTTGCGCACGCACCACGGAAAATGCACGTAGAGCGCAAGCGGAGGCAGCGAGGTCAGCCGGATACTGCCCGGCGATGTGAATGCCTGAATGACGCCGTTGCCGACGTCGGCCGGCGTTGGCTTGATCGGAATCACGCTTCCTCCGACAGACGCGCGAGCAGTTGCCGCAACGCGATCGCGCGATGGCTGCTGGCGTTCTTCACCGCGGGTTCGAGTTCGGCGGCGCTCGCGTTCAGCGACGGCAGATAGAAGTACGGGTCGTAGCCGAAGCCGTGTTCGCCGCGCGGCGCGTCGAGGATTTCGCCGTGCCAGCGGCCTTCGGCGATCAGCGGCTCGGGGTCGTCCGCGTGACGCACGAGCGCGAGCACGCAGTAGTAGTAACCGTGGCGATCGCTCGCGCCTCGCAATTCGTCGACCAGCCGTGCATTGTTCGCCGCGTCGCTTTTCTCGCCGCCGGCAAGCTGTGCGTAGCGTGCCGAATAGACGCCCGGCGCGCCGCGTAGCGCGCGCACGCAGAGGCCCGAGTCGTCGGCGAGCGCGGGCAGGCCGGTGAGCCTGGCCGCGTGGCGCGCCTTGGTCAGCGCGTTTTCGACGAAGGTCGGATGCGGCTCTTCCGCTTCCGGCACGTTCAGCTCGCCTTGAGCGATCAGTTCGATGCCGGCCGCGCCGAGCAGCGCCGCGAATTCGCGCAGCTTGCCCGCGTTGTTCGAGGCGAGCACGACTTTTTTCAGCGGCATGTGCAACGGCGCGCCCGCCGGGTTGGCGCCGTTGGCGCGGGGCGTGCCGCCGTCCTTGCGCGCGTCGTTCACTGCTGCACTCCCAGCGCCTGCTTCTGCTTTGCGATCAGCGTGTCGATGCCGTCGCTCGCGAGATCGAGCAGCGCATTCATTTCATCGCGCGAGAACGGCACGCCTTCCGCGGTGCCCTGAACTTCGACGAAACCGCCCGAGCCCGTCATCACGACGTTCATGTCGGTGTCGCATTGCGAGTCCTCGTCGTAGTCGAGGTCGAGCACCGGCATGCCGTCGTACACGCCGACCGAGATCGCCGCGACGTAATCGCTGATCGGCGAGCTTTCGATGCGGCCCGTCGCGAGCAGTTTCGCGACCGCGTCATGCGCGGCGACGAACGCGCCCGTGATGCTCGCCGTGCGTGTGCCGCCGTCGGCCTGGATCACGTCGCAATCGATATGGATGGTGCGCGCGCCGAGCTTCTCGAGATCGAACACCGAGCGCAGCGCGCGGCCGATCAGGCGCTGGATTTCCTGGGTGCGGCCGGTCTGCTTGCCGCGCGCGGCTTCGCGGTCGCTGCGCGTATGCGTGGCGCGCGGCAGCATGCCGTATTCGGCGGTGAGCCAGCCCTGGCCGCGGTCGCGCAGAAACGGCGGCACGCTTTCGTTGACGCTCGCCGTGCAGATGACCTTGGTGTCGCCGAACTCGACCAGCACCGAGCCCTCGGCGTGCTTCGTGTAATGACGCGTGATGCGCACGTCGCGCAACTGGTTGGCCTGGCGGCCGCTGGGGCGGCGGGTGTCGTTGATCATGTCGGATAGGGTCGAAAGAGGTCGGAAGGAAGGCGGGGGAAAGGCGCAATTTTACCGCCGATCGGGTGGCGCGGCGACGCGGGCGAACGATGCGCGAGGCCACGTGCGGGGAGGCTCCTATGGCAACCGGAGCAAAAACCGATGCCGGGCAAACGCAGCTTCGCATGAGGAATGCGATTGCGGCGAGCGCAAGCGCGCCATGTTGCCGGCGGCATATCGTCCTGCTTTTCGACGAGCGTTCGCACCGAACGTTCGCATGCCGTTCGCACGCAACGACGTGCTGCCGCGCGTAACGGTTCGCAACCATGCCGTCGCTCCGATTGTCCTCCTGCGAGCGCATGCCGGCCCGCTTGCGCGCCCGCTTCGGGCGGGCGGCGCGAGCAAAAATGGGATAATGCCGGTTCCCCGCCTCGCGTCTCGTACACGCCGGGCGATCCGCTTCTCAGGCCGGCGTCGAACGCATGGCCGCAATCGCGAGAAATACGATGATCTACAGCATGACTGGCTATGCGAGCGCCACGCGCGAACTCGTGGCGGCCTCGGGTACTGGCGGCGTGAGCGTGTCGGTCGAACTGCGCACGGTGAACTCGCGCTTTCTCGATCTGAATTTCCGCATGCCGGAAGACGTGCGCGTCGTCGAACCGACGCTGCGCGAAATGCTGATGAACAAGCTGTCGCGCGGTAAGGTCGACATCCGCGTGAATCTGCAGCGCAGCGAGCAGTCGGCGAACGCGGGTGCGCTCAACCGCGACGCGCTCGAACAACTCGCGCTGCTCGAACGCACGGTGCTTTCGACGTTCCCTGAAGCCGGCCGTCTGCGCACCGGTGAAATTCTGCGCTGGCCGGGCGTGCTCGCCGAAAGCGGCATCGCGCCCGAGACACTGCGCGACGCGGTGCTCGCCTGCGGCAAGCAGGCCATCGCCGACCTGATCGACGTGCGCGCGCGCGAAGGCGCGCAACTCGCGAACATGCTGCTCGCCAACGTTACCGAAATGGAGGCGATCGTCGCGAAGATCACCCCGCTCGTGCCGGAGCTGATCACGCGGCATCAGCAGAAGATCGTCGAGCGTCTGCAGGAAGCACTCGGCATCGCCGCGCCCGACGCGGCCGCGACGATCGTCTCGCGCGAGGAGATCAACGAACGGATTCGCCAGGAAGTGACGATGTACGGCATCCGCATCGACATCGCCGAAGAACTGTCGCGCCTCACCGCGCACCTGAACGAAACGCGTCACGTGATCGAGAAGGGCGGCAAGGTCGGCAAGCGGCTCGACTTCATGATGCAGGAGCTGAACCGCGAAGCGAACACGCTCGGCTCGAAGGCGGCGGCCAAGGAACTCGCGGATTCGTCGATGACGCTGAAGCTCCTGATCGAGCAGATGCGCGAGCAGGTACAGAATCTCGAATAAGGCTGGAGCACCCCACATCATGACCGACCACCACCCACGCGAAAGCAGCGCGCCGCGCCATCCGTACGCCGGCGCTTATCCCGGCAATCTGTTCATGGTCGTCGCGCCGTCGGGCGCCGGCAAGTCGACGCTCGTGAATGCCTTGCTCGCGGGCGACGACGCGATCCGTCTGTCGATTTCGTACACGACGCGCCCGCCGCGTCCGAAGGAACAGGACGGCGAGCACTACCACTTCACGACCGTCGAAGATTTCATGCAGCGCCACGACGCGGGCGAGTTCCTCGAAAGCGCGGAAGTGCACGGCAACTACTACGGCACCTCGCGCGTCTGGATCGAGGAGCAGATGAAAAACGGCCATGACGTGCTGCTCGAAATCGACTGGCAGGGCGCGCAGCAGGTCAAGAAGCAGTTTCACAACGCGGTGGAAATTTTCATTCTGCCGCCGTCGCTCGAAGCGCTCGAGGAGCGTCTGAAAAAGCGCGGTCAGGACGAGCCGAACGTGATCACGCGACGCCTGCTCGCGGCCGGCGGCGAGATCGCGCACGCGGCCGAGGCGGAGTACGTCGTGATCAACGAGAACTTCGATCGCGCACTCGCCGAATTGCGCTGCCTCGTCGGCGCGACGCGCTCGCGCTTCGCCTCGCAGTACGCGCGTCACACGCAGCTTTTCATGCAGCTCGGCATCCATCTGCCGCACGCGTGAGCGCGGCGTCGTGTCGAGCACATAAGGTAGAATAAGCAACATACTGAGAAGGAACCCAACATGGCCCGCATTACCGTCGAAGACTGTCTCAAACAGATCCCGAATCGTTTCGAACTCGCGCTTGCCGCAACCTATCGCGCGCGTCAGCTCGCGCAAGGCCACACGCCGAAGATCGAAAGCCGCGACAAGCCCACCGTGCTCGCGCTGCGTGAAATCGCGTCGGGCCAGGTCGGCGTCGAAATGCTGAAGAAGGTGCCGGTTTAAGGCGCGCTGTTTTTCGTTGTTGATTGCCGTGTAATTTGAACGTGCAGACCTGCGTCCAACCCTGACCGCTACGGAGGCGACCATGAGTACCACCCCGCCCACCGCCACGGAAGTGGATCACGACGCCGACTCGCCCTCGTCTGCACGCAAGTACATCGACGCGGTCCTCGAACAGTCGTTCCGCCATCTGTTCGGGCCGACCGCCACGCCGGAGCAGCCGCGCCGGCATGACGTCGTTTCCATCGCCAGGCTGACGTCCGCCCTGTCCGGCTATCTGCAGCCGGAAGAGATCAAGGGCATCAAGGCGGCCTTCCATTTCAGCGACGAAGCCCACCTCGGCCAGTATCGCCAGAGCGGCGAGCCCTACATCACGCATCCGGTCGCCGTCGCGGAAATCTGCGCGGGCTGGAATCTCGACGCCCAGGCGATCATGGCGGCGCTGCTGCACGACGTGATGGAAGACCAGGGCGTGACCAAGGCGGAGCTCGCCGAGCGTTTCGGCGCGAAGGTCGCGGAACTGGTCGACGGGTTGTCCAAGCTGGACAAGATGGAGTTTCGCAATCGCGAGGAAGCGCAGGCGGAGAACTTCCGCAAGATGCTGCTCGCGATGGCGCGCGACGTGCGCGTGATTCTCGTCAAGCTGGCCGACCGCCTGCACAACATGCGCACGCTCGGTGCCGTGCCGCCGGAGAAGCGCCGCCGCGTGGCGCGCGAAACGCTCGACATTTACGCGCCGATCGCGCACCGGCTCGGCCTGAACAATACCTATCGCGAGCTGCAGGACCTGAGCTTCGCGAACTTCAACCCGCACCGTTACGCCACGCTCGAAAAAGCCGTCAAGGCGGCGCGCGGCAATCGGCGCGAGGTGGTCGGCAAGATTCTCGAATCGGTGCAGCGCGCGATCTCGGATGCGAAGATCGACGCCGAGGTCACCGGCCGCGAGAAAACCATCTTCAGCATCTACAAGAAGATGCGCGACAAGCAGTTGTCGTTCTCGCAGGTGCTCGACGTGTACGGTTTTCGCGTGGTCGTCGAGAGCGCGCTCGAATGCTATACCTGCATCGGCGCGCTGCACGCGCTCTTCAAGCCGGTGCCGGGCAAGTTCAAGGACTACATCGCGATCCCGAAGGTGAACGGCTATCAGTCGCTGCACACCACGCTCGTCGGCCCGTTCGGCGCGCCGATCGAGTTTCAGGTGCGCACGCGCAAGATGCACGAGATCGCCGAGGCGGGTGTCGCCGCGCACTGGCTCTACAAGAACGGCAGCGCCGATCTGAACGACGTGCAGAAGCGCGCGCACCAGTGGCTGAAGTCGCTGCTCGACATCCAGAGCGAAGCGGGCGATTCGAGCGAATTCCTCGAACACGTCAAGATCGATCTGTTCCCGGACGCGGTCTACGTGTTTACGCCGAAGTCGAAGATCATGGCGCTGCCGCGCGGCGCCACCGCGCTCGACTTCGCGTATTCGATTCACAGCGATCTCGGCAACCAGTGCGTCGCCGTGAAGATCAACAACGAGTTGCTGCCGCTGCGTACGGAGTTGAAGAGCGGCGACATCGTCGAGGTCATCACGGCGCCGTATTCGAAGCCGAATCCGGCGTGGCTCGGTTTTGTGCGCAGCGGCAAAGCGCGCTCGGCGATCCGTCATTATCTGAAGACGATGCGCCTGAACGAGTCCGTGCAGCTCGGCGAACGTCTCGTCGATCAGGCGCTGAAGGGCTACGGGCTCGCGCTGTCGGACGTGACGCCGGAAGCGTGGGAAAAGCTCGTGCAATGGACGGGCAACAAGAGCCGCCAGGAAATTTTCGCGGACATCGGTCTCGGCCGGCGTGTCGCGGCGGTCATGGCCAAGCGCATCGAAGTGCTGATGAGCGGGCGCGACGCCGACGACGACGGCTCGCGTTCCGAGTCTGGTTCGGCGCCGCATGCGCCGCCGGTCGTGATTACGGGTACCGAGGGGATGTCGGTGCAATTGTCCGCGTGCTGCCGGCCGATTCCGGGTGACGACATCATGGGCTATATCGGCATCGGCCTCGGCATGGCGATCCACACGACCGACTGCCGCGTCGCGCAGCGTATCCACCGGCGCGATCCGGGCCGCTGGATCGACGTCGCATGGGCGCCACAGCCGGGGCGTCTGTTCGACGTCGCCGTGAAGGTGCTGGTCAAGAACACGAAGGGCGTGTTTGCCCGCGTGGCGGCCGATATCACATCGGCGGACGCGAACATCGTGCATATCGCGATGGACGAGGATTTGTCGCAGGAATCTACGATTCTGCGCTTCGTGATCCAGGTTAGCGATCGTGTCCATCTCGCCAACGTGATGCGCCGCGTGCGCACGAATCCGGACGTGATGCGCATCACGCGGGAGCGGCCGAGCGAGGAAGGGCACCATCGCCACGATGGCGGCATGCGGGTCGATCGCGAGCGCGCGGACTATTGAGTCGAGCGTATCGGCTTGGGTTCTGATTGCGCGGCAAGCTCGTTTTGACCGTGCTCTCGCCGTAGCTGGCCTGCGGTTCTTGCATTCCTCGTGCGGCATCCGGAGCGTGGCCTGAAGGCAAGTCTCACCGACTGGGGGAATGCTGATGAACGTAGCCGACCTCAATGGCGTGGCGCTCGATTATTGGGTGGCCCGCAGCCTGCATGACTTCGTGCGCGAAATTTACTTTACCGATAGCGGCGAGATCGTTGCGATTCGCGGCAATGACCGTGGTCGTCCGTGGGATGGCCGCTTTACGCCGTCCACGTCGTGGGAGACTGCCGTGGTCGTGCTCGAGCGTGCGCGGCGGCTGGACGTGCGCGAGCAGGGCGAGGCCGGTGCCGTATGCGTTGCGGAATTCCAGGGCGGGCATGGTGCTGCGCAAGGGCGGGGAGAGTCGTTGCGTACGGCGTTGTTGCGGGCGTTCGTCGCGAGCCATTTCGGCGTTACCGTGAGCGACGTGCTGCGCGAGACGCAGGCATTGACTGGTGCGCGGGCCGTGGCGATCAGCGAGCAGACGGTGGGTGGTTTTGTCGAGGATCTGCCGCGTCCGGATGGGCAGATTGGGGATATCCAGTCGTCGCCGCGATAAAACCGCCGACGACTATCGCCGCAACGGTATGCGTATCTTCCTGTAAGAACGCTTCGCGGCCGTCCGATAACGCACCCGATGGGCGCCAGGAAAAAACAAAGGGCCTTCCGACTGGAAGGCCCTTCATAGGTGGTGCGGCTGGCAGGATTCGAACCCACGACCCCTTGGTTCGTAGCCAAGTACTCTATCCAACTGAGCTACAGCCGCACGCAAAAACAGGTGATGCATTACAGCAATGAAATCGGTAAAACTTGAGGGCTTCCCAGAGGAAAGCCCTTGAATAAGGTGGCGCGGCTGGCAGGATTCGAACCCACGACCCCTTGGTTCGTAGCCAAGTACTCTATCCAACTGAGCTACAGCCGCACACAGAAACGAGATTATAGCCAATGGATTCCAAAAATGGAAGTCCATCACGGAGATTTGTGTCACAGGCCTGATCGTGTAACCATCTTGGGACGTTGTTGTAGCTTGCTGCTGTTACTGGATCACTATGAACAAGGCCTTTGTCAAAGAGTCGAGCGAAGACAGTGACGACGATCTCGACGTCGCTCAGCCCGATGTACCCGCGGGCACAAAAAACTACATGACGCCTGCCGGCTACCGGCGTATGCGTGATGAACTGCTGAATCTGATCGATGTCGAGCGACCGGACGTGGTCAAGCTCGTGTCGTGGGCGGCGTCGAATGGCGACCGCTCGGAGAATGGCGATTACATCTACGGCAAACGCCGTCTACGGGAAATCGACCGGCGCATCCGCTTTCTGACCAAGCGGCTCGATCTCGCTGAAGTGGTCGATAGCAGCAGGCAGGAGAATGTCGATCAGGTTTTCTTCGGCGCGACCGTCGAATATGCAACGGAAGATGGCGAGGACCATACCGTGACGATCGTCGGCATCGACGAGGTCGATCTGGACGTCGGCCACGTCAGCTGGATTTCGCCGATTGCGCGTGCGCTGCTCAAGGCGAAAGTCGGCGATACGGTCACGTTGTTCACACCGGCAGGCCCGCAGCCGATCGATATTCTCGACGTCAAATATCCGCCGCCCGATAACGGCGGCTAGGCAACAGCGGTTGAGCGCCCGGGCAGGGCGCAGCGCAGGCATAAAAAAAGGCGCCGCGAACGGCGCCTTTTTACTGCGAATACCTCAGCAGTTTTTAGAAGCGGTGACGCAGACCCGCCGTCACAGCGACTTGCTTGTTGTTGCCCGAAGCTGCGCCGAGGCCATTGATGTTGGCGTTGACGATCGAGCCTTCGTTCGCTGCCTGATAAACGCCCTGCAGGTACACGTCGGTACGCTTGGACAGCGCATAGGCGGTTTGCAGGTCGACCTGGTTCCAGTGCACGTGCGTGCTGGACAGGTTTGCACGCGTGTACGTGTACGCAGCCGCGAGGCTCAGTGCCGGCGTCAGAGCGTAACGGGCATTGGCTTCGATGTTCTGGAACTGGGCGCTGTTGGTCGGGAGGCCAACGCCGCCCGAGATACCCGAAGCGCTCTGGCTGATGCCGGCGAGACCTTGCAGGTTCGTCTGCGAGTACACGAGGCCGACCGTTGCCGGGCCGAACGCGTAGTTGGCACCTGCGCCCCACGTTTGCTGACGAGCCGCGAAGAACGTGTTGTCGCCCGATACCGCGCCACCCGAGTTGAACGCCGCCGCCGCGCTGTTCGCGCCGTTGCTGTTCAGTTGCAGGTAAGCGGCCGCGACGTTCAGGCCGCCCCAGTTGTACGACGCGCCCGCGCTGTAGGCGCGGTTGTTCGAGAAGCCGTCAGCCTGGTTCGAGAAGCCGTACAACGCGCCGAACTTGAAACCGCCGTAGTTCGCGCTCTGGAACTTGATCGAGTTGTTGATCCGGAACGAGTTGTTCAGGTTGTCGTTGTCGAACGGGTGCGCGAACTGCGTGCCACCGTATTGCGTGCCGGTCAGCGCCAGCGGGGCGACGTAGTCGACCATGCTGTCATATTGACGGCCGAGGGTGACGGCGCCGAACTGGTCGCTCGACAGACCCACGAAAGCCTGACGGCCGAAAATGCGGCTGTTCTGCTTGAGCGTGCCGTCATTGATGCCGAAGCCGTTTTCCAACGTGAAGATAGCCTTCAGGCCGCCGCCGAGGTCTTCGGCGCCACGCAGGCCGAAGCGGCTGCCGTTGACCGAGCCGCTCGTCATTTGCCAGTTGCTGTGGCCGTGCTGGTTGTTCGTGAAGGTGATGCCGGCGTCGATCAGGCCGTACAGGGTGACGCTGCTCTGGGCATGCGCTGCGGTTGCGAAAACGCCCGTGAGGGCGGCGACCATGAGTGTCTTCTTCATTGATATAACTCCAAGAGCGAGAGAGGTTTGAACCCTGGCTTGGGAGACCTTCACGCGGCGCTGCGAGAAGCGGAATTCGCGTGAGAAGCGCGTCGATCAGATTCTTCGCGCCGGTTTCCGATTAGGCAGAGTGTAGAGAGACACTTCCGGAAGTGGGCATTCCGATTTGCGCAATAAAGTATTACGCAGCCGGAAACGATGTATGAATGCCGCTTGGGCCTTATAGGTAAAGGCTTTGCGCCATATTGAGATAGCCCGGAAGGAGAATGGCGAGAATTGCGTTGTTGATCCGCGACACAAATCGATGCAAAAAAGCAACGAAAAGAAACACGAAAAACGATTGTTGTTATTGCGGCAATAGATGGTTGTTAATAGTGCGAATAAACGAAATCGCGTATGGCCGCTATACTGAAAGTTCTGCTTTCCGAAGCAGACTTTTTCGTTGACGAAAAAGATCTCCAAACCTTTGTCGGCGCGACTTCCCAGTCGCGCTTTTTTTTATCTGCGGACTCTATATTCGCGGGTCAGCCTAGTGCGCCGGCGCCGTGCCGTCGGCCTCGTTCCAGTCGGCCGCGGTCGCCACGCTCCAGTCTTCGATCACGTAACGGCGTGCGTCCATCGGCGAGGACAGCAGGTTTTGCCAGTGATCCCCGTGCCACATCGGATCGAAATCGAAAGCGCTGGGGGTGTCCGCAACCCGGGCGGGCTGGTCGGAAACCACCTTTGTGCGCGAGTGAGCAAGCCAGGTGAAAAGACGGCGAATTTCATTGAAGAGCATGGCAACCTCCCGATGCGCATCGCTACCCTTGCTTGGCATCATGCGATTACGAATGCACTGCAGCAAGTCGGACAAACACTTACCGAAACCAGGGTTTCGTTACATTTAATTGACGTGACGCCGCAATTTTTGCCGTTGCTTGATGTGGATTAAATCTTGCCCGGTAAGACTGACGGAATATTTTTATTTTGATGCGGATTGTGTATTTATCTCGTAATGAGCTAAACGCATACGAAAAGTTTACTTGACGACGATTCCTGGTTCCCCGTATAACGGCAAGGCTGCATTTCATTGGGCGATACTGTATTTCAATAGTCAGCTATTAGCGCCGATGAATTCGGGATTGGAACAATTCGGGGCAATGCCCGATTTTGATAAATCATAGAGGAAAGCGGAAAATGGAAACTGGTGTCGTCAAATGGTTCAACGATGCTAAGGGTTTTGGTTTTATCACTTCGGATACGGGCGGCGAGGACCTCTTTGCGCACTTTTCGGAGATTCGTAGCGAAGGCTTCAAGTCGCTGAAGGAAAACCAGCGCGTGTCCTTCGAGGTCAAGACGAGCCCGAAGGGCAAGCAGGCGGCCAATATCCAGCCGCTGTAGGATTTGCGTCGCGCCGGGACCTGGGTTCCGGCCGTATCAGGAGAGAACCCTCGCCGAAGTGCGGGGGTTTTTATTTTTCGGACAGATTTAAAGGGTGGCCACTTATTTGTGTAACCGCATGGTTCAAAAATACGGCTCCCGGGCTATAACGGAGAAAATGCAATTCGACTACTCTTGAATAGTCCCGCTTTGACTGCCGCCTAATGGCTGCCTGACGGACTGCCACGGCGGATTATTCCGCCGCCGCTCAATGTCCGTTCAATGTCAGCAGCAAACTGCGCCTTCTTGCATAACGGCTTTTGCTCCCCGGTTTCGCGGGCGTCGCGCGATGCCACCTGAATGCATAACGCCTGGCTGGTGCATAACTGGTGCATACTTGCCGCAAAGTCACGCGTCTAAAGCCTTCTTTTCCTCCATGTCTGAACAGTTTTCGCCGCAACCGGCCCTGGATGTACCAATTGTCTTCGTCGATCTTGAAACGACGGGCGGCTCGACGAGCGAGCACCGTATCACCGAAGTCGGCGTCGTCGAGGTGGGGCCCGCCGGCGTATCGCGCTGGAGCAGTCTGATCGACCCGCAGCAGCCGATTCCCTCGTTTATCCAGCAACTCACCGGTATCACGAATGAAATGGTGCGCGGCGCGCCGACCTTCGAGTCGATCGCCCCGGCGCTTTTCGAGCGCCTGAACGGCAAGCTGTTCGTCGCGCACAACGCGAGTTTCGATCGCGGATTTCTGCGCGGCGAGTTTCGTCGTGCGGGGCTCGCGTTCGATCCCGACGTCCTGTGCACGGTGCGGCTATCGCGTGCGCTGTTTCCCGCCGAAAAGCGCCATGGGCTCGATGCGCTCGTCGAGCGTCACGCGCTCGTGCCCGCCGATCGCCACCGCGCGCTCGCCGATGCCGATCTGATCTGGCAGTTCTGGCAGCGTCTGCCTGCACTCGTGCCGCCCGAGGTGCTGCGCGCGCAGATCGAGCGCACCACGCGGCGCTACCGGCTGGCCGGCGACATCACCGAAGACCTGCTCGATACCGCGCCGCCGGGCTGCGGCGTGTACGCGCTCTACGGCGAAGGCGATGCGCCGCTTTACGTCGGACGAAGCGTGCGCGTGCGTCAGCGGCTGCGCTCGCATCTGACGGGCGAGCGGCGCTCGTCGAAAGATATCCGGCTCGCGCAGCAGGTACGGCGGGTCGAATGGTGCGCGACCGGCGGCGAGCTGGGTGCGATGCTTGCCGAAGCCCAGTGGATCGCGACGCTGCGGCCAAGCCAGAATCGCCTGCCGCGCGTGACGAAGAGCGATCCCGCAGACGCGCCGTGGCCGTTTCCGGGCGCGATCGTTTTCGAGGAGCGCGAGGACGCGGCGCGCGCTTTTCATGTGGTCGACCGTTGGCGCTACCTCGGTCATGCGCCGTCGCTCGCGCTCGCCGCGCAATTGCATGCGTCGGCGAGCGCGGGGCCGTTCGAGCTGTCGACCTATCGCATCCTGCAGAGTCATCTTGCGCGCGGTCTGCGCGTGATGCCGCTCGGCGCATCGGGCGAGGCGCCCAGGTCGAACAGCGCGTCGAGCGCTGAGTCGAGCTTCGTCTGAACGAGGCTCGCGGGCATCCTGCCGAGTCGCGCTGCCGGGTTCAACCGGTTGCGCCGACGCCGCCAGTTTCGCACACGTGACCGAGCGCGCGCGTCAAGGCGCTCGAATGCGCAGAGTCGTAGCGGGTCAGTGATTTCCAGCTCGCCAGCGACCGCGCGACACGCGACGGACAATCTTCTGCCGTGCGCAACGGCTGCACGCGCGCCAGTCCGGCCATGAGCGATTGCGTCAGTTTGTCGAGCTGCGGCCGGGTGCTGGCGGCGAGATCGGGCGCGGGCCCCTGCGGCGGTTGTGTACTGCGCCACGTGGCAAAGAGCGCGTTCTGCACGTCCTTGCTCGCGTCGATCTGATCCTGGAAGAACGCGCGCGCAAACGCGGGGTCGACGTTCGCCGCGGCGGCGCGCTTCTCCACGTCGGCGAGCAAGGCGTTTTCGCGCGGCGTATCGGTGATCGCCTGATGATGGGCCCATTTCCAGCGCGCGACCGGTTCCGCGAGCGCGAGGCGTTGCGAAACCAGCGCAATCAGATTGGTGAGCGCGGTGTCGTCGCCATCGGCGAAGGCCGGAGCGGGCGCGAGGGCGAAGCTGGCGGTGAGTGCAAGGGCGGAGAGCGCGTATGACGCGCCGAAGCGATGCGGACGATTCATGTAGTGAACGAGGCCGGGTGGCCGCTGAGGAAAAATGAGAAGAATAAATGATGTCCGGCAGACGGCGCGTATTACGCGGCTGAAACTACGGCGCGACTGAAACTGCGAGTGGAGACTCAATGAAGTCGCACGCGGGGCATGCGCCCGAAGGTACGACAAACGCGGCATACAGAAAGAACGCGCATGCGTCCACGCACTCTGGCTGAGTGGCGCGGCATCGTTGTAATCAGGCGAACCGATTTACCGTCGCGACGCGAATGTCGGACGCAAAGTTATAACGATAATGAGGGCGCGTGCATTTAGCGCGTACCTGTTGCACGCGCGTCGATGTTGCACCGCATGATTGCACGATTACTTCGGATCGTACGACTTGCGTTGTTCGTCGAAAAAAGCGCGAACATGCTCAGGCAGTTCGGCACCCAGAAACTCGACGCCCACGGGTTCCGGATCCGGGTAAAAGACTTTATCCGGGGTCGGAATCTTCGGTGGCTTGGCATCCATGATCTTTCTCCTTTACAAACCGATTATCTGCCTCGGTCCCCGCATCGCACCAGCGTCCGATGCACGTCACCTGTTCTCTGTTGCTTTAACGGCACAAGCCAACACTTGAACAGAGGGTTTGAATAAAATTTATCGTCTGACTATCGCATCCATTGCCGGTCTGCATTTTCCGGTGCGAAATCCGAATTAGCCGGCTCCTCCCCGTCATGCCCATCTGTACCGGGCCCTGCCTTCCCGTCCGCAGTCCGCGCAATTCGTGCGCTGCCTTAACGTTTTTATGTGAATCAATCATGACAATGTTTGTGCGGCGCCACATCGGCAAGATTTTCTGCCTGTAAGGCCGAGCGTTCGCTATTTACCCGTTGAACGATTTCCGGCCTGATTTTTTGTAAACGACAGATTCACTCGCCTCGTTGACGTTGCGCACGCCTTTTAATGATTTTCATGCGGGAATTAACCGTTGAAGGTTGGGTAACAAACCCATGGCCGCACTTTTGTGCCAAAACATCCGCATTCGACGACAGAGCATTCCGGATGGTCCTAGCCGCACTTGCCTGAATTCAAAAAAACGATGGAACGCGTCGGAGAGCATGCGGAAGGTGACGCCCACTTGCTGGCGAACCGTGTGCGGATCGCCAGCAAGTGGGTTTATTGCTTATCGTCGTCCAGGAAGTTCAGGATGGCCTCGTTGAACGCCTCCGGAGCCTGAATAAACGCGAAGTGGCTGGCGTCAGGCAGGATCGGCAGGCGTGCATGCGGAATCGTTCTCGCCATATATTCCGTGTGGCTGCGCTTGATGGCTTCGTCGTGATCGCCGTCCATCACGAGCACCTCGGACCTGATCGACCGGAGCTGGTCGTCCGTCCAGTTGGGCTGGGCCGCCCACATATTGCCGATCTGGGCGAGAAAATCCTGGTATTGGTTCGGTGTGGGGGACAGCTTCGCGTACTCCTTGCCGGTGCGATCGATGAACGCCGCGAAAGTCGGGTTCTTGTCGGCGTCCGGACGCGTGCCGTCGGTGTTGGTGTTGGCGCCGAACGCGACGATCTTGCCCACCCGATCCGGATGGCGCATGGCCATGTCGAGAGCCTGAATGGCGCCGTCGCTCCAGCCGACGATGTCGGCCTGCCTGATCCGGAGCTTGTCCATCAGCGCGATGACGTCGTCGGCCATCAGGTCATAGCTGTACGGCGTCGTATCGCGCGTGCTGCGGCCATGGCCGCGCGAATCGACCACGATGACGCGATGATTCACGCGTAGCGCCTTGACCTGAAGGGCCCACCAATCGGAATTTGCCAGGCCGCCATGAAGCAGAATGACCGGGCGGCCGTGTCCCACCTCCGCGTTGTAAAGCCTGATGCCACGAAGCTCGGTACGGGACGAGCGATCATAGTGCGGCGGCGTCGGCGTATGCGGCAGCGTCTGCCAGCGCTCGACGGCCAAAGCGGCATGGGTGGCGGCAAGCAGCGCAACGGCAGCCAGCGTGGACATCAACCCTTGCTTCCGGGAATGCGTTTTCATTTTCGGGTTCTTGTTTCTGAGTGTGGGTAGGGGCATGGGGAAAGTGCGTGACGGTTCGACAAATTGAAACGACCATCGCCCAGGTGGAGGATCAACCGTTTTTTCCAGCATTCGCGTACCGGCGAAATCAGTCGATGAAAGCGGCGGCGTTGAGAGCGACTCGCCATGCGTCCAGATCGGCATTCCAATGCCAGCAGGCGCGCATGGTTTTCGTTGAAGGCCTCGCGCAGGCCGCCGGGCGTGCACGGGGGCGCAGCCACGGCGTCGCCGTCGGCGAGCGTTTGGTGGGCGAGGGAGCGGCCGATGCCGCGTGCGGCTTCCGTGCTGAACCAGACCCTCGAATGGGTTGGTGAGTGCCTGTCCTGATACTCCCTGTGCATGGCGTTACGGGATGGCGACGCTCATGCCGCCGTCGGCCATGACGACCGAACCGACCATGTAGCTGGCGCGCTCCGATGCGAGGAAGGCCACGACTTCCGCGATCTCTTCGGGGCGGGCCGCGCGCCCGATCGGCGCTTTGCGGCCGTGCTCGGCCAGATAGGCCGGCCCGTCCGGCTGAATGGCATTGGTGATGTTGGTGATGGCATCGCCGGAGCCGACCGCATTGACGCGGATGCCGTGGCCGATGGCTTCCAGCGCGAGCGTGCGCGTGAGTTGAGCCAGCGCGCCCTTGGACGCCGCATAGGCGGCAATGTTGGGGAACGACTGGTAGCAGGCATAGGAGCCGATATTGACGATGGCTCCGGACCCGGCCGCCATCATCGGCCGCATGGCTTCGCGGGAGAACAGGAACGCGCCGGTGGCGTTGACCGCCAGTATCTGGTTCCAGTCCTCGAGGCGCATCTCGACCACCGGCTTGCTGGTGATGATCCCGGCGTTGTTGACGAGAATGTCCAGCCGGCCGAACTGCTCCAGGGCTGTTTGCACGGCCAGCGTGGCGCTGGCTTCCTGCGCGATGTCCGCGACCAGCGGCGCGATGCCGTCGCGCGCGAGGGCATTGACGTTCTCGCTCAGGTCCACGGCGACTACGCGCGCGCCCTGGCGATGCAGCAGCTCGACCGTGGCGAGACCGATACCGCTGGCTGCGCCGGTGACGATGGCGACGCGTCCGGCAAACGGCGCGTCGTGAGAGGATGAAGTGACGTAAGACATAGGGATTCCTTAAGAGAATGATTGCGTGGGATCAATACGGGCTTGCAGTGGGCCGCACGATGATTTCGCTGACGTCCACGCCGTCCGGCTGCGCGATCGCATAACCGATGGCTTGCGCCACGGCCTGCGGCGGCAGGGCAATGCGGCGAAACTCGCGCATGGCCGAGCGTGCCGTTTCGTCGGTGATGTGATCGGCCAGCTCCGACTCGACAACGCCGGGGCTGACGACGGTCACGCGAAGCGAATCCGTCTCCTGGCGCAGCCCGTCGGAGAGGGCGCGTACCGCGTATTTGCTGGCGCAGTAGACGGCGGCGGTCGGCGTGACCGCATGCGCGCCGATCGAGGCAACGTTGACGATGTGGCCGTACCCCTGCGCCTGCATCACGGGCAGGACGGCGGCGATGCCGTTCAATACGCCGCGCACGTTGACGTCGAGCGTACGGTTCCATTCGTCGACCTTCAGTGCGGCCAGCGGCGACAGCGGCATGACGCCCGCGTTGTTGATCAGCACGTCGATGCGGCCGTAGCGCTTGTGGGCGAACGCGGCGATCTGCTGAAGGTCTTCGAGCCGGGTGACGTCGAGCGCGATCGCATCCACACTGGCGCCCTGAGCGCGCAGTTCTTCCTGCAGGGCCGTGAGGCGGTCGATACGGCGCGCCCCGATGACCAGGTGGTGGCCCATCTGCGCCAGATGCCGGACCGTGGCCTCGCCAATGCCGCTGCTGGCGCCGGTCAGCACAATGACCTTGCTTGTATTCGACGTAGTCGATTCCATCTTTTCTCCTTGTTGCCCAGTGCGAGCGAATAAAGCCGTGGCGGGGAATGAACAAGGTGAAATCGTAGAGAGGACGTGTCCCCCGGACTAGACGCAAGCCTATCGCGTCGTTGCCTATTCCTATTTCTCATCTATGAAAACCACTTCGTTGATGAAAAAATGTAGCTTATTCGTATTTGAGGAATAACTCGCTTCATGAGCAAGCCGCGTCCTGACACATCCCGGCAGGCCGAGATGGCCGCACTGATCCGGCAGCTCGCCCCGCAGGAAGGGCATACCCGTTCGCTGCTGGACGGCGTACGCCTGATGCGGGCGGATCGGCCGCTGGGGCGCACGCCGGTGCTGTATGAGCCGAGCATCGTGATCGTTTGCCAGGGCAGCAAGCGCGGCTATCTGGCCGATCAGCTCTATCGCTACGATGCCCAGCACTACCTGGTGCTCTCGGTGCCGCTGCCGTTTTCGACCGAAACCGATGCCAGCCCCAGGGAGCCCTTGCTCGCCGTCTCCGTACGGCTGGACATGACCGCCGTGGCCGATCTGGTCATCGAGGTGGAGCATCACGCCTGCGCGCCGGCCACCACGCCCGTCGGCATTATTTCCACGCCGCTGGACACCGCGCTGGCCGATACGACCGTGCGCCTGCTCAAGGCATTGACCTCGCCGATCGAAGCCCGCGTGTTGGGTCCGGCCATCGTGCGGGAACTGTGCTTTCGCGTTCTGATGGGTCCGCGCGGCGGAGCGATCAGGGCGGCGCTGGCCAGCCAGGGCAACTTCGGCCGGATCTCGCGCGCCCTGCGCCGTATCCATAGCGATTACGCCCAGGCGCTGGACGTCGGATCGCTGGCGCGCGAGGCGGACCTGAGCATCCCGGCCTTCCATGCCCACTTCAAGACCGTGACCGCCACCTCGCCGATCCAGTACATCAAGTCGGTACGGCTGCATCAGGCACGGCTGCTGATGATCCGCGACGACCTCACCGCGGCGGCAGCAGCCGTGCGCGTCGGCTACGAAAGCGCATCGCAGTTCAACCGCGAGTTCAAGCGGCTCTTTGGCCGCAGTCCCGGCGAGGAGGCGCGCGAAATGCGCTCGGCTTTCGCGCTGATGGCGCCCGCGCAACTCGACGCAATAGCGGCGACCCATTAGCCGTGCCCCATTAGCGCAACGGCACCGGGCCCACCGCTTCCCAAGGAGAAACGATGCAGACGAGCACGCTGGATAAACAACTGGCATTCCTGAAGGAAATCGATCGACTGAAGTCCGTCATACGGCAATCCCCATTGCTGGACCGCAGCAGGAAAGAGAATTCCGCCGAGCACTCCTGGCACCTCGCGATGTACGCGCTGATACTGAGCGAGCATGCTGGCGAGGCCGTGGATGCGACTCGGGTCATCCAGATGCTTCTGCTGCATGACATCGTCGAGATCGACGTCGGCGATTTTCCGATCCATGGCGGCACGTCGCGCGAGTTGCAGGCCGAACAGGAGTCGAAGGCGGCGGTGCGATTGTTCGGGCTGCTGCCGCAGCCGCAAGGTAGCGGGCTTCTCGGCCTGTGGCAGGAATTCGAGCTTGCGCAGACCGCGGACGCGAAGTTCGCCAAAGCGCTTGATCGCTTCCAGCCCTTGCTCGTCAACCTCGCGACCGGCGGCGGCACCTGGACGGAGAACGACGTCTCGCTCGATCAGGTGCTCTCCCGCTATGGCCCGGTGATCGAAGCCGGGGCGCCCGATCTGTGGGCGGCATGCGAGCGATGGGTCATCGAGCATTTTCGGAACGGGCAAGCGGCGTAGTTCGCGATTCGCCATAGACTCGTCGTACGTTTGTGCGTACGGCGTCAAATGCCCGCGTACCAGTCGTAGCCCCGATCTTCCCAATAGCCCCCCCGGCCACCCCACAAGGTATCGAATGCCGGGACGACTTCGATCCGCATCAGGTACTTCGCCTGCTTGTAGCCGAGTTGTCTTTCGACTCTCAGCCGCAGCGGCGCGCCATGCGCCACCGGCAGAGCCTTGCCGTTCATCGCATAGGCGAGAAGGGTTTGAGGGTGATAAGCATCGAGCAGATCGATGCTTTCGTAATAGCGGCCGCTGCCGTCGAACGTGACCTCCAGTTCGTCCGCGCAGTGGAATACGACATAGCGCGCACCGGACTTCAGGCGCGCGAGATCCAGTATTCGCCCGAGCGGCACGCCTTGCCATTGGCCAATTGCGCTCCACCCCTCGACACAATCGTGCCGGGTAATCTGCGTGCGCGATGGCAGACGCTTCAGTTCGTCAAGCGACAGGCTGAGCGGTTGCTGTACGAGCCCATCCACCTGCAATCGCCAGTCGGCGAAGCCGTTCTCGAGCAGCTGGTTGTACTCCTCGGAGTCGGGGGCTTGAGTGCCATTGGCGCGGAACACGGGCGACAAGTCGGCCACGCTGTATTCCGGAGCCAGCGATTGACGGCCGAGCAGCAAGCGCTGGCTCTCCATCGTCAGCTTCTCGCTATTGCGCAGCAAGGCGCCGAACCCGGTACTTTGCGTTGCTCGATCGCATCCGGCAAGCAGAACCGCGCCGGCACCGGATATCAAGCCTGCCAGCATGCGCCGCCGCGAAAACCCTGATTTCATCGTGCCTCTCCCGAGTGGTCGATCGCATAACGCCCGTCGATCATCGAACGCAAGTTGTTCCAGAAGCCGGACAGGACGACCATCAACACATGGACGACGACAAACAGCACGAGCAAGGACGCCGTGATGAAGTGCAACGTACGCGCCGAAGGGCGGCCGCCGAACAGGTCGGGCAGGAATGGAAAGACGGCGTCCATACCCGGCGACATCGTCAATCCGGTCAGCACCATCAACGGCAGCAGCACGAGTGCCACGAGCAGATAGGTGATCTTTTGCAGGGCGTTGTAGCGTCGTGCCTCATCGCCTTTGGCGAAACGAAGGCGCGCGTGATCCAGTACTTCGCGCCACACATGCCGCGGTGCGAGCTGGTCTCGATCCGGCAATAGATCGCGGCGAATATGGCCACGCCAGAAGCCGTGCGCGAGATAGATCGCGCCATTGATAACCAGCAGCCATGCAAACAGAAAGTGCCAATTCCGGGCTGCGCCGAGATCGTAGTAAGAAGGAATCGTGAGCCAGGAAGGAAATGCTCGCGGCACGACTGCATTGCCTTCCTGGGAAACACCGAGAAGGCCTGTCGTCCCGATACTCAGCGAACCGATGCGCAAAAAACCGTGCAAACCGTCTGCCTGTTTCCGCGACCCGATGACAATGAATGCATGGTCGGTATCCGCGCCATATTTGCCCCAATACAGTCTGGGGTGCGCATTGAAGATTTGCAGCCCACTCATCAACATGACGGAAAGGCACAGCACATTGATCCAGTGCGTGATGCGCACTGTCGCTGAATGTCGCCGGATAAACCGGCGGCGCGTCGGGCGGGGAAGCGGTGCCCGCGCATGCGTTGAATCAGGGGTGTTCATTGAAAAGCCTCGTACCGGCTGGCGGATAACACCAGCCGGTCATGGTGGTCGCTACATTACATCGGCGGCACGACGCCGTTCTTGCCCACGATCAGTTGACCCGAGCTCAGCGCGCCGTTTGCCTCTTGCTGTGCGGGGATAAATACCGCCGTGCCGGGTTTCACGTCGTCGGGTGTGGCGGGCGCCAATGTCACGACAGGCGTACCGTTCGGAATGGAGATCTTCTTTTCCTGGCCGTGATAGTTGACGGTCACGGTGCTGCCGTCCACCGACTTGACCGCGTCTCCCACGGTCGCGTTGGTCATCGTGCTATTGGGTTTCAGGTCCCAGCCATAACTGCCTTCTCCGGTCCCCTTCAATGCCGGCGGGAAAATCAGCACTTCCAGGGCGCCGTCGCCGCCTTCGGATTTGGGCAACGATGCAATACCGACAAAATCGCCCGGCTTGATGTCGCCGATACGGGCTTTCACGACTGCCGATGCTCGCCAGCCGTCCTTGAGCTTCACCGTGAGCGCTTGGCCGTCGCGTGATTTCACCTGAAGCTGGTCGCCCGCTAACGAGACGACCGTACCCCGCACACGAACCGCCTGGTCCGCCGCGTGAGCGGCAGTGGCAGCGGCCAGGCCGCTGGTCGCGAGTACGACACCGGTCAGGCTGCGGGCGAGAAGTTGGCGAAGTCGTGCAATATCCATCTTGATTCTCCTGGGTGATATAAGCATCGCGTTACCGATACATGGCGCGTGAACGAAGAAAATCGTCGAAAGCCGCGCCGGGCAACTTCCGAAAGTGACGGATCAGTGCATAGCGATCCTAAGCAGCTTGCACACGCCCGCGTTGCGAGCGCATCCACCAGTATTGCAACGCCGCTCCCACCACGAAGATGCCGAGCCACGCCGCCAGCGTGCTGCGCACAAGGGGAGAGGCGGGACCTTCCGCGAGGGGATGGGCAACGGGCAGCCGCGTCAGCGTCTCGTTGATCCCGGGGACCAGCAGCAGGAAGAAGCTGAATGTGAAGCCGAACTGGGATAGATAGGCTCGCGCGCGCCCCAGAATGGATATCCGTGGAATCAGTAGCGCGGCGCCTATTGCGAGGAGCGCCAGAATACCCAGGGCATGGCCGGCGTTGAAGCCGCCGGTGCTGGATAGCCCGAACGAGGTAAGCACCGACACGACCAGTCCGCCGAGATAAATCCGTCCCGACTGCCTGGTGCTATCGATGCCGTGATAGCGGACGAAGCTATAGAGTCCCGCAACAAACGGAACCAGGCTGACGATGGTATGGCAAGCGCCCAAAGTGGAAATAGGGTGGGGCATAAGACGGTAGCTCCGAAAAGCAACCAACTAGTTGATTGGTTTGGTGGTAAAAAAAATGATCGCCTTACTGGTTCGCCAGTCCAGTAAGGCGATCGGTTTTACGCAGTCAGTCGGCCAATGGCCGAGCGCGAAATGGCACGGAACGATTCCGGATTGCCCAATGCTCGCGCCGTCAACATTGCGCCATGCACGGTGGACATAAACGTTTGAGCTTCGACGCGAGCGCTGTCGCGCAAATGGAATTGCGACTTTGCCGCGCCCTTCTTCAGAACCGTCGCGATCCACGTGGTCAGGTCTTCGAAATAGCCGTGCACTTCGTCTGCAATCTCTTGCGGGATCATCGGTGATTCGGCTGCCAGCATGGCGCAAATGCACATGGACGATGTGCCTTCGCGTATGCATTGCGCCCAGTAGTCGGTGTAGGCCGTCAGTTGCGCGAGCGGATCATCGAGTTGCCGCTGCATGGCGGCCAAACCTTCCCGGGCCTGCTCGCGGTGTTGTGCGACCACGGTCAGAACGAGGTCGGCCTTGCTCGGAAAATGATGATGGATGCTGGCCTTGCTGATATTGACCCGCTCGGACAGATCGGCATAGCTGAACCCGTTGTAACCGCCGGCGGCGAGCAGGAGCTTGGTATGCTCGGCAATTTCGGTGGCGCGGGGAGACAGTTCCACACTCATGAGTATTGACTCGATTGGCTGAATAGACGCGTGAGACAACATTCGTCCGGTTCGATACGACGGGGCCGTTGTCGCCTGCAATAGTTTGCAATCTACTAGTTGGTTGGTTTCGCGTCAAGACTTTCCGCAGACACTTTTAATCCGGGACGCCTGATGGTGCTGTCCGCATGCGGGCAGTACGTTCGTCCTGGCCATGGATTCATGGCGGTAAAGATGACTGGGCTGGAATCTTGACTATTTTGGACCATCTGGTTTATAAATGTGCCATGCCTAATCCACATGCCACCGCCGACCGGCAGCGAGGACGTCCTCGCGAGTTCGACCTCGACCAGACTATCGAGCACGCAATGCAGATTTTCTGGACGAAGGGCTATCAGGGTACCTCCTTGCCGGACCTGCTGGACGTCACTGGGCTCTCCCGAGGAAGCCTGTACGCAGCCTTTGGCGACAAGCACGGCCTTTTCCTGCTCGCCCTCGATCGCTACATCGTCCAGGCACTCAAGCGCCTCGACGATGAATTTGCCTCAGGCCAGAAAGCCCTGGCGGGGCTCAAGGCATGCATGAATGGTTATGTCGCGCGCACGGAGGGCGCCGCCGGCAAGCGCGGCTGCCTCGTCGTGGCGACAGCCATGGAATTAGCGGCACATGACGAAGAGGTTGCGAGCCGGATCGCTCATTTTTGGAGCGCCATGGAGGCGCGGTTGATCAAAGCCTTGAAACGCGCCCAGAAAGAAGGGGATCTGGCGAGGAACGTCGACCCCGCGGCGGCGGCTCACATGCTCGTTTGCTTTCTCGAAGGCCTTCGTGTCGTTCGCAAGATCGGCTTCAAACCCGACAGGGCAAAGGATGCCGTGCAGGCACTGATCAGCAGCCTGACGGCTTGAATACGGAAGACAAGGCACGACGCATTTTCGTGCGTCGATTTTTGGACTAATTGGTTTATTTATCAATGAAAGCTATTCATATCGCCGCGGCCCTGCTGGTTCCTTTGCTGTGGGGATTGCAGTATGCCGTCATCAAGGCGGGGCTCACGGTGCTGCCGCCGTTATTCTTCGCCGGCCTGCGGTTTGCCGTGATTGCCGCGATTCTTATCCCTTTCGTGGGGCGTATTCGCGGGCCGGAGATTCGACCGATCTTCCTGATTTCCTGCTTCATGGGCGGGGTGAACTTCGCCTGCGCCTTCGTGGGACTCACCAGATCGCCGGCTGGCGTCGCCGGGATTGCCAACCAGTTGTGGACCCCGTTCACCCTGATGCTTGCCTGGCCCATGCTGGGCGAGAAACCCTCTGCCCGAATGGTGTTCGGCGTCGGTATCGCACTATGTGGCGTGGCGCTTTCGATCGTCGATCCCAGGTTGAAGGTCCCGACCGTTCCGACGCTCTTCGTGATCGGGTCTGCGCTCGGATTGGCTATCGGCAATGTACTCGCCAAAAAATTCGGCCCGTTCGATCCGGTGAAGCTCTTTGCCTGGATGTCGTTCTTCACGGCATTCCAGCTGCTGGGACTTTCGCTGATCGTGGAGGGCGGTCAGATTGCCGCGCTGCAGAGGGCTTCGAGTTCAGAGTGGCTGGCTTTCGCCTTTACCGTCATGCTCGGCGGGATCGCCGCCTTCATCACCTGGTTCTGGCTTATCGGGCGGTTCTCGATGGCCCGGGTCGCGCCCTATGCCTTGCTTCAATCATTTTTCGCCATTAGCGCGGGCGTTGTCTTCAGGCATGAACCCATTACGCCGGCGCTGATGCTGGGCGCCATCATTTGCGTCTCGGGAGTCGCACTCAGTCAATGGCCGATCTCCGCGCGGTTCCGTACAGGAAACGGGACGCGGTGAATCGCTCGCGACGGCACGATGCATTTTTTACGGCAAATCAAAGGAACACTTAGTTATGGCGAAATTCGTTCTGGTTCATGGCGCCTTTCAGGGCGGCTGGGTTTACGCGAGAGTCGCCCGCCGGCTGCGCGAGGCGGGACACGATGTCTACACGCCCACGCTGACCGGCCTCGGAGAACGTTCTCACCTGGCTGATCGGGCCATCAACCTGGACACGCACATTCAGGATGTCGTCAACGTCTTCGAGTACGAGGACCTGACCGATGCCATATTGTGCGGTCACTCGTATGGCGGACTGGTCATCACCGGCGTGGCGCACGAAGTCGGGGAACGCATCCGCACACTGTTCTATCTCGACGCTTATGCGCCGGCCGATGGGCAGTCGCTCGTCGACATCACCGGTGCCGACACCGCGCTGGCTTTTCTGGCGCAGGCGGGCCGGAACGACGGCATGATTCCGCCTATTCCCGCGGCCCTGTTCAACGTGAACGAAGCAGACGCCGCCTGGGTCGACAGGATGTCTGGACCGCAGCCGCTTGCCACGTTCGTTCAAGGCGTCAAGGAGGGAGTGGATTCGGTGCCCGTTGCCAATCGCACTTACGTGTTCGCGACGAGGAACGGTGGGGATTGGTTCGTCGAAACCCATGCCAGGCTGAAGCATGCGCCTCGATGGAAGGTCCACGAAATACCGTGCGGGCATTCGATCATGCTGGATCGCCCGGCCGACCTCGCTGAGTTACTCCTGGCTGAAGCGACGCATTGACGTTTAGCTGTCCGGATGGCCGCTTTTCCGCAAGGCGGCTATTGACCGCGGATTCAGCCCGTTGACGCAGCGGCGGCCCGAAGCCGCCAGCCGTCAGCCGCCGCGCTGCACGGCAACCCACGCTGAAACGCGCGATTCATGCCTATCCCTTTGCGGCAGAGGTCGCCCAGCTCGACGCAATCACCTCCGCGCATTCGAGCACCACGCGCTGAAACCACTGACTCGCGGCGTCCGCTTCCGAGTTGACGTGGAACAGCATCGACAGGTCCAGCGGCGGCAGTTCGATCGCGCACGGGCGAATCTCGATGGCGGCGGTCTTCGCCGCAAATTCCGCGATGCTGCGCGGAAGCGTTGCCACGTACTCGGTCTCCTCCACCACGTGCGCGGCCGATACGTAACTGGGCATCGAGATTGCGATCCGCCGCCGGATCTTGTGCGCGGCCAGCGCACGATCAAGCGTCGCGTTATAGGCCGCGTTTTCGACGGTAATCGCGATATGGCTGGCGCTCGCATACGCGTGCTCGTCGAAGCAGTCGAGTGCCGGATGCGAACGCGCGAGCACACAGACTGCCTGCTCCTCCAGCACCGGACACAGCCGCAACTGAGGATGAACGTTCCGGTAGTAGCCAATCCCGAGGTCGACCTGTTGCTGCTCGATCAATTGCACGCCGCGATACGGATTTGACGGAATGACGCGCAGCGACACGTTCGGCGCTTCTGTCGCGAGGCGGCGCGCGAGCAGCGGCAGAAACAGATACTGCGTGTAGTCCGACGCGAGAATGGAAAAGCACCGGTCGGATACGCCCGGAGAAAAATCGCCGTCGCGGTCCGTCAGTTCGCGCCACTGCCGCAAGAGCGGTGCGAACTGCTGCTGCAACGACAGCGCGTAGGCCGTCGGCGCGAGTTCGCGTCCGGTGCGAACGAACAGGGGATGTTCCGTCATCGAACGCAGCCGGCGCACCGCCGCGCTCACGGCGGGCTGGCTCACGCCGAGCACTTCCGCGACACGCGTCGCGCTGCCGTGCCTCACCAGCAGATCCAGATACACGAGCAGGTTCAGGTCGTTATGTCTCATCGGCTTTCCTTTTCCGGTCGGATTGAAACATAAACAATATTTATTCGGCAGTTATTTTTGATCTCGTTGTTCGAGCCCGGTCACCGCCCAATAATCGGTTCATTCCCGCGCTGCTCCTCTCGCATCGGCGCCAGCCCTTCGACCTCGAGGTGACATGAACCTGCTTTGCCAGCCGACAAGGCTCGACGCGCTGCTCGACGATATCGGCGCGTGGGTACGCCACGAATCGCCGTCCGGGGACGCCGCCGCCGTAGAGCTGCTGCAACGCAATATCGCCATGCACGCGCAGCGCGCGGGTCTCGCGACGCGCTGGATTCCGCTGCCTTCGGCAAGCGCGGCGCCGGTGCTCGTCGTATCGAGTCGCGCCCCCGGCGATACGCGCGCCGGCATCCTCGTGCTGACGCACGTCGACACCGTTCACCCGCACGGCACGCTCGAACGCAATCCGTACCGTATCGACGGCGATCGCGTCTATGGTCCCGGCGGCTACGACATGAAGGCCGGCGCGTATCTCGCCTTGCGCGCCCTCGCGACGGTGGCTCATCAACGCCGCGCACGACTGCCGGTCGACATGCTGTTCATTCCGGACGAGGAAGCGAGCAGCCTGCAATCCCGCCCGGTGACAACCGGTTTCGCGCAGCATGCGCGTTACGCGCTCGTTTGCGAGCCGGCGCGCAGTGGCGGCCGCTGCGTCACGAGCCGCAAGGGCGTGGGCCGGGCCCGGCTCAAGGTGACGGGCCGCGCGGCCCATGCGGGTATCGATCACGAGCGCGGCCGCAACGCGATCGTCGAAATGGCGCGCCACGTCGCCGTGCTCTCGAACCTGACCGACTATTCGGTCGGCACCACGCTCAACGTCGGAACCATCGAAGGCGGCACCGGCGCCAACGTCGTCGCGGAGGAATGCGCGATACGCGTCGATTTTCGCGTCGCAAGCATGGCCGAAGCGGAGCGGATGCTGGCCGCGCTGCGCGGGCAGCGCGCCTCGAGCGGCGACTTTACGCTCGACGTCGACGTGCAGTTGACGCGGCCGCCGTACGAAAAGAGCGCCGCCACCGCCGCGCTGTTGCAGATCGCGCAGCAACATGCGCGCGCGGCCGGTTTCGACCTGCTCGACGTGCCGCAGACCGGCGGCGCCAGCGACGGCAATTTCACCGCCGCGCTCGGCGTGCCGACGCTCGACGGCCTCGGCGTCGATGGCGCGGGCGCGCACACCTTGAACGAGTACTTCCTGGCATCCAGCGTACTGCCGCGCCTCGATTTCTGGACGAGGCTGCTCGCGGCGCTCGAATGAGCCACCGCGCAACCCATCCATCCGAGCCTTTCAATCAGACAACCTCGCCATGAACAAGCAGACGTTGGTCATTCATCAGTCGGACGAATCGGCACCTGTCGCCGGCGGCAAGCGGCAACCGGCGGACAATGCGCTGGCGGCCGTCGGCGCTGCGGCGATCGGCAACGTGCTCGAGTGGTACGACTTTTCGGTCTATGCCTTCGTGGCGCCGATTCTCGCGCGCCAATATTTTCCGAAGGTCGACGAGCTCTCCGCGCTGCTCGGCACGTTCGCCATCTTTGGCGTCGGGTTTCTGATGCGGCCGCTCGGCGGCTTCTGCTTCGGCCGCATCGCCGACCGCCACGGCCGCAAGAGCGCGCTGACGCTGACGATCATGCTGATGGCCGTGAGTACGATCGCGATCGGCATCATTCCGTCGTATGAGGCGATCGGCGCGTTCGCCTCGCTTGCGATGCTGTTCGCGCGCCTGCTGCAAGGATTCAGTGCCGGCGGCGAGTGGGGCAGCGCGAATACGTTCCTCGTCGAATGGGCGCCCAACGGCAAGCGCGGGCTGATCGCGAGTTTCGCGCAGGTCACGACGGTGACCGGCACCTTGCTCGGCTCCGCGGTTGCGGCGTCGCTCAGCAGCGCGCTATCGTCGGCCGCGTTCGAAAGCTGGGGCTGGCGGATGCTGTTCCTTTTTGGCGGACTGATCGGGCCGATCGGCTTCTATCTGCGCCGCAACGTTGCCGAGCATCTGCCGGCCGAACTGAAGCAACCGGCCGACCCGCATGCGCCGGGCCATGCGTTACGCAAGATCGCGCAGGCCATCGGCTTCACCGTGGTCTGGGTCACGTCGCATTACATCCTGCTGCACTATATGCCGACCTATCTGACCCGCTACGCGCATCTTTCGCGCACCGAAGCGTTGTGGTCCGACAGCATCGGCCTCGTCGTGATGATCCTGCTCATTCCATTGACGGGCGCACTGTCGGACCGCATCGGCCGCCGGCCGCTGCTGCTCGGTTGCTGCGCGCTGCTCGTGGTGTTGCCATACCCGCTCGCCCGTCTGCTGTTGTCCGGCGTGTCGTTTGGCACGGTCATCGGCGTGCAGATACTGTTCGGCATCGTGCTGGCGATGTACTCCGGTCCCGCGCCGGCTGCAATCGCGGAGATATTCCCGGCGCGCGAACGCGCGGTCGGCATGTCGGTCGGCTACAGCGTTGGCGTTGCGGTGTTCGGCGGTTTCGCGCCTTTTGCCGCGACGCTTCTGATCCAGCACACCGGTTCGCCGATTTCCCCCGTGTTCTGCGTGATCGCCGCCGCTCTATTGTCCGGCTTGACGTTGTGGCACCTACCCGAAACCGCGCATACCGCATTGAAGTAACACCGTTTCGAGACTGCGCTTGCAGTGGGCTTTCCTGTCATCGTCGGGCGCAATGTCCGTCAACCCGTTGGAGAGTATTTTTGAATAGCATATCGAATCAAGAGCCGTGGCAATGGCCGGACACCCAGTGGCAAATGCTGGTCGACCGGGTACGCGCCGGCCGGCCGCTGAAGCCGGGAACATGGAAGAACGGCGCGCGCTGCGCGTTCGCCGTGTCGTTCGACTCCGATCACGAAACCAGCGACCTGCGCGACGGCGGCCGATCGATCAGCCGGCTGTCGGCGGGCCAGTACAGCAGCCGCGCCGGTATTCCACGAATCGCCGACATCCTGCACCGCCATGACGTACCGGCGACCTTCTTCGTGCCGGCGGTATCGGCCTTGCTTCATCCGGACGAACAGCGCGCGCTGTGCGGCGCCGGCCACGAGATTGCAATGCATGGCTGGATTCACGAACTGAACTCGATGCTGCCCGCCGCAGCGGAGCGCGAGCTCTATCTGCGCGCCAGCGACACGCTCACGGCGATCTGCGGCGAGCGGCCGGTCGGTTTGCGCACACCGTCATGGGATTTCAGCGATCACACGCTCGCCATCATCGCCGAAATGGGCCTGCTGTACGACTCCTCGCTCATGGGCGACGACGACTGCTACGAACTCGTGGGAGGCGGGCAGCCGACCGGCATCGTCGAAATTCCCGTCGAATGGATTCGCGACGATTCTCCCTACCTTGCGATGAACCGCTTTTCGTCGCTGCGCCCGTACACGCCGCCGTCCGCAGTGCTCGATATCTTCATACGCGAATTCGAAGCCGCGTATGCGGAAGGCGGGCTATTTCAATTGACGCTGCATCCGCACGTGATCGGGCATCGCTCGCGCATCTGGATTCTGGAGGAAATCGTGCGCCTGGCGAAGAGCCGCCCGGACGTCTGGTTCACGACCCATCGCGACCTTGCGCAATGGGTCAGCGAGCACGCCGATTGATACCGATTGACACGGCTTTTTCACGACGCTTGCGCGAGGATTGGCGCAAGCGCCAGCAGAGTTTTTTCATCACATAGGCGCAATGCCGGAGCCAATGCACCCGCGTGCCGTTTGTATCGGATTCTCAATTAGCATTCTTAATAAATAAAGAAAGGTCATGAGAACTCTAGCCTGGAAAATCATATTCGGCACGCTGACGTACCAGCTCGCCGTGTGCGCGACGACGGCTCACGCGCAGTCGAGCGTGACGATGTACGGCTTATTGGACACGGGTATCGAATACCTGACGAACGCGAACAAGACGAGTCATTCCGCGCTGGTGGCGTCGTCCGGCAACATTCAGGCCTCGCGCTGGGGAATACTCGGCGTCGAGGATATAGGCAGCGGCTATTACACGACGTTTACGCTGGAGGCGGGCATTACGCCTAACACAGGTGCGCTCGCGCTGAACGGACGGTTGTTCGGACGCCAGGCGACAGTCGGGTTCCGTGGCCATGGGAACCAGTTGTGGATCGGCCGTGCCTACAATCCGATGTACCAGATGGGCAACCTGTTCGACCCCGCTTCGTATGCCCTGTATTCGCTGCCGACCCAGGACCCGGGTCTCTCCGCGCGCGGCGACAACTCGATCCGCTACCAGCGCGCATTCGGATCGTTCACCTTCGATGCATTCTATAGCCTCGGCGTCGACACACTGGCCGCGCCGATCGGCGGCACCGCAGGCGCGTCGGCGAACGCGAAAGACCTTGCTCTCGCGCTGCACTACAGCGGCCCGGCCTTCGGCTACGAGCTGTTATACGACAATTTGCGCGGCCCGCTGTCTGCGTCCGGAGCGGGTCTCACGGCCGTGGCGACGTCCCTGACGGCGGCGCCGTCGACGTCGTCCGACCGGGCCCGCCGATTCATCGCCGCTGGAAGCTATCACTTCCACGACACCACCCTGTACGCGGGCTACCGTCTTCTGAAATCCGACTACGCCCGTCAATCCCTGAATGCCAATCTGTTCTGGACCGGGTTTCGCCAGCGCCTCGGCCCGCAATGGGCGCTCGTCGGCGCGCTCTATCAGACCATCGTGCCGGGAAAGGACGTCAAGCCGTTCAGCGCGGTCACTGAGGTCAAATACAATCTCTCGAAGCGAACGATGCTGTACTGGAACATGAGTTACGTGCATAACTCAGCCAATAGCAACCTCGCGGTCGATTCGGGTAGCTATACGTTGCCGGGACAAAAGCAGTTCGGTACGGAGCTCGGCATTTTCCACTCGTTCTGAACGAGGCTTCACGCATTGACTCGTTCCTGTACCAAGGCACAACTCATGAGCGATACGTCTTGCAGACCGCGCGAACTCGTCGTCGGCGTGCTGGGTGGCATGGGGCCTCAGGCCACGGCGGACTTCCTGCAGAAACTGATCGCGGCGACTCCGGTCGAGTGCGAACAGGAGCATCTGCGAATACTGATCGACTGCAATCCTAAGGTACCGGATCGCAACGTCGCGCTCGCCGGCGCCGGGCCTTCTCCGGGCCCGGCGCTTGCCGGGATGGCGGCCGGTCTTGTGCGCTCGGGGGCCGACTTTGTCGTGATGGCCTGCAACACCGCGCACGCGTACGAGGCCGACATCCGGGCGGCGCTGACGGTGCCGTTCGTCAGCATGGTCGAAGAAGCCGGCGACGCATGCAGCCGGCGCTGGCCGACTGCGAAACGCATCGGAGTACTGGCAACGCGCGGTTGCGTCGACGCGCAACTGTATCAGCGTGCGTTCGCCGCGCGGGGACGCGAAGCGCTGGTTCTCGCACCGGCTTGCCAGGCGACGTTCATGCAGCTGATCTATCGCATCAAGCGAGGCGAGGTGTCCGACGAGGTTCGCGCCGGCATGCGTGCTCTCGCGACGAGTCTCGCGGACGCCGGCGCGGAGGCGATCGTCTCGGGCTGCACGGAAGTGCCGCTCGCGCTATCCGAACATGACGCGCCGTGCCCTGTGCTGGATGCGACCTCGAATCTCGCGCAGCGCTGCGTACGTTACGCGCGCCTTGCCGAGGCACTTCCCGTTCTTCCGATTCACTCCCATTGACAAGGTCTGCCATGCATCTCTCGAAGTTTCCTCGCCTATCGCTCGGACATCTGAACACGCCGCTCGAACCCATGCCGCGCCTGAGCGCCTTACTCAAGGGTCCCAGGCTGTATATCAAGCGCGATGACTGCACCGGGCTGGCGACCGGCGGCAACAAGACCCGCAAACTCGAATTCCTGATGGCCGATGCGCTCGCGCAGCAAGCCGACACCGTCATCACGCAGGGCGCGACGCAGTCGAACCATGCGCGGCAGACCGCGGCGGCGGCGGCGCGGCTGGGGCTGCGCTGCATCATCCTGCTCGAAGACCGGACCGGCAATCGCGACAGCAACTACCTGTATTCCGGCAACGTATTCCTCGAACGGCTCATGGGCGCGCCGACGCGCACGTACGCGGCCGGCACCGACATGAATGCGGCGATGCAGGCGGTTGCCGACGAAGTTCGGGCGGCCGGCGGCAAACCGTACGTGATTCCCGGCGGCGGTTCGAACCGGATCGGTGCACTCGGCTATGTCAATTGCGCGATGGAAATCCTGGTCCAGGCCAATCAGCAGAATCTGGTCGTGCATCGCGTGGTGCATGCGACCGGCAGCGCCGGTACGCAGGCCGGACTCGTCACCGGGTTCGACGGCATGAATAGCGGAATCGGCGTGCTCGGCATCGGTGTGCGCGCGCCGAAGGAGGCGCAGGAGGCCAGCGTCTACCGTCTCGCGTGCGAAACGGCGGCGCAGCTTGGCATGCCGGATGCCGTTAAGCGCGAGCGCGTGATTGCGAACTGCGACTACGTCGGGGACGGCTACGGTTTGCCGACACCGGGCATGATCGAAGCGGTCACGCTGGTCGCACAGACCGAAGGCATCCTGCTCGATCCGGTTTATTCGGGGAAGGGCATGGCCGGACTGATCGACCTGATTCGCAAGGGGCACTTCGACCGCGACGAAAACGTCGTATTCGTGCACACGGGCGGTAGCGCCGCACTGTTCGGCTATCTCGAACCGTTTGCGAGTCAGCTGGCGCCTGCTACCGATACGCGTACGTCGGCGTAACGTGCAACGGCACAGCGCAGGGAGGTTCGCTCGCGTCGAGGCGCGGTATGTGAATCCCTGAGTAGACAACAAAAAACCCGCGAAGCTTTAGCTATCGCGGGTTTCAGGAACATCTCGGAACTGCTTGAAATTCAGGAAAGAGGAATCGCCCCCCCGACCTTTGCATTACGAAGGCAATGGCCCGAAACGCAGGAGCCTTGCCTGGTGGGTTTTTCAGCCGGGAAAAACAAAAATGCGTTGGTCATTTGGGAAAAAACTGGGAAAATATATGCCACTGTCATGTTCCAGCGAAGGGGGTAGGGGTGGCGAAGCCGAAGACATACAAGTTCAAGAACGTGTACGATCGCGGGGCGTCGTTCCAGGTCAAACTCATGCACGACGGGCACAAACTCAGCGAGTCGTTCCCGTACGTGGCGGACGACGTGGCGAGCAAAGACGAGGCGTTTTCCCGCGCCGTCGCGTTCGTGCAGAAGAGCAGCGCGAACCTGGTGGCCGGTCGGCCGGCCAGCCACGGCGAGGACTACAAAGGCACGTTGCGGCCGTACATGGAGCGGTACAAAAAGGAGGTCACGCCCACGAAGAAGGGCGAGACCGCGGAGGGCAACCGGATCGACCAGTTGCTCGACACCGTGGGCGGCGGCCTGGCGAACAGCGCCCGCTTGCTCGACATGCCGCTGAAAAACCTGAACCCGGACCATTTTGAGGCGTGGCGCAACGAAGCGCGCGACACGCGCGGTTACGAAAACTCCACGCTCAACTCGTTCATGTCGATTTGGTCCGCGGTGCTGGACTGGGTTCACGACACGGACAAGAGCAAGCGTTGGCTCGTGAACGGGGCGAAGGGCCACCGTCTGCCGGTGCGCGACGCCCGGGAACGTACCGCCGACGACGGCGACGTGGACTCGATCCTCGCGGTCGCCGGTTCGGCGCCGACCCGCTTGGGCGTGCGGCTGCTGATCGAAACCGGCGCCCGGCGCAGCGAAATCGCCGCGCTCGAATGGGACAACGTGGACCTCACGCTCGACCGCAAGCGCAAGCGGTGGCCTAACATCACGTTCCCGGACAGCAAAAACGGCACGAGCAGAACGATCCCGTTGACCTTGGAGTCCATCGCGCTGCTCGAGGCGATCCCGACCGCCGAGCGGTACGGGTTCGTGCTCAAAAGCCCGTTGAACACGCGCGAGAAGCCGCAGGCGATCCGGGCCGACGCCATCAGCAAAGCGTGGATACGCGGGCGCGATCGGGTCGAAAAGGAGAACCCGGGCATTCAAGGCTTGCGGCTTCACGACCTGCGGCACACCGCGCTCACGCGCCTGGCCGAACAGGTGCAGGACACCATCCTGCTTTCGGCCATTTCCGGCCACAAAGACCCGAAGATGCTCAAACGCTACGTGAACCCGAAGCCGGCGGGCCTCGCGGCGATGTTCGGGTTCGACAAGCCGCCCGCGAAGAAGCGCGCGGCGCGCAAGACCGCCAAGGCGTAGGCCGGCCGGGCCGCGGCTCCAAACCTGGGGCCGTTGGCCCCGATCCGGCTACCGCCCGATTCCGAAGGCGGCGGATCGGATCGCAAAAAAACGCTGTACAAAACGAAAAACCTGGGTGTAGGATTTCGTCCCATGCGGCGCAGTACGGCCCATTTCTACGCGACTCGAAGTAGCCCTCCAGTTGGTCGGGAGCAAAACGTAGGTTCCTCGGAACCTGCGGTTGTTGCTTACCCGTACCCAGCCCGCCATGTCGGCGTGCTGGCAACCAACGTTCAAGGAGCGCGCTATGTCGCACACCCACACCAGCACCACCCCGTCGTCGTCCGACGACATCATCGCCCGCGTCCGTGCCGAAATGCTGGCCGAACGCTTCCCCGTACCCGTCGCGCTTGAACTGATCAAGGGAATGCCCTTGATCAACGCGTGGCTCTGGTTCGCGCTGCCGCCGACCGTGCGCAGCATGTTTTGCCACCGGTTTTCGTCGTTCAAGAAGCACCCCCAGTTCTTCGACGAAGGCGGCTTCTGGTACGCCGTGCTCGTGCTGGCGACGCCGGAACTCGACGAACCCGAGCGCCACGCCAAGTACCTGCGCAGGACGATGTCCTGCGCGAAGAACCGCCGCGACCTTTTGAAGTTCATGGGCATGACGGACGCGTTGTTTGAGGCGCAACTGGCCGGCACGTGCGCCGATGGCAAGAAAAAAGGGATGCTCCCCGACGACACGCCGTCGTTCACCGGCTTCGAACTCATGGACATCGCGATCGCCCAACTGGCCCCCGGCGAGTACGACGTGACCGGCGTTGTGCGCGGCCTCTTGAGCACCGTGGACTTGCCCGAGAACACCGTGAAGCCCAAGGCCATCGGCGCCAAGATGCGGGCCTACGCCAAGCGCTTCCCGCACATGCTCCGCGAGGTCGATCCTCGCGACCTCACCCCGACCAGCACCGCCATGCACTGATACAAACGATTTGTATCAAACAAACCATCACCCATCACACCATTTAGGAGTGCTACGCATGAACACCACCAAGACCTACCCCGGCCAGCAGGAAGCCCTCGACATCATCGCCGTGCTGGACGACGACACGCGCCAGCGCCTGTACCACGCCGAAAAGGCGTTCGACGAGGCCACCGACGAATGGCTGCAGGACTGGGCCACCGACTACGCGGACGCTCGCTTTGACAGGGAGGACGAGGAAGAAGAATGGGACGAAGCCCACGACGAAGGCATGGACCTCGCGCAAGAGTCGGACGACTGGCTGCCGGCCTGCGACCGCTTGATGGACGAGGTCGCCGAGGCTTTCGGCGTGAGCGTGGACCTGCTGGGCCATGCCGCGGTGCTCATGGACAACTACCGGGGCTGGTCGCTCGTCGAGCAACGCCGCATCGAACTCGGCCTCGTCGATGAAACCGACCAGGCCGTCGAAAGGCTCGCCACGTACCCGCTCCACTGGCTCACCGAATCGCTGGACGCGGCCCGGGCGCTCGCCGGGCTCGACGACCAGCAGCGGGCCGAGAAGACGGCGAGCGCGAAGTTTCGCGTCAACCTCGACGCCAAGGACATCGACGCCGCGGGCCTCGTGCTCGCAGCCGGTCGCGAGGGCGAAGTGATCGAGCGGCAACGGGTGTTCGCGGCCAAGAGGGCGGCCAACAGCCTCGACGTGCTGGCCGCCCTCGACACGGGCACGCTGGACCGGACGATCGAAGCGGAGCAAGCGTGGTGCGACGCAAAGGAGCCGGAGGTCGCCGAGGCTCACGGTGTGACCATGGCCCTGATGCTGCACGTCCGCATCATCGTGGCGTGGACCGGACAAGCCGGGCTCGACGCGGTGCGCGAGCGCAACGCCAAACGTTCCGCCGCCCTGAACTGATCCACCTACCCACAGGAGAAAACGCATGTCCTACTTCCACATCAACCCGTTCTACATCAACGACCCGGACGAGCAAGACGCATTGAACGATGCGCTCGCCGTCCTCGCGGGCCAGCCACTTGGCTACATCGACACGCTGATCGCCGCGCACGAGGACTGGGCGAACGCGGTCGAGGCGTGGTGCGACAACTGGCGCGACGAGAACGCCGACCGGCTCGACGCGTTCGACACGCCGGAGCCCGAGGACCAGCCGGAGTACCAAGTGGCGTGCGAAGCCGAGCGGCGCAACGTCGCCGACGAGTTCCACGTCACCGTCGAGCAGTTGAAGCACATCGCCGTGATCGCCGAGTTTGGCAGCCGCGGCGAGGAGGAACTGCACGCGCGCAACAAGATGTTCTGGTCGATCGTCGAAGCGGCCGGCATGGCGATCGACTGAACCACGTTCCCCACCGCCATCACAACCCGGAGATTGAGCATGACCACCAACGAGTACAACGAAGACCTGCAAACGGCCGTCTGTCGCGGCGACCTCGAACTGCTGCACACCGCGCTGCGCCACGGGGCCGACCCGTTGTGCGACGGGACGAGCACGTGGTCGCTCCCGCACCTCGCGATCCACACGTGCTTCCCGGAGGCCGTCGAGGCGCTGATCGAGGCCGGCTACCCCGTCAACGCCGAGGACGACGAGTCGAGGCGCACGTTGCTGCACAGCGCTGCGATGTTTGGCGATGCGGCGCTGGTTCGCATGCTGCTGAAGCACGGCGCGCTGATCGACAAGCCCGACGCCGGGGGCGACACGCCGTTGCACTGCGCGGCGTGGAAGAACAACGCGGACGCCGTGCGTGCGCTCTGCGAGGCCGGGGCCAACCTCAACGCGCTCACGGATTGCAACGAAACGCCGCTGCACACCGCGGCACGTCGCTTGGCCCCGAAGGCGGTCAAGGCCCTGATCGAAGCCGGCGCGGACGTGAACGCCGACGGCGGCGGAACGCCGTTGTTCCTTACGGTCACGGACGAGAACGACACGCGGTGGGAGCGCGATTACCGCGACCACGGCGGGATGCGCGCCGATGCGCAGATTTTGCGGTCGTTGCTCGACGCTGGGGCCGAGCCGACTCAAGCGGTACTGGCCGAAGCGGTCTCCAGCAACCACACGCTCGCCATGCGCGCGCTCGTGCGCGCCGGGGCCGATCCGACGACGGTGGAGCCGGGCCGCCACGCCGACGCGAACAAAGCGCTCGAGGAACTGGTCGCCAAGCACGTCCAGCGTCAAGCCCGTGCGCTGCACGACGCGTTGAACGATGGCGCGTCGCCCGTCGCGATGCGTTCGCGTCCGCGGTTCTGAACCTTGACGCACCAGCAGCAGACGCACCAGCAGCACCGCGCTACGGCGCATTCTCCGCGACCCGCCGGGAGGCAAGCCCGGCATGGCCCGAGTTGGTCGGGGCACTTCCTTAACCGCAGCAAACGCAGTCCAACCAACTGGAGAAGCACGATGAAGAGCAAGACCAGCAAGACCAGCCAGGCAGCAACGACGTTCAGCAGCAGCGACCACTACACGGCGAAAACCGGCCGGATGACCGAGGGCCGCGAGGGCTGGGCGTACAGCGGCACGCTGTACCGCAACGGCGCGACGATCGCCACGTTCGCCGACTACGGCGACGGCGGGGAAATGCGCGTGGACTGGATCAACGCCGCCGAAAAGGCCGCGCTGCGGGCGTGGTACGTCGCCGTCGTGCCGGACGGTGGCACGTACTACGAAGACGGCTTGGCGATCGAGTCGATCGTCATGCGCTCGGACCATGAGGCCCGCGTGCGCAAGGCCATGCTCAAAAAGGTGGTTTGGTGCGTGCCCGGCGACCTTCGCAACGGCGGCAAAAGCACGTTCTACACGACGAAGCCCGCGGCCGGATGCGACGTGGCATCGACGGCTCAACGGGTGCAGCAGCAACATCCCGAGGCAATGGTGTTGAACCTTCTGCCGTTCGATGCGGGATTCGCGCTTTACGTGACGCTGGCCGCCGAGTAAGCGTTCAGCACTCGAAACTTGACGCTCGACTCACGAAGCACCAGAAGTACCCGCAACACCACACACACGCGACACGCTGGGAGGCAAGCCCAGCAACAAGCCCGGTTCGTCGGGGCCGTTCGTCCAGCCGGACGAGCGTTCCACCATCGACAACCGGAGAAGCAGGGATGAGCAAGCATTACAGCAAGAATCGCGACGTGAACGACTACATCAGCGGGCTCGTACGGGCTGGCTGGACGTTCACGAAAGGGAGCGGAGGCCACGGCAAAATCACCGCCCCGAACGGTCGGCGATGGGGTGTGCCGAGCACGCCAGGCGACTGGCGAGCATTGCCCAACCTACGCCGCGACCTGAAGCACCTCGCGGCCTTGCCCGCGGTCAAGACCAAGCGGGCTTGACCGAGCGCAGGGCGCCGCAGCGCAGCCGGGCCATGCCCGGCTTTTTTGCGCCCCGGCGAGACCACAGCGACGCCGGCAATGGGCGCAAGCAGGTCGCCCGGGCGCGCTAGCGCCCCAGGTTTTGGGGTTCCGCGAGGGCCGGGAACGTAAACCGAAAGCAAATCGACAGTTTCGACACAGGTAAAACAGGTAACTTTTTTTACCCGTGTCGCCGCAAAGCCTTGCTGGGTAAGGCTTTGCGGGCGAAAACAGGTAAAACAGGTAACTTCGGCGAGCCTTAGAGTACAAAAATCCGTTTTGAAAAATAAAAAGCGAGGCAGCCCTGCCGGCCTTCGATTTTTATTTTTTCAAGCCAGGCATGGTAGATAGGTTTGGCGTTTTACTTGTTTACCCGTGTCGAAGACCCTTGAAACCACGGTAAACCATTGATAAATAAGGATTTTCTACGACACAGGTAAAAACGGGTAAATCCCGGAAGCCCCGCCCAGCAAGGCTCCGCAACACAGGTACGACACAGGTAAGCGGGCCATGACCACGCTGGACCGGGCTGGGAGTCAACCCGCCGCCAACACCAACCCACCCGGGGCGCTATCGCGCCCAGGCACTCCGCTAAAGCCCGTCGCTGGCGACGAAGTTCGGCCACCGCACCAGGCGTTTTCGCTTTGTTTAACAGGAGACGGCTGGACGCTTGACAAGCCGGCAGCACCTGCCATAGTGGGTACGCAGTCGGCGCAGTTCATCGCGCTCAACGTTCGACCCAGTGGCTTGCTGCGGCAAGCCTTGACCGACGCCTCGGCCTCAAAAGCCGGGGCGTTTTTCGTTTACCCGCCGGAGACCGACACCATGACCACGCCGCAAACCAAAGCCGCCAAAGTTCCGAAAGTTCCCAAGGACATCATGCTCGGGCTTCGCATGAACAGCGCGCTGCGCGACAACTTCAACGCAGCGGTCGCTGCGAACGGCCTGGATGCCCCGGACGTTTTGCGATCGTTCATGCGGTGCTACGTGGCAAACCCGAAGCGTTTCTGCATTGGGATGTTCGAGGACAGGAGCGCGTCGCTGGAAAGCACCACCTGAAAAGAAAAGACCACGCCTGCAAGCGTGGTCCGATTGAACGCTGCACCCGTCAAAGCGCCGGTTCATGTTGTACCGTAACCAGAACCGGCTCCGTCGTCAAGTTTCACACAAAGGAGCCCTCCCATGTCCTCGCCTGCCTGCCGTCGTCCGGCCTTTCTCCTGCAACAACGCCCGGCGGGCTCTGCCGCGGTGCTCGATTTCAACGCAGCCAAGGCGGCGGCGGTCTCCGCGATGCCGCACGACGGGCCGGTGCGATTCGACGACGACGAGAGTGGAATCGCGCTCACCGATTCGCCCTTGCACGACGACACCGAGAGCGTCGTATCCGCGAGTGCGCAAAGCACCATCGAGACGCCGGCCGCCGGTGAAACCGTGCCCACCGACGATAGCGAAACCCCGACCGTTGCCGTCGCCACGCCGGACGTAAGCGACGAGGCCGCGAACGATAGCATCGTTTCGCGCAAGGGGGCGTTCCAAGGAAAAGGCGTCGAGCCGATGGAGAGCGGTCGCCGCACGGAAGAAGCACGCATGAAGGCGATCAAGGCGTTGCGCCAAGAGGTCAAGACGTTGACGGCCGTGACCAAGGCCGCCGCCACGAAAGCCGCGGCGGCCGAGAACGCCGTGATCAAGGCCGTGGACAAAGTGACGGAGCGCGAAGCGGTCGCAGCGTCGTTGACCGGGACGGCGCAAATCCGGGAGCAAGCCAAGATCGCCACGGCGCGAACCGTCGTTGAGCGTGCGAAGGCCGAGGCCAAGCGCTTGAACGAGGAGGCCGAGGAGGCGGAACGCAAACGCGCCGAAGCCGAGGGAGAACTGGTCACGCTCGAGGCGAAAGACGACGAGGACGACGACGCAACGCCCGAAGTGAAGTATCTGAACCATTGCATCGCCGACTGGACGTACCGGCCCGGCGGCGCATCGGCCGAAAACGCCGAGAACGTGGACGAAGTGTTCTACCAGCACGACGGTGTTTACTGGGTGCCGCAGACGGACAAGAAAGATGCTCACCGGGCCGCCTCGTTCGCACGTAAGAACACGCCGCAAAAAGCGACCAGCCACCTCGTTCACAGCATGATCGACTACCTTCGGATGATCATGCTCGAAGAGTACGCAAAACCGGCGACGCCCAAGGGCAAAATCTACATCCAGTTGCTCAACGCGGTGCTCGAGGTCCGCAAAGAGGCCGATGGCAAGGTGCTGGTGTACGCGCACAAGCCGGCGCCGCACTTCGGAACCACGTCGTGCGTCCAGGCACGCATCGACTGGAAGCGCAGCGTTGGGCCGCTCGACAGCAAGGGATCGGGCATCTACACGCCCGCACCGCTGCGCAAGACCAGTCTCTTCGGCGGGTACATCTACACCTCGTGCCAAGACGAGGACGACATGGTGTATTACGTCGCCGAGGCGATGGGATCGACCGTGACCGGCGACAAGACCTGGCGCAAAGCGATCCTCCTCGTGGGGCCGAAGCGCTCAGGCAAGTCCACGTTCCAGATGCTGCTCACGCGCGTGTTCCATCCGAAATGGGCCGCGGTGAACCCTGAAAAATGGGCGGATGACTTTGGCATGGAAAACATGATCGGCAAGACGTTGTACGTCGCTGCCGAAACCGAATATTTCCCAGCAAAGGAGTTCAAGGCGGTGGTCGCGTCGGACATGGTGGACGTGACGCGCAAGAACAGGTTGGCAATCAGCATGATTCCGCGCGGACGGCTGATCATCGCTTGTAACGATCCGCCGCGGTACCGCGACGACCCGAGCGGCGCGATCGCGGACCGGCTCTGCTGCATCCCTTGGGACGTGCAAGCCGAGACGAAGCCCGGCGGCGTCAACACCGACCTCGTGGAGCAGATCGTGGGCAACCCGGACGAGTTGCTCCAGATGGTCGATTTCGTGATCGACGGCGCGGTGCGGCTTGTGCAGCGCGGGGATTTCATGCCCGACGCAGAAGCGCCGACCCGAGTGCGAGCGCTGAAGGCGCGCGTCATCGGCGACAACAACCCCGTGTCGCCGTTCGTGGACGCTCACAACGTGAAGGCCGCCGCCAACGGCGAATACATCCCGAAGTTTGAGGTGTACCCGCTCTACGTGAAACACTGCGACATGACGGGCGTTAAGCCGCAGTTCCGGCTCAACGAAATCCATTTTTGGCGGCAGATGTACGCCTTCTTTGGCAAGACCTGGCCGCGCCATCAGCGCAACGGCATCGACTACGTGCCCTTGACCATGCGGGACGTTAAGTCCGTGTGACGCGAGGAACAAGGACGTTCGCCCCGGGCCGGTCTTCGCAGGCCGGCTTCGGGGTACCGGCGCCTTGGCGCCATCACCGGAGAAACATCATGATCATCCAGGATTTCACCCCCGCGGACATGCGCGAGCGCTTCGTCAAGTATTTCAACGTGAAGGTCGCGCCGGACCGCTGGACCGGCAAGGCGTCGATCCACGCCACCTACGCGGACTATTGTGCGCGCTCCAACGTTGAGCCCGAGCCCGAGGCCGTGTTCTTCAAGAACATCGCCGCGATGCTCAACGATCCGTGGGCGTGCGACCGCCACCGCGGCGTCGTGCACCTCGCCGTGGACGACGTGCCCGCGCTCCGCCCGTACGACGGCATGAGCCCCTACGAAGGGCCGTCGTTCGCAGTCCTGCCCAGCGGCAAACTGCCCAAGTGGTCCGCCCTCTAAAAAAAATGTTTAACAGGTGCTTGACATATCCCCGGTACCTGGTTGAATGGGTACATCAGCGCAACGCACCGCGCCCATCGTTCGAGCCCGTGACCCCACGGGCTCTTTTCGTTTACGGAGTCCACCATGCCCGCCCTCACCGACGACTACCTCGACACCATCACCGATTGGAAGGAACTCGGAACCTTCACCAGGAGCGACGCCGAACTCGCCGCCCGCAACCTTCATGAACGGATGGCTCTTTCGGTCGCTTTGCATTGGCAGAAACGCAAAGCCTTGGACGAGATCAAGCGCATTCGCCAGCACATCAAGGTGATGGAATCCTGGCACGCTCGGGTCGAGGCGGTGCGCCAAGCCTGCGGCGATCACGAGTACCGCCCGGTCCGCGCCTAACGCCTCACGCTCCACCGTTCTCCCAGCGCCCGCCTCACGTGCGGGTTTTTGGGTACCAGCGTCATCCCGACGCTGCCCACCGGAGAACACACCATGACCTTCGACGCCTTCGACACCGCTCTCGACCAGACGATCGGCTTTTCCGACACGGACGACTACGCCACCACGACGCCCAGCGTCGCCGCCGTGGCGCACCGGTCCGTTTTCCGCGTCCACAACCGGCCCAGCCAGCACATCCGTTTCCTGGACCAAGTGGTGCGTCAATACCAAGTCCTGCCCGACCTCGCCACGCTGCGCGTTCACGCGGGCCAATGGCTCGCCAACGACGAACCGAGCCTCACCGGCGCCGCCTTTGAGGCGAAGACCACGACGCTCGCGGTCTACGGCCATAGTTTCGGAAAGACGTACCACGGGTTCACGCACGACGCGCCGTTCTGATCGTCCCAAGCGTCAACTCCGCCCTCGTGCCCGCCGCAAGGCGGGTATCGAGGTACCAGCGCCGCCCCGGCGCTCACCGCGGAGAACACCATCATGGCTTTCCAACCTCGCAACATCGGAACCCACCACCCGCACGAGCCCGTCGTGCTCCCGCCGGCCCCGCCGTCGCTGATCGTACCGCCCAACCACGAGGCCATTTTTTGGCCCGTCGAGCCCGCGCCGTTGCCCGACGACGAGAGCGTGCCCGTGCAGCCCGTCGAAACCGGCGCACAACGCCGCAAGCGCGAGCGCACCGCGCGCAAGGCTCGGATCGCCCGCTGGATTGACAATGCTCGCCCGTGCTACGTGCCTGGAGCAATGACGAGCGGCAAGGGCTTGTTCGCCGAGTTCCGCCGCACCACGCCTTGCACCCACGAGGCCGAGGCCGTGTCCATGCCCGAGTTCTTGGTGACGTTGCGCGTCATGCTGGGCCGCAACCTTGCGTCGCCTGGTTGTCCGGGCTACATCACGGTGGTCGCCGACGACGCGGCCATCGCCGCGCGCGTTCGTCACGAAAAGCACGTGCTCCGCGCGGTCGCCGACGACGCCATGACCGCGGCCGATCCGTTCATCGAAGCCGCACCAGCCCCGCGCCGCAGGTTGTGATCGGCGCTCGACGCTGCCCTCGTGCCCGCCTCACGTGCGGGTCGCGCCGGTACCGGGAGCCGCCGGTTCCCATAACTGGAGACCATCGCATGACCACCCTTCTCAAACGCGAGCGCCAAGCGCTGATCGCCCGCTGGATCGACGAAGCCCACGTGCGCCACGTGCCGGGCGCCGTCACGGACGCCTTTGGCCTGTACAACGGGTTCTGCCAGCACGTCGGCGCCGTCGCCGAGGCCGTGCAGACGAGCGAGTTCGCTGCGGCGTTGCGCAAAGCGCTGGGCCGCAACCTCGCGACGGTCTGGCAAGGCCGGCCGCACCACGTGGCCGTGCTGGCCGACAACGTGGCGTCGTACCAGACCGGCGACGACTTCGACCTGCTGCCGGGCTTCGACCCGGCCCCTCCGACCGCGGCCGAGCGCTCGGTGTGGAACTGGCCGCATCTGCGCTTGCGCGCGGCGGTCGAGCAGGAAATCGCAGCAGGCCGGCAACTCGCCATCGGCGCGCGCTCCCATTGGCTGATGGGCTACGACGGCAACGCATGGCGTCCGGCGGACGACACGCGGTTGCGCGCGGCGTTCGCCCGTTGCTTCGATTTGTTCGGCATCGAGACGATGGGGCAGTCCGCGTACCAGATGGCGCTCGACGCCGTGATGAAAGACCTCGCGGTGCCGTTCCTGATGCTGGCCCGCAACGCCGCCGTGACCGTCGAACGTTCCGGCCGACTGCGCGCCTACCGCGTGCAGCCGGGCACCGGCTCACCGCAGGACCGCTGGATCGACTGGGCCGAGGTCGATGACGCCGGCACTTACCGGCCGGTCGCCCAGCGCGGTGAGGCCCACGTGCTCGACGCACTGCTGTCCGACGTGTCGTTCCACGATCAAGACGTGCTGTACGACATGCTGCGGGAGCAAGCACACGTCTGCGCCGAAGCCCGCGAACTCCGCCAGGCCGCGGCCGAAACCGCCGCACCGGCCGCGCCCGCGCGTCGTCGCTTGTAACTGGAGCCCCATCATGGCTCGCCAGCCTCGCAACGTCGGCGATTTCATCCGCGAGCATCACGCCGAGATGCACGACCCGGCCACCACGCCCGAGCGCGAGGACGAACTTTGGGCCATGTTCGAGCAGGCGCTCGCGGACGAGGACGCCCGCATGACGCCGGAGGAGCGGGCCGCCGAGGCCGCCAACCGGCGAGCGTGGGCGATGGTGGACGCGGTCACGTCGGCAGGACAGGCCAGGCGCTAACCGCCGCAGGCGTCACCGGCGCCAGCGGAGTGACCAAGGGCGGCGATAGCCGCCCGTTTTGCGTGAGCGCTCGCGCAAAACCCACCCGGCGCTCACGCACCGGCCACTCCGCCCGCGCAGCCTTCGGCCTGGAGGCGGGCCGATTCCCTGGGAGAACGAACGACAAAGGGCCGGTCAATATCGACCGACCCTTTGCAACCGGGAGTACAGCACAGCGCATCGACGGACACCACGCCGTCGATGACCCACGGTAACACCCGTACGGAAAAACACAACATCTCGAACGGCGAAAGGCCGTGCGGTTCTCCCGCGGCCGATCGCGCTCCGTACCCCGTTCGTTGAAGAGCCGCCGGTGGTCGCCAAAGGCCGACGCATAAGCCAAGCCGTCACTTTTGAGCGCAAGGGTCGCGTTGCTCACGACGGCACCCGGTCCCGCTGCGCGGGCGTGCGGCTTTGTCGTGCCCTTGCGCTCGTGCCGGCCTGGCTTCTTATGCGCCTGGGCGACACCGACAGCAGACCTTTCAACGAACGGAGCACAGGCATGAGCGCAACCAGCCAGAACCACCCGAACAGCAACCCCCTTAACGGCGGGCTCCCCCAACTGCAGGTTGAAAACGTCCACGTCCACGGCGTTCGTGAAGCGGACGGCGAATGCCTGATCGACGACCTGAACCCGCAGTTTTTCACGGTGTACCGGCGCGAGGCGGACGGCACGAGCGAAGCCCTCGACGACTTCACGACCCACGCGGCGGCGATGCGCCATGCCCGCGCGGTGGCCGGTGGCCTGCGCGTCGTCGATTACGTCGAAAACATCTACCCGCACTGATCGAACACACCAAACAAACCAAACAAATCAAACAAGGACGAGCGCACCATGAGCGATACCCTCTACCTCTCCGCCGCCGACACGGCCCGCCTGATTCGCGCGTCCCTTAAGGAAGCGTTCCCGGGGGTCAAGTTCTCGGTGCGTTCGTCCACGTACTCCGGCGGCGCGTCCGCATCGATCCGCTGGACCGACGGCCCGAACGAGGCCCAGGTCGAGGCCGTGACGGACCGATACAGAGGCAGTTACTTTGATTCGAGCATTGACTACCGCGGCAGCGTGCATCACATGGAAACCACGCCGGACGGTTTCCGCAAGGTGTCGATGGGCGTTGATTTCATCCACACCAACCGCGACCATTCGGACGCCGCGGTACAGCGTGCGATCGACGCGGTGTACCGCCGTTTTCAAGGCAACTTCGAGCGCGACGGCATCGCCCGCCCGACGGTCGAGGACTACCGCAACGGCGCCCTTTGGAACGTTCGCTTGTCGGGCCTGCACGACTGGAACGGCCGTAGCCTCTCGCACGACGTGAACATGGTCTTGCACAAGCACTCGTTCGTGTTCAAGGTCGAACCGAGCAAGACGGCCGGCCGGTACTTCGTGACGCACGACGATGGCTATTCGATGATGTGCGGCAGCGGCCACACCGTTGCGCCCCGCGACTGATGTTTGTTTGTATCAAACAAACCAAACGTATCAATCAAACCGTATCAGAAGAAAAGCCCCTTTTCAGGGGCTTTTTTGCGTTCCGCTCGACCGGCGCCGATCACTTCCCGTTCTCGACGTGCAGCGTTTTGCCCTCGGCGAGCAACTGGTCGAGCATCGCATCGGCCAGCGCCACCAGCACGACCGTCGCCGGCCCCCGGGCGTACTTCTCGATCCGCTCGCGCAGCGCGTGCGGAATGCGGACCTGCGTGGCGGCGGCATCGCGCCCGCCGATCGCCGCCTTGCACGTCACCACGGGATCTCCCACGGAACGATCGCTCGTGCGCAGGTTGAAGAACGGGCGCTCCGGCGACTGGAAGGCGACGGCGTGCGCGACATCCTCCACGGCGGCCAGCAGGTTGTGTTCCGGCTTGGCAGCCAGGCGGGCGAGGGAGTTGCGATTTTCCATGATGAACATCTCCAAAAAAGTTAGGCAGCGGCCAGATCGACCAGGCTTTCGACGACGCGGCCGAACTCGGCCCGCGCCTCGCTCAACCCGCGAATGCCAGACTTGTCCGCGCCGAAGATCGTGAGGCCCCGCGCGACCGTCGTTTGATACGCGGCTTTCCGTTTCTTCACGAACGGACGCCCTACGAAGTCCGCCAGGAAACTAACGTCGCTGGCGTAGTTCGTTTCCACCCTGTTCGGAACCAGCAGGACGCGCCGGCCCTTCGCTTCCAGTTCGCTTCGACCACGTACCGTCGAGGCCGCATCGAAAAACGACGACGGAAGAACGGGCATCAGGATCACGTTGCCTTTCAGCGTTGAGGCCGCGACGGCCGGCGCGTAGGGCGCGTGATCGTGGATCACGACATCGTAGCGATCGGCCCGCGCCGCCGAAGCGGACACGTCGAACGCGGGCACGAGGCCGTATTGCTTCGCTCGCGCTTCCCACGTTCGTGCCGACTGCTGCGCGTCCGCATCGACGAGCAGCACACGGCGGCTCGCATCTTCCGCGGCGAAGAATGCGGCCAGGTTCAACGACAAGGTGCTCTTGCCCGAGCCGCCCTTGGGGCTCCAAACATCGACGGTCAACATCGGCATGGTCTGTACTCCTCTAGATCGTGGTGGGTGGTATGTATCGTTTGTTTGATACATCCGATACATCCCACGTTCTCGTACACCCAGCCCGATGTCAACGGGTACGGTTCGAGTACCGTACCTAGAGAAATACAAACGATACAAATCAAACACACCACACCACGGCCGCGCACCACCGCGCGTCCTGCTGCGTGTTCCCACGCCGGCACCTGGTCGCATCGTTCGCACCACGTCGTGCGCTCGATCCCGCCGTTTCCCGACGCATACGCCCACCGTCCGAGTCCCCGGCAAGGGCACGCGTTGCTTTCGTCGGCACCCGGTCCGCTGCGCGGCTGCGGCTTTCTCCGAACCCTGGCCGGGCCGGCCGGAATGGCGTTGTCATGCGTCACGGCAGGCTCCGAAGCGCACAACTCACAACGGAACGAGGGCAGACGATGACCAGGCACCCGCAACACGCAGCAGCAAAGCAACGTCCCGCAGTTCCGCGGCCCCACGGCACCACCCAAGCGCAGCACGTAGCAACTACTTGAGTTTTTCGCAGAACCTGGTGTACTGCAGATACCGCGTTGGCATCAACGCACCGCACACTGAACGGAGAGGACGATGGCACGCATCGAAGGACGTTTGAAAATGCTCGGCGAGGGTCGCGTGGACCAGTACGGCTGGACGATTCGCACGGTCGCGGAAATCGGCGATCAAGAAATCCACAACCTGCGCGTGTCGCCGCGGTTGAGCAACTACCTGAACGTCGGCGAGCCCGTTGCGCTGGGCGTGCAGCGCATCCTTGGCTCCACGACCGTCTACGCCGTCGCCAGCCCGGACGGGCGCGTGCGCCACGGCGCGATCGGCGGCCTGCTGTTCCTGCTGATGTTGTACGTCCTCGTGGGCCTGTTCTGCTGGCACGAAATCGCGAACCACGGATCGGCCCTTTACGGCGCAGCGCTCGCCGTGATCGGCTGGATGGCCTTGGGTCCGCTCAACGCAATCCGCTTGTGCGTCGCGTTCGATCCGATGAAAACCTGATCGACGGCACCACGTCCTAACGTCCCACCAAGGCGGCTCCGGCCGCCTTTTTTGCGTTCATCGCCGAAGGCTCACCGGCGGCAGCGACCGGCCGGCGCGTGAGCGCCCGGGCCTGCACGGGCTTCGCACCCCCGTACATGCCTGGGAACCCAAACTATTTTTTTCGTACACCCCGTTCTGCGCTTGACCCGCGCGTGGCTCGAGTTAGCCTGGTGTTGGTGCCAACTGCTCAACCGGCACCACCCGCTCTTTAACAACTCGCCCGAGGCCATTCCATGCGCCGACTTTTCAAGACCCTCGCCGGGCCGCTCGCCCTGTTTGCGTTGCTGTTCAGCGGCAACGCGCACGCAGTGGACCTTTTCACCCCGCCCAGCACGGATTGGGTGATGGTCCACGTCATGCCGCTGCTCGGCGCCGGTTCGGACGCGTCGGCCAGCCCGTTCAGCCCACTTTTCGCCGTGTTGAACGGCGCGTTGATGTTTCTCGGCGGCCTGCTCGCAGCGTACGTCATGGTCGCTGGCACCGTAGCCACCGCACACGACGGTGAAATGCTGGGAAAAATGTGGAGTTCGATGTGGGTACCGATCCGCACGATGATCGGCTTCGCGGGCATCTTGCCGGTGAAGGGCGGGTTTTGCCTTATCCAGTTGATTGTTCTCTGGCTCGCGACGAACGGCATCGGCCTCGCCGATACGGTCTGGAGTACGTACCTGTCGAACTGGACGCAGCAGACCGCGACCTACACGAGCCCGGTGCTCGACGTGAAGGCGCGATCGCTGTTTGAGTCGCTGGTGTTGAGCAACGTGTGCTACGAGAGCGTGCGCGGCACGTACGCCAGCGCACCCGCGGACGATCAAGCCACGATCGCCGCGTTGAACAACGGCCAAGACATTTCGTCGGCGGTGGGCGCGACCTGGTTCAGCAACCTCGACGCCAACGGTGCGGGAACGGTCGGCTACAACTTCGGCCGGACCGGTGACGGTTCGACGTACGCCGCGTGCGGCACCGTGACCGCCACGCTCAAGGGCACCACGGCCAACGCGGTGAACGCCAGCACCGACGCGGCCGGGCTGCAGACCGCCACGGCTTGGCTCAACGCGGCGCCTGCTACGGGCGCGATCGAGTCGGCGCACGTCGATGCGCTGAAAACCATGCAGGTCGCTGCAGACAACCTCGCCAAGCAGATGGTGGGCACCGCGGGCAACGGCGCGCTCCCCCCGGCAACGGTCAACGCGGCGATCGACGCCGCCGTGAAGGCGTACGAATCCTCGGTCAACGCGAAGGCCAATGCGGCGTTCACCGCGGCGATGGGCAGCGGTAACCTGGCCGTTAACTTGGCCGCCGACGGGTTTGTGGTCTCGGGCGCCGAGTGGGCGGCGCTGGCTCGCGCTAAGTCGGACGTGAACGCGTCGGTCTCGAACGTGCCGACGGCGGTGGACGGGATGACCGCCGGCAAGGTGGGCTGGCTGGGCATTTTCGACAACCAGACCGACTCGGACGTGAAGCACGCGAAGGCACTTCTCGACGCGGCGGACACGCAGGCCGCAGCCAAGTCCGGCGGTGGCGGTGGTGACGACAAGTTCGCAAAGATCGTCAACGTGTTCGCGGGCCACGGATTCACGCTCACCACGGACCCAAACGAAGACCCGATGATGCGCGCGTACGACGTAGGGCAAGGGCTGTTCACCGCCGTGCAAGACGCTGGCACCGCTGCTGCGACGCTGATGGGGCTGGCCGCCGTCCCGGCCGTCGGCCAGATTGTGGTCGCCTTGGCCTCGCTGGTCGGGGGCCTGTTCACGCTCATCGCGTCGCTCTTTCTCGCGCCCGGGTTCGTACTCTGCTTCGTGCTGCCTATGATGCCGTTCTTCGCCGTCGCCCTCGCGGCCTTCGGCTGGCTCGTCATGCTGTTCGAGTCGCTGGTCGCGGCGCCCTTGTGGATGGTCTCGTTCCTCTCTCCGAATCACGGCTCCGACGGCATCGGCTCGCAAAAGCAAGGCTTGATGATGATCTTGAGCCTGTCCCTTCGCCCGGCCTTGATGACCATCGGTGTGTGCGCGGCTTACGTCCTGATGGGGCCGATCGGGTTGTTTGCCAACACGATGTTCGGCGTGGCCTTTGGCGCGACGAGCGGCGGTGGCGGCGGTTTGTTCGAACTGATGCGCATGATCGCGGGTGCGATCCTGTTCATGGCGTTTCTGGTCTATTGCGTGCGGCACTGCCTGAAGTTGATCACGTCGGTGCCGGACAACGTTCTCGACTGGCTGGGCGGTGGGCATGGCGCCGTGCTGGGCGGCCACGTCGAAGACATGAACCGCGGTACTGGCGCAGCCAGTTCGGCCGGGGCCGCAGCGGCAGGCGGGGCGCTCGGCTCGGCCGCCACGGGTGCGGCGAAGGGCATGGGCGCCTTGCGCGACAAACTCGCTGGCGCGAAGAAGGAGCGTGAGCGCGATGTTGGCGAGGGCCGTGAGCGGGGCGGCTGGGCCCACGTCACGGAACCTGGGAAGCGCACGCCGGCGGGTGGCGGTCGTGGCGACCTGCCCCCCGAGCCTACGACGCTGAAGGACGCGAAAGCCGCGGCCGGTGGTGCCAAGCCGAACGGTACCGGCCAGCCGGGCGGAACGACCAGCACGACCAGCACGACCGGTACGACGGGCTCGACCGACACGGGCACGAGCACGAGCCGGACGGATGGTACGACCGGCACGAAGCCCGAAACGGGCGATGCGGCGCAAGGCAAGGGCCTGGCTCAATCGCTCGACGCGGCGCGGCAACGCATGAGCGAGGCGCGTGATCGCCTGGTCGATCCGGGCGAGCGCAAAGCCGAGGCTGAAAAGCCGGAGGCCGGCGGCGCACCGACCGCCGAGAAGGACGCCAGCAGCAACACGACCCCGCGGTAACGGGCCGAAGGCGGATCGACCAAGGGGCGCGCAAGCGCCCCATTCTTTTTGCATGGGTGCGCGTACAACCATCGCCAGCGCCTACACCAACACCTTCAAACGGGCGCGTTCCGCGCTGGCGATCCGCTACCGCCCACCCTCAAAAAACACGGCTTTTCTGGGGAAAACGGCCGTTTTCGGGCCGCCAAGCCCTTGCTAAAGCCGGTGCTCGAGGTAGCCTGGGTTCATAGCGTTTGTGCCAACGCTCAACCACCCATTGGAGACCAACGATGCACGACCTCGACCATCACCTCACAGAGCGGACGGCGAACCGCGCTTACCTGATGCAGACCGCCGTCGCGCACATCGGCGCGATCGCATTCTCCCTCAACCTCGCGTTCGGCGTGATCGAGGCCAGCGACGGTCACTGGACCAACCTGCTCGGCCGGCTGGGCGTCGCCGCGTTCACCGGCGCCGTTTGGTTCAGCGGTTCGTTCCGCGCAAATCTGATGCGTCAACGTGCGACCGAGGGCCGACCGCTCGAACTGCTGCGCCGCCCGAGCGATTGGCTTCCGAATCCGTTCGGCTTCACGCGCTCCGTACTCGGCAACGCCGACGTGCAACTGCTCCCCCCGGACACGACGAAGTGAGGCCCGCCATGCGCATCATGAACCTTCCCGAAATCGCCCAGATCGTCCGTCACGTCCGACTCGGCCTCTTCATCGTCATGGCGTCGATCGGTGCGTGGCAAGTCGCCGACGCGCTGCGCGGACCGGCCGACCAGGCGCCGGGGCACCTGATCGTCGCCGCGGTGAGCATCGGCGTTGCGGCACGGTTCTACCTCGCAAAACGCTCGCAGTTCAACCTCGCCGCCGCCGCGATCGAGCGCACGGCCGCTCGCAACCGCAAGACCACCCCGTGAGGCCCGTCATGCAAACCAGCCCTCGCAAAGTCAAAACGAAAACGGGAAGCAAGCGCCCAACGCGGCCTTGGGTGTCGGAGCGGAACAAGCAAGTCCGCGCGCACATCCTTGCGCAACGCAAGGCTCGAACGCTCACGCCCGGCTTGCGCGACATGCTCGCCGCATGGGACGCCGCACAAGCCGACGCGAAAGCGCTCCTCGCGGCCCAGCAACGGGCGTACCGCGACCCGGCCCGCACGTTGAGCCTCGCCGCCGACGTGGAACCGTCGGACCTGTCGCCCGCCTGGCAGGCCACGCTCGACGGCCTCGCGCCCACGGAGGTATGACATGCAAGCCCGCTTCCTTCTCGCCGTCGTCGTCGCGCTCGCGTGCAACCTGGCCCACGCCGGGCCGCTCACGCTGGACGAGACGATGACCGCACGCCGCGCGCTCGACAACGTGCAAACGCTGGAGGCCCGCACGGCCCAGCAACCCGACGTGCGCGCCTGGATGCTCGACCAAATCAGCACCGCCCGCGCGTCGCTGGAAACCGTGCAGCGCACCGACGCCAAGCAACGGTTGATCGACGTGGCGATCCGCGCCCGCGTGGCGGCGATGCTGCTGAACAACCCGATGCTGGGCGTCGCGGCCGGCACGGTCGAACAACTGGCCCAGCGCCTCTGATGGAGTCCGCCATGCAAAACCCGCACGAAAACCAGCCCTGGTTCGAGCCGTTCGCCGCCGGTTTCGCCGCATGGTTCGGCACGGCCGGCGCACCGCCGCGCGACCATGCCATCGCCGTCCCGCTGCTCGCCAAAGCCGCGAGCCTTGGGCACGGCGGTTCGGCGCTGCTGCTCGACACCGTGCTCTACGAACTCTCCGCCGACGCGAGCGCGCGTTCCGACGAGCGGAGTGCTCGGTCGCTGGCCCGCCTCGCGCTCGCGTACCGCACCGCAGCGTTCTGGACGGACAACAACGACCCGGACGTTGAGCCGGACCACGAGAACGCCGAGCAATGGAACCGAGCCCGCGCAACGCCTTACGAGCCCCGGTTGTGGGCGGCGATCGACGCGTTGCAAACCGACCCGATCGCGGCGCTCAACCGGTTTGAAGCGCTGGCGCTCGACGGGCACCCGGTGCAGGCGTTTTTCCTCGCCGGCCTGGCCGCCGAAGAAGCCGCAGACCGTGCGCAAGCGCCGGGCGAGGTGGACCGCCTGATGCAGCGCGCCCGGCACAACCTGATCCGCTCCGCGAGCGCGGGCAACCGCGCGGCGCAAAAACGCCTCTTCGCGCACCTCAAGGCTTGACCATGCGCCGAGTTCTCAAAACCATCGCCGCGGCACTGCTCGCAGCGCCCATGCTGGCCCACGCCGCACCGTTGCCGACGCCCGACGACCTGCGTTCGTTGTTCGTCGTCGAGAACCCGCCGCTCACGAACGAGTTCGGCGCGCTGCTGATCCGCAACCAGTTCGACGCACGACCCACCATCGCGTGCGACCTGCGCAAAGCCCATCCGTCCGCCCTGATCCTCACGGATCAAGAGGGCGGCATCGTGCGCGACCTGAAGAACGTGGAAGCACCGCCCGCACCGTGGGACGTACCCCGCATGACGGCCGGCGAGTTCACGGCGCAAGTGAAGCGGGCCGGCGACGCTCTGGCGAACAGTTGTGTGGACATCGACAACGCGCCGGTGGCGGAGGTGCAGGACGCGCAGCGCAGTTACAGCAACGACCCGCAGCAGGCCGCGACGATCGCCGCTCGCTTCGCGCAGGCCATGACCGAGTCCGGCATCGCCCCGGTGATGAAGCACTACCCGGGCAAACTCGCCTCGTGCAAGCCCGTGGCCTCGCTGCCGGGCTATCAACTTCGCAAGGGCAGCCACGAGGTCGAAAACTGCCCCGGTCCGGCGGCGGACGTGTGGCGCATGGCCGATGCGTTCCCCGTGAACGCGGCCCCGATCGTGATGATGAGCAACCGCGTCTACCCCGGCGTGTCGCCGTTGCCCGCGGTGCTCGACCCGGTGTACGTCCAGCGCTTGCGCGCGGCCGGCTTTCACGGCCTCGTCATGACCGACGCGTTGTGGGAAATCTCGAACCGCCCGCAGGCCGTCGTGCAGGCGTTGCAGGCTGGCGCCGACGTGATCCTGCTGCCACAACCGCGCCAGGTCGATGAAGCGATCCCGCTGATCCTCGCCGCGTTGCAATCCGGCGCCCTCGACCCGGCGGTGATGCGCGACCGGCTCGACCGCGTGGCCGCGTTCAAGGCCGCGGCCATCGCCCGACGCACCCCGTCGCCCGACGGGCTTCTGAACCTCACGCTCGCGCCAGCAGGCGCGGCGCACTGAACATCGGAGACCACCCATGAACACCATCAACGACGAAGCGTACGACGAGGACGACGACGACCTGGACGACGACGAGGACCACGCGCTCGACTCAGACATCGCGCTTGACCGTTTCACCGACCGGGCGATGCGCCACGGCCGCCGCGCGGCGACGTGGCTATTGGTCGGTGCGGTCGCCGAGGTCGCGGTGCTCGCCGGCCTCGATTGCATCGAACCGTCGCTTTCAAAATGGCTGATCCTGCCGGTGGTCGTGACCACGGTGGCCCTGATGCTCACGATCGTTGTGCTGATCTGCAAGCGTTGGAACCGGCATCGCGAGCGCATGGAGAGCGTGCTGCAGGACGCGATGGTGTGGCGCAGTGACGTGCAACAGAAGCGGGAAGGCGAGGAGCGAGCGTACACGCGGCGTCACTTCGCGCGGATCGAAGAAGAGAGGCTCGACGCACTTCGCGAAGAAATGACGTGGAGCGTCGGCCCGGCCCCGCTGTACATCGACGCCGACGATCACGAAGCGATCGCGGCTTACGAGCAGCGGCGCGAGATCGGCCCCGAGTTCGGCGACCTCTTCGACGCGCTGGACGGGCCGGACGACCCGACCGACGGCGACGCGGAGTCGGACAACGTGCCCAACGTGCCCGCGGTGCAGGCGTGGGTGCAGCGCTGGGCCGACGTGAAGCCCGCCAAGAAACCGCGGCCGGTCGCGCTCGTGAAGCGGCACACCGATGCCGAGAGCCGGCGCCTTGAACGCGAACTTTGCCGCTCGATCGGCCGGCATTGGGGCGGTGCGTTTCACCGGCTGATCGCTGAAGGTGCGGACGTGAACGGTCACAACGGCAGCGGCCAGCCGCTTCGCAAAGCCGTGTTGCACGGCCGGCTGGAGCACATCTCCTGGCTGCTCACGCTGGGCGCCGACCCGAACCGCCAGGCGTTCGGGCGAACGATGCTCGCAACGTTGATGGTGCAGGTCGATATGCAGGTCGATGAAGGCGACGGCAACGGGGACGATTTCGAGTGGCCCGAAATCATCGAACTGCTCGCGCGGTTCGGCGCGAACCCGCACATCGAAAACGAACACTACGATTCCGACTCGGACGCCGAAGGCCCGACCGCGTGGCCGTTCATTTGCCGATACCCCGTGCTGTACGAGGCGTTCATGAAGGGGCATAACGCCTGGCTGCAGGCCGACCTCGACGGTCGCCGCTTGCTCGCCGACGCCCGTGGCCTGGCTGAAGTCGCCGACGTGACGCGGGCCATGCTCGACATCGCACGGATGGGCCGGGCCTGATCGCTTGCGACGGAGGCCGCAGGCGGATCGACGGGGCGCGCAAGCGCCTCGTTTTGTCTTGCACGGAGGCGCGTAAAAACCCGGGGCCGGAGGCCCATCCGATGCTGGCTCCCATCGCCACGGGCACCATGAAAAAAGGCCCTGAAAAAGGGCCTTTTTCTGCGTCGTGGCGATTCAGCGGCTTGCCCACCGCCTCGCGCTGCGCGCGACCTATGGATATGTCGGCTCTTGCGTGCGGCAGGGCCGCGGCCGACATACCCACAGGCAAGGGCCGTGGACAACCCTTCACCGGAAGCCGCGCATGTCCATCGCCGCGCCGAGCCGGTTGTACCACTCCTGCGCGCCTCGTCCCGTGTGGAAGTAGACGCGGTGCTGCGGCCGGTCGAGGTCCGTCGTGCTGATCACGATGTGCGGCTTGACCATGCCGTTCGATGTACTCACCTCGACGGTTCGCACCTGGTCGAACGGAATGATGCGCGGTGCGGTGAACCAGCCCGTTTTAACGAGCAATCGCCGGCTCGTCGGGTCGAGTTCGAGACGGCAGCGGCCGAATCCTTGGGTGTGGCGGTGCGTGGGATTGAACGACATGGTGTTCTCCGTTGATGTTGAATGCAGAAACGGCCCCTCGCGGAGCCGTCAAAAATCAGGTGATGCGGTTCAGGGCAGGAAGCCGTCGAGCCGTTGGTACAACGTGGCTTCGAGACTGTTGGCGCCGTCCGCGGTGTGCAGCAGCAGGGGCGACCCGTTAGCGTCCTTGAACGTGGCGTTGAACGCCGTATCGAAGGCCGTTTCCAGTTGCGGTGAAATCGAGCCCGCACCGCCCACGCAGGCGTTGTACTGGCCGGTGGGCATTCCGGTCGTTTGCGTGGCCGGTGGGATCGTCCCCGACGGGATCGGCTGGGCGCACAGGGCCATCGCGTCGGCCCTGTACGTGGCGACGAAGTTCTTCAGGTTCGTCAAGCCATAGCCCAAACCGCCCGGCGCGCTGCTGGTCAAATACTGCAACGTCGCCTCGTACGCGCCGTACGCGTTCAAATCGGTGTTCGGGTTCGACGCGGCCAGCACGTCGCCGGCCTGGACGGTCGCCAGCACGCTGGTTTTCGTGCCGATGCTCTGCCCTGCGACCGTTTGCGCCGTACCTTCTTGAAACCAAATCTCACCGCCGCCGAACGGCTCCATGAGGGAGTACAGCGCCGCGTGCGTGCTTTCGTGCGTGGTCAAGGGCACCAGCACGTCGAGCGACGTGGCTCCCGGGTAGCGGGTGTCAAAGTTCGGGCTATCGGCGCTCATGAGTTGCATGACCGGGCCGGGCAACCCGAGCACCGTCTGGCCCGTGATCGCCGTTCCGGTTTCACCGATGCCTTGACCGAGGGCCTTGTCCACGCACACGACGACCTTGTTCTGGCCGTCGAACGCCGTGCCCGTCGCAGGCAGCGCCAGCGCCGTGCGAACGGTCGGGAGTGCCTGGTTCTCGAACTGGTCGGCCGCGAGTTCTTGCGCCTTGACGCTGGCGCCGGCCGAGAACACGATCACGTCCGGCGCGTCCACCACCGTCGTGCTCACCGTCGAGCCCGAGCAGGCCGATTGCAGCCCGCTGGTGCCGACGTACGAGTTGAACGACGGCCCGGAGTAGTTCGTCACAACGTCACCGGCGATGTCGGACGGAGGCGTGTAAGCGGCGAGAAGCGCCTGGCCGTTGCTCGTGCTCGTCGTCGTGGTGCCGGTGCCCGTGCCAGAACCCGAGCCGGAACCGGACGAACCACCGCCACCGCCACCACCACCGCAGGCGGCCAGAGCGAAGGACACGGCCGCAGCGGCGGCCACCGTTTTCAGCATGTTGCTCATCATGAAACCCCCGTGATGTGGTGTTGTGCGACCCGTCTGGAGTCGCCAGATGTTACCAAAATAGGCCAGAATGGCCTATTGCTGCGTTGCAGGGAGCATGTCGCCATGCTTCCCTCGATTCACCACCCTCGTTACGCCGTCGTTCAGACCCATTTGCGCCGTGTGCGCAAGGGGGCCGGCTTGACCCAGGTTCAACTCGCCGAACGTCTTCAGGTCGATCAAACGTACGTTTCAAAACTCGAACGTGGCGAGCGATACATCGACCTGCTTTTCTACCTCGACTGGTGCCGGGCCTGCGGTGCCGAACCGTCCGACGCCGTGGCCGCGCTTACGAAGGCCGGCGCTTAACCCTCTTGCCGATCGTTCGGCGGAGGCTCAACCGGCGGCGCCGGCTCGCCCACGTCAAGACCGTCGAACGCCACCGGCCCCGGCTCCTCGTGCTCGTCGAGCAACGACGGGTTGCGCAGCGCCGCGTTGATCAACCGGCGCAACGCACCCTCACGGCCGAGGCCGTGGTCCGCCGCGATCGCGTCGAACTCGGCGAAGCGACCGGCCGGTACGTGCAGCAGAACGACATGGTGCGACGCCGCTTCGCGCTCTTCGACCCAAACGGCCAGTTCGGCCGTCACCGTGTAATCGACGAGTTTTCGCACCAGGTTCGCGAAGTTGTACGCCGGGGACATCGCCAGCGCCGGGCGCGGTTGCGCACCGTAGTACCAGGCGCGCAGGTCCGCATCGTCCGGGGCCGGCTCGTCGCACATCGCGGCGAGCGCGCGGTACAACGGCAGCAGGCCGCAGGAGTCGACCAGCCCGATCGACAGCGCTCCATCGCTGGACCGCTGGTACCGCACCTCGTGATCGACGCCGGACACCGTGACCAACATGGTCGCATCGGCCGAGCCGTCGTCCGAGCCGTCGATGAACCCGAGGCGCACCGACGCCTCCACGGCCTTTAGCATGGCGGCGAAGCGAAGTTCCTGGACCGTGTTGTGGGCTTTTGTGCCGTTCATGACCGTACCTCGCTCGCTTGCGCGTTCCGCAGCCGTTCTTGCCGCGCATGACGCTCCGCCCGGCTGATCCGGCGATCCTGCCGCGCCTTGCGTTCCGTACCGCTCATTTGCTTTTGCTTGCGCGTGTTCGTCATGCCTGCTCCTCGTCGTCGATCCAGAGGTCGGCGTACGCTTTCGCGCACGCCAGGCGCCGCTCACCGCGGAACGACAGGCCGAGGTGCCGGTCCAGCCGTTCCTCGCTCGTTTGCCACACGTCGCTCGACAGCAGCGACGCAGCGCACAGCACGAGCGGGAGACCGGCCAGCGCGAACAGACCGGGCAGAAGGTTGTGCCAGGCCAGCAGCACGACATCGACGGCGAGCAGAGCGACGGCCGCGGAGAGCAGCACCGCAATGGCGACGCCGCGAAGGTCCACGCCGCGAGCGCGGGCCAGGTTCATGGGGTTGCGGATCATGACGTGCTCCCTTCGGTTCGGGTTTGCGTGGGCTTGGGCTTGCGCAGAAACGGCCAGCACAAATACACCATCCAGACCATCGCGAGCACGAACAGGCCGGTGATGAGGGCGAGCACGGCGTTCGGGTGGCGCACCCATCCGGCGATGGTGGCGAGGACCGACGAACCGACGAAAATGCCCAGCAGGGTGAAGAACACGGCGACGGACGTGAGCGGCGGCGGAACAGGGTTGAGGTCGTGCATGGTGCAATCTCCCGGAGAAGGGGTTAAGGACTAATCGGCGGTTTCGTACAGGCTCTTGTGTTCCATCTCTTTGAGCGTCGCGCGCATCCGGGCCAGGTACGCCTCGGCCGATCGGAGGTCTGCAGCACGCTCGTGCGACTGCTGATTCAGGTACACCGCCGCCACGATCGACACGACCGCGAGGGAAGACTCGACGGCCGCAAACGTCAACAGCGCGGTGGAGGCTTGGTCCGTGACGGCGAGCGTTGCGACGCCGCCGATGGTCACGACCAGCGAGGCGGCCGAGGCGGAGACGCTGCATCGAAACGCGATCGCGTTCCGGCGCAGCGCGGCGCGGGCTTCGGCCCGCATCCGCTTGGCGCGCTCCTTGCGGCGCTCCCACGGACGAACGCTGAACCGGACGCGCAGGGTCATGTCATGCTCCGACCATCTCGAGGTAACGGCGAACGAACGCCTCGCGCTCGAGGGGCGTGAGGCTTTCCATCGCAAGCAGGCCCGCAGCGATGTAAGCCGTGCGCGAAACCCCGATGTGCTCGCGCTCGCGGTCGGCCGTCGCCACAACGCTTCGCAGCATGGACATCGACCCGAGACGCACGCGGTCTGCCGCGTGGCGGTTCAGCCAGGCGTGCCAGCGCAGCGTTGAGGGCGAAAGCGGACGTGTGGGCATGGGAACGGAACTCCGGGAAGGTTGCGCGTTGGTGCCAACGCATAGAGCCAGGCTACCTCGAGTACGAACTAAAGCAAGCCGGTACAGGGACGTACCGCAAAAATAGTTGGGGCTCCCAGGCGACAACGGGCGTAAGCGGATCGGGCCACCGGCCCGGATGGTTTCGCGAGGCGTGCCAGTAACAACGACATGGACCGCATGAGCGGCCCAAGGTCTTTCCGTGCGCTTCGCGAAAACGCACCGGCGCTCACGCACCGGCCGACCCGCTGGCGCCCATCCGCGCGAGTGCCTGGTTCAGCATGACCGCCTGGTTCAGCGTCACCGCCAGGTCCGCCAACGTACGGAGGCCGTCGGCGTCGAGCCGCACAGGCTTGTTCGCCAGAAGGTCACGGTGAAGCCGCGCGGCCGTTTCCACCATGCGAGACGCCCGCGCCTCGCGCTCTTCCCGAGCCCATCGGAGCAGGAACGAGGCGGTTTCATCGTCGTCGATGGACGCGTACGCCTCCTCGCGCTCACGCGAGGCCGCGTTCAGCCGGTCGATCGACGCGGTGAGGCGATCGAGCACCGGGATGGTTTCGGCGTTGAACGCTTGCACGGCCGCGTTCAACGCCACCGCGGACGCGGTGCGGTCCTGCAGGGTCGGCGGTTCAGCGACCGGCGCGGTGGCCGCCGGTTGAGTGGGTTGAGTGGGCTTCTTGAAGTTGAGCGGGATGGACATGGTGCGTTCTCCGAGGTGTGGGCGCCGACACGGCCCCCTTGTACCGACCCGACCCGCCGTGAGGCGGACACTGGGTCGGAACAGGGACAAGCCACCGCTACAGCCGAGGCATCAGAAGCCGTCCGGCGACCAGGACGAGTGCTTGCAGGCCGGGAAGGCCGAGCAAGCGTAAAACGGCTTGCCCGCGGTCTCGGGCTTGGTGGAGATTTTCTCGACCATATGCCCGTGACCGCACACCGGGCAGATCGGCCCGGTCGGCTCGGCCGATGCGGCCGGCGTCGCCGGAGCCGTCAACGCATTGACCAAGCCTTGCTGCTGGTCGGCGATGATGAAGACGTGGTTTTGTATGGAGGAGATACGGACGCCGAGGTCGTCGAGCATGTCCGCCGTGGCCCGCGCCTGCGCGTCGGCCATTCGCTTCGTCATATCAGCCAGCGCATCGTCCAAGACTTTCGCCGATGCGCCGACGACCCGCCGCTCCATCGACGCGACAACCTCCTCGTACAAGGCACGTTGCTGCTCCATCAGGCGCTCGGTCTCGGCGTGAGCGTTGCTCTCGCGCAAGGCCGCATCGTGGACGTACGCCGCCAAGGTTTGGCCGGCGGCGTCCGCCGCTCGCTGAACGATCGCCGCCTCGCTCGCAGAGAAACGGACTCCCTTGAACACGGTTCGGGCTTCTTTCATGACGATCTCCAGGATCAAAGGCGTTTGCGGGCACGGACCACCGGCGCGGCCGGTTCCTGCAGCAAGCCCCAGCGCCGCACGCGGCTCCGCTGAACCGGCCCGCGCTCGAACGCCTCGAACCGACGGCGGTACGCAGCCGGCGGAACCGGGTTGAGCAGCACGACGTGGACGTGCGGATGCTCCGGCTCGGGTTCGGCGTCGAGGAACAACGGCGTTTTCCACAACGCGCCCACGCGCGCCAGGAACGTGTCGAGCGCCTGATCGACGGCCGGCGTGCTGGTGAGGTACGTGGGTTGTTTGGTGTGGACGGTGATCATGAAGGTTCTCCAGAAGGTTGAACAACAGGTTGGTCAAGCAGGGGCGCGGGCGAGCCGCATGTAGCGCTTCAGGTACAGCACGCGTTCACGGTCCGGTAAGGACAACCAGGCGAGCAGAGCAGCGCCAAGGTGATCCGCGATGCGGGCCGAGGCCGTCGCTTGCTCCGGGCCGGTCAAGCCGTTGCTTTTCTCGACCCAGACCGCGTGATCGACACGGCACCGCTTCACGTCGTCGTACACTTTGCGAACGATCGCCGTTCCCACGGCTTGACGGGTCGGCTCGCGCCGCTTGCGCGACTCGCGGGAACGCACGGTACCGGGGCTGATCATGACGACACCTCGTCGGGTTCGTTCAGGCTATTGAAGTCGAACGGCGAACCGTCGCGCGCCGCATCGGGCGCCTGCGGTTCTTTGTGCGCCTCGATCGACGCGGTGGCGGGAACCGCCACCGCGTCGCGCTGGCTTTGCTCGGCGTGGAACGCACGCATGTAGGCGGCGATGGCTCTCACGCGATCCTTCACCGGCGCTTTGTTGAAGTGATCGAGGGCCGCGCCGATGTACACGTTCAGCGTCGCGGCCTCGGCCGCACCGGCCGACGCACGGAACGCCGCCGAATGCTGCGCGTTGGCTTTCTCCAGGCGACTGAACGCCACCACGCCGTCCGGTTCCGTCGGGTCGAGGTTCTTCGCCGCATCGACGTACACCGACTTCAGGACCGATTGCCCAAGGTACGCCCGCACGCCTTTCCACTTGCTTCGGCAGGCAGCCATGCGTTCGCGCGAAGTCGTTGCCATGTTCATCCCCCAGAAATGCAAAGAGCCCGTGGATCACGGGCTCGAACGTTGAGCGCAGAAAAAGCGCTGATGACCATGTACTACCTCCAGCAATCACGGATAGCAACAGGTGACACTAACTTTTTTCGTCGCGGCGACGCTCGACCGTCCGGCCAGCACGCACCCCGACTTATTGATAAATAGTCCATAACAACGTCTGGTTTTCACAGGGCCGACGCGGGCACATGACGACCCGCTGAAAACGCCGCTTTTCGCCGTTTTGTTGCTTGCGACGCCGCACGCTCACAGGGTGCCCGAAACCTGGTCGCGGGCTCGCGTGCCGATCGGTTCATCCACCGCTCGAGTCCGTTGAGCAACAGGTGGCGACGAGCGGCCAGCGAAGCATTGCAACAGGTGGCGTTGCGGTGATGCGCTCGCGTTCGACCTCGTGTGCAACAGGTGGCGATCCAGCATCAACGCGGGGATTGCAACAGGTGGCGTTGCGCGTCGATCGGCGGTAGAGGGCGAGCATTGCAACAGGTGATTGAGAGGGCAACAGGTGATGACGATCGGCGGGTTGCAACAGGTGATGAACGGCGATCAAGCGAGGCACGACGACGACGGGAAGCGGACCACCAGCGGGCGACCAGCACCACACCGTCACCAGCGACAAGCAACCCCGACTGCAACACCGTCACCAGCAACAAACCAACGGCGTCACCAGCGACAACCAGGACTGGCGACGGTCAAAGGCGATCCCGTCACCAGCGACAAAGCAACACCGTCACCAGCGACAATCGTGGGTTGATGCGTGAGGCGGGTCGGTTGAAGCAACTGCGAAGACTCCCACAGCACATACAGCGCTCCGCGCGGTACCCGTTCCGCGTCTGCGACGCGGCCATGCGCCTGCGGCGCGCTATGTGCAGCAAGGCTTTGCGGGGAGCGGCTTTGAGTACACGTTTTTCAACGCCAAAGCCGCTCGACAACATCGGGAAATCTGCTGAACGCCATGCCTGGCAATGGTTTGCCGCAGCCGCTCATTTTTATTCGTTTGTCATGTCGTGGTGCCGCTCGTGGACGTTTGCCTTTAGGACTGCCTGGAGTTATTGCTGAAGGGGTAGCCGCCGTGCGCGGCGTCCGTTCAGGAGTGCACCGTGGAAAAGCAAACCATCCGCCTCGTCGCCGAGGAGATCGCCCAGGCGAAGGCCCTCGCCGAGGCCAGCAACATGACCGTCGCCGAGTGGTACCGAGAGACCATCCGCGATCGCCTCACCGGCGCGTCCGCCGTCGCCAGCATTCAGCGCGGGTTCGCCGAAGCGCTGCGCAACTTTCAGCGCGACATCGCCGCGGTGGACCAGCAACGTCACCAGGTACTCGTGAACCTGATGGCCGCCGCCGCGGAGAAATCGGCCGGTGCGGGACCGGTCGAGGCCGCCAAGCCGGTCTGCCCGAAATGCGGAGTCGGGCACATGGAACCCAAGCGGTTCACCAAGGGCGAGCACGAGGGCAAGCGGATTTACGCTTGCTCCAACAAGCCATGTTCGCTCTTCAGTTGGACGCCGGACGGCCAAACCCCCTACACCACGGAGGCGTGATCATGAGCAAGAAAGCCCACGACGGCATGGTCTATTGGTTCGCCCCGCCGCCCAACATCGCGCCCTCGCAAAAATACGCGGTGCGCTTCGTTGCCTTGAAGGAAGCGCTGGCCGGTCTGCTGTTTTATTTCATCACGCTGCCCATCGCGTGGCTCGCCGGTCCCGGTGACGTGGGCGGGATCGGCCTGCTCGCCGGGATCGGCGATACGTTCGGCGCGCTGTTCCACGCCGTGACGCACGGTCGTTTCTTCGCCGCCGAAGCGTACAACTTCGCGAACCTCTGGACGTACTACCTCCCGGCGACGCTGGCCCGGCTCGGGCTTGCCTCGATCCTGCCGCTCGGGATGGCAACGTACATCTACCGCGACCAGATCATCCCGCGGTGGCACAACATGGTGTACATCAGCGGGCCGCGACTGCTCGACGGGAAGGCGGCGGTGAGCGAAGCGATCCGCGAAACGAGCGGGCCGTCGTTCTCGGACACACTCACCGACCAAGGGATCGTCGCGGCGGTCCATCGACTGCTCCACCCGCCGAAGAAGAAACCGTACATGTCGGTTTGCCCGTCGCTCGGCAAGTTCAGCCGGACGTGGTGGACCAAGCACCTGATCATCGTCGGCAAGCCCGGGTCGGGCAAAACGATGATCCTGCTGCACATCCTCGACCAGATCGTGCTCGCCCCGATGCTGGGCGCGGTGAAGAACCGGGCCAAGAGCATCATCCTCGACGCCAAAGGCGACTTCACGTCGTTTTACAAGACCGCGATGATCCTCAACCCGTGGGACAACCGTTCGGGCATTTGGGACATCGCGAAAGACCTGGCCGACGTATCGGCGGCCAAGATGTTCGCGCAATGCCTGCTCCCGGCCAGCGACGGCAACGGGAAGTTTTTCGATGTCGCCAGCCAGAAGATCATGGTCGGCGTGATCCGCACGTTCCACCACACCCACGGCGGGGAGGGCTACGGATTCACCGAACTGTCGCAGCGGTGCCGGCTGGGCCAGCAGGGCTTGGCCGACCTGTTCGCACCGTACGTCGCCATCGACCCGCACATCGAGTTGGCCTACAACGACGTGAAGAACCCGGGGCCGACGGTCGATAGCGTGCTGTCCACGCTGTCCAACGGGGCCGCCCTGTTGACCGACCTGGCGATGGCCTGGCCGACCACGGTTCCCAACGACAAGCGCCCACGCTTCTCGTGCAAGGAATGGTCGTCCGACGACTGGAAAGGCCCGCGCCACATCCTGCTGCGCGGCAAGAGCGGCAACCCGTTGACCGTGGCGTTCATTTCCGCCCTGTTCAACATGCTCACGCCGCAGATCATGGACCTGGAGGATAGCAAGAAGCGCCACCTGTTCATCGTCTGCGACGAGTTCACCGCGCCCGGCAAACTGAAGATCGAGCCGTTGATCGACAAAGGCCGGTCCAAGGGCTGCTGCGTCATCTTGGGGTACCAAGACCCGAGCCAGATCGCAGAAACCTACTCGACGGACACGAAGAAAACGATCCTGTCGATGATCGGTTCCAAGATCATCTGCCAGATCGCGGCCGGCGACACGGCCACCGAACTGTCCGAAGCGATCGGGCGGATGCGGGTACTGGTCACGAACACCAGCACCAGCGCGACGCCCGGGGAAAAGGCCAGTCAAACCAGTAGCCGGAACGAAGAAACCCGCTTGACCGTCGCGACGCACGAACTGTCCGACCCCGAGGTGATCGGCCCGTACGACGTACCGACGTGGCGGGAACCGGCCGGGTTCCGGGTGCGCGCGATCTTGTCGATGGGCAAGGACGCGTTGCGGTTGTCCTGGCCGGGCCACGACACCGACGCTCGCATCGTGCGGCCGGTGAACGATCCGGCCTCGTGGGCGGCGGCCGTCACCGCGCCGCTGTCGCCGACGCCGCAACCGCCGGAGCCGCCGGAGCCGAACGAGCCCGCGCCGGACACCGAAGCCGCCGACACCAACACCAACACCACCCCCGAAACGGAGCCTTCGGCCCCCGAAACCGCGGCCAGCACCGAAGGCGGTCTCGAGTCCGACGATGCGGGCGATCCCGACGACCTGATGGGCCTGCTTGACGACGTGGCCGACCCGATGGACGACGACGGCGGCCCCGTGCAGGCGCTCGAACCGCCCGAGGCGCCCGCGCCCGCACCCGTCGCCGAGGCGAGCATCGCGGCGAGCGGGGAAACCATCGACGACGGGCCGGAGCAGGTTGTGAGCATCATCACGCGCGACGTGCGCGATCCCGTGGCCGCTGCGAAACTCGCCAGCAAGGCGCCGACGGAAACCGTGGGCGACGACCTTGACGAGGTGGCCGGCGAGGTCGCACGTTCCTACGCGGCCGATGCGGTCGGCGAAGCGATCGGCGTGGTCGGACTCGGCGGCCTGCTCGACGCCGTGAAGATCGTGGACATGTACCACGAGAGCAAGACGCCGACCGGCCCGACCAAGAAGCAGACCACCATCACCGTGCGCGGTCGGTGATCCGCAAACGCCCCCTCTATATAGAAGGGGCGTTTGCTGGACATCGTGCGGATCTGGAGCGAGGATGGATCAACGTTGGTGCCAACTGCATCACCACCCATCCGGCCCGTGACCCCACGGGCCGTTTTCGTTAACGGAGACCCACATGGTCGTGATCGAACCGCTCGATAGCCGAGGCGCAACGAAGGGCAAGCGCGGGAAGCCCGGCGTCAACATGCTCGACTACCTGTACGAAGGGCAGGAGCAGCAGCCGGGCTACCTGCTCGATGGCACGGAGCAGAACACCAGCGCCTGGCGCGGCGACCTCGCGAAGGCGCTCGGCATCGAGGGGCAGCCGGTCGATCGCACCACGTTGTGGAAGCACGCGCAGGGCTACATGGGCAACGGCCTGAACGACGTACCGAACGCCGGGGTGCTCGACGACGTGACCGGGCCGGACGGCAAGGTGACGACGCCCGCGCACAAGGTCGGCCACGCGATGGTCCTCTCCAACGGCAAGGACTTCAGCCTGGCCTACGCCGCCTCGTCCGAGCACGTGCGCGCCCGGATGCTCAACGCGAGCGACAAGGGCGTGAGCGAGGCGATGGACCTGATCCGCCGTTACACCGAAAGCCGCATCGGCAACCAGCCGGTCGAGACGCGCGGCCTGCTCTACACGACGCACCAGCACTGGACCGCGCGTCCGGTGTTGGGTAAGACCGCGAAGACGCCCGACGCGAACGCGCCGGAAACGCCCATCGCCGGCATGAACAACGTGTACGGCGAGCACCAGGCCAACCTGCACGTGCACATCATGCTGCTGAACGCCGCGCTGGCCGACGACGGCACGCCGCAAGGCAAGGTGACGGCGCTGAACGACCGCGACCTGTACAACCGGAACCTGCAATACGCGGCGGACATGGTCTACAAAGCGACCACGGCCCGCGAACTGATGGACCTCTTCCGGTACGAGAAGGTGATCGAGCGCGACGCGCTGGGCAACGAAACCGGCCAGATCGACTACCGCATCGTCGGTTTCTCCCAAATGGCGCTCGACCTCTCGTCGGACCGCCAGGCCGAGGCGCTGAAGCGCGCGGCCGACAAAGGCATGAAGGTGAGCGATGCGTTCTACCAGACCCGCGCGAGCAAGGACAACGAGCCGGCGTACGAGGAACTGATCGCCCCGGGCGGCTTGTGGGAGCGCCAGATCGGCGCCCTTGTGGCCCACGGTCGCATGGTCGCACCCGACGATTTGTTGCGCCAATCGGCGCACATCGGGCTCGGGCCGCGCCACGACGACACGATCCTCGAGAACCTGCACAAACGGTTCGGCATCAACTTTTCGCGCGTAGACATGCTGGGCGAACTCGCCAAGGAACACGGTCCGTTGTTCCCGGCGACCGCGCAGGCGCAAGAGGCGCTGATCGACCAGTTCATGCAGCGCAACAACCTGGAGCGTTACGCTGCCATCGAGAAGGCCGGCCTGCTCACCTACTCGTCCGGTCTGTACGTCGGGCAAGAGCAGGCGTTCATGCAGAGCGTGCGCGACCGGGCGACCGACGCCCGCACCGCGCTCACCGGCGACATCGAGGGGTACCTCGCCGCCTACGAGGCGAAGAAGAGCGCGGAGATGGTCCGCAAGAACGGCCCCGACGCCGAGCCGATCAAAATGTCGGACGAGCAGAAGGCCGCCGCCCGTATGCTCGCCGGCCCCGGCGGCACCGTGGTGCTGCGGGGCTGGGCGGGCACCGGCAAATCGTTCTCCATCGGTGCGATGACCGACGCATGGAAAGCCGAGGGCCGTGAGGTGTACGGCTTGGGCCAGGCGTGGACCGCCGCAACGATGCTCGAAAGCGAGTCCGGCGTGAAAGGTTTGTCGGTCGCCTCGTTCTTGGCGAAACTCGAAATGGGGACAATCGAAATGGCGCAAGGCGCCGTGGTGCTCGTGGACGAAGGCGGCACGCTGGACGTGCTCACCGGCCGCAAACTTCAGGCGGCGGTGGACGCCGTGGGCGGCAAGTTCGTACTCATGGGCGACGACGAGCACCAGCAGCAGGCGATCGGTGTGGGCGGTGCGCAGAACGCCGCGGTCCGCGCTGGCGCGCCGGTCACGGAGATGACCAACATCAACCGGCAACGGGCCGGCCTCGTCGTGGGCCAAGACGCCAACGGCAAGGACATCCGCAGTCACAAGGCCATTTCCAACCTGCTGTACGCCAAAAAAGGCCAGGCGGCCGTGGACGCCTTGAAGGCCGAAGGCATGATCGAGGTGGTCGATAAGGGCTACCGCGCCGAAATCGAAACGCTCGCGCGGCGATACGTGGACGCGGCAAAGATCGACTGGAAGACCGGGGAAACCGTCATCCGGGACGGCAAGCCGGTACCGTTGGGGTTGCACCAAAAGGTGATGTTGGCCGGTGAGAACGCCGACGCTGATGCGTTGAACCAGGCCGTGCGTGATCTGCGCCAGCAACGCGGCGAGGTCGGCGCGGACTTCACGGTGTTGGCCTACAAGCACAACAACAAGATGGGCCGGCAGCAACAGGTGCTGGGCGGGGGCGACCTGCTGCGCTTGGGATCGGTGACGAAGGAGTACATCGAAAACGACCGAGCCCGCAAGGCGATCAAGGACCAGCGGGCGACCAACCGGAACGCCTACGAAAACGCCAACGTGACCTTCAAGCGCAAGATCAAGGCGGCGGAGGCGGCGGGGAACCCCACGAAGGCCGCCAAGATCGAGGCCAAGCGGCTCGCGGCCGAGAAGGCGTTCCAAGACCGGGACGTGCGGCTCCACGAGCAGCAGTTTCGCCACACGTCGGAGGAAATCGAAAAACACCGGCGGCAGCAGCAGTATTTCGACAAGCAGATCGCCGAGGCGCGCAAGAGCCCCGACGAAACGATCGAGGTCAAGAGCAAGGGCGTCAAGACGGGCATCAGGAAATCCCTTGCACAACTGCTGGCCGAGCGCGACGCCGACGCGTTGAAGTTCCGGTTGAGCGAACTCGGCGTGCAGAACGGCACCAAAGCGGAAATCGTGGGCTGGCTGGACGACCCGAAGCATCCGGGCGACAAAATCCTCACGCTCAGAATCCTCTCGGACCTGCCCGACGACACCAACGCCCGCGGCGATCGTCGGCTGGTCGATGTGCGCACGTGCGATTACCAGCATTTCCAACTGGGTTACGCGGGCACCAACTTCAGCGCCCAAGGCCAGTCGAAAGAGGCCGCGTTCGTATACGCCGCCGGGATGAACGACCACCAGAAACTGGTCCCCGCGCTCACGCGGCACAAAGACCGCATGACCATCGTGGGCAACGAGGAGGACATCGGGAGCCTTGTGAAGGCGATCGAGAAGGACAACCTGAAACTCTTGGCGGAGGACGTGCTGCGCGACAAGACCGTGCTGAACGCCGGCACCCAGCAGCGGCTCGCCGATCAAGCCGCCGCCGCGCAGGCCAAGCGCGACGAGGTGGCGGCGCACGCCGAGGCGACGCTGGCGACGTTCAACCTGCGCGTCCGGGCGACGGCACACGACGCCCGCCGCGACGTGATCGCGGCGATGGCCGACGAGCACGCCAAGCGGGCCGGCGACTCCAACACGTTGAGCGCCGTGGCGAGCGCGGGCGACTCCCAGGCGCTCAACGCCGCGATCCGCGAGCGGTTGAGGCAAGACGGCCGCATTCGGGGCGCGGACGTGACCTTGACCGTGACGCGTGGCGCCATGATCGACGGCTCAACGTTCACGCCGGAGGCGGACGTGCAGAGCCGCGGGGCCGAGCGGTACTACCGTGGCACGCTGGAGGAAACCGGCCGCCGCCTGTACGACCCCGCCGATCCGAAAAGCATGTCGCCCTATGCGCTCATCCGCGGGCGCGACGGCCAGACCCACTACGTTCACGGCGTGGACGTACCGAGCGCGATCGAGCGCGCGGGCTTGGCGATCGGCGCCACGGTCGAACTGCGCAAGGGCGGCGGAGAAGCGGTACAAGTGACCGACCCGGAGCATCCGGGCCAGACCATGCTCACGACGCGCAACGGCTGGACGGCCACGGCGCACGACTTCGCAAAGCACGACGCCGTGCAACGCGAAGCGTTCGACCGCGACACCGCGCAGCGAGCCGAGGCTCTGAACGCCAAGACCAAAACCTTGTCGCTGGACGTCGCCGAGGGCGACGTGCTGGCGTTCAACAGCCCGAAGGCCGCCGCGGTGACGCACGGCTTGACCGATCCGGCGAGCGTGCGCCTGGCGGTCCTCAACGTCAAAGGCGGCGAGCAGCCGGAAATCCACGCCCGCGTGATCGGCGCGAACGAGAAGCACCCGGACCACGGCAAGGACATCGTGCTCACGAACGGCGCGGGCGTCGAGCACGCGCACGCCATGCCGCTCTTCAAGGCCGAGCAACTGGCCGCTGGTAAAACCGTGCAGGTCATGGCCGCCGAAGATGGTCGCATCAAACTGGACGACCTGCGCAAGGTGCAGGCTGCAGCCGACGCCGTGGTGCTGCGTGGCACCGGCCAGGCGTTCAGCGCCACGGGTACGACGATCGGCCAGACCTTGCACAACCGGACGGACACCACCGAGCGCGCGCAAGCGGCCCTGCATTCCGTCACGGACCGCGGCGATCGGGCGCCGGTCGCGGTGGTTCACGCGGAGCGCAAACCCGAGGCGTTGAAAGCGCTGGGCCAAGCCTACGTGGAGAGCCAGCAGCACGACCGGAACAAGATCGCCACCGCCGGGAACGTCGCCGACGTGCGCCAGGTCAACAACGCCGTGCGCGACGCGCTGCGCGAGGCGAACCTGCTGGGCGCGCAGGACGTGGTGGCGAACCCGACCAGCAAGAGCCCGCTGGCCCTCGCCGACGGCGAGCGCCTGGTACTGCGAAGCGAGAAGGGCGCGTCGTCGTTCAACCTGAAAGAGCGCCTGGAAGAGCCCGCGCAGGCGACGTACCGCGTTCGCGGACTCGAAACCGACCGCGACAAGGGCGTGTCGGCGGTGCTGGAGGTCGAGAGCACGAACGCGAAGGACGACGGGCGCATGTTCACGGTCAACGACCGGGCGCTGGCGTACATGACCCACGCCTACGCGACGACGCACGACAAGGCCGCCGCCCTGAACCGTACCGAGGTGCTGGCGTACGTCACCGAGAAGGACAAGCCGCAAGCGGTGAGCAACGTGCTCACGAACCCGGCGCACGGCGCGGTGTACGGCACCACGACCAACGTGCAAACCTTCACCGGCAAGATCGACGGCGCGCAGCGCGTGGCCGCGCAGGCGCTGGATCGGGCCGCGTCGTTGCAGAACCGCGAAGGGATCGAGCGCGATCAACGGCTCCAGCAGGCCGAGCAGCAGAAGCAGCACGCAGTCGAGCAGGCCCGGGCGGCCGAGCACGCGCAGAAGGTACAGGCCGAGGCCCAAGCGACCGCGAGGCGCGAGGCCGACCTGAAAGCCGTGGCCGAGGCCGTCGCGGAGAAGCGCCAGGCCGTCGAACGCGAGAAACAGCAGGCGCAGCAGCGAGGCCGGGTGCACGAAATCGAGCACCCGGCGCAGCAACAGCAGCGGCGCGGCCGAGGCATCAGCATGTAAAACGACAACGGGGCCGATCGGCCCCGTTTGTTTTACGGCGTGCTGCGCCGACGCTGGTACGGTGGCAGGTCGGGCGCGGCTTCGTCCGCCGCATCGCCGAGCACGCCGGCTTGGCGTTGTTGCTCGGCGACGAGCCAGCGGTCCAGCGCGTCCGACACCATCGCGCTGAACGCCAAGCCTTGCTGCCGGCGCAACCGTTCGGCGTTCGTCGGACGACCACGACGTTTCGGCGGCGGCGGAGGAGGGGCAGAGCGGGAACGGGAAACGGCGGGGGCAGTGACGGCGGACGGCGCCGGTTTTGCGTCCGGCTCCACACCGTCCAGCCAGTCGGCGACCCTGGCGATGCTCCACACCCACGAACTACCGACCTTGCGACCGGGGATGGGGAACGTACCGCTCGCCAGTTGATTGCGTACCGACTGCGCGCCGGCTTTCCCGTTTTTTCCCAACGCGACGGCGACCTGATCCACGTTCAGTACAGCGGTACCGGGGAACAAGGCCGTCAACACGTCGAGCGAGGAAGACTGGGAAAATCTTGGGAAAACCGGGAGCGTTATCGCGTTATTCTGCGTTATGTCCCGTTATGGAGGGTTTGGGCTGGAAGCCTTACTGGGTAAGGCTTCCAGCGGTATTACTTGGTGCCGGAAAGAGGAATCGAACCCCCGACCTTCGCATTACGAATGCGCTGCTCTACCGTCTGAGCTATTCCGGCATCAGGAGAAAAGAGATTATAGGGATTACTTTGGTGCTTTGGCAAGCCCCTCGGCGCATTTTTTTATTTCGAGATCACTTTTTCGCTTCGAGGTGATAGCGGGTCACGCGATCGACCTCGTTCTTCGAACCGAGGAACACCGCGACGCGCTCATGCAGGCTCTTCGGCTGAATGTCGAGGATGCGCTTTTCGCCATTGGTCGCGGCGCCGCCGGCCTGCTCGACGATGAACGCCATCGGATTCGCTTCGTACATCAGACGCAATTTGCCCGGCTTGTCCGGCGTGCGCTTGTCGGCCGGGTACATGAAGACGCCGCCGCGATTGAGGATGCGATGCACGTCGGCGACCATCGATGCGATCCAGCGCATGTTGAAGTCGGCCTGGCGCGAACCTTCCTTGCCGGCCTTCAGTTCGCCGATGTACTGCTGAACCGGCGGATACCAGTGACGCTCGTTCGAGGCGTTGATCGCGTACTCGCGCGTTTCGACCGGAATGCGCATGTCGCTTTGCGTGAGCACCCACGAGCCGAGTTCGCGATCGAGCGTGAAGCAGTTCACGCCGTTGCCGGTGGTCAGCACGAGCACGGTTTGCGGGCCGTACACCGCATAGCCCGCGGCGACCTGCTGCGTGCCCGGTTGCAGGAACGACTGCTCGGTGGCCTGATGGCCGTCCGGGCAGCGCAGTACCGAGAAGATCGTGCCGATCGACACGTTGACGTCGATGTTCGACGAGCCGTCGAGCGGATCGAACACGAGCAGGTATTCGCCCTTCGGATAGTTGGCCGGGATCGGGAAGAACTGCTCCATTTCCTCGGACGCCATGCCAGCCAGGTTGCCGCCCCATTCGTTGGCTTCGAGCAGGATTTCGTTCGAGAGGATGTCGAGCTTCTTCTGCACCTCGCCCTGGACGTTTTCGCTGCCCGCCGAGCCGAGCGCATCGCCGAGCGCGCCTTTGCTGACGTGGTAGCTGATCGCCTTGCAGGCACGCGCAACGACTTCGATCAGGAGGCGCAGGTCGGCAGGCAGGTTGTTGGTTTCGCGCTGCTGCTCGATCAGGTACTTCGTGAGAGTGGTACGACGTTGCAAAGACATTGCTGTACTCCGGGGAGGCTAGAGGAATATCGGGATTTTAACCGTTCGTTGTGTCGGCTCCATGCATTTGCTGTGCTGAGGCGTGCGACGCCGTGTGGTGCGGCGTGGCATCGTTTGCCGCACGTATGGCGCGGCAGCCTTCAGCCCTTGCGGCGCGCCTTGCCGGCGGCGTTGCCGCTGACGCTCGCCGCGAGCGCCGCGGCCCGCGCGTGGCCGGCCGGCACGCTCGGCATTTTCGGGCGCTCGGCGCGCGGCAGCGGTTCGATCTCGCGCGCGATCTGCTCGCCCGCGGCGGCGGTGGCGACGCGCAGGTCGTAGGCGATTTGCAGATTGAGCCAGAATGGCGCGCTGGCGCCGAAGTAGCGCTCGAGCCGCAGCGCAGTATCGGCGGAGATCGCGCGGCGGCCGCGCACGACGTCGTTGACGCGCGGCGCCGGCACTCGCAGCGCGAGCGCGAGCGCGTTGACGGACATGCCGAGCGGCTCGAGAAACTCGCTGCGTAGAATCTCGCCGGGATGGATCTCGGCAATGACCTCGCCCGTATCGACGTCCGAGAAATCGATGCTGTTGAGCGCGGAGCGTTTGATGACCATGTCGGTCTCCCAATAGTCAGTGATAGTCGACGATCTCGACATTCAGCGCGTCTTCGCCCACGAAATGAAAGCAAATGCGCCATTGCGCATTGATGCGAATGCTCCATTGCCCGCTGCGCAGGCCCTGCAAGGCTTCGAGCCGGTTGCCGGGCGGCGCGTGCAAATTCGCGATGGAGCTTGCGGCGTCGATCATCAGCAGCTTGCGATAGGCGAGCGCCTGGATGTGATGCGGCAGCGAATGCACGAACTTGCCCTGGAAGATTCTCGCGGTGGCCTTGTCGGCGAATGTCAGTATCATGGATGATATAACGCGTCACGTTAAATGTAAATAATTAAACCGAGGCGTATACTTTCTCCTTGCGAACGAGGCATGAACAGTCGGCCAGATGGCTAATGTCGCCACCGCCAGACGAAAAAAAGCCGGCAACGCGTGCCGGCTTTTCGGTGCGGTGTGAAACTCAGCGAGGCATTACGCCAGCGCCTTCTCGACGATCTCGCGCACGTCGCGCGATTTCACCTGCGCGGCCACTTTTTCGAGCGCCGCGCGCATGCTGTCGCGCAGCGCCGGCGTGAAGCGGCGCCACAGTTCGAGCGAGCGCGCGAGGCGTGCGGCCACCTGCGGATTGAGCGCGTCGAGCGCGATTACCTGGTCGGCCCAGAACGCGTAGCCCGAGCCGTCTTCGGCGTGGAACTGCGCGGGGTTCGCCGCGCAGAAGCTGAAGATCAGCGCGCGCGCGCGGTTCGGGTTCTTCAGCGTGAAGGCCGGGTGCGTCATCAGCCTGCGCACCGTGTCGATGACCGGATGCTGCGCGCTGCCGCGCTGCGTCGCCTGCAACGCGAACCACTTGTCGATGACGAGCGGCTCCTTCTCGAAGCGCCGGTAGAAGTCGTCGAGCGCGTGCTGCGCCTCGGCGCTGCCGCCTTGCGGCGCGCCCGCGTTGAGCAGCGCGGAGAGCGCGGCTGCGCGATCGGTCATGTTGTTCGCGGTGTCGTATTGCGCGGACGCGAGGCGCACGGCTTGCGCCGGATCGTCGAGTTCCGCGAGATACGAGAGCGCGAGATTCTTCAACGCGCGATGCCCGGCCGCCTCGGGCGTCGCTTCATACGCGCCCGGCGTGCGATGCTGCTCGTACACCTTCAGCCAGTCGTCGCGCAGCGCGTTGGCAAGACGCTTGCGCACGAACTGCCGCGCCGCATGAACCGCGGCCGGGTTCGACTCGGCCATCTGCTCGGCCAGATACGCTTCGGACGGCAGCATCAGCGCGAGTTCGCGGAACGCCGGCGACAGCGTCTCGTCGGTCAGCACGCGCGCGAACGCGGCAACCACCGAGTCGTCGAGTTGCAGCGCCGCGCCCGTGGCCGCGCGTGCGGCGAGCGCGAGCAACTCGCGCGTGGCGAGCCGCTGGCCGGCTTCCCAGCGGTTGAACGGATCGCTGTCGTGCGCGAGCAGGAACGCGAGCTGTTCGGCCGTGTAGTCGTATTCGACGATGACCGGCGCCGAGAAATTGCGCAGCAGCGACGGCAGCGGTTCCTGCGCGACGTCGACGAACGTGAAGGTCTGCTCGGTCTGCGTGAATTCGAGTACGCGCGTGGTCGATGCCGCCGCCTGCGCCTCGCCGTCGAGCCGCAGCGGCAGATCATGGCCGTCCGCGCCGATCAGGCCGAGCGCGAACGGAATCAGCAGCGGTCCCTTCTGCGTTTCGCGCGCGGCCGGCGCGGCGTCGCCGTAACCTTGCCTGAGCGTCACGGCGTAGCGCTGCTGCGCGGCGTCGTAGCGGGTGCGCGCCGACACGCGCGGCGTGCCGGCCTGGCTATACCAGCGCTCGAACTGCGCGAGGTCGCGGCCGTTCGCGTCGGCGAGCGCGTGGCGGAAGTCGTCGCAGGTCACGGCCTGGCCGTCGTGGCGCGCGAAGTACAGGTCCATGCCCTTGCGGAAACCGTCGCGGCCGAACAGCGTCTGATACATCCGCACGACTTCCGAGCCTTTCTCGTAGACGGTCATCGTGTAGAAGTTGTTGATCTCGACGTAGCTCTCCGGGCGCACCGGATGCGCCATCGGGCCCGCGTCCTCGGCGAACTGCATCTGGCGCAGCACGCGCACGTCCTCGATGCGCTTGGTCGCGCGCGCGGCTTCGTCGCTGCTGCCCGTCTGGCCGCCCGCCATGTCGGCCGAGAACTCCTGGTCGCGGAACACGGTGAGCCCTTCCTTCAGGCTCAGCTGGAACCAGTCGCGGCAGGTCACGCGGTTGCCGGTCCAGTTGTGGAAGTATTCGTGGCCGACCACCGCCTCGATGTTCGCGAAGTCGGTGTCGGTGGCGGTTTCGGGGTTCGCGAGCACGTACTTCGTGTTGAAGATGTTGAGCCCCTTGTTCTCCATCGCGCCCATGTTGAAGTCGCTGACCGCGACGATCATGAAGCGGTCCAGATCGAGTTCGAGCCCGAAGCGCGCCTCGTCCCATTGGATCGAGTGGATCAGCGAGTCCATCGCGTGACGGGTCTTGTCGAGATCGTGCGGCTCGACCCACACCTGCAGCAGCTTTTCCTTGCCCGAGCCGGTCTTGACGCGTTCTTCGAGCGCGACGAGCTTGCCCGCGACGAGCGCGAACAGGTAGCTCGGCTTTTTGAACGGGTCTTCCCAGCGCGCGAAATGGCGGCCGTCGGGCAACTCGCCTGCTTCGAGCAGATTGCCGTTCGACAGCAGCACCGGATAGTCGGCCTTGCTCGCGCGCAGTGTGACCGTGAAGCTCGCCATCACGTCGGGGCGATCGAGGAAGTAGGTGATGCGGCGAAAGCCCTCGGCCTCGCACTGCGTGAAGAAGTTGCCGCTCGAGACGTACAGGCCCGACAGCGTGGTGTTGTCCGCGGGATTGCAGATACTGGTCAGCGTCAGCTCGAAGCTGTCCGGCACGTCGTCGAGCACGAGGCCATGCTCGTGCGGATGCGCATGGGAAAACGGCTGGCCGTCGAGTTCGGCGCCGACGAATTCGAGCTGCTCGCCCATCAGTTCGAGATGCGCGGCGCGCGCTGCGTCCGGGTTGCGGCGCACGCGCATCGTATTCCTCACGACCGTGCGTTCGGGGACCAGATCGAATTCGAGCGCGACGGTGTCGATCAGGAAGGCGGGCGGCGCGTAATCGGCGCGGCGGATCACATTGGGCGTTGCGGTATCGGCCATGGCGTTCTGTGGTGGTGGACTCGAGCGGTCAGGCGCGCGCAGGGCGCGCGAGCCGGGCTTGGTCGAGCCATTGTACAAAGCCTCGGGCGATTGTGCGGAACGATGCGGGGGCGAGCTTCGAAGCCTGGCGGTACGACCTGACTGTGCGGCCTGGCCGGGCGTCGATAGCGGGCCGCCGGCTTCGTTGCGCCTTGGCCGGGAAGAACCTTTTGCCGGCCGGCGAGGTCAGCGTATTATCGGGCGCTGCGCGCGGCGGCAGTCCGTGCGGTCAGTGTGGTCCGTGAACGCGTGGCGGCGGGTTCCGCGCCTCGGGCCGGCATCGATCCGCTTTGGCGGATCAGGTCGCGCGAAGAGGTCACGCGAAGAAGCGCGCCACCGGCACGGAATAATCGCGCTCGATCCACGGTTTTAATTGCAGCACTTCAGACGCATCACGAGGTAGACCATGAACACCGATCGATGGACGCGCCGCATCATGCTGCTGTTCGCGGCACTGACGTTGCTGCTCGCCGGCTGCACGACCTATGTGACGACCCAGGTCACGGCGTTCTCCGCGTGGAGCGGCAGCGACGCGACCCGCACCTATGCGTTCACGCGACACGAGGATCAGCAGAACAATCTGGAGCTGACCGCGTACGAGCGGATCGTCGCGAACGAACTGGCCGCGCAGTCGTTCCGCGAGGTTCCTCGCAACGAGGCGCGCTATCTGGTCGAACTCGCCTACGGCATTCGCTCGGACATCGTGACCGTCGCGGAACCGGTCTATTACAACCCGTGGCCCGGTCCGTACTGGGGCCGGCCGTTCGATCCCTGGGGGCCGTGGGGACCGTTCCCGACCGCTTACGTGAATCAGAGCTACCCGGTTTTCACGCATCTGCTCGGCATCCGGATGACCGAGCGCGCGAGCGGCAAGGAGGTCTACAACGTGAGCGCGCGTAATTTCGGCGGCGAGTCGTCGCTGGTCAGGGCGATGCCGTATCTCGCGCGCAGCGCGCTCGCCGATTTTCCGCTCGGCAACGGCGCCGTGCATACGGTGAAGATTCCGGTCGGCAACGGCGGCATGGCGGTGACAGAGGTGTCGATGCCGGCTGCGGCGCCGGCGGCGGCGTCGGGCACCTCGGGCTCATCGGCCACCAAGCCAGGGCAGTAAGCCGCGCTCGCGCGGTACGCCGGCACCCGGCGCACCATGCAAAACCACGCAAAAACGGCCCGGCAGGCGTGATCCGCCGGGCCGTTCGCTTTGCCGCCTAAACCCCCACCCCGAGCAGCGCCATCGCCCCGAGCACGACGAACATCACCGCCGCGATGCCGTGCACGAGCTTCGTCGGCAGACGATGCGCGAAGCGGTCGCCGAGCAGAATCGCCGGCACGTTGGCGATCATCATGCCGAGCGTCGTGCCGGCCACCACGCTGAAGAAATCGTGAAAGCGCGCGGCGAGGGCGACCGTCGCGATCTGCGTCTTGTCGCCCATTTCCGCGATGAAGAACGTGACCACCGTCGCGCCGAACACGCCGAAGTGCGTGCGGTTGGTGTTGGCTTCCTCGTCGTCGAGCTTGTCGGGCACGAGAATCCACAAGCCCATGCCGATGAACGAGGCGGCGAGCGCCCAGCGCATGATGGCCGGCGTCAGCATCGAGCCGAGCCACGCGCCGAGCGCGCCGGCGCCCGCGTGATTGATCAGCGTCGCGACGAGCACGCCGAGAATGATCGGCACGGGTTTGCGGTAGCGGGCGGCGAGCACGAGCGAGAGCAGTTGCGTCTTGTCGCCGATTTCGGCGAGCGCGACCGCACCGGTCGAAATAAGGAAGGCTTGATTCACTTTGAAGGGATTCCTCGGGCCGAATCATGAACGAGCGACGACCCACGACACGCCGGGCCCTGTTGCGGCGCGTGTGGATCATCGGTCTCGCCAGGCCAGAGGCTGCGGCTGCCATGGCCGTGACGGCCAAGTCTGTTGACAGGCGCCCTCGCGAACCGCACGTGCGACGCACCGGTGAAACGCGGTGCGGACGTGCTGCGAGGCGGCTACTCCCCAATGAGGGCCGGAGTATAACAGAGCCGGCGGTGCGTTTACCGCGGATATCGGGCCGATACCGGACTGATACCGGTCTGATATTGCACGGATATTGCACGGATGTTGCGCGGATGCCGCGCCGCGCATACGGCGCCGGCTGTGGCGGTTTGCAACAATTGCCAGGAAAGGCCGCAAACGATTTTCGGAAAGCAGGGCGCCGCTCCCGTCTCGCCCGCCACCCCGAAAATTGCCGCCGGCCCCGCGCGCAAGCCTTCCCGGCGGGCCCGCCGCAGCGTTTCGGCCATTTTTGTCAATTCGTCTGACAGTTTGTTGTTTTAAGGCTCGGATACAGATGGATACGTCTTTCCTGGCTGATTTAATCCAGAATATTCAGTATGATTCCGGCGACAAAAGGAGCCTGAGCCAATCTCGCAGACCCATTGACAAAGGCGCCTAAATAATCGGGGCCAATTGCCGATAATTCGCTGAATTCCCCCTAAGAAGATTGGTCGATCCCGGCTGAAAACATCCCGATCCGCGCGGCGCCACACGCTGTGACGGCTGTATATTCCGTCAGGCGCTTGAGCCTTTTCCCGTTTCTACGCGCGAACACCGTATGCCCGATCTGCACTGGACCATTCCGGTCGGTCGCTGGTCTAGCTGGCCGGCTACCGCATCTGCCGCACCCGATATCGGCTTTATCGAGCCGATCGTGCGGCGGCGTCTCAGCACGCTGTCCAAAGCCGCGCTCAAGGTTGCGCACGATTGTGTCGCGCGCGAGCCGGTGCGCGTGGTTTTCGCGTCGCGGCACGGGGAATTGCGGCGCACCACCGACATCCTGCGCAGCATCAGCGCCGGCGAACCGGTTTCGCCGACCGCGTTCAGCCTGTCGGTGCTCAATGCGATGACCGGCGTCTTCGGCATTGCGCGCGGCGACCGCTCGGCCGCGAGCGCGGTGTCGGCCGGCGCGCAAACGCTAGGCTATGCGCTGCTCGAAGCGTATGCCCAATACGCGACGCAACCCGACTCGCCGGTGCTGCTCGTCTACGCCGACGAACCGGCCGATCGCGCTTACGGCACGATCGAAGACGAAGTACAAGGCGGCGCGCTCGCGCTGCTGCTCGACGACACGGCGGCGGCCGGGCACATCGTATGCTCGCTGTCCCGCGCGGCCGGCTCGCGGTCCGCGCCGGTTGACGGCGCCGCGGCCAACGTAACTGCGGCCACCGCTAATCTGGCCAGTAACCTGGGCGCCAACCCGGGCAACGCTGCCGCCGAAGCCGCTGCCGCCGCTAACAACCCGCCTGCCAACCCGAACACCCTCGCCGCCGACACCGTCGCAACCCGCTTCCCCACCCAGAGCCAGGCGCTGCTGCACTGTCTCGAAACCGGGCAGCCCGCGCGCTGGGAGCGGGCCGGCGCCCTCTGGCACTGGAGATGGCATGACCGCGCGGCTTGATTACCTGTGGCGTCTTTGCGCGACCGGCATGGCCTTCGTCGTGTTCGGCCTCTGCGGCATGCTGTTTTCGGTGCTTGTGTTTCCGCTCGCGTGGCTGTGGCCGCATCGCGCGTCGCGGCAGCGCGCCGTGACCGCCGTGATCCACTGGTTTTTCCGCGCGCTCGTCGCGGTGCTGCGCGGCGTCGGCGTGATGGAACTCGAAGCGTCGGGCGCGGCCGCGCTGCGCGCGGGCGGCCCGGCCGTCGTCGTCGCCAATCATCCGACCTATCTCGACGTGATGGTGCTGCTCTCGCTCACGCCGCGCGCGTGTTGCGTCGTGAAGAACGCGCACTGGCGCAATCCGTGTTTCTGGGGCATCGTGCACGCGGCCGAATACGTGAGCAACGCGGACGCCACCGAACTCGTCGAAGCGGGTGCGCGCCAGCTTGCGGCCGGCTACACGATGATCGTGTTTCCCGAGGGCACGCGCAGCCCTGCGCCGAACCGGCTGCACGCGTTTTCGCGCGGCTTCGCGCATATGGCGCTGAAGGCCGGCGCGCCGATCGTGCCGGTGCTGATGGATTGCGACCCGCCCGCGTTCACGCGGCAGATGCGCTGGTACGACGTGCCGGCGCGCGCTTTCCGGATGCGCGTGAACGTGCTCGCGCCGCTCGGCGTCGGCGAACTTGCCGCGCACGACGCGACCCCGGCCCTCGCGGCGCGCAGCGTGACGCGCGCCGTCGAAGCCCACATGACCCAGCACCTGTTCGATTATGGATTCTTTAAAACTGGAAATTAAAAAGCTTCTGATCGAAGCGCTCGATCTCGAAGACCTGAGCCCCGCCGATATCGACGACGATGCCCCGTTGTTCGACACCGACGGCATCGGTCTCGATTCGATCGACGCGCTCGAAATCGGCATCGTGCTGCGCAAACAATACCAACTAACCATCGCGGCGAACGACGAACGCACGCGCGAACACTTCCGCTCGATCAGCACGCTCGCCGCGCTCGTCGAGAGTCAGCGCGAAGCGTCGCAGGCTGCGAACGAAACCACCAGGAAAGGGGAATGAACCGTGACCGAGACTGAGATTCTTGAGCGCATCCGCGCGATCTTCAAGGAGAACTTCGCGATCGAGCCCGAGCGCGTGACGCCCGAGGCGCATCTGTTCGAAGACCTCGATCTCGACAGCATCGACGCCGTCGATCTCGCGATCAAGCTGCAGGAAATGACCGGCCGCCGTATCAAGCCCGAGGAATTCAAGTCGGTGCGCACCGTCGGCGACGTGATCGGCGCGGTCGAGTCGCTGCTCGCGGCGCAAGGCTGATGCCCGCCGCGCGCTCGCGATCGCAGACGGCGCCGTCGTTGTCCGCCGCGCCCGGTACGCGGACTCACTGGAGCAGGGCCGTCGTGCGGGGGCTGCTGATGCTCGCGTATCCGGTGCTGATCCTGTGCGCATGGCATTGGGACACGCCACGGCTCGTCGGCTTCATGCTGCTCGCGATCCTGTGGCTGCAGCGCTGGGCCGGCGGCGGTCCGCTCGCGCTGTCGCTGCGGCAGCTTTCCGCGCTCGACTGGGGCGTGCTCGTACTGCTCACCTGCGCGTCGGCGGCGATCGTCGTGACCGACAGCGAGCTGTTGCTGCGTCTCTATCCGTCGCTCGTCAATCTCGGGCTGCTCGTCGCGTTCGGCGCGACGCTCGCGCGCGGGCCCTCGATGATCGAAAAATTCGCGCGGCTCGGCAATCCGAACCTGCCGGCCGACGCGGTGCGCTATACGCGGCGCGTGACCCAGGTATGGTGTGCGTTTTTCGTCGCCAACGGCGCGTTTTCGGCGTATACGGCGCTGTACTGGAGCCGCGCGAACTGGTCGCTCTATAACGGCGCGATTGCCTATGGGCTGATCGGCCTGCTGCTCGCCGGCGAGATCGTCTGGCGTTATCTCGTCGTGTTGCCGCGCGCCGCGCGAGCGGGTTCGGAGGCCGCATGATCGCGCTGCACGATCTGCTTCCGGCCGTCGCGTCGAGTGCGCCCGATACGCCCGACGCGCTCGATACGCCGGTGTGCCGCGACGGCGCGACGCTCATCGACCGCGCGGCGTTTCGCGCGCGCGTCGCGGCACTGATCGCGCTTGCCGAGACCCATGCGGCGCCGCGCTGCGCCCTGTGCATCGACGACCCGTTCGATTTCTCCTGCGCGTTGTTCGCGCTTTTCGCATGCGGCAAGGAGCCGGTGATCCCGGCCAACGCGACGCCGGGCTATCTGGCCGATCTCGCGGACGCCTACGACTTCATGCTGACGGACGCCGATCTGCCGCCGTTCGCCGCGCGCGACGCGACTCATGCTGCCGCGACGCATGCTGCCAGCCCGATCGATCCGCATGCGCCGCTCACGCTCTACACATCCGGCAGCAGCGGCACGCCGAAGCCGATCCGCAAGACGCTCGCGCAGTTCAACGCCGAAGTGCAGACGCTCGAACGGCAGTGGGGCGCGTTGCTCGGCGATGCGACGATGCTTGCGAGCGTGCCGCATCATCACATCTACGGGCTGCTGTTTCGCGTGCTGTGGCCGCTCGCGGCCGGCCGCGCGTTCGACCGTGCGATCGGCACGGAGCCGCTGCAATTGCAGGAGCGCATCGCGCAGTGCGGCGCGACCGCGCTCGTTTCGACGCCCGCGCAATTGTCGCGCTGGCCCGCGTTGCCGGGCTTTGCCGCGCTGACCCCGGCGCCGCGCGCGTTCTTCTCCTCGGGCGGCCCGCTCGCGGCCGACGCCGCGCAGCACTATGCGTCCGCCTACGGCGCGGCGCCGCTCGAAATCTACGGCAGCACCGAAACCGGCGGGATCGCGTGGCGTCGTCAGGATCACGGCGACGCGTGGCAGCCGGTCGCGGGCGCCGAGGTGCGGCGCGACGACGGCGCGCTGTGCGTGCGCTCGCCGCATCTCGATCACGATGGCTGGCATCGCACCGGCGACCGCGTTGCCTTCGATGCCGATGGCCGTTTCCGTCTGCAAGGCCGTCTCGACCGTGTGCTGAAGCTCGGCGGCAAGCGGGTCTCGCTGCCGGAACTGGAAGCGCGTCTCGTGCTGCATCCGTACGTGGCGCAAGCGGCGCTCGTGCCGCTCGAAGGCGCCTCGCGCGAACGGGTCGGCGCGGTGGTCGCGTTGAGCGAGGCGGGCGGCGCGGCCTTGCGCGAGGAAGGCCGGGTGGCGTTCGCGAAAACGCTGCGCCGTCATCTTGCCGATTATTTCGATGCGGTCGTGCTGCCGCGTCACTGGCGTTTTCGCGCGAGCCTGCCGTTCGATGCGCGCGGCAAGCTGCCCGCGAGCGCGGTGGCGGCCGCGTTCGAGCCGCGCGCCGAGGGCATGGAAGTGCTCGCCGAAACGCGCAGCGGTGACACGCTGCACTACGAACTGCGCGTGCCGCCCACGCTCGTGCATTTCGCCGGCCACTTTCCGGGCCTGCCGATTCTGCCGGGCGTCGTGCAGATCGACTGGGCCGTGCGGCTTGCGGCCGGACATTGGCCGAAGGTGCGCGCGCTTGCCTCGGTCGAGCGTCTGAAGTTCATGGCGCCGGTCCCGCCGGGCGCGGTGCTCGGGCTTACGCTGACGCACGACGCCGCGCGCCGGCGCGTGCAGTTCGCCTACCGGCTCGACGGCCGCGAATGCGCAGCGGGCGTGCTCGTGCATCGGGAGGATGCGTGATGGGCATCGCGGCCTGCATCGTCATTCCGATCTATAACCACAAGGACGCGATCGGCGCGACCGTCGCGCATCTCGCGGTGCATGGCCTGCCGATCTTCGTCGTCGATGACGGCAGCGACGAGCCGACCCAACAGGTGCTCGCCGCGCTCGCGCGGCAGTACGCGGAGCGGCTTACGCTGCTGCGTCTGCCGCACAACGGCGGCAAGGGCGCGGCGGTGATGGCGGGCTTGCGGGCCGCGCGCGCGGCAGGCTACACGCACGCCTTGCAGATCGACGCCGACGGCCAGCACGATGCCGCCGACGTGCCGCGCTTCATCGACGCGGCGCGCACCGCGCCGGGCGCCGTGATTCTCGGCCGCCCGGTCTATGACGGCAGCGTGCCGAAGGCGCGTCTCTATGGGCGCTATCTGACGCACGTATGGGTGTGGATCGAAACGCTGTCGCTGACGATTCGCGACTCGATGTGCGGCTTTCGCCTCTATCCGCTTGCGCTCGCCTGCGAACTGATCGACAGCGTGCGACTGCCGACGCGCATGGACTTCGACATTGAGATTCTCGTGCGCCTCTACTGGCGGCGCGCGGCATTCCGCTCGATTCCAACGCGCGTCACTTACGCCGCCGATGGCGTGTCGCATTTCGACGTGTTGTGGGACAACGTGCGCATCAGCCGCAGCCATACGCGGCTCGTGTTCGGCATGCTGTGGCGTTTGCCGATGCTGCTCGCGCACAAGGTGATGCCGCGCCGTGGTGTGCTGGTCGATGAGGCTGATGGGGAAGCGAACGGCAAAGCGGCGGATAAAGTTGCCGCCAACGCCGCGGACACCGCCAACACCGCCAACGCCGCGCGTGACGCGGCGGGCCAACCCACCGGCAACTCGCCACGCAAACCCGCGGACGAACCCGCGCAAGCCGCCGCCCCCGAAGCCTGGTGGCGCATCGCCGAACGCGGCAGCCATCTCGGCATGAGTCTGCTCGCGCTGAGCTGCAAGCTGTTCGGCCGCCGCTTCACTGCGCTCTGGTTGCATCCGATCGTCGCGTATTTCCTGCTGACGGGCCGTGCTGCGCGCAAGGCGTCGGCCAACTACTTCAGGCATCTGAGCGCGGCCGCATCGTCCGCCGATGCCGATACCGACACGCCGCAGCCGGGCTGGCTGTCCGCCTATCGGCACATGCTCGCGTTCGCGCAGTCGGGCTTCGACAAGCTCGCCGCGTGGAGCGGCCGCGTCGACGCGGCCGACGTCAGCTTCGACGATCCTTCGGCATTCGAAGCATTGATCGCGAGCGGCAAGGGCGCGCTCGTGATCGGCGCGCATCTCGGCAATCTCGAGATGACGCGCGCGCTTGCCGTGCGCGGCGCACACGCGAAAGTCACGGCGGTGGTCTATACCGAACACGCGCGGCGTTTCAACGAGGTGCTCGCGTCGGCCAATCGCGACTTCGCGCGGCATCTGCTCGAAGTCGGCGATTTCGGTCCCGAGACCGCCGTGCTGATGCAGCAGCGCATCGAGGCGGGCGAGCTGCTCGTGATCGTCGGCGACCGCGTGCCCGCGCGCGAAGCGGGCCGCACCACCGACGCGCAATTCCTCGGCGCGAGCGCACCGTTCGCGCAAGGGCCGTACGTGCTCGCGCATGCGCTCGGCTGCCCGGTGTATCTGTTCTTCTGTCTGAAAGAGCGCGACGGCTATCGCATGTACTTCGAGCCGTTCGCCGAGCGCATCGAGCTGCCGCGCCGCGAACGCGCGCAGCATCTGGCCGCATGGGCGCAACGCTATGCGCTGCGTCTCGAACACTATTGCCGCAAGGCTCCTTATCAATGGTTCAATTTCTTCGATTTCTGGGCGAGCCCGAGGCGAGGCGCAAATGGCCGAACATGATCTGAGCGCGGCGCACGAGGCCGGCGCGGGTACGAACGTGGACCCGGACAGGCATGCGCAGATGAACCCGCGCATCGATATGCACATCGACCCGCACACCGTTCCGCGCACAAGCGCCGAGGCGATCGTGATCGGCGGCCGTCGCCTGACGATCGAAGAGGTCGTCGCGATCGCGCGGCACCGCGCACCGGTCGCGTTGAGCGCCGATCCCGCGTGGCGTGCGCGCATCGAGCGCGGCGCGGATTTTCTGCGCCGCCATCTGGCGCAAGGCGCGACCGTCTACGGCGTCAACACCGGTTACGGCGATGCCTGCGTGGTCGACGTGCCGATGGAACTCGTCGAAGCGTTGCCGTTGCAACTGACGCGCTATCACGGCTGCGGCATGGGCGCGTATCTCGACGACGCGCAAACGCTCGCGGTGATCGCGGCGCGCCTGAACTCGCTCGCGTATGGTTTTTCCGGCGTGCGGCCCGTGCTGCTCGAACGTCTCGCCGACCTGATCAATCACCGCGTGTTGCCGCGCATTCCGTCCGAAGGGTCGGTCGGCGCGAGCGGCGATCTGACGCCGCTCTCGTACGTGGCGGCGGCGCTCGTGGGCGAACGCGAGGTGCGGTTCGCGGGCGCGTCGCGCGAGGCGCGCGGCGTGTGGGCCGAACTCGGCGCCGCGCCGCTCACGCTCGCGCCGAAGGAAGGGCTCGCGCTGATGAACGGCACGGCCGTGATGACGGGGCTCGCGTGTCTCGCGTTTGCGCGCGCCGATCATCTGACGCGGCTCGCCGCGCGTCTGACCGCGCTGTCGACCGTCGCGCTCGACGGCCGCGCCGCGCATTTCGACGCGCTGCTGTTCGAGGCGAAGCCGCACTTGGGCCAGGCTGAAGCGGCCGCCTGGATTCGCGACGATCTCGCGGGCCGCGACGATACGCCCGGGCATCGTCTGCAGGACCGTTATTCGATTCGCTGCGCGCCGCATGTGATCGGCGTGGCGCGCGATGCGCTGACATGGGTGCGCCGCGACGTCGAAAACGAGCTGAACAGCGCGAACGACAATCCGCTGATCGACCCCGACAACGAACGCGTGCTGCACGGCGGCAACTTCTACGGCGGCCATATCGCGTTCGCGATGGATGCGTTGAAGGTGGCGGTCGCCAATCTCGCCGATCTGATGGACCGGCAGCTCGCGCTGCTCGTCGACGTGAATTTCAACAACGGCCTGCCGCGCAATCTGTCGGGCGCCGCGCCCGCGCGCGCGGCGATCAATCATGGCTTCAAGGCCGTGCAGATTTCGTCGTCCGCGTGGACCGCCGAAGCGCTCAAGCACACGATGCCCGCGAGCGTGTTCTCGCGCTCGACCGAGGCGCACAATCAGGACAAGGTCAGCATGGGCACGATCGCCGCGCGCGACTGTTTGCGCGTGCTCGAATTGACCGAACAGGTGGCCGCCGCGCACACGCTCGCGACCGTGCAGGCCGTGAAGCTGCGCTTGCGCATCGATGCCGCGACGCCGGTGCCGGTGCCGCTGCGCGAGTTCATCGACGCAGTGAGCGCGCAATCGCCCTTCGTCGATGAAGACCGCGCGCTGGAAGGCGAACTGCGGGCATTGACCGCGTGCATCGGCGCGTGCGAACTGCTCGACGGCGATCGGACCACGGCGGATTCATCCCGCCAACGCAAAGGACGCGACGCATGAGCGGAACGCCGAAAACGCTGAGCGCGAGCGCGACGGTCGAAGTGCCGTTTCACGACGTCGACGCGATGAACGTGTGCTGGCACGGCAACTATCTGAAGTACTTCGAGATGGGCCGCGCCGCGCTGCTGCGCGCATTCGACTACGACTATCGCGAGATGCAGGCGTCGGGCTATCTGTGGCCGATCGTCGAGGCGCATCTGAAGTATGTGCGGCCCGCCGTCTACGGGCAGACGCTCGACGTGCGCGCGCAACTGCTCGAATACGAAAACCGCCTGAAAATAGGCTATGAAATCGTCGATTGCGCATCGGGCACGCGCCTGACGAAGGGCTATACGATTCAGGTCGCCGTCGATGCCGCGACCCAGGAATTGCAGTTCGTGTCGCCGCCGGTCGTGTTCGAAAAACTGGAGCGTGTATGGGGGCGATGAGGGGAATGATGAGGAAGCCGATGGAAGGGGCGATGAATCGGAAGACGGCGTTCGCGGTTGCCCCCTGGGTACTGGGCGCAATGGCTGTGACGTGCGCGATCGCATGGCCGGCAGCACCGGCGCATGCCGCCACTGCAAACGCGAATGCCGCTACGAATGCCACTGCCACCGCGAATACGGCAACCGCAACGACACCTGCAACCGCCAACAATCCTGCACTCGTGTCGCAGATCGCCTCGCATCTCGCCCAGGCCAAAGGCGTGCGCGCGCAATTCACGCAGACCCAAACGCTCGCCGCGATGAAGCAGCCGCTCGTCAGCAGCGGCACGTTGCTGTTTTTCCGCGAGCGCGGCGTGATCTGGCAGATCGACACGCCCTACAAAGCCACCTACGTCATCACCGATGCGGGCGTCGCGCAACTCGACGCCGAAGGCCAACGCGTGACCACGTACAGCGCGCACGGCGCGCGCGGCGTCGCGCAGGTCTCGAAGATGATGCGCGCGATGCTTGGCGGCGATCTGTCCGCGCTGTACTCGCAGTTCGACGTGGCCGCCGAAGGCAGCGCCGCGCAGTGGCGCATGCGGCTCACGCCGAACCAGCCGCAGCTCGCGCAATCGATCAAGGGGCTCGACATGGCGGGCGGCGACTATCTGCAAAGCCTGCGCATCAGGCTCGCGAACGGCGACGTGACGAAGCTCGAGTTCGCGAAGAGCGCGACCGTCGACGCACCGACCGCGGCCGAGCGCAATCTGTTCGGAGCGCCGTGATGGACATGCTGCAGCAGCGGTCCGCGAAACAGGCATGGGGTGTGCGCGCCGCATGGCTCGTGCTCGCGCTGCTGGCGGCCCTGTATTGCGGCTGGCGCTTCGCGGGACCGGCGCCGCTCGAAACCAATCTGCTCGCGCTGCTGCCCGCGACCGAGGCGGACCCGGTCGCCGAAAAAGCGGTCGATACGCTCGCGAGCGCGCTCGGCGATCGCACGGTGCTGCTCGTCACGAGCCGCGACGACGCGCACGCGAAAGCAGCGGCGAAGCAACTGGGCGCATCGTTGCAAAAGAGCGCGGCGTTCGCCTCGGTGACGGCCGAATTGCCGCCGTTCGATCTGTCGCAGATCGCGGCGCTTTATATGCCGTATCGCTTCGGCCTGCTCACGCCGGCCGATCGCGCGGCGCTCGTGGGCGGAGTACCGTCGGCGACACCGACACCGACACCGACACCGACACCGACACCGACACCGACACCGACACCGACACCGACACCGACACCGACACCGACACCGACACCGACGCACACGTCCGCCGTCGCTGCGACCTTGCGCGACCAGCTCGCGCAGCGCCTCTACAGCCCGCTGCAAGCCGGCCTTAACACGCAACTCGCCGACGATCCGTTCGGCTGGCTCGAACGCTGGCTCGGCAATCTGCCGCTCGCGACGTCGAATCTCGAAGTCGAGGACAACCTGCTCGTATCGCATCGGCACGACGCGCAGGGCGACACGACGAGCGTGCTGATCGTCGCGACGCTGCCGGGCTCCGCCTACGAAACGAAAACGCAGCGCGCGGTCCACGCGGCGCTCGCCGACGCCGAAAGCGCGCTGCGGCAGACCTTTACCGACGTCACGGTCGCGCGCACGGGTGCCGTGTTCTACGCCGCGGCCGCGCGCAGCGCGTCCGAGCGCGAGGTGCATCTGATCGGCATCGCCTCGCTGTGCGGGATCGCGCTGCTGATGATGTGGGTGTTCCGCTCGCCGCGTCTGCTGCTGCTCGGCTTCGTCTCGACGGCGCTTGGCATCGTCTGCGCGCTCGCGGCCACGCTGCTGGTCTTCGGCAAGCTGCATCTGCTGACGCTTGTGTTCGGCGCGAGCCTGATCGGCGAGGCGGTCGATTATTCGATCCAGTACTTCGTCGTCTATCTCGGCGCGAGGCGCGCCTGGGATGCGCGGCTCGGCGCACGCACGGTGCGCCCCGCGCTGACGGTCGCGTTGACGACGAGCCTGCTCGGCTACGCGATCCTGATGTGGGTGCCGTTCCCCGCGCTCAAGCAGATCGCGTGCTTCGCGATGGCGGGCATTACGACCGCGTTCGCGTCGGTGTTATGGCTGTTGCCCGCGTTGCTCACGCGCGCGCCGCGCCGCAGTCCGCAGCGCGTATTCGACGGCGCGGCGCGCCTGCTCGCGGGCTGGCAGCGCGCGATCGGCGGCAAGCGCGCCTGGGCGATCGCCGCAGTGCTGCTGATCGTCGCCGCGCCGGGTTGGCTGCGCCTCACGAGCGACGACGATATCCATCTGCTGATCCAGCGCGATGCGTCGCTCGTGGCGCAGGAAAACCAGGTGCGCGAAGCGGTTGGCGTCGACAACAGCGCGCAGTTTTTCGTGGTGCGCGGCGCGACCCAGGAAGCGGTGTTGCAACGCGCCGAAGCGCTCGGCGCGAAGCTCGATGCGCTGAACGGCACCGCGGATAGCGTCGGCGGCTATCAGTCGATCACGCAGTTCGTGCCGTCCGCGCAGCGTCAGAACGAAGCTCGCGTGCTGCTCGCGCAACACGTATTCAACGATGCCCCTGCATTGCGCGCGATCCTGCTGCAAGCGGGCTTCAAGGACGACGTTGCCGATGCATGGCTCGCGGCTTTCGCGAAACCGCAGCCGCCGCTGACCGTGGACCGCTGGCTCGCGGTGCCGTGGTCGCAGCCGTACCGGCATCTATGGCTCGGCGCGGTGGAATCGAATCCGGCCAGTCAGGCGAACCAGGCGAACCCGCCGCATGCGCAAAGCTACGCGGCCGTCGTGATTCCGCAAGGCGTGACGCCGCGCAACGAGCCCGCGCTGATCGCACTCGCGCACGGCCTGCCCGGCGTCGTATTCGTCGACAAGGCGGCGAGCGTGTCGAAGCTGTTCGGCGCCTATCGCCGGGATAGCGGTGGGTGGCTCGGCGGCGCGCTCGTGCTCGTCTGCGTGCTGCTGATGCTGCGCTACAAGCCGCGCGGCGGCATCGCGACGACCTTGCCGGTGCTGCTTGCGGTTGGCGTCGCGCTGGCGGTGTTCGGCTATGCGGGCGTGCCGCTCAATCTGTTCAACTGGCTCGCGCTGATGCTCGTGCTCGGCGTCGGCGCAAACTATGCGGTGTTTCTGCGCGAAGGCTGTTTGCGCGCGGACGCGGACCTCGGCGCGGTATGGACCGGCGTGCTGCTGTCGGCGGCGACCACGCTGCTGTCGTTCGGCATGCTCGGCATGAGTGCGATGCCCGCGCTCAGGAGCTTCGGCACGACGCTCGCGCTCGGCATCGCGGTTGCGGTGCTGCTCGCGCCTATCGGCATGCCCGAGGACGAGGGCATGGCAGCGGGCAGGTCGGCGCACAGGCCATCGCGCGGATCATCGCGCAAGTTATCGGAATCACGGAGAGCCGCATGAAAGCGCCACCCGTTTATTTGCACGCGCTCGGCATGATCAACGCGCTCGGCGGCAATCTCGACGAAATCGTGCCGGCGCTCGCCGCCGCGCGCGCGCCCGGCATGGGCCCCGCGCATACCGGCATCGGCGATGCGTTCGTCGGCAGCGTGCTCGCGCCGCTCGATCTCGCGCCGCGCGCCGATCTCGCGCGCTACGACTGCCGCAACAACCGCCTGCTGCTGGCTGCGCTCGCGCAGATCGCGCCCGCGATCGACGCCGCGCGCGAGCGCTACGGCTCGGAGCGCATCGGCGTCGTGCTCGGCACCAGCACCTCGGGCATCGAGGCGGCCGAAACCGCGTTCGTCTATCACGCGCAGGCGGGCGAGCTGCCGGAGAATTTCAACTACCGGCAGATGGAAATCGGCACGGCCGCGCCATTCGCCGCCGCCGCGCTCGGCGTGCAGGGACCGGCGTTCACGATCTCGACGGCCTGCACGTCGAGCGCGAAAGCGTTCGCGTCGGCGCGCCGTCTGCTGCAATTGCAACTGTGCGACGCGGTCGTCGTCGGCGGGGTCGACTCGCTGTGCGAGTTGACCGTGCAGGGTTTTGCCTCGCTCGAATCGACGAGCGGCGCGCGCACCAATCCGATGAGCCGCAACCGCTGCGGCATCAACGTCGGCGAGGGCGCGGCCGTGTTCCTGATGAGCCGCGACGAAGCGGCGGTGCGGCTCGCGGGCCTCGGCGAATCGAGCGACGCGCATCATATTTCGGCGCCGGACCCGCAAGGCGTCGGCGGCGAACTCGCGCTGCGCGGGGCGCTGGCCGATGCGGGCATCGCGGCGTCGGCGGTCGGCTACGTGAATCTGCACGCGACCGCGACGCGCAAGAACGACGAGATGGAAGCGCAACTGATGGCGCGCGTGTTTCCCGGCGGCGTCGCCGCGAGCGGCACCAAGCCGCTGACCGGCCACCAGCTCGGCGCGGCCGGCGCGACCGAACTCGGCTTCGCGTGGCTCGCGCTCGCGTGCGAAAACGCGACGCTGCCGCCGCATCTGTGGGACGGCGAAGCCGATCCCGAGCTGCCCGCGCTCGATCTCGTCGAAGACGCGCGCCGCTTGCCGCACGGCACCGGCCCGCAATACGCGATGAGCAATTCGTTCGCGTTCGGCGGCAGCAATGTCAGCCTGATCCTCGCCCGGTAACGCGCATGACGACTCCGTTTCTGACTGTCGAGCAACTCCTGCGCCAGCCGATCGAGGCGATCGTCCCGCATCGCGGCAGCATGCTGCTGATCGACGCGGTCGAGACCTTCGACGAAACCACGCTGAGCGCGCGCGCCAGCGTCGACCCGCACGCGTGGTATGCCGACGCCGACGGCGCGATGCCCGCGTGGATCGGCATCGAACTGATGGCGCAGTCGATCGCCGCGCACGTCGCCTTGCTCGCGATGCGCAACGGCGGCCACGCGCGGCCCGGCGTGCTGCTCGGCTCGCGCAGCTACCAGGCGGCGCGGCCCGCGTTTGCCGGCGGCGCGCGTTTGCGCATTCGCGCGAGCGAGCTGCTGCGCAGCGAGGCAGGCCACGGCGCGTACGAATGCACGATCGACGCGGACGACGTGCGCTGCGCCGAAGCCGTCATCAAGGTATTTCAGCCGCCCGATTTTCAGTCATTCATCGAAGGGAGTTTCAGTTCATGAGCCGGCGTGTTCTCGTTACCGGCGCAAGCCGCGGCATCGGCCGCGCGATTGCGTACAAGTTGGCCGCCGACGGCTTCGCGGTCTCCGTGCATTGCCGCACGGGACGCAGCGAGGCCGAGGCGGTCGCGACGGGCATCGCCGCGCAGGGCGGCACGGCGCGCGTGCTGCAGTTCGACGTGCGCGAGCGCGCCGTGTGCCGCGACGTGCTCGAAGCGGACGTCGCCGCGCACGGCCCGTACTACGGCATCGTCTGCAGCGCGGGCGTGACGCGCGACGCCGCGTTTCCGGCGCTCACCGAGGAAGACTGGGACATCGTGATCGAGACCGGGCTCGATGCGTTCTACAACGTCGTGCATCCGCTCACGATGCCGATGGTGCGCGCGCGCAAGGGCGGGCGCATCGTCACGATCGCGTCGGTGTCGGGCGTGATGGGCAATCGCGGCCAGGTTAACTACAGCGCGGCGAAGGCGGGGCTGATCGGCGCGACCAAGGCGCTCGCGGTCGAACTCGCCTCGCGCAACATCACCGTGAACTGCGTCGCGCCGGGTCTCGTCGAGACCGGCATGCTCGAACAGGTGACGCTCGAACACGCGCTGAAGACCGTGCCGATGAACCGCGTCGGCCAGCCGGCCGAAGTGGCGTCGGTGGTGAGCTTTCTGATGTCGGATGGCGCGTCGTACGTGACGCGCCAGGTGATCGGCGTGAACGGCGGGATGGTCTGATGAAGCGCGTCGTCATTACCGGCATGGGCGGCGTGAGCGCGTTCGGCGATAGCTGGGACGCGATCGAGGCGCGCCTGAAAAGCGGCGAGAACGCGGTGCGCCGCATTGCCGAGTGGGATTACTTCGAATCGCTGCATACGCGGCTTGCGTGTCCGCTGCCGGGGTTCGCGATGCCCGCGCATTATCCGCGCAAGAAGGTGCGCTCGATGGGGCCGGTCTCGCTGTACTCGGTGCGCGCGAGCGAACTCGCGCTCGCCGATGCGGGCCTGGCCGGCGACGCGAGCATTGCCGACGGCCGCATGGGTGTCGCCTACGGCTCGTCGTCGGGCTCGGTGCAGCCGATTCGCGCGTTCGGCACGATGCTCGAAACCGGCTCGATGAGCAACGTCACGTCGAACAGCTACGTGCAGATGATGCCGCACACGACGGCCGTCAACGTGAGCCTGTTCTGGGACCTCAAGGGCCGCATCATCCCGACTTCGTGCGCGTGTGCCTCGGGCAGCCAGGCGATCGGCTATGCCTACGAGGCGATCCAGTCGGGCAAGCAGACGCTGATGCTCGCGGGCGGCGCGGAAGAGCTGTCGGGCCCGGCGGTCGCGGTATTCGACACGCTCTATGCGACCAGCACGCGCAACGACGAGCCGCGGCTGACGCCGCGCCCGTTCGATGCCGCGCGCGACGGTCTGGTGGTCGGCGAGGGCGCGGCCACGCTGGTGCTCGAAGAGTACGAACATGCGCGAGCGCGCGGCGCGCGGATTCATGCGGAAGTGGTCGGCTTCGGCTGCAATTCGGACGGCGCGCACATGACGCAGCCGACCGCCGAAACGATGACGCTCGCCATGCAGCTCGCGCTGCGGGACGCGCGGCTTGCGCCCGAAGCGATTGCCTATGTGAACGCGCACGGCACCTCGACCGATCGCGGCGACGTCGCCGAGAGTCATGCGACCGCGCGGACCTTCGGCGCGCGCATGCCGATCAGTTCGCTGAAGAGCTATGTTGGCCACACGCTCGGCGCATGCGGCGCGCTCGAAGCGTGGTGGACCATCGAGATGATGAAGCGCAACTGGTACGCGCCGACGCTGAATCTCGACACCGTCGATCCGGCCTGCGCGGCGCTCGATTACATCGTCGGCGGCGCGCGCGAGATCGATGCCGAGTACGTGATGAGCAACAACTTCGCGTTCGGCGGCATCAACACGTCGCTGATTTTCCGGCGCGTTCGATGAGCGGCGCGCTGCAACGCGTGGTCGTGACCGGCATGGGCATCGTGTCGTGTCTCGGCAATACGCTCGACGACGTATCCGACGCCTTGCGCGCGGGGCGTTCGCACATCACGCGGCTCGAGGCATGGCGCGAGCGCGGGTTGGCGTCGCAGGTCGCGGGCGTCGCGTCGGTGGCGCACGAAGCGCCGTTCGAGCGCAAGCTCGAACGCTTCATGGGCGACACCGCGCGCTTTGCCTGCCATGCGGCACAGCGCGCCATCGACGACGCGGGGCTCGCGCGCGAGGCGCTGCATTCGCCGTACGCGGGCGCGGTGATCGGCTCGGGCGTCGGCGCGCTGGCGAGCTACGACGCGGCGCTGGCGATTGCGCACGCGCGCGGCGTCGACAAGGTGCCGCCGTACACGGTGCCGCAGGCGATGAGCAGCACCGCGTCGGCCAACGTCGCGCAGATGTTCGGGCTCGAAGGCGTCGGCTACTCGCCGTCGTCGGCCTGCACGACCTCGGCGCTCGCGATCGGCCAGGCGATGCAGCTGATCCAGACCGGCCGCCAGCAGATCGTGCTCGCGGGCGGCAGCGAGGCGCTGCACGACAACGTGACCTTGCTGTTCGACGCAATGGGTGCGTTGTCGCGCCGCTTCAACGACACGCCGCACAGCGCCTCGCGTCCGTACGACACGCAGCGCGACGGTTTCGTGATCGCGTCGGGCGGCGGCGTGCTCGTGCTCGAAGCGCTCGATCACGCGCTCGCGCGCGGCGCGCGCATCCACGCGGAGCTGACCGGCTTCGGCGATTGCACCGATCGCGCCGGCATGGTCGCGCCGCGCGCGGCCGGCATTGCGCGCGCGATGCGCGGCGCGCTTGCCGAAGCGGGGTGTCGTCCCGATTACGTGAATACGCACGCGCCGTCGACGCCGCTCGGCGACGTCGAGGAACTGCACGCGTTGCGCGACGTGTTCGGCGCAACGAAAGAAGGCGTGCCCGCGTTTTCGTCGACGAAGGGCATGACTGGGCATTCGCTCGGCGCATGCGGTGCGCACGAAGCGATCTACACGCTGTTGATGATGCGCGATGGTTTTATCGCGGGAACGGCGGCCATCGATACGCCGGAGTCGGAAGCGGCGGGCATGCCGCTCGTGCGCGAGGCGCGCGCTGCACGCATCGGCAGCGCGATGTCGGTGTCATTCGGGTTCGGCGGCAGTTGCGCGAGCCTGATGTTCGAAGCGTGGCGAGGTGCTTGAGCCGGGTTCGCCGGCTCGCCACGGCAACTGGCCGCGTAATAGTGAAAGTGAAGCGTGAAGCGCGCAAAAACGCGTAGAGCGCGCAAAGCGGCCGCAAATAAGCGTAAAGGGAGAGGATAAGAATGAAAAGGTTTTGCGGGGTTGGCGCGATGCTGGTGGTGGCGTTGACGCAGGCCGGCTGCGCGACGCAGGTGATGTCGCTGCCGTTCGCGGCGGCCGGTGGCGAGTCGCGTGGCGAAGTGCCGGTGTATTTCGGCGACCAGGATCATCGTCCGGTGAAGACGCATCTCGGCGACGTGTCGTACTCGGTGCGGATCGCGCGCAAGGTGGCGGACCCGAACGAAGCGTGTCATCTCGCGCTCGCCGAAGCGGTCGGCAAGCTGCGCGCGGCGGCGCGCGAGCGTCATGCGAATGCGGTGATCGACGTGTCGACGCGCTTTCACAGCACCGAAACGAGTTCGTCGAGCAGCTTCATGTGCGGCGTGAGTCCGAGCGCGGCCGCGCTGGCGGTGCGCGGGCAACTGGTCGTGCTGGACGCGGGTTGAGCGTGAATTAGCCGTGGCTTAGGCGTGGCTTGAGCACGGATCGGGCACGGATCGAGTGCGCCTTGAACCTCGGGCGCGCAGCCACAGTCCGTTCGCAACGAAGCGTCACACGGCGCCTCGCGCAACGGGAAACCGTGTCAATCGGTGTCGGACGCGGTCTTGACCGCCGCGACATTGACGAGCGTTTCGCGGCGCTTGCCGGGCTGCGGCCGATAAAGACCGAGCCGTTCGAGCAGGCCGAAGTCTTTCGCGCGGCTCCACCACAGGTAGGGCAGCGACACGTTGCGCGGGCCGAAGCGGAAGCCGGCCTCGCGGATCATGTCGAGATAGCCGTCGGCGCTCTTCTGCACCTGCATCGGATGACGAAACAGCAGCCGGATCACCCACGACTTGATGTACGCATCGGTCGATTCGGCAAACAGCAGCACGCCGCCCGGCTTCAGCACGCGGCGGAATTCGGCGAGCGCGCGGTCCTGTTCGACGAGATGATGGAAGGTTTGATGGCAGAACACGAGGTCGGCGCTCGCATCGGGCAGCGGCAGTTGCGCGCAGTCGCCATGCAGCAGTTCGATGTCGGCGACGGTCTCGCGGCAGGCCTGCGCGGCCTGCTCGGCGAGCATCAGCGAAGGCGCATGGTAATCGACGCCGACGATGCGGCGCGGCTTGAACGCGTTGGCGAGCAGACGGAAAGAGACACCTTGCCCGCAGCCCGCATCGACGATGACGGGCGCCTCGGGCAGCGGTGTATCGATCAGGCGCGCGAGGTCGTCGATCGCCACCCGCAGCACGTGATGTTCCCACGTGTGGGTGCGCAGGAACCAGATTCCGAAGGCCGTTTCCGGCACAAAGGGCACGTTGGATATTTCGGATGACGACACGATGCACTCCCCGGCGAAACAGTGTTCTTACAGTGTTCTTGCTGTCTGAAACCGGATTGTAACGAGAAGTCCATGTATCGCGCGATGCCGCGCGCAGCATGCAAACCCCGCGTGCGTCGCACGCATGCACACCGTTGGAGCAGAGATTTGAAGATCGATTCATCAAAGCGGACCGCCGTCGACGTGGCGATCATCGGCGCGGGTCCGGCGGGCGCGGTGGCCGCCGCACTGTTGCGCAAGGCCGGCCGTTCGGTGCTCGTGCTCGAGCGCCAGCATTTTCCGCGCTTCTCGATCGGTGAGAGCCTGCTGCCGCAGAGCATGGCGTATCTCGAAGAGGCCGGCATGCTGCAGGCCGTCGTCGAGGCGGGCTTCCAGCACAAGAACGGCGCGTATTTCGTCTATCGCGACCAGCGCTCGTCGTTCGACTTTCGCGACAAGCATTCGGCGGGCTGGGGCACCACGTATCAGGTCGAGCGCGCGCAGTTCGACGACGTGCTGATTCGCTGCGCGGCCGCGCAGGGCGCCGAGGTGCGTTTCGGCCACACGGTGTGCGCGCTGCAAACGGGCGACGCGCCGGTGCTCGACGTGGTCGACGAAAGCGAGACCGCGTATCGGGTCGAGGCGCGCTTCGTGCTCGATGCGAGCGGCTTCGGGCGTGTGCTGCCACGTCTGCTGAATCTGGAAGTGCCGACGCGCATGCCGACGCGCGCGGCGCTCTTCACACACGTGCGCGACGGTCTCGCGCTTGACGCGAGCGATCGCAACAAGATCTGCATCGCGACGCATCCCGAGCGCCGCGACGTGTGGTTCTGGATGATTCCGCTCGCGGGCGGCCGTTCGTCGGTGGGCTGTGTCGCCGAGGCGAGCTTTCTCGACGTGCCGGAAGCGCAGCGCGAAGCGGCCTTGCGCAAGTTGATCCAGCAGGAGCCGACGCTGAACCGACTGATCGGCACGGCGCCGTTCCTGATGCCGGTGCGGCAGATCGGCGGCTACGCGGCCAACGTCGAGCGTCTGCATGGGCCCGGCTATGCGTTGCTCGGCAATGCGGGCGAATTTCTCGACCCGGTGTTTTCGTCGGGCGTGACGATCGCGCTGCGCTCCGCGCATCTCGCGGCGCGCGCGCTGAACCGGCAACTCGACGGCGAGACGATCGACTGGGCCGCCGATTACGACGTGCCCTTGCGCCGCGGCATCGATACGTTCCGTGCGTTTGTCGAGCGCTGGTACACGGGCGAGTTGCAGGACATCATCTACTACCCGGAGCAGACGCCGTCGATTCGCCGCATGATCTGCGCGGTGCTCGCGGGCTATGCGTGGGACGAGTCGAATCCGTATGTGGCCGAGCCGGTGAGGCGGCTCAATGCGCTGCACGAGGTGTGCAAGGCGGGTTGAGCGCGTGTGAGAGGGCGCAGGAAGGTGTGCGAAGGTGCCGCCAAGGTATTAAAAAAGCGGTGCTTCGTGATTATTCGAAGCGCCGCTTTGCCTTGGGCGTAACGACTGTCCTCAGGCCGCGATCTGCGCGCTTCCCGGCACGCGCTGCCGCGCAGCGTCGCGAGCATGCACGCGCTGGCCGGCCGCATACGTTTCGTACACCGCGCGATCGTCGCCGAGCAGCGCGAACGCGAACAGCAGTTCTTCGAGCGATTCGCGCCGCGCCGTGCGGCGCGCGAGCAGCGGCGTCGCCTGCGGATCGAGCACGACGAAGTCCGCTTCGGTGTGCGGGCGCAGCGTGCCGACCTTGTCCGCGAGATCGAGCGCTTCGGCCGCGCCGGCGGTCGCCAGATAGAACATGCGCGTCGCCGTCAGATGATGGCCGCCGAGGCGCGCTACCTTGTGCGCTTCGTTCATCGTTTGCAGCATCGAGAACGACGTGCCGCCGCCGACGTCGGTGGCGAGCGCGATCGGCATGCCGGCCGCGTCGGCCTTGTCGAAATCGAACAGGCCGCTGCCGAGGAACAGGTTCGAGGTCGGGCAGTGCGAGGCGAGCGCGCCGGTCTGCGCCATGCGCCGGCGGTCTTCTTCGTCGAGGTGGATGCAATGGCCGTACACCGCGCGGCGGCGCAGCAGGCCGTAGTGATCGTAGATGTCGAGATAGCTGCGGTGGCCGGGGAACAGATCGGCCACCCACTTCACTTCGTCGGTGTTTTCGGCGACGTGGCTCTGGATGAAGAGGTCCGGATGCTGTTGCGCGAGCGCGCCGCAGGCTTCGAGCTGCGCTTCGGTCGAGGTCGGCGCGAAGCGTGGCGTGAGCGCGTACATCTGCCGGCCGCGATTGTGCCAGCGGCCGATCAGCTCGGCGCTGTCGTCGTAGCCCGATTGCGCGGTGTCGCGCAGAAACTCGGGGCAGTTGCGGTCCATCAGCACCTTGCCCGCGACCATGCGCAGATTGCGCGCCTCGCTCGCGGCAAAGAGCGCCTCGGCCGACTGCTTGTGGACCGTGCAGTAGACGAGCGCGGTGGTCGTGCCGCACGCGAGCAGTTCGTCGACGAAGAAGTTCGCGGTGTCGTTCGCATAGGCCGGGTCGGCGAAGCGACGCTCGGTCGGGAACGTGTACGTGTCGAGCCACGGCAGCAATCCCGGCGCCGGCGACGCGATCATGTCGGTCTGCGGATAGTGGATGTGCGTGTCGATGAAGCCCGGCACGATCAGCTTGTCGCGCCGGTCTACGAGCTGGGTGCCGGGCGCGAGCCGCGCGGCGAGCGTCGCATATGCATCGGCCGCGACGACGCGGCCGTCCTCGACGATCAGCAGACCGTCTTCGTGGAAGACCGCCGCGTTCGGCGAGTGCGCGGGATCGCCGGTGAAGGTCAGCAGTTGCGCGCGGAATGCCGTTTGCGCGGCGGGCGTAGTGTGAGCCGATGCAGTCATGGAAAAGCTGTCTCCGAATGTTGAAATCTGGGCGAAAAATGGCGTGGCGGCGCTTGCGTTCGCGCGGGTTCTTCTGCGCGAGCGCAACCGATGCCGCCGGCTAGCGCCTTCGCTCGGCGCTCCCGGTTAAAGCTCCCGGTTAAAGCCGCTGGTTAAAGCCCCGGTTAAATAAGGCCGCGTCAGTGCGGACCGTTCTCTTGCCAGTGCGCGTCGAGCTTCGCGATCAGCGCGTGGCGTTCCTCGGGCGTCACGAACGACGCCTCGAAGCCGTTGCGGATGATCGTGTAGACCTCGGCGGCATCGAGCTTCAGCGCGTCGATCGTCGCGAGGTAGTTCGCGTTCACGTAGCCGCCGAAGTAGGCCGGGTCGTCGGAATTGACGGTCACCGCGACGCCGCGCTCGAGCAGGTCCTTCAGCGTGTGTTGGGTCAGGTCGTCGAACACGCACAGCTTGAGGTTCGACAGCGGGCACACGGTCAGCGCGACGCGCGTGTCGGCCAGCCGCGTGACGAGCGCCGGGTCTTCGATGCTGCGCACGCCGTGATCGACGCGGTCCACCTTCAGCACGTCGAGCGCTTCGTAGACGTACGAGGGCGGCCCTTCCTCGCCTGCATGCGCGACGAGCTTCAGGCCGAGCGCGCGCGCCTTCGCGAACACGCGCTCGAACTTCGAGGGCGGATGGCCGCGCTCCGACGAATCGAGCCCGACGCCGATCAGCCGATGCCGGTACTGCTCGAAGAGCGGCCGCGCTTCGTCGAAGGTGGCGAGCGCGTCTTCCTCGGACAGATGGCGCAGGAAGCACAGGATCAGCTTGCTCGACATGCCGCGTTTTTCAGCGTCGGCCAGCGCGCGCTCGATGCCGGCCACGACCGTGGCGATCGGCACGCCGCGTTCGGTGTGCGTCTGCGGATCGAAGAAGATTTCGCTGTGGATCACGTTGTCGGCGAGGCAGCGCTCGACGTAGGCCATCGTCATGTCGTAGAAGTCCTGCTCGTGGAGCAGCACGCTCGCGCCCGCGTAGTAGATGTCGAGGAACGATTGCAGGTCGGTGAACGCGTAGGCGGCGCGCAAGGCTTCCACCGATTCATAGGCGAGCTTCACGCCGTTGCGCTGTGCGAGCGCGAAGATCAGCTCGGGTTCGAGCGAGCCTTCGATGTGAATGTGCAACTCGGCCTTCGGCGCGCGCGCGGTTTTGTCGGCAAGCGTACCGGGGGAAATGGGGGAAGCGGGGATAGCGGTGGTGGTATTCATCGTGGTTTGGAATAGTGTGTTGGGTAATGAGCCGCGCGGCCCGCGGATCACACCGCCTGCGACGCGCGGCGCGCGCCCGCGTTCGCCTCGACGGCCTGCAGAACCTGCGCGGCCGCCGAGATCGCGATGATCTCGGGCGACTTGTCGACGATGCCGTCGACGCCGAGTGGGCACTTCATGCGTGCGATCCATGCCGGATCGATGCCGCGCGCCGCGAGCCGGTGCTCGAACTGCTTGCGCTTGCTGTGCGAGCCGATCATGCCGAAGAACGCGAAGTCGCCGCGCCGCAGGATGCGCTCGGCCAGCTCGAGGTCGAGCGCGTGGTTGTGCGTCATCACGACGAAGTACGTGTTCGGCGCGGCCTGGTCGATCGCTTCGTCGGGCGCGTCGTTCGCATCGATCGTCACGTTCGGCGCGTGCAGCGTGTCGAGCGCGGGAAACTGCGCGTCGCGCTCGTCGACCCAGCGCACCGTGCACGGCAGCGTCGCGAGCACGCGCACGAGCGCCGCGCCGACGTGACCGGCGCCGAACAGCACGACCGCGAATTCGCCGGGGGCGATCGTTTCGGTCAAGAGCGCGCTGCTGTCGTCGAAACCGGCGCCGTCCCACAGCAGACAATCGGCCGTGTCGATGCCGGGCTCGGGATCGGACAGCATGACCGCGGTGGGCGCGGGGCCGAATGATACGCTACGCACGGTCGATTGACCGGCCGCGAGGCGCTTCACGAGCGAGGTGATCCAGCCGAGATCGCCGACGTCGAGCCGCTCGAACGAGAGAACCACGGCGCCGCCGCAGCACTGGCCGAGGCTCGGCCCCAGCGCGAAGCGTTCGAGCCGGCGCGTATGCGGTGCGCGCATGCCGTCGCGCAGCACCTGGCGCGCGGTCTCGATCGCCTTCCATTCGAGATGCCCGCCGCCGATCGTATGTTTGGCCGCCTCGCGCGTGACGATCATCTTCGTGCCGGCCTCGCGCGGCGCCGAACCTTCGGCACGCGCGACCGTGACGAGCACGGCGGCGTCGCCGTGGGCGAGCAGGTGTTGCAGGTCAGTGAGCCAGGTTTGCATCCGGCGGTTCTCCGTGCGAAGCCGCGCAAGATGCCGGCGCGGCGGGTGGCGTAGGGTGGTCGGCGCTGGCGGGCGGCGTCGCGTGGGTTGCGGCCTGTGTTGTCGCGCAGGTTGCGGCATCGGTTGCCGCGCAGGTTACCGTACGTGCCGCCGTCGGTTCGGACGGGTTGGCGCTTTGCAACGCGTCCAGCGCATCGAGTATCGCCTCGGGCGTGGCCGGCGCGCGCAATGGCGGCGCCTCGCGCGCGGCCGGCGCCGCGGCCGCGATCGCGTCGCGAAGCGCGAGGAACACCGAGAACGGCAGCAGCAGCGGCGGTTCGCCGACCGCCTTCGAGCGGAACACGGTCGGCTCCGCGTTGCTGTTCTCGTAGAGCCGCACATGGAACGCGGCGGGCGTGTCGCTGACCGCCGGAATCTTGTACGTGGACGGCGCGTGCGTCATCAGACGGCCCTCGCGGTTCCACCACAATTCCTCGCTCGTGAGCCAGCCCATGCCCTGGATGAAGCCGCCCTCGACCTGGCCGAGATCGATCGCCGGGTTGATCGACTGGCCCGCGTCGTGCAGCACGTCCGCGCGCACGAGCTTCCATTCGCCGGTCAGCGTATCGATCACGACTTCCGACACCGCCGCGCCATACGCGAAGTAGTAGAACGGATGGCCAGTCAGCGTCTGCGCATCCCAATGCACCTTCGGTGTCGAGTAGAAACCGTCGGACCACAGCTGCACGCGCGCGAGATAGGCGGCATTGACGAGCTGTTCGAAGGGCAGTGCGCCGCCGTTCGCGGCTACCGTGCCGTGTGCGAACCGCACGTCGTTGGCGTCGCCGCCGAGCCGTTGCGCCGCGAGTTCGGCGAGGCGCGCGCGGATCGTTCGCGCGGCGGCTTCCGCGGCCTTGCCGTTCAGATCGCTGCCGGTCGATGCGGCCGTCGCCGACGTATTCGCGACCTTCGACGTATCGGTGGCCGTCACGCGCACGCGCGCGAGCGGCAAGCCGAACTGGTTCGCGACCACCTGCGCGACCTTCGTGTTGAGCCCCTGGCCCATCTCGGTGCCGCCGTGATTGACGAGCACGGAGCCGTCCTTGTAGACGTGCACGAGCGCGCCGGCCTGGTTCAGGAACGGCACGTTGAACGAGATGCCGAACTTGACCGGCGAAAACGCGAGGCCGCGCTTGAGCACGGGGCTGGTCGCGTTGAATGCGGCGAGCGCCGCGCGGCGTGCGCGATAGCCGCTCGAAGCGAGCAGCGCGTCGGTGAGCGGCGCGATGATGTTGTCCTCGACACGCTGCCCGTACGGCGTCGTATCGCGCTCGCCGATGCCGTAGTAGTTCGCGAGCCGCACGTCGAGCGGATCGAGCCGCAGCTCGCGCGCGATGTCGTCGAGCAGCACTTCCATGACGAGCGCGCCCTGCGGTCCGCCGAAGCCGCGAAACGCGGTGTTCGACTGCGTATTCGTCTTGCAGCACAGCGCAACGATATCGACGTCGGAGAGGTAGTACGCGTTGTCGAAGTGGCACACCGCGCGCGTCGCGACCGCGCCCGAGAGATCGGCCGAATAGCCCGCGCGCAACGCGATTTCGACGCGCACGCCGAGCAGGCGACCGCGGTCGTCGAAACCCGCTGCGTATTCGTAGATCGCGTCGTGGCGCTTGCCGGTGATCATGAAGTCGTCGTCGCGATCGGCGCGTAGCTTGACCGGCCGGCGCAGGTGCCGTGCCGCGAGCGCGGCCACGCAGGCGAACAGCGCCGACTGCGATTCCTTGCCGCCGAAGCCGCCGCCCATGCGCCGGCATTCGCAGACGACGTTGTGCGCAGGCCAGCCGAGCATATGCGCGACGACCTGCTGCATTTCGCTCGGATGCTGCGTCGAGCTATAGACGAGCATGCCGTCCATTTCCTTCGGCACCGCGTAGGCGATCTGGCCTTCGAGATAGAACTGCTCCTGGCCGCCGACTTCGAAGCGGCCTTCGAGCCGATGCGGCGCGGCGGCTATTTTCGCGTCGGGCTCGCCGCGCCGCAGATGCAGCGGCGGCAGCACGAACTGCCGCGCGGCTTTCGCTTCGGCGGCGGTGAGGAGCGCGTCGAGCGGCTCGTAGCGCAACACGTCGTCGCTTTTCGCGAGCGCGGCGGCGCGGCGCGCGAGTTCATGCGTCTCGGCGATCACCGCGAAGACCGGCTGACCCAGATAGAGCACCTCGCCGTCGGCGAAAATCGGGTCGTCGTGCAGCACCGGGCCACAATTGTTTTCACCGGGGATGTCGGCGGCGCTCAGCACGGCGAGCACGCCGGGCGCGTTGCGCACCGCGTCGAGGTCCATCGAGACGATGCGCGCATGCGCGTGGCGCGACAGGCCGAGCGCCGCGTGCAGCGTGCCGTGCAATTCGGCGATGTCGTCGGTGTAGGTGGCTTCGCCGCTGACGTGTAGCGCGGCGGATTCGTGCGGCAGGGGGGCGCCGATCGAGGTGTCGGTCGTTGCGTCGTTCGTGACGTCGCTCGATGCGGTGGCGCGTTGTCCGGCGTGCTGGCCCGCGTGTTCGACAAAGACATCGGTACGGTTCATCGCGGCGCCTCCTTGGCGAGCGGCGCGGCAGGCGTGTTTGCTGCGTGCGTCGTATTCGCTGCGTCCGTTGCATCCGACGCTTCCGCTTCGAAGGCGAACGCGTTCACGTCGCACAGCGCGAGCGGCGCATCGTCGCGCGTTTCGAGGTAGAAGCGCCACAGCAGATTGCGCGCGACCTTGAGCCGGTACGCGCTCGATGCGCGCATGTCGGTGAGCGGCTGGTAATCGGCGGCGAGCGCATCCATCGCGCGGCGCACGGTCGCTTCGTTCCATGCCGCGCCGTCGAGCACCGCTTCGGTTTGCGTGGCCCGCTTCGGCGTGGCCGCCATGCCGCCGAACGCGATGCGGGCCGCGTGGAGGGTGCCGGGCGTTTCCTCGCGGGTTGCGCCGTGAGTTTCGTCGAGCATTTCAGCGTGGGCCGCAGCGCGCATTTCACCGCGAGGCTCGCCGCTTCCGCCGATGCGCAACGCGAACGCCCCACACACCGCCGAGATGTCCTGGTCGTAACGCTTCGACACCTTGTAGGTGCGAAAACGCAGATTGCCGGCCGGGCGCGGCACGCGCAGCGCCATCACGAATTCGCCGGCCGCGAGCGCGGTCTTCTGATAGCCGAGGTAGAACGCGTCGAGCGGCAGCGTGCGGGTCGTGCGTGCGCGGCGCAGCACGACCTCGGCGCCGAGCGCGAGCAGCGCGGGCATCGAGTCGCCGATCGGCGAGCCGTTCGCGACGTTGCCGCCGAGCGTGCCCGCATTGCGGATCGGCCGCGAGGCGAAGCGCGTCCACAGCTCGGCGAGTTCGGGGTAGTCGGCGGCGAGCGCCGCGAACGCGTCTTCGAGCGTGACGGCCGCGCCGATCGTCAGCGTCTGCGTATCGCGCTCGATCGTCTTCAGTTCGGCGACGTTGCCCGTGTACAGCAGGTCGCCGAGGTCGCGGAACTGCTTGGTGACCCACAGGCCGACGTCGGTGCTGCCGGCAACGATGCGCGCGTCGCCGTGTTGCGCGCGCAGCGCCGCGAAGACGTCGAGCGTGACGGGAGCATAGAAAGTGGGGGAGCCGAAAGCGGCGCCGCGCGCGTCGGGGGCGCGGTATTCGAAGGTGTCGTCGCGTTGCAGCGTGCGCAGCGTGGCCGCGATGGCCTCGCGATCGAGCGCGACGCGCGGATACTGAGCGTAGTCGAACATCCTCTGCGTGGCCTCGACGATCGGCCGGTAGCCGGTGCAGCGGCACAGATTGCCGGACAGCGCGGCGTTGATTTCGTCGCGGGTCGGCAGGCCGGCGCTCGCGGGCTGGTTTTCGTAGAGCGCCCACATCGACATCACGAAACCGGGCGTGCAGAAACCGCATTGCGAGCCGTGACAGTCCACCATGGCCTGCTGCGCCGGATGCAGCGCGCCGTTCGCGGCGCGCAGGTCTTCGACGGTGAAGAGGGCGCGGCCGTCGAGCGTCGGCAGGAACTGGATGCAGGCGTTGACCGCTTTCAGCGCGAGGCCGCCGTGTGAGCCGTGTGCGTCGAGTTCGCCGGTCACGACCGTGCAGGCGCCGCAATCGCCTTCGGCGCAGCCTTCCTTGGTGCCGGTGCAGCACAGGTCCTCGCGCAGGTGCTGAAGCACGGTGCGCGTCGCCGGGACGCCCGCGATCTCGCGGACGAACCCCTGGTGATAGAAACGGATGGTTTGCGTTGTCATGGCGAATCGAAAGACAGTGCGGACCGGGCGCGCGTTACGCATGGGGTCGCCGAAGCCGGCCTCGCGCACGTAGATCGCCATCCATACCCGAAGATAGCACTACCTCGTTCCGAAAATATTTCCCGGTTCGCATGAAGCTTATTCGGCGGCGGTCATGACCTTTGTACGATTCGCGCGGGGGCGGGAAGTTGCGTGGGGGCTTGATGCGGGCGACGGTGCGTGGTGCGCCCGGACCGTGCAGTTGCGGCGGCGCGCTTGTGGAGCCGAGGCGGCGCGCAGGCGGGGAATGGCGGGGAATGACGGGAAGCGGCGAAGAACGGCGCGATTTTCGGCGCAGAAGTGCAGAAGCCGCTGGCGACAGGGCTGTTAGCGGGACCGCGAAGCCCAGCCGCGTCCAACCCCGTCAACCGGACCCGCCCCGCCCGACCAATCCATTCAGCTGATGCGGCGGCGATTCCGGACCAGGCTCGACACGAGCACGAGAAACGCGACGACGAACCCGACCAGCGACCACATCGGCAGCGTGAGGCCGAGAATCGGCGGATAGGCGGTTTCGCACAGGCCCGCGACCTTGAACACGCCCGGCAGCCAGTGCGCGGGCGGCAGGCTGTCCACGACCGGCTGCAGCGCGTCGAAGCCGCAGCTGAAGCCCGGATTCGCCTGCACGTACACGTGCCGCACCGCGGTGACGATGCCGCCCAGCGCCGACAGCGCCGCGAGCACTTCGAGCAGACGCACGCCGCGCCAGTTGTTGAAGCGCGCGCCGAGGAACGCGAAGATCGCGATCAGCAGGAAGAAGTAACGCTGGATGATGCACAACGGGCACGGGTCTTCGTGCAGGAAAAACTGCAGGTACAACGCACCGCCCACGAGGGCGACGCAGATCAGGCCAAGCAGAACCAGCAGGGAGCGCTCGCGGCGCAGCATCGCGGAGTCGTTGTTCATGGATCGTCGGGTTGTCTGAAAACGGAAAGGACGGGTGCCCGCGATTCTAGCGCGAACCCCCGTTGTGCCGCTGATTGCGCGGCGATGCGCGCGGCCGCGCGGCGAACCGCGCCGCAGCGCGCAAATCGCCAGTGCCTCGCGAGCCGCGTCGTGTGCAGGGCATCGCCGCGCGTCTCGCGAGTCGCGCCGCACCCGGCAAATTGCCGCAGGTCTCGCAAACCGCGCGACGCTCAGCGAATCCGCCGAATCCGCCCCGCCCCGCGCTATCCCGTGCTCAGCGAATCGCGTTCAGCACCGCCTCGGCCGCGCGGCCGATCGCGAGCAGCGTGTCGTCGGCGTGCGGCGCGCCCGCCAGCATCAGACCGACCGGCGCGTCGCCGCGCAGATGGCACGGCAGCGACAGCGCGCAGCTATCGAGGAAGTTGAACGCGCTCGGATTGCGCAGGATCAGCGCGTTGGTGCGGGTGAACGTGTCGTCGTCGTGGAGCAGGTCGGCGAGGCGCGGCGGCACGACCGGCACGGTCGGCGCCACGACCGCGTCGCAGTGCTGCCAGAGCGTGCGTGCGGCTTCGTCGAGCATGGCGGCGCGCTCGGCGAGCAGGTCCAGATAGTCGGTGGCGCGGGCCGATTGCCCCTTCATGATGCGCGCGAGCACGCGCGGATCGTACTGCTCGCGGTGCTTGTCGAGCAGCGGACGGTGCCACGCATAGGCCTCGATCGACGCAAAGCTGAAGCGGTTGATCTCGGGCAGGCGCTCGAGCGGCGCGAAACGCACCTCGCTGACGATCGCCCCGGCCGCTTCGAGGTGCTTGAGCGCGGTGTCGAGCGCGCGCGCGACCTCGGGCTCGACGCCGTCGGTGACGAAGTGGGTCAGCACGCCGAGGCGCACGCCTTCGAGCGGCCGCGCGGCCGGAATGCGCGGTTCGAGCCCGGCGAGGATCCGGTCGACCAGTGCGCAGCAGGCGACCGAGACGCCGATCGGCCCGAACGAATCGAGCGTCGACGAGAGCGGCACGCCGCCCTGCTTCGGGATGCGCGCGGCGGTCGGCTTGAAGCCGGTCAGGCCGCACAGCGCGGCCGGAATGCGGATCGAGCCGCCGGTGTCGGTGCCGAGCGCGATCGCGGCCATGCCGTCGGCGACCGAGGCCGCCGCGCCCGACGACGAGCCGCCCGAAATCCGCTCGTCGCCTTTCACGCCGCGCCGGTACGGCGAGAGCGGATGGCCGTAGTGCGGGTTCAGGCCGAGTCCGGAAAACGCGAACTCGCTCATGTTGGTGCGCCCGACGAGCACGGCGCCAGCCCGCTTCAGACGGGCCACCGTGACGGCGTCGGCCGTCGCGGCGGGTGCGTCGGCGAGCGCGATCGAGCCTGCGCGGGTCGGCTGTCCCTCGATGTCGAACAGGTCCTTGATCGACACCGGAATGCCGGCGAGCGGCGAGAGCACGGTGCCGGCCGCGCGCAGGCGGTCGTGTGCGTCGGCGGCGGCGCGCGCGGCCTCGGCGTCGACGTGGATGAACACGGATGCGCCCTGGCCGGCCGGATCGGCGATCCTGTCGAGCGCGGTTTCGACGAGCGCACGGCTCGTGGTGCGGCCGGCGGCGAGATCGGCGGCAAGCTGGGCAAGCGGCGGGAACGGCGTGAATTCAGTGGCCATGATGTCGGTGGAAGTCCGGTAAGCGCGGTGGTCGCGGCACGGGTCGAGCCGGCGGGAATGTCGTCTGCATTGTAGAGCACGGTTTTGCGCGGGCATGGCGCGGCACGCAGGGCGCGCAGCGGTCGGCCTGCGCTTCATGCCTCGTACCGATGCCGATGCCGATGCCAGCGCGACGCCGACACGGCGGAGCCGCCCCCGATCCGTTTGTTAAACTGCCCTAGTAAATTACTTTTTGTAAGGAAGGCGTTCATGCACCATGGCATTGGCTTCATTCAGGATCTGGCCGTCGTGATGGCGCTGGCCGGCGTCGTCACCGTGCTGTTTCATCGCCTGAAGCAGCCGGTGGTGCTCGGCTATATCGCCGCCGGCGTGATCATCGGGCCGTACACGCCGCCGTTCCAGCTGATCCACGACGAGCAGACGATTCAGACGCTCGGCGAGCTCGGCGTCGTGTTCCTGATGTTTTCGCTCGGTCTCGAATTCAGTCTGCGCAAGCTGTTCAAGGTCGGCGCGACGGCGATCGTCGCCGCGCTCTCCGAGATCGTGCTGATGCTGTGGATCGGCTACGAGATCGGCAGCGCGTTCGGCTGGAGTCCGATGGATTCGCTGTTTCTCGGCGCGATCCTCGCGATCTCGTCGACGACGATCATCGTCAAGGCGCTGTCCGACCTCGGCCTCAAGCGCGAGGGCTTCGCGCAGCTCGTGTTCGGCATCCTGATCGTCGAGGACATTCTCGGCATCGCGATGCTCGTGCTGCTGACCGGCATCGCGCAGACCGGGCAGCTGTCCGCCGGGCTCGCGGCGGTCACGCTCGGCAAGCTGCTGCTCTTCATGACGGTGTCGCTGATCGTCGGCGTGCTGCTCGTGCCGCGCGCGCTCAATTACGTCGCGCGTGCCCACAGCGACGAGATGCTGCTCGTGTCCGTGCTCGGCTTCTGCTTCGGCTTCTGTCTGCTGGTGGTCAAGCTCGACTACAGCATCGCGCTCGGCGCGTTCCTGATCGGCGCGATCATGGCCGAGTCGCGCCATCTGCACCGGATCGAGCATCTGATCGCGCCGCTGCGCGACGCGTTTTCGGCGATCTTCTTCGTGACGATCGGCCTCATGCTGAACCCGGCCGTGATCCTCGACTACGCGTGGCCGATTGCCATCATCACGTTCGCGGTGATTGTCGGCAAGATCGTCTCGTGCGGGCTCGGCACGTTCCTCGCGGGCCGCGACGGACGCACGGCGATGCGCGTCGGCATGACTGTCTCGCAGATCGGCGAGTTCTCGTTCATCATCGCGTCGCTCGGTCTCACGCTGAAGGTGACGAGCGCGTTTCTGTACCCGATCGCGGTGGCGGTCTCGGCGCTGACCACGCTGACGACGCCGTACCTGATCCGCGTGGCCGATCCGCTCACGCGCCGCCTCGCGCGCGCGATGCCCGCGACGCTCTCCAACGCGTTCGGTCTGTACGGGCAATGGCTGCGCAGCCTGAGCACCGGCAGCGGCGAGCCGACGCTGTTCGGCATGACGCGGCGGATCATCCTGCAGATCGCGGTGAATCTCGCGCTCGTCGCGGCGATTTTTCTGACCGTGTCGTATAGCGCGCCGCATACCGGCAAGCTGCTCGGGCACTGGCTCGGCGACGAATCGCTGCAGCGCGTCGTGCAGTGGAGCGTGGCGCTCGTCGTGTCGCTGCCGTTTCTCGTGGCGGTCTATCGCAAGACGAAGTCGCTCGCGCTGCTGCTCGCCGAGGTCGGCGTGCAGCCGGCGACGGCGGGGCGCTTCACGAGCGCGCTGCGTTACGCGATCTCCGATCTCGTGCCGATCGTCTCGATGCTCGGCGTGTTTCTGCTGGTGGCCGCGCTGTCGGGCAGCATCCTGCCGCCGACCGGTCTGCTCGTCGCGGTGCTGGTTTGCGCGGCGCTGCTGCTCGCGCTCGTATGGCGCTGGTGCGTGAAGATTCACGCATCGATGCAGATCGCCTTGCGGGAAACTTTCGACGAGCAGCCGGACCCCTGAAGCGCGGGCGCAAAAGGGTGATGCAGGGATATGACGCCGCTGCGTGTCACGCTCCGTAACAATGTGAGCAATTGTGTGTGGGTTTGCCGGGCCTGCCGCGCTGACGGATAATCGGGGCATATTCATTCGTTCGCGTGGAAGGCGCCTGTCCGACAGTCATGAGCGAAAATCAACCCGAAAACGCCGGCACGACCGGCGCTTCCTCACCGGTGCCGGGTTCGCCCGCGCCGTCCACCACACCGGTAACCGGCGCCGCGCCATCTGCGGCGGCAGCCTCGTTACCTCCATCGCATGAAGATGCCGCCGCGTCGCCGGCCGCGGACTCCCCGAGCCCGGCCGACGCGCAAGCGGCCGTGAGGGCGTCGACCGACGACCCGCTCGGCGCGTCGACAGTCACGCCCAGCGATCCGCGAACGGCGCGCCAACGCGACGCAGCCGAGGCGCGCAGTGCCGCCGCGGCGTCGACCGCGCAGCAGGAAGCCGCGGTGCACGAGCGCGAAGCACGCCGCGCGGGTGGACATGCGGCGTCCGCGGAGACGGGCGCGAAGGCCGAGGCGGCGCAGCCACAGTC
>NZ_VWWL01000001.1 GCF_011752995.1 Burkholderia sp. Ax-1724
AGACGGTGGTGGTGTCGTGCGGCACGTGCTACGACCAGCTCGCCGGTTATGAATTCGACAAGATTTTCCCGGGCTGCCGGATTATCGACATCCACGAGTTTCTGCTGGAGAAGGGCATCAGGCTCGACGGCGTGAACGGCGTGCGCTACATGTACCACGACCCGTGCCACACGCCGATCAAGACGATCGACCCGGTCAAGCTCGTCAATCAGCTGATGGGTTCGGAGCACGACGGCTACAGGATCGAGAAGAACGATCGCTGCTGCGGCGAGTCGGGCACGCTGGCGGTTACGCGTCCCGACATCTCGACGCAGGTGCGTTTCCGCAAGGAAGAGGAAATCCGCAAGGGCGCGGCCAAGCTGCGCGGCATTCCGGTCGTGGCCGACGCGGGCGCGAACGCGCTCGACCCGGCCAATGCATCGGCCGGCGCGCCGAACGGCTCGGCGCTGACGGCCGGCGCCGCTCCGCAGCCTAATCACGGCAACGCGGGTGCGACCGACGTGAAGATCCTCACGAGCTGCCCGTCGTGCCTGCAAGGGCTGTCGCGCTACAACGAAGACGCGGGGACGGAAGCGGACTACATCGTGGTCGAAATGGCGCGCCACGTGCTCGGCGAGAACTGGATGGCGGATTACGTTCAACGGGCGAACAATGGCGGAATCGAGCGCGTGCTGGTTTAATGGCACGACCCACGATTTCTGCCGAGGACGACGATGGACTGCGTTTTTTGCCGTGAAGACGGTGGCGATGTGCTGTGGCAGGACGACTCGCTGCGGGTCGTCCTCGCCGACGAACACGATTACCCGGGCTTTTGCCGGGTGATCTGGAACGCGCACGTGGCCGAATTTTCGGACCTGTCGGCCAGCGAGCGCGACCGCGTGATGCAGGCGGTCTACGCGGTCGAGCGCGCGATCCGGCGCGTGATGCAGCCGGTGAAGGTGAACCTGGCGAGCCTCGGCAACCAGGTGCCGCATGTGCACTGGCATGTGATCCCGCGTTATTCGAACGACGCGCATTTTCCGCTGCCGATTTGGGCGCCGCGCCAGCGCACGGTGTCCGAAGCGATGCTGTCGTCGCGTCGCGCGCAGGCAACGCTGCTGCGCGAAGCGGTGCGGCAGGAAATCGAGCAGGCGCTCGGCTGAACCTCCCCGGGCGTGATTGACCGGTCGCCGCGCGAGGCCTATGCCCCAATGGGCGAAAGGCCGGCGCGGCCCGGCGTTTTCTATATGAGACCATGATGAGCGGATTGACTCCCGAGACCCCGGTGCCGACCGGCGTCGTCGTGCATTCGAAGTCGCGCGTGCTCGAATTGCAGTACGCGAACGGCGAATCGTATCGCCTGCCGTTCGAACTGCTGCGCGTGTATTCGCCGTCGGCGGAAGTGCAGGGCCACGGGCCCGGCCAGGAAACCTTGCAGACCGGCAAGCGCGACGTGACGATCACGATGATCGAAGGCGTCGGCAATTACGCGTTGCAGCCCACGTTCTCGGACGGCCATTCCACCGGCATTTATTCGTGGGATCTGCTGCATGACATGGCCGTGCGTCAGGATGAACTCTGGCGCGCGTATCTCGCCAGACTGGCGGCGGCCGGCGTCGATCGCGATACGCCGATGGTTCCGGCGGCGGCTGCGCACGGCCACTGTCACTGATACCATTCGCCCCGAACGCCGCGCGAGCGGCGCAACATTCAAGAACACGCGAAAGGACGAGCGCGATGAGCAAAACCCACTTCGGCTTTCAATCGGTCGACGAACAGGACAAGGCGCAGAAGGTGGCGGGGGTGTTCCACTCGGTGGCCGCCAACTACGACTTGATGAACGACCTGATGTCGGGCGGATTGCACCGCGCGTGGAAGATGTTCACGATCGCCCAGGCGAACGTGCGGCCGGGCTACCGGGTGCTCGACATCGCGGGCGGCACGGGCGACCTGTCGAAGGCGTTCGCGAAGCAGGCCGGCGAGAGCGGCGAGGTGTGGCACACCGACATCAACGAATCGATGCTGCGCGTGGGCCGCGACCGGCTGATCGACAAGGGCATCGTCACGCCGACGCTGCTCTGCGACGCCGAGAAAATTCCGTTTCCCGACAACTACTTCGACGTCGTGACCGTGGCGTTCGGCTTGCGCAACATGACCCACAAGGACGTCGCGCTCGCGGAAATGCGCCGTGTGCTGAAGCCGGCCGGGCGGCTGCTCGTGCTGGAGTTCTCGAAGGTGTGGGACCCGCTCAAGAAGTTTTACGATCTCTACTCGTTCAAGGTGCTGCCGTGGCTCGGCGAGCGCTTCGCCAAAGACGCAGACAGCTACCAGTACCTGGCGGAATCGATCCGCATGCATCCAGACCAGGAAACTTTGAAAACGATGATGGAACAAGCCGGCCTCGATGGCGTCAAATATTACAATTTGTCAGCTGGCGTGGTAGCTTTACATGTGGGGACCAAGTACTAGGGTTCCTAACCCATCGATTTTTAAAGGAAATGTGAAATGTCCGATTCGAATTTGTTATCTGCTCGTAAGGTTAAGGGGGCGCTGGCGAGAAGAATCGGACTGATCGCAATGGTCGGTCTGCTCGTGGCCGGCTCCCTCGCTTCCCTCGACGCGGAAGCGCGCCGCATGGGCGGCGGCCGCAGCATCGGCCGCCAATCGAATAGCCTGCAGCAACGTCAGACGCCGCCGCCGTCGCAACCGGCGCAGAGCAATCAGGCCACGCAGCAGCGTGCGCAACCGGCGCCCGCAACCACTCCTACACCGCCCGCCGCGCCGAACCGCAATCGTTGGCTCGGGCCGATCGCCGGTCTCGCGGCCGGCCTCGGCATCGCCGCGTTGCTGTCGCATTTCGGGCTCGGCGAGGCGTTCGCCGGCATGTTCGCCAACGTGATCGTGATCGCGCTGATCGCGATGGCCGTGATCTGGCTGATCCGCCGCTTTACCGGCCGCAAGCGCGATGCGTCGCAGCCGGCGTACGCGGGCACGGCGCCCTCGCTGAATGCCGGCAACACCGGCTACGCGCAGGAGCCGCGCTACAGTGCGCCGCCCGCCGGTTCATATCTCGAACCGCAAGGTAATCCGCTCGCTACGCCGTCTGTCGGCGCGGCGCCGTCGGTGCCGGCCGGCTTCGATACGGAAGCGTTCCTGCGTAACGCGAAGGTCTATTTCGTGCGCCTGCAGGCCGCATGGGACGTCGGCAACGTCGAGGACATCCGCGAATTCACGACGCCGGAAATGTTCGCCGAAGTGCGCGTCGATCTCGCGGCGCGCGGCACGCAGGCGAACCAGACCGACGTGGTGCAGCTGAATGCCGAACTGCTCGACATCGAGGAACGCGCGACCGAGTATTTCGCGAGCGTGCGCTTCTCCGGCCTGATTCGCGAGGAACCGGGCGCGGCGGCCGAGCCGTTCGTCGAGGTCTGGAATCTGTCGAAGGCACACCGTCCCGGCGAGGGCTGGCTGCTTGCCGGCATCCAGCAGGTCGAGCAGCACTGAGGCAACTGCGGGAGCACGGCGTCCAGCCGTCTCTCGACCAGGCCGGCGGCCGGCACGCCGCGCGCCGGCCAGTCGCATCACATTGGCCGTTCGGCCAGGCAGGCTGCGAAGCGAACGGACGTTACAATAGGAGCCCGCGCAAGCACCTCGCTCGCGCGGGTTTTTTCTTGCCACTTTCGATGACCCTTGCCGCCAAGCCCTTCGCTGCTGCTGTCAATCATCTGCTCGCCCGCGAATCGTGGGCCCGCGAGCGCCTCGCCCCTTATGCGGGCAAGACCGCCTGCCTGTCATGTCCGCCTGTCGTGCTGTCGCTGCTGGTGCAGCCGGACGGCTATCTGGGCACGCTCGGCGAGGCCGACGCGCCTCGCTTCGACGTGACGATCTCGGTGCCGTCCGACGCATTGCCGGCCTTCGTGCAAGGCGGTCAGGCCGCGGTGATGAAGCACGTGAAGATCGAGGGCGATGCCGAGTTCGCGACCGTGATCGCCAAGCTCGCCGAGCATCTGCGCTGGGAGCCCGAGGAAGACCTCGCGAAACTGATTGGCGACGGTCCGGCCTGGCGTATCGCCTCGCTCGTGCGTTCGGTCGGCGAGCACGTGCAGCGCACCGGCCGCAACCTGCTCGACACCGCCGCCGAGTATCTGCTCGACGAGAATCCGCAACTGGTGCGCCGCGCCGCGCTCGACGACTTCAACGTCGAACTGGCGCGTGCGCGCGATGCCCTGGCGCGCGTCGAAAAACGTATCGAGCGTCTCGAACAGAAGGTCGAAGCCCGTGGCGCGCATGCGCCGGGCGCCGCCGCCACGTTGCGCGGCACGCGCTAGTCACCGGGCCACACCATGCGTTTTCTGCGTTTTCTCAAGATATTTTTCACGGTCATCCGCTTCGGCCTCGACGAAATGATGCTGAGCCGCATCAACGACCGGCGCGTGCGTCTGCTGCTGCGTATCACGACGATCGGCCGCAAGTTCGACGATCCGCCGGGCGTGCGTTTGCGGCTCGCGCTCGAAAGCCTCGGGCCGATCTTCGTCAAGTTCGGCCAGGTGCTGTCCACGCGCCGCGATCTGCTGCCGGTCGACATCGCCAACGAACTCGCGAAGCTGCAGGACCAGGTGCCGCCGTTCGATTCGGCGGTCGCGATCGGGATCGTCGAGAAGTCGCTCGGCGCGCCGGTCGACGAGCTGTTCGACGACTTCGAGCGGGTGCCGGTCGCGAGCGCGTCGATCGCGCAGGTTCACTTCGCCAAGGTGAAGGCCGGCCAGCATGCGGGCAAGGCCGTGGCGGTGAAGGTGCTGCGCCCGAACATGCTGCCGGTGATCGACTCCGACCTCGCGCTGCTGCGCGACATCGCCGTGTGGGCCGAGCGCCTGTGGGCCGACGGCAAGCGCCTGAAGCCGCGCGAGGTGGTCGCTGAATTCGACAAATACCTGCACGACGAACTCGACCTGATGCGCGAGGCAGCTAACGGCAGCCAGTTGCGGCGCAACTTTCAGGGGCTCGATCTGCTGCTCGTGCCGGAAATGTACTGGGAGTTCTGCACGCCCACGGTGCTGGTCATGGAGCGCATGATCGGCGTGCCGATCAGCCAGGTCGAGACGCTGCGGGCGGCCGGCGTCGACATTCCGAAGCTCGCGCGCGAAGGCGTCGAGATTTTCTTCACCCAGGTGTTCCGCGACGGCTTTTTCCACGCCGACATGCACCCGGGCAACATTCAGGTGAGTCTCGACCCGGCGCACTTCGGCCGCTATATCGCGCTCGACTTCGGCATCATCGGTGCGCTGTCGGACTTCGACAAGAACTACCTCGCGCAGAACTTCCTCGCGTTCTTCAAGCGCGACTACCACCGCGTCGCGACGCTGCATCTGGAGTCGGGCTGGGTGCCGCCGACGACGCGCGTCGAGGAACTCGAAAGCGCGATCCGCGCGGTGTGCGAGCCGTATTTCGATCGCGCGCTGAAGGACATTTCGCTCGGCCAGGTGCTGATGCGCCTGTTCTCCACGTCGCGGCGCTTCAACGTCGAAATCCAGCCGCAGCTGGTGCTGTTGCAGAAGACCATGCTGAACGTGGAAGGGCTGGGCCGTTCGCTCGATCCGGAACTGGACCTGTGGAAAACCGCGAAGCCCTATCTCGAACGCTGGATGAACGAGCAGATCGGCCTGCGCGGCTGGTTCGAGCGCCTGAAGATCGAGGCGCCGCAATGGAGCAAGACGCTGCCGCAGTTGCCGCGCCTCGTCCATAACATGCTCGCCGAGCGGCATCACCCGGCCGGCGGCGCGAACGACGACGTGATTCGCCAGATTCTGCTCGAGCAGAAGCGCACCAACCGTCTGCTGCAAGGCCTGCTGCTGTTCGGCGCGGCGGTCGGCGTCGGCGCGGTGCTGGCGCGGGCGTTTCTGGTGCTCGCCTATGGTGGATGAGGCGGCCGGCTGCCTGCCGCCGAGCGCACAACCCGTACGAGGCATCCGATGAGCGATCCGACCCAACCCCCCGTGCCCGATTTTTCGAGCCGCGATCCCAACTCGCCCGAGTTCTGGGACGAACGCTTCGAGCGCCGTTTCACGCCGTGGGATCAGGCGGGCGTGCCGGCGGCGTTCCGCGCGTTCGCCGCACGGCATCGCGACGCCGCGGTGCTGATTCCGGGCTGCGGCAGCGCGTACGAAGCGCTCTGGCTCGCCCAGCAGGGCAATCCGGTGCGCGCGATCGACTTCTCGCCGGCCGCCGTCGCGGCCGCGCGCGAGCAGTTGGGCGCGCAGCATGCGCAACTGGTCGAGCAGGCGGATTTCTTCGCCTACGAGCCGCCGTTCACGCCGGCATGGATTTATGAGCGCGCGTTTTTCTGCGCCTTGCCGCCCGCGCGCCGTGGCGACTACGTGCGCCGGATGGCCGAATTGCTGCCGGCCGGCGCGCTGCTCGCGGGGTTCTTTTTCATCGGCGCGACGCCGAAGGGGCCGCCGTTCGGCGTCGAGCGCGGCGAACTCGACGCGCTGCTCACGCCGCACTTCGAGCTGATCGAAGACGAGGCGGTGGCCGATTCGATCGCCGTATTCTCCGGACGTGAGCGCTGGCTCAGCTGGCGGCGTCGCGCGTAAGGACGGACGCCGTGGCGCGCGCGGCACGGGCGCGCTCTTGAGAGTGTCGCGGGTCGCCCCCATCTGGCGCGATGGCGGCGCGCGGCGCGCATCGGCTCCCGAAATGCGGGGAGCGCTTACCGTTTGCGGCTATAATTCAAGGCTTTGCAAGCGTTTACAAGATTTCAGTAGGGATTTGGAGTAGGAAAGGATCATGCCGATCTACGCTTATCGTTGCGGGTCATGCGGCTTCGGGAAGGATGTGCTCCAGAAGATGAGCGACCCCCAGTTGACGCAGTGTCCCGAGTGCGGGAAAGACACGTTTAGCAAGCAGCTCACCGCCGCCGGCTTCCAGTTGAAGGGCTCCGGCTGGTACGTGACCGATTTTCGCGGCGGCAGCGGCGGCACGAGCGCGCCGGCTGCTTCGGAAGCCAATAACGCCGCCAAACCCGATGCGGCTCCGGCAACAGCCGCCGCATCGGCGGCCCCCGCGGCCTCTACGGCCGCAACCACCGCCGCTCCGGCCGGCACGAGCGGCTCCGGCAACGCCTAGTGAGACTGCTGTCTTCGCGGGCGGCGCATCTACCGTGGGTCGGACTTCGACTCGCGCGGCTTTCTGGCGGTACACATGACGACGAAAAAAGCGACGCTCAAATCGGTGTTCCTGACCGGCCTGCTGGTGCTGGTGCCTCTGGCCATCACACTGTGGGTGCTCGGTCTGATCATCGGCACGATGGACCAGACGCTGCTCCTGCTGCCCACCTCCTGGCAGCCGGAGCGCGCGATCGGCTATCGCCTGCCCGGCCTCGGCGCGGTGCTCACGCTCGCGTTCATCTTTATCGTCGGGCTGTTGACGCAGAATTTCATCGGGCAGAAGCTCGTGAAGTGGTGGGAGCTGCTGGTCGCGCACATCCCGGTGGTCGGCCCGATCTACACGAGCGTCAAGCAGGTGTCCGACACGCTGCTTTCGAGCAGCGGCAACGCGTTCCGCAAGGCCCTGCTGATCGAGTATCCGCGCCGCGGTTCCTATACGATTGCGTTTCTGACCGGGATTCCGGGCGGCGACGTGGTCAATCACCTGAAAGAAGATTACGTCAGCGTCTATGTGCCGACTACGCCGAACCCGACGTCCGGCTTCTTCCTGATGGTGCCGAAAAGCGAAGTGATCGAGCTCGACATGACCGTCGACGCTGCGCTCAAGTACATCGTCTCGATGGGCGTCGTGGCGCCTTCCGCGCCGCCGCCGGCGCCCGTGCCCCGCACGACCGTCGAGCCTCCGCTGTAATGCCGGCGCGCAGAGTTTCAGGCAGTGTCCCACTGCGGCGCGCCGTTCAACCAATGCAAAACGAAAGACAAACATCATGTCGATGAGATCTCAATACTGCGGTCTGGTGACCGAAGAACTGCTGGGCCAATCCGTCTCGCTGTGCGGCTGGGTAAGCCGCCGCCGCGACCATGGCGGCGTCATCTTCATCGACCTGCGCGATCGCGAAGGGCTCGTTCAGGTCGTCTGCGACCCGGACCGCGCGGACATGTTCAAGGCCGCCGAAGGCGTGCGCAACGAGTTCTGCCTGCAGATCAAGGGTGTCGTGCGCAGCCGTCCTGAGGGCACGACCAATGCCGCGCTCAAGAGCGGCAAGATCGAAGTGCTGTGCCACGAGCTGATCGTGCTGAACGCCTCGGTCACGCCGCCGTTCCAGCTCGACGACGACAACCTCTCGGAAACCACGCGTCTCACGCACCGCGTGCTCGACCTGCGCCGCCCGCAGATGCAGCACAACCTGCGTCTGCGCTACCGCGTCGCGATCGAGGCGCGCAAGTATCTCGACGAGCAGGGCTTCATCGACATCGAAACGCCGATGCTGACCAAGAGCACGCCGGAAGGCGCGCGCGACTACCTCGTGCCGTCGCGTACGAACCCGGGCCAGTTCTTCGCGCTGCCGCAGTCGCCGCAGCTGTTCAAGCAGCTGCTGATGGTCGCGAACTTCGACCGCTACTACCAGATCGTCAAGTGCTTCCGCGACGAAGACCTGCGCGCCGACCGTCAGCCGGAATTCACGCAGATCGACTGCGAAACCTCGTTCCTGTCGGAACAGGAAATCCGCGATCTGTTCGAGGCGATGATCCGCCACGTGTTCAAGCAGACGATCGGCGTCGAGCTCGACGCGAAGTTCCCGGTCATGGAGTACTCGGAAGCAATGCGCCGCTTCGGCTCGGACAAGCCGGACCTGCGCGTGAAGCTCGAATTCACCGACCTGACCGACGCGGTCAAGGACGTCGACTTCAAGGTGTTCAGCACGCCGGCCAACACGAAGGACGGCCGCGTCGCGGCGCTGCGCGTGCCGAAGGGTGGCGAGCTTTCGCGCGGCGACATCGACAGCTACACGGAATTCGTGCGCATCTACGGCGCCAAGGGTCTCGCGTGGATCAAGGTCAACGAAGTGGCGAAGGGCCGTGACGGTCTGCAAAGCCCGATCGTCAAGAACCTGCACGACGAAGCGCTCAAGGCGATCGTCGAGCGCACCGGCGCGCAGGACGGCGACATCATCTTCTTCGCGGCCGATCGCGCGAAGGTCGTGAACGACAGCCTCGGCGCGCTGCGTCTGAAGATCGGTCATTCGGAGTTCGGCAAGGCCAACGGTCTCGTCGAAGCGGGCTGGAAGCCGCTGTGGGTGGTCGACTTCCCGATGTTCGAATACGACGAGGAAGACAACCGCTACGTGGCCGCGCATCACCCGTTCACGAGCCCGAAGGACGAGCATCTCGAATACCTCGAAACCGATCCGGCACGCTGCCTCGCGAAGGCTTACGACATGGTGCTGAACGGCTGGGAAATCGGCGGCGGCTCTGTGCGTATCCACCGCGAGGAAGTGCAGAGCAAGGTGTTCCGCGCGCTCAAGATCAATGCGGAAGAAGCGCAGGCCAAGTTCGGCTTCCTGCTCGACGCGCTGCAATACGGCGCGCCGCCGCACGGCGGTATCGCGTTCGGTCTGGACCGTATCGTCACGATGATGGCCGGCGCCGACTCGATCCGCGACGTGATCGCGTTCCCGAAGACGCAACGCGCGCAGTGTCTGCTCACGCAGGCGCCGAGCGAAGTCGACGAGCGCCAGTTGCGCGAGCTGCACATTCGTCTGCGTACGCCGGAGCCGAAGGCGTAAGCCGGGTCCGCATCGCGTGGGCCGCTTGCGGGCGGCCACGCAAGTCCTGCAAAAAAGGCGCTGAGGTGAATCACACCGCAGCGCCTTTTTGGTTTTTTGCGTTACAGTGAGGTCACCGCTTTCGAGGCACTTTCGACTGTCATCCGACATGTACCGCGCGCGTCGGCGCGCCCAGTTTTCAGATCATGCCGAAACCGCCGAAAATTCCGCACTCCGTGCTCGTCGTCATTCATACGCCCGCGCTCGACGTGCTGCTGATCGAGCGCGCCGATCATGCGGGGTTCTGGCAGTCGGTCACGGGCTCGAAAGACCGGCTCGACGAGCCGCTCGCCGAAACGGCGGTGCGCGAAGTCGGCGAGGAGACTGGCATCATGATCGGCGGCGCGCTCGTGCCGCATAGTGCGCTCGTCGACTGGCGCTACTCGATCGAATACGAGATTTATCCGGAATTCCGCCATCGCTACGAAGCGGGCGTGGTCCGCAACACCGAGCACTGGTTCAGCCTGCGGGTGCCTGGGCAGATCGACGTGACGCTTGCGCCGCGCGAGCACACCGCGTTTGTGTGGCTGCCGTATGAAGAAGCCGCCTCGCGCTGTTTTTCGTCCTCGAATGCCGATGCGATCCTGCAGCTGCCACGCCGGCTTGCCGCGCATTCAGCCGGTTCACAGGCTGGGGAGCGTGGCCAGTGAGCGCAGGCGGCGCGGGCCGTTTCGCCCGACTGCGCCACACGCTGCTCGGCCGCCGTTACTGGCAGCGCTACCGCTTCACCAGTCACAACGAGGTCAGGCTGCTGCGCTCCGGCGACGAGTTCTTCAGCGCGCTGATCGCGCGCATCGACGCCGCGCAGCGCGACGTCATGCTCGAAACCTACATCTTCTGCGACGACGAAGCTGGCCAGGACGTCAACGAAGCGTTGCTGCGCGCTGCTGCGCGCGGTGTCAGGGTGCGCGTGATTACCGACGGCGTCGGCACTGCGCGTCTGAAGATGTTCGAGCCATGGCCGGCGGGCGGCATCGAGCATCGCATCTACAACCCGCATCTATTCGGCCGCTTCGGCTTTTCGCGCACGCACCGCAAGCTCGCGGTGATCGACGATCAATACGCCTATTGCGGCGGCATCAATATCGTCGACGACTACGACAACAACGGCGAGAAGCTGCCGTACCGGCGCTGGGATTTTGCGGTCGAATTGCAGGGGCCTGTCGTTATCGATGTGCACGAAGCGTTCGAGGTGCAGTGGCGGCGCATTCGCGTCGGGCATCGGTCGCTCGAATCGATGAGGCCCGACCTCACGCCGCACGATACCGCTTCGCTCGGCAGTCTGCGGCGGCGTCGGCGGCGCCGCAACAAGGAGTTGTGGGCGGCCGGCGAGCCGTGCGTGGCTTTCGTCGCGCGCGACAACCTCATCAACCGCCGCGCGATCGAGAAGGCGTATCTGGCTGCGATCGGCCAGGCGCGCCGCGAAATCCTGCTGGCGAATCCGTACTTCATGCCGGGGCGCAAGCTGCGCCGCGCGCTCGTGCTCGCGGCGCGCCGCGGCGTGGTCGTGAAGCTCATCATCGGACGCAAGGAGTTCAAGGCGCTCGATTACGCGGTGCCGTTTCTTTATCACGCGTTGCTGCGCGCGGGCGTGCAGATCGCCGAATACGAGAAGACGCTGCTGCACGGCAAGGTCGCCGTGGTCGATTCGAGCTGGGGCACGGTGGGTTCGTCGAATCTCGACGCGCTGAGCCTGATGCTCAACAACGAGGCGAACGTCGTGCTCATCAACGATCCGTCGATCGCGGGCTTGCGCGAGGCGATTCTCGGCGCGTTCGCGGATGCGCGTCCCATCGACGAAGCGCACTACGACTCGCGTCCGGCGCGCGTGCGCGTGCTGAACTGGCTCGCCTACACGAGCTACCGCGTCGCGATGAAGCTGTTGACGGTGGGGGGCTACGACTAGCGCGCGGCTCGCTTGCTGCATCGTGGCGACGGGCGGCGATGGTTGGAGAAGCGATAGAACAGGCACTGGAAGCAACAGACAGAAGCAACGGACAGAAAAAACGGGCACGAAGGCAATCGACGAGGCGATCAAACGGAGAATCGAAGCGGCGATCGAGCAGCGAGACAGCCAGGCAGCGAGATGCGACAACCATCACGCCGGTTTGCTTGCAGGAATCCGGCAACGAGAACACGCATACGCTGATCGGCAACCCTCGTTTCAAGGCAAACGCCTCTAAAAATCTGATTGATCTGATTGTCGAAAGCCGCAAAATTAGAACGCTGGTTAGACACCGGTTTCTAATAAAGTCCTTGTTTCGCGGACGGCAGCACTTAATAATAGTACGTCCGTTCGATTTTATTTCGATCACATTAGAACGGTAAGAACAGCTATGCGAAAAGGCGAACAAACGCGAGCGGCGATTCTCGATGCAGCACTCGATCTGGCAAGCCGTGACGGACTCGAAGGTCTCACCATCGGTTTGCTGGCCGAGCGTATGCAGATGAGCAAAAGCGGTGTGTTCGCGCATTTCGGGTCGCGCGAGGATCTGCAGGTCGAGGTCGTGCGCGAATATCACCGCCGTTTCGAAGACGAGGTGTTTTTCCCGAGTCTGCGCGAGCCCCGCGGTTTGCCGCGGTTGCGCGCGATGATTTCCCGCTGGATCGAGAAACGCATTCAGGAAGTCACGACCGGGTGCATCTACATCAGCGGTGCCGTCGAATACGACGATCGCGCGGATAGCCAGGTGCGCGAGCAACTGGTGTCGAGCGTGACGATCTGGCGTGCGGCGCTCACGCGCGCGATTTCGCAGGCAATGGACGAAGGGCATCTGCGTGCCGATACCGATCCGCAACTGATGCTGTTCGAACTGTATAGCGTCACGCTCGGCCTGCATCACGACGCGCGCTTCCTGCATCTGCCCGATGCGGTGCGTCTCACGTGGGCCGCGCTGGAAAAACTGATTGATTCGTATCAGAGCGAAAGCCGTTAGCCGCGTCGCCAGGACTTCCTGGAATCGCGCGGCGCAAGAGGTCCGTTCACGGACCCGGCCAACGGCCTGGCTTTTTGTCAAACTTGGGAGAGAGTCATGGGACAGTACGCCGCGCCGCTGCGCGACATGCAATTCGTGTTGCACGAATTGCTCAACGTCGAAGCCGAACTCCGGCAAATGCCGAAGCACGCCGATCTCGACGCCGACACGATCAACGCGGTGCTCGAGGAAGCCGGCAAGTTCTGCTCCGAAGTGCTGTTCCCGCTTAATCACAGCGGCGACCAGGAAGGCTGCACGTACGCCGGCGACGGCGTCGTGACCACGCCGAAGGGCTTCAAGGAAGCCTATGCGCAATACGTCGAAGCCGGCTGGCCGGCGCTCGGCTGCGATCCGGAATACGGCGGCCAGGGGTTGCCCGCGTTCGTCAACAACGCGCTCTACGAAATGCTGAACTCGGCGAATCAGGCGTGGACGATGTATCCGGGCCTCTCGCACGGCGCGTACGAATGTCTGCATGCGCATGGCACGCCCGAGTTGCAGCAGCGCTATCTGCCGAAGCTCGTCGCCGGCGTCTGGACCGGCACGATGTGTCTGACCGAGCCGCATTGCGGCACCGACCTCGGCATCCTGCGCACCAAGGCCGAGCCGAACAGCGACGGCTCGTATGCGATCAGCGGCACGAAGATTTTTATTTCGAGCGGCGAGCACGATCTGTCGGAAAACATCGTTCACCTCGTGCTCGCGCGTCTGCCCGATGCGCCGAAGGGCACCAAAGGCATATCGCTTTTCATCGTGCCGAAGTTCATCCCGAACGAAGCGGGCGAGCCCGGCGAGCCCGGCGAGCGCAACGGCGTGAAGTGCGGCTCGATCGAGCACAAGATGGGTATCCACGGCAACGCGACCTGCGTGATCAATCTCGACAACGCGAAGGGCTGGCTCGTCGGCGAGCCGAACAAAGGCCTGAACGCGATGTTCGTGATGATGAATGCCGCGCGTCTCGGCGTCGGCATGCAGAGCCTCGGCCTCACCGAAGTCGCTTATCAGAATTCGCTCACGTACGCGAAAGAGCGTCTGCAGATGCGTTCGCTGACGGGCCCGAAGGCGCCTGAAAAAGCCGCCGATCCGATCATCGTGCATCCGGACGTGCGCCGCATGCTGCTCACGCAGAAGGCCTACGCCGAAGCCGGCCGCGCGTTCTCGTACTGGGCCGCGCTGCAGATCGACAAGGAGCTCTCGCACGCCGACGAAGCCGAGCGCAAGGAAGCCGCCGACCTCGTCGCGCTGCTCACGCCGATCCTGAAGGCGTTCCTCTCGGACAACGCCTTCGAAGGCACCAATCATGCGATGCAGATTTACGGCGGCCACGGCTTCATCGCCGAATGGGGCATGGAGCAGTACGTGCGCGATGCGCGCATCAACATGATCTACGAAGGCACCAACGGCATCCAGTCGCTCGACCTGCTCGGCCGCAAGGTGCTCGGCGACATGGGCGCGAAGATGAAGAAGTTCGGCAAGCTCGTCGCCGAATTCGTCGAGGCCGAAGGTATCAAGCCGGAAATGCAGGAGTTCGTGAACCCGCTCGCCGACATCGGCGAAAAGGTGCAGAAGCTGACGATGGAAATCGGCATGAAGGCGATGCAGAACCCCGACGAAGTCGGCGCCGCGGCCGTGCCGTATCTGCGCACGGTCGGCCATCTGGTGTTCTCGTACTTCTGGGCGCGCATGGCGCGTATCGCGCTCGACAAGGAGGCCGCGGGCGATTCGTTCTACAAGGCGAAGCTCGCCACCGCGCGCTTCTACTTCGCCAGGCTGCTGCCCGAAACGGCGATGACGATCCGCCAGGCGCGCGCCGGTTCGAAGTCGATGATGGAAGTCGACGAAGCGTTGTTTTGACGCTCGCGCTGAAAACGAGCGAGGCGGGCGCGCGTGCCGGATGCGCGACGCCTCGTTCGAACTGCACGCGGGATGTATCGCAAAAAACAGCGAAAGACCCAGCTAAAGACCCACCGAGACAAACCTCGCGCGAAGCGCCGCTGAAGCTTCGCGACACCGCATCAATTCCCGGAGAAACGACGTGAGCAATCTGATCATTCGCAAGGTCGCCGTGCTCGGCGCCGGCGTGATGGGCGCACAGATCGCGGCGCACCTCATCAACGCCAAGGTGCCCGTGCTGCTGTTCGACCTGCCTGCCAAGGAAGGCCCGAAAAACGGCATCGCGCTGAAGGCGATCGAGAATCTGAAGAAGCTGTCGCCGGCGCCGTTCGGCGTGAAGGACGACGCGCAATACATCCAGCCGGCCAACTATGACGACGACATCGAAAAGCTCGCCGAATGCGACGTTGTGATCGAAGCGATCGCCGAACGCATGGACTGGAAGCACGACCTGTACAGGAAGGTCGCACCGCATATCGGCGCGAACGCGATCTTCGCGACCAACACCTCGGGCCTGTCGATCACGGCACTCTCCGAAGGTTTCGCGGACGACCTGAAGGCGCGCTTCTGCGGCGTGCACTTCTTCAATCCGCCGCGCTACATGCATCTGGTCGAGCTGATCCCGACCGCGACGACGCGCCCCGAAATTCTCGACCAGCTCGAAACGTTCCTGACCAGCGTGGTCGGCAAGGGCGTCGTGCGGGCGAAAGACACACCGAATTTCATCGCGAACCGCGTCGGCATTTTCTCGATCCTCGCGGTCATGACCGAGGCTGCGAAGTTCGGCCTGCGTTTCGACGAAGTGGACGACCTGACCGGCGCGCGCCTCGGCCGCGCGAAGTCGGCGACGTTCCGCACCGCCGACGTGGTCGGTCTCGACACGATGGCGCACGTCATCAAGACGATGCAGGACACGCTGCCCGACGACCCGTTCTTCCCGGTCTACGAAACGCCGGCCGTGCTGGCCGAACTCGTGAAGCAGGGCGCGCTCGGCCAGAAGACCGGTGCGGGCTTTTACCGCAAGGAAGGCAAGGCGATCAAGGTGCTCGATCCGAAGACGGGCGGGTACGTCGAGGGTGGCGCGAAGGCGGACGAAATCGTCGGCCGCATTCTCAAGCGTCCGGCTGCCGAGCGTCTGAAGCTGCTGCGCGAAACGCAGCATCCGCAGGCACAGTTCCTGTGGTCGATCTTCCGCGACGTCTATCACTACATCGCCGTGCATCTGGAGTCGATCGCGGATAACGCGCGCGACGTCGACCTCGCGATCCGCTGGGGCTTCGGCTGGAACGAAGGCCCGTTCGAAGGCTGGCAGACGGCCGGCTGGAAGCAGGTTGCCGAGTGGGTGCAGGAAGACATCGCGGCGGGCAAGGGGCTCGCCAACGTGCCGCTGCCGTCGTGGGTGCTCGAAGGCGCGGTCGCCGAAAAGGGCGGCGTGCATACGGCCGAAGGTTCGTGGTCGCCGGCCACGCAGAGCTTCGTGCCGCGCTCGTCGCTCGACGTGTACAGGAGGCAGGTGTTCCGCGCGCCGCTCGTCGGCGAAACCGGCGCCGATCCGAAGACCTACGGCAAGACGCTGTTCGAGACCGAGGCGGTGCGCGCATGGGTCGACGACCGCGCGGGCGAGAACGACGTCCTGATCCTCTCGTTTAAGAGCAAGATGAACACGATCGGACCGTCGGTGATCGACGGCATCGTGCAGGCGATCGAACTGGCCGAGCAGGACTACAAGGGCCTCGTCGTGTGGCAGCCGACCTCGCTGAAACTCGGCACGCCGGGCGGTCCGTTCTCGGCGGGCGCGAATCTCGAAGAAGCGATGCCCGCGTTCATGATGGGCGGTGCGAAGGGTATCGAGCCGTTCGTGAAGAAATTCCAGCAGGGCATGCTGCGCGTGAAGTACGCGAACGTGCCGGTCATTGCGGCGATCTCGGGCATCGCGCTCGGCGGCGGCTGCGAGCTTGCGCTGCATAGCGCGAAACGGGTCGCGCACATCGAGAGCTATATGGGCCTCGTCGAAGTCGGCGTGGGTCTCGTGCCGGCAGGCGGCGGTCTGAAGGAAGCGGCGTTGCGCGCGGCCGAAGCGGCAAGCCAGGTCGGCGCGACCAGCGATCTGCTGAAGTTCCTGCAGAAGTCGTTCGAAAACGCGGCGATGGCGAAGGTCTCGGCTTCCGCGCTCGACGCCCGCGCGATGGGCTATCTGAAGCCGTCCGACACGATCGTCTTCAACGTGTTCGAACTGCTCGACGTGGCGAAGAAGGAAGCGCGCGCGTTGGCCGCATCCGGTTACCGTGCGCCGCTGCGCGCGACTCAGGTGCCGGTCGCGGGCCGCTCGGCGATCTCGACGATCAAAGCCTCGCTCGTCAACATGCGCGACGGCCGTTTCATCAGCGAGCACGATTTCCTGATCGCGAGCCGCATCGCCGAGGCGGTGTGCGGCGGCGACGTCGAAGCGGGCAGCCTCGTCGACGAGGAATGGCTGCTGCAACTCGAACGGCGCGCGTTCGTCGACCTGCTCGGCACGCAGAAGACGCAGGAACGGATCATGGGCATGCTGCAGACCGGCAAGCCGGTGCGCAATTAAGCGGAGAATCACACATGGCAAAGCAATTGCAAGACGCATATATCGTCGCCGCGAGCCGCACGCCGATCGGCAAGGCGCCGCGCGGCATGTTCCGCAACACGCGCCCGGACGAACTGCTCGTCCACGCGATCAGGTCGGCCGTGGCGCAGGTGCCGGGCCTCGACACCGGCGTGATCGAAGACGCGATCGTTGGCTGCGCGATTCCCGAAGCGGAGCAGGGCCTCAACGTCGCGCGGATCGGCGCGCTGCTCGCCGGCCTGCCGAACACGGTCGGCGGCGTCACGGTGAACCGCTTCTGCGCCTCGGGGCTGACCGCGCTCGCGATGGCCGCGGACCGCATCCGCGTCGGCGAGGCGGACGCGATGATCGCGGGCGGCTGCGAATCGATGAGCATGGTGCCGATGATGGGCAACAAGCCGTCGCTGTCGCCGCATATCTTCGATCGCAGCGAAGACGTCGGCATCGCGTACGGCATGGGCCTGACCGCCGAGAAGGTCGCCGAGCGCTGGAAGATCAGCCGCGAAGCGCAGGACGCGTTCTCGGTCGAATCGCATCGCCGCGCGATCGCCGCGCAGCAGGCCGGCGAATTCAACGACGAGATCGCTGCCTACACGATCACCGAGCGCTTGCCTGATCTCGCCACCGGCGAAGTCAGCGTGAAGACGCGCGAGGTTGCGCTCGACGAAGGTCCGCGCGCGGATACCTCGATGGAAGGCCTCGCGAAGCTGCGCGCGGTGTTCGCGAACAAGGGCTCGGTCACGGCCGGCAATAGCTCGCAGACCTCGGACGGCGCGGGCGCGCTGATCGTCGTATCGGAAAAGATCCTCAAGCAGTTCAACCTGACGCCGCTCGCGCGCTTCGTCAGCTTCGCGGTGCGCGGCGTGCCGCCGGAAATCATGGGCATCGGCCCGAAGGAAGCGATTCCGGCCGCGCTGAAGGCCGCGGGCCTGAAGCAGGACGACCTCGACTGGATCGAGCTGAACGAAGCGTTTGCCGCGCAATCGCTCGCGGTGATCCAGGACCTCGGCCTCGACACCTCGAAGATCAACCCGCTCGGCGGCGCGATCGCCTTGGGCCACCCGCTCGGCGCGACGGGCGCGATCCGTGCGGCGACCGTGGTGCATGGCCTGCGCCGCCGCAACTACAAGTACGGCATGGTGACGATGTGCGTCGGCACCGGCATGGGCGCGGCGGGCATCATCGAGCGGCTGTAAGCGGGTGATCCTCGCAGTGATCCACCCCATGACTCACGCGGTGTACCACTAGCCGCGCAACGGTTCGCAGGCCGCGAGGCTTGCGGACCGTTTTTACATTCGGCAGGACCGAAAGGAGATGAACGGGATGACGACGGATATTCTGGTCGAGCGCGCCGACGCGGTGCTGACGATCGCTTTCAACCGGCCCGGCAGGAAGAACGCGATCACGGCCGCGATGTATCAGACGATGGCCGATGCGCTTGTCGAGGCGCAGCGCGACGCGTCGGTGCGCGCGATCCTCATGCGCGGCAGCGCCGGCATTTTCAGCGCCGGCAACGATCTCGACGATTTCATGAAGACCCCGCCGATGGGCGAGAACGCGCCGGTGTTCCAGTTCCTGCGTGCGATCAGCTCGGCGGAGAAGCCGGTGGTGGCGTCGGTCGCGGGGCCGGCGGTGGGCATCGGCACGACGCTGCTGCTGCACTGCGATCTCGTCTATGCGGCCGATACCGCGAGCTTCTCGCTGCCGTTCACGCAGCTCGGGCTGTGCCCGGAAGCGGCGTCGAGCCTGCTGCTGCCGCGCGTGGGCGGCTATCAGGCGGCGGCGGAAAAACTGCTGCTCGGCGAGGCGTTCGACGCGGCCGAGGCGCACCGCATGGGCTTCGTCAATCGTGTGCTGCCGGCCGGCGAGGTCGATGCGTTCGCGGCGGCGCAGGCCGCGAAGCTGGCGGCGTTGCCGGCTTCGTCGCTGCGCGTGACGAAGAGTCTGATGAAGCACGCGAGCCGCCAGGAACTGCAAACGCAGATGAGCGAGGAGGCCGTGCACTTCGGCAAGATGCTGCTCGCGCCCGAAGCACGCGAGGCGTTCAAGGCGTTCTTCGAGAAGCGCAAGCCGGATTTCCGGCAGTTCGATTGAGGCGGGGGCGGCATACATGGCACCGCGCCGCGCCGGGTTGGCGGTGCCGGCCGTTGCGGTGCATCGGCACTCCTCGTCGCTTTATTGCCGCTTTATTGCTTGATCGCTTCGATCGGCCCCGCCCCGCTGGCGCAGATGTGCCGTAGTTGAAGCGGCGTGAGCCGAGATGGCGCGGTTCGGGGCTGACCGCCGCTTCAATCGCTCACGCTTGCGGCGGCTGCCCCGTGTCGTAATCGACGTAGCTGCTTTCGCGGCAGAAGCTCACGAGCCGCACGCCCGCCTGACGCGCAATCGTAATCGCCAGCGAGGACGGCGCGGAGATCGTCGCGAGCATCGGCACGTCGACGCGCGCGGCCTTGCGCACGAGTTCATAACTCGCGCGGCTCGACAGAAACACGAAGCCGTCACGCGTATCCGCGCGATCGAGCACGAGCTGGCCGATCAGTTTGTCGAGCGCGTTGTGGCGGCCGACGTCCTCGAACGCATGGCGGATCGCGCCTGCCGCATCGCACCACGCGGCCGCGTGCAGGCCGCCCGTCAGACGCGTGAGCGCCTGATGCTCGGGCAGGGCACGCGCGGCGCGCGCGATCGCATCGGGCGCGAGCCGTTGCAGAAAGCCGGTGTCGGGCACGCGAGCCGGCTTCAGATCGAGCAGATCGATGCTTTCGATCCCGCATACGCCACAGCCGGTGCGCCCCGCGAGCGCGCGGCGCTTTTCCTTCAACGCGACGAACGCCTGTTGCACGACCTGTAGCTGCACTTCCGCGTGCGGCAGCTCGCCGTCGTCGTGCAATTCGACCTCGATGTCCCGAATGTCGCTGCCACGCTCGACGATGCCTTCCGAAATCGCGAAGCCGACCGCGAACGCTTCGAGGTCGCGCGGCGTACACATCATCACCGCATGCGAAATGCCGTTGAAGACGAGCGCGACCGGCCATTCCTGGCCGACGTGATCGGTGACGGTTTCGACCTGCGCGCCGCGATGCCGGCGCACCTCGCGCTGCACCGCGCCGGGTTGTTCGGTGGCGTCGTGGTCCGTGCCGCCTCGCTGAGCGTTATTGGGCGCGTGGTCCTGGCCGATTCCCTGCCTGCCGTTCTGCCCGATTTCCTGTCCGTTCAAGCTGCTTTGCTCCTGTACCATGCCGCGCTCACGGGCGTTTGCCCGCGATGTCGCGCGAATAAGGTTCTAAAATACCTCAAGCGACGCCCGCATGCTGTCCGTCACCGCGAAGGAGCCTGGTCATGGCACTCAACGAAGCCCCGCTTCTGTTCGACTTCGAAGTCGCGTCTTCGGAGAATTTCACCTATATCCCGATGTCGGTGCGCTTCAATCTCGATCGTTTCGGGCTGCGTATTTCGCTCGATCAATGGCAGCAGTTGCCGCTCGAAGACCGCAAGCTGCTCGCACGCTTTCCGGTCGACGAGGACATCGAAACCGAACCGAACTTCGATCACGCGCTGTTCGAAATGCTGCGCACTCACGCGAACGTCGAGCCGGAGTGGTTCACGCCCGAAGCCGCCCCCGCATGGCGCCGCATCGACGACGTGCCCGCAGGCGTCGCGCATCAGGCGGGACTCGCGGGCCTCGCCGCGCCGAGCGTCGCGCGCTGGGCCGAACTCGATCCGTTCAAGCGCTACGTGCTCGCCAAGCTGTCGCGCAAGTCCGAGGCGAATCACGACTTCGTCCCGGCGATGAAGGAGTTCGGCGCGGCCGGCTAGGCGCGGCCGCTTGTCTTGCGCGTGTCGTGCCGCGATCGGCGCGACGTGCCGTTCATCGGCGAGGCAAGGTCCAACATCGTCCTGTCATAGTGCAATGCGATTCTATAAAAGAGTCAGCATTGCGATACTGATCGAACGCTCGATCCACGAAGGGACTCCAAAGAAGCCACCTCGCTTTCGGTCCCAGCGCCGACGTATCCCGAGCCTCGCCCCGCCTCTCGCCCTCTACCTCCGATCGCTCGCGGCCGCTATCCCGCGACGGTATTTTTTCCTTCCCTCCCTCAATCTTTTCGCAACGCGGTCGTTATCCATAAGTTAGCGCGTAAAAAGATTCGCATCGATGCCGCAGGACGCACCGAAAGCGAGCGCTTCCGCCCTCGGAACGATTGACGTTCGGAATCCATGAATTCTTTCTTATCGAAGCGGCTGCTGATCAACCTGGCGGTCGTCGTCGTGGCGGTCGGCGCCAACGCGTTGGTCGCCTACACGCAGATCCGCGGACAAAGTGACGCCGACGTGCGCATGTTGCGTTCGACGAGCGTGCGCCAGCACCTCGATGCCTACCGGGCGACGCTCGACAACGCGCTTGCCGCGCTCGGCCGCTTCGAAGCGTCGGGCCAGCGCGCGCCGCTCGACACGGCCGCCGCGACGAGCTCGAAGCTCGTCAGCCTGGAGCTCGAGCTGCGCGACGACTTCACGGACGAGCCGTTGATGAGCGGCGCGCTGACCCGGCTTTCCACGGACAGTCTCGCGCTGCAACACGACATCGACGCCGAGCGGCAGAGCACGGCCGCCGTGCCGGAGGCGTCGAGCGAGGCGGCCGCGCCCACGCGTCTCACGCCCGCGCTCAGACGTGTGCAGGCGGCGCTCGCCGCGCTGCGCGCCGAGGAAAACCGCGCGTTGCAGAACTCCCTCGCAGCGGCGGCGAGCGACGGCGAACGCGCGACTTTCGTGCTGATCGTGACGATGCTCGCCGGCAGCACGCTGCTCATCATGACGTTCGGCGCGCGCGAGAGCAGCGCGCGCGAAAAGCTGCACAGCGCCCGCGCGCTCGTGCGCGGCGAACAACGCTTTCGCAGCCTGTTCGACGATCACGCCGCGCCGATGTACATCTTCGATCGCGAGACGCTGCGCTTTCTCGCCGTCAACGCGGCTGCGGTCCAGCAATACGGCTACTCGGAAAGCGAGTTTCTCGGCATGACGATTCGTGCGATCCGCACGCAGCCCGAGATCGCGCGCCTCGAAGCGCATCTCGCCCGCTGCCCGGCAGTCGTTCACGGCCACACGATGGCGGGTATCTGGCGTCACCGCCGCAAGGACGGCACGATCATCAGCGTCGACGTGTCGTATCACGCGCTGAACTTCATGGGCTGCGACGCGTTTTTCGTGCTTGCCGACGACGTCACCGAGCAGATCAATGCCGAAGCCGAAGCGCGGCGCTCGAACCAGATGCTCGAAGCCGTGATCGACAGCATTCCGCAGCGCATTTTCTGGAAGGATCTGAACTCGCGCTATCTCGGCTGCAACATGGCGTTCGCGCGCGACGCGGGGCTCGCGTATCCCGAGCAGGTGGTCGGCAAGAGCGACGCCGATCTGCCGTGGAGCAAGTTCGCGAGCGAGATGACCGAATACGACACCGAAGTGGTCAGCACCGGCGTGCCGCAGATGAACTACGAAGTCGAACTGATGATCGACGGCGAGTACCGCACGCGCATCACGAGCAAGCAGCCGTTCACCGACGGCGACGGCCGCGTGATCGGCGTGCTTGGCTCGTACCAGGACGTGACCGAGCGCAAGCGCGCCGACCTCGCGCTGCGTCTGCAAAGCCGCGCGCTCGACGCGAGCGTCAACGCGATCCTGATTACGGCGCCGTCGCCGGCGGGCAACCTGATCGAATACGTGAACCCGGCCTTCATGCGCATCACCGGCTACGATCCCGCCGAGGTGATCGGCCACGACTGCCGCGTGCTGCAACGCGACGACCGCGAGCAGGAAGGCGTCGCGCTGATTCGCGAGGCGCTCGCGGCGAACCGCGAGGTCAGCGCGGTGGTGCGCAACTATCGCAAGGACGGCGCGCTGTTCTGGAATCAGCTGTTCATCGCGCCGGTGCCGGATGCGGATGGCGTGATTACGCATCACATCGGCGTGATCAATGACGTGACCGAGTTGATCCGCTATCAGGAGCAGCTCGAATATCAGGCCAATTACGACAGCCTCACGCGGCTGCCGAACCGCAATCTGCTGCGCGACCGGCTCGAACATGCGCTCGTTCTCGCGCGGCGGCATCACAGCGGCGTGGCGGTCGTGTTCCTCGATCTCGACGGCTTCAAGAACGTCAACGACAGCCTCGGCCACAGCGTCGGCGATAGGCTGCTCGGCGTGGTCGCCGAACGGCTCACGCGCTGCTCGCGCACGAGCGACACGATCGCGCGGCACGGTGGCGACGAGTTCGTGATCGTGATGACCGACACCGTCGACGAAAAATCGCTGATCGCGTGGATGGAGCGCGTGCGCTCGTCGATCGCGGAGCCGGTCTGGCTCGACGGCAACGAGCTGTACGTCGGTTGCAGCATGGGCGCGAGCCTGTTCCCGCAGGACGGCGACGACGCCGAAACGCTGATGAAGAAGGCCGACGTCGCGATGTATCGCGCGAAGGACATGGGCCGCAACACGTTCCAGTTCTATCAGCCGGAGATGAACGCGAGCGCGGGCGTGCGCCTGAATCTCGAACGGCGTTTGCGCCGCGCGCTGCGCGACAACGAGTTTCTGCTGCATTACCAGCCGCAAGTCGATATCGGCAGCGGGCAGATCGTCGGTATCGAGGCACTGGTGCGCTGGCACGACCCCGAGGTCGGGCTCGTGCCGCCGTCGTCGTTCATTCCGCTCGCGGAAGAGAGCGGGCTGATCGGTCCGCTGTCGGAATGGGTGCTGCGCGAAGCGTGCCGCCAGAACAAGGCGTGGCAGGACGAGGGGCTGCCGCCCGCGCGCGTGTCGGTGAACCTGTCGGCGCGCGTGTTCCAGCAGCGCGACATCGCGAAGCTCGTCATGCAGGTGCTCGCCGAAACCGGGCTCGAACCGAAGTACCTCGAACTCGAACTGACCGAGAGCACGATCATGCGCAACGCCGAAGAAGCCGTGTCGATGCTCAACGAACTGCACGCGCTCGGCATCGGTCTTGCCATCGACGACTTCGGCACCGGCTATTCGAGCTTGAGCTACCTGAAGCGCTTCCCGGTGGATCGGCTCAAGATCGACCGCTCGTTCGTGTCGGATATCGGCGTCTCGGGCGACGACGAAACGATCACCTCGGCGATCATTGCGCTCGCGCATTCGCTGAAGCTGCAGGTGATCGCCGAGGGCGTGGAGACGTCCGCGCAACTCGATTTCCTGCGCGAGCGCGAGTGCGACGAAATGCAGGGCTATTACTTCGCGAAGCCGTTGTCGACCGATGCGATTTCGGCGCTGCTGAACGGCGGACTGGTGAAGGAGCTGGAGACGGCCTGAGGCGCCGGCGGCTCAGCCGAGCGCGGGCAGCGGGCGTGGCCGGCGGTTGCTGTCGGTGGCGACGTAGGTCAGGGTGGCTTCGGTGACCTTCACGACTTCCTGGGCGAGGCTCATGCGCTGCGCGTAAACCTCGACCGACACCGTGACCGACGTGTTGCCGGTCTTGATGATATCGGCGTAAAAGCTCAGCAGATCGCCGACGAACACCGGCTGCTTGAACAGGAACGAATTGACCGCAATTGTCGCGACGCGCCCGTTCGCGCGACGGCTTGCCGGGATCGAGCCGGCAATGTCGACCTGGGCCATGATCCAGCCGCCGAACACGTCGCCGTGGATGTTCGCGTCCGCCGGTTGCGGCATCACGCGCAGCGCGCAGGATTTGGACGGAAGTTGCAGAAGATCGGTCATCGGGACATCCTTGGGAAACGTGTTCACGCGTATCGGCGTATGGGCTGGAGCGCCTTGACCGTGGGCCCCGGGCGGGCGGCCGGGGCGTGACGCCCGCGGCCCATGAAAAGCGGCGCCAGCCGGCTTCTGCGACAATGCGAAGATCAGGAATTGTACGGGAAAGCGCCCAGCCCAGCGAAGCGCGAGCCGCCCGAAGCGTCACAGGCAGGATCGGGCGCTGCGGCCGGCTCGCCCGGGTCATGTGCGGTGCGAACCTCACGCGTCGCCGCGCGCTCCGGCAGTTCCACCTATTTCCCCAGCCGACCCCATGCGCCGCTCGCCTTCGTCCGAACCCTCGCCGATTTCCACCCAGCCTCGCAACGACTGGCAGACGATCCTGTCGCTGCTGCCGTACCTCGCCACCTACAAATGGCGCGTCGGCTTCGCGCTGAGCTGTCTGATCGGCGCGAAGGTCGCCAATCTCGGCGTGCCGATCGTGATGAAGCGCATCGTCGACAGCCTCGCGTCCGTGCAGCATCTGACCGCGCTCGGCCGCGCCCAGGACGCGCCCGGCATCGTGCTGCTCGGCGGCGTCGGCCTGCTCGTGGTCGCGTATGCGGTGGTGCGCCTGTCGACCTCGTTTTTCACCGAGCTGCGCGAGATCCTGTTTTCGAAAGTGACCGAAAGCGCGGTGCGCCAGCTTGCGCTGAAGGTGTTCCGCCATCTGCATGCGCTGTCGTTGCGCTTTCATCTCGAACGGCAGACGGGCGGCATGTCGCGCGATATCGAGCGCGGCACGCGCGGCATCACGCAGCTGATTTCCTATTCGCTCTACAGCATCCTGCCGACGCTCGTCGAAGTCGGTCTCGTGCTCGGCTTTTTCGTCGTCAAATACGAGGCCTATTACGCGATCGTCACGTTCGTCGCGCTCGCGGTGTACATCGTGTTCACGGTGAAGGTCACGGAGTGGCGCACGCATTTTCGCCGCACGATGAACGAGCTCGATTCGAAGGCGAATTCGCGCGCGATCGACTCGCTGCTCAACTACGAAACCGTCAAGTACTTCGGCAACGAGGACTGGGAAGCGAATCGTTATGATGAAAACCTCAAGCGCTATCGCGCGGCGGCGATCAAGTCGCAGCGCTCGCTGTCGGCGCTGAACTTCGGGCAGCAGGCGATCATCGGCACGGGGCTCGTGTTCATCCTGTGGCGCGCGACCCAGGGCGTAATGGCCGGGCGCCTTACGCTCGGCGATCTCGTGCTCATCAACACGTTCATGTTGCAGCTCTATATTCCGCTCAATTTTCTCGGTGTCGTGTATCGCGAACTGAAGCAGAGCCTGACCGACATGGACCGCATGTTCTCGCTGCTCGGCGCGCCCCGGGAAGTACCCGACGCGCCCGCGGCGGCGCCGCTCGCCGTGGCCGGCGCGCAGGTGCGCTTCGAGCACGTGAGCTTCGCGTACGAGGCCGCGCGGCCGATTCTGCACGACGTGAGCTTCACGATCGCCGCCGGTACGACGACGGCGGTGGTCGGCCATAGCGGCTCGGGCAAGTCGACGCTCGCGCGCCTGCTGTTCCGCTTCTACGATCTCGACCGCGCGACGGGCGGCGCGATCGTGATCGATGGGCAGGATATTCGCGACGTCACGCAGGATTCGCTGCGCGCGTCGATCGGCATCGTGCCGCAGGACACGGTGCTGTTCAACGATTCGATCTACTACAACATCGCATACGGCCGGCCCTCGGCGACGCGCGACGAAGTGATCGCGGCGGCGCGCGCGGCGCATATCCACGAGTTCATCGAGAGTCTGCCGAAGGGCTATGACACGCCGGTCGGCGAGCGCGGGCTCAAGCTCTCGGGCGGCGAGAAACAGCGCGTCGCGATTGCGCGCACCGTCCTCAAGAATCCGCCGATCCTGCTGTTCGACGAGGCGACGTCCGCGCTCGATTCGCGCTCCGAGCGCGCGATCCAGCACGAGCTCGACCAGATCGCGCGCGAGCGCACCACGCTCATCATCGCGCACCGGCTCTCGACGGTCGTGCACGCGCAGCAGATCATCGTGATGGACAAGGGGCGCATTGTCGAGCGCGGTACGCACGCGGAGTTGCTGCGCGCAAATGGACTCTTCGCGCAGATGTGGGCGTTGCAGCAGCGCGCCGCGCAGACGCCGGACGCGGTGGAAGGGGCGGACCTGAAGCAGGGCGAGGTCGGGGCGGACGCCGGCGCGCGGTGATTGCCGGGGGCAGCGGGCTCTACTTCGGGCTGGGCTCGCGCGGCGGGCAACTGTGCCCGCCTTCGGTTCCGTGCACCCGCCGCGGCTCAGTACACCCACCTGCGGCTCAGCGCGCCCGCAGCAGCCGATCGAGCGCTGCCAGTTGTTCCGGGGTCCCGACGTTCTCCCACAAGCCTTCGTACAGCTCGCCGCTCGCGAGGCCGCGCGCGATCGTCTCGCGGTAATACGGGCTCAGCGCGCGCCGCGTGCCGCGCGGCAGGGCGCGGAACATGCGCGTGTCGTAGAGCCCGATGCTGCCGAACGTGAGGCGCGGCGGCGTATCGAGCGACAGCACGCCATCGGCGAAACCGAAGTCGCCGTTCGGGTGGAACGGCGGGTTCGGCACCATCACCAGATGCATGCCCGGCTCGGGCAGCGCGCGCAGGCGTTCGGCATGCGCGGTAAGCGTCGTGTAATCGAAATCGGCATACACGTCGCCGGCGACCGCGACGAACACTTCGCTCGCGCCCCCGTCTTCGAGCAGCGGCAGCGCATAGGCGATGCCGCCCGCGGTTTCCAGCGCCTCGCCCCCTGGTTCGGCCGAATAGCGCAACTCGATCTGCCAGCGCGAACCGTCGCCGAGCGCGGCTTCGAGCTGTGCGCCGAGCCACGCGTGATTGATGACGATCGTCTCGATGCCGGCCCGCGCGAGGCGCTCGATCTGCCATACGATCAAGGGCTTGCCGCCCGCTTCGAGCAGAGGCTTCGGACACGCGTCGGTCAACGGGCGCATGCGCTCGCCGCGGCCCGCGGCGAAAATCATCGCTTTCTTCACGGAGAGGCTCATCGCTCAGAAGGTGTAGCCGACTTCCTGCGCGCGGCCTTCGAGGTCGTCGAGCAGTTTCGCGAACGGGCGCAGCGGCGCGTAACGTTCCGCCACCTTGCGTGCATAGCCGATGAAGCGCGGCAGGTCGTTCATGTAATGCGCCTTGCCGTCGCGGTAGTGGATCCGGCAGAAGAGGCCCAGCACCTTGATGTGGCGTTGCAGCCCCATCCATTCGAGCTGGCGGTAGAACTCGCCGAAATCGGCATCGACGGGCAGGCCGGCTTTTTTGGCGCGCTCCCAGTAGTACGCGAAGCAGTCGAGTTCGAACTCTTCGTCCCAGCTGAGGAAGGCGTCGCGCAGCAGCGATACCACGTCGTAGGTGAGCGGGCCGTACACGGCGTCCTGGAAGTCGAGCACGCCGGGATTGGGCTCGGCGATCATCAGATTGCGCGGCATGAAATCGCGCAGCATGAAGCCTTGCGGCTGTGCGCGCGCGCTCGCGATCAGCAGCGCGAACGTGCGATCGAGCAGCGCGCGCGTCGCGGCGTCGACCTCGCGGCCGAGGTGCCGGCCGATGAACCACTCGGGCATGAGCTCCATCTCGCGGCGCAGGAACGCTTCGTCGAACGGCGGCAGCACGTCTTCGCGCGAGCTCAGTTGCCAGCGGATCAGCGCGTCGAGCGCGTCGCGCATCAGCGCGCGGGCCGCGCGCGCGTCGCCGCTCGTCTGCGCCCCGGTCAGCGCGCCGAGGTACGAGGCGGTGCCGAGGTCGGTGACGAGCATGAAGCCCGCGTCGAAATCGACTTCGAGCACGCGCGGCACGTGCACGCCGGCCGCGTCGAGCAACTGCGCGATCTGCGCGAACTCGCGGCATTTTTCGGGCGGCGGGGCGTCGACGGCGATCAGCGTGGCCGCGCCGTTGCCTTGCGCCGCCTTGCCGGCGAGCCGGAAATAGCGCCGGAAACTGGCGTCGGACGAAGCGGCAACGAGGCTGTCGGGCTCGAGCGCATGGCGTGCCGCGTGGCTTTGCAGCCAGGCTTTGAGCAGGGGGAGACGGGAGTCGGTGAGGTCTGGGTTCGAAGGCGGCGTCATGAAAAGCGGCGGCAAATTCTGGGGGGCAACGTCTTGCCATATAATACCCCACGACTTTTTTGACGCGACTCGCACGCCCGCTTGCGCGTGTTTCGTTCCACCGCCCGCCCTATCGTTCGGCAACCTGTAAATCCTGACGTGCAGCCGACTGTCACGGTCGCGGTGTGCAGGCGGTGGATCGCGATGACGCAAGCGTTGGCACGGGCCGATTGCCAAACGATACATGCCGCCTAGACAGCTTTCCAAAATCAATTCCTCCTGTGCAGTCATGCCGCGCAAAAGGCGGCTCGTCGCGGCGTTGATCGCCGTTCCGGGCCTCATGCCCGCGCTGGCGCACGCCCAGCTGGCGGGGGAAGCTGCGCAGCCGCAGGCGATCGATCCGCCGTGGGGCATGCAGCTTGCTCCGCAGCTCGAAGAGCATCCGCTGCAGACGGGCCAGCGGCCCGCCACCTTCGTGCTCGGCGACCAGGCGAGCGGCACGATCGACCAGGATCTGGCGGCCAAGGGCTCGGCCGAAGTGCGTCACAACACGGCCGTCATCAAGGCCGACGCGCTGCACTACGATCAGGACACGGACATGGCCGACGCCTACGGCAATGTCCACGTGGTCAACACCGGCAACACCTTCATCGGGCCCGAGGCGCATCTGCGCGTCGATTCGACCGAAGGCTTCATGAACGCGCCGAAGTACCACTTCAACATGACGGGCGGCTCGGGCAGCGCGCAGCGCGTCGACCTGCTCGACGCCGAGCGCTCGGTGTTCACGAAGGGCACCTACACGGCCTGCTCGTGCACGGACAATCCGGCCTGGTACATCAAGGGCAGCGAGTTCGATTTCGATACCGGCGCGGACGAAGGCGTCGCCTACAACAGCGTGCTGTTCTTCCAGGGCGTGCCGGTGTTCGCCTCGCCGTGGCTGTCGTTCCCGCTCTCGGGCGACCGGCGCAGCGGCCTGCTGCCGCCCACGTTCTCGCTGAGTTCGTCGAACGGCTTCGAACTGTCGGTGCCGTATTACTTCAACATCGCGCCGAATCGCGACCTGACGCTCACGCCGCGCCTGATCTCGAAGCGCGGTGTGCAACTGCAGAGCACGTTCCGCTATCTGTCGCCGACGTACTCCGGCTCGATCACGGGCGAGTTCCTGCCTGACGATCACCTGACGAAGACCAACCGCTACGCGCTGTACATCCAGCACAACCAGAACTTCGGCAACGGGTTCGGCGGCTACATCTACTACAACAAGGTTTCGGACAACACGTATCCGGAAGACCTGTCGTCGTCGGTCAACCAGTTCATGAACGGCACCCAGCTCCTGTACCAGCAGGAAGCCGGGTTGACCTACAACAACGGACCGTGGTCCGTGCTCGCGCGCGAGCAGCACTGGCAGACGCTGCAGCCGTCGGTCGCGCCGTACGGCCGCGAGCCGCAGTTGAACGTGAAGTACGCGAAGTACAACGTCGGCGGCTTCGACTTCGGCGCCGAGGCCGACTACACGAACTTCCGCATTACGACGGCCGACGTGACCGAAGGCCAGCGGGTGCTGTTCAACCCGTACCTGTCGTATTCGGTGGTGGGGCCGGGCTACTTCGTCACGCCGAAGATCCAGTGGCACTTCGCGTCGTATAACCTGAACAATATCGGCACCGACCTGTCGGGCGTGTCGAATGCGCAGAAGAATTTCACCGAGTCGATCCCGACCTTCACGTTCGACACCGGGCTGACGTTCGAGCGCTCGGTGCGCGTGTTCGGGCAGGACTACATCCAGACGCTGGAACCGCGCCTGTACTACGTGTACACGCCGTACCGCAACCAGGACAACGCGCCGCTCTTCGACACCGCCGACTCCGACTTCGGCCTCGCGGAAATCTTCACGCCGAACACCTTCGTCGGCAACGACCGGATCGCCGACGCGAACCGCCTGACCGTCGGTCTCACCACGCGCTTCATCAACCCGGCCACCGGCGACGAACGCGCGCGCTTCGTGATCGCGCAGCAGTATTACTTCCAGGATCAGCGCGTCACGCTGGAGCCGAGCCAGACCAGCACCGAGGCCACGCACTCGGACCTGATCGCGGGCGCGTCGGTCAAGCTGGGCGCCGGTTTCGCTTCGGAAACTGCGTTCCAATATAATGCCGACAACAATCAGCTCACGAAGACGAGCGTCGGCTTCGGGTTCAGTCCGGCGAGCGGCAAGGTGATCAATGTCGCGTACCGCTACACGCGCGCCAACACCACGCTCGACAACGAGCCGATCAATCAGGTGCTGATTTCGGGCCAGTGGCCTCTGTCGCATCGGGTGTACGGGGTCGGTCGCTTCAATTACGACCTCGGCGGCCACCGGATCGTCGACGGCCTGATCGGCCTGCAATACGACGCGGACTGCTGGACGCTCGGCGCCGGTATCCAGCGCTATGCGAACGGCCTGAACACCTCGGGGCAGAATCAGTCGAGCACGCGGTTTCTGGCGCAGTTGACGTTCAAGGGGTTGTCGAGCGTCGACAACGGGCTGATGACCGCGTTCCGCACCAGCGTGGCCGGTTACACGCCGTTGCCGCCGCCGCCGCCGCCGGAGTCGAGGTTCACCAACTACGAATGACGGTCGCCCGGTCATTCATGGCTTGCGAAAAGACGGGCGAAGCGCCCGACATCATTGGAGTATCTGTGGCAATCATGAAACAGCTTCGCTTGGCAACGCTCGCGGCGGCTCTCGTCGCCGTGGCGTCTTTCCTTCCGGTTGCGCCGGCGCAGGCGCAGGCGTTGAGCGACAGTGGCGGCCAGACGGTCGACACGATCGCCGCGGTGGTCAACAACGGCGTCATCACGCAGCGTGAGCTCGACGAACGCATGGGCCTCATCACGCGCCGGCTGAACCAGCAGAACGCGCCGGTTCCGCCGATGGACCAGTTGCGCCAGCAGGTGCTCACGCAGATGGTGCTGGAGCGCATCCAGCTGCAGAAAGCCAAGGAAGACGGCATCACCGTCGACGACGCGGCCGTGCAGCACACGCTCGAACGTCTCGCGCAGGCCAACAACATGACGCTCGCGGTGTATCGCGCGCGCATCGAGTCGGAAGGCGTGCCCTGGACCACCTTCATGAGCGACGCGCGCACCGAGCTGACGCTCTCGCGTCTGCGCGAAAAGGAAGTGGACAGCAAGATCACGGTGACGGACGCCGAGGTCGTGAACTACATCGCGAGCCAGCGCGGTCCGAACGCCGGGCAGACGAACGATCTGCACATCCAGCACATTTTCCTGAAGGCGCCGCTGAACGCGTCGGAGACCGACATCGAAGCGGCGCAGAAGAAGGCTGACGCGCTGCTCGCCGAAGCGAAGGGCGGCGCGAACTTCGAAAAGCTCGCGAAGGCCAATTCGCAGGCGCCGGATGCGGCGAAGAACGGCGGCGACCTCGGTTTCCTCGCGCCGTCGAAGCTGCCGCCCGAGTTCGTCACGGCCGCGGCAACGCTGCGCCCGGGCGAGGTCGACCCGCAGGTGATCCGCACCAACGACGGCTTCGAGATCGTGCGCCTCGTCGAGCGCCGCGCCGGCCAGGGCACCACGGCGGACGCGCCGAAGCTCGTGCAGACGCACGTGCGCCACATCCTGCTGCGCGTCGGCGACGGCATCTCGGAGCCGCAGGCGCGCGAGAAGCTGCTCGACATCCGCAACCAGATCGTCGCGGGCGGCGACTTCGCGAAGTTCGCGCGCACCTACTCGCAGGACGGTTCCGCCTCGCAGGGCGGCGACCTCGGCTGGATCAGCCCGGGCGAGACGGTGCCGGAATTCGAGCGCGCGATGAACTCGCTGCAGGACGGCCAGATCAGCGAGCCGGTGCGCAGCGAATACGGCTACCACCTGATCCAGGTGCTGGGCCGCCGCGATGCGGAAGGCTCGGTCTCGCAGCAGATGGATCTCGCGCGCCAGGCGATCGGCCAGCGCAAGGCGGAACAGGCCTACGCCGACTGGCTGCGCGAATTGCGCGACACGGCTTACGTGGAAGTGAAACCGGTCATGTCGAGCGCGCAGTAAGCGAGGTCGTCACCATGACAGGCGTCGCCCAGTCTGCCCAACTCCCGCTGCAGATCGCGATCACGACCGGCGAGCCCGCCGGCGTCGGTCCCGAACTGACCGCGCAGGCGTTGGCCGGGGCGGCGGCGCACTGGCCCGGCGCGCAGTTCACGGTGCTCGGCGACGCGCCCTTGCTCGCCGAACGCGCGCGCGCCGTCGGCGTCGACTGGGCCGCGCTGCTCGCCGACGGCCAGCGCGTGCGCGTCGAACACCGCGCGCTCGGCGCGCCGTCGCAGGCGGGCAAGCTCGACGCCGCGAACGGCCGCTACGTGCTCGATCTGCTCGATACCGCGATCGACGGCGCCGTGGCCGGCCGGTTCGACGCGATCGTCACTGCGCCGCTGCAAAAGAGCACGATCAACGATGCCGGCGTGCCGTTCACGGGCCATACCGAATACCTCGCCGAGCGCACCCATACGCCACGTGTCGTCATGATGCTCGCGGGCACCGGCAAGCGGCCACTGCGCGTCGCGCTCGCGACCACGCATCTGCCGCTGAAAGACGTTTCCGCGGCGTTGTCGATCGACAGCCTCGCCGAGACGCTGCATATCATCGACCGCGACTTGCGCCAGCACTTCGGCCTGCCCGCGCCGCGCATCCTCGTGACGGGGCTGAACCCGCATGCGGGCGAAAACGGCTACCTGGGCCGCGAGGAGATCGACGTCATCACGCCGGCGCTGCAACATGCGAACGCGCAGGGCATCGACGCGCGCGGTCCCTATCCGGCCGACACGCTGTTCCAGCCGCGCTATCTCGAAGAGGCCGACTGCGTGCTCGCGATGTTCCACGACCAGGGCCTGCCGGTCCTGAAGTTCGCGACGTTCGGCGAGGGCATCAACGTCACGCTCGGCTTGCCGATCATTCGCACCTCGGTCGATCACGGCACCGCGCTCGATCTCGCCGGCACCGGCCGCGCCGATGCGGGCAGCCTGATGGCCGCGATCGACACGGCGGTGTCGATGGCGCGGCATCGTCGCACGGCCTGAGGCGGCCGCCGCGCGAGTGGCCCGAATGAGCGGCTCGAATGAGCGGCTCAAGTACGCGGCACAATCCTTTTCTCAAGCAGTTTTCTTTCTGGCGTTTCTTCGATGTCCACCAGCAGACAGCAACAAGGCCGGCACCAGGGCCATCTCGCGCGCAAACGTTTCGGTCAGAACTTCCTGGTCGACATGGGCGTGATCGATTCGATCGTCGACGTGATCCGGCCGCAGCGCGGCGAGCGCATGGTCGAAATCGGGCCGGGGCTCGGCGCGCTGACCGGACCGCTGATCGAGCGGCTCGCGACGCCCGAGGCGCCGCTGCATGCGGTCGAACTCGACCGCGACCTGATCGGCCGTCTGAAAACGAAATTCGGCAATCTGCTCGAACTGCATGCGGGCGACGCGCTCGCGTTCGATTTCGGCTCGCTCGCCGCGCCGGGCGAGAAGGCGTCGCTGCGGATCGTCGGCAACTTGCCGTACAACATTTCGAGCCCGCTGCTGTTTCATCTGGCGACGTTCGCGGAGCGTGTGATCGACCAGCACTTCATGCTGCAGAACGAAGTGGTCGAGCGCATGGTCGCGGAGCCCGGCACCAAGGCGTTCAGCCGCCTCTCGGTGATGCTGCAGTACCGCTACGTGATCGACAAGCAGCTCGACGTGCCGCCCGAGGCGTTCCAGCCGCCGCCGAAGGTCGATTCGGCGATCGTGCGGATGATTCCGTACGAGCCGCACGAGCTGCCGGTGGTCGACGCAAACGTGCTCGGCGAAGTCGTGACGGCCGCGTTTTCGCAGCGTCGCAAGATGCTGCGCAATACGCTTTCCGCGCTGCGCGACCGTGTCGATTTCGAGGCGCTCGGCTTCGATCTGCAACGCCGCGCCGAAGACGTGCCGGTGGCCGAATATGTGAGCGTCGCGCAGGCGCTGGCGGCGAATTCGAAGGGCGCACCGCAATAAGCGGCGCGTGCGCCGTCGTCGTGAGATCGCGAGATGAGCGGCGGCGTGCCTAGGCCTTGCCGGGCTTTGCCTGTGCCGGTGCGTTGACGAGCGCGATGCCGGCCAGCACGAGCAGCGCGGCGCTCAGAAAGCGCGCGCTGAACGATTCGCCGAGCAGCAGCACGCCGAAGGTCACGCCGAACAGCGGCGTGAGAAACGAAAACACCGAGAGTCGCGACGCGATATAGCGCGTGAGCAGCCAGAACCACAACAGATAGCTGACGAATGCGACGACCACCGCCTGATAGGCGAGGCTCGCCAGCGCGAGCGGCGTGACGGTGTCCACGCGCATCTGACCGAGCCCGAGCGCCAGCGCGAGCAATACCACCGCCGATACCGCCAGCTGATAGAACAGCGTCTTGCTCGCGCTCATATGCGCGAGCCGCGAGCCGCGCACGACGACGGTCGTCGCGGCCCATGCGATGCCGGCGAGCACGCCGAGTGCGTCGCCGGCCGCGCCCGCAAGCGTCGAGCCGTGAGCCGCGCTGGTGTGCAGGAAGCCGTCGGCGAAGGCGAGCGCCATGCCCGCGAACGCGATGATGATGCCGAGCCACTGGATGCGCCGCATCCGTTCGCCCTCGACGAACCAGTGCAGACCGAGCGCGGTGAAGCACGGCGCGGTGTAGAGAAACACCGCCATGCGCGACGCGCTCGTGAGCGTCAGCCCAAGAAAGATGCAGATGAACTCGGCCGCGAACAGCACGCCCGCGAGCAGGCCTGCGCCGAGCGTGCCGTCGTCGCGAAAGAGCGGCGTGCCGCGCGAGCGCGCCCATGCCCACACGAGCACCGCCGCAATCGCCGAGCGCAGCCCCGCCTGGAAGACGGGCGGCAGCGCCGCGTTGGTGCTCTTGATCGCGACCTGCTGGAGTCCCCAGATCGCGCAGAGCCCGATCATCAGCAGGATCGCGAAGCTATCCGGGGCGCGGCGCGCGGGCAAGGCGGTCGTGGTGCTCATGGACGATGGGGTGACGAGAACGTTGTGATTCCGATACCGGGCCCAGGCAAGCGCGGGTCTCAGTCGACGCGGCCCTTCTTCTGGATCAGTTCGATCTTGTAGCCGTCCGGGTCGGCCACGAAGGCGATGACCGTCGTGCCGTGTTTCATCGGACCGGCTTCGCGAGTCACGACACCGCCGCGCTTCTTCACTTCTTCGCATGCGGCATAGGCGTCGTCCACTTCGAGAGCGATATGGCCGTAGCCGGTTCCGAGGTCGTATTGATCGGTGTCCCAGTTGTGCGTCAGCTCGATCGCCGCGGCTTCGGATTCGTCCTCGTAGCCGACGAATGCCAGCGTGAATTTTCCGTCCGGGAAGTCGCTCTTGCGGAGCAGGCGCATGCCGAGAACTTCGGTGTAGAAACGGATGGAAGCGTCCAGATTGCCGACTCGCAGCATGGTATGCAAGATTCGCATGGGTAATCCTTTGAAGGTGGGGCGGTAAATGTCTGGTTGAGTGACGGCAATTGTAAATGATTGCCTCATAGCCTGAATTCGACGCCGCGCGGGCGATGCGGCCTGAGCGGGAGGCACGTCGGCGGGTGCGGCTCGCTCGGGAGCGGGCACGAAGACCGCCGCGACCGGCATGCTGCAAATGCCGCGGCGCATCGAGGCGGCAAATCGAGGCGATGCCTCAAAGCGTCGGCAACAACTCCGGCGGATGCGACTTCAGTGTCTGCCGCGCCTCGCGAAATTCCGGAAAGATCGATTCGACGGTTTGCCAGAAGCGCGGACTGTGATTCATCTCGCGCAGATGCGCGAGTTCGTGCGCGACGACGTAATCGATGATGGACAGCGGAAAGTGAATGAGCCGCCAGTTCAGGCGAATCTTGCCGTCGCTCGAACAACTGCCCCAGCGCGTCGCCGCCGACGACAACGCATACGCGCGATAGTTGACGCCGAGCTTCTGCGCGTAAATCGCGAGGCGCTCGCCGAACAGCCGCTTCGCTTCGCCTTGCAGCCAGCCCTGCACGCGGTCCTTGATCTGCTGCGGATCGGCCTGCAACGGCAGCGGCAATTGCAGCGCGGCATGCTCGGCGCTGAACGCGAGCGTGCCGTGCGGCGCGCCGAGCGTGACGCGCACCGGCTGACCGAGGTACGGCACTTCAGCGCCATCTTTCCAGTCGATCTTCGGCAAGGCGCGCTGTTCGACACGCGTTTGCCATTCGATCAGCTTCGTGAAAATCCAGCGCTGCTTTTCGGTGATCGCGGTTTCGATATCGGCGAGCGTGACCCAGCGCGGCGCGGTGATCGTGAGACCGGTGCTGTCGATCGCAAAGCCGATCGAGCGGCGCGCCGAACGCTTGAGCACGTAGTGCAGCGTGCGCGAACCGATGACGAGACTGCGCAGCTTGCTGCCGTCCGGCGCGAGCGGCGCGGCGGGCGGCATGACCGGTGCCGGATTCGATGAACCCGGCGCGGCAGGTGAAGGGGACGACGACATCGACCCCGGCTCGGCGAAGAGCGGGAGATCGAGCTGGCGGTTTTCGAGCGCCGCAGCGGACGGCGGCGTGGGAGACTTCTGCATCGGCTTCGCTTCGCGCAATACGCCTTCGGGCTTCGAGGGCGTGGCGCGTCAGATGGGGGCGGCGGCGGAGTCGCTGGCCGCCGCGCTATAGGCCGAGGGATCGATGCGGCGCATTTCGGCTTCGATCCACTGTTCGACGCGCGTGTTCACTTCGTCGGGCGTGAGCCCCGTCGTGTCGATCGGCTTGCCGATCGACACCGTGACTATACCCGGATATTTCGTAAACGAGTTGCGCGGCCACACGCGTCCCGCGTTGTGCGCGATCGGCACGACCGGCGCGCCGGTCGCGATCGCGAAGCGCGCGCCGCCGGTCTTGTACTTGCCCTGCTTGCCGGTCGGCGTGCGCGTGCCTTCCGGAAACATGATGACCCACGCGCCTTCGGCCATGCGCGCCTTGCCCTGCTTCGTGACCGATTCGAACGCGTACTTGCCTTCCTTGCGGTTGATGTGAACCATCTTCAGCATGCCGAGCGCCCAGCCGAAGAACGGCACGTACAGCAGTTCGCGCTTGAATACATAGCACAGCGGGCGCGGCATGATCGCCGGAAACGCGAGCGTTTCCCACGCCGACTGATGCTTCGACAGCAGCACGGCCGGACCGTCGGGCAGATTCTCGAAACCTTCGATGCGATAGCGGATGCCGTTCAGGTAGCGCACCGTCCACAGCGTGAGGCGGCACCAGCCGGCTGCCATCCAGTAGCGGTTTTCCGCGCGCAGGAACGGAAACGCGATGAAGCACGCGGTCGCATACGGCACCGTGACCAGCACGAAATAGATCAGCAGCAGCAGGGAACGGAGGAAGCGCATCGGCGTGGTCGGTGAAGGTTGGAAACGCGCGGTGCGCGCGTTATTCCTGAGCGTCGGCGAGAAAGTCGAGCGCGAACGCGCGCAGGTCGTCGTGCACGAGCGTGCCGTCGGGCAGGCCGCCGGCCGCGAGCGTCTTGCGGCCCTTGCCGCTCAGCACGAGATGGGTCGGATGACCGAGCGCCGCGCCCGCCTGCAGATCGCGCAGCGAATCGCCCACGACATGCGTTTGTGCCGGATCGATTTCGAAGCGTTCGGCGATCATCTTCAGCATGCCGGGCTTCGGCTTGCGGCATTCGCAATGATCTTCCGCCGTGTGCGGGCAGAAGAACACCGCGTCGATGCGCGCGCCGACGGCCGCGGCCATGCGATGCATCTTCAGATGCATCGCGTTCAACGCGTCCATGTCGAACAGACCGCGGCCGATGCCCGACTGGTTCGTCGCGACCGCAACGCGATAGCCCGCTTGGTTCAGGCGCGCGATCGCTTCGAGCGCGCCGGGCAGCGCGATCCATTCGTCGGGCGACTTGATGAACGCGTCGGAGTCGACGTTGATCACGCCGTCGCGGTCGAGGATCACCACTTTCTTGTTCGGCATGGCGCGGTACTCAGGCGGCGAGTCGGGAAATGTCGGCGACGCAGTTCATCTGCTGATGCAACGCGCCGAGCAAGGCCAGGCGATTGGCACGCAGCGCCGGGTCGTCGGCGTTGACCATCACGTCGTTGAAGAACGTGTCGACCGGTTCGCGCAGCGCGGCGAGCGCGGTGAGCGCGCCGGTGTACTCGCGCGCGGCCAGTTGCGACTGCACGCGCGGCGCGACCTGTTCGAGCTGCGCGTGCAGCGCTTTTTCCGCCGCCTCGGTAAGCAGCGCCGGCTGCACGCCGCCGTTCGCCGCGCCGTCCGACTTCTTCAGGATGTTCGAGATGCGTTTGTTGGCCGCCGCGAGCGATGCCGCTTCGGCGAGCGACGCGAATTCGCGCACCGCGTCGAGACGCGCGACGATGTCGTCGAGGCGCGTCGGATTCAGCGCGAGCACCGCGTCGATTTCGCCGGCCGCATAGCCGCGTTCGCGCAGGAGGCCGCGCAGGCGGTCCATGCTGAACTCGTAGATCGCGTCGGTCGAATCGGCGACGTTCGGCACGCCGGCGAATTGCGCATAGGCGGCGCGCAGCAGTTCGACGAAATCGACCGGCAACTGCTTTTCGACCAGGATGCGCAGCACGCCGAGCGCATGACGGCGCAGCGCGAACGGGTCTTTCTCGCCGGTCGGCTGCAGGCCGATGCCCCAGATGCCGACCAGCGTTTCGAGCTTGTCCGCGAGCGCGACGACGGTGCCGGTCGCGGTGGTCGGCAAGGCGTCGCCCGAGAAGCGCGGCTGATAGTGTTCCGAGCAGGCGAGCGCGACCTCTTCCGGCTCGCCGTCGTGGCGCGCGTAGTACGTGCCCATCGTGCCTTGCAGCTCGGGGAATTCGCCGACCATGTCGGTGATGAGGTCGGCCTTGGCGAGACGCGCGGCGCGCTTCGCGAGCGCGACGTCGGCGCCGGTCAGCGCGGCGATCGCGCCGGCCAGCCCTTCGAGGCGCTCGACGCGTTGCAGCGCCGAGCCGAGCTTGTTGTGATAGACGACGTTCGCGAGCAGCGGCACGCGGTCGGCGAGCGGCTTCTTCTTGTCCTGCGTGAAGAAGAACTTCGCGTCGGCGAGGCGCGGACGCACCACGCGCTCGTTGCCTTCGACGATCTCGTCCGGCGTTTCCGTCTCGATGTTCGACACGATCAGGAAGCGCGAGCGCAGCTTGCCGTTCGCATCGGTCAGCGCGAAGTACTTCTGGTTCGTCTGCATCGTGAGGATCAGGCATTCCTGCGGCACCTGCAGGAATTCGTCCTCGAAGCGGCAGGCGTAGACCACCGGCCATTCGACCAGCGCGGTCACTTCGTCGAGCAGCGACTCGGGCATCACGACCTTGTCGTCGCCGGCCTGTTCGAGCAGTTGCGTGCGGATTGCGTTCTTGCGTTTCGCGAAGCTCGCGATCACGCGGCCCCTGTGTTCGAGCGTTTCGGCATACGAATGCGCATGCTGGATCTGCACGAAGCCTTCGGAGAGGAAGCGATGGCCGAGCGTGGTGTCGTCGGCGTCGATGCCGAGCGCGCTGACCGGCACGACTTCTTCGCCGTGCAGCGCGGTCAGACGATGCGCCGGGCGCACGAATTGCACGCTCGAACCGTCCGGGCGCTGATAGGTCATGAACTTCGGAATCGGCAGCTTCCCGAGCGTTTCGTCGAGCGCGGCCTGCAAGCCGTCGACGAGCGTCGCGCCCGGCGCCGCGTAGCGCAGGAAGAACGCCTCGGCCTTGCCGTCCTGGGCACGTTCGAGATCGTTCACCGAGAAGTCGGGGAAGCCGAGCGCGGCGAGTTTCTTGGCGAGCGGCGCGGTGGGCTGGCCGTCTTTATCGAGCGCGACGGAAACCGGCAGCACTTTTTCGCGCACGTGTTTTTCCGGCGCAACGGCGCGCACGTTGTGAAGCATCACCGCGAGGCGGCGCGGCGTCGCATAGCCTTCGAACGACGGTTCGCCGTCGATCAGATCGCGCGCCGCGAGGCGCTGCGCAATGCCTTCGGCGAAAGCGTCGCCGAGACGCGCGAGCGCTTTCGGCGGCAGTTCTTCGGTCAGCAGCTCGACGAGCAGGGTAGCGTGTTGAGATTGAGTCATGGGTTGATATTCTCGTCAGTCCTGATCGATCTTGCGTTCGACTTTCAGCGGCGGCGCCCACGCGGGCATCGCGGCTTCCTGCTCGTCGGTCGTGAGGCCGGGCACGCCGTGCACCGGATTGCCGAGCATCGGGAAGCCGAGCTTTTCGCGCGAGTCGTAGTAGGCCTGCGCGACCAGACGCGACAGCGCGCGAATCCGGCCGATGTAGGCCGCGCGTTCGGTGACCGAGATCGCGCCGCGCGCGTCGAGCAGGTTGAACGTGTGGCCGGCCTTCAGCACGAGTTCATAGGCGGGCAGCGCGAGCTGCGTTTCGATCATGCGCTTCGCTTCCGCTTCGTAGCTGTTGAAGAACGTGAACAGCAGATCGACGTTCGCGTGCTCGAAGTTGTAGGTGGACTGCTCGACTTCGTTCTGGTGATACACGTCGCCATAGCTCAGGCGGCGCAGTTCGGGGCCGTTCGGGCCTTGCTCTTCCCACTCGGTCCAGACGAGGTCGTAGACGTTCTCGACCTTCTGCAGGTACATCGCGAGACGTTCGAGACCGTAGGTGATTTCGCCGAGCACCGGCTTGCAGTCGAGACCGCCGACCTGCTGGAAGTAGGTGAACTGGGTCACTTCCATGCCGTTCAGCCACACTTCCCAGCCGAGCCCCCAGGCGCCGAGCGTGGGGTTTTCCCAGTCGTCCTCGACGAAGCGCACGTCGTTCTGCTTGAGGTCGAAGCCGAGCGCTTCGAGCGAGCCGAGGTACAGGTCGAGGATGTTTTCCGGCGCGGGCTTGAGCACCACCTGGTACTGGTAGTAGTGCTGCAGACGGTTCGGGTTCTCGCCGTAGCGGCCGTCTTTCGGGCGGCGCGACGGTTGCACGTAGGCGGCGCGCCACGGCTCGGGGCCGATCGCGCGCAGGAACGTATGGACGTGGGACGTGCCCGCGCCGACTTCCATGTCGATCGGCTGGAGCAACGCGCAGCCCTGCTTGTCCCAGTAGGACTGCAAGGTCAGGATGATTTGCTGAAACGTGAGCATGAAGTGCCTTTCGGGCAGGGGGCCGTGCCGCGTGCGCCTGAGCGCCCGAGGCGGCCGTGGAGCGAAGTGCTAAACGCGAGATTTTAACGGAAAGGGCGCGGGGCGGCCTGTTTTGCGGGGGCGGACGGGTTGGGGTGCGGTTTTTGGGCGACAGGCGGGGGCGGGCGGCGCGGCCGTCGTTGGGCCGTCACGAAGTGCCTGTCTGAATAAATTTCTCATTTGGGATAAAAATTAGTCCAATTCTGATAGACGCCGGTGCCTGCGCTTTCGATACTGCCGTTTGCACATCACTTCATGCACACATGTTCGAACCATTGCGGGAGCGCATTTTCCGTTTCGCCGGGAACGGACTTTTCAAGCCGAAGGCGCGAGATCGCGGCGGTACCGCAATGGCGGGTGCGGGCAGCCAGATGATTTCGCGCCTGATAACAGGCGTCAGACGGATCGGCATCCGGTTACTGCTTGCAGTCGTCATTGCAGTGCCGGCGAGGGCCAATGACATGCAGGGAACAATGACGAACAGGCAGATGACTTCCGACCAGCAGGCGCAACTGCTGCGCTTCACTGAAGTCGGTTTGAAATGGGCCGCAGGGCAAATCACGTTCGACGACGTAATACAGCGCCTTGGCAAACCTCAATATCAGTCGGAGCAGATAGACCTGATCAAGTATGCGTATTACCAGAACGGTGTTATGTCGATGCATTTCGTTTACGACAAATTGAAACTCGTCGATGGAAAACCCCGCATCGCTTTCGTCGAGATCGAGGTCAGTAACGACGTTCGCACGAACATTCCCTATGAACATTTCGAAAGTCTGGGTCTGCACCGCCTGGTGCGTGGGGAGACAATCGATGGTATTCGTCGGGAAACCCGCCACTTTTTTGCCCCGACAGGCGCGCTCGAAATACCGCAATTCTACGGAAAGAACTACGTCACTTTTGGGTATCGTTTACCGATGCCGCGTGATTCCCTATTCGACGTAACTGCGGGCTTTAGCTACGACGTGAAATGGATCGACGATAGCGGTCCGCCAGCTCTCCACAATATTCGCAAAGCTGAAAACTTACGCGGCCTCGGAATCAGCCGTCATTACCTGACGCCCAAAGAACTGGAACAGCGACGTCAGGCCACGCAATGGAAGTACTGAACGATCAATCTGCGCATCGCGCAGGGTATGTCCGTACTTTCACGCCATTAGCTGCTCCTGACGCGGCAGGCATAAGCGACTTCTGATTCGGCACGGAAAGATCAGACATGACAGCAATGGAAAAAACGCGAAGCCACATTCCAGCCTCGGCACGGTCAATCTCGGTTCAGGTGGGAGCCGATGACATGCAAGATACTGCCATCAACAAGCCAACGACTCCCACCGGGCACCGCGCTCAGGTCGCCGCCAGCTCCACCTTCGGCGAGAACGAATCGCATTGCGCGATCGGCCAGTACTTCTCGAACAGCGTATAGCGATAGTTGCCGTTGAGCAGGTCGTTCGGTTCGAGATACTTGAGCAGGTCCGACATGAGCCGCACTTCATGCGACGACACGCGCCGCACGATGTGATGCGCGCGCAGTTCCGCCGGGTGGTGCAGCCCCGCCGCCTGGATGATCTCCTGCAAGGCGTGCAGCGTGTTATGGTGGAAGTTGAACACGCGCTCGGCCTTGTCCGGCACGACGAGCGCGCGCTGGCGCACCGGGTCCTGGGTCGCGACGCCGGTCGGGCAGCGGCCCGTGTGGCAGGTCTGCGCCTGGATGCAGCCGACCGCGAACATGAAGCCGCGCGCCGCGTTGACCCAGTCCGCGCCGATCGCGAGCGTCTTCGCGATGTCGAACGCGGTAATCATCTTGCCGCTCGCGCCGATGCGGATGCGCTGCCGCAAGCCGATGCCGACCAGCGTGTTGTGCACGAGCAGCAACCCTTCCTGCAGCGGCACGCCGACGTGATCGGTGAATTCGAGCGGTGCCGCGCCGGTGCCGCCTTCCGCGCCATCGACGACGATGAAGTCTGGCAGGATGCCGGTGTCCAGCATCGCCTTGGCGATGCCGAAGAATTCCCACGGATGCCCGATGCACAGCTTGAAGCCGGTCGGCTTGCCGCCCGACAGCGTGCGCAGCCGCTCGACGAATTCGAGCAGTTCGCGCGGCGTCGAGAACTCGGAGTGCGTGGCCGGCGAAATGCAGTCGCGGCCCATCGGCACGCCGCGCGTTTCCGCGATTTCGGGCGTGATCTTGGCGGCCGGCAGCACGCCGCCGTGGCCGGGCTTCGCGCCTTGCGAAAGCTTGATCTCGATCATCTTCACCTGCGGCTCGGCGGCCTGTCTGGCGAATTTCTCGGGGTTGAACGTGCCGTCGTCGTTACGGCATCCAAAGTAACCCGAGGCGATTTCCCAGATGATGTCGCCGCCATGTTCGCGGTGATACTTCGACATCGAGCCTTCGCCGGTGTCGTGCGCGAAGTTGCCTTTCTTCGCGCCGAGGTTCAGCGCCATGATCGCGTTGGCCGACAGCGAGCCGAAGCTCATCGCCGAGACGTTGAAGATCGACATCGAATACGGCTGCGCGCGATCGGGTCCGACGACGATGCGAAAGTCGTGGCCGTCGAGCTTCGTCGGCGCGAGCGAGTGGCTGATCCATTCGTGCGCGACCGCTTTCACGTCGAGTTCGGTGCCGTACGGGCGGCTGTCGACGTCGTTCTTCGCACGCTGATAGACGATGCTGCGCTGCGCGCGCGAGAACGGTTTTTCGTCGGTATCGTCCTCGACGAAGTACTGCCGGATCTCCGGGCGGATGAACTCGAAGATGAAGCGCATATGGCCCCAGAGCGGGTAGTTGCGCAGGATCGCATGGCGCTGCTGGGTCAGGTCGAACAGGCCGAGCGCGACGAGCGCCGCCGGCACGACGAGCCAGAACCACGACAGGTGATGCGTCGCGGCAAGCGCGGCACATGCGACGAGGAGCGCGACTGCGCACCACATGGCCAGATAGCGTCGAGAAAACATGGAGACTCCGGTACGGTGAAAATCATTGCGGCGGGATCATGCGCGCGGGTCGCGCGGACGGCATCCGCCGCGAAGGAAAACGGGTGGCCGTGGGTCGGCGTACAGCGGATGTTAGCCCGAAATGTTAGCCCGAAGCGGCCGCGCGCGCCGTGGCGTGCGCAGGGCGTGCAAAGCTCGCGAGCCCGGGGACGCACGAAAAGGCACGAAAAGCGGCGCAGCGCGGGCAGGCGGGCGGCAGCTTACGGTCGCACGCGAAGGTGAAGCTCGTGTGACTCGGGCGCGCAAGGCGACGGGAGAGGATGAGGCGAGCGCAACGGCTGCGGCGGATATGACTGCCACGGCCGGGGGGCCGGGGCGGCGGGACGTATCAGGCGCGGCGGGGGGCCAGGGCAGCGGGGCATATCAGGCGCGGTGCGGCGGGGAGCCGGAACCACGCAACACGCCGTTCCCGCCACCCACGCCGCTTTGCCTCGCTCAATGTCCGCCGAGCAGCGCCGCTTTTTGCAGTGTGCCCTGCGGCTTTTTCCGCGAGCGCGCTTTCGGCTGCTTGGGCGGCTGGGCTTGCGGCAGTTCGGCCGGCTGGCCGGTCATCGCCTGTTCGATGATGCCGCCGCCGAGGCACACGTCGCCGTCGTAGAGCACCGCCGATTGTCCCGGCGTGACGGCCCATTGCGCGGCCTCGAAGGTCAGCTCGAAGAGGCCGTTGCCGGCCGCGCCGCCCTTGGCGCTGCCGAACGTGCAGGCCGCGTCGGCTTGCCGGTAGCGCGTTTTCGCGCCGCACACGAAGCCTTCGGGCGGCGGCTCGCCTGCGACCCAGCTCGTATTGCCGGCCGACAGCGTGTGGCACAGCAGCCACGGATGCTCGTGGCCCTGCGCGACGAACAGCGTATTCGAGGCAATGTCCTTGGCCGCGGCGAACCACGGATCGCCGTTGCCGTCCTTGCTGCCGCCGAGGCCGATGCCCTTGCGCTGGCCGAACGTGTAGAACGCGAGGCCGATGTGTTCGCCGACCACCTTGCCGTCGGTCGTCATCATCGGGCCGGGCTGGGTCGGCAGATAGCGGTTCAGGAAGTCGCGGAACGGCCGTTCGCCGATGAAACAGATGCCGGTCGAGTCCTTCTTCTTCGCGTTCGGCAGGCCGATCTGTGCGGCGATCTCGCGTACCTTCGTCTTCGGCATTTCGCCGAGCGGAAACAGCGTCTTCGACAGTTGCGCCTGGTTCAGTCGGTGCAGGAAGTACGACTGGTCTTTCGTATGATCCAATGCCTTCAGCAGTTCGAAGCGGCCGTCGCGCTCGTGGTTCTGGCGCACGCGCGCGTAGTGGCCGGTCGCGATGGTTTCCGCGCCGAGCGACATCGCGTGATCGAGAAAGGCCTTGAACTTGATTTCGGCGTTGCACAGCACGTCCGGGTTCGGCGTGCGGCCGGCCGAGTATTCGCGCAGGAATTCGGCGAACACGCGGTCCTTGTATTCGGCCGCGAAGTTGACCGCTTCGACGTCGATGCCGATCAGGTCCGCCACCGACACCACGTCGATCCAGTCCTGGCGGGTCGAGCAGTATTCGCTGTCGTCGTCGTCTTCCCAGTTCTTCATGAACAGGCCGACCACGTCGTAGCCCTGTTCCTTCAGCAGCCACGCGGTGACCGACGAATCGACGCCGCCCGACATGCCTACTACGACTTTGCGCTTGCTCATAAGGTGCTCATTGGGTGCTGCATGACTGCATGGATCGTGAAATGGCCGCTCGTGACGGCTGCTGCAACGGTTGCCGGGCGGTTGGCCGCGGCGCTTATCTGGCGCTTATCTTTTCGGCCCGACCGAATGCGTGTGCACGAAGTCGAGCGGGAAACGCCGGCCGGCCAGGTAATCGTCGACGCATTGCATGACGAGCGGCGTGCGGTGCCGCTCGGGGCAGGCACGTAACTCGTCGGCGCTCATCCACAGCGTGCGGACGATGTCGGGATCGAGCGCGCGCGCCGGGTCCGGTGCGCCGCCCGCGCCGCAATAGGTGAAGCGCAGGTACGTGATGCCCTCGCGCTCCGGCCGCTCGAAGTGGGTCATGTACATGCCGACTAGCGCTTCAGGCGCGAACGAATGGGCGGTTTCCTCGAGCGTTTCGCGGATCACCGCGTCCAGCAGCGTTTCGCCCGCTTCCAGATGGCCGGCGGGCTGGTTCAGGCGCAGGCCGGCGGCGGTGTGCTCCTCGACCAGCAGGAAGCGCCCGTCACGCTCGACGATCGCCGCGACGGTCACGTGCGGCAGCCAGGTTTCCGGTTTCATGGGTGCGCATTTTACCGGTTATGGGCATGGGCTGCCGGGCGTCGGCGCGGGCGGGGCCGGGGTGGCCGGCGCGGCTTGCGTGGCCGTACGGCCGCGCGGCCGGAGGATGGGAGTGCGGATAAGCCAGGGATTGGCGAGGAATAGGCGAGGCATCAGCCGGGAATAAGCAACGAATAAGCAACGAATAAGCGACGAATAAGCGAGGAATAAGCACGCCCGTCCGGAATCGCCCAGCCACATTGCCGTGCCCCCCGCATTGACCCCGATTTTTGCACCGCGGCGGTTTCGGTTAAAGTGGGACCTTCGTTAGCCGTTGCATCTGCAAGCCGGCGTGCCTCGTCGGCCGATCCGTCGTCAAACAGGAAGTCGAGGAGGAACAACGATGCACATCGGAGTGCCAGCCGAGACGCGCGCGCATGAAACCCGCGTTGCCGCGACGCCCGAAACGGTCAAGAAATACGTGGCGCAGGGCCACCGCGTCACGCTCCAGAGCGGCGCCGGGGCCGGCGCGAGCTTTCCCGACGAGGCCTATACGGCCGTGGGCGCGGAAATTGTCGATGCGGCCACCGCGTTCGGCGCCGATCTCGTCCTCAAGGTCCAGTCCCCCACCGACACCGAACTGCCGCTCCTGAAGCGCGGCGCGACGCTTGTCGGCATGCTCGATCCGTTCAACGCCGACAACGCCCAGAAGCTCGCCGCCGCCGGCCTCACCGCGTTTGCGCTCGAAGCCGCGCCGCGCACCACGCGCGCGCAGAGCCTCGACGTGCTGTCGTCGCAGGCGAACATCGCCGGCTACAAGGCGGTGCTGCTCGCGGCGACGCTTTATCCGCGCTTCATGCCGATGCTGATGACGGCCGCCGGCACCGTAAAGGCCGCGCGCGTGCTGATTCTCGGCGCGGGCGTGGCCGGCTTGCAGGCCATCGCGACCGCGAAGCGCCTCGGCGCCGTGCTCGAAGCGTCGGACGTGCGGCCGGCCGTGAAGGAGCAGATCGAATCGCTCGGCGCCAAGTTTCTCGACGTACCTTACGAAACCGACGAAGAGCGCGAGGCTGCGCAGGGCGTCGGCGGCTACGCGCGGCCGATGCCGCCGTCGTGGCTTGCGCGCCAGGCGGCGCTCGTGCATGAGCGCGCGAAGCAGGCCGACGTGGTGATCTCGACCGCGCTGATTCCGGGCCGTCCCGCGCCGACGCTGCTGTCGGTCGACACCGTGCAGGCGATGAAGCCGGGCTCGGTCATCGTCGATCTGGCGGCCGGGCGCGGTGCGGAATACGAGGGCCGGCGCGGCGGCAACTGCCCGCTGACCGAGGCGGACCAGGTGGTCGTCAAGCACGGCGTGCAGATTGTCGGCTATACGAACCTGCCGGCGATGGTGCCCGCCGATGCGTCGTCGCTGTACGCGCGCAACCTGCTCGACTTCCTGAAGCTGATCGTCACCAAGGAAGGCGCGCTCAACATCGATCTCGCGGACGACATCGTCGCGGCCACGCTGCTGGCGCGCGACGGTCAGGTCACGCGCAAGTAACGGGAGAGCGGCGATGGAAGTCATCAATCACACCGTGATCAATCTGATCATCTTCGTGCTGGCGATCTACGTCGGCTATCACGTGGTCTGGAACGTCACGCCCGCGCTGCATACGCCGCTGATGGCCGTGACCAACGCGATCTCGGCGATCGTGATCGTCGGCGCGATGCTCGCGGCGGGCCTGACGGTCGGCGGCGCGGGCAAGTTCTTCGGCACGATCGCGGTCGCGCTCGCGGCCGTCAACGTGTTCGGCGGCTTTCTCGTCACGCGGCGAATGCTCGAGATGTTCAAGAAGAAAGAGCCGAAGAAACTTCCCGCTGGCGGCAAGGAGGGTGCGTAAATGAGCCTGAACGTCGTCACGCTGCTGTATCTGGTCGCGTCGGTCTGCTTCATCCAGGCGCTCAAGGGGCTGTCCAATCCGAAGACCGCGCGCGTCGGCAATACCTTCGGCATGGTCGGCATGGCGATCGCGATTCTCACGACCATCGCGCTGATCTCGAAAGAGGCCGCCGCGCTCGGCTCCAATCTCGGCCTCGGGCTTGGCCTGCTGCTGGGCGGGCTGGTGGTCGGCGGCGCGATTGGTGCGTTCGTCGCCGCGCGCGTCGAGATGACGAAGATGCCCGAACTCGTCGCGGCCATGCACTCGCTGATCGGTCTAGCCGCGGTGTGCATCGCGTATGCGGTCGTCTCCGAGCCGGCCGCGTTCGGCCTCATCGATCCCGACAATCCAATCCCGGGCTTCCTGCCGTACGGCAATCGCATCGAGCTGTTCATCGGCACGTTCGTCGGCGCGATCACGTTCTCGGGCTCGGTGATCGCGTTCGGCAAGCTGTCGGGCAAGTACAAGTTCCGGCTCTTCCAGGGCGCGCCGGTCGTGTACGCGGGCCAGCATCTGATCAACCTGATGCTCGCGCTCGCGATGATCGGCTTCGGCATCCTCTTCTTCCTCACGCAATCGTGGCTGCCGTTCATCATCATGACGGTCATTGCGTTCGTGCTCGGTGTGCTCATCATCATTCCGATCGGCGGCGCGGACATGCCGGTCGTCGTGTCGATGCTGAACTCGTACTCGGGCTGGGCGGCGGCCGGCATCGGCTTCTCGCTGAACAATCCGATGCTGATCATCGCGGGCTCGCTGGTGGGTTCGTCGGGGGCGATCCTGTCGTACATCATGTGCAAGGCGATGAACCGCTCGTTCTTCAACGTGATTCTCGGCGGCTTCGGCAACGAGGCGGGCGCGGCGACGGGCGGTGCGACGGAGCAGCGTCCGGTGAAATCGGGTTCGGCCGACGATGCCTCGTTCATGCTCGGCAACGCCGAAACCGTCGTGATCGTGCCGGGCTACGGGCTGGCCGTGGCGCGCGCGCAGCATGCGTTAAAGGAGTTGACCGACAAGCTCGTCGAGAAGGGCATCGAGGTGAAGTACGCGATTCACCCGGTGGCGGGCCGCATGCCGGGTCACATGAACGTGCTGCTCGCCGAGGCCGAGGTGCCGTACGACATGGTCTACGAGATGGAAGACATCAACGGCGAGTTCGGCCAGGTCGACGTGGTGCTCGTGCTCGGCGCGAACGACGTGGTGAATCCGGCGGCGAAGAACGATCCGAAGTCGCCGATCGCGGGCATGCCGATCATCGAGGCGTACAAGGCGCGCACCGTGATCGTCAACAAGCGTTCGATGGCGGCGGGCTATGCCGGGCTCGACAACGACCTGTTCTACATGGACAAGACGATGATGGTGTTCGGCGACGCGAAGAAGGTGATCGAGGAGATGGTGAAGGCGGTGGAGTAGGCGTACCCGGTTTCGTTGTTCGCGGTTCGTTTCAGTCCACTCGCCGCTCGCCGCCTGTGCTGATAGCAACGGCGACGGGCGGCGGGCTCTCACCGCGACTTCGCATTGACATGCCGCAGCAGGTCCGCGAGCCGCCTGCCTTCCCGATCAGGATAAGTTTCGAGCACCTCGAGATCGCGGATCTTTTCGAGCCCGAAATTGCGGAAATCGCCGCGCAGTTCGCACCATGCACCGAGCGTCCAGCGCGCGCCCCAATACGCGAGCGCGAGCGGCCAGACGCGCCGCTCGGTGTTCGCGCCTTTCGCGTCGGTGTACGCGAAACGCACCACCTGGCGCATGTCGATCGCGCGATGCAGCGTATCGAGCTGCGCCGAAAAATCCCCTTTGATGTGAAACGACGGTGCGAAGATCGCGAGCCGTTCGAGCGTCGCGCGCTTGTCGGCGGGCATCGCCGAGGCGATCTTCGCAAGTGCTCCGCGCGCGCCGCTTGCGAAGCCCGCGCCGCCCCACGATTCGAGCATGCGCGCGCCGGCTGCGAGCGCGGCGAGTTCGTCGGCGGTGAAGGTGAGCGGCGGCAGACTCGCCGAGCGCGAGAGCCGGTAGCCGATGCCGGCTTCGCCTTCGATCGGCACCCCTGACAATTGCAGATCGCGCACGTCGCGATAGACCGTGCGCAGCGAAACGTTGAGCCAGTCGGCCAGTTGCTGCGCGGTGGTCAGGCGCCGCCCGCGCAGCAACTCGGCGATCTGGAACAGGCGGTCGGCGCGGCGCGTCATCGTGGGCGTCGGGTAGAAGAGGAGGGGGAGGGTCCCGCGATGATAGCGCCGCATGGCGGCTTCCGGTGGACGTGCGGCGAGCCGGGTGCGCCTAGCCGTTGGTACGCGAATGTAGGCCGACGCGGTTGCCCTCGGTATCGATGAAGAACGCGATGTAGCCGATATCCTGCGGCAGCTCGATCACCGGGCCGTCGGTCTTGCCGCCCGCCCGCTCGATGCGCGCGAGGGCGGCGTTGACGGTGGGCTGCGCGTTCAGGTAGACGGTGACGCCGTCGGCGGCAGGCTTCATCGACGGGCCGTGGACGATCGCGCCGCCGGTGGCCGGCTCTTCATAGCCGAACGTGGCGATCGGCTGACCGCCGAACTCCTGGCGGTTCAGTTCGACATCGAGCGCGGCTTCGTAAAAGCGCACCGCGCGGTCGAAATCGACGGACGGAATTTCGAACCAGGCAACGACTTTGGGCAATGCGGACATGACACTCTCCTTCGGTTGGCAGTAGGCCGTACAAGGCGCCGGATGGCGTGAGAAGGAGTGTGCTGGAGGGCTGCTGACAGCGTAGTGGCAGTAGGGGGCGAGTGGTTTGTCTGTGCCGTCGTCCCTTACCACATCAAATGAAAAAGCCACGGTCGTGAGACCATGGCTTTTCTTGCCGGCATGGCGTGCTTGCAATGCGGCGTCGCTTGAGGCTTGACGCGCTTCGTTGCCTTAGCCCGCCGCCGACACATCCCCCTGCGGCCGCTGCCGTACACTGCCCGCGATCAGGTCGAAGCGGAACAGCCGGCATTCGAGCGCGCCGTTAAAGAGCGGTGTCTTGGTCGATTCGCGCAGCCGCAACTGGCCCGGCAGCTTGCGATCCGAGGTCAGGATAAACGCGTTCCAGCCGGCAAAACGCTGCTTCAATGCATTGCCGAGCGACTGGAAAAATTCGCTGTCGGGCGCTTCTTCCTGAATGCGGCGAAAGCCGTCGTCGTCGCGATGCTCGCGATTGCCGCGTCCTTCGCGCAACTCGCCGCGTGCATTGCGGCCGCGCACTTCGATCCGCTCGCCATACGGCGGATTCGCGACGAGGATGCCGGCCCCCGAGGCGGGCGGCGTCATGTCGCGCGCATCGAGCTGCTTGAGCGGAATCGTCGGCAAGCCGGCGCGCTCGAAGTTCGCGCGTGCTTTTTCGAGCATGTCGCCGGAGATGTCGCTGCCGAAAATCTGCAAGTCGGTGCCGCGAGAACCGCGTGCCGTGTTTTTCGCTTCGAGCGCCGCGCCCTTCAGCGCTTGCCAGGTCCGCGAGTCGAACTGCTTGAGCTTCTCGAAGCCGAAGCGGCGCTCGACGCCCGGCGCGATGTTCAGCGCAACCTGCGCCGCTTCCGCGAGGAACGTGCCGCTGCCGCACATCGGGTCGTAGAGCGGCGTGCCGGCTTGCCAGCCCGTGAGACGCAGAATGCCCGCCGCGAGGTTTTCGCGCAGCGGCGCGGCACCCTTGTCGAGACGCCAGCCGCGCTTGAAGAGCGGGTCGCCCGACGTGTCGAGGTAAAGCGTGCAATCGGTCGCCGTCAGGAACGCGAACACGCGCACGTCGGGCATCGCGGTGTCGATGCTCGGGCGCGCGCCGCTCTTTTCGCGCAGACGGTCGCAGATCGCGTCCTTCACGCGCAGCGTCGTGAATTCGAGGCTGCGCAGCGGCGACTTGATCGCGGTGACGTCGACACGCAGCGTCTCGTGCGCGGAGAACCACTGCTCCCAGCGCTGTTCGACCGCGAGTGCGTAGATGTCCTGTTCGTTGCGGTAGGGCCGATGCGCGATTTTCAGCAGCACGCGGCTCGCGAGCCGCGAATGCAGGTTGGCGGCCATGCCGGCGGCCCAGCCGCCGCGGAAATGCACGCCGCCCGGCACCTGGGCGCCGGCCGTGAACGGTGCGCCGTTCAGATGCTGGGCGGCAATTTCGGCAATTTCGGCGAGTTCGGCCGCGAGCGGAGCTTCGAGCCCGCGCGGGCAAGGAAGGAAGAAATCGAAGGACATTGAGGTTGCCGCAAGGCTTGGGATAAGGCGCTATTGTACGCGGTCGGGGTGGGCGGCCCGGCGCGATTCGTGCCGGGCCAGGCGAGGGTGCCGCCCGGCTCGCCTTACCGCCCCTGCGGTTCCACCTTTGCCGGCCACACGAGTTCCAGCGGCCGCCGCCGCAGCCGCTGCCAGATTGCGCCACGCAGCGAGCGCACCGCGCTGCGCCGCAAATCGCGCGATTTCGCGGCCATATAGAACGCCAGCGCGAAACTGACTGCGACGTTGAGAATCGCCATGCTGCCGACGCCCGCCACCGCCCACCACAGCGCCGGCAGTCGCAGCGCGTCCTTGCCGAGCACGCCGAGCGCGACGCCGATCGAGCCGGCGCTGAGCGTCACGTGACGCACCTCGAACTTGAACGCGAACGCGGTCAGGATCGCCGGCACGAGTCCGAGCATCAGACCGAGCGTGATATTGCCGGCCACGCCCGCGACGTTCGTGCGGCAGAAACGTGCGAGACGCTCGGCACCGGCCGCGCCGAGCGTCATGCGCAGACGGCGGTTGTAGGCGAGCGCATCGGCGACGCGATGCAGGATGAACCAGTTGTCCGCCCAGCCCGCGAGCAGGCTCGACGACCACAGCAGCACGCCGGTCAGCGCCGCGTAGAACGGCGTCGGCCCGACGAGCGAGAACGACTGCAGCGTCGCGAGCGCCTTGTCGGCGGAGATCAGATCGGTGTGGAACAGCGCGTGCCACAGCAGGTCCACGCCGAGGCTCACGGGGAACACGAGCAGCACGTTGCCGAGCACGGCGGCGGCCTGGGTGCGCATCAGCGCCGTCACCGAGCTGACGAAGCTGTCGACGCCCGCCGGCGTGCCGACGTCGTCGAGTTCGCGCGCGAGCGTCGGCGCGGTCATGGCCGGCTGCTTGGTCGCGAGCGAGAAGTGCAGGAAGTGCATGAGCAGGAAGCTCGCCGAGTAGTTGATGCCGGCGAGCAGGCCTTCGAGCATCGCGTGCAGATGCGCGCCCGTGATCGCGAACTTCACGCAGACCGTCACGACGGTGACGAGCCCGCCGCCGGCCGCCATGCGCATCATCTTCAGATACTCGGCGCGGTCGCGCGCGATGTAGTGCTCGCCGGTGTCGGCACTGTACTCGACGACCTTGCGCGCGAGCAGCGAGAAATTGCTGCGCGCGAGATGCGCGACGCTCTGGCTGGCCTGATTCGCGCGCACGAGTTCGGCGCTCAGGCGCGCGACCGCGCGCAGGTCGTCGCGCGCGAGCCAGGCGTCGAGCAGATGCTCGGCGCGCTCGATGCGCATGCGCATCCGCTCGACCTGGAACACGATGTCGACGCTCACGCCGTTGCGATACAGATGCGCGAACACGTTGTCGGTCGCGACGCGGCACTCGTCGAGCAGCAGCCGCAGATAGTTGACCTCGCGCAGCAGCGGCTCCTGCGGGCTGCCCGCGGCGTAGGCGTCGTGCGCGGCTTCGAGCGCGAGCATCGCGCGCGTGAGCCGGTAGAACGGCTGTTTTTCCATCGCGACGCGCACGTCGCTCGTGTCGTCGGCGAGTGCGTCGCTTGCGGCCGCGCCGCCGAGGCGGCTGCGCACCGTCTGCGACAGACCGGTCGAGCTGATCTGGCAGGTGAGGTTATGCAGCGCGGCGAGCAGATCGAGCGAGAACGGCGTGCTGTTGCGCGCTGCGTCTTCAGCGGAGGCGAAGCCGAACAGCGCGTGAATGCGCGCGAGCAGATCGGCGGGCAGCGTGTCGATCCATTCCGCGTCGAGCCCGGAGCCGAACATCAGCGTGACGATCGCGGTGAGGTCGCGGCGGTTCGGCGCGGGCGGGATCAGCGAGGCTTCGACGCGTTCGAACACCGCGCCGAAGAAGCCGGAATGCACGGGCATGCCGGCGTCGCAGAGCAGCGAAAGGCTGTCGCTTTCGCGCAGCAGCGCGCGCAGAATGCCGGCCACGTTGGCCTTCCACGCGGGATTGCGATCGAGCACGTGCAGCAGATAGCGGATGCGCGTGTGCGCGGGGTTCTTCGATGGCGGCGCGGCGGATTCGGCGGCGCTGTTCGCGGTCTCGGCCGCGCCGGGCTGCACCGTGCGGCCGCGGCGAATCCAGTGCGCGAGTTCGATCAGCCATTCGCTGCGCTCCGCGTAGGGCGCGGTTTGATCGGCGATCGCGAGCAGCGCATCGAGTTGATGCCCGCCGTCGCGCGACGCGCGCCATTTTCTGATGAGTCGTTTGAGCGAGTCGAACATGGTTTTTCTGTGTCCTGCGGATGCCGAGGGGGATGGGTGGGCCGGTGCCTCGAATGCCTCAGGCGCCGCTTCCCGTGTTCATCCCCGCGGCCGGACACGGCGGCACGGCCACCGCCGCCGCTTTCCCTGCCGCCGCACCCACACCGCTCGCCGCCATCGCCCGCACCGCCGACGCGATCTGCGTCGACACTTCCGCGAGCGCGCGCCGATGTCCGTCGACGAGCGCGTCATACCCGCTGCCAACCGTCTCGCCGACCACGCTGCGGCACGTCATCACCGCATTGCCGCGCACGGCCCGCACGCTCCACACCGCATCGATCAGCGCATGCGAGCCGGGCCACGATTCGAAGCGCTGCACGTTCATGGCGATCCGGTACACCGGCGTGTTGTCCGAACGCGCGGTGCCGAACGCATCGAGGGTGCCGAGCTGCTGCGTCAGGTCCGTCGACAGCGCGCGGCGAATTTCGTCGCCAGGCAGCGAGGCCCAGCGCTCCTGTTCGAGCAGTTGCACCTGGGTCGGACCGCTTTGCACGACCAGCTGATTTCTCGACACCTGCGGCGGCACGTTGACCGGCGCGACTTCGATCAGCCACGCGGGCGCGGTCGCCGTGCGCGCCGTGGCCGGCGCCGGCGCATCGGCGCCGCCCAGCGTATAGAAGTGGCTCGACGGCGACGCGCACGCCGCGAGCGCGGCCGCCGCGACGAGCGCGCCGCCCTGCACGATACCGCGCACGAGCGCGCGCGGCGGGCGGGGCAGGCGACGTGGGCGAGGCGGGCGGTGGAACCGGGCAAACATCATGGTTTATCTCCTGATTTACCGCGCAACAGCGATTCGGGATGGCGCTCCAGATAATCCGACAGCGCATTGAGCGACTGCAACGTGCGCGTCAGTTCCTGCAACGCCTGATGAACGTCGGACTGCAACGGCGAGTCCTGCTGCAAGGTCGCCTCGGCCGAGCTGAAGGTCTGCTTCGCGGCCGAGAGCGTGTCGCGCGCCTGCGGCACGACTTCCGTGTCGAGGCGCGAGAACAGCTGGTCGGCATTCTTCAGCGCGCTGTTCAGGTTGTTGCCGATCTGGTCGAACGGCACCTTGTCGAGCTTCTTCGCGATGTCGGCAACCTGCAGCTGCAATTCGTCGAGCGTGTTCGGAATGGTCGGCAGCTCGATCGGATCGTTCGTCACGTCGACGCTGGCAGGCGGCGCTTTCGGGAAAATATCGAGCGCCACGTAGAGCTGGCTCGTAATCAGGTTGCCGGTGCGCAGCTGGCCGCGCAGCCCGTGCTTGACCAGTTGCGCGAGCAGGTTCTGACCGGCGAGCGTGCCCGGGGCCGGCGCGGTTTCGCGGAAGCGCTTGCCGAGGCGGTCCGGATACACGTTCATCGTGACCGGCATCGTGAAGCTGCGCGTCTTCGGGTCGTAGTCGATGCCGATGTTGGTCACCTGGCCGAGCACGATGCCGCGGAAGTCGACCGGCGCGCCGATCGACAGCCCGCGCAGCGACTGGTTGAAGTTCATCACGACGCGCAGCGGGATGCCGTCCGGTTCGCGCATCGCGTCCGCTTCGTCGGAGCCGAGGCGGAACGTCTGGTTGTTCGGCGCCTGCGGGCCCATGTTCTGGCCGAGCGGCGACTGGAACGACAGGCCGCCGACGATCACCGTCGCGAGCGACTGCGTGTTCAGCTTGAAGCCGCTCGAATCGAGCCGCAGATCGACACCGCTCGCATGCCACCAGCGCGTGTTGGTGCCGACGTACTGGTCGAACGGCGCGGACACGAACACCTGCATCGTCACGCCGGTGCCGTCCTTGTCGAGCGAGAAGCCGACTACCTGGCCGACCTGCACGCGCCGGTAGAAGATCGGCGAGCCGATGTCGATCGAGCCGAGCGAGTCGCCATGCAGCGTGTACTGGCGGCCCTTCTGGTCGCCGGTGATCGGCGGCGGCGTTTCGAGGCCGACGAAGCTCTTTTCCGTTTCGGTCGAGCGGCCCGCGTCGGCGCCGATATAGGCGCCCGAAAGCAGGGTGGTCAGACCCGACACGCCGCTCGCGCCGACCCGCGGGCGCACGACCCAGAAGCGCGAGTCCTTGACCGCGAACTGTTCGCCTTCCTTGGTGAGCTGCACCTGCACGAGCACGTGCGACAGATCCTGCGCGAGCCTGATCGTCTTGACCGAGCCGACGTCGACGTCCTTGTACTTGACCTTGGTCTTGCCGGGCTCGAGCCCTTCGGCACTGATGAAGCTGATCGTGATGACGGGCCCGCGCTCGGTCACCGACTTGACCACGAGCGCGATGCCGATCAGCGCGGCGATCAGCGGAATCACCCAGACGAGCGAGGGCAGCCAGCGGCTGCGCGGCTCGATGTCGGGGTCGGGCAGATGAGGCGGCAGCTTCGGTCCGTTCGAATCGTGGCGCGGCGCATCGTCGGAAGCGGGCGTCGGTCCTTGCGGGCTAGTCATGATGAGGGTCCTGAGGTTGGGAGGGGCTGCCTTCCACGGGGTCCCAGATGAGCCGTGGATCGAATTGCATGGAGGCGATCATGGTCAGGATCACGACCGAGCCGAACGCGATCGCGCCCGGTCCGGCCGTGATCACGGCCAGCGACCTGAAGCGCACGAGTGCCACCGTGAGCGTGACGACGAACACGTCGAGCATCGACCAGCGGCCGATGCGCTCGACCATCCGGTAGAGCGTCGTGCGCTGCTGCGGACGCCAGCGCGAGCGGCGCTGCGCCGTGGCGGTCAGCAGCGCGAGCACGCCGAGCTTGAGCATCGGCACCATGATGCTCGCGATGAACACGATCACCGCGAGCGGCCAGTCGCCCGAGGTCCAGAAATAGACGACGCCGCTCATGATGGTGTCGTCCTCGGAGCCGAGCAGCGACGCGGTGTGCATCACGGGCAGCAGGTTCGCGGGAATATACAGCAGCGCGGCCGCGATCAGCAGTGCCCAGGTACGCGTCAGGCTGTCGGGATGGCGCGAGTGCAGGTGCGCGCCGCAGCGTCCGCAGTGCTGCGGCGCGCGCGAGCGCACGCGCGGCTCGACGCGTCCGCACGCATGACAGGAAATGAAGCCCGCGCGTTTCGCGGTGACGTATTTCATCGCGGGTTCATCCTTCGCGTCGAGTGGGCGGCAGCGGCCGCTTGCCGCGCCGGCCGAGTTCGTCGGCGAGGTCCCACAGCACGGCCGGGTCGAACGTGACGACCACGGCGAACATCAGCGTGAGCGCGCCGAACGCGAACAGCGCCGCTTCGGGGATCACGCGCGCGAGGCTCACCATCTTCACGATCGTAATCAGCACGCCGAGCATGAACACTTCGATCATGCCCCACGGCCGCACGAACTGGATCGCGCGCAGCACGCGGTTGAAGTGGCTCGGCACGTAGCCCGCGCGCAGCGGCACGAGCACATAGAGCAGCGCGACGAGTTCGGTGAGCGGAAAGAGGATCGTCGAGCAGAACACCATGACCGCGACGATCTGCATGTCCTCGCCCCAGAGCGCGACGAGCGCACCGAACAGCGTGGTCTGCGAGGTGATGCCGTTGGTTTCGAGTTCGACGATCGGAAAGCCCTGCGCGATCAGGAACGTGATCAGCGCGGCGAGCGTCATCGCGCAGATCGCGTCGAGCTTGCGCGAGACGCCGCGATAGAGCGTTGCGCCGCAACGCGGACAGCGCGCGGCAGTGCGGCCGACAAGCCGTGGCTTGCGGAACAGCGTATCGCATTCATGGCACGCGATCAGATTGTCATGTTCCATGCGGTAGATGGGCTAACGACGTGGAAGGCGGCGTGCAAGGTCCGTTGTGCCCGCTTGTGCCTGCTTGTGCCTGCTTGTTGCCTGGGTTATGGCCTGTTTATGCCGGGCTTATCCCTGTGCATGCCCGTTGTGCAGGGCGCAGCGGGCGGCGGGGTGGAGCAATAGTACCAAACGCGCCCCGCCACCGCCGCTATGCGCCGTAGCAAAGTTCGGACCTGTCCGCCCCGTGCCGCGACAGCCGGCTTGCCGTGCCTGGGGTAGCATGGCGGCCTTGGCGTGTGTCGCAGCAGGGCTCCCACCGCAGGCAACGCGAAATGGCGGGGAATAGCCGGGCAAGCCGCGCCGTTAACTTCCATCCGACTGCGTTCCCTCCGACTGCGTTGCTCCGTCATGCCACTCAATCCTTCGTTCGGTACCCGGGAGTCGTACACGCGGACCGCCATCGCGTTTCACTGGCTGATCGCGCTCCTGATCGTCTGCGGCTTCGCGCTCGGCTGGGTGATGACCGACATCCCGGGCTTCACGCCCGCCAAGCTGCGTTATTTCTCCTGGCATAAATGGATCGGCGTGACCGTGTTCGCGCTCGCGATCGTGCGCATCCTGTGGCGCGCGACGCACGCCGCGCCGCCGTTGCCGCGCCGCATGCCCGCCTGGCAGCGCGGCGGCGCGCATCTCGTGCACCTGCTGCTGTACGCGCTGATGATCGCGATTCCCGCGTCCGGCTATCTGTATAGCTCGGCGGCCAACGTGCCAGTCGTCTATCTCGGGCTGATTCCGCTGCCGCGCCTGATCGCGCCGGACCCGCATCTCAAGGACCTGCTGAAGAACCTGCACATCGCGCTCAATTACACGTTGCTCGTGCTGGTCGCGCTGCACGTCGCGGCCGCGCTCAAGCATCAATGGCTCGATCGCGACGGGCTGCTTTCGCGCATGCTCCCTTTTCTCAAATAAGGACAACCATGAAGGTCTCGTTTTATCGCTACATGCTCGCCGCGTTCGCGGCGGCCTCGCTGACCGCCTCGGGCGCGGCGCTCGCACAGGTCGACGTCGCGAAGAGTTCGGTGACGGCCACCTCGAAGCAGATGAACGTGCCGGTCGAAGGCAAGTTCGGCAAGTTCAGCGCCGAGGTCAGCTTCGATCCGGCCAGGCCCGCGGCCGGCAGCGCGCAGATCAACATCGACGTCGCCAGCTACGACCTCGGCGACGAGAGCTACAACGAGCAGGTGCGCGGCAAGGAATGGTTCGACGCGAAGACGTATCCGGGCGCGACGTTCGTGTCGATCGCGATCGCGCCAGCCGGCGGCGGCAAGTTCAACGTGACGGGCAAACTGACCATCAAGGGCAAGTCGCAGACCGTGGTCGTGCCGGTCACGGTGGCGCAGCAGGGCGCGCTGCAGACCTTCGATGGTGCGTTGCCGATCAAGCGCTCGCAGTTCGACATCGGCACCGGCGAGTGGAAGGACACTTCTGTCGTCGCCGATGAGGTGCTCATCAAGTTTCATCTCGTTGCCGCGCACAAGTAGCGCGCGGCATGCGCGGCATGCGTGACATGCGTGACGTGCATCCCGCGCGCTGCGCGGCCGGCTTTTTACCGGCTTCCTGCTGGTTTCTTACCGCAATCTTCACCGCGATTTTCACCGCCATCCAGGAGCATGAATTGAAAACGTCCATGTCGATCGCTGTCGGTGCGCTGGCATCCTCCCTTTCGCTCGGCGCGTTTGCCGCCGATACCTATATGCTCGATCCGACCCACACGTATCCGAGCTTCGAGGCGGATCACTTCGGCGGCCTGTCGATCTGGCGCGGCAAGTTCACGAAGACCATCGGCACGGTGACGCTCGATCGCGCGGCGAAAACCGGCACGGTGGACGTAACCGTCGATCCCGCTTCGGTGCAGACCGGCAACGGCAAGCTCGACGAGCACCTGAAGGCGGCCGAGTTCTTCGACGTCGCCCAATATCCGGGCGTGACCTACAAGGGCACCGGAATTAAATTCGACGGCGACAAGCCGGTCGAGGTGATCGGCAACCTGACGATTCGCGGCATCACGAAGCCGGTGAATCTGAAGATCGATTCGTTCAAGTGCATGCCGCACCCGGTGCTCAAGCGCGAAGTCTGCGGCGTCGAGGCGAGTACCGAATTCAACCGCGCCGATTTCGGCATGGACTTCGGCGCGAAGTACGGCTTCGGCATGGAGACGCGTTTGCATATCCAGTCCGAAGGCATCAAGCAGCAGTAAACGCGCTGCTTTCGCGACTGCCGTCGCCGCGAAGCGAGCCGCGCACTGTCTCGCTTCGCGCTGCGCCGCAACACGAAAACCGCTTCGATCGCTCGCACGACGAAGCGGTTTTTTACCGCTGCTACCGAATGCCGCGCCCTTATGTGGCGGGCCTCCGCTATTTGCCGCTCGCCTCGTTTTATTTTTTCAGTTAAATAGAACGCATGAAGCCATGCCGGTGATGCGCGTAGCCGGTGCGGCCTGCGCGGCACAGCGCCTTCGCCGATAAATATTGCGCGCGGCACAGGAGATCGGGATGAATGCAACGACAGCAGCAAGCATCGCGGGAAGCCGGCACAGCTCGTGGCGCGCCGTGGCGGCGGCCTCGATCGGCAACGCGCTCGAATGGTTCGATCTGGTCGTGTACGGTTTTTTCGCCGTCATTATCTCGAAGCTGTTTTTTCCGGCCGGCAACGAGACGGTCTCGCTGCTGCTCACGCTCGGCACGTTCGGCGTGTCGTTCTTCATGCGGCCGCTCGGCGCGATCGTGATCGGCGCGTACTCGGACCGCGCGGGGCGCAAGGCGGCGCTCACGCTGTCCATCGCGCTGATGATGACCGGCACGCTCATCATCGCGGTCCTGCCGACCTATCAGAGCATCGGCCTCGCCGCGCCGCTGATCCTCGTGGTCGCGCGCTTGATGCAGGGCTTCTCGGCGGGCGGCGAGTTCGGCAGCGCGACCGCGTTTCTCGCCGAGCACGTGCCGGACCGGCGCGGCTTCTACGCAAGCTGGCAGATGGCGAGCCAAGGGCTCACGACGCTGCTCGCCGCCGGCTTCGGCGCGCTGCTGACCGGCAGCCTCTCGCCGCAGCAGATGACGTCGTGGGGCTGGCGCGTGCCATTCGTCTTCGGTCTGCTGATCGGCCCGGTCGCGCTCTATATCCGCACGAAGCTCGACGAGACGCCCGAATTCCTCGCCGCCGAAACGACGCAGACGCCGCTGCGCGATACGTTCGCGACGCAGAAACTGCGGCTCGTGATCGCGATGGGCGTGGTCGTGCTCGGGACCGTGTCCTCGTACCTGGTGCTGTTCATGCCGACCTATGGCGTGAAGCAGTTGGGGTTCGCGCCGTCGGTCGCGTTTTCGGCGATTGCGGTGACGGGGCTGATCCAGATGGTGCTCTCGCCCGTGGCCGGGCATCTGTCGGACCTGCATGGACGCACGCGCATCATGCTGAGCGCGGCCGGCCTGCTGCTCGTGCTGGTCTATCCGGCGTTTCTGTATCTGATCGCGCATCCGAGCTTCGGCACGCTGATCGTGTGGCAGATCGTGTTCGGTATTCTCGTGAGCGGCTACTTCGGCGCGACGCCGGGTTTGCTGTCGGAAATCTTTCCGGTGCAGACGCGCACGACCGGCATGTCGCTCGCGTATAACATCGCGGTGACGGTCTTCGGCGGCTTCGGGCCGTTCATCATCGCGTGGCTGATCGGCGCGACCGGTTCGAAAGCCGCGCCGAGCTATTACGTGATGTTTGCCGCGCTGGTGAGCATCGCGGCGTTGATTGGGGCGCGGCGCAGGTTGGGGTTCCGGTAGCTGGATTGCAGCCTGATGCGGGTTCAGTGCACTTTTTCCGTCATGTGCCCGGCGGCACGAAGCCGCCCGGCGGGTCGCTACTCGCTTAGAAGGCGCTTCAGTTCGTCGAGAAACGATGCCGTCGTGTGGCCCCATAGCTTCGGATTGAAATCCTGTCCGTACTTTTCATAAAAGGCACTGTCCAGGTTTTCGCCGCAGCTTGCCGCCAGTCTGTTAATTTCATCGATAGCAGACTGGCGCATTTCAGGCGTAATTCCATTTTTATAAATGCTAACAATTTCCTCAATCGAGTCTGCGTGGTAGTGATAATCCTGATTCAGGTATCCGCCAAAGAGGATATCGAGATTTGGGTATGAGGGATTATTTTCTGCGCGAGTCATCATTGGGTGTATGTCTTCCCAGCCTCTGATTAAGCGCTATCGTTTCACGCGTGTGCGGTATGGTTGCAAGGCGGAGTAAACGTAAAAGGCCGGTTTGCAATGAACCGGCCTTTTGACTCTTTCGGCTCGCGCAATCCGTGAGCTATGCGCGAATCCGCATCAGACTTGCGCGCCCGCGTTCGGATCGTTCGGATCGACGCGGTCCTTCTTTTCCTTCAGCAAGTCTTCGCGCTTGACGCCGAACCACATCGCGAGCGCCGCGGCGACGAACACCGACGAGTAGATACCGAACAGAATACCGACCGTCAGCGCGAGCGCGAAGTAGTGCAGCGTCGGGCCGCCGAACAGGAACATCGAGAGCACCATCATCTGCGTACAGCCGTGCGTGATGATGGTTCGCGACATCGTGCTCGTGATCGCGTGGTTGATCACTTCGATCACGCTCATCTTGCGTTCGCGGCGGAAGGTCTCGCGAATCCGGTCGAAAATAACGACCGATTCGTTGACCGAATAGCCGAGCACCGCGAGCACCGCGGCCAGCACCGACAGCGAGAACTCCCACTGGAAGAACGCGAAGAAGCCGAGAATGATCACGACGTCGTGCAGGTTGGCGATCACGCCGGCCACCGCGTACTTCCATTCGAAGCGGAACGACAGGTAGATCACGATGCCGACCACCACGCACGCGAGCGCGAGCAGGCCGTCGGTGGCGAGTTCCTTGCCGACCTGCGGGCCGACGAATTCGACGCGCTGCAACTGCACCTCGGGCGTATCGGCCTTCAGCGCGCCCATCACCTGTTCGCTCTGTTGCGCGGACGTGTAGCCCGTTTTGAGCGGCAGGCGGATCAGCACGTCGCGCGAGGAGCCGAAGTTCTGCACCTGCGCGTCGGCATAGCCGAGCTTGCCGAGCGTGTTACGCACCGGGTCGAGCGGCACCGCGCCCGGATACTGCACTTCGATCACGGTACCGCCGGTGAATTCCACCGACAGATGCAGCCCGCGATGCACGAGGAAGAACACCGCGGCGAGGAAGGTGATCAGCGAGATCGCGTTGAAGACCAACGCGCGCTGCATGAACGGAATGTCTTTGCGGAAACGGAAAAATTCCATGGTCTTGTTCTCCGGGACTCAGCGGGATGAACCCGGTTTCTCCGGCGTCGAGGCGCTCGACGCCGGCGTGCCTGGCGCATTGCGTCGGCGCACGGTCGGCTTCGCGCGGCCTTGCGCGCCGGCCGCGGCCTTTGCGCCCGCCTTCGGATTGGCCTTGGCGGCGGCCTTCGTGGCGGCGATGGCCTGCGCGGTGTCGGTCGCGTCGTCGTCGCTGCCGAGGCTATTGCCGGCGTAGGCGGCGCCTGCTCCCGCCGTTTGCGGACGCCACACCTGGCCGATCGACAGCGACTTCAGCTTCTTCTTGCCGCCGTACCAGAAGTTGACCACGCCGCGCGAGAAGAACACGGCCGAGAACATCGACGTCAGAATGCCGATACAGTGAACCATCGCGAAGCCGCGCACCGGACCCGAGCCGAATGCGAGCAGCGCGAGGCCGGCGATCAGCGTGGTCACGTTCGAATCGAGAATCGTCGCCCATGCGTGCTCGTAGCCGTTCTGGATCGCCAGTTGCGGCGGCGCGCCGTGGCGCAGTTCTTCGCGCACGCGCTCGTTGATCAGCACGTTCGCGTCGATCGCCATACCGAGCGCGAGCGCGATAGCGGCGATACCCGGCAGCGTGAGCGTGGCCTGCAGCATCGACAGCACCGCGACCAGCAGCAGCAGGTTCACCGAGAGGCCGATCATCGAGATCACGCCGAACAGCATGTAGTACGCGATCATGAACACGGCGATCGCCGCGAAGCCCCACACCACCGAGTGGAAGCCCTTCTTGATGTTGTCGGCGCCGAGGCTCGGGCCGATCGTGCGTTCCTCGATGATTTCCATCGGCGCGGCGAGCGAACCGGCGCGCAGGAGCAGCGCGAGGTCGGTGGCCGCTTGCGGGGTCGGCTGGCCGGTGATCTGGAAGCGGTCGCCGAGTTCGGACTGGATGGTCGCGACCGTCAGCACCTCGCCCTTGCCGCGCTCGAACAGCACCATCGCCATCGGCTTGCCGATGTTGTCGCGCGACACGCTGCGCACCGCGCGGCCGCCGGCCGAGTCGAGACGGATGTTGACCGACGGACGCTGATGCTCGTCGAAGCCCGCCGACGCGTCGATGATGCGGTCGCCGGTGAAGATCACCTGCTTGCGCAGCAGCACCGGCACCTGGTTGCCTTGCGTGAACAGTTCGTCGCCCGGCGGCACCGGGTCGTTCGGGTTCGGATGCGTGTTGACCGGGTCGGCGAGACGCGCTTCGAGCGTCGCCGTGCGGCCGATGATGTCCTTCGCCTTCGCGGTGTCCTGCACGCCCGGCAGTTCGACCACGATGCGGTCCGTGCCCTGCTGCTGGATCACCGGCTCGGCCACGCCGAGTTCGTTCACGCGGTTATGCAGCGTCGTGATGTTCTGCTTGAGCGCGGCGTCCTGCACCGCGCGCTGCACGGCCGGCGTGAACGTGCCGACCAGCTGCACGCCGCCGTCCGCGCCGGTGTTCGGCTGCGAGGCCCACTGGAGTTCGCTGACGCTGCGGCTGAGCAGCTTGAGCGCCGCATCCGCCGTGGCCTGGTCGGCCAGATTCACCACCACCGACTGGTTTACGCGATTCACGCCGCCGTCGCGGACGTTGTTGTCGCGCAGCAGCGTGCGCACGTCCGAGGCGTCCGAATCGAGCTTCTTGTTCAGTGCGCCGGCCATGTCGACCTGCAGCAGGAAGTGCACGCCGCCGCGCAGGTCGAGACCGAGGTACATCGGCAGCGCGCGCAGCGCGGTCAGCCAGTTCGGCGAGGCGCTTTGCAGGTTCAGCGCGACGATGTACTGCGGATCGTTCGGGTCGCTATTGAGCGACTTCTGCAACAGGTCCTTCACGCGCAGCTGCGTGTCGGTATCCGTGAGGCGCACGCGGATGTTCGCGTTGTTCTGCGAGTTGTCGAACGTGACCGCGGTCGGCTTGATCTGATTGCCGGCGAGCGCGGCTTCGACCGACGCGAGCGTCGTGGCGTCGAGCCTGACCGTCGCCTTGCCGCTCGACACCTGCACGGCCGGCGCTTCGCCGTACAGGTTGGGCAGCGTGTACACGAGGCCGATGACCAGAGCCACCAGCATCACGGCGTATTTCCAGAGGGGGTAGCGATTCATGAGTGGTCCAACGGGAAGGTTGGCTTGGATGCGATGCGTCCGGCGATGAGCGCGGGCGGTTCAGCGCGGGGAGGGCATGAACCGCCGGCGAGGCCGCGCCGGACGCGGGGAGAGCAGGCCTTACAGCGACTTGATCGTGCCCTTCGGGAGAATCGTCGTGACCGACGCCTTTTGCACGGTGATTTCCGTGCCTTCCGAGACTTCGATGCCGACGTAGGCTTCGCCCACCTTCGTCACCTTGCCGACGATGCCGCCGTTCGTCACGACTTCATCGCCCTTGGCCATCGCCGCGAGCATGTTGCGATGTTCCTTCTGACGCTTCATTTGCGGGCGAATCATAATGAAGTACAGCACGCCGAACATCAGGATCAGCGGCAGGAAGCTCATCAGGTTCGATTCGATGCCACCTGCTGCAGCGCCTTGAGCATAGGCATTGGAAATGAACGACACGTTGGTCTCTCCGTTATCAGTCAAACGAACAAAAAATCAGCCGATTATTCTACCACCGGCCGCACACGCGCCGGCACGGCGAATCGGCTTTGCGATCAACCGTTTAAAGCCGCGCCTGCGGCCCGCGTGGCGGGCCTCGGCGCGCGGCCGGCGAAAGTGAATTGTAAGTTTATGCGCGCGGCCGTGGGTGGCCGGGTGGATTCCTCAGCGGAATCAGTGTGCCGCACGATCATGACGACGGCTCGACGCCGCGCGCGCGGTCCTCGTGAAAACGCTTGCGGAATGTGTCGAACATTTTTGCGTCGATCGCGTCGCGCATTTCCTGCATCAGTTCGAGGTAGTAGTGCAGGTTGTGGATCGTGTTCAGCTGCGCGCCGAGGATTTCGCCGACCCGGTGCAGGTGATGCAGATAGCCGCGCGTGAAGTTGCGGCAGGTGTAGCAGCCGCATTGCTCGTCGAGCGGGCGCAGCGAGTTCTTGTGCGTCGCGTTGCGGATCTTGATGTCGCCGAAGCGCGTGAAGAGCCAGCCGTTGCGCGCGTTGCGCGTCGGCATCACGCAGTCGAACATGTCGACGCCGGCTGCGACGCCCGCCACGAGGTCTTCCGGCGTGCCGACGCCCATCAGGTAGTGCGGCTTGTTGGCCGGCAGCTTCGGGCCGATGTGGTTCAGAACCCGCATCATGTCCTCCTTCGGCTCGCCGACCGACAGCCCGCCGATCGCGAGGCCGTGGAAGTTTTTCTCCGCGAGACCGGCGAGCGATTCGTCGCGCAGGTCCTCGAACATGCCGCCCTGCACGATGCCGAACAATGCATTCGGATTGCCGAGGCGCTGGAATTCGTCGATCGAGCGCTGCGCCCAGCGCATCGACATGCGCATCGAGTCGGCCGCTTCCTTGTGCGAGGTCGGGATGTTGTTGGTCGCGTACGGCGTGCACTCGTCGAACTGCATGACGATGTCCGAATTCAGCACCTTCTGGATCTGCATCGACACTTCCGGCGACAGGAACAGCCGGTCGCCGTTGATCGGCGAGGCGAACGTGACGCCATCCTCGGTGATCTTGCGCAGATCGCCGAGCGAGAACACCTGGAAGCCGCCCGAGTCGGTCAGAATCGGCTTGTTCCAGCCCATGAAGCCGTGCAGGCCGCCGTGCGCTCCGATCGTTTCGAGCCCCGGGCGCAGCCACAGGTGAAACGTATTGCCGAGGATGATCTGCGCGTGCATTTCCTCGAGCTCGCGCGGCTGGACTGCTTTCACGGTGCCGTAGGTGCCGACCGGCATGAAGATCGGCGTCTCGACCACGCCGTGATTGAGCGTGACGCGGCCGCGGCGCGCGAGGCCGTCGGTGCCGAGCAGTTCGAATTTGAGGCCATTCTCCGGGCGCTCGTGAGCCGCTTGTTGCGACGATGGATGACCAATGGTCATGGAGTGACTCCTGTGCTACCGGAAAACAGTCCGGCGCAAACAATGAAAACCGCCACGAGGGATCGCGGCGGCTGGGAAAACTGCCAATACGTCAAAGCAGAAGCTATGCTCGAGCCGGCTCAAACCTCGCGCCGCGTCAGCAGCATCGCGTCGCCGTAGCTGAAAAAGCGATAGCGCTCGTCGATCGCATGACGATACGCGGCGCGAATCGTCTCGACGCCCGCGAACGCCGACACCAGCATCAGCAGCGTCGACTTCGGCAAATGGAAATTCGTCACCAGCCGGTCGACCACGCGGAACCGGTAGCCCGGCGTGATGAAGATGTCGGTTTCGGCGCTCGCCGCGGCGAGCGGGTGGCCGGCCGCTTCGGCGTCGCGCGCGGCGGCTTCGAGCGCGCGCATCGAGGTGGTGCCGACCGCGATCACGCGATTGCCGCGTGCTTTGGTCGCGGCGATCTTGTCCGCGAGCGCTTGCGGCAGGTGATACCACTCGCTGTGCATCTTGTGCTCGGCGATGTTCTCGACGCGCACCGGCTGGAACGTGCCCGCGCCGACGTGCAGCGTCAGCGTCGCGCGTTCGACGCCGCGCGCATCGAGCCTCGCGAGCAGCGCGTCGTCGAAGTGCAGGCCGGCGGTGGGCGCGGCGACCGCGCCCGGATTCTGTGCGAACACGGTCTGGTAGCGGGTTTCGTCGGTCGCGTCGGGATCGTGCTCGATGTAGGGCGGCAGCGGCAGGCGGCCGTATTGCTCGATCAGCGTGAGGCAGTCGGCGGGGAAATGCAGCGTGTAGAACGGGTCGACGCGCTCGCCGACCGTGACGTCGAACGCATCCGCGAGACGGATCGTGGTGCCTGGCTGCGGGCTCTTGCTCGCGCGAATCTGCGCGAGCGCGTCGCGCTCGCCGGTCAGGCGCTCGACCAGCACCTCGATCTTGCCGCCGCTCGCCTTCTGGCCGAAGAAGCGCGCCTTCAGCACCTTGGTATCGTTGAAGACGAGCAGGTCGCCCGGCGCGAGGCATTCGGGCAGCTCGGTGAAGCGGCGGTCGATCAGGCGCGCGGCGCCGTCGGCGGCGCCCGCGGCGTCCACGTCGAGCAGACGGCTCGCGCTGCGCTCGGGCAACGCGACTTGCGCGATCAGCTCGGGCGGCAGATCGAAATCGAAATCGGAAAGCGTAAACATGCGAACGACTGGAAGCGGGTTGGGACTGATTTGGGACTGAATTGAGCCGAAGCCGGAGCCGGGCCGCTATGATGGCGGGACGCCGGAGCGGTCCGCGCGCACCCTGTGCCGCATCCCGTATGCGCTAGAGCGCGAAGGGCGGCACGACCTTTTCTTTCGACAGCAGCCGATATTGTACTTGCGAAGCAGCCCATGCCTTTGTCCGACCGCCGATTGTCCACCGCCACCCCAGACGCGGGCGCCGAACCGCGCCGCCGCGGCGCGCGGAGCGAGGCGGGGGAAGGCGGTGCGGCGGAAGGCGGATCGCGAGGTGCGGGAGAGCGCGTGATGGCGGCTGGCTATCGTGGTACGCCTCGCGGTGAAGAAAGCGGTGAGGGGGCGCGTGAGCTGGCGGGCGATACGGCGAGTACACCGCCGGGTGGCGACGTGAAGAGCAAACCCGCCGCGAATGTCGGCATCGAGGCTGCGGCTGAAGCGGCAGGCGAGGCCGACGCCAAAGACACAGCCGAGGCCGTGGCAAAGCGCAGAACCAAAGCCAGCAGCGAGACCGGCGCCAAAGGCTCCGCCGAGGCCGCCACCAAACCCGCCGCCCAAGCCGCCTCGAAACCCGCGCTCAAAACCGCCGACAAACTCGCCAAGCTCGGCCTCACCCGCGACATCGACCTCGTGCTGCATCTGCCGATGCGCTACGAGGACGAAACCTCGCTGACGCCGATCGGCCATCTGCTGCCGGGCGGCATCGCGCAAACCGAAGGCGTCGTGTTCGACAACGAGATCGCCTACCGCCCGCGCCGTCAGCTACTCGTGAAGCTGCATGACGATGCCGGCGACGAACTCGTGCTGCGCTTTCTGAACTTCTACGGCTCGCAGGTCAAGCAGATGGCGATCGGCGCGCGGCTGCGCGTGCGCGGCGACGTGCGCGGCGGCTTCTTCGGCATGGAGATGGTGCATCCGGCCGTGCGCGCGGTCGAGGCGGACACGCCGCTGCCGCAGGCGTTGACACCGGTCTATCCGAGCACCGCGGGCGTGTCGCAGGCGTATCTGCGCAAGGCGATCGACAACGCGCTCGCGCGTACCTCGCTGCCGGAACTGCTGCCCGCGCCGGTCGCGCGCGCGTTTCTCGATCCGCTCGGCGTGCCCGGGCTGATGGACGCGGTGCGTACGCTGCATCATCCGGGCGCGCAGTCCGACGAAACCGCGCTGATCGACGGCACACATCCGGCGTGGGTGCGCATCAAGTTCGAGGAACTGCTCGCGCAGCAGATGTCGCTCAAGCGCGCCCACGACGAGCGCCGCACGCGCGCCGCGCCGGCCATGCCGCGCCGCAAGCTCGGCGACGACGCGGCGCTGGTCGCGCGGCTGCTGAAGGCGCTGCCGTTTTCGCTGACGGCGGCGCAGGAGCGCGTCGGCGGCGAGATCGCGCTCGATCTGACGCAGCCGCATCCGATGCAGCGCCTGTTGCAGGGCGACGTCGGCAGCGGCAAGACGATCGTCGCCGCGCTCGCCGCCGCGCAGGCGATCGATGCCGGCTACCAGGCCGCGCTGATGGCGCCGACCGAAATCCTCGCCGAGCAGCACGCGCGCAAGCTGCGCGGCTGGCTCGAACCGCTCGGCGTGAACGTCGCGTGGCTCGCGGGCAGTCTGAAGGCGAAGGAGAAGCGCGCCGCGATCGAAGCGGCGGCGCTCGGCACCGCGCAGCTTGTGATCGGCACGCATGCGATCATCCAGGACGCGGTCGAGTTCGCGCGGCTCGGCCTCGTGATCGTCGACGAACAGCATCGCTTCGGCGTCGCGCAGCGGCTCGCGCTGCGCGCCAAGGCGCAGAACGCCGCCGACGGCGCGCGCGATTTCCAGCCGCATCAGCTGATGATGTCCGCGACGCCGATTCCGCGCACGCTCGCGATGACCTACTACGCCGACCTCGACGTTTCCACGATCGACGAACTGCCGCCCGGCCGCACGCCGATCCTGACCAAGCTCGTCTCCGACGCGCGCCGCGAAGAGGTGATCGGCCGCGTGCGCGAGGCGGCGCTGACGGGGCGCCAGGTGTACTGGGTGTGTCCGCTGATCGAGGAAAGCGAGACCTTGCAGTTGCAGACCGCGGTCGAGACCTACGAAACGCTCGCGGCCGCGCTGCCCGAACTGAAGGTCGGGCTCGTGCACGGGCGCCTCGCGCCGGCCGAGAAGGCCGCCGTGATGGATGCGTTCTCGCGCAACGAAATCCAGCTGCTGGTCGCGACGACCGTGATCGAAGTGGGCGTCGACGTGCCGAACGCGTCGCTGATGGTGATCGAGCATGCCGAGCGCTTCGGCCTCGCGCAGCTGCACCAGTTGCGCGGTCGCGTGGGGCGCGGCAGCGCCGCGTCGGTCTGCGTGCTGCTCTATACGGGACCGCTGTCGATGACCGCGCGCTCGCGTCTGCAAACGATGCGCGAAACCACCGACGGTTTCGAGATCGCGCGCCGCGACCTCGAAATTCGCGGGCCGGGCGAGTTTCTCGGTGCGCGGCAGTCGGGCGCGGCGATGCTGCGTTTCGCCGATCTGCAGAACGACCAGTGGCTGATCGAGCCCGCGCGCGAGGCAGCCGCGGTGCTGCTCGAAAAATACCCCGAGGTGGTGTTGCAGCACCTCGCGCGCTGGCTCGGCGCGCGCGAGCAATATCTGAAAGCGTGATGGTGGGCGCGTGCGCGGGCTTGAAGGCGCGGGCGGGTTCGGCTTGATGGCGCGTAACGGCGCCTCGGTGCGCGCGAAGCCGTGCGTGCACCGAGGCGCACAACTGCCGCACCTAAGCGCACCTAAGCGCGAATCCGCGCGACCCAACCCCGCCAAACGCTCGCCGAAAATCCCGCAAAGGTTGGCGAACCGACCCTATAGGTGTATAACTAGAACCTATCAAACCCTCCATACTGATTGATCCCCGAATGACGCTCACCGAATTGAAATACATCGTGGCGGTGGCTCGCGAGCGCCACTTCGGCCGGGCGGCCGAAGCGTGCTTCGTTAGCCAGCCCACGCTGTCCGTGGCCATCAAGAAGCTCGAGGACGAGCTGAACGTGCAGATTTTCGAGCGCGGCACGAGCGAGGTCAGCGTCACGCCGATCGGCGAACAGATCGTCACGCAGGCTCAGCGCGTGCTCGAACAGACGCTCGCGATCAAGGAAATCGCCAAGCAGGGCAAGGACCCGCTCGTCGGCCCGCTGCGCCTCGGCGTGATCTACACGATCGGGCCGTACCTGCTGCCCACGCTCGTCAAGCAGATGATCCAGCGCGTCCCGCAGATGCCGCTGATGCTGCAGGAAAATTACACGCTCAAGCTGATCGAACTGCTCAAGCAGGGCGAAATCGACGTCGCGATCATGGCGCTGCCGTTTCCCGAAACGGGCCTGATGCTGCGCCCGCTCTACGACGAGCCGTTCGTCGTCGCGCTGCCTTCCGGCCACGCATGGGAAAACCGTCCGAAGATCGACCCCGACGACCTCAAGCAGGAAACCATGCTGCTGCTCGGCAGCGGTCACTGCTTCCGCGATCACGTGCTCGGCGTGTGTCCCGAGCTGATGCGCTTTTCGCAGAACGCCGACGGCATCCAGAAGACCTTCGAGGGCTCCTCGCTCGAAACGATTCGCCATATGGTCGCGAGCGGCGTCGGCATTACCGTGCTGCCGCGCATGTCGGTGCACGAAGTCAGGCCGCACGCGGCCGGCATCGACGCGGGCCTGCTCAGCTATGTCGCGTTCGACGAACCCGTGCCGGACCGTCGCGTCGTGCTCGCGTGGCGCAAGAGCTTCACGCGCATGCCCGCGATCGATGCGATCTGCGACGCGATCGCCGCGTGCGATCTGTCGGGTGTCAAGAAGCTCGATCTGCCGGCTGCCGTCAACTGACGGCGGGCTCCGCACCGCGCTGTCGGTGCGGATGCCCGTGTGGATGTCTCACAAACAGGGCGCAAGCCCTATCGAATAGATTAAATTAATCAAACACGAGAATTTGATAGGGTTGATATAGTTTCCTCCATGGATCGCCCGATCCCTTTATTTCATAAGGCTGAGTGCTCGGACCCGAAGCGCGGAACCCGAGGCAAGCTAGGAGGACAACACCATGCAAGCGAATTCGCAGCCCATTCACGTTTCCACCCCTGCGCAAGCGGCTACGCCGCGTGTCGTGCCGAGTTTTCGCACGGTCGCTCTGTCGCTGCTGGTCGACCGGGTTCTGGCCGCCTGACGCGCTGGTGCCGCGCGAGCTGGCGAACCGCATCGGCGCGGGCAATTTCCCGACGTGGCGCTGCGCGATTCAGGTGATGCCGGAAGCGGACGCCGCCCACTACGCGGGTAACGTACGAACCAACGATACGAACCGGGAGCAGGATCATGATTCAGATGATGATGGCAACCATCGGCGGCCCGAGCACCGCACGCGGCATGCAGGCGCATCGACATGCGTGGATGTTGCGCAAGACGGTCGGCTGCGCGATCGTTGCGAGTGGTTTTGCGGTGATCGCCGTGCAGGCGTTGCAGCACGTTTTCGGTGGTTGAATACAGGGCTTTTTGTGCAGTTGCCCCGAACATGTCAATCAACGCAACACCGCTGTGACGGCAAGGTGAAGGCAAGTCGGCGCAGGGTGCCCGTCGGCATGACGGCGTAGCCCGGCACCCGGCTAACGCAGCGGGGTTTCACGCTACACTGTCGAACGTTTTATATCCGTTTCTGCTGACCGTCATTTGCCGACCGGTCCGTATCACTCTTCAAAGGAGTCATCATGGCCAAGAAAGAAGCTGCAGCCGTACAGCACGTCAACATCGGGATTAGCGACAAGGATCGCAAGAAGATCGCGGAAGGGCTCTCGCGTCTGCTCGCCGATACCTACACGCTGTACCTGAAGACCCACAACTTCCACTGGAACGTCACGGGTCCGATGTTCAACACGCTGCACCTGATGTTCGAAACGCAATACAACGAACTGTCGCTCGCCGTCGACGCGATCGCCGAACGCATCCGCGCGCTGGGCGTGCATGCGCCGGGCAGCTACCGCGACTTCGCGAAGCTGTCGTCGATTCCCGAAGCCGACGGCGTGCCGGCGGCCGAAGAGATGATCCGCCAGTTGGTCGAAGGTCAGGAAGCAGTGGTGCGTACCGCGCGCGCGATCTTCCCGTCGACGGAAGCCGCCAACGACGAACCGACCGCCGACCTGCTCACGCAACGCATGCAGACGCATGAAAAGACTGCGTGGATGCTGCGCTCGATGCTGGCGTAAAGCGCGTTTGAGTTGCGCCTGAGCGGCATCTGATGCCGGTACGCGGACAACGTCCGCGTCGCGCTGCAACGAACGAGCCCCCTGCACAGGGGGCTTTGTTTTTTGCGCCGCCGTTGCGTCGCTATTGCGTCGTTCGCATGCACGCGTCGTGCGGCTCGCGTCGCACCTCGATACGCAGCCGCGCGAATCCGGGCGCGTCACGCACATCCCGTAAAATAGCGGGACCGTGTTCGCACTTCATCGAATCCGTCCCATGTTCGCACGACTTCCCCTGTATCTGCGCCTCGTGCGCATGGACAAGCCGATCGGCAGCCTGCTGTTGCTGTGGCCGACGCTCAACGCGCTGTGGATCGCGTCCGGCGGCCATCCGTCCTGGCAGTTGCTCGTGATCTTCACGATCGGTACGGTGCTGATGCGCTCGGCCGGCTGCGCGATCAACGATTACGCGGACCGCGATTTCGACCGCCATGTGAAGCGCACCGAAAACCGTCCGCTCACCTCGGGCAAGATCAGGGCATGGGAAGCAGTGGCGCTCGCCACCGGTTTGTCACTGCTCGCATTTCTGCTGATCCTGCCGCTCAACGCGTTGACGAAGCAGTTGTCGGTGGTGGCGCTGTTCGTTGCCGGCTCGTATCCGTTCACGAAGCGTTTCTTCGCGATTCCGCAGGCCTATCTCGGCATTGCGTTCGGCTTCGGCATTCCGATGGCATTCGCCGCGATCCAGGATCACGTGCCGCTGCTTGCATGGGTGATGCTGCTCGCAAATATCTTCTGGTCGGTCGCCTACGACACCGAATACGCGATGGTCGATCGCGACGACGACATCAAGATCGGCATCCGCACCTCGGCGCTGACGTTCGGCCGCTTCGACGTGGCCGCGGTCATGCTGTGTTACGCGGTGACGCTCGGGATTTACGTCGGCATTGGCGTGACGCTCGGTTTCGGCGTGCTGTACTGGATCGGTTGGGCCGCGGCAGCAGGCTGCGCGATCTATCACTACACGCTGATCCGCAATCGCGAGCGCATGCCGTGCTTTGCCGCGTTCCGCCATAACAACTGGCTCGGCGGCGCGCTGTTCGCGGGGATTGCCGCGCATTACGCGGCGGCTTCGTTCTGATGCGCGTGCGCGGCGGCTGATCCGGCCGCTGCGGCTATTGCTGTTTTTCGACGCCGTAGGTGCCTGCCCTGAATCGAAGGGTGGCCACCTACGGCGTTTTTGCTTCTGCGTGACGATGTGCGGGTGGTTTCGAGCGCCAGGCCGTCGCTCTGTTTTCCGGCGGATGCCTGAGCGCCGCCCGATAGCGACCCGATCGCTACGAGATAGCTACCCGAGCATCGCATGGCCGCCGCCCCATCGCCGCCCGGCCACTTACTGCTTGCCGAACTCCTCGCCCATCTCCTTCGCACGCGCATCCGCCGCGAGCACGCCGCGCACAATCGCATCCTTGATGCCGCTCGCGTCGAATGAGGCGAGCGCCGCCGCGGTCGTGCCGCCTTTCGACGTCACGCGTTCGCGCAGCACGCCCGGCGGCTCGTCGGAATTGGCCGCCAGTTGCGCGGCGCCGGTGAAGGTCGCGACCGCGAGCGCGCGGCCCTGCGCTTCGTCCATGCCGAGCTGGCGCGCGGCTTCCTGCAGCGCCTCGATGAAATAGAACACATAGGCCGGCCCGCTGCCCGAGATCGCGGTGACCGCGTCGATCTTCGCTTCGTCGTCGAACCAGACCGTTTCGCCGACCGCACCGAGCACCTGCGACGCGAGCGCGCGGCCCGCTTCGTCGACGCTCTGCGTGGCGACGAGGCCCGTCACGCCCATGCCGATCAGCGCCGGCGTATTCGGCATCACGCGCACGATGCGGCCGTGGCCGCCGAGCCAGCGCGACATGTCGGCGATGCGGATGCCCGCGACGATGCTCACGGCCAGTTGCGACGCCTGCAGATGCGGCGCGAGTGCTTCGGCCACGCTCTTGAGGATTTGCGGCTTCACCGCGAGCACGACCGCGTCGTAGGCGGCGAGCGCGCTGTCGGCGCTCGCGCCGGTGCGGATGCCGAATTGCTCTTCGTTGCGCTTGCGCGCGTCTTCGTTCGGATCGATCGAGTACAGATCAGCCGGCGCGACGCCGCGCTTGATGAGGCCGCCGATCAACGCCGCGGCCATGTTGCCGCCGCCGATAAACGCAATTTTCATGATGGTCCGGTGAGGTTCAGATAAGAAGCGGGAATGCGACGAGGGCGCTCGCGCAGCCGCGCGCGAATGCCCGGGAAAAAGCTCAGTGCGAATAATCGCGCGCGCCGAAAATCGCGGTGCCGACGCGCACGATCGTCGCGCCTTCGAGCACGGCGGCTTCGAGGTCGGCCGACATGCCCATCGAGAGCGTGTCGAGTGCGAGCCCGTCGCCGCGCAGGCGTTCGAACAGCGCGCGCAATTCGCGATGCGGCGCGCGTTGTGCTGCGAGATCGCCGGCCGGTTCGGGAATCGACATCAGTCCGCGCAGCTTCAGCTTTGGCAGCGCGGCGATCTGCTGCGCGATTTCCGCCGCCTCGGCGATGCCGACACCGCTCTTCGACGCCTCGCCGCTGACGTTGACTTGCAGGCACACGTTAAGCGGCGCCAGGTTGTCGGGGCGCTGCTCGGAGAGCCGCTGCGCGATCTTGAGCCGGTCGACCGAATGCACCCAGTCGAAATGCGCGGCGACGGGGCGCGTCTTGTTCGATTGCAGCGGCCCGATGAAATGCCATTCGAGCGACGCGCGCAGATCGGCCAAGGCCTCGATCTTGTCGAGCGATTCCTGCACGTAGTTCTCGCCGAACGCGCGCTGGCCGGCCGCATGGGCGGCGCGCACGGCATCGGCGGGAAACGTCTTGGAGACCGCGAGCAGCCGCACGGATTGCGCATCGCGCCTGGCCGCCCGCGCGGCTTCGGCAATGCGCTGCCGCACGTCGGCGAGGTTGTGCGCGAGGTGGTGGAGCAGGTCGGACATGGAGCGAGCCGGTGTTCAGCGAAGACGATGCCCCGATTATACGGACAGCATGTGCTCGACCAGCTCGATCCAGTGCGCGACCGGCGTCGACGTGCCGCTTTGCAGATGCGCGATGCAGCCGACGTTCGCCGACACGATCACCTGCGGCTCCTGCGCCTGCAGCCGCTCGAGCTTCTGATCGCGCAGCGCGTACGAGAGACGCGGCTGCGTCAGCGAATAGGTGCCGGCCGAGCCGCAGCACAGATGGCTGTCGGCGGGCAGGCGCACGTCGACGCCGAGCGCGCTCAGCAACTGCTCGACCTTGCCGCGTATCTGCTGGCCGTGCTGCAGCGTGCAGGGCGGATGAAACGCGACCGTGTGCACCGAGCGGCGCCGCGTGATCGCGACAAGCTGTTCCTCGAACTCCGGCAGTATTTCCGCGACGTCGCGCGTCAGCTCGACGATGCGGCGCGCTTTCTCCGCGTATTCGGGATCGTGGCGCAGCAGATGCGCGTATTCCTTGACCGTCGCGCCGCAGCCCGAGGCGTTCATCACGATCGCCTCGGCGCCCTGTTCGACGTGCGGCCACCATGCGTCGATATTGGCGCGCAGGTCGTCGAGCGCTTCGTCGTGATAGCCGAGGTGCAGGCGGATCGCGCCGCAGCAGCCGGCCTCGGGCGCGACCACCGTTTCGATGCCGAGCGCATCGAGCACGCGCGCGGTCGCGATGTTGACGTTCGGCATCATCGACGGTTGCACGCAGCCCGCCAGCATCAGCATCTTGCGTTCGTGTTTCGCGGCGGGCCATGCGAGCGGGTTCTGCCGCGCGGGCACCTTGTCGCGCAGCTTTTTCGGCAGAATGCGGCGCACGCGCTGGCCGAGCCGCATCGCCGGCGTGAAGATCACGCTGTTCGGCACGACGCTCGCGAGCACGCGGCGCAGCAGCCGCTGGTTGAGCGGGCGCCTGACTTTCTCTTCGGTGAGCTTGCGGCCGATTTCGACGAGCCGCCCGTATTGCACGCCGGACGGGCACGTCGATTCGCAGTTGCGGCAGGTGAGGCAGCGGTCGAGGTGGACCTGCGTGCTGCGCGTGACCGGCGCGCCTTCGACCATCTGCTTGATCAGATAGATGCGCCCGCGTGGGCCGTCGAGTTCGTCGCCGAGCAACTGGTAGGTCGGACAGGTGGCCGTGCAGAAACCGCAATGCACGCACTTGCGCAGGATGGCGTCCGCTTCGTTGCCATCGGGCGTATTGCGAATGAAGTCCGCGAGGTTGGTTTGCATCGCGTCGCTCAGAAGTCGGGGTAGAGACGGCCGCGATTGAAGATGCGGGCCGGGTCGAAGGCGTGTTTGAGGCCGCGATGGATTTTCATCAGCGGCGTGGGCAGCGGCGTGAAGACGCCGGCGCTGCGGTCGTAGCCGTGGCCGCTGCGGAAGATCGTCGCGTGGCCGCCGGCCTGCTTCGCGCTGATGCGCACGGTTTGCGCGTCGGTGTCGGTGATCCACCAGCGCTGGCCGCCGCCCCATTCCATCAGCTGCGCGCCGGGCAGTTGCAGCGGCTCGGTGATCGACGGCAGCGCGAGACGCCACAGCGCGGCCTTCGGCGGGATCGCCGAGAAGAACGCATCGGTCTGCTCGCGCAGGCCGGCCCAGAAACGCTCGGCCTCGACCGCATCGACGACTTCGCCGTCGAGCGCCGCGCGCGCCGCCTTGACCGCGGCTTCCGCGCCCGCGAGCCGCACGGCGAGCGTGCCGTTGCGCCATGCGCTCGCGGTGATCGGCAGCGGCCGGCCGGCCCATTCGTTGAGCTTGCGGACCGCGTCGGTGCCGTTCATGTCGAACTTCAGCGTGGCTTCGGCCTGCGGCAGCGGCAGCACCTTGACCGACAGTTCGAGGATCAGTCCGAGCGTGCCGAGCGAGCCCGCCAGCAGCCGCGAGACGTCGTAACCGGCGACGTTCTTCACGACCTGGCCGCCGAAATGCAGCACCTGGCCCTGGCCGTTCATGACGACGGCGCCGAGCACGAAGTCGCGCGCCGCGCCGACGGCCGGGCGGCGCGGCCCGGAAATGCCCGCGGCGATGCAGCCGCCGAAGGTGGCCTGCGGCCCGAAGTGCGGCGGCTCGAACGGGAGCATCTGGTCGTGCTCGGCGAGCGCGGCTTCGATCTCCAGCAGGGGCGTACCCGCGCGCGCGGTGATGACGAGCTCGGCCGGATCGTAGGCGATGATGCCGCGATAAGCGCGCGTGTCGAGGATCTCACCTTCCAGCGTCTGACCGTACCAGTCTTTGGTGCCGCCGCCCCGGACGCGCAGCGCGCGTCCTTCTGCGCTGGCCGAACGCACGCGTTCGGACCAAACGGCGACGATGTCGTCCTCTTCCATGGTGTCCTGCTCGTTGTGTTTCGGTTGATTGTACCGGGCGGGGGCTCGCTGGCAACCAGGAGCGCACCCGCATCGGCAGATCGGCTGAAGGGACCGCGAAAGGCGGGGCAGGCGCTATGCAACGGAGCGCCTGCCCCGCCTTTTGCGGTGCGCGCTTCATGCGCGATGCGAGCATGAACGATGCGAGCGGTAACGGACCCTAGAAGCCGGACGCTAGAAGCGCGGCAGCTCAGGGTGGGGCAGCAGCCCGCCGCGCACATGCATCTTGCCGTATTCGGCGCAGCGCGCCCGCGTGGGAATACCCTTGTCGGGGTTCAGCAGGCCGGGCGCGTCGAATGCGCGCTTGACCGCGTGGAACGTGTCGCGTTCCTCGGGCGAGAACTGCACGCACATCGAATTGATCTTCTCGATGCCGACGCCATGCTCGCCCGTGACCGTGCCACCCAGTTCCACGCAGGCTTCGAGGATGTCGCAACCGAATTCCTCGGCGCGGTGCCACTCGTCCTTGTCGTTGCCGTTGAAGAGGATCAGCGGATGCATGTTGCCGTCGCCGGCATGGAACACGTTGATGCAGCGCAGCCGGTATTTTTTCTCCATCTCTTCGATGCGCGCGAGCAGCGGTCCGATACTGCGGCGGGGCACGGTGCCGTCCATGCAGTAGTAGTCCGGCGAAATGCGGCCGGCCGCCGGAAACGCGTTTTTGCGCCCGGACCAGAAGCGCAACCGTTCCTCTTCCGTGCGCGAAATCTGGATGCGGGTTGCACCGTGTTCGCGCAGTACCGCGGTCATGCGCACGATCTCGTTGGCGACCTCGTCGGGCGTGCCGTCCGATTCGCACAGCAGGATCGCCGCCGCGTCGAGGTCGTAGCCCGCGTTGACGAATTCCTCGACCGCGCGCGTGGCCGGCTTGTCCATCATCTCGAGGCCGGCCGGAATGATGCCCGCCGCGATGATGCCGGCCACCGCGTCGCCGCCTTTCACGACGTCGTCGAAACTGGCCATGATGACCTGCGCCGTCTGCGGCTTCGGGATCAGCTTGACTGTGACCTCGGTGACGATCGCGAACATACCCTCGCTGCCGATCAGCACCGCGAGCAGATCGAGCCCGGGCGCGTCCGGCGCGAGCGAGCCGAATTCGACGATCTCGCCTTCCATCGTCACCGCGCGCACGCGCAGTACGTTGTGCACCGTGAGGCCGTATTTCAGGCAGTGCACGCCGCCCGAATTCTCTGACACGTTGCCGCCGATCGTGCAGGCGATCTGCGAGGACGGGTCCGGCGCGTAGTAGAGCCCGTAAGGCGCCGCGGCTTCGGAGATCGCGAGATTGCGCACGCCCGGCTGCACCGTGGCGGTACGCGCATACGAGTCGACCTCGACGATTTTCCTGAAGCGCGCGAGTGACACGACCACGCCATGCCGGATCGGCATGGCGCCACCCGAGAGGCCGGTGCCCGCGCCGCGCGGCACGATCGGCACGCCGAGGCGATGGCAGATCTGCACGATGCGTTGCACCTGCGATTCGGTTTCCGGCAACGCAACCGCGAGCGGCAGACGCCGGTAAGCGGCGAGGCCGTCGCATTCGTACGCGACGGTGTCTTCCTCGCGATACAGCAAACAATGATTCGGCAACACGGCCATCAGCGCCTGCACGACTTCGCGCTGGCGCTGGGCGAGTACTTCGGCCGACAGTTCAGCGGGTGCGTTCATGTAACTTGTCTCCCCTTGCTTTTGCCGATCCGGCTCTTCGTTCGAGCCGGTTGTTTCAGGCGGCCTCGTTGCGAGCCGATTCGCTTCGAGTCACGTCGTTCCGGGTCACGGCGTTTTGAGTCACATCGTTCCGGGCCACCGCGTTTCGAGGCCGGCGCGACCGCCGCCCGATGTGGCGGCCGCCGCTTCCGGCGTGCCCGGTCTGCGTCAGGCCGCCCAGCTGAATATCTTGCCCGGGTTCATCAGATTGCGCGGGTCGAGCGCATGCTTGATCGAGCGCATCGTATCGACCGCGACGTCGCCGTGTTCCTCGAGCAGGAAGCGCATCTTGTGCAGGCCGACGCCATGCTCGCCGGTGCAGGTGCCGTCCATGCGCAGCGCGCGCTGCACGATGCGATGGTTCAGGCGCTCGGCTTCTTCGAGTTCCTCGGGCTTGTCCGGGTCGATCAGGATCGCGACGTGGAAGTTGCCGTCGCCGACATGGCCGACGATCGGGCAGGGCAGCGGCGAGGCCTTCAGATCCTGCTCCGTTTCCACCACGCATTCGGCGAGGCGTGAGATCGGCACGCAGACATCGGTCGTGACCGCACGGCAGCCGGGCTTCAGTTGCAGCATCGCAAAATAGGCGCTGTGACGCGCGTTCCACAAACGGCTGCGGTCTTCGGGGCGCGTCGCCCATTCGAAACCCTCGCCGGAATTTTGCGCGGCGATGTCCTGCACGAGTTCGGCCTGTTCCTTGACGCCGGCCTCGGTGCCGTGGAATTCGAAGAACAGCGTGGGGGCTTCGCGCAGCGTCAGATTCGAGTGGCGGTTGATCGAGCGCACCGCGAGCGAGTCGACGAACTCGACGCGCGCGATCGGCACGCCGATCTGGATCGTCTCGATGACCGCGCGCACTGCATCGCCCATCGACGGGAACGCGCATATCGCGGCCGATACCGCTTCGGGCTGCGGATAAAGCCGCACCGTGATTTCGGTGATGACGCCGAGCGTGCCTTCGGAGCCGACGAAGAGCCGCGTGAGGTCATACCCCGCCGACGATTTGCGCGCGCGCGTGCCGGTTTTGATGACGAGGCCATCGGCCAGCACGACCGCGAGGCCGAGCACGTTTTCGCGCATCGTGCCGTAGCGCACGGCATTGGTGCCCGACGCGCGCGTGGCCGACATGCCGCCGATGCTCGCGTCGGCACCCGGATCGATCGGGAAGAAGAGGCCCGTGTCGCGCAGTGCTTCGTTCAACTGCTTGCGCGAGATGCCGGGCTCGACGGTGACGGTGAGGTCCTCGGCGTTGATCGACAGCACGCGGTTCATGGCCGACAGATCGATCGACACGCCGCCTTGCACCGCGAGCAGATGCCCTTCGAGCGACGAGCCGTTGCCGTACGGAATGATCGGCACGTCGTACTGGCCGCATAGCTTGACGGCGGTTTGCACGTCTTCGGTCGTGTGCGCGAAGACGACGGCGTCGGGCAACTGGGGATCGAATGGCGATTCGTCGCGGCCATGATGCGCGCACACGGCTTCGGCAACCGACACGCGTTCACCGAACGCGGCTTTGAGCTGGTTCAGCAGTTCGGCGGGAAACGGCCGGCGCAGCGGGGCCGGCGGCACGGGATGGTTCACGCATGTCTCCTGTCGAACGGAGTGGGCGGCTTGGCGGTCGACCCGAGTGGTGCCTGCGGTTGGCCGAAGTGAGCGCTCTCGCGCGTCATTCGGTTCCCGGCGAAGCTCCTGCTTCGGTTTCATGCAAAGCGCTTACTCCGATTTCATGAAAGATTTTTGAGGGCACGGCTTATGTGTGCCGCATTCATTTCATTTTACGCCGATCGTCCGTGGGCCGGCACCGGTCCGCGCTCGGCTCGGCTTCCCGGCTCATATAATGGCGGCGATTTCGCGATGCGAGCAATATGGATAAACGTGGTGGGCGTATCGCCACTGAACGTATGGGGGACATCATGGGCAACCGCCTGAGCAAGATCGCCACTCGCACCGGCGATGACGGCACCACCGGTCTCGGCGACGGCCGCCGCGTGCGCAAGGACAGCGCGCGCATTGCCGCGATCGGCGATGTCGACGAACTCAATTCGCAACTCGGCGTGCTGTTGTGCGAGAGCCTGCCCGACGGCGTGCGCGCGGCGCTGGTGGCGATCCAGCACGATCTGTTCGATCTGGGCGGCGAGCTCTGCATTCCCGGCCACACGATGATTACCGAGCGGCATCTCGCCCAGCTCGACGGCTGGCTCGCCGACTACAACGCCGCATTACCGCCGCTGAAGGAATTCATTCTGCCCGGCGGCTCGCGCGCCGCAGCGCTCGCGCATGTGTGCCGCACCGTCTGCCGCCGCGCCGAACGCGCGATCGTGGCGCTCGGCGAGCATGAGGCAATCAACGCGGCGCCGCGTCAATATGTGAACCGGCTGTCCGATCTGCTGTTCGTGCTCGCGCGCGTGCTCAATCGCGCGGATGGCGGCACCGACGTGCTATGGCAGCACGATCGCGGCACGCATTGAGTGCAATTGAGCGAATGGTGCGCGGGTGCGCATGGCATCAGGCACCGGGCCCCGCGTTAGCCGATCGCGAGCGTAACCGGCTTGCCGATGCGGCTCATCATTTCGACGAGCGTGTCGATCGTGAACTTGGTGGTTTTCTTGTTGACCACGTCGGATACGCGCGGGCGCGACACCATCAGAATTTCCGCCGCCTCGGCCTGCTTCAGATGATGCTGTTCGATCCAGCTCGACAGCTCGGTCATGAGCTGCTCCTTGAGCAGGCGCGTGTCGTTGATCTGCTTTTGCGACGCCGCGTGCAGGCGCTTCGCTTCTTCGGCGGAAAAGCCGAGTTCGAGAAACAGATTCGCACCGGGTTGGGTGACGTGGCGAATGCGGGTGTCGGTCGTCATTGATAAGGTTTCCTATCGTTAATGATCGCGCGGTAGCGCATCTCGGCGATCTTTTTGTCTCGCGGCCCGAGCTTCTGCGTTTTCTTCTGAAAACAATGCAGCACGTAGATCGCTTCGACAAACTTACTCACATACATCACGTGAAAAATGCCGTCTTCGTCTTTGATGCGGATTTCGCGCGTTCCGGTGCCGATCGAGTCGAACGCTTTCCAGTCGTCGGGGTCGAGTCCCGCCTGAATCTTGTGCAGTTGAAACCCCGCGCGACGACGTGCTTCAGCGGGAAAGGCGAGCAGATCGCGCAAGCTCGAACCTAATCAGCGAATTTCTTTTTCCTGCTCCATAACCGCTTTTGTGTATAAAATATTATACGAGCCATCCAGCCCGGTCAAGTCCGTTTGCATGCCTCTGAGTCAGGTACGCACGCGTTGCGAAGGCGTCACATGCAAGCGGACAACGAGCTGTTACGGTACAGAGGCGGCGCGCGCAGCACCATCGTCCGTTCGGCCAATAAAAAACCCGGTTCGAAGCCGAACCGGGTTTTCTACGGATGACTGACGAACTGCCGGAGCAGCGGCGCGGCAGGCGTTCAGTTGCCGCTGCCGCGTGCCACGCGGCGCTGCCTGACGGCTTCGGCGAGACCTTCGAGCACCGTGACGCTTTCGTCCCAGCCGATGCACGCATCGGTAACGCTCTGGCCGTACGTGAGCGTGCCGCCTTCCTGCAGATCCTGGCGGCCCGCCACGAGGTGCGACTCGACCATCACGCCGACGATCCGCTCGTCGCCCGCGGCGATCTGGCGGCCGATGTCCGCGCACACCGGAATCTGGTTCTCGTGCTTCTTCGAGCTGTTCGCGTGGCTCGCGTCGATCATCAGGCGTGCGGCGAGACCTGCCTTGCCGATGTCGGCGCAGGCGGCGTTGACGCTGTCGGCGTCGTAGTTCGGCGCCTTGCCGCCGCGCAGGATCACGTGGCAATCCTCATTGCCGGCCGTCGACACGATCGCCGAGTGGCCGCCCTTCGTGACCGAGAGGAAATGGTGCGGCTGCGAGGCGGCCTTGATCGCGTCGACGGCGATCTTCACGTTGCCGTCCGTGCCGTTCTTGAAGCCGACCGGGCACGACAGTCCCGAAGCCAGTTCGCGGTGCACCTGCGACTCGGTGGTCCGCGCGCCGATCGCGCCCCACGAGATCAGATCGGCGATGTACTGCGGGCTGATCATGTCGAGGTATTCGGTGCCGGCGGGCAGGCCGAGTTCGTTGATGTGCAACAGCAGCTCGCGCGCGGCGCGCAGGCCGTCGTTGATCTTGAAGCTGTTGTCCATGTGCGGATCGTTGATGAGGCCCTTCCAGCCCACCGTCGTGCGCGGCTTTTCGAAGTACACGCGCATCACGACTTCGAGTTCGCCGGCGAAGCGCTTGCGCTGTTCGATCAGACGTCCTGCGTATTCGATCGCGGCCTTCGGATCGTGAATCGAGCACGGGCCGATCACGACGATCAGGCGGTCGTCCATGCCATGCAGAATGCGATGCATCGCGTTGCGCGAGTCGTAGATCACGTTGGAGACCGACTCGTCGCACGGGAATTCGCGAATCAGGTGAGCGGGCGGCGTGAGTTCTTTCAATTCGCGGATGCGGACATCGTCGGTGTTGTGCGGGGGCATGGGGTTCTCCTGAATCGGTTCGTAGTTCGTAGCGTGTTCGCGTGAGTAGCGGGTGTCAAAGTTCGTCTGGAAGCAAGGCTTCAAAAGCGTGAGGCGAAAAAAAACCGCCAGGCTGGCTGGCGGTTTTTCGGGAATTCTTGGTGTCCTGCGTGCACTAACACCCCTCTCGATCCGCCAGCGGTCTGAGATACCAAAAAAAGTAAAAATAAAACTTGGCGGACATGGCGAGGTGAAATGCGTTGCTGGTCAAAAAAGGTGAGTGACTTTATAACCCGGTACAGGCTCGCTTGACAAGCATGGGCCTATAAAAATGCGGGTAATCCGCACGTTTCGCACTTTTTTCGCACGAAACGTGCATGACTTGCAGAATCAGGCGGTGCCGCCGACCGTCATGCGCTCGATGCGCAGCGTCGGCTGGCCGACGCCCACCGGCACGCTCTGGCCTTCCTTGCCGCACACGCCGACACCCGAATCGAGCTTCATGTCGTTGCCGATCATCGTGACGTACTTCAGCGATTCCGGGCCGCTGCCGATCAGCGTCGCGCCCTTGACCGGATACGTGATCTTGCCGTTCTCGATCATGTAGGCCTCGGAAGCCGAGAACACGAACTTGCCGTTCGTGATGTCGACCTGGCCGCCGCCGAAGTTCACCGCATAGAGGCCGTTCTTCACGGACGCGAGAATTTCCTGCGGGTCCTTGTCGCCGTTCAGCATGTAGGTGTTGGTCATGCGCGGCATCGGCAGCGCCGCGTACGATTCGCGCCGCGCGTTGCCGGTGACCGGCATCTTCATCAGGCGCGCGTTCAGCGTGTCCTGGATGTAGCCCTTCAGGATGCCGTCCTCGATCAGCGTCGTGCATTGGGTCGGGTTGCCTTCGTCGTCGATGTTGAGCGAGCCGCGGCGGTTCGGCAGCGTGCCGTCGTCGACCACGGTGACGCCCTTCGCGGCGACCTGCTCGCCGATGCGTCCCGCGAACGCCGACGAACCCTTGCGGTTGAAGTCGCCCTCGAGCCCGTGGCCGATCGCCTCGTGCAGCAGCACGCCGGGCCAGCCCGGGCCGAGCACGACCGTCATCGCGCCGGCCGGCGCCGGCCGCGCGTCGAGATTGACGAGCGCCGCATGCACCGCGTCGTCGACGTAGCGCGACAGCACTTCGTCGGTGAAATAGCCGTAGTCGAAACGCCCGCCGCCGCCGCCGCTGCCGATTTCGCGGCGGCCGTTCTGCTCGGCGATCACGGTGACCGAGACGCGCACGAGCGGCCGGATGTCGGCCGCGAAGCCGCCGTCGCTGCGCGCGACGAGCACCACGTCGTATTCGCCGGCGAGGCCCGCCATCACCTGCTGGATGCGCGGATCGCGGCCGCGCGCCATTTGTTCGATGCGCTCGAGCAGCTTGACCTTCGCGGTCGCGTCGAGCGAATGGAGCGGATCGGACGGCAGGTACAGATCGCGCCCGGCGATGCCGGTCAGCGACGAGGCCACCTTGATTTTCTGCTTGCCGCCGCCCGATCTGGCGATCGCGCGCGTGGCGATGGCCGCCTGGCGGATCGCCTCGGGCGAAAGGTCGTCCGAGTAGGCGAACGCGGTGCGGTCGCCCGACACGGCGCGCACGCCGACGCCCTGATCGATGCTGAAGCTGCCCGACTTCACGATGCCTTCCTCGAGGCTCCACGCTTCGCTGCGGGTTGCCTGGAAGTAGAGATCCGCGTAGTCGACGCGGTGCGTGAAGATTTCGGCGAGCGTGCGCGTGAGCAGCGACTCGTCGAGACCATAGGGCGTGAGGAGAATGTCCTTGGCGGCGGCGAGATTACGGATACCGGGTTCGATGATGTTCATGCGAAATATGTTCTGCTCGATACGAGGGGGGCGGGGAGCGCCTGAGCCACCATATGCGTGGCGGGCGCCGCAGTTTCAATGTCGGATTCAGGTCAGCACGCGATGACGCCAGGCCGGCAGGCTCTGCCGCACTTCGTCGATCCGCGCGCGTTCGAGGTTGCCGGCGACCACGCCGGCGCCTTCGTCGCGCACCGCGACGATTTCGCCCCACGGGTCGATCAGCATGCTGTGGCCCCAGGTGCGGCGGCCGTTCTCATGTTTGCCGCCTTGCGCCGCGGCGAGCACATAGCACTGGTTTTCGATCGCACGGGTGCGCAGCAGCAGCTCCCAGTGCGCGCGGCCGGTCGTGTAGGTGAAGGCGGACGGCACCACGATCAGCGCGCAGTCGCCCATGCGCCGATACAGCTCCGGAAAGCGCAGATCGTAGCAGACCGACAGGCCGACCCGGCCGAACGGCGCCTCGAAGCCGCGTACCTCGGTGCCGGGGCGGATCGTGCGCGCTTCGTCGAACGATTCTTCGCCCTTCTCGAAGTTGAACAAGTGAATCTTGTCGTAGCGCGCGGCTTCGTTGCCGTGCGGGTCGAACACGAGCGTCGTGTTCAGCACGCGCGAGGCTTCCGGCGCGGTGAGCGGCAGCGTGCCGCCGATCACCCAGAGCTTGTGGCGGCGCGCCGCGTCGGCGAGAAAGCGCTGGATCGGGCCGTCCTGGTAGGGCTCGCGCACGGCGAGCTTGTCGGTGTCCTTGAAGCCCATGAAGCAGAAGTATTCGGGCAGCAGCACGAGTTGCGCGCCGTCGTCGGCGGCTTCGGCGATCAGGCGTTCCGCGTCGGCGAGATTGCGCACGCGATCGGGCGTGCTGACCATCTGCAGCGCGGCGACCCGGAAGGGGCTGATGAAGGAGCCGCCGGATGCCGCGGCGGACGGCGATGAAGAGACGTGTGTTTCGCTCATGAGCGTGTCGAAAGGCTCCCGGCACAGCGGCGGTGCGAACCGCGGACGCCGCATGCGTCGTTCAGGGCGGGCTCGAACGCGGCTCAGGGCGCTTCCACGGTCGAAGCCGGAGCGTCCATCTTACCCCGTTCGGTCGTCACTCGCTCGATGTGCGGTTTCGCCCACGAGCCCGTGATCGTGTACTCGCGCGCGAACACGTGCGACACCCCGTGGGTGAGCGCGATATCGGCGATCAGCGCGCCGAGGCCGATCAGCGGATTGACGACCGTCGCGGCGATCACCGCGGAGCCCGCGCTGACGGTCGGCACGACGTGCAGGTGCAGGTCCTGGGTTTTCTGCGCGATGTCGACCGAGCCGGCCATCTCGGCGCGCGCCGGCGCGGTCACCATTCTGAAGTTGTCGGTGCGGGCGATGCCGTCGTGAATCTGCGCGGTGCCGGTCACGCTCGAAAACGGCAGCCCTTCGCCGATCACGTCGCGGAAATCGAGCGTGGCGATGCGCGCGAGGCTTTGCAGGCTCAGCACGCCGAGCAGCGTTGCGACGCCCGGATCGATCTTGAGAATCTGGCCGTGACGCAGATCGAGCGCGAGGTTGCCGTTCAGCGTCGAATAGTCGATCCTCGCCGGACCGCCTTGCCAGGCGGCCTTGCCCGCCAGCGAACCGCTGCCGCCCTTGAGCGTCTTCGGCAGGCCGAGGCGTTCGAGCAGCGCGCCGGCATCCTTGATGTCGAGCTTGAAATCGAACACGGTGCGGCGCGGCGTGGTTTCGTCGGCGGAACTGGCGAGTTCGGTCGAGGTGCGCCAGTTCGCGGTCGCGCTTAGTGTCGCGGCGGGATTGGTGACGTCGAACTTGTCGAGTTGCCAAACCGGCACGCCGTTTTCCTCGAAGTTGTGCGCGTCGACTTCGAGTTTGCCGATGTTGCGGTCGCGCACGATCAGCTCGTTCACGACCAGATCGATCGACGGCATGTTTTGCGCGGGCGCCGACATCGCCGGGCCGAGCAGATCCTTGTCCGCGACCGACGGAATTACGACGCGCGCAAAGCGCGCCTGCAGCGAGCCCGGCGAGTCGCGGGTCGCGCCCGGTAGCCACGACACGTGGCCCGACACCTGGTTCGAGGCGATGTTCGCCTGCCAGGTGCGGTCCGCGCGCGATGCGCCGACGATCACGTTGTCCCAGTGGCGCTTGAGCAGCGTCAGCGTGTCGACGTGCAACGCGAAGCGGCTCGGCAGGAATTGCGTGAGCGCGGGGTTGGGCTGTGGCGGCGCGGCGGCCGGAGTGGGCGCCGCGGTGCTTGTGGCGGCAGCATTGGCGTTTGCTGCGGGCGCGCCGGCGCTGCCGTTGTTACGCAATTGCGCGAAGAGCAGGCGCCACGCGTCGGCGTCGAATTCCTTGAGATCGACCGCGGCGACCACGCCGTCGGCCGGCAGCTCCGCCGGCCGGTTCACGCCGACCGCGCCGCGCACGACCGCCGGCGGCGTATTGGGCTGCACCTTCGGCGCGTAGCGCAGCAGGTACGTGGCGGCGATCGGCCCGAACGCGAGGTCGGCGCGTTCGAGACCGGCGTCGCCGGGCGTCGTCGCCGGGCTGACGGTGAAGTGCAGCGGCATCGGCGTGCCGAGCGGCTTGTCGAACGGCGCCGGGAAATCGAGCGCGAGGCCGCTCAGGTCGGAATCGGCGCTGACCTGCGGCAGGCTTCCCTTCGCGCCGTTCACCTTCAGCGCATAGGGCGCTCTGCCGCTCAGGCGCGTCAACACCTGCCCGGCCGGGCCATGCAGATCGAGCCCGCGCGCGGCATCGACGGCAATGTGGCCGTTCAGCGAGAGCGCGTACGTGCCGTTCTGGCGCAAGCCGCCGTTCGCGTGCAGGTCGCCGCCGAGGAACTGCGCGGAGAGCCGCTCGACCTCGGCCGTGTGCTCGGTGAAGCGCACCCGGCCGTTCAGTTGCGACAGCGGCGGCACGTTGTTCATGCTCAGGCGGTTATCGAGGAAGCCGAGCGCGCCTTCCACGCCGATATGCGGCTTGGGCGTGCGCGGGATCGTCAGCTTGAGCGCGAGCGATGCGGCGCCGTCGGCGCGGATTTTCTCGGTCTGGTGCCGCGCCATGATGCCGAGCGAGCTGTCGTTCACGTAGTCGAGCATGTCGGCGAGCGGGCCGCGGCCATTGCCCTGGATGACCAGGTTCGAGCTTTTCGTGCCGAGGTCGGCGATTCTGCCACGCACGCCGGTGAGCGCGACGCGCTTGTAGCGTCCGCGCTCGATGTCGAAGCGCAGCACGTTCTGCTTCAGTTCGAACACGCCGTCGATGTCGTCGAGCGCCGGCCACAGGTTCGGCGTGCCGTTCCTCATGTTGCGCGGCGGGTAGGGCGTCGGGTCGAAGCGGCCGCCCCGGAACGGCGCGACGATATGGAAGATGCCGGCGGCGGGATCGCGCGAATAGGGGAACTGGGTCAGGTCGCCGTGCACTTCGATCGTGGCGCCGCGCGAGATGCCCGCCTGCAGTCCGTGGCCCAGATAGATGCGCAGCTTCTCGCTGACGGAGGTCGGCAGATAGCGCACGATGCGCGTGACCTGCGCGCGCTGGAAGTCGGCCTTGAGGTCGAGCGAGCCGCGGCCGTGGCCGGGGTTGCTGTAATTGGCGGCGGCGGTGGCCGCGACGTCGGCGTTGGAGACCGCGACGTCCGCGAGCTTGAGGCTGAAGGCCGGCCGGTTGTCGCCCGGCGCCTTCGCGCCCATGACCCAGTCGGCGCGGGCGTGCAGCCGGTCGAGCTTCAGGCGCGGATCGTCGAACACGCCCGGCAGCGTAATCGCCACGTTCGAGGTATCGAGCAGTGCATGGCCGCCTTTCTCGTCGGCGTCGACGTTGCCCCACAGGTTTTCGATGCCCGGTATGCCGGCGCGCGGATGGCCGCGCGGCGTGAGCCCCGGCCCCGGCTCCTGGGCGGCGAAGCTGATGCCCTGCAGATCGCCCTTGAAGCGATAGCGCTCGATCGGCTCCGCGCCGGCCGGCCGACGGTCGCTGCCTACCTCGCCGGATTCCGGCTTGCCGCGCTCCACTTCGATCACGTAGTTGGCGACGAGCCCGCGCGGATTGATGCGCACGAGCCCGTTCAGGAAGCGCCGCGGCAACGGCAGCGCGCGGCTGAATTCGGCGAGGATGCCGAGGTCGACGTGATCGCCGCTGACGCCGAGCAGTTGCCCGTGCTGCTGCGTCGCGGCCCGGAACCGGCCATCGAGCGTGTGGAACTGGAGCAGGCGCGTGAGCGGCGTGCCGTCGTCGAGCGGCGGCTGGCCGAGTTCGGCGCTCAGGTCCGAGAGCTGCAGTCGGTAGTCGCCTTCGGTGGCTTCGACGTGCCACAGGAAATGGGCGACCGGCACGAGCAGCCGCGGCTGGGTCGGCCGCACGCGCAGCGCGATGTCGGTGCCGTTGAGCCGGCCGCCCGCCGCCGTCATGCGGCCGTCGGAGAAGTCGATCCAGATGGCGTTGTCGATGCGGCCGGCGAACGTCTCGATCGGGAATTTGATGTAGCGCGCGAGCGTCGGCAGATCGACGGTGCCGGTCGAGATGTACGCCTGGCCTTTCCAGTTGATCGGCTTGCCGATCTCGGAAAGCGGCGCGTGCCGGAAGTGCGTGCGGAAGTCGAGCGGCCCCTTTAGCACCTGGCCGTCGGGCGGCGCCTGCAGCGCCATGCGGTGGTCGTAGCCGTCGTTGAGGATCGCGATGCGGATGTCGCGCAGCGCGAGTTCCGGCGCCTCGCGCAGCGCGTCGCGCCAGCGCAGCACGCCGCCGCGCACGACGATCGCCTGCTGGCGCAGGAGCCAGGTGGAAAGCGCGTCGTTGCCGCTATGCCGGGTCGGCACCGGCACGCCCGCGACCGACAGCACGCCGTCGTCGCTGCGCGCGACCAGCACGTCCGGCTGATCGACGATCAGGCTCGACAGCGCCGGTTGGAACTGCCACAGCGAGCGCCATGAGACCGTCGCGGTTGCGTGCGGAATCGTCAGCGCGGCGTGGCCGTCGCGATCGCGGATGACCAGGTTCGTGACGTCGAGGCCCGGCTGGAAGCCGCTCCAATGCGGCGCGAGCCGCCCGATGGTGAATTGCGTGCGCAGCTTCTCGGAGACCACCGCTTCGATGCGCGGCCGGAACATGTCGATGCGCGGCAGCACCACGTAGCGCAGGCCGAGGAACAGCCCCGTGGCGATGAAATAGAGGACGAGCGCGAGCGTGAGGACCACCCGCAAGATCCGGCGCAGCACGACGTGGTCGCTTCCGCTCGCGTGCCGGAGCTGCTCGGTGGCGTGCGGGTCGACGGATTCGTTTCGCTCGGACATGCTGCGTCGGCTGGGCGTATGGTAGTTTTGCGGATTAACTATGGAATGTAACACACGGAAAAGCGTCGGCGGACCTCCTGCAAACCCTGTCCGCGTGCCGCTTTGCGGCTGCCGCCGGCCGGTCCGGCAAGGCCTTGTGCGCGCTTTTCGAAGCGTTCCCTTCCGTGTGCCGCCATGCATCGAAACAACACCGGACAACGCCAACCAGCAACGAGCGAGCCTGATTCTTGATGACTGACGCCACTCTCCTGAGTTCCAGCTATTCCCGCTATGCGGCGCGTGCCGCCGCGGCCCGTCCGCAACTCGTCGAGCACGTGAACGCGCTGGCCGCCGTGCCGCTCACGCGCGAGCGCATCGATGCCCGTCTCGACGCGTTGTGCGCCGGGGCGGCCGGTCCGGCCGGCGCGCCGCTCGGCGAGGAAGCGCTGAAGAAAGCGCTGCGCCAGTTGCGCACCGAGGTGTTCTGCGCGGTGATGGAGCGCGATCTGGCTGGCGAGGCCGACATCGCCGAAGTCACGGGCGCGATGACCGATCTCGCGGAAGCGACGATCCAGCGCGCGCTCGCGGTGCTCACCGCCGAGCTCGAAGCGCTCTACGGCGAGCCGCGCGGCCCGCAGGGCGAACGGCTCACGCTCGGAGTGGTCGGCATGGGCAAGCTCGGCGGGCGCGAGCTGAACGTGTCGTCGGATATCGATCTGATCTTTGTCTATGAGGACGACGGCGAGACGGCCGGCGGCCAGCGCTCGCCGCTCGCGACCCAGGAGTTCTTCACGCGCCTCGGCAAGCGCCTGATCGGCGCGCTCGCCGAAGTGACCGCCGACGGCTACGTGTTTCGCGTCGACATGCGCTTGCGGCCGAACGGCGATTCGGGGCCGCTCGTGTGCAGCCTCGGCATGCTCGAAGAGTATTTCTACGTGCAGGGCCGCGAGTGGGAACGCTATGCGTGGATCAAGGGCCGGCTCGTGTCGGAAGGCGGGAGCGCCGCGGCGCAGCGGCTCTCGAAGCAGCTCGACGCGATCGTCACGCCGTTCGTCTACCGGCGCTATCTCGACTTCGGCGTGATCAGCGCGATTCGCGCGCTGCATCTGCAGATTCGCCAGGAAGCGCAGCGCCGCGCCTCGATGCGGCCCGACAAGGCCGACGACATCAAGCTCGGACGCGGCGGCATCCGCGAAATCGAATTCAGCGCGCAGGTGTTCCAGCTGATTCGCGGCGGCCAGGACGCGGGCTTTCGCGTGCGGCCGACGCTCGCCGTGCTGCGCCATGCGGCCACGCATGGGCTGATGGACCCGGCGGTGTGCGTGAAGCTGTCGCAGGCGTACCGCTTTCTGCGCGAGCTCGAACACCGTCTGCAATACCGCAACGACGCGCAGACCCATGCGATGCCGGTCGATCCCGAAGACCGCGCGGCACTGGCCCGCGCGATGGGCTGCGACGATTACGCGGCGTTGATGGCAAAGCTCGACGCGCATCGCGAATTCGTCGAGCAGCAGTTCGACCAGATTTTCGCCGACAAGGTGAGCGGCCGCGACGGCTGCGCGGCCCCCGAAGATGGCGCGGCCGCGTGGGTCTGGAGCAGCGCGCTCGCCGACGACAGCGCCGACGACGCGCTGCGCGCGCGCCTGATCGAGCTGGGCGTGGCCGAGCCCGGCGATCTGCTCGCGCGGCTGCAAGGGGTGTGGCGCTCGTCGCGCTACATGGGCCTGAACGAGCGCAGCCGGCAGCGCTTCGACATCGTCGCGCAGCGCGCGCTCGAAGCCGCGCGCACGCTCGAACCGCCCGAGCGGCGCGGCAATACTGTCGCGCGCTTTTTCGATCTGCTCGAAGCGGTGAGCCGGCGCGGCGCCTATCTCGCGCTGCTGACCGAATATCCGCAGGCGCTGCACCAGGTGCTGTCAGTGCTCGGCGGCTCGCGCTGGGCGGCGGGCTATCTGATCCGCCATCCGCAACTGCTCGACGAACTGCTCGACGGCGAGGCGATCAACAGCCCGTTCGACTGGGCCGAGTTCAAGCGCGGCTTGCGCCTGCGGCTCGCGGCCGCCGACGGCGTGGAGCAGCAGATGGACCTGCTGCGCCACGCGCACCATGCCGAGGTGTTCCGCATTCTGCTGATCGATCTGGCCGGCAAGCTCTCGGTCGAGCACGTGAGCGACCGCCTCTCCGAGCTGGCCGACGCGGTGCTCGACGTGACGCTCGAAGCGGTCTGGAAGCAACTGGCGAAACGGCATCGCGACGAGCCGCGCTTCGCGGTGATCGCGTACGGCAAGCTCGGCGGCAAGGAACTCGGCTACGCGTCCGACCTCGACCTGATCTTCCTCTACGACGATCCCGACGATGCCGCCGCCGACGTCTACGCGACCTATACGCGCCGTCTGATTACGTGGCTCACGACCGCGACCGGCGCCGGCACGCTGTTCGACATCGACCTGCGGCTGCGGCCGAACGGCGAGTCGGGTCTGCTTGTCACCGATCTCGACGCGTTTCGCCGCTACCAGCTGCGCGAGGGCGACGCCGCCAACACCGCATGGGTCTGGGAGCACCAGGCGCTCACGCGCGCGCGCTACTGCGCGGGCGACGCCGAAATCGGCGCGAAGTTCGAGGCGATCCGCGAACAGGTGCTGACGACGCCGCGCGAGGCGGCGCCGCTCGCGAAGGAGATCGTCGAGATGCGCGAGCGTGTCGCGGCCGGGCATCCGAACCATACGCCGGAACTGTTCGACCTCAAGCACGATCGCGGCGGCATGGTCGATATCGAATTCACGGTGCAGTACTGGGTGCTGCTGCATGCGGCGAGCGATCCCGAGCTGATCCGCAACACCGGCAACATCGCGTTGCTGCGCGAAGTGTCGCGCTTCGGGCTCATGAGCGAGGCCGAAGCGGAGACGGTCGGCGCCGCGTATCGCACCTATCGCAAGCTGCAGCACACGCTGCGGCTCGACGGAATGGAGAAGGCGCGGGTCGATCCGGTGCGCGTGAATACCGAGCGGGCGGCGGTGCTGGCGTTGTGGAAGAGGGTATTGGGGTGAGGGCGCGCGGCCATGTCGGCCCCCTCACGTCCGACTTACGCCGCCAGCATTTCCTTCGCGTGCTTGCGCGTGGTCGCGGTGATTTCGAGACCGCCTAGCATGCGCGCGACTTCCTCGATGCGGCTCGCCTTGTCGAGCGAGGTCACGCTGCTGATCGTGCCGCCCTTGCCGTTGCCGGTCTTCGCCACCTGGAAGTGGTGATCGCCGCGCGCGGCGACCTGCGGCAAGTGGGTGACGCACAGCACCTGGCGCGCGTGACCGAGCTGATGCAGCAGCCGGCCGACCACTTCGGCGACCCCGCCGCCGATGCCGGTGTCCACTTCGTCGAAGATCAGCGTCGGTGTCGGGCTCGCCGCGCTTGCGATGACCGCGAGCGCAAGGCTGATACGCGCGAGTTCGCCGCCCGAGGCGACCTTCGCGAGCGGCCGCAGCGGCACGCCGGCGTGCCCGGCCACGCGGAACTCGATCTGCTCGAGCCCATGCGCGCCGCCTTCGGGCAGCGGCACGAGCGCGACCTCGAAGCTGCCGCCCTTCATCGACAGTTCCTGCATGCCGGTCGTGACCGCTCCGCCGAGCGCCTTGCCCGCTTTCGCGCGCGCTTTCGAGAGTTTTTTCGCCTCGGCGAGGAAGGCTTCTTTCGCCTGGGCTTGCGCGGCGCGCAGGCCGTCGAGGTCGGCGGCGGCGTCGAGCGCGGCCAGTTGCGTGCGCCGTGCCGTGTGTTCTTCGGGGAGCGTTTCCGGTTGCAGGCGGAATTTGCGCGCGGCCGAATGCAGCGCGTCGAGACGCTTGTCGACCTGCGCGAGCCGGTCGGGATCGAGTTCGAGCCGCTGCGCGTAATGGCTTAGCGAATACGCCGCTTCCTGCAACTGGATTTCCGCCGGTTCGAGCGCAGCCAGCACGTCGTTGAGCGCCGGGTCGATCTCCGCGAGGTCGCGCATTTTCGAGACGATCGAGCCGAGGTGCGCGATCATCGCCTCGTCCGATTCGGACAGCGCGCCGAGCGCGCCCTGCACGCCGTCGATCAGATTCGCGGAATGCGACAGCCGCTTATGCTCGGTGTTGATCTCTTCCCATTCGCCGGGCTGCGGCGCGAGCTTGTCGAGCTCGGCGAGCTGCCAGGCGAGCCGTTCGCGCTCCAGTTGCAGTTCGCGGTCGCGCGTCTGCGCATGCTCGACCGCCTGGACCTTCTCGCGCCATGTGCGCCATGCGCGTGTGACCGTGGCCGAGATGTCCGAAAGACCCGCGTGCGTGTCGAACAGCTCGCGTTGCGCGTCCGGACGCATCAGCAACTGGTGCGCGTGCTGGCCGTGAATGTCGACGAGCATTTCGCCGACTTCGCGCAGTTGCGCAAGCGTCGCCGCCGTGCCGTTGATGAACGCTCGCGAACGGCCGTTCGCGTCGACCACGCGCCGCAGCATTACCGTGCTGCCATGCTGGCCGTCGTCGGCCTCGGCCGCGCCGAGCGCCTGCGCGTCGAGCCATGCGTCGACCTGCGCGTGCGTCTCGAATTCGGCGGTGATGTCGGCGCGGCTCTCGCCCGTGCGCACGACGTTCGCATCGGCGCGCGCGCCGAGCGCGAGCGCGAGCGCATCGATCAGGATCGACTTGCCGGCGCCGGTTTCGCCCGAGAAAACGGTAAAGCCGCCGTCGAATTCGAGGTCGAGCGCGGCGACGATCACGAAGTCGCGTATCGAGAGATGGCGAAGCATGGAAGTCGTCTGGTGAGCTTGGGGTTCAGGTGTCAACCACGGCGGCGGGCGCGCTCGAATAGGGCAGCGCCGCTCAGGATTTGGAGTCTTCTTCGTGCGACGGGTACTCGTGCCAGTGCAGCTTCTTGCGCAGCGTCGCGTAATAGCTGTAGCCGACCGGATGCAGCATCGGCACCGTATGGCGCGAGCGGCGCACCTCGATCGTGTCGCCGAGCGCGAGCGAGGTGAACGACTGCATGTCGAAATTGACGTTCACTTCGCGGCCGGAAACGATCTGGATGCTCACCTTCGAGTCGTCCGGCAGCACGATCGGCCGGTTCGACAGCGCATGCGGCGCGATCGGCACGAGCACGAAACCCTGCAGTTGCGGATGCAGGATCGGCCCCTGCGAGGACAGCGCGTAGGCGGTCGAGCCGGTCGGCGTCGCGACGATCAGGCCGTCCGAGCGCTGGTTGTACATGAAGCGCCCGTCCACCGACACGCGCAGCTCCGCCATGCCCGAGACGCCGCTGCGGTTCACCACCACGTCGTTGAAGGCGAGCGCATGGTAGATCGGGTTGCCCTCGCGCATGATGCGCGCCTCGAGCAGCACGCGCTCCTCGCGCTCGAAATTGCCCGAGAGCATTTGCGGGATGGTTTCCCGCATGTCGGAGATCGGAATGTCGGTGATGAAGCCAAGCCGCCCGTGATTGATGCCGATCAGCGGCGTGCGGTACGGGGCGAGCTGGCGGCCGATGCCGAGCATCGTGCCGTCGCCGCCGAGCACCACGGCGACGTCGGCGCGCGCGCCGATCTCGGCGGGCCGCAGCGCCGGGTAGTCGGTCACGCCGATTTCGGCGGCGGTGCTGGCTTCGAACACGACTTCGAGGCCGAGCTTCGCGATGCACGAAGCGAGCGCGACGAGCGGCTCGCCGATGCCTGGCGTGTTGCTGCGCCCGACGAGCGCGACGGTCTTGAACTGGCTGGTCACTTGCATGCCGGCATTACACCATAGGTGGGGCCTGAAAAGAACCGCAGACAGACCCGGTGGCGAGCCGGTGCTCGCGGGCCGTCGGCGTATCTCGCGATTATCGTTAGAATAGTGAAGCCCTGATGACATGTGCGCCGGCTAAAGTGCGGTGTGGCGCGCGGCCAGGAGCCCGGCCGTGCGTGAAAGCGCCGCCGCGCGGCGCGCCGGCCGGCGGTGGAGCGTTCGCGCGGAGCGGGCGCCGTGCGTGCTCGCGGTAGCCGGGCCCTTGAGCTAAAATTTTTCGTCATGCTAGATCCTCGCGCACAAACCCTCCTCAAAACGCTGATTGAGCGCTACATCGCCGAAGGTCAGCCGGTCGGCTCGCGCACGCTGTCACGTTATTCGGGCCTCGAACTGAGCCCGGCCACGATCCGCAACGTGATGTCGGACCTCGAGGAACTGGGGCTCGTGATCAGTCCGCACACGTCGGCGGGGCGCATTCCGACGCCGCGCGGCTACCGGCTTTTCGTCGATACGATGCTGACGGTCGAATCCGCCGCGGACGAAGAGGCCGTGATGCGCACGGTCAAGACCACGCTGCAGGTGGGCGAGCCGCAGAAGATCGTCGCCGCGGCGGCGAGCGTGCTGTCGAGCCTCTCGCAGTTCGCCGGCGTCGTGCTCACGCCGCGCCGCAGCCACGTATTCAAGCAGATCGAGTTCATGCGCCTGTCCGACAAGCGCATCCTGCTCATCATCGTGACGCCCGAAGGCGACGTGCAGAACCGCATGCTCGCGACCCAGCGCGACTTCTCGCCGTCGCAACTGGTCGAGGCCTCCAACTACATCAACGCGCATTTCGCCGGCCTTTCGTTCGACGAAGTGCGCCGCCGCCTGCGCGAGGAAATCGACGAACTGCGCGGCGACATGACCTCGCTGATGCACGCGGCCGTCACCGCCAGCACCGACGAATCCGACACCGGCGAGACCGTGCTGATCTCGGGCGAGCGCAATCTGCTCGAAGTCGCCGATCTTTCGTCGGACATGGCGCGCCTGCGCAAGCTGTTCGACGTGTTCGACCAGAAAACCAGCCTCCTTCAGTTGCTCGACGTGTCGAGTCACGCGGCGGGCGTGCAGATTTTCATCGGCGGCGAATCGAATCTCGTGCCGATCGAGGAAATGAGCGTGGTCACCGCGCCGTACGAGGTGAACGGCAAGATCGTCGGCACGCTTGGCGTGATCGGCCCGACCCGCATGGCCTACAACCGCGTGATTCCGATCGTCGACATCACCGCGCGCCTGCTCTCGCTGACGCTGAGCCAGCAGTAGTCAGCAGTAATCAGCCCGGCAATCATCCGGCAATCATCCGGCAGCCGTTCCTCCGGTTTGCCGCGCTGCCGTCAGCGCAGCCCGTGCCGGCCATGATGCGTCATGGCGCGCGGCCTGCCAATCGGCCGAACGGCCAGGGACGCCTGGCGACGCCTCGCCCGACCCGCGCCGCTATAATGAATCCCCATTGAATCGATTTGCCGCGTCATGCGGCGACTTCCGCTGCCTATGCGCTTCGACCTCGAGCGGCCCTCCCAGAACGCTTCGTCGCATCGCGTCGCCGTGTTGCTCATCAACCTCGGCACGCCCGACGCGCCGACGCCGCGCGCGGTGCGCCGTTATCTCGCGCAGTTTCTGTCCGATCCGCGCGTGGTCGAAATTCCGGCGTTGCTCTGGCAGTTCATTCTGCGTCTGCTGATTTTGCCGTTTCGCGGCCGCAGTTCCGCGAAGAAGTACGCGGCGGTCTGGATGCCCGAGGGCTCCCCGCTGCGCGTGCATACGGAAAAGCAGGTGGAAGGCTTGCGCCATCTGCTGCAGGTGAACGACTACACGGTGCTCGTCGACTACGCGATGCGCTACGGCACGCCTGGCATTCCGGCGATGCTGAACCAGTTGAAGCTCGCGGGCGCCGAGCGCGTGCTGCTGATGCCGATGTACCCGCAATACTCGGCGTCGACCACGGCCACCGCTTTCGACGATGCCTTCTCCGCGCTCAAGCGCATGCGCAACCAGCCGGAAATCCGCACGGTGCGTCAGTACGCCGATCATCCGGCGTATATCGCGGCGCTCGCCGCGCAGGTGCATCAGTACTGGCATCAGCATGGCCGTCCCGACTTCGCGGCCGGCGACAAGCTCGTGTTCAGTTTTCATGGCGTGCCCAAGCGCACGCTCGATCTCGGCGACCCCTACCACGAGCAATGCCAGCAAACCGGCGCGCTGCTGATGCAGGCGCTCGGACTCACGCCGGTCGAATGCCGCATCACGTTCCAGTCGCGCTTCGGCAAGGCCGAGTGGCTGCAGCCCTACACGGCGCCCACGCTGAAGGAACTCGGCGCGGCGGGCGTGCGGCGCGCCGACGTGTTCTGTCCGGGCTTTACCGCCGACTGCCTCGAAACGATCGAGGAAATCGGCATGGAAGTGCGCGACGAGTTTCTGCATGCGGGCGGCAAGGAGTTTCACCGGATCGCGTGTCTGAACGTATCGCCGCCGTGGATCGCCGCGCTCGGCGAGATCGTCGCGCAGAATCTGCAGGGCTGGCCGGTGCAGGCGGTGCCGGTGCCGCACACCACGGGAGCGTGAAGACGCCGATGAATTACCGCATTTCAACCGAACCGGGCGCGAAGCTGCGCATCGACAAATGGCTGTGGGCGGCGCGTTTTTTCAAGACGCGTTCGCTGGCCGCGGACGCCGTCGAGAAGGGGCGGGTACGCATCGGCGGAGCGGCGGTGAAGCCGGCGAAGGACGTGCGCGTCGGCGACTTCGTCGAGATCGAGATCGAACGGGTCGTGTGGCAGGTGGAAGTGCTGGGCGTGTGCGACGTGCGCGGCCCGGCGAGCGTCGCGCAGACGCTTTATGTAGAGACCGAAGAAAGCAGGCTGAAGCGGCAGGTCGAGCAGGAGCGGCGCAGGATCTATCGCGAGCCGGCCGCCGCGTTGCACGGGCGGCCGACCAAGCGCGACCGGCGCTCTATCGACAGATTTTCAGGTGAGGATTGAAGAACTGTTCCATCGTGGCGTGCACGCCGCCGTATTCGGTGGTGTGGTCGTTGACCGCACCGGACATACAGATGGTCGTGGTACCCGCGATCAGTACCAGTGCGACCACCCCGATTGCAAAGGTCAGTTTCACGGTACTCCCCTTGGGAAGATTGAAACGGGCTGAATAGGTACAACTGTCAGACGTCGGTAAGGTCTACGTTAGATTAGGGTTAACGTGGCGTTTCCGATGTATGAGTGGAGAATAGGCCAGTTGCCGGCCGCACTCAATCCCTATCTGATTGCGCCACGTTAACGGTTGTTACGGCGCATTTCGCCTGCACACCGGTGGTGCGAAAAGAGCCCCGAGAGCCGCTTGAAACGGCTCTTTGCGGCCCCATCTGCAGTTTTGTATGCGGTTGCGCGCGAACGCGCGTGTCGCGATTTTGCAACGCACAAATCCCGACGCGTGTCATGTGTTTGCGTCACCGTTGGTTTTTACTTTTTAACGACTTTCAGCGACATGGAAAACACGCAAGAGAACCCGACGAGCCAGACTCCCACGCCCGCCGACGAAGCCGCGCGCCAGGCCGCCGAGGCCGCAGCCGCCCCGCAGGAAGCCGCCGCGGGCGCCGAAGCGCCGGCAGCCGGCGAGCAGGCGCTGGCCGACGCTCAGGCGAAGATCGCCGAGTTGCAGGAAAGCTTCCTGCGCGCGAAGGCCGAAACCGAGAACGTGCGCCGTCGCGCTCAGGAAGACATCACCAAGGCGCACAAGTTTGCGATCGAGAGCTTCGCCGAGCATCTGCTGCCGGTGATCGACAGCCTCGAAGCGGCCGTCGCCCATTCGTCGGACGACCTGCAGAAGGTTCGCGAAGGCGTCGAACTCACGCTGCGTCAATTGAGCGGCGCGCTCGAGAAGGGCCGCGTCGTCGCCATCAATCCGGTCGGGGAGAAGTTCGACCCGCATCGCCACCAGGCTATCTCGATGGTGCCGGCCGACCAGGAGCCGAACACCGTCGTCGCGGTGTTGCAGAAGGGCTTCGTGATCGCCGATCGCGTGCTGCGTCCCGCGCTCGTGACCGTCGCGGCACCGAAGTAAGCGCCGCGCGGCTTCGCTCGGGCGGCAGTCCCGTGATTGAAAAAATTTAAAGACCGCATCGTAAAAGAGGTCTTGAAAACGATGTGGCCGCACTTATTTTGAGTGCAGGTATGAATTGAGAGCGGGGCGCCTTCGGGCCGGATGGGCCAACCGGGCGCTTCCCGCAGCGATCAAAGTCAGGAGATTAGTAAAAATGGGCAAAATCATCGGCATCGACCTCGGCACGACCAATTCGTGCGTGGCGATCATGGAAGGCAACTCGGTCAAGGTGATCGAGAACTCGGAAGGCGCGCGCACCACGCCGTCGATCATCGCTTACATGGAAGATAGCGAGATCCTCGTTGGCGCGCCGGCCAAGCGTCAGTCGGTCACGAACCCGAAGAACACGCTGTACGCGGTCAAGCGCCTGATCGGCCGCCGCTTCGAAGAGAAGGAAGTGCAGAAGGACATCGGCCTGATGCCGTACAGGATCATGAAGGCCGACAACGGCGACGCATGGGTCGAAGTGCGCGATCAGAAGCTCGCTCCGCCGCAAATCTCCGCCGAAGTGCTGCGCAAGATGAAGAAAACCGCTGAGGACTACCTCGGCGAGCCGGTTACGGAAGCCGTGATCACGGTGCCGGCGTACTTCAACGACAGCCAGCGTCAAGCGACCAAGGACGCGGGCCGCATCGCCGGTCTGGAAGTCAAGCGCATCATCAACGAACCGACCGCTGCGGCTCTCGCGTTCGGTCTGGACAAGGCCGAAAAGGGCGACCGCAAGATCGCGGTGTACGACCTGGGCGGCGGCACGTTCGACGTGTCGATCATCGAAATCGCCGACGTCGACGGTGAGAAGCAGTTCGAAGTGCTCTCCACGAACGGCGATACGTTCCTCGGCGGCGAAGACTTCGACCAGCGCATCATCGACTACATCATCGGCGAGTTCAAGAAAGAGCAGGGCGTCGATCTGTCGAAAGACGTGCTCGCGCTGCAGCGCCTGAAGGAATCGGCTGAAAAGGCGAAGATCGAACTGTCGTCGAGCCAGCAGACCGAAATCAACCTGCCGTACATCACGGCCGACGCGTCGGGTCCGAAGCACCTGAACCTGAAGATCACGCGCGCCAAGCTGGAAGCGCTGGTCGAAGAGCTGATCGAACGCACGATCGAGCCGTGCCGTGTCGCGATCAAGGACGCGGGCGTGAAGGTCGGCGAAATCGACGACGTGATCCTGGTTGGCGGCATGACCCGCATGCCGAAGGTGCAGGATAAGGTGAAGGAGTTTTTCGGCAAGGAACCGCGCCGCGACGTGAACCCGGACGAAGCCGTGGCCGTCGGTGCCGCGATCCAGGGCCAGGTGCTGTCGGGCGACCGCAAGGACGTGCTGCTGCTCGACGTGACTCCGTTGTCGCTCGGCATCGAAACGCTCGGCGGCGTGATGACGAAGATGATCAACAAGAACACCACGATCCCGACCAAGCACGCGCAGGTCTACTCGACGGCTGACGACAATCAGAGCGCCGTGACGATCAAGGTGTTCCAGGGCGAACGCGAAATGGCAGCGGGCAACAAGCTGCTCGGCGAGTTCAACCTCGAAGGCATTCCGCCGGCCCCGCGCGGCGTGCCGCAGATCGAAGTGAGCTTCGACATCGACGCGAACGGCATTCTGCACGTCGGCGCGAAGGACAAGGCGACCGGCAAGGAAAACCGCATCACGATCAAGGCGAACTCGGGCCTGTCCGAAGCCGAAATCGAGAAGATGGTGAAGGACGCCGAAGCGAACGCGGAAGAAGATCACAAGCTGCGTGAGCTGGCCGACGCCCGCAACCAGGGTGACGCGCTTGTTCACAGCACGAAGAAGGCGCTCACCGAATACGGCGACAAGCTGGAAGCTGGCGAGAAGGAAACGATCGAAACCGCGCTGAAGGACCTCGAAGACACGCTGAAGAACGCGTCGAGCGACAAGGCCGCGATCGAAGCGAAGATCGAAGCCGTGGCTACCGCCTCGCAGAAGATGGGCGAGAAGATGTACGCCGACATGCAGGCTGCGCAAGGTGCCGAAGCGGCAGCAGCGGGTGCGGCGGCGGGTGCCGGTGCATCGGCGGGCGCGAGCCAGCAGGCCGACGACGTGGTCGACGCCGAGTTCAAGGAAGTGAAGAAGGACTAAAGCCAGGTCGTCATCCGACCGTAAAGCCGCGCACAGCAATGTGCGCGGCCCGGCTGCACAAAAAACGGCGTCCTTTCGGACGGTCTGAGTGCAAGAGCGGTTATCGCGCCTGGCGAGCCTTTTCGGCTCTCCGGGCACATTTGTTTTATGGAGGGCGTTGTTTTGAGTCGCGTCGAAGCGGGTGAAAACAACGGCCGGACGAGTCGTGAGACTCCAGCATTCAAAAGGAGCTACCGCGCCGCATTGCGCGGGTGGCGTTGAACCGATATGGCGAAACGGGATTACTACGAGGTTCTGGGCGTCGCAAAGAACGCGAGCGACGACGAAATCAAGAAGGCTTATCGCAAGCTCGCGATGAAGCACCACCCCGACCGCAACCCGGGCAACAAGGATGCGGAAGAGCATTTCAAGGAAGTGAAGGAAGCCTATGAAATGCTGTCGGACTCGCAAAAGCGTGCCGCGTACGACCAGTACGGCCACGCGGGCGTCGATCCGAACATGGGTGGGGCCGGCGCCCAAGGCTTCGGCGGTTTTGCCGATGCATTCGGCGATATTTTCGGCGACATCTTCGGCCAGGCGGCCGGGGGCGCCGCACGCGGCGGCGGCCGTGCCGGTCCGCAGGTCTATCGTGGCGCCGATCTGCGCTACAGCATGGAAATCACGCTCGAACAGGCCGCGCATGGCTACGACACGCAAATCCGCGTGCCGAGCTGGGTTTCGTGCGAAGTCTGTCACGGTTCGGGCGCAAAGCCCGGCACCAAGCCGGAAACCTGCCCGACCTGTAGCGGCTCGGGCTCGGTGCGCATGTCGCAGGGCTTTTTCAGCATCCAGCAGACCTGCCCGAAGTGCCACGGCACCGGCACGTATATTCCCGATCCGTGCGGTCACTGCCACGGCGCAGGCAAGGTGAAGGAAACCAAGACGCTGGAAGTGAAGATTCCGGCCGGTATCGACGACGGCATGCGTATCCGCTCGGCCGGCAACGGCGAGCCGGGCATCAACGGCGGTCCGTCGGGCGATCTGTACGTCGAGATTCACATCAAGCAGCATTCGGTGTTCGAGCGCGACGGCGACGACCTGCATTGCCAGATGCCGATTCCGTTCACCACGGCGGCGCTCGGCGGCGAGATCGAAGTGCCGACGCTCGCGGGCCGCGCGAGCTTCACGGTGCCGGAAGGCACGCAGTCGGGCAAGACGTTCCGTTTGCGCGGCAAGGGTATCAAGGGCTTGCGCTCGAGCATCGCCGGCGATCTGTATGTGCACGTGCAGGTCGAAACGCCGGTCAAGCTCACCGACACGCAGCGCGATCTGCTCAAGCAGTTCGAGAAGGCGCTCGTGGAAGGCGGGGCGCGGCACAGCCCGCAGAGCAAGAGCTGGTTTGATCGGGTGAAGAGTTTCTTCGATTAATCGCAGTCCGATTCGGCGATAAGCATGACGGCGGATGAGCGCGGCGCGGTATTCGCGCTGCTCGACGATTGCGGCGCAACGGCGGCGCGCCGTTCGAGTCGTCTGTACACGGGTTTTGTGCATGAGCGGGTCTGCGCGGATGCCGCGCTGCTCGACGCCGTGTGCGCAAGCGTCGTCGCGGACGCGCGCAGCGGTTTGCATGCCGTCGTGCTCGCCGACTATGAATTCGGCCGCGCGCTCATGGGTCTCGATGCGCGCCGGTCTTCGGAAACGCAGCGTGGCAATGCCGCGCTGCGTTTTTTATTGTTCGAACGCTGTGCGAGGCTTTCGCGCGAAGAGGTCGATGCATGGCTGATCGCGCGCGACAACGACGCGCTCGAGCCTTCGGTCGCGGGCACGGCCAACGTGCGCGCGAGCGTCGATTCCGCGCAGTTCAACGCGGCGATCGAGGCGATTCACGCTGCCCTGCGCGCGGGCGATTCCTATCAGGTCAACTACACGTACCGGCTCGGTTTCGACGTATTCGGGCCGCCGGTGGCGTTGTATCGGCGCTTGCGCGCGCGCCAGCCGGTGCCGTTCGGTGCGCTTGCCGCCTTGCCGGGCGGCGGCTGGGTGTTGTCGTGCTCGCCGGAGCTGTTCGTCGAGAAGCAGGGCGCGACGTTGCGCGCGCGGCCGATGAAGGGCACGGCGCCGCGCTCGCACGATCCATCCGCTGACCAGCGGACCGCCGAGTTTCTCGCCAACGATCCGAAAAACCGCGCCGAGAACGTGATGATCGTCGATCTGTTGCGCAACGACCTGTCGCGCGTCGCCCAGACCGGTTCGGTCAAGGTGCCGGCGCTGTTCTCGGTCGAGCCGTATGCGTCGGTCTGGCAGATGACGTCGACGGTGGTCGCGACGTTGCAAGGCGGCACGTCGTTTGCCACGATCCTGCGCGCGCTGTTTCCGTGCGGCTCGATTACCGGCGCGCCGAAGCATCGCACGATGCAATTGATCGACGAACTCGAAAGCACGCCGCGCGGGTTGTATACGGGCGCGATCGGCTGGCTCGATGCGCCTTTTGCGAATGCTGACAGCGCGCAGTCGGATGCCGTTACACACGCCACCGTTACCCACGCAGAGGCGGCCGCGAACACGTCCTTGTGCGGCGACTTCTGTCTCTCGGTCGCCATCCGTACGCTAACGCTGAGTCCATCCGCGCAAACGCAAGCGGGCGACACCACCTGTTTCCGCGGCAGCATGGGCATCGGCGCGGGTATCGTTCTCGACAGCGTTGCCGCCGACGAACATGCGGAGTGTCAATTGAAAGCACGTTTTCTGACCGGCGCGGAGCCGGGCTTCGAACTTTTCGAAACGATGTACGCGACGCGGGAAGACGGCGTGCGGCATCTGGCGCGCCATCTGCGGCGCCTGTCGTCGAGTGCGGCGACGTTCGGCTTTGGTTTCGACGAAGCCGGCATTCGCGAGCAGATCGACGCACAGTGTGCGGCGCTGCCCGGACAAACGCCGCATCGCGTGCGGCTCGCATTGAGCAAGAGCGGCGCGGTGCAGATCACGGCCGCGGTGCTCACGCCGTTGACGGAGTCGACCGTCGGCGTTCTGCTCGGCGCCGAACAGCAGTTCGCGCCGACGCAGGCGAACGATCCGCTGCTGCGCCACAAGACCACCCGCCGCGCCGGCTACGACCGCGGCTGGCGTGAAGCCGAAGCGAAGGGCGCATTCGATACGCTGTTCTTCAACGAACGCGGTGAGCTGACCGAAGGCGGCCGCTCGAACGTATTCGTGAAGCTCGCGGGGCAATGGTGGACGCCGCCGCTCGAATCGGGCGTGCTGCCAGGCGTGATGCGGAGCGTGTTGCTCGAGGCGGCGGCGGGCCTGCAGGCCGGAGAAAGAGTACTGACCCAGGTCGACGTGCTGAATGCCGAGGCGCTGCTGGTCTGCAACGCATTGCGCGGCGCGGTGCCGGCGCGGGTCGTTCGCTAGAGCGCGAAGCGGAGCCGCGGCGAAGCACACAGAAATTTCAACAGAAGCGCTGCATCAGAACGTGTGCTCGGCGCTTGGAAACGCTCCCTCTTTCACCGCCCGCACATACGTCTCGACCGCCGCCTGAATGCTCGGCTGCCCCTGCATGAAATCCTTCACGAAGCGCGGACGCTTGCCGGGGAAAATCCCGAGCATGTCGTGCAGCACGAGCACCTGACCCGAGCAGTCGAGCCCCGCGCCGATGCCGATCGTCGGAATGCGCAACTGCTTCGTGACCTCGCTCGCGAGTGGCGACGGAATCGCTTCCATCACGATCAGCTGCGCGCCGGCTTCCTGTACCGCGAGCGAATCGCGCAGCAACTGGCTCGCCGCCGCTTCGGTCTTGCCCTGCACCTTGAAGCCGCCGAACGCATGCACCGACTGCGGCGTGAGCCCGACGTGCGCGCACACCGGAACCGAACGCTCGACCAGATGACGCACCGTGCCCGCGAGCCATTCGCCGCCTTCGAGCTTGACCATCTGCGCGCCCGCGCGCATTAGTTCGACCGCGCTTCTGAACGCGTCTTCCGGCGTGCCGTACGTGCCGAACGGCATGTCGGCAACGATCAGCGCCGACGGCCGCGCGCGTGCGACGCTCGCCGTGTGATACGCGATGTCGGCAAGCGACACCGGCAGCGTGGTTGTCTGCCCTTGCAGCACATTGCCGAGCGAGTCGCCGATCAGCAGCACGTCGACGCCCGCGCGGTCGAGCAGCGCGGAAAAACTCGCGTCGTAGCAGGTGAGCATCGCGATTTTTTCGCCGGCGTCGCGCATTGCCTGCAGTTTCGGCACGGTGATAGCGCTCCGGCTCGCTTCCTGCAAATAGGTCATGGTTAATCCAATGGAAAAAGAAATGGCCGAGCCCGCTTAGAGCGAGGTGCCTTTGACGAAGAATTCCTTGCGGCCGCGCATCGTCTCGATGCGTTCGGCGAGCAGCGCGAGGTCCGCATCGGAGTCGAGTGGATTCAGGTGCTCGGCGTTGACCGTCAGCACGGGCGTGTGGTCGTAGTGGTAGAAGAACTCGTTGTATGCGTCGCAGAGCGCGCGCAGATAGGCGTCGGAAATCTGCAGTTCCATCGGCACCGCGCGCTTCTGGATGCGCGCGAACAGCACCTCGGGGCTCGCCTGCAGATAGACGACGAAGTCCGGCGCGGGCGCGCTGACGTCGAGCCGGGCGGCGAGCGCGCGATATAGCTGCCACTCGTCTTCCTGCAAGGTGAGACGCGCGAAGATGTCGTTTTTCTGCGTGAGAAAGTCGGCGACGAGCGGCGTGCCGGTGGCCTGCGCCGCGCTCACTTCGTGCGCCTGCTGCGTGCGTTGCAGCGCGAAGTGCAGTTGCACCGGCAGCGCGTAGCGCGCGGTATCGCGATAGAAGCGTTCCAGAAACGGATTCTCGTGCGGGCGCTCGAACAGCTCCTGCATCGACCAGCGTTGCGCGAGGCGCCGCGCGAGCGAGGTCTTGCCGACGCCGATCGGCCCTTCGATCGCGAGATAGCCGAACGGCGGACGTAGTTGCGGCGCGGTGACCGTGAGCGGCGGCGAACTCATTCGCAGCGGCCCTTATCGGCGGAATCGTCGCCGTTCAGCGCGTTGAGCATCGGGCACTGGCACGGCCCCTTCATCTTTTCGATGCGCTGATCGCGGACATGTTCGAGCAGCGCGCTAGCGCGCCCATGTTGCGGAATGATGATCGCCGCGTCGATTTCGACGAGCGGCACGAGCGCGAATGCGCGCTCCACGAGACGCGGATGCGGCACGATCAGATCGGCTTCGTCGATCGACTGATCGCCGTACAGCAGGATGTCGAGGTCGAGCGTGCGCGGGGCGTTGCGAAACGGCCGCTCGCGGCCGAAGTGATGCTCGATCTTGTGGCACAGCGCGAGCAGATGCCGCACGGGGAGCGTCGTTTCGAGCTTCACGACGCAGTTGAAATAGTCGTCGCCGCCCGCGTCGATCGGGGCGGTGCGATACAGGCTCGATTTGGCGAGCACGGTGATGGTGTGCTGTTGTGCGAGGCACACCACCGCGTCTTTCAGGGTCTGACGCGCGTCCCCGAGATTCGCGCCGAGACCAAGATAAGCAACCGTCATGGCATAACTTCCTGCAACTATCGTTCGACGGCTTCCGCGAACGCCGCGTCAGTCTTCGTGCGAGCCTGTGTGGCCCGCGTCGTTGTCCGTGCGTTCGGCTGGTGTGCCGCCCTCCATTCCGTCACCTGATTTGCGGTTTCTGGCGCCTCCGCGCCGCCGGCGTTTTCTGGGGCTCCGGTCCTTCCCGCCTTGCGTGAGCAATGTCTCGCGCGCGGCGGCGTCTCCTTCGATGAACTCCGTCCACCATGCGCCGGCCGACTCGTCGAGTTCGCCCGAGGCGCAGCGCAACAGGAGGAAATCATACCCCGCTCTAAATCTTTGGTGTTCCAGCAGCTTCAGCGCGCTGCGGCCCGAACGTTTTTCGAGGCGCAGCTGCAGACCCCAGATCTCGCGCATGTCGGCCGAGAAGCGCTTGTGGATCGCGAGTTTCTCGGTTTGCATGTCGAGCACTTCGTCCATCGCGCGATGCAGCGCGGGCACCGGGTACTCGCCTTCGGCCTCGAATTTCTGCCAGCGCTGCTGCACGTCGTGCCACAGCAGCGTCGCGAACAGGAAGCCCGGCGAGACCGGCTTGCCGGCCAGCACGCGCGCGTCGGTGCTGGAGAGAGCGAGCGAGATGAATTTCTCGCCGGTCGGCTGTTCGAGCACGACGTCGAGCAGCGGCAGCAGTCCGTGATGCAGGCCTTCCTGGCGCAGCCGCTTCAGGCATGCGAGCGCGTGACCCGACAGCATGAGCTTGAGCATCTCGTCGAACAGACGCGCGGCGGGCACGTTGTTGATGAGGTCGGCCATCTTCTTGATCGGCGCGCGCGTTGCGTCGTCGATCTCGAAGCCGAGCTTGGCGGCGAAACGCACGACGCGCAGCATGCGCACCGGGTCTTCGCGATAGCGCGTGGCCGGGTCGCCGATCATGCGCAGCAGGCGTGCGCGGATGTCGGCCATGCCGTTGTGGTAGTCCAGCACGGTTTGCGTGGCCGGATCGTAGTACATCGCGTTGATCGTGAAGTCGCGGCGCGTGGCGTCTTCGTGCTGCTCGCCCCAGACGTTGTCGCGCAGCACGCGGCCGCTCGCGTCGACCGCATGGGTGCGGCGGTCGAGCTCGTCGCGCTTCAGGCGCTTCGGCGGCGCGGCGTCGGCCGCGGGCGGATCGACGAGCGCGCGGAACGTCGAGGTCTCGATGATTTCCTGGCCGAACTGCACGTGCACGATCTGGAAGCGCCGGCCGATGATGCGAGCGCGGCGGAACAGCTTCTGCACCTGTTCGGGCGTCGCGTCGGTCGCGACGTCGAAGTCTTTCGGTTTCACGCCGAGCAGCAGGTCGCGCACCGCACCGCCGACGATGAACGCACGGTAGCCCGCCTGTTGCAGACCTTCGGTGACGCGGATCGCGTTGCGCGAGATCAGCGTGGGGTCGATGCCGTGCACGTCGTGCGGAATGATGACGGGCGCGTCCGGTTCGCGCGGCGCTTTGGCGGCGGCCGCGGCGGATTTGCGGCGCGGCTTCGCGGCCGTGCCGGAAGCGCTCGTGCCGGCGCCGGACTTGCCGCGCGCCGATGCGTTGCCTTTGGCGTCGCCGGCCTCGGCGTGGGTTTCGGCGGAGAGCGTGTCGTCAGCGGTCGCCGCGTCCTGGCCGAAGAGCTTGCGAATGAGTTTCTTGATCACGAGGGTTGAAAGAGTTCGAGGATGCGCCAGCCTTTGGCTTGCGCATGGGCGCGCAACGTGTCGTCCGGATTGGTCGCGATGGGATCGGTGACTTTTTCGAGCAGCGGGATGTCGTTGTGCGAATCGCTATAGAAATAGCTGTGCTCGAAGTCGCTCCAGTTCTTGCCGAGCGAGGCGAGCCACATTTCGGTGCGCACGATCTTGCCTTCCTTGTAGCTCGGCGTGCCGGTCGGGCGGCCCGTGTAAGCGCCGTGCGGATCGCCGCCGACGGTTTCCGCCTCGCAGGCGATCAGCGCGTCGACGCCGAATGCCTGGGCGATCGGCCGCGTGATGAATTCGTTGGTGGCGGTGACAACGCAGCAGAGGTCGCCCGCTTCGCGGTGCTGCTTCACGAGTTCGAGCGCGGCCGGCAGGATGGCCGGCGTGATGACCTCGTGCATGTACTGCGCGTGAAGGTCGGCAAGCTGCGCGCGCGAGTACCTGGCGAGCGGCGTCAGCATGGCGATCAGATAAGCGTGAATGTCGAGCTGGCCGGCTTTGTAGTCGGCGTAGAAGCGGTCGTTTTCACGGGCGAAATTTTCGGCGTCGACCATGCCTTTTTTCACCATGAAGCGGCCCCATTCGTGGTCGCTGTCGGTGGGAATGAGCGTGTGGTCGAGATCGAAGAGTGCGAGGTTAGCCATGGGGGCCTATTTTACTTGAAGCGGGAGAGACGGCGTATGAACCTGCCGGGTCGGCCAGGGACGCGCCGGTGCCCGGGCCTTCGTGCGCGGCGGCCGGGCCGGATGCGGATGAGGCTGGCGCAGCGGATGCCCCCCCTGCGGCCGGGCCGGTAATGGAGCCCGTGGAACCGCCGCGCCGCTCGTCCGCGCCGGGCGATGCGAGCATCGTGCGCAACAGCGGCAGCGTGACCGCGCGCTTCTGTTCGAGCGAGAAGCGGTCGAGCGCGTCGAGCAGCGCCATCAGGCTCGGCATGTCGCGGCGAAAATGCGTGAGCAGGTAGGCCGGCACGTCGTCGGCGAGCATGATGCCGCGCTCGCGCGCCGCGCGTTTGAGCACCGCGGCCTTGGCGTCGTCGGGCAGCGGCGCGAGATGAAACACGAGACCCCAGCCGAGCCGCGTGCGCAGATCCTCGCGCACGGTCATGCCGATCGGTGGCGCGTTGCCCGCGGCGACCAGCGCACTGGTCGGGTGCGCGCGTACTTCGTTGAAGAGGTTGAACACGGCGATCTGCTGCGCGGCCGACAGCGCATCGCAGTCGTCGATCGCATAGAGCGCGACGCGCGGATCGAAGCCGAACGCGGCGAGGCTGCTCTGCGGGCCGGCGAAGCGCGCATGGCCCGGCGGCGCTTCGTGCACGAGCGCCTGCAGCAGATGCGTGCGGCCGCTGCCGGCTTCGCCCCAGACGTAGAAGGTGCGATCGGCGACCGGCCCGGCGGCGAGCGCGTTGTCGAGCTCGCGCAGACGCGTGACCAGCTCGGCGTTCACGCCGGCGAAAAAATTGTCGAATGTCGATGGCGGCGGGGTGCCGAGATCGAGCGTCAGTTGACGAAGCACAGTAGGTTAATGCCGAATTAATGCCGAAAATAAGGCTCGGGCCGCACCGGGCCCGAACCTCGGGGCCTGAAGCGTCAAGCAAGCCGATCAATCAAGCGGGTCAATCAGCGCTCAGTGGTTGCAGGGCGTGCTCGCCGGGCTGCCGGGCCGCGCGTCGCGCGAACGCGGCGGATGGAATCGCGCGTGGTAGCGGCACGGGAATCGGAGTGTCGTAGGGCAAACTCGTTTCCGGCTCGGTCGAACGCGCGAATTCCAGCCAGGCGGCCGGCATCGGGTAAAATCGCATTTTACCGACCTTCGAGCTCTTCCCCATGAATCAACCGAAATCCACCCCGTCTTCAACCGATTCGGCCCAAGGTTTGTCGTATCGCGACGCCGGCGTGGACATCGATGCGGGCGACGCCCTCGTCGACGCCATCAAGCCCTTTGCCAGGAAGACTCTGCGCGACGGCGTGCTGGGCGGCATCGGCGGATTCGGCGCGCTGTTCGAAGTGCCGAAGAAGTACAAGGAGCCGGTGCTCGTGTCCGGCACCGACGGCGTCGGTACCAAGCTGCGCCTCGCGTTCCAGCTGAACCGCCACGACACGGTCGGTCAGGACCTCGTCGCGATGAGCGTCAACGACATCCTCGTGCAGGGCGCCGAGCCGCTGTTCTTCCTCGACTACTTCGCCTGCGGCAAGCTCGAGGTCGGCACGGCGGCCACCGTCGTCAAAGGCATCGCGCACGGTTGCGAACTGTCGGGCTGCGCGCTGATCGGCGGCGAAACGGCGGAAATGCCGGGCATGTACCCGGACGGCGAATACGACCTGGCCGGTTTCGCGGTCGGCGCGGTGGAAAAGAGCAAGATCATCGACGGCAGCAAGATCGCTCCGGGCGACGTGGTGCTCGGTCTCGCGTCGAGCGGCATTCATTCGAACGGTTTCTCGCTGGTGCGCAAGATCATCGAGCGCGCCAATCCCGATCTGAACGCAGAGTTCGACGGCCGCACGCTGGCCGACGCGCTGATGGCGCCGACGCGCATCTACGTGAAGCCGCTGCTCGCGCTGATGCAGCAGATCGAGGTCAAGGGCATGGCGCACATTACGGGCGGTGGCCTCGTCGAGAACATTCCGCGCGTGCTGCGCGACGGTCTGACGGCCGAGCTCGATCAGCGCGCATGGCCGCTGCCGCCGCTGTTCTCGTGGCTGCAGAAGCACGGCGGTGTCGCCGATGCGGAAATGCACCGTGTGTTCAACTGCGGTATCGGCATGGCGGTGATCGTGGCGGCGGCGGATGCCGAGGCGGCGATCGGTTCGCTGTCCGCGGCGGGCGAGCAGGTCTGGAAGATCGGCACGGTTCGCGCAAGCGCGGCCGGCGAAGCGCAGACGGTGGTGGTCTAAGGGTTTAAGGTTTGAGCGGTTCGCGCGGCTTCCTCAGGGCGTCGCGCGGGCCGCGGTGGTTCAAGGTCGTTCAGGTCGGTTCGAATGTGCTTGAACTATTTGTTTGAACTTCGAAGAGCCGGTTCCGGATTCTTCAGATTCGCGTTTTCCTTCTCTCCCGGCTGTTCAGGCCAGTGCCTCGATCAACTCCACCACCCGCGCCGTTGCGTGCGGATCGCAGCAATCCACCACCTTTCGCTCCGTCATGCTGCGCAGCCACGTAAGCTGGCGCTTGCATAGCTGACGCGTCGCGAAGACTCCCTTGTCGCGCATGGTTGGGTAATCGACCGCGCCGTCGAGGTATTCCCACACCTGCCGATAGCCGACACAACGCATCGACGGCATCTCGGGCAGCAGATCGCCGCGCGCGCGCAGCTTCGCGACTTCATCGACGAAACCGTGCGCAAGCATCGCGTCGAAGCGCTGCTCGATACGCTGGTGCAGTACGCCGCGCTCGGAGGGCTCCAGCGCGATCGGCACGAAGCGCCAGGCCGACGCGGCAGCGTCGATGCGCGCGGGCGCAGCAAGCAGCGTCGCCATCGGCTGGCCGGTCAGCATGAACACTTCGAGCGCGCGCTGGATGCGCTGCGAATCGTTCGGCGCGAGGCGCGCGGCCGTGACCGGATCGACCGCGGCGAGCCGCGCGTGCAGCGCGGGCCAGCCGTCGCGCGCGGCGTCGGCGTCGAGTGCTGCGCGCACGTCGGCATCGGCGGCAGGCAAATCGTTGAGCCCCTGCGTGAGCGCCTTGTAGTACAGCATCGTGCCGCCGACCAGCAGCGGTAGCCGGCCGCGCGCATGAATCTCGCCGACGAGCCGCAGCGTGTCGGCGCGAAATTGCGCGGCCGAATACGAGTCGGCCGGATCGACGATATCGATCAGATGATGCGGCGCGACCGCGCGTTCTTCCGCCGTCGGCTTGGCGGTGCCGATGTCCATCTCGCGATAGACGAGCGCCGAATCGACGCTGATGATCTCGACCGGCCGCCGCGCGGCCAGCGCGAGCGCGGCGGCGGTCTTGCCGGACGCGGTCGGGCCGAGCAGGCAGGGGATCGGAGCAGGGTGTGACGTCATGGGCAAGCGGGCGCGCGTCGCAACGGTTTCATTCAACGCAGCGCGTTATTGCCCGCGCATGAACAGCCGATCGAGATCGGCGAGCGTCAGCTGATACCAGGTCGGCCGCCCGTGGTTGCATTGGTCGGCGCGTTCGGTTGCTTCCATCTGGCGCAACAGCGCATTCATTTCGTCGAGCGTCAGACGCCGGTTCGCGCGTACCGCGTGATGGCAGGCGAGCGTGCCGAGCAGTTCGTGCTGGCGCTCGGTCAGCACGCGCGAGCCACCGAACGCGTGCAGGTCGGACAGTACCGCGCGCGCGAGCGCCTGCAGATCGGCGTCTTTCAGCAGCGCGGGCACCGCGCGGATCGCGAGCGTGGTCGGCGAGAGCACCGCGAGGTCGAAGCCGAGCGCGTCGAGCGTGTCGCGCTCTTCCTCGACCGTGCCGATTTCGACCGGGTCGGCCTGCATCGTCTGCGGGATCAGCAGCGGCTGCACGGCAATTGCGCGATCGGCGAGCGCGTTCTTGAACTGCTCGTAGAGGATGCGTTCGTGCGCGGCGTGCATGTCGACGATCACGAGCCCGTGGCGATTCTGCGCGAGCACATAGATGCCGTGAACCTGGCCGAGCGCGAAGCCGAGCGGCTGGTCGTCGGCGGCGTCGAACGTGCTTGCGCCGAACGGTGCGGCGGAAAACGGCGCGGCGGGTGCCGTCGTGCCGTAGGGCGCGGTCGTTTCGGCGGCCGAATCGCGCGCCTCGAACAGCGAGGCCCCTTCGACCCGCCCGGCAAGCGGGTCCTTGCGGCCGAACAGCGCGTCGTAGCCCGCGAGCGGTTGCGCGACCGGTAGCGTGCCTTGCGTCATGCGCGCCTGGCGCATCCAGGTGTTGCCGGGCTGCGAGCCGCCGAATCCGCCGGAGCCGGTGCGGGCGCCGGTGCCGAAACCGGCTCCCGAAGCGCCGCCTGACATACCGGCACCCGAGCCGAAGCCGCCGCCCGCGCTGCCGGCACCGCCTGCGCTACTTGCACCACTTGCACCGCCCAACGGCGTCGCCCCAAACGAAGCCGGCTCACCCGCTGTCGGCTCCAGGTGTGCCGCATGTCCGCCCGCCGTCGTTTCCGGCGACGCGCCCGCGTGCCGCGCAAGCGCGCGCTGCACCGCGTGGAACACGAACTGGTGGATCGAGCGCGAATCGCGGAAACGCACTTCGATCTTCGACGGATGCACGTTCACGTCGACGCCTTCGGGCGGCAGATCGAGGAACAGCACGTAGGACGGAAAGCGCTCGCCGTGCAGCACGTCTTCATAAGCGGCGCGCACCGCGTGGGTGAGCAGCTTGTCGCGCACGAAGCGGCCGTTGACGAAGAAATACTGCTGATCGGCGCGGCCGCGGCTCGCGGTCGGCAGACCGGCGCAGCCGTAGATCGCGAGCGGACCGGCGGCTTCGTCGAGCGGCAGATGGGCGGTCGCGAACGTGTCGCCGAGAATCTTCGCGACGCGCACGGGCGGCTCGCTCGCGTTCCAGTGCTCGACGGCCTTGCCGTTATGCAGCACCGAAATCGCGACGTCGGGACGCGCGAGCGCGGCGCGGCGAATCTGTTCGAGGCAATGGCCGAGTTCGGTCTGTTCGCTTTTCAGGAATTTGCGGCGCGCGGGCGTGTTGAAGTACAGCTCGCGGACTTCGATCGTCGTGCCTTGCGTGCCGGCCGCGGGACTCAGCACGCCGGTTTCCGCGTCGATGCGTACCGCGTGCGGCGCGTCGGCCGTGCGGCTCGTGATGCTCATTTGCGCGACCGATGCGATCGACGCCAGCGCTTCGCCGCGGAACCCGAGCGTCGCGACCGCTTCGAGTTCGGCGAGCGAGCGGATCTTGCTGGTCGCGTGGCGCGTCAGGGCGAGCGCGAGTTCGTTTTCGGGGATGCCGCAGCCGTCGTCGGTAATCGAAATGCGTTTGACGCCGCCTTCGTCGAACAGGATGCGCAGCGTTTGCGCGCCCGCGTCGAGCGCATTTTCGAGCAGTTCCTTGACCACCGAGGCCGGCCGTTCGACCACTTCGCCGGCGGCGATCTGGCTGATCAGTTGATCGGGCAGGGGCTGGATCGCGCGCAACGGACGCGGCGCGGGCGCGGTGCCGGACGTGTCGGGGTGCGCGGCCGCGGCGGGGGCGCCGGCAGGCGTTTCGGAAAATTCTGACATGGCGAAATTATAGCGACTCGGCGCCAGGGGCTCGCGGGCATGCCTCATGCGTGCCGATCGTACGGCCCGGTGCGGCAGATTTTTAATCGCGCCGAGGCACTTTATGTATCATGTCGCGGTCAATTCGCAACGGTTTGCGATACTGCATGCCGGCTCTCTCCGCAGGCCGCGCGGCGGCCGTTTTTCCACGCTCATATTCGCTCGATAAAGGACGTTCCTTGGATACGTTGCTACATTTCGTCAACCTTGTCCTGCACATCGACAAGTTTCTCGGGGACTTCATTCACGTGTACGGCGCCTGGGTCTATGCGGTGCTGTTCCTGATCGTGTTCGCCGAAACCGGGCTCGTCGTTCTGCCGTTTCTGCCGGGCGATTCGCTGCTGTTCATCGGCGGCGCTTTCTGCGCGACCGGGCAGATGAACCTCGGCGCGCTGATCCTGCTGCTGCTGATCGCGGCGGTCACCGGCAATACCACCAACTATCTGATCGGGCGCGCCATCGGGCCGCGCGTGTTCAATTCGCATATTCCGGTGCTCGAGCGCTTTCTCGATCGCGCCGCGCTGCAGAAGACGCACAACTTCTACGAGAAGCACGGCGGCAAGACCATCGTGCTCGCACGCTTCATCCCGGTCGTGCGGACCTTCGCGCCGTTCGTCGCGGGCGCCTCGACGATGACGTGGAGCCGGTTCCAGTTCTTCAACGTCATCGGTGCGCTGTCGTGGGTGCTGCTGCTCGTGCTGCTCGGCTACTTCTTCGGCAACATCCCGTTCATCCGTCAGTATCTGAACGTGATCGTGCTCGTCGGTATCGGCGCGGCGATCGTGCCGGTCGTGCTCGGCGGCCTGTGGAAGATGCTGCGCAAGAATGGCGCGAATGCGAGTAACCGCTGAGGTGAGGCGATATCCGCATACCGGTATCGGGTGATAGTGCCGGCCCGTTTTGGGGTACGGATCGGGGCATGAAAATCGGGGCATGAATCAGAGCATGAAAAAGGGGTCGCTAGTTTAGCGACCCCTTTTTCATGGTGCCTGCTGTACTGAAGCCGTATTTCCTGTCTGCGCGCCCGTCGCCTTTTCCGATCAATCGCGTGTGACTGCGCGCGGCGCCAGCGGCGTTTCCGGCGTCGGATAACCGGCTTCCTTGAAGGTCTCTATGATCGCGCGATTCGTGTCGAAATAGACCTGCCAGTAGTTCTGGTTCGACGTATAAGGGCGCACGCACAGCAAAGGCCCTTCCGGCGTGAAGCTCAATACCTCGATATCCGGCGCGGGGCTCTCGACGACATTGGGAATTTTCGTCACGGCCGCTTTGAGGCGCGCCATCGCATCGGCCGGGTCGACGCCATTGGCGATCTTCGCCGTCAGCTCGACCCGGCGCACCGGCAATACGCTGTAGTTCGAGATCGTGTCGGAGAAGATCTTGTTGTTGCCGACGATCGTCGTGACGTTGTCGGGCGTCACGATCGTGGTGCCGAACAGACCCAGTTCCGTGACCGTGCCGGTGACGCCGGCCGCGGTGACGAAATCGCCGACCTTGAACGGCCGCAGCACCTGCATGAATATGCCGGCCGCGAAGTGCGCGAGCAGACCGCCCCATGCCGTGCCGATCGCGAGACCGAGACCGGCGAGCAAGGCCGCGAACGAAGTGGTCTGTACGCCGAAGATCTGCAGGATCGCAAGAACGAGCAGCAGGTTCAGCAAGGCGCCGACAATCGAGCTGAGATAGTGAGCGAGAGTGGGATCGACACGGCCGTTGCGCACGACCAGCTTGCGCAGCAGCCCGGTGATGAGGCCGATGATCCAGCGGCCGACGATCCACAGGACGATTGCCCCGACGACCTTGGTGCCGAGGTCGATGCCTCGGGTCATGATGAAGACACGTACGGTTTCAAGATCCAAGATGTACCTCGTTGGATAAGTTGCCATGAACTGATTGAACGGCGCTGGTGCAATACAGCGGCAAATGCTTAGGCGACGGGCGCGACCGGCGAAACCCGGTCCTCGGGAGTTATAGCCGACCGCGCCCGCATGCGCAAGGACCGTTCCTGCTCGTGGCGAGGGCGCTCGGCGTGCGTGGGGCCTGCGCGTCGGCTCAGATGCGCAGACGCGATTCCGAATACGGCGACGTGGAGATCACGATCGTCTTGCAGGCGTCGAGCTTCGTCGAGCGTCGGCGGCGTGCCACGTAGTGCCATGCGAACGCGACCATGATCGCCAGCACATAGGCGCCCGAGCGCTGGAAAAATGTTGCCGTTCGTGAAAATTGCCCGTAGCGGCTCTGCGCATCGGCGAACACGACGAAGGTCAGCACGATATCGAGGACAAGTGCGATCGCGGCGAGTGCGGCGAACACGCGCGGACCACTCAGCGTGGCGCCGGCGCCGAGCCGGTTGTACAGGCCGCACGCGAGCGACACGCCGGCAAGCAGGGCGAGATTGACAAGGATGTCTAACAGAAAGTGGGTCATATCGATCCAATGAAAGCGTAGTGCGCCGTGGCGTCGCCGAAACGTCCGCTTGTGCAACGTATCGGGCATGCCGTGTTGATCTGGCGGCGGCGATCATTACATATCTTCCTGTCTCGATAAATAAGCACGCGATGTCGATCGAGCACAAACCGCAACGCGGCTATGCAACGGACATTGGCAAAAATTTTGCGTCTGCAACATTTTTTGTCGCCCGTCTTTGTCGCCAATCATCACGTATGAAAACCGGACGTGAATTAACCGTCTACGGCTGATGTCCACGAAGCACTTCCATCGAGCTCTATGCGTACGGGCTATTTGAATTGAATGCCTCGGCTGCGAACCTGACACATCGCTGTCGCTCGTGCGCAGTAATCTCTTTCCTATACTGGTCCGGGATTGCGCATGGAAAGCCGCGCCCGATTGCTGCCTCTCGACGTATTCGCAACACGATCGACCAATTGCGCGTAGAGTCAACGCCTGCGCATGATGTCGAGGTGTGATCGACGGCAGCGCAGCGAACTATACGGCGTTAGTTTTTTTCTCTCGCCCGAATCGAATAAGTCAATTTCCGTTGCCGACCCGAAGCCAATATTATGTCTAAGGTACCCGGAGTTTGGCCGAGGCCGGGTAGGTAATCATTGAACACGGTTGAAGGAGATAACGCATGTCAAGCGAAGCAAAATGCCCATTCAAGCATACTGCCGGGAGTGGCACGACCAACCGCGACTGGTGGCCGAAGCAGTTGCGACTGGACCTGCTCAGCCAACATTCCACCAAGTCCAATCCGCTGGACAAGGACTTCAACTACGCTGAAGCATTCAAGAGTCTCGATCTGGCTGCCGTCAAGAAGGATCTCGCGGCGCTGATGACCGACTCGCAGGAGTGGTGGCCGGCCGACTTTGGTCACTATGGGCCGCTGTTTATCCGTATGGCATGGCATAGCGCCGGCACGTACCGCACCGGCGATGGCCGTGGAGGTGGCGGCCGCGGTCAGCAGCGGTTCGCGCCGCTCAACAGCTGGCCCGATAACGTCAGCCTCGACAAGGCCCGTCGTCTGCTGTGGCCGATCAAGCAAAAATATGGCCAGAAGATTTCCTGGGCCGATCTGCTGATCCTCACCGGCAACGTCGCGCTCGAAACCATGGGCTTCAAGACTTTCGGTTTCGCCGGCGGTCGCGAGGACACGTGGGAGCCGGACCACGACGTCTATTGGGGCGCGGAAACGACCTGGCTCGGTGGCGATCTGCGCTATGGCAAGGGTGCGGCTGCCGACCCGCAGACACAGAGCGCCGAGGCAGGCCGCAATCTCGAGAATCCGCTCGGCGCGGTGCAGATGGGTCTCATCTACGTGAACCCCGAAGGGCCGGATGGCAATCCCGATCCGCTCGCGGCGGCTTTCGACATTCGCGATACGTTCGGGCGCATGGCGATGAACGACGAGGAAACCGTTGCGCTGATCGCCGGCGGCCACACGTTCGGCAAGACGCACGGCGCTGGTCCGGCCAGCAACGTCGGCCCTGAACCCGAAGCGGCCGACCTCGAGAACCAGGGGCTCGGCTGGCGCAACAGCTTCGGCACCGGCAGTGGCCGCGACGCGATCACGAGCGGTCTCGAAGTGACGTGGACTACCACGCCGACGAAGTGGGGCATGGGCTTCTTCGAAAACCTGTTCGGCTACGAATGGGAACTGACGAAGAGCCCGGCCGGCGCGCATCAATGGGTCGCGAAGAACGCGGGCGAAACCATTCCGCATGCCTATGACGCGTCGAAAAAGCTGCTGCCGACGATGCTCACGACCGATCTCTCGCTGCGCTTCGATCCGGCCTACGAAAAAATCTCGCGCCACTTCATGGCGAATCCGGATGCGTTCGCCGATGCGTTCGCGCGTGCATGGTTCAAGCTGACGCACCGCGACATGGGTCCGCGCTCGCGCTACCTCGGCCCGGAAGTGCCGGCCGAAGAACTGCTCTGGCAAGACCCGATTCCGGCCGTGAATCATCCGCTCGTCGACGCGCAGGACATTGCCGCGCTCAAGCAGAAAATCCAGGCATCGGGACTTAGCGTCGCGCAACTGGTGTCGACCGCGTGGGCCTCGGCTTCGACCTTCCGCGGCTCGGATATGCGCGGCGGCGCCAACGGTGCGCGTATCCGTCTTGCACCGCAAAAGGACTGGGACGCCAACCAGCCCGCGGAACTGGCGAAGGTGCTGAAGGTGCTCGAAGGCATCCAGAGCGAGTTCAACGGCAGCGCAGCGGGCGGCAAGAAGGTCTCGCTCGCGGACCTGATCGTGCTGGCGGGCGGCGTCGGTATCGAGCAGGCGGCACAGAAGGCTGGCCAGAGTGTCGACGTGCCGTTCTCGCCGGGCCGCATGGATGCCTCGCAGGAGCAGACCGACGTGGAATCGGTCGGCATGCTCGAACCGGTTGCCGATGGTTTCCGCAACTACCTGAAGGGCAAGTTCGCGTTGCCGGCCGAAGCGTTGCTGATCGACAAGGCGCAACTGCTGACGCTGAGCGCGCCGGAAATGACGGCACTGGTCGGCGGTCTGCGCGTGCTGAACGTCAATGCCGGCAAGCATGCGCAGGGCGTCTTCACCGATCGTCCCGAAACGCTGAGCAACGACTTCTTCCGCAACCTGCTCGATATGAACACGGAGTGGAAGCCGCTCTCCGAGGAGCGGGATGCGTTCGAGGGACGTGATCGCAAGACCGGTCAGGTGAAGTGGACCGGTTCGCGCGTCGATCTGGTGTTCGGTTCGAACTCCGTGTTGCGCTCTCTCTCCGAAGTCTATGCAAGCGGAGACGGGCAGCAGAAGTTCCTTCGCGACTTTGTCGCCGCATGGGTCAAGGTGATGAACCTCGACCGGTTCGATCTCGCCTGAGCGGGCCCATGACCTCGTCGGGACGAAGCGTTCCGGCGAGGTCGGCAAGTACGCGAATCGACGCGAGTCCGACATGAAGCCGTGATGCCTTGCGGCACTTTGCTTCGGAAAACCACCAAGGGTTACAGCGCTTCATGCCTGTAACCCTTTGTTGTTCGTGGCGAGCGGTATGGATTCGACGACCCGCACTCAGCCTGTCGGAGAAGGGGGGAAGCCACTGGAACGGCTGCGAAAAGTCGTCCGGATCTCGATACCCGAAATATATGATCGATCTCGAAACCCCAGAGTAGCAGGCGTTCCGGCCCATACCATGCTTTCAAGGTATGAAAAACGACTGGAACAGTATTGGACGCTCTCAGTACGCCGCGTGTATAAAACACACACTGTGACCGCACTGAAGCAGCCTCCGCCATGACCACTCCGACGATCGAACGTATCGAAACCTGCCTCGTCGATTTGCCGACGATTCGCCCTCACAAGCTCTCGGTTGCCACGATGCACGGCCAAACGCTGATGCTCGTGAAGGTCTATTGCAGCGACGGCATCGTCGGCATCGGCGAAGGCACCACGATCGCCGGCATGGCCTACGGCCCGGAAAGCCCGGAAGCGATGAAGCTCGCCATCGACACCTACTTCGCACCGGCCATGCTCGGCCAGGACGCGACGCGCATCCAGGCGTTGATGGCGCATCTCGGCAAGCTGGTCAAGGTCAATCACTTCTCGAAGAGCGCGCTCGAAACCGCGCTGCTCGATGCACACGGCAAACGCCTCGGCGTGCCGGTCAGCGAACTGCTCGGCGGCCGCCGCCGCGAGCGCTTGCCGGTCGCATGGACGCTCGCTTCGGGCGATACCGCGAAAGATATCGCCGAGGCCGAGCATATGCTCGACATTCGCCGCCATCGGATCTTCAAGCTGAAGATCGGCGCGAAAGAACTCAAGACCGACATCAAGCACGTTGCCGACATCAAGAAGGCGGTGGGCGAGCGCGCCGCGGTGCGTGTCGACGTCAACATGGCCTGGAGCTCGACGCAGGCGGCATGGGCGATTCCCGCGCTGGCCGATGCCGGCTGCGAACTGGTGGAGCAGCCGGTTGCGTCCGTCGTGGCGCTGGCGCGCCTGATGCGCCGTTTCCCGGTCGCGCTGATGGCCGACGAAATCCTGCAAGGCCCGGAAAGCGCATTCGAGATCGCGAAGAGCGGTGCGGCCGACGTGTTCGCGATCAAGATCGAGCAGAGCGGCGGTCTGTTCGCCGCGCAGCGCGTCGCCGCGATTGCCGACGCCGCCGGTATCGAACTGTACGGCGGCACGATGCTGGAAGGCGCGTTCAGCACGATCGCCTCGGCGCATCTGTTCGCGAGCTTTGCGAACCTGCAGTGGGGCACCGAACTGTTCGGGCCGCTGCTGATTACCGAAGAAATTCTGACCACACCGCTGGATTACAGCGACTTCGAGTTGACCGTGCCGAATGGCCCGGGTCTGGGCATCGAACTGGACGAAGCGAAGCTCAGGCGTTTCACCCGCGACGGGCTGCGGAAAGTCACTCGATAACCCCGACAACCACCGATAGGGTGCCGACCATGCTTTACCACGTACGAATGGATGTGAATATTCCGGCCGACATGCCGGCCGATGTCGCCAATGAAATCAAGGCGCGCGAAAAGGCCTATTCGCAGGACCTGCAGCGCAGCGGCAAGTGGCGCCATATCTGGCGTCTTGCCGGCGAGTACGCGAACTACAGCATTTTCGATGTAGAGAGCAATGCCGAGCTGCACGACATTCTGACCGGCTTGCCGCTATTTCCGTACATGAAAATTTCGGTGACGCCGCTGTGCCGTCACCCGTCGTCGATTCGCGACGGCGACGCCTGAGCCAGCGGAGCAGGCCGCTCCTCCGGGCGCGGACCCGCACTGAGCCATTTCCCCTGATACACATGGAGACTGTCATCATGAACGTCAAAGTATTCCAGAGCAAGGAAGCGCAGGACCTGTTGAAGGCCGCATCGAATATCGACGGCAGCAACGGCAATGTACGTTTTCAACAGATCATTCATCGTCTGCTCGGCGATCTGTTCAAGGCCGTCGACGATCTCGACATCACGCCCGACGAAGTCTGGGCCGGCGTCAACTACCTGAACAAACTCGGTCAGGATGGCGAAGCGGCGCTGCTCGCCGCGGGCCTCGGCCTCGAGAAGTATCTCGACATCCGTATGGATGCCGCCGACAAACAGGACGGTCTCGACGGCGGCACGCCGCGCACCATCGAAGGCCCGCTCTATGTCGCGGGCGCGCCGGTGCGCGATGGCATGTCGAAGCTCGACATCAACCCCGACGAGGACGCCGGCCCGCTCGTGATTCACGGCACGGTCACGGGTCCGGACGGCAAGCCGGTTGCGGGTGCGGTCGTCGAATGCTGGCACGCGAATTCGAAGGGCTTCTATTCGCACTTCGACCCGACGGGCGCGCAGAGCGAGTTCAATCTGCGTGGCGCGGTGAAAACCGGCGCCGACGGCAAATACGAATTCCGTACGCTGATGCCGGTCGGTTACGGCTGCCCGCCGCATGGCGCCACCCAGCAGTTGCTGAACGGGCTCGGCCGTCACGGTAACCGCCCCGCTCACGTGCACATCTTCGTCACCGACGACAAGCACCGCAAGCTGACGACGCAGTTCAACATCGAAGGCGATCCGCTGATCTGGGACGACTTCGCCTACGCGACGCGTGAAGAACTGATTCCGCCTGTTGTCGAGAAGACTGGTGGTGAAGCGCTGGGTCTGAAGGGCGATGCATACAAGTCGATTCAGTTCGACGTCAGGCTGACGCCGCTGGTCCAGGGTAAGGACAACCAGGTCGTCAACCGGCGGCGTGCTTCGGCTGCGGCTTAACGCGGGACATAGCGGCGGCGCGTGAGCGTCGCCGCTTGTTTTTCCGGCGTAGCGAAGTTCGCACTGCGTTTGCAGCCATGTTTGCAGCCACATTCGCAGCCACGTTCGCTTCAACGCTTGCATTACCCGGCGCGTGCGAGTTCATTGCCTCGTGCGCGGCCGCTGTCAGATTACTATCGAAAAATCGGTGCCGGCATGCCACGCCATGCCGCCCGACGTTCAATAAAGAGGTGGGAGCCAACAGTGTCCAGTGAAATGCGTGAGCAGGCAGCACGCGATGTCCTTGCCGTACTGCCCGATCGAGCCAACGATCTGGCGCGGCTGCGCATCCTTGTCGATGGCGACGAGCCCGTCGTGACCGTCATTGGCAAATACAACCACGGCAAGAGCAGTCTGCTCAACGAATTGATCGGCCGCGAGACCTTTGCGGTTTCCGACCGGCGTGAAACGGTGAGCCTCGCGGATAACGTGCATCGAGGCGTGCGCTGGCTCGACGCGCCGGGGCTCGACGCCGACGTGGGTACCGCCGACGATCGCCATGCGCTGCAAGCGGTATGGCTCAGGTCGGACATTCGTCTCTTCGTGCATGCCGCCAAGGAAGGCGAACTCGACGGAAAGGAAACGGCGCTCTTCGCCGAATTGAATGCAGACGGCGCGAGAACGCGGCGTCAAACGTTTTTCGTGCTCTCGCAAGCCGACCAGCTGGCCGACGAGGTCGAACTCGACAAAGTCTGCACGGCGATCGGCAAGCAGGTGCCGGGCACGGAGCTGAACGTCGTTTCGTCGATGCGCAATCGCAAAGCGCTCGAAGGCGGCAAGCAGCTTCTGCTTGAGAAAAGCGGCATTCCCGCGCTGCGCGCCGCGTTGCACTCGGCGCTCGAGCGCGTGCCGCAGGCGCGGGCACATGAAGTCGCGCTCGTGTTCGACGACATCCGCGAGGAATGTCGCGCGCTGCGTGCCGGGCACGAGACAACGCTCGCTGCGCTGCGCGAAACGCAGCAGCGTCAGGCGCTCGAATTTCGTCAGGGCCTGAAGGCGGTCATCGAGAAGGTGAGCGGCGACATCGAGGCGATGTTGAATGCGCTCGGCACCGATCACGCGGCGATACCGGATTCCGCGCAGGACGCTTATGCGATCACCGCCGGAAAGGTGGAGCGCGGGCACATTCAGATTGCCTACTCGCGTGCCTGCATCGAAATGGATGGTTTTCTGGTCGGGCACGGCGTGGATGGTTTGCCGCCGGAACAGGAAACGAGCTCACGCCGCATGAATTCGGTGATGATCGCCGTGATGGGCGTGTCCGTGAAATTCCGCAAGGACTTGCGCAGGATGTTCTGCGAAGCGGCGGGGCGCGAACGCATGCAGCGCGAGTTCACGCACTACTACGAGCTATCCGACGACCGGCGCGCATTAGCCGGGCGGATCGCGCAAACGCAAGCCGCGATCGTCGCCGCGGAACAGGCATCGGCCGCGTTGCGCACACTGGAAGCGCGCGCATGAAAGCGGACGTGAGCAACGAACTGCGCTTTATCGCCGAAGTCGACGGGTTCGAATTCGTCGAGCGCGATATCGGCAAGATTCTGCACTCGCTGGATGCCTGGCTGGCGAAGCTGAACGCCGATCTGCACGACCATCTTCTCGCCGGCGATGGTTTGAAAGAGCAGAGCGCATTGGCCGCTCAGGCGGCTGCCATCAACGCCGTACTGCAAAACAATTCACAGGCGTGTGCCCGGCAATGGGCCGATCTGGAATCCGCCCAGGCGCTGGCCGACTCCTTCGATGAGAATGCCTTGCTGCTCGTATTCGGCAAGTTCAACGCCGGCAAAAGTTCGTTCTGCAATTTTCTCGCGGACCGCTTCGTCGCGCACGGCAAGGCCGTGCAGTATTTCCATGTCGATGCGGGCCGCGTCGTCGAGACGGCGGAGCGCTTCAGCGAAGGCGCGACCGAAACGACGTCGCGTCTGCAAGGCGTGCGTCTCGGCGAAAAGCTCGTCTTGCTGGACACGCCCGGCTTGCACTCGGTGACGCCGGACAATGCGGCGCTGACGCAGCGCTTTATCGACAGTGCCGATGCGGTGATCTGGCTGACCAGTTCGACGTCGCCGGGGCAAGTGCAGGAGCTCGACGAGTTGGGCCGCGAACTGCATCGCAACAAGCCGCTGCTGCCGGTCGTGACACGCAGTGACGTGTACGAGGAAGACGAAGTCGACGGCGAGATCGTCAAGCTTCTGTGCAACAAGACGGTGCAGGGCCGTGCGCTGCAGGAGGCCGACGTCGAAGCGCGCGCGCGGCAAAAGCTCGTGGAAATGGACGTGGATGCCGCGTTGCTGAAGCGGCCCGTGTCGATCTCCGCGTACACGGCACGCATGCAGGGCGAGACGCCGCCGGCCTTGAGCGAAGCGGGATTCGAACGGCTGTACGCGGCGTTGCTTTCCATCACCGAGCCGGCGCTCGTCTACAAGCGGCGCAAGCGGGTGGAGATAGTGCTGCACCATCTGGAAGAGAACGTGCTCGGCAAGTTATGCGGCGAAGTGCTGCCGCTGCTCGCGGAGCTGGATGCGGCATCGCAGGCGGCGCGCGATCTGCTCGAACGACAGCAGGAGCGGATCGTCAACGCCGTATGGCGCGGCATTCTGCCGACGTTGCCGGCATTGCTCGAACAGCATGCTGAGGAACGTGACGTGCCGGCGATCCGCGAGAGCCTGTCGCGTGCGATTCACGAGGCGTTTTCGCGCGAGGCGAACACGCAGTTCGCCGATTACGTCATCGCAAACGAGGCAACGGTCGTGACCCTCGATCTCGATCAGGCGGTGGGTTTCGAGAGCATCGTGCTCGCGTATCCCGAGACGGACGGAAGCCTGCGCGAAGTCGTGGCCGTCGATTATCAGAAGCTGCACGCCGCGCTGAAACAGGCGATTCATACGAGCGTGCTGCGCCTTGCCCGCAAGGCCGGCAAACAGTGCAATGCTTCGCTCGAGCGCCTGATCGAACTTACAGGACGACTGAAGAATGCGTTGGGTCTTCACGCCCAGGGCTTGTTGGCGCTGAAAAGCGAATTGCGCGCGGAGTTCGATTGAAGGAACGCGCTTCGGTGTTGCCGGTATGCGGCAATGCCTGAGGGCGATTCAATCAACGGCGACGGCAACCTGCATGACAGGACACGGTTGAGACGGGAAGCGCAGCACCATGCGGCAGCCCGGCGCGTTGTCGTGTATTTCGAGCGAGGCGTCGTGTAGCCGCGCAATCGCCGCCACGAGACTGAGGCCGAGGCCGTGCCCCGGCGTCGAGCGGGTGGCCGCCGCGCCGCTGCGGTAAAACGGCCTGAGCACCGCGCGATGCTCGGCGGCCGCGATGCCCGGTCCGTTGTCGGCGATCTGCAATACCGCCTGCGTGCCATGCATGCGCACGTCCGCGGTCACGGCGCCGCCGTGCGGCGTAAATTTCAGCGCATTGTCGAGCAGGTTTTCGATCGCACCGAACAGGAGATCGTAATCGCCGCTCACTTCCACGCGTGCCGAAGCGCTCAGTGCCAGCGAGAGCCGACGGTGTTCGGCCAGCGGCTCGTAGAGTTCCGCCGCGTCGCGCAGGACCGCGTCGAGCGAGATCGTACGGAAGCTCGAACGCCGGCTGCCGGATTCGATTTCCGCGATTCTCAGCAGGGCCGAAAACCGCGCCAGCACGACGTCGGACTGCGCGATGGCTCCATCGATCGCCTGCGCGTAATCGGCTGTCGTCCTGGACCGGTGGCTCGCGCGTTCGAGCCCCGCGCGCAGATGCGTCATCGGCGTGCGCAGATCGTGGGCGACGCCCGCGCACACGCTGCGTACCTCGTCCACGAGGTGCTCGATTTCGTCGAGCATGGTGTTGACGATCATGCTGAGCCGGTCGAGGTCGTCGTGCGTGCCGTGTGTCGGCAGCCGCCGCCCGAGCTGGCCGGCCATGATTTCCCGAGCCGTTTCGCCGACCGCGCGAATACGGCGGTTCGCGAGGCTATTGAGCATCGCGCCGCAGGCAAGCGTGAGCAGGATCGATAGCGTCACGCCCGCGCATAGCGTTTTGACGAGCGTCTGGTCGAAGCGCAGCACGCTGTCGATCGAATGGCCGACCACGATGCGCAGTCCGTCGTCTGTCGGGATGATGATGCCGCGAAAGTGCGCCGTCGATACGCCGGTCCCGTCGTCCACCGTCTGCGTATAGTTGAACGGCACGCGCTCCGGTTCGTGCGGAAGCGTCGGCACGTTGCCGGCGAGCCGTGTACCGTCCGCGTCGAAGATGCCGTAGGGCAGCGTGTCCGCGATATCGCGGCGGCTTAGTGCCGCGATGCGCGAGATGGCCTTGTCGCGACTGATCGCGTGGAATTCGGAGAACTTGCCCTTCAGCCGGTGATCGACTTCGCGCATCAGGTAGCTGCTCGTCAGCCAGTACAGTGACACGAACAGCACCAGCGACGAGACGGCGAATACCAGCAGCAGCCAGCCGGTGCCGCCAGGCTGCACCGGGCAGGTACGTCTAGCCGAACGCATGAAGGATGTAGCCCGTGTTGCGCACCGTGACGATCATCGGCGAGAGCCGGCCCTCGAGGCTGATCTTGCGGCGCAGGCTGCAGATATGCATGTCGATCACGTTGGTCTGTGTGCTGGAGTGGTAATGCCATACCGATTCCAGCAGCATCCTGCGCGTGACGACGTCGCCCGCGTGACGCATCAGGAACAGGAGCAGGCTGTATTCGCGCGGTTTCAGTTCGACCGGATGACCGGCGCGCCGCACCGTGCCGGCCGCCGGATCGACGGTCAGATCGTCGACCCGAAGCGCCGATCCGGCGACGGCGGTGTCGTCGCTCATGCGGCGGCGCCGTAGCAGCGCGTTGAGTCGCGCGGTCAGTTCCAGCCAGTTGAACGGCTTGACCATGTAATCGTCGCCGCCGGTGCGCAGCCCGCGCACGCGCTCGTCGACCGCGTCGAGCGCGCTCAGGATCAGCACCGGCATCTGTTTGCCGATGTTGCGCAGCGTCGCGAGAATCGACAGACCGTCGACGTCGGGCAGCATGCGGTCGAGCACGATCGCGTCGAATTTGCCGTTGGTGGCTTGCAGCAGGCCCTCAAAGCCCGTTGCGACCCATTCGACCTGGAAGCCGTGGTCTTCGAGTGCGGCCGTAATTTCGAGTGCCGCGCCGTCGTCGTCTTCGACGACCAGAATACGTGACTTGCCTGTGGACATGTCGCTTACCGGTTGCCTCGCGGGTTTGTCCACCGGGGACGAAGCGCGTGGCCGGCCACTTCGTTCGTATGCATCGAGTGCCCGGTTTCGCTGAACGCGAAGCCGGGAGAAGAGGCGTGGACGGGGCGGCGTGTTGGCGCCCATTTCGGTTCAGGAGTGCGGTCTATGCCACCTGATATGAGGTGCCTGGAAACGACGTAATAATCCACGGTGCTCCGGCGATATTATTTTCAGAACATTTTCTATATTCATTCATTTAGCCTTCAATGGCGAGAAATTGAAGCTGGGAATGAACGCTGTAAATAAACACTACAAATTTTTTGCGCGACGATGTTATCCGCGATTCCTTATCAATACCTTAAGGGTGTCGAAGAATCGAAGCGGCAGGACTACTGAGGGCGACGGATGGCCGCCAGTCTTCCCCGCTGGTCCGGGCAGATGGGTCCGGTAGCGGACGCTGACCCATCAGTTTCATCGACGGACCACATGATTGACGTCACGGCGCCGCGCCCGCCGCGCCGAGGTCGCCTCCGAGGTTACCTCTATACGTCACGCACGGTACAGGCCCGCACGCTACGGGGAAATCGCGCCCGGCGTTTATAAATGCAAGGCTGACGTAATAGCGATGCCATGCGTCCTGACTAAAGTCCCACCGCAGTTTTTCTGCGCGGTAAATCGTGTAGGTGACCTTTCGGCTCGGCAGCGGCATGGGTAAATCAAGCTAGCCGGTTTAGCCATTCATATACGTTTCCGGCATGGCCTGCTTTTGCTATGCGATGGGACTTATTCCAAATCCAAAATTGATAGAGGTTTGAATGAAAAGTACCGCACTTCGCCTGCTGCCGATTGCAGCAATGACGTCCATGCTTTGGGCTTGCGGCGGTAGCAGCACACCGGGGCAAAGCGGTCCGAACCCGTCGTCGACGCCTTCCGCGCCGAACCCTGCCTCGGGCACCACGCCGACCCCGACCCCGACCGCACAGGCGAGCCTGCTGGTTTCGCGCGGCGTCTATGACCCGAGCTTCACGGTCACGGGCACGCTGCCGTACAACGCCACGCCGGAAACGACCAACGCTTCGCCGGTGAGCGCCGTGACGCCGGGCACCTATCCGAACGTGTTCACGACGGAAGGGACGACCCCCGACGGCAATTTCGGCGTGACCGCCGATATCGTGATCGATCAATGGGCCGCCGGCGCCACCAGCCCGACCACCTATCTCGACGTGACGGCCGCGGCCAAGAAGGGCGGTTTCGATTTCACGACGAGCTTCGCATCGAAGTCGGAACTCGCGATGAACCTGTCGCAGGACGGCACCGCGATTACGTTCAACGGCTATAACGCACCGATCGACTCGATCGATCTCTCGAACTCGAACACGCCGGGCGTGATCGATCCGACCAACCCCGACGTTGCCACGCCGACGTACCGCACGGTCGCCCAGCTCAACCTGGCAACCAAGGCCGTGACGTTTACGAACACCAACGCTTACTCGGGCAACAACGGCCGCGCCTCGGTGCTGGTCGGCGGTCAGTACTACATCGTCGGCAACGCCGGCAACTCGGGTTCGTCGCCGAACCCGACCTATGGCCAGCTCGACATGCTGACCATGAACACGGGCGTGCAGACGCTCGCGGCAGGCAGCAGCTGCGCATTCTCGCAGCCGGTCGGCACGTTCTTCTCGGGCAACAGCAGCACCTACGCGGCACCGACGTCGTGCGGTCTGGGCACGATCACCGACGCGCTGTCGAGCACTACGTTCGCCAAGAAGACCAACGCCGGCGGCAACCAGTTCGGCTTCTCGCTGACCTCGCTCAGCCAGCCGTTCGACAAGACCGGCAAGGATGCCAACTTCCGCGGTCTGTTCCTCGCGCCGGACGGCACCCTGTACGCGTCGAAGGGCAGCGGCGGCAACGGCGTGAACACGGTCTTCCAGGTCGGCGCAACGGGCGCGCTCGCGAACGGCGCGAAGTTCAGCAACCTGCAGAACGTCGCCATCACGCCGCTCTTCACCACGCCGACGACCGCATGGTCGGGCGCGCCGGGCGCCGCCAACGAACCGACGTCGAACGCCACGCTGACCACGGCGCTGACGGCCGCCAGCGTGACGTCGTGGCCGATGAGCTGGAATACGGGCTTCCCGTTCGGCATGTGGATGCCGAAGACCAACACGAACCTGATGTTCGTGGCTGACGAAGGCGACGGCGATCCGGCCGACATGACGATCGGCAGCGGCGGTCTGTGGGTCTATCAGAAGTCGGGCAGCACGTGGACGGCGATCGCCCACCTCACCCAGGGTCTGAATCTCGGCCAGGCGTACACCGTGACCGACACCGCCGGCACGTACGGCACGGCGGGCGCGAAGTACACGACCTCGGCCGACGGTCTGCGCAACATCACCGGCCAGGTCAACAGCGACGGCTCGTACACGATCTACGCGATCACGTCGACGGCCAACAACAGCCTCGGTACGACGTTCGACGCGGGTGCCGATTCGAACCAGCTCGTGAAGATCACGCTGAGCGTGAGCGGCACGACCGTGACGACCTCGGGCTTCTCCGTGATGCAGACAGCGCCGTACGGCCAGGTTCTGCGCGGCGTGACGATGACGAGCCGCTAAGCGGCAACGCTGGCAGGCACCGGACAGGGTCCGGTGCGTTTCGGATGGCCCGCATTCTTCGGAGTGCGGGCCATTTGTCTGGTCAGGCGCGAATCTGTACCTTGATCGAATGCGCGCTTTTGTCCGCGGCGATCCTGAAGGCCTCGTCGATCTCGGCCAGATCCATCTCGTGCGTGACCATCGTCCGAAGCACGTTGCCCTTGCGCGCCAGCAGATCGATCGCGACCTCGAAGTCGTGCTTGCCGTCGATGACGCTATAGCAGTTCGGCAGATGGATGGTGAGCTCGCGTTCGAGGGCCTCGATGATTTCGAGTCCGCGGAAGCCGCGATCGAACGCGCCGAGGACACCCAGCATGCCGAGGTGGCGCACGAGCTTGCACGAGAAGTCGAGCGTGTCGGCCGAGCCGCCCACGGTCTCGATCGCATAGTCGGCGCCGAGGCCATCCGTCACCTGATTGATCTCGCCGGCGGCCGTCGGCAGGTCTAACGAAAGAACCCCCGCCGCGCCCATCTTCAGGGCGGCCTTCGCCTGGACCTCGTGCTTGGCGACCACATAAACCTTCTCGCTGCCGGCGTCGAGTGCCGCCGCCAACGCGGAGAGTCCGATGGTTCCCGCGCCCACGATCACGCCCGTCATGCCCGGACCGATCCCCATGCGCCGCGCCGCATGCACGCCGACGGCGACAGGCTCGACGATGGCGCCGAGCTGATCGTCGACCGCATCCGGAAGCGGAAACACGCCAACCGCCTTCGTCCTCACGAACTCGGCAAAACCGCCGCCGAACGGAAACTCGCGTGCCTGGCAGTGCAGCGCATAGCCGCGCTTGCAAAAAGCACATTTCCCGCACGCGGTGCCGAGCACCATGTCGACGGTGACGCGCCGGCCGAGCAAGGTGTTCGTCACGCCTTCGCCGACCGCAACCACGACGCCGCTCAGTTCGTGGCCCATGGGAAAGCCGGAGCGGCCGGCAAACGTTCGATAGGGATGCAGATCGCTGCCGCAGATGCCGATATTGGCGACCTTCAGAACAACCGTTCCCTGGATGGCCTCGGGTCGCTCCATTTCAATCAGTTCGAGCTTGCGCAGGCCGGTCTGCAGCGCCGCTTTCATGGCACCTCCAGCCGAATAGCATTCCTGATTCAATTGACTGTCCCTCCAGGTTCGTTAGGCAACCCGATTATGGCACGGCACCATCGGACGACCGCCGCCCGCACGGACCGCCGTGCTTTTTCCCGCGACAGCTGCACACATCCCTTTCCTTACACGGGCATCGAATTAATTAAAAAGGAACGTAATTTTTCCGCCACGGCTGTTTCATCATTGAGAACGAGAATCTGCTGCCGCGGCGGGTTGCCAGTAAGTACTGAATGGCTTTTGCCCGCGCGAACGGGGAGTGCTGGCGGCATCGGTACGCAATCGCCGCATGCTGCACGCTGCACGACAGCGGACGCCACTTCACCTGGGCCGCAGCGTGGCTGGATATCAAATCGCACAAAGCCAGCGCTGCCGCTCTGCTACCTGACATTTTTATTTCGACATGGGTCCGTGCCTTGAGCAGATCAGGACGCATCGAATCGAGCGTTGCCGGCACGGACAGGCAATGGACTGATCCATGACAAGTTTAATGAAATTTTTCTGAGGGGATGTGTCAATGAAATTGAAAGCAATACTAAAGAAAGAAATCCTGATCCTAGGCTGCCTCGCGCTTGCCGCGTGCGGCGGTGGCGGGAATTCCGGCGCGTCCGCACCGTCGGGTGCTTCCACGCCGTCAGGTGCGTCTACCCCGTCGGGTGCTTCCACGCCGACGGGCGCCTCCGCACCGACGGGCGCTTCCACGCCGGTCGTAACCCCGGCCAGCCTGACGTGGTCGGTCGACTCCGGTACGACCGTGACGCAGGCACAGATCGCCGTGAGCCCGTCCATCGGCTCGGGTGCCGGCGGTACGCCGTTCACGCTGGCGGCTCTCGCGGCCGACCCCAACAACACGCAGACCGTCGTGAGCGCGTCCAACCCGTTCCAGGCCAACGGCAACGTGCCGGATACGGCCTATGGGCTTTGCAACTACACGGCCTCGGCGGCACGCCTGTACTACGGCGGCACGACCGCCACCACGAACCCGCTGAACAGCTCGACGACGCCGTTCAATACGCCGACCGCCAAATCGGCCTTCAGCACGAGCGCGACCTATCCGTTCGTGAACATGGCGCCGTTCTATTTCCCGCTGACGTACACGTCGAACGTGACGTCGACCGGCAACGTCAACGCCTCGGCAACGCCGATCATCGGCCTGTTCGACTGGCGTCCCGAGTACATGGACGAAGGCCTGGTGGCGGCCGAATCCGACGACAACGGCAAGACGTGGTACTTCATGCAGAACACGCTGGAGCTGGCCGCGGGCAATAACGTTTGCCCCGCCACGCTGCAAAGCGACAACTCCGCGACGACGGCCGGCGACGGCTGGGGCCACGCCACGATCATGCAGTTGCCGGGCTCGAATGCGAAGACCGGCGGCCAGATGCTGTACATGCTCAATCGTGCTCCGGCGGCTGTGGACGTTGCGCCGCTCAACGTGATCCAGCTGACCAACGTATCGCCGAAATTCCCGATTCAGAACACGAACGCCACGACGGTCGGCTCGCAGGACATCAACGCGATTCAAACCGCGCTGACGAATACGCCGGGCACGACGTCTCCGGTCGTCGTGCAGCAGACGGTCGGTCTCCTGAACCCCGACGGCATTCTGGCCGTGGTTCCGAATACCACGCCGGGCACGCCCACCACGGTTCTGTACGTGCAGAAGATCCTGAACGGCGACAACACCGGAAGCACCGCTCTGCCGGCTGTGCAGCAGTGCGCCAAGGCCCCGTTCAGCGGCAAGACCAACCATGACATCACGTATGTTCGGCTTGCCACGACGACAGACGGCGTTCACTTCACCGATGAAGGTGCGGTCAATGGCCTGAACGACCCGACCACGGTCGACTACAACGGAACCCGTTGGGTGACGCCGCGCGGCACGCTGATCGACATCAACGGTGACGGCAGCCGCTGGGGCCTGCTGTTCTCGGCAGGCAACTGTCTCGATGCGGACTCCGATGCGTTCCACTACATCGGGTACGCGGAATCGAGCGACCTGAAGAACTGGACCGTCTATAACGACATCAACCATCCGATCGCGTCGATCAACACGATCACCGCGAAGAACCAGGGTGGCAATCAGTCGACGGTGACGATTCCGGCCAATCCGCCGCTGATCCCGACGCAGTCGTGGTTTGCCCAGCGCGTGTACGCACCGTCGGGCATCCAGATCGATCCGACGCACCTGAGCGTGACCTTTGCGGGTTATGGCGTGCAGTCGCCGAAGACCGACCTGCTGAACTACCGTCAGATCGGCAACATCGTGCTGACGGCCAGCAAGGCGCTGCCGAAGGCGCCGAACAACATCAACAACCAGTAAGCGTTGATCTTGCGTAGTACAGACGGTATGCGGTAGCCGTCTGCGGTTTCTCCCGGGCCGTACGTGCCCGAGGGAGCCGAAAGCAGAACCTGAGCGCCACCTGCCTTGACCGGCCAGGTGGCGCTTTGCTTTATGCGTATGGTTGGTGGTTCATGTTTGCGATAGGTGGGCGTCGACAAGAGGGGCCAACTGCGGCGCGTACTCATGTGCCAGATCGTGGTTGCCACCTGCGACGACATGCAAGCGTGCGTCAGGAAGCAGTTCGAGAAGCCGCCGGCCAACCGCGACTGGACTGATTGGATCGGCATCTCCCCAAAGCAGAAGAACCGGCTGCGCGATGCGGCGCAGTTCGTGCGTCAGGTCGGCCTTGAAGGATGTGAACCAGTCGGGGAAAGGCGGATTTGCATTGCTCAATCCACTTCGCCAATCCGTGGCGCCCAGTGCCTGGGTGTCGATTCCGCCGGAAGTTACCGTCAGAACCAGATGAGTGACCAGGTCGGGCTTGGCCAGCGCCGCGCGGATTGCGATCACACCACCCATCGATTGGGCGATCAGGGCGGTGGGTTGGTCGATCTGGTCGACGACCATCCGAAGCAGGTCGTCGATGTCGTTGACGTCGGGCGCAGCGGGCTCCTGGCCGAACCCGGGATACGCGACGATGACTTTTCTGGCGGGGTTCGTCAGGCGATTCGCGAGTGGCTGCCAGAATGCGGTGTTGCCGGATGCGCCTGGCAGGAAGAGTAATTTTGAGGGGGTGCGCGTGTACTGATTCTTCATTGCTTATGGGATGCCGATTGCGCGTATGGACGTTGTGGATGTTGCCAGCGCGAGGAGAACGATTGTCGATGATCCCGATGTTGATGTCGACCGGTCGCTCCTCGCCGACAATACGCTTTCACTAACCGTTCGCACGTTTGTTCGGCGTCAACGGCGGTTATGTCGCTTCATATTTCGATAGGTACGACCGACCATGACGCGACGCTCGACGTGCGGCACCCAATGTCCGCAAGCGTGTGTGCAAGGGGTGTTTGCAACGCACACGCGCCGACAGGCGTCGGAGCGACACGTCGTGCTCGCAGCCTAACCGGTCGCATGGAAAGGGGTACCATGAGGAAGTTATCGAACGCCAGGTTCATCCGTACCTGAGCGTATAACGTCTCCCTGACCAGGAGTCCTGCCATGATCCTCTATCACACCGTACCCGATTCCCCGGTTATCGAAATCTCAGTCGAAGGCAAAATCACCGACCACGAACTGCGCGAAGCCATCGAGCGCATGCGTGGTGATCTTGAACTGAACGGTAAGACCCGCGTGCTCGAACGCATTGAGCATTTCAGTGGCATCGAGCCGAAGGCGCTATGGACCGATATGACGCTCGGTGTCTCCGTTGCCCGCAAGGTCACGCGTGCCGCCGTGGTGGCCGATGCGGGCTGGATTCGCGCTGCGATGCATCTGGCGCGGTTTTTTACGAAGGCTGAAATCAAGGCATTTCACGTCAACGAACTGGAGCAGGCGCGGGCCTGGATCAACGCCTGAACGTCGTTGACAACCGATCGCATCGACGAATGAAGACGACAGTGAATCAATGAGACTTACCGTTCGAGCAGTTTGAAGAACGGCGACGCGATAATGAGTAGTCCAAACGCGAAAACTATCCACCAGGCCGGTGTTCTGAGGTGTGCGAGAGCAGGAACGCGACGCACGAGATAGCACGGAATCAGACAGGCTACGATGCCAAACACCGGCACAGTAAGCTGCATCAGCATCATCGTCGAAATATTGAGCTTTACCCAGAAGGTCAGAAAGCAGACCGTACCGATAGCAATCGCAAACGGCACTAACCGGTTGAAACGGTCACTACGGACCATGAATCTATCGACGATGTTGGTGACAATGCCACGCACGGCGTCGTGGAAACCGAGGTAGATCCCGAAGAAGGCCGTGAAGATTGCCAGAACATTCAGAATCGTAGCCAGAATCCGGACTGTTTCACCTCTCATGACTCTGGCGGCAAGCGCCAGTGAAGAGATGTTGTGCGTCATCGCGTAGACCGCATCCTCGTGGTGTGTCGCCAGCATAAAGGACAGCGCAAAAAACACCACGCAAGTTACGAGGATAAAGTAGGCATATCGGCATGCACGAAGCGACCGATAGTTGGCAATTTCACGCTTTCCTTCCAGTTTCCGGTACGCGACGTTCATCGGATTCAACACATGAACGTAGATGATCGAGAGCATGGCCCAAGGCAAGGTGAGCAGCACGTCAACCATGAACGACGAAATCTCCGGAAAGTGACCGAGTGCGAGGTGAGACACATTCCAGTAAGGCATCATCGACAAACCGAGAAACACAATGATGCCCAGCTTCGAAACAATCATAGGCCCGGAGATACGGAACAGGAGTCGCTCTCCGCGCGACGCGATCAACACAAGCGTAATGATGATCGCACCGATGTACCACGTATGATCGCCGAGTGACGCGGCCGTCAGCTTGTATGTCTGAAGATAGGATGCGCTATCTCTTGTGATAGCCGAGGAATACGCGAGCATTCCCTTCAGCAGCATCAGAAAATAGGCAACGCCCATGAAGCCAGCCCAGTTTTTGCCGAGGTATTGCGTGATGATGTCGTTGTAATCGTCGCACGCTTCGGTATGCGCCAGCGACTGAAGGTACAGTCGAGCCTGAAGGTACGTCGCAGGATAAGCGATCACCAACGCCGTCAAAGACCTGGATCGGCAGAAAAATGATCCCAGACCCGATCGCCATCCCGATGCACATCACAACCCAGCCGGCGTCATATCGCGTGAAGGGGACCGTGGGCTGCCCGGTTGCTTCGGGCAGGCAAGTTGGCAGCGTGTCGGCAGCGTTTTTCATCGAATCTCCCGGATTTTTTTCTCTTCAATATCGTTCGCCACGCGGCTCATCACATAAAAGCTTCGCGCCACGTCGATACGCCACGGCGCCGCGACTGCATTGTCTGGGGGGCAACACGGAGTCGTGTCGTTCCTTATGCCAGTTAGCTTCCCGAAAAGAACCGTCGAGTTGATGCATCTCCTGGCTCGCATTATCGGAGCGCGCGCGGCTCCAAAAAAAGTGTTTCGCTGATTGGAACGTGCAAATGGTTGGGGCCGATTGGCAGGCAGTAGCCGGCAGATTCGCGTGCGGGTATCCGGAGCACCGGTCTCTCGGGATGGTCACGACGAACCATATAGCAGTGGGCGGTGATGACAATTCAGAGTAGAGTGGGCAGCTATCGAAATCGGTCCACCTGTCCGAATCGCTTCCATACCCAAATTGTCCTCAAAGCCAAATTCCCAGAGCCCTCGGCTCGCAGGACCGGATGGTCTCGCGGACGCCTTAAGCGACCGACAGTTCTCGACAAACCTTGCCCGAGGTCTCGATGTACTGCGAGCTTTCACTGCCGCCGAGCCCGTGCTGACCAACCGGGCGCTTTCTGATCGTACCGGGCTACCGAAAGCGACTGTTTCGCGACTCACGTACACGCTCACGCTGTACGGATATCTGGTTCAGGAGGAGTCCGGAGCTTACCGCCTGGGAACAGGTTTCCTCGCACTCAGTCATCCCATTCTGGCGAGCTTGCCGGTACGACAACTCGCGCGCCCATTCCTGCAGGCACTCGCCGATCAAACAGGATTTACTGTAAATCTCGCTATGCGCGAGCGTGTGAAGGCAATCTACATCGATACTGTTCGCGCTGATCTTTTCAATCCCTACCTTCCCGATATCGGACGCGTCAGCCCTCTTCTGCAGAGTGCAATCGGACGCGCACTCATATTCGGTCATCCTTCGGCGGAAAAAGAACGTCTGCTCAATCGGATCAAGGTGGGCGACCCAGAGAACTTCGAGGCAGGCCTTTCACTTCTCAAGGATGACGAAGCATTGTTCGCCAGGACTGGTTATTGTCGCGCACGAGGACCGTGGCTTTCCGATATCGATGCGATAGCCGTGCCACTTCCACTGCCGGGCCGGATGAGCCCTGTCGCGATCAATTGTTCGGTTGCGATGTCCGCACCTCACGTCGCGCGACTGGTTGAGGCTGTCGATGCGCTCAAGGACACCGCACGGCAAATCGGCGATGCTTGCAGCCGCGCGAGACCTGAAAGACTCTGATCTTTCCCTAGCCTGCTTGCGACGCAACCTGCTCCAGGATCGAACCGCTCGAAACCTGAACCTCGAAGTATTCGACCTTTGGATCGAAGGAGTCGAGAAGCTTTTGGGTGCTCTCTTTTACGACTGCCTCGTGAATGTCGTCGCGGCGCGCAAACTGACGTACCGCATCCATATCGCGCCAGTAGCTCATGAACAGGATTTCGTATTTCTCGCCGATCTGTTTGGCCGACATGCTCGCGCCGATGTGACCGTCGAGCTTTTTCATTTCCTGGAACGTGTTGCGCGCGAGGTGTGCTCCGTATGTGTCGACAACCTGCTGGTTAGCGGCAATGGCGCGCCAGGTTCGGATAATCATGATCGGTCCTTTCTGGTGTGGTTGCGGAGAAATCTTGATCGATTGATGCCGTCGATCAGGGCTTATGCGGTCGTCGGAAGCAACATTCTCTCGTTCATCGCCTGGCGTATTTCTACGTCAAACATATCCGGCGCCGGATTTCCGTGGATGAATCCAATGATCGTCGGATTTTGAGTAATGGAAGCGGGCCGATGATCGGCGATCTTTCAGGCGACTGGAAGCGGTCTGCGAAGCATTTCATTTCTCCGAATGTCTCGCAAAGCAACCGTGATACAGGATGATAAGTCCCGGTTCACCTCGTAGATTTTTTGATTCGCAGAGTGAAACGGTGAGCCGTTCCAACCTGATTAGACACTCTGTATCAGGACCAACATCTACTGCCTGTCGATACCCGGGCTGAATTGCGGTTACGACAGGCGCGATTACGCGAAGATTTACCAACGCTATAAGTCTTGAGTTTGCATGCGAATCCTCGTGATCCGGAAAACCCACTTGGGAAAATCTGCATGACAGAGGGGGCTGCGGCGCCAGATTATCCGTCTGCTATAACGGGCTTCGTCGTTTCGATCAGGTACTTGCAGACGCCGTCGAACCTGTGAGGGAAGCCTCACGGAAAGCGAGCGGCATGATTGTCGTCGGCCTGCCACGGAAATCTGGGGTGCGGTAAATGGGCGAGCTAGCCGTTTGATTGCAGATTGCTCTGTTGCACCCAAAGGGAAGGAGGGTAGACCTTGTGTAGACCAAGGGCAGACTACAAAAGGAAAGGGGCTACGCCAGATGACGTAACCCCTTGATTTTCTTGGTAGGCCGTACGGGATTCGAACCTGTGACCAACGGATTAAAAGTCCGCTGCTCTACCAGCTGAGCTAACGACCCAAAAGAGAAACGGGATTATATCGGCGAGCCTATAACCTGTCAACCCGACATACCCGCCACGTTATCGGCGTTTCCCTGAAGAACGGGAAATCGCGAACGTCAAAATGAAAGGCCCGGATATCGCTATCCGGGCCTTTCAGCGAGAGGCGCGCGTGGCTATGACATCGGACACTGCGCGTACTGCCAACGACTCAATCAGTTCCGCTGCCGCTACTTGATCTGCGACAGCTTGCTCTGCGCCGACTGCGCGACGTCCGAGCCGCCGTATTGCGCGACGATCTGCTCGAGGGTCTTCCTGGCCGCGGCCTTCTGACCTTGTTCGAGCTGATTGTTCGCAATCGCGAGCAGCGCTTCAGGCGCGCGCGGATGCTGCGGGTAATTCTTCACCACACCCTGCCAGACGGCCGTCGAACCCTTGTAGTCGCGCAGCGCATACAGCGCATTGCCGAGCCAGTACTGCGCGGTCGGCTGATAGGGGCTCGACGGATATTTGGAGATGAAGCTGCGGAACGACGCGGCCGCATTCTTGAAATCGCCGCTGCGGAATTGCTGTGAAGCCGCGTTGAACGCATCGGTTTCACCCGGCTGAACTTCGCCCTGGACGCCGTCCACCGTCTGTTGCTGCGGCTCGAATTTCTTCAGGCGCGTGTCGAGATCGGTGTAGTAGTCCTTCTGCTGTTTTTGCAGCATGCCGAGCTGGTTCGCCATGTCCTCGTTCTGCCCGCGCAGCGTCGCGACCTGCTGGTTCAACTGGTCGAGACGGTTGGACTGATCGAGGATCGTGCGCTGCGCCGCTGACAGCTGACTCGACAGGCTATCGGTCTTCGAGCGCAGATCGAGAATGGCCTGGCGGGCCTGATCGTCGTCGAAGATGCCCGCATGAGCGGGCACGGCCGCGAGGGCCGTGCCTGCGACGCAGGCCGCTGCGGCAAGCCGCAGCCAGGAGAAACGATGCGTCATTCGGCTCATTACCTGTTGACTTACTGTTGATACACGAGGTCGGCGCGGCGGTTCTGTGCCCACGACGCTTCGTCATGACCCGTCGCCATCGGCTTTTCCTTGCCGAGGCTCACGGCTTCCATTTGCGAATCCGCGACGCCCATCAGCGACAGCGAACGGCGCACGGCTTCAGCACGCTTCTGGCCGAGTGCCAGGTTGTACTCGCTCGTGCCGCGCTCGTCGGTGTTGCCCTGGATCAGCACGTGACGTTGCGGATGGCTCTTCAGGTACTGAGCGTGTTGCTGAAGCAGCGTCTGATAGTCGTCCTTGACCGAGTAGCTGTCGAAGTCGAAGTAGATGCTGCGCTTGGCGAGCGGGCTGTTCGGATCGTTGAGCGGATCGACGTTGACGGTTGCAACGTCGTTCGGGTTCGGCTGAGCCGAGCCCGCACCCTTGTTGGCGTTTTCGTCGAGCTTGACGCCCGAGTGACACGCGGCCAGCGCGCCGACCATGACGACGGCGAATGCGAAACGAAGTTTGGACATCATTTGATTACTCTCCTTGTGTTATTGCATCAACGTTATTGCATAAACGGGCCCCAGGACGGTTCGCGTACGCTACCACCCTGAACGGACAGGACCTGCCGGGTACGACCGTCGGTCGATACTGCGGCCAACACGCCACGGCCGTTCACCTGAGTGGCGTAAAGAATGTACTGACCGTTCGCCGCGAAGCTCGGCGATTCGTCATGTGTCGTGTCCGTCAGGCCCGTGGCGGTTCCGCCTTGCAGGTCCTGGAGATACAGCTTGAATGCACCGCCGACGCGCGAGATGTAGGCAAGCTGCTTGCCGTCAGGACTCACTCGCGGGCTGGTGTTGTAGCTGCCCGTAAACGTGACGCGTTGCGCGGAACCCGCGCTTTCGCCTTGTGCCGGCATTTTGTAGATCTGCGGCGAGCCGCCGCGGTCGCTCGTGAAATAGATCCACTGGCCGTCAGGAGAGTAGGTCGGCTCGGTGTCGATCGAGCTGCCTTGCGTGAGACGCCGCAGGCCACTGCCATCGGCATTGACCGCGAAAATCTGCGTATTGCCGGTGCGCGACAGCGCGACGGCGAGCGTGCGCCCGTCCGGCGACCAGGCCGGCGCGCTGTTGTTGCCCTTCTGGTCCGATACGACGATACGCCGGCCCGTGGGCAGGTCGTGGATGTAGACGATCGGCTTTTTCTTTTCGAACGACACGTAGGCGACCTTGGTGCCGTCCGGCGACCAGGCCGGCGAGATGATCGGCTCGGGGCTCGACAGCGCGATATGCGCGTCCTGGCCGTCCGAATCGGAAATCTGCAACTGGTAGCGGTTGCCCGACTTGATGACGTACGACAGGCGCGTCGCGAACACGCCGCGATTGCCCATCAGCTTCGCGTAGATGTAGTCGGCGACCTTGTGCGCGCTCATGCGCAGACCGCTTGCCGGGCTTACGAGCACGAGGCCGCCGAGGCTTTCGCCCTTGACCGTGTCGTACAGCTTGAAGCGCACTTCGTACTGGCCGTTCGGCAGGCGGTTCACGCTGCCCGCGACGAACGCGTTGGCGTCCTTGGCCTTCCAGGCGCCGAGATCGACCGAATCGGTCTCCGACACCGGCGTCGAGCCTGCGTCGACATTCGTGAATTTGCCGCTGCGTTGCAGGTCCTGGCGCACGATTGCGCTGACCTGCTGCGGGGAGTTCGCTTCATTGGCGAAATTCGCCGTTGCGATCGGAAACTGGGTGGATCCGACGCCCGTCACGAGGACGTTGAGTTGTGCATTGGCGGCGCCGCCGACGGTGATCAGGCACGTTGCCACGAGCGTTCGCAGGCCTAGCTTGGTCATCAAACTCATGCTGTATGGATTCCTCAAAACGGTTTTACTAATACTTCACGACAGCAGACAGACCGGAAAACAGCTAATTCGTTCCCGAGGTGGCCGTGCGCCATAGCACGGCTTTTGTCCTCAATTGACTGCAACTTAGCCGTAAATCGACTGCTAGCCAGCTGTCAAACTTCTGCGAATCGACCCGCAAGTCAGCCCGCAGGGCGCAACGTTATCAGGAAGCTTTCCGGCGTTTTGCCGTTGACGTCCAGAGGCATCGGATCCGAGCGCTGCACGGCCCGCAACGCGGCGGCGTCCCATGCGGCGTTGCCGCTACTGCGCGAGACCGTCGCGCTCAGCAAGGTGCCGGTCGGCGAACAGCGCACGGAGATGACGGTTTCGAGGCCTTCCGTTTCGCCGCCCCACGAAATGTTCGGGCGCACGACGCGGCGGACCTTGTCCGCATAACCCGGCGATGCCGCATTGCCTCCCGAGCCGCTGCCAGTACCGCTCTTGCCGAGCCCGTTGCCCGACGAACCCGTGGGGCCCGCCATGCCCTGCATCTGCGCAAGTCGCGCGCGTCGTTCCGAGTCGAGCTGTTTCTTCGCCTGCGCGGCGGCATCGGCCTGCGCCTTGGCCTTCGCCGCTTTCTCGGCGTCAGCCTTCTTCTGCGCCTCCGCCTGAGCCTGCTTCTGTTGCTGCTCCTGCTGTTCTTTCAGTTGCTGCTGCTTTTGCTGCTCGGCGAGCTGCTGTTGCTTGAGCCTGTCGGCCTGCTGCTGCTGCTGTTGCTGCTTGAGCTTCGCGGCCTTCTGGGCGGCGAGTTGAGCGGCCTGCTCGGCCGCCAGTTCCTGCTGGCGTTTCGCGTCCGCTTCCTGCTGCTCTTTCAGCTTCTGCTGACGCTGCTGCTCGGCCAGTTGCGCCGCGCGCGCTGCTTCCTGCTGCTGGCGTTTCTTTTCCTGCAGGGCGATGTCGGCCTGCTCGTCGCGCACGGGCGGGGCAGGGGCGACCGGCGCGGGCGGCGGCGGAACGGGACGCGGAATCGCCGAGTCCGGCACCTCGGTCCACAGTTCCGCTTCCGCGCCTTCGGGCGTGCTGTTCTGCCACTGGATGCCGTGGTACAGGAAGAACCCGAGCAGCGCATGCATCACCAGCGCGAACGCAAAGGCTCGCCCGGTGCCGCGTTCACGCGGTGGCTGGAGCGGGTATTCGGAATTCTTGCGGATCATTGCGATTTGACGAGCAATCCAACGCGCTTGACGCCCTGAGCCTTCAGCTCGGACATCACGTTCATCACGGCTTCATACTTCACGGTTTTGTCGGCGGCGATCACGACGGGCTGGTCCGGGTGCGATTGCGCGCGATCGGCGATGAAGCCGTTGAGGCCGGCCTTCGTCATGTCTTCCTGCTGCTGCGTGCCGGCGTCGTCCTTGTACTTGACGCTCATGTTGCCGTCCGCGCGGATGTTGACGATCACGGGCGGGGTTTGCTGCTGCGGCGCGGCGCCGCCGACGGTCGGCAGATTGACGATCGACGGCGCGACGAGCGGTGCCGTGACCATGAAGATCACGAGCAGCACGAGCATCACGTCGATGTACGGCACGACGTTGATGTCGGCCATCGCGCGGCGCTGACGCGAGCCGCGCATGCTGGAGGAGCGGGAGCCTGCCATCGTGGCCTCCTTACTGTGCCTGGCGCTGCAGAATGTTCGAGAACTCTTCGATGAAGGTTTCGAAACGGATCGCCAGACGGTCGATGTCGTGCGCGTAGCGGTTGTAGGCAACCACGGCCGGAATTGCGGCGAACAGGCCGATCGCGGTGGCGGTCAGCGCCTCGGCGATGCCCGGCGCGACGTTCGCGAGCGTGGCCTGCTGCACGTTGGCGAGGCCGCGGAACGCATTCATGATCCCCCACACCGTACCGAACAGACCGATATACGGGCTGACCGAACCGACCGAGGCGAGGAACGCGAGGTTCGCCTCGAGCACGTCCATTTCGCGCTGGAACGCCGCGCGCATCGCACGCCGGGCGCCGTCGAGAATCGCGCCCGGATCGTTCAGGCGTTTTTCCTTGCCCTTCAGGAATTCGCGCATGCCGGACTCGAAAATCCGCTCGAGCGCACCGATCGTGTGACGGTTGTTCGCGGCGCTCTGATACAGCGCCTGCAGGTCGCCGCCTGACCAGAAATCACGCTCGAAGCGTTCAGTTTGCGCGCGCGCCCGGCGAATCGCAAACCACTTGCGGAAGATGAAAGTCCATGACAGCAGCGAGAGCAACAGCAGCAGAGCCATGACCGCCTGGGCCAGCAGGCTCGCGTTGAGTACGAGTGAAACGATCGACAGATCTTGTGTAGTGTTCATAAAGGTTCGTTTTAACGTCCCGGGAAGGGGGCGTCCGGCTGCAAGGCCGCCTCAAGCTTGCCGTGAACAGAACGGAAGCTTCGGCGATATCGAAGCCGAACCATGCTTTGTGTTGCCTGATCGGTATGAGTTCACTGGCCCCGTATCAACGAGGCTCGGTCATCGTCCGTTGACACGCCGGCGCTGCTCAATGCATATCTGGCCCGCGCCGCAGCGCGGCGAGAACCGGGGCGGGGATCGCCGCCGGCCGCAGCGCGTCGCGGTCCACGCAGCCGATCCGGATCGAACCGGCGACTAGCAGCGTGCCTTCGCGCCATGCTTCCTGCGCGAAATCCACCGAAGCTCTGCCAAGACGCTCGATCCGGCTGACAATTTTCACGATGTCGTCGAGCCGGGCCGGAGCCCGGTAGTCGACTGCGGTGCTGCGCACGATGAAAATCGCCCCCGTTTCTTCCGCAAGCCGATGCTGGTCGACGCCGCACGCGCGCAGCCATTCGGTGCGCGCCCGTTCGAAAAATTTCAGGTAATTGGCGTAAAACACGATGCCGCCCGCATCGGTATCTTCGTAGTACACGCGGATGGGCCATGTGTAGCCGCTTTCCATGCCAGGCTGGCTGGTCGACATATTCATGCGGCGCATTTTACCGGAACGCATACTGCGGGTCTGTTTCAAAATGTGCGTTTTGTCCGGCGTGCTCCGGCCGCGCGTGCGGCCGGGTTTGGCGCACGCCCGAGCGCCCATTCGAGGGCCGTCCGGCAGGGCGAGCCAAAGGGTAGCCGAGGGGCCACCCAGGAACCCGACGGGACCACTGGGCGCGGTTTGCCCACCGCTCGCCGGGCCGACGACCCTCGTGGTGCGGTCAGCCGCGATGCACGGTCAGTCCGCCGAACGACTGCGCGACCGGCATCAGCTCGATCGTATTGATGTTGACGTGGGCGGGGCGCGTGGCGATCCAGTAGATCGAATCGGCGATGTCCTCGGCGGTCAGCGGCTGGACGTTTTCGTAGACCTTGGCGGCCTTGTCGTCGTCGCCGCGATAGCGCACGTTAGAGAATTCGGTGCCGCCGCACAGGCCCGGTTCGATGTCGGTCACGCGCAGCGCGGTGCCGGCGAGATCGGCGCGCAGGTTCAGGCTGAACTGGCGCACGAACGCCTTGGTCGCGCCGTACACGTTGCCGCCCGCGTACGGCCAGCTGCCCGCGATCGAGCCCAGATTGAAGATATGACCGCGATTGCGCTCGACCATGCCGGGCAGGAGCGCATGCGTAACCTGCACGAGGCCCGTGCAGTTGGTCTCGATCATGGTGTTCCATTCGTCGAGGCTGGCCTTGTGCGCGGGCTCGGTGCCGAGCGCGAGGCCGGCGTTGTTGACGAGCACGTCGAGCGCGGCGAATTCGGCCGGCAGCGAGGCGGGCACGGCTTCGACGGCGGCGCGGTCGCGCACGTCGAGTTCATATGGCAGCAGCGCGTCGCCGAGTTCGTCGGCGAGTGCCTGCAGACGGTCTTTGCGGCGAGCGGTAGCGACGACGCGATGGCCGCCCTTGACGAAGGCACGAGCGATGGCGGCGCCGAAGCCTGCCGACGCACCGGTAACGAACACGATCATTGCAATTCCCTGGTCGATAAGAGACAAAGGCCCCAAGCCTACTTGCAATGCGGCGCTGCGGCAAGGATGAACGAGCCGCATCGGCAGCCGTGGCAGCGGCGTTTGGCGGATATTCGGCGCGGCTGCCCGGCTTTCGTCAGACCTGTGCGCGAGACGCGGCGCTGGGCGCCCGAAAGCCCCGCCAGCGGGCGCTGGAGCGCCGGAAAGCCGGTTGCCTATTCGGGCCTCTTCCAATACACTAACGCGCTCGACCCTGCGTGACTGGCGATAGAACCGAGTCAGCCGACTCAGCCGATTCAACCAATCGGGTTCAAGGTGGAACAACCCACCGTGAAGCGCAGGGTGCCGTTTTGCCGTTCGCCTGGGCAGCCGTGATCCGCGCGCATCGATTTGCGCTGACGGTGGTTGGCCTGCCTCGCGTGTGCGGCGACTCCCCCCTCGCCACGTCTGGGCTGGCATGGCCGCCAGCAGCGCTGCGTACCCTCTACGCAAGATTCGGCGCACGATCCGGTCAACCTGAACACACTCAACGGAATCCGTATGTTTGACAGAGCCCAAAGCACCATCGCCAACGTCGATCCTGAACTCTGGAAGGTCATCGAGCAGGAAAACCGCCGTCAGGAAGAGCACATCGAACTGATCGCGTCGGAAAACTACACCTCGCCCGCGGTCATGGCCGCACAGGGCTCGCAACTCACGAACAAGTACGCCGAAGGGTATCCGGGCAAGCGCTACTACGGCGGCTGCGAATATGTGGACGTGGTGGAGCAGCTGGCGATCGACCGCGTGAAGCAGCTGTTCGGCGCGGAAGCCGCCAACGTGCAGCCGAACTCCGGTTCGCAGGCCAATCAGGGCGTGTTCTTCGCCATGCTCAAGCCGGGCGACACGATCATGGGCATGAGCCTCGCGCATGGTGGCCACCTCACGCACGGTTCGCCCGTCAACATGTCGGGCAAGTGGTTCAACGTGGTCAGCTACGGCCTGAACGAAGCCGAAGACATCGACTACGACGCGGCCGAAAAGCTCGCGCAGGAACACAAGCCGAAGCTCATCGTGGCGGGCGCGTCCGCGTTCGCGCTGCGCATCGATTTCGAGCGCCTCGCGAAGATAGCGAAGTCGGTCGGCGCGTACCTGATGGTCGACATGGCGCACTACGCCGGGCTGATCGCTGCGGGCGTCTACCCGAACCCGGTGCCGCACGCCGACTTCGTCACGACCACCACGCACAAGAGCCTGCGCGGCCCGCGCGGCGGCGTGATCCTGATGAAGGCCGAGTTCGAGAAGCAGATCAACTCGGCCATCTTCCCGGGCATCCAGGGCGGTCCGCTCATGCACGTGATCGCCGCCAAGGCCGTCGCGTTCAAGGAAGCGCTGTCGCCGGAGTTCAAGGCGTATCAGCAGCAGGTCGTCGAGAACGCGCGTGTGCTCGCCGAAACGCTGGTCAGGCGCGGTCTGCGTATCGTCTCGGGCCGCACGGAAAGCCACGTGATGCTGGTTGACCTGCGCGCGAAGAAGATCACCGGCAAGGCGGCGGAAGCGGCGCTCGGTGCCGCGCATATCACGGTCAACAAGAACGCGATCCCGAACGATCCGGAAAAGCCGTTCGTGACCTCGGGCGTGCGCCTCGGTTCGCCGGCGATGACCACGCGCGGCTTCGGCGTGAAGGAAGCCGAGCAGGTCGGCAACCTGATCGCCGACGTGCTGGACAACCCGGAAGACGCCGCGACGATCGAACGCGTGCGTGGGCAGGTCGCCGAGTTGACCCAGCGTTTCCCGGTCTACCGCTAAGCCGCCATGCATTGCCCCTTCTGCCGCCACGCCGATACGCAGGTCGTCGACTCGCGCGTATCCGAAGACGGCGCGACGATTCGCCGGCGCCGCCGCTGCCCGGCCTGCGACAAGCGTTTTACGACGTATGAGCGAGTCGAGCTGGCGTTGCCGTCGGTCGTCAAGAAGGATGGCAGCCGCACGGAGTTCGATCGCCGCAAGATCGTCGCGAGCATGCAACTGGCGCTGCGCAAGCGCCCGGTTGCGGCGGACGCGATCGACGCGGCGGTCGCCCGCATCGAGTATCAACTGCTCGGCAGCGGCGAGCGCGAGGTGCGCAGCGAGCGTCTCGGCGAACTCGTGATGAACGAGTTGCGTGCGCTCGACACGATCGCCTATGTCCGTTTTGCTTCGGTGTACCGGCGCTTCGAAGACGTCTCCGAATTCGAGGACGTGATCGAGGAATTCCGCCGCGCCTCCTCTCCTCCCAAGCCTTCCCGCAAGCGCTGAGCGCAGGCGTGCCGCGCGTTGTTCGCGGGCATTCACGCGGGTATTCGCATTCATTGTTTCGCGCTTTTCGCGCGTCTTTTCACGCATCGCTACCTCGCTCGATGATGGTTCGTCGCGGGTATTGTTGTCTGCCATAGCGTCCGAATACCACCTGGCCATTCGGCCGATTGCTGGGCGCTCGGCAAATCGCTAGATTGGCTGCATCCGTTCGAAACGCTCAGGGATGCAGATGAAATGCAATGCGATTTGCCGGCCGTCGCGCGCCGGTTTCACACTCGTCGAAACGCTGGCCGTGATAGCGCTGCTGGCCGTCATCGCGGTGATGGCGACGCCAGCGTTCGTTGCGTGGCATGTGCGCGATCAGGTCGACGCCCGCGCCCGGGCTTTGCTGTCGACCTTCGCCTATGCACGCAGCGAGGCGTTGCGCCGCGGTACGCGCGTGACCGTCTGCAGGACCAATGCGGCGCGCGCCTGCCTTGCCGCCGGGCAACCATGCGGCGACGCGATTGCCGACTGGGCCTGCGGCTGGGCCGTGCTCGCCGAGCGTGGCGGCAAGCTCTCGCTGCTGCGAGCGCAACCGTCGCTTGCGGCAGTGAGCATCACGGGCGTGCAAACGGACCTGACGTTCACGCCACCCGCCGGCCAACTGATCGGCGCATTCCGAAACTTCGATATTGCGCCGCGAAGTCCATCCAAAGCGATGCAGGGGACTATGTGGCGACGCTGCATCCGCATTGCGTCGGGCGGTCGCGCGCGGATTTCCGAAGGCGCGTGTGGAGCGACGTCATGATGCGAAGCGCGCCGAATACCCGTTTGCGTCGATTTGTGCCGGCTTGCGCAGGTAGTTCGCTAATCGAAGTGATGCTGGCGGTCGCATTGATCGCGGTGAGCGCATTGGGTTTGATCGCGGGTCAGCTGTGGATCGCGCGCGAAGCCCGCGCGATGACGATGCGAGAAAACGCTGCATGGATCGCCGATTCGGTCGTCGAAGCGTTGGCGGTGCCCCCGGCAAGCGATGCCGCGCTAAACCAATGGAGCGCCCGTGCAGGCGTTGTCTTGCCGCATGGCGAAGCGTCGCTGGCAGAGAATGGTGCAGTTGCGGCGGCGCGCGTGACCTGGGGCGCCGTGCACGACATGCCCGGCGCGGGTGACGTCGACGTGATCGACAAACCGGAGTCTTGCGGTGGCGTGGCGGTTCCCGCAGGCACTTCCTGCGTTGCATTGGCGTTCGTGAAATGAGGCGGCGACTTGTAGCTCGTGGTCACACGCTTATCGAGTTCGTGATTGCGATGGCACTCGGATTGATCGTGACTGCGGGCGCCGTTTCGCTCTACACGACGCAGCGCAATGCGTTCGAGCGCGCGAGCAATGCGATGCGGATTCGCGAAGCCGGTTTGACCACGCTGATGCTGATTGGCCAGCAATTGCAGATAGCCGGTTTCGTTCCCGCGGACGTCGTCGGCTACGCGGCGCCGCCTGCATTGTTCGGCTGCTCGGGAGGTCGTCCGACGGGTGCCGACAACAGTCCCGGCTGCACGACATTGAGCACGGGTTCGGACGGCGTTGCGATCCGTTACGTTGGCGATGCCGTGTCCACGTGGCCGTCTTCGAGCGGAGAGATAACCGATTGCGTGGGGCAAGCGGTAAAGAGCAGCGATGCGGCGCTCGGCACTCAGGGTGTGCCGGTCGTCAATCGCTACTTTGCCAACGTCAGTGGCTCGACCGGCGAGCCGGAGCTTTACTGCGAGGGCAATGGCAATGCGGGCACCGCGCAGCCGCTGGTGGAAGGCGTCGAGCGCGTGCGGTTGCGCTACTGGCTGGCCGGCGCGCTGGATGCGATCAATGCGTCGGCGGTGCCGGCGGATCAATGGGGCAACGTCGTCGCGGTGGATCTTTGCGTGCTCGTGCGTGGTGCGCCGCAAGGGCAGCGTGCGCGCTATGTCGATTGCGACGGCGTGAGCACGCTCGGCGCCGATTTGCGGCCGCGACAGGCGTTTTCGCGTCGCGTTGCGCTACGCAATCGCGTGGAGGCGGGGGCTGCATCGTGATGGTCCACGAGAAATCGACGTGGTCGAGTGATGGCCCTGGCTGGCACCGCCAGTGCCGCATGCAGTGCATGAAGTTGGGATACCCAGGCAAATTCAATGGTCCGTCCGGTTGGCTCGCCCATGCATCGTGCGTTCGCCAACGCGGCGTCGTCTTGCCGATCGTGCTGCTGATTGCCGCGATGATGCTGGCCACGTCCGCAATCTGGTTCGAAACATCGCTCGCGTCGGCGCGTGCGGCGACCAATGTACGCGATTATTTGCAGGCTTTTCATGCGGCGGATTCGGCGTTGACTTTGTGTGAGCGCAACGTCCTTGCAATGGGTGTCGATGCGAACATACCGCCGCCGCTCGCGGCGGGCGAGCCGGTCCAATGGAAGCTTGCAACCGCGTTCGAAGCCGGCGCTGTGACGCCTGTCGCGCAATGGCCGGAGGCGCAGGCGCCGCAGTGTCTCGTCGAGGCCTGGCGTCTTGCCAGCCGGGCGAATGCCACCGCGTATCTGCTGAGCGCGCGTGGCTTCGGCCACACGAGTGAATCGCAGGTCTGGCTGCAACTGGAACTGGTGGTCGAGGACGGCGCTATCGAGCGTCATTGGCGGCGTGTTGCCGCGAGGCCATTCTGATGGGAGGTGCATGACGAAATCGACTGCATCGGCATTCACGCTGCTCGAACTGATGATCGCGCTGGCGATAACCGCGACGCTCGCCGTGTTTGCGATTCCTTCGTACCGCAGCCATATTGCGCGAACGCATCGGGTCGATGCGGCGTCCGCGTTGTATCGCGCGGCGCAATTCGTCGAGGGCGCGGCGAGCGACAGCGTGCCGACATTGCCCGCGGGATTCGATCAGGCGCCGCAATCCGGCACGGCGATCTATCGCCTGCACGTATTGCCTGGGGACGACACGAACGGCGGCTATGCGATCGAAGCGGCACCGGTGGATGCCGGGCCGATGCGTGACGATCCCTGCGGCACGTTCACGCTCGATGCGATGGGGCAGCGCGGCAACAGAAACGAGGCGGGCGGTTCGACGCCGGCCAATAGCGAGTGCTGGAATACGTCGTAGCCTGGCGTGAGGCGGATATGCGGTGCGACGCAAAGCGCGCTTTGCTCGATACTCGCCATGCAGCCGCACGAACGCGAACTAGCGCAAACACACGCGGAAAAACTCGCGTTCAACGCATCGCAACGCACTACAACGTATTCGCATTGCAACGCATCCGCATTACACCGTATCAATACCCGCTTTCGGCCGAATCGGCCTTCTCCGCAGCAGACTCTCCCGTCGCTGCCGTAGCCGTCTGGGCCGCCGCCTTCGCCGACGAATCGTTCTTCATCTGCTGCCAGATGCGAAACGCTTCCCACGCGGCGAGCGCCACGCCGCCCCATTTGAGCGCGGGTTTGGCGCTTGCCATGACGGTCGCGCGCAGCGGCTTGGCGAGCAGCATCGAGATGATCGAGCTGACGAACGGGTACTGCTTCAGAAGCGCGCCGAGGGTGCCCGCGTTGAGCACGCTCCCCTTCGATCCACGGCCCATGCGCGCGCCGCCGAAGCCCGGAACGATGAACTTGAGCCAACTGAAGTGCGTGACCGCCTGGCGCAATTCGATGGTGGCCTGCGCGAGTTCGACGCGCTCCACGTCTGCGCGCACGAGCAGCAGTTCCTTGCGCAGCGCGCGCAGATGCGGCGCGCTCAAGTCCTTCGACGGATGGCGCGGGTGACGGAATGCGGTATCGGGACGGGGCTGGTTCATGGCGTGTCGGGGCGTGACGGCGGCAGTGAGGGAGAGGGCGATCGGCGTCAGGCGAACGACGTCACGGCTTGCGAAACGCGTCGCGGTCTTTTTCGAACTCTGCGAGGGTGGCTTCGAACACCATGGGCGCGTTGCGCAAACCGCTGCGTGCTTTCAGCGCGCATACGAGGCCGGCAATCGCGTAAACCGCGGTGATGCCGCCGAGCGCCTGCAGGCGGTAGGTGTCCCAGAAGGCGATGGCGATCAGCGCGGTCAGGGCGATCAGTGCCATCGTGGCGAGCATCATCGCGGCAAGGCCGAGAAACAGCACGCCTAGCAGACGGTCTTTTTCCTCGGCGAGTTCGATGCCCACCAGTTCGAGCCGCGTCTGCAGAATGGTAAACACGGAACTGAGAATGCGGCGCAACGGACTATGCTCTGCGCGCTGCGATTGGGTTTCGGTCGTCATGGCTGTGGGCGTTGCTGGTGAGGGCCTCGCTGGCGCGCACGCGCGCCAGAACAAGCGGACCGGCGAGGCTTGCGCCGGTCCGCCCGGTTTGCCGGTGCGCCGGACGTGCCTGCTCCGGCGGCCGCACCGGGCTTACTTGCGATTGATCAGCAAGCCGACCAGCACGCCGACACCGGCTGCGATGCCGATGGACGCCCACGGATGCTCGTGCACGTAGTCGTCGGTGGCGCGCGCGGCTTTCTTGCCTTTTTCGACCACGACGACCTGTACGTCGGCCGCCTTTTCCTTGGCCTGCTTCAGGCGCGACAGCGCGGTTTCGCGCAGTTCCGAAGCGCGCTCGCCAGTGGCGCTCGCAGCCTGCTTCAGCAGGTCCTCAGCGTCCGCGAGGACGGTTTTGATATCCGACATCAATCTCTCCTTGTTGACTTCCGACATTGACAGCTCCCCTTTGTCTCACGCCACGCGTGAATCGTAACCAAAGAAACGGCCGCTGGCGAGCGCAGTGCCCGGTTGTTCCAGGCCGACGCATGAACCGTTCCCGATACCGCAAAGCACAATGACACTCGTTTGAGGGCAGTCTGCTCCAGATCGGCATCAGATGGAGTTGATCTGTCCCGCAAAGTTTCCCTGAAATAGGAGAAAATTACAAAAATGCATAAAGTAGTGACGCGATGTTGGTTCGTCATATACCGTCGCTGCCGTATGCTTTAACGTTGCGGGGCGCCGCGGGCAACGGCTTGCGTGCAACACGTCCGGATACTTTCCGAAAACCTATGAGGAGATGCACTATGAGTCTACGTCTTGGCGACATCGCGCCCGATTTCGAGCAGGAGTCGAGTGTCGGCCGGATCCGGTTTCATGAATGGCTCGGCAATAGCTGGGGCGTGCTGTTTTCGCACCCGGCCGATTTCACGCCGGTCTGCACGACCGAACTGGGCCTGACCGCGAAGCTCGCGAGCGAGTTCGAAAAGCGCGATGTGAAGACGATCGCGTTGTCGGTCGACAGCGCGGAGTCGCACAAGGAGTGGATCAAGGACATCAACGAGACGCAGGCGGCGAGCGTCGGCTTTCCGATTCTCGCGGACGGCGATCGCAAGGTTGCCGAGCTGTACGACATGATCCACCCGAACGCGAACGAAACGCTCACGGTCCGCTCGCTCTTCGTGATCGATCCGAAAAAGAAGGTGCGTCTCATCATCACGTACCCGGCGAGCACCGGCCGCAATTTCGACGAAGTGCTGCGCGTGATCGACTCGCTGCAACTGACCGACAGTCACTCGGTGGCGACGCCGGGCAACTGGAAGCAGGGCGATGACGTCGTGATCGTCCCGTCGCTGAAGGACGAGGAAGTCATCAAGCAGAAATTCCCGAAGGGCTACAAGGCGTTGCGTCCGTATCTGCGCATGACGCCGCAGCCGGACCGGTAAGCGGTGGGCTGAAGCATAGTGAGGCGGGCTCGACGCGCGCTTCGCTATGTCTTGAGTAGCACGCGCTTGAGGCCGCACAAAAACAGAAAGCCGGTTCGTAAGAACCGGCTTTCTGTTTTGGGCGATGGATCGTGGATCGCCACCCACCGCGCGAGTCAACACAACACACCCGGGACACGCCCGGTACATCGACCGGGCAGCGAAAATCAGAAAAACGCCTGAATACCCGTTTGCGCGCGGCCGAGAATCAGCGCGTGCACATCGTGCGTGCCTTCATAGGTGTTCACGACTTCGAGGTTCACGAGGTGGCGCGCGATGCCGAACTCGTCCGAGATGCCATTGCCGCCAAGCATGTCGCGCGCGAGGCGGGCGATGTCGAGCGCCTTGCCGCACGAATTGCGCTTCATGATCGAGGTGATTTCGACGGCCGCCGTGCCTTCGTCCTTCATGCGGCCAAGGCGCAGCACGCCTTGCAGGCCGAGCGTGATTTCGGTCTGCATGTCGGCGAGCTTTTTCTGGATCAGCTGGTTCGCGGCGAGCGGCCGGCCGAACTGCTTGCGATCGAGCACGTATTGACGCGCGGTGTGCCAGCACGCTTCAGCCGCGCCGAGCGCTCCCCAGGCGATGCCGTAGCGCGCCGAATTCAGGCACGTGAACGGGCCGCGCAGGCCGCTCACACCGGGCATGATGTTCTCTTCCGGCACGAACACTTCGTCGAGCACGATTTCGCCGGTGATCGAGGCGCGCAAGCCTACCTTGCCGTGGATCGCCGGTGCCGACAGACCTTTCCAGCCCTTCTCGAGAATGAAGCCGCGGATGCTGTCCTTGCCGTTTTCCTCGAGCTTCGCCCATACGACGAACACGTCGGCGATCGGCGAATTGGTGATCCACATCTTCGAGCCCGACAGCGAATAGCCGCCGTCGGCCTTCTTCGCGCGCGTGACCATGCTGCCCGGATCGGAGCCGTGATTCGGCTCGGTCAGCCCGAAGCAGCCGATCCACTCGCCGCGCGCGAGCTTCGGCAGATATTTTTCCTTCTGCGCGTCCGAGCCGAATTCGTAGATCGGCACCATTACGAGCGACGATTGCACCGACATCATCGAGCGGTAGCCGGAATCGACGCGCTCCACTTCGCGCGCGATCAGGCCGTACGCGACGTAGTTCAGGCCGGGGCCGCCGTATTGCTCGGGGATCGTCGGGCCGAGCAGACCGAGTTCGCCCATTTCGCGAAAGATCTCGACATCGGTCTTCTCGTGGCGGAACGCTTCGAGCACGCGCGGCAGCAGCTTGTCCTGCGAGTACGCCGCGGCGGCATCGCGCACCATGCGTTCGTCTTCGGTGAGCTGCTGATCCAGCAGCAACGGGTCTTCCCAGTGAAACTGCGCGGCGACGGCCATGACGTATCTCCTGATTTTTCGCCCGGAACGAGCTTGACTCAAGTTCCGTCTCGCGAAACAATGTTTTGCAAACGACGCCCGAGTGTATCACCCTATGACGCTGCCTTCCACTTTCTCCGCACCGCTCGACGAGCGCAAATTCGTCGTGGCGCTGGCGCGCGGGCTCGACCTGCTGCGCGCGTTCCGGCCTGGCGAGACGATGCTCGGCAACCGCGATTTCGTCGAACGCACGGGGTTGCCGAAGGCGACCGTCAATCGCCTCGCGTACACGCTGACCGTGCTCGGCTATTTGCGGCTCGACGAAACGCACGGCAAATATGCGCTCGACGCGGGCGTGCTGTCACTTGGTTTTGCGCTGCTGGCGAGCACCGATACGCTCGAACTCGCGCGTCCACATATGCGCGCGTTCGCGCGCGAGGTCGGCGCGGCGGTGTCGCTCGGTTGCCGCGACGGGCTCGACATGATCTATCTCGAGACGATCCGCAGCGAGACCGCGCTGACGCTCGGGCTTGCCTCGGGCTCGAAGCTGTCGATGCTGACGAGCTCGATGGGCCGCGCCTATCTCGCCGTGCAGCCGCCCGACGCACGCAGGGCGCTGATCGCCGAACTGAGGAAGGCGGCGGGCAAGGCCGGTGCGCTGCGGGTTGCCGAGGCCGAAAAGGAAATCGCCGCGTTCGCGGCCGAGCGCTGCTGCTATTCGTTTCGCGCGTGGCACGACGACGTCAACGCGGTCGCGGTGCCGTTTCGCGAGCCGCGCGAGGGGCGCTGGCTCGTGCTCAGTTGCAGCGGGCCGGCTTCGTCGATGGGGGAGGAGGTGTTTCGCGAGAACGTCGCGCCGCGCCTGAAGGCGCTTGCGCGGCGACTAGGCGAGCCGGGCTGAAAAAGGGCTGACGAGGCAAGCGGGCGATGGGCCAATGGACCGTCGGACCGTTGCATTGGGCCAATAAGGCAACGGGTCGATAGCGCGGCGCGAACCCGCGCCGCATGAACGCGCCGGAAAAACTCACGCCGCCCGGTCGTGATAATGCGCGTTGAACAACGGCCCCTGCACGAAGCGCACGTCGTACTGCTGCAACGCGACGAACTGCGCTTCATCCACCACACGATTGAAAATCAGCGGCACATGCAGGCGGTTCGCATAGCCGACCAGCGGCTTGACCGTCGCATCGCGCAACGCGACGCCCGCATCCATCTTGATGAAGTCGAGCCGCGCCGTTTCCGACACCGACAGGATCTGCCCCGCGTTCGACAGATTGCCCGCCACCTTGAAACCGTAATGCTGATAGCTGCGCGTCAGGTAGCCGAGGAAGGTCTTGTGTGCGACCGCGGCCGCCGGCAACTCGATCACGATGCGCGCCGGACTCAATCCGAACGACGTCAGCACGTTCGAAAAATGCTGGCCGTGATCGTATTTCACGCTCTTGAGCAGCCGCTCGTGCACGCGCAGAAACAGCAGCCCATGCCGTTGGGCGCCAAAGAAATTGATCGCATGCAGCGCGCGCGACATGCGATCGAGCGCGACCAGTTGCTGATCGTCGGCGATCCGGTCGAAGGGATCGAAGACGTCGGACGGCGGCGTGTCGAGCCGGTGCGTGACGGCCTGAAAGCCGAGTTCGTCGCCGAAGCGGTCGACGCCTTCCGCGCCGCATGACAGCGACTGCGCGAGCGCATGCACGCTGATGTCGAAGATCGGCTCGTAGGCGCTCGCGAGTTCGAGGCCGTCGCAGCGTGCGAGCGCGATGCCGTCGTGCGCGCCGTCCCCCATCGCCAGATACTTGCCGAGAAACGGATGGTGGGTGGCGCGGGCGACGAGATCGGGGATGGTCGGCGGAATCATGAAATGGGATCAAGGGCAACGATGGATGCCGCGCCCGCCGCGTGGCGATGCGAAGCGCGACACAAAACGCGACGCAATGGGCGCATGGTTCGATGGTAGCAGTCCGCGCCGCGCGCACATGAACAAAATGCTCATAACGATATTGGCCGGACGCCTGTCCGCGCGGGCTTCACCGGGCGGTACGGCGCGCGGGAAGCGGCTCTGGCGCCAGTTCGGGGACAGATTGCCCGATCGGCCTCCAGGGTATACGTTATTTTCACTATTCATAATTCGTTTTACTATTCGTAAATTAAAGGGCGGCTGCGACGGTCGGGAACGTTGACACCGAGCCGGATCGAGCCGGGCTGTCGGCCGCGCGGCGTAGCAGGTCCGGCCCGCCATGCCGGCCGCGCAGTACGAAAATGGATGCGGAAACAAGCGGGCTGAATGCGGAAACAAGCGGGCGCGACACGGCAACACGGCCGCGCATCCGCAGCGAATGCCGGCCTGATCGCTTGACCGCCTGACTGGAAAGATCGCGTATTAACGGAGAACCTCGTATGGACACCTCATCACGCACGCCGGCCGCCGGACGCCTGCGGCCGGAAATCGAGCCGGGCTATCAGTCGGGTTTCGCGAACGAGTTCGCGACCGAGGCCTTGCCGGGCGCGCTGCCGAGCGGGCGCAATTCGCCGCAGCGCGCGGCCTACGGGCTGTACGCCGAACAGCTGTCGGGCACCGCGTTCACGGCGCCGCGCGGCCACAACCGCCGCTCCTGGCTGTACCGGATTCGCCCGGCGGCCATGCACCAGCCGTTCACCTTGATGCCCTCGGAGCGGCTCGTCGCCAATTTCGCGGCGATGCCGCCGACGCCGCCGAATCAGTTGCGCTGGGATCCGCTGCCGATGCCTGCCGAGCCGACCGATTTCATCGACGGTTGGGTGACGATGGCCGGCAACGGCGCGGCCGAAGCGATGAGCGGCTGCGCGATTCACCTGTACGCGGCGAACCGCTCGATGCAGGAGCGCTTCTTCTATAGCGCCGACGGCGAATTGCTGATCGTGCCGCAACAAGGGCGTCTGCATATCGCGACCGAATTGGGCCGGCTCGATATCGAGCCGTTCGAGATCGCGGTGATTCCGCGCGGCGTGCGTTTCGCGGTGAGCCTGCCGGACGGCAGCGCGCGCGGCTATATCTGCGAGAACTTCGGTGCGCTGCTGCGCCTGCCGGAACTCGGGCCGATCGGCTCGAACGGGCTCGCCAATCCGCGCGACTTCCTCACGCCGCATGCCGCTTATGAAGACCGCGAAGGCGCGTTCGAACTGGTCGCGAAGATGAACGGCCATCTGTGGCGCGCGGACATCGATCATTCGCCGCTCGACGTGGTCGCGTGGCACGGCAACTACGCGCCGTACAAATACGACCTGCGCCGCTTCAACACGATCGGCTCGATCAGCTACGACCATCCGGACCCGTCGATCTTCCTCGTGCTGCAATCGCAAAGCGATACCCCCGGCGTCGATACGGTCGACTTCGTGATCTTCCCGCCGCGCTGGCTCGCCGCCGAAGATACGTTCCGTCCGCCGTGGTTCCATCGCAATGTCGCGAGCGAGTTCATGGGCCTCGTGCATGGCGTCTACGACGCGAAGGCCGAGGGCTTCGTGCCGGGTGGCGCGAGCCTGCACAACTGCATGACGGGCCACGGCCCCGACGCGGATACGTTCGAGAAGGCATCGCAGATCGATACGTCGGTGCCGAAGAAGGTTGGCGACACGATGGCCTTCATGTTCGAGACGCGCACGCTGATCCGGCCGACCCGTTTCGCGCTCGAAACCGCGCAATTGCAGGCGCATTACTACGAGTGCTGGCAAGGCCTCAAGAAACACTTCAATCCGGAGCAACGATGAACGCGGTAAACGATTTTCAGGCGACGCTCGATCCGTCGCGCAAAAGCTGGGTCGAGTCGGCCAACGATCCGGCCAGCGACTTCCCGATCCAGAACCTGCCGTTCGGCATTTTCAGCGACCGTGGCAACGACGTGCCGCGCGTGGGCGTCGCGATCGGCGACACGATCGTCGATCTCGCCGCGTTGCAGGCGGCGAGCCTGCTGAACGTACCCGCGCAGGGCGTGTTCGCGCGCGATGCGCTCAACGACTTCATCGCGCTTGGCCGCGAGGCGTGGCGTAGCGTGCGCATCCAGCTGAGCCAGTTGCTCGCGCGCGAGTGCGCCACCCTGCGCGACGATGCCGCGTTGCGCGCGAAGGCGCTCGTGAGCCAGGCCGAGGCGCGCCTCCATCTGCCGGTGCGGATTCCGGGCTACACCGATTTCTATTCCTCGAAGGAGCACGCGACCAACGTCGGCTCGATGTTTCGCGATCCGAAGAATGCGCTGCTGCCGAACTGGTCGGAGATGCCGATCGGCTACAACGGACGGGCGTCGTCGGTGGTCGTGAGCGGCACGCCGGTGCGGCGCCCGAACGGTCAACTGAAGCTGCCCGATCAGGAACGGCCGGTGTTCGGCGCATGCCGCAAGCTCGATATCGAGCTGGAGATGGGCTTTATCGTCGGCGGCGGTAATGCGTTGGGCGAGCCGATTGCCTGCGAGGATGCCGAGGCGCATATCTTCGGCATGGTGCTGTTGAACGACTGGAGCGCGCGCGACATCCAGCAATGGGAATACGTGCCGCTCGGCCCGTTCAACTCGAAGACCTTCGCGACGACGATCTCGCCGTGGATCGTCACGCTCGACGCGCTCGAACCGTTCCGCGTCGCGCAGCCGCAGCAGGAACCGCAGCCGCTCGACTATCTGCGGCACGACGGCCAGCATGCGTTCGATATCCATCTCGAAGTCACCTTGCGCGCGCAGCACGCGCACGAGGCAAACACGATCTCGCGGACCAACTTCAGGCACATGTACTGGACGATGGCGCAACAGCTCGCGCATCACACGGTGTCGGGCTGCAATACGCGCGTCGGCGATCTGATGGGCTCGGGCACGATCAGCGGACCGACCGAGGATTCCTACGGCAGCCTGCTCGAACTGACGTGGAACGGCAAGAGGCCGCTCGAACTGAAGGAGGGCGGCACGCGCACGTTCATCGAGGATGGCGACGAGCTGACGCTGGCCGGATGGTGCCAGGGCGAGGGGTATCGCGTCGGGTTTGGCGTGTGCGCGGGCGAGATTCTGCCGGCGCTGCGCTGAGGCGCACGCCGCTCGCCGTCAGCCCGCCATCGCCATGCGCCGCTCGATCGACACCGACCACAGCGTGAGCAGCAGCGCACCGAACGAGGTCGCGACGCCGACCCACGGCAGCGTCGTGAGCGGTGCGCCCGCGCCGATCGCCATGCCGCCGAGCCAGGCGCCAGTCGCGTTGCCGAGATTGAAGGCGCCCTGGTTCAGCGTCGAGGCGAGGTTCGGCGCATGGCTCGCGCGATCGACGATCAGCATCTGCAGCGGCGGCACGATCGCGAACGCGAGCACGCCCCACACGAAGACCGTCAGCATCGCCGGAATGCGCGCGTGCATCGTGCCCGCGAACACGCACAGGATCACGACGATCGCGAGCAGGAACGCGATCAGCGAGGGCAGCAGTCGCCAGTCGGCGAGCTTGCCGCCGAGCGTGCTGCCGACCGTCAGGCCGAGGCCGAACAGCAGCAGCACGAGCGTGACCGCGTGCGGCGTGAAGCCGGTCACGTCTTCGAGAATCGGCGTGATGTAGGTGAAGGTGGAAAACAGGCTGGCCGAGGCGAGCACGCTGATGCCGAGCACCATCAGCACCTGCGGGTTCTTCAACACGCTGAATTCGCGCACGAGGCTCGCCTTCTGCATCTCGATCTTCGCGGGCAGGCATACCGCGAGCGCGGCCGCCGCCAGCACGCCGATGCCGGTCACGGCCCAGAACGTCGCGCGCCAGCCGACCGCCTGGCCAAGCGCGGTGCCGAGCGGCACGCCAAGTACGTTGGCGAGCGTGAGGCCGGTGAACATCAGGGCGATGGCCTGCGCGCGGCGATTCGGTGCGACGAGCCCCGCCGCGACCACCGAGCCGATGCCGAAGAACGCGCCATGACAGAACGCGGTGACGATGCGCGCGGCCATCAGCACCGCGTAGCCCGGCGCGACCGCGCACAGCAGATTGCCGACGATGAACACGCCGATCAGGCTCATCAGCGCTTTCTTGCGCGGCATATTGGCGACGGCGATCGCGACGATCGGCGCGCCGATCGTGACGCCGAGCGCATATGCCGACACGAGCATGCCCGCGGCCGGGATCGAGACGGACAGATCGCGCGCGACGTCGGGCAACAGCCCCATGATGACGAACTCGGTGGTACCGATCCCAAAGGCGGCAACGGCGAGGGCAAGCAGGGGCAAGGGCATGATGACGGGATACGAGGCGTGAAGCGGCGCGCCGGATACGCGCCGGACGGCGGACGTTGTCGGGGCGAGAACGCCGGCGCCGGGTCGGGTAAAACAGTAGGGGATTCTACCTAAGTCAAAACAGGCGTGCTCGCAGCCGGGACGGCTGTTGTTTTGTGCGGAATGTGCCGTAAAACAGGCTGTGGTTGCCAGGTTGCGAGGTTGCGGTTGTCCGGTTGTTGCCGTGCAGCGGCGAGTTCGCCTCATATCGCCTTACTCTATCGCTTCATTGACCGAACGTTTCCCCATGACGCCCCGCCCCCGAGACAAAGCGCGCCGCGCCCGCGACGCCTTCGGCGAACACCGCCTGATATCCGCCCGCGCCTTCGCGCCGCAGCGCCTCGGCGAGATCGTCGAGCGCACTGTTTTCCAATGCCGAGCGGCGGTCGGCCAGCAGGGCGGCCTGCGGCAACGCGGCAAGCTCGGCGGCCAGTTGCTCGGCCGCCGCGCGGGCCGTGCCGTGCGGCACCACGCGGTTGGCAAGACCGATCGCGAGCGCTTCGCGGGCATCGACCGCGCGGCCGGTCAGGATCAGATCGAGCGCGCGCGACAAGCCGATCAGCCGCGGCAGGCGGATCGTGCCGCCGTCGATCAGCGGAATCCCGATGCGCCGGCAGAACACGCCCAGCACCGCATCGTCCTCGACCACCCGCAGATCGCACATGGCCGCAAGCTCCAACCCGCCCGCCACCGCATGGCCCGCTATCGCCGCGATCACCGGCTTGCTGAAGTGCATGCGCGTCGGTCCCATCGGACCGGGGCCGCTGCCGTCGGCGCGCAGTTCGTTGCGGCGCGCGTCGTCGCCAAGCGCGCTCAGGTCCGCGCCCGCGCAAAACGTGCCGCCCGCGCCGAACAGCACCGCCGCGCGCCATGCGGGCTCGGCCTCGAAGCACGCGAACGCGGCGCCGAGCGCCTGTGCGATCGGGCGGTCGACCGCGTTGCGCCGCGCGGGCCGGTCGAGCACGATCGTAGCGAGGTCTTTGTCCTCATTTGTCTCGATTCTCACGTGTTCATTGAAATGCCGAGTGGCTATCATCGTTATGTACCTTGTAGGTCGGGGCTTGCCCGTTGGTATGGGCGGCGTGGCGGCATGCTCATGCAGCGCGATTAATCCGGTAGGCTGTCATGTTTCTTTCACATCCGGCTCGTAGCGTGAGCGCTCTATTTATGCGCTGGCGGCCTTCCGCCAGCTTGCCGAGCCCGCCTTTGTCCTTGCCTTTGCCCACTTCATCATCAACTGATGCGCCGATCTCCGCCGAAACGGTCTGGATCGTGCCGCTAAGCGCGCATTCATGGTACGACCATGTGCGACTCAAACGCGTGTTCGTCACCGACGGCACCCGCCACCAGGTGGTGCTCGTCGATCTTCGCAAGCTGCTCGTCTGCGCCGATCGCGACAACACCGACTATGTGCTCAAGCCGGTCGCCGAATGGCATACGGGCAAGGTGCGCGGGATTCGCGAGTTTCTCGATCCCGAGAGCCCGCGTATTCCGCAGATGCCCTACGTGACGATCACCACGCGCCGCGCGCCGGGGCTGCTCGGCTGGTTCGGTCTCGAACGCGAGGGCGTGGTGGCGTTCCGCAACGGCCAGCACCGCGCGCGCTATCTGGCCGAGGCCGGGGCGCGCTGGTGTCCGGTGGAAGTGCACGAGCGCGAGGCGGCGCTGCTGCGCGAGCTGTGCGGTGCGGCCGACGACGCCCGCACCGCGATTCGCGCGACCGGGCCGGACCGCGACCAAGGCGAGTAGCCCGGACGACCGGTTCGGGCGGGCCTGAAGTTCGCGTCTGAAGTTCCCACCTGACGTGCGCGCTTGCCTCTACTGCGCTGCTACCCCGCCGCATGCACGACGTTGCACGGCGTGCCGGCCTGCCATGCCGCGATATTCGCGAGCGTGGTCTGCGCGATCTCGTTCATCGCCTCGCGCGTGAAGAACGCCTGGTGCGCGGTGACGATCACGTTCGGGAACATCAGCAGACGCGCGAGCACGTCGTCCTGCAGCGGCAGATTCGAGTGGTCCTCGAAGAAGATGCCGCCTTCCTCTTCGTAGACATCGAGCCCGAGATGGCCGAGCTGGCCGTCCTTCAACGCGCCGACCAGCGCGTTCGCCTCGACGAGCCCGCCGCGCCCGGTGTTGATCAGCATCGCGCCGCGCTTCATCTTCGCCAGCGCGGCGCCGTCGATCAGATGGTAGGTGGCCGGCAGCAGCGGGCAATGCAGACTGACGACGTCGGATTCGGCCAGCAGCGTGTCGAGCGGCACGTAGCGCGCGCCGAGCGCGAGCAGGTCGGCAGCGGGCGTGCCCGGATCGTGCGCGAGCACCTGCATGCCGAAGCCCGCCATGATGCGCCCGAATACGCGGCCGATGATGCCCGTGCCGATCACGCCGACCGTTTTGCCGTGCAGATCGAAGCCGAGCAGCCCGTGCAGCGAGAAGTCGCCCTCGCGGGTGCGAGCGACCGCGCGCGGCAGGCGCCGGTTCAGCGCGAGGATCAGCCCGACCGCATGTTCGGCGACCGCATGCGGCGAGTAGGCCGGCACGCGCGCGACCAGCATGCCGAGCCGTTCGGCCGCCGCGAGGTCGACGTGATTGAAGCCCGCCGAGCGCAGCGCGATCATGCGCGTGCCGCCGGCATGAAGCCGTTCGAGCGTGGCGGCGTCGACCGTGTCGTTGACGAACGGGCAGACCACTTCGTAGCCCGCGGCGAGGACCGCGGTTTCGCGATCGAGATGGGATTCCTGGAAATGCAGCTGGTAGCCGTGCGCGGCATTGGCTTCGGTGAACGTGTCGCTATCGTATTGACGGCAGCTGAACAGGATCATGCGCATATCGGACTCCGAAGAAGACGTGTTCAGGCGTTTGTTTTCGCGAAATCGGCCCGCGTCGAAAACGAGATTGATAAGGTCGCGGAACTGCAATATTGCTTGAAAAGCATTCCGAACGAGGCCTGTTCAATCAGGCCGAAAGAACTCCGCCAATAGCGGATTATCTGTTTCACGATATTAGGCGACTTCGCGAGGAAAGAGCGACTGTCCGGCGTACGGGAGATCGTTTCGGCTTGCCACACCGCAACGACGCTGCGCGATCTGGCAATTTTGCCGAGTCGTCGGCTATTCGCATCGCGACAACGTGCACGACCGGCTGCCCGGCGAATTGCCGCACGACGTGAAGAAGGAACTGCACCAGCGCGACGAGTCGGTCACGACTGGGCCCGGCGGGCTCGAGTTCATCGACCGATTCTTCGCCGACAGCCGCATGGTCGCGCTCAAGATGAAGTAACTGTACCGGCGCGCGGGCCGATACAGCACTGCCCAGGCATGCGTGCCGAAAAACTTGCGCAATCGCGCGGTTCGGTGAATGATCGGACGAACGGCCTCGCTGGCTTAACCGCCACGAGGCCGTTCGTTCCCTTGCGCCTGAATATTCACGTACCGATCATGCCGATTTCCTCATCCTCTACCGTTGCTTCGTCCGTCCCCTGTCCGGTTGTCGAATCGCTCGACGCCATCCTGCCCGAAGAACCGCTGCTGATGATGGGTGCCGGCCCCGTGCCGATTCCCGCCGCCGTCGCCAAGGCCAATGCGATCGTCATCAATCACCTCGGTGGCACGATGGCGAAGGTCGTGAACCAGGTGAAGACGATGGCGCGCTATGTGTTCCAGACGCAGTCGAAGTGGGTGCTCGGCGTCGCGGGACCGGGATCGGGCGCGATGGAGATGGCGATCTCCAATCTCGCGTGGGAAGGCACGCGCATGCTGTGCATCAAGAACGGCTTCTTCAGCGATCGCATGGCCGACATGGGCCGGCGCGTCGGCGCGCGCGTGAGCGTGCTCGAGGTCGCGGACCGTACGGTCGCGAGTCTCGAACAGGTGGCCGAGGCGATCCGCCGCGAGCGTCCCGAGGTCGTGACGGTCGTGCAGGGGGAAACCTCGAACACGGTGTGGAACCATCATCTGAAGGACATCGCCGCCATTGCGAAGGAAGCGGGCGCGCTCGTGATCGTCGACGCGGTTTGCACCTTGAGCACGATGCCGCTCGAAATGGACGCGTGGGGTATCGACGCGGTGATTACGGGCGGGCAGAAGGGGCTGTCGTCGATTCCGGGCGTCTCGCTGATCGCGTTTTCCGATGCGGCCTGGGCGCGCGTGAAAGGCCGCACGGTGCCGAATACGCACTGGTGCCTCGACGCGTCGCTCGCGGAAAACTTCTGGCACAACGCCGGTTATCACTACACGGCGCCGGTGTCGGGCGTGCTCGCCTTGCACGAGGCGTTGCGGCTCGTGTGCGCCGAGACGCTCGAAAAGCGCTTCGCGCGCCATCTGAAATGCTCGCTCGCGTTGCAGCAGGGCGTGACGGCAATGGGCCTGCAACTGTATGCGCCGGAAAATTGCCGGCTCAATTCGGTGGTCGGCATCGAGGTGCCGGACGGCCTGAGTCCCGCCGACGTGTGCGCGCATATCTCGCGGCAGCATCAGGTGGAAATCTCCGGCTCGTTCGGTTTGCCGATCGTGCGCATCGGGCAGATGGGCGAGCAGTGCCGCGAACACAATCTGTTCCGCACGGTGCATGCGCTCGGCCGCACGATGGTCGATCTCGGCGTCAAGGTCGATTTGCCGGCGGGCGTGGCGGCGTTGGAGCGGGGGGTGTCGGGGGGACGCTAGGGGGCGCTAAAGGAGCGTCACGGTCGGCCGGGTTTCTCCCGGCTGTATCGCGGGCGCTTGCCGATGCGGCGTGCGCGGCGATGGCGGCCTTCGTGTTCCGCAGGTCCTTCGCATTCGAGAGGCTTATGCGCGCCCCCTCGAAGGCAGCGACTCGTACACGTCGCGAATGCGCCGATAGTGAACGTCGGCGGAGAATTGCTGCTCGGCTTTACGGCGCGCGGCGCGGCCCATATCGTTGCGGCCGCGCTGCGCCCAGATTTTTTCCACGTAGTGCTTGAGCGACGGCACGTCGCGCGGCTCGAATACGTAGCCGTCTTCACCGTGTTCGATCAGTTCCGGTATGCCGCCGATGTTCGACCCGATGACCGGCCGGCCGCATGAAAAACTTTCGAGGATCGAGATCGGGCAATTCTCGTAGGCTTCGGCCGGCAGAATGGCCGCGGCGCTTCCGCCGACGAGCGAGTACAGTTCGCTCCCGCTTTTGAATCCGGTGAAACGGATGTTGGGGCTGGCCGCCGCGAGTGCTCGCGCGTCGGCAAGAAAACTGCCTTCCCCTACGATGACGAGAGGCACGTCCGGCAATTGCCGGAATGCTTCGATCAGCGTGCCGATGCCTTTCGAGCGCTCGATTCTGCCGAAATAAACCATATAGCGTCCGGCTTCGGACTGCGGTACGAATTGTTCGAGATGAACGAAATTCGGCACGACCGTGATCCTGTTCGCATCGATTCCGTTGGCCTGCATTTTCGCGGCGAAGAATCGGCTCACCGCGACGAAGCGATCGATCGCATCCACGCTGCCGAGCCAGCGCGAAACGTAGGCTTCGGACGTCGAGATCGCGCTGCGCAGATAGGAGCCGCGATTGCACCGATGTACCAGCGCGTGCCAGTAGTCGCGCCCGTGGCAAAGCTCGCATGGCTTGCCGTCGCGGCTGCACGTATAGACCGGGCAGATCAGCTTGTAGTCATGGACCGTCTGCACAATGGGAATGCCGGCGTCCTTCAACACGGGAAGAATCGATCCCGTGAGCTTTCCATAATAGATATGCAGATGGGCTACGTCGAATTGCCGCACCGAAAGAAGCGAGCGGAGATTGCGCTTCGCCGCCTGCGAATAATGGAAACGGGCGACATCCATCACCGACGGCGCTTCGAAATCCGCTGCTGCCGGAAAGAACTTCGACCACTCGGAAGGCAGGTCTTTCTCGCTACGCGCGCAGAAAGGCACAACCCCATGGCCGCGCTGCGCGAGCAGTTCGCCGAGGGACAGAAAGTAGCTGTCCGAGCCGCCTTTGATAAAGAAATTCTGCGAGACGTTCAGGATGGTCGAGGGTATCGTCATGGTCGAAGCGTTTTCTGGTGCGGGCGAGGTATTGCGGTAGCGCGCCGGTCCTCAGTCGGATAGATAGCGCTCCGAACTCTCGATATGCCGCGAAAACATGCCGGCCAGAAAGTAGAAAAGCGACATCACGAGGAAGTTGTTCACGATGTTGTCGGAAAAGAAATAGATGAACAGGAAGATCGCGGGTATGGACAGGAAGCGGATTCCCATCCGCCTGACGATCAGAACGTTCATCGCGATGAAGCAGGCCAGCATGCCCGGTCCGAGTTCGAAGAAGAACCGGATGTAGTCGTTGTGCGGAAGCAGCTTGAGATCGGTCAAACGCAAACTGCTCGTGACGCCAAAGCCGAACAGTTGCTGCGTGAGCGAGCCGTCGGCGTAGAGCGTGAACAGATTGATCCAGTGCTTGAGCCGGAAGATCAGCGAAATGTCGCTGGTGCCGACCGCTTCGTAGATCTCCTCGTAGCTCATCGCGCCGAGTCCCCAGAGTCCTCCTGCCTGATCCATCACACGGGACAGCGACGTGAAAGCGACGGTGGCGCGCGTCACGACCTCCAGCTCGCTGCCGAACAGCATCACGAACGCAGCGGCAAGCGAGCCCAGCAAGACAATCCGCAGCACGTTGAAGCCGAGATAGACCAGGTAGAGCGCGAGCAGAATCGCCAGCATCGCGCCCAGCGTCTTGAAGGCGATCGCGCAGGCGAGCAGATAGAGCGTGACGATCCAGTGGCGGGCGCCGCCTAGCATCAGCGTCCACGAACTGACGACGGCAAACAGAATGGCGTTGTTGCGATTGGCGAAGAACGAGAGCGAGATTTCGTCGAGCGGATCGAAGCTCGAACCGCCGTACAGATCCCGCAACGAGAACGCGACGGGCAGTGCGACGAACAGCACGACCATCAGCCTGCCGGGTGCGCGTTCGAGAAAGTCCGCTTCGGTCGTGGTGCCGGCGAGGAAGAACAGGAAAATCGCCAATATTTTCAGGCTTTCGCCGATGTTTTCCTGCCCCGCGTTCAACGTCAGGTTTCCTAGTGAAAAGAACGCGGTGAATCCCAGCAGAATCGTGCAGGTGCGATCGAGCTGATGGATTCTTGTCGCCAGCAGTATGCCGATGTACAGCACGAAGGCGATCGCATAAGCGTCGGAGGCGAGCTTGAGCGCGTCGCTGCCGCCCGAGAGCGACCATATCAGCAGGATGAGGACGTAGCCGAACTCCCAGCGCAGCAGCGACAGATATGAAAAACGCTGGCTCGAATGAGTCAGCCCGGCGGCCGCGTGCAGATCCATCCGGTTTTCGCTGGAATCGTAGGGCGTCGTCATGCCGGCCGGCCTGTCAGGATGTGCCGGCCGGCATTGCGCGAAAAGGCGCGCAAGGCGAACCAGAGATGATCGAGCCGGCTACGATGGCGCACATTGAGTACACAGGCGGCGACCTGGAAGAACAGCAACGTGTAGCGGCAGAGGTCGGCGCGCCGTTCGAGACGTGGCCACAGGAAGTTCCTCAGCCGCTCGGGATCGATCGCCGCCCCCGCCTCCGACCAGTTGAGAAGGGCGACGGCCAGATGGGCGCGCCGTTGCGGTTCGCGCGACGCACGACCGATCTGCGCATCGTGAATCCGGTAGCGAACGAGCGGCTGGGCGATATTGCAGAGCTTGCCGTGCTGCGCGAGCACCGACCACAGGCGGTAGTCCTCGGCGAATTGATAGCGTGCGTCATAGCGCAGATCGTGATCGCGAAGCGTGCGGGCGCGCAGCATGACGCTAGGGTGTCCGAAGCAGGTGCCGAACAGCAGGGCCGCTTTGCACATGGCGTCGTGGCGGGGAAATTGCAGTGATCCGGTGACGGCGCCGAACTTGAGCAGGTCGCTGCCGCAGGCGACCACCGCGGGGTCGCGCTTCAGCACGGCCAGCTGGATTTCGAAGCGCCGCGGCAAGGCAATGTCATCCGCGTCCATGCGGGCGATGAATTCCGCGCTGGCGAGTTCGAGCCCGAAGTTCAAGGCGGCAACGATGCCGCGGTTCGGCGTATTGAAGAGCGCAATGCGCGCGTCGCGTGCAGCGTAGGACTCGACGATCGCGCGGGTGCCGTCGCTCGATCCGTCGTTGATGACGAGGAGTTCGAAGTCGGGCATCGATTGAGCGAGAATCGAGTCGATGGCTTCCGCAATGTGCGTTTCGCCGTTGAACACCGGCAGAACGACGGACACGGCCGGCCGCTGCGCTCCCGCCGTGTTCCGGTTGCACGCCACGTCGACCATCGCGTGATTCATCTGTTTCCTCCTGGGCTCGCGCGAAACCGGAGCCGTGATTCACGTGTTCGGTGATGGCTGGGACGGCTTGCGGGATGTCTGGCCGCGAACCCATGTCCGGGTCGTGCCGAGCAGATGTTTGATACGAAACGCGAGTAATCCGAGCGGGCTCGTCGCGATTTCGAAGCTCTCGTTCGGCGAGACGTTATTGCTGCTCCAATAGACCTTGAACCGCTCGGTGCCGACGCCGAGATCGACGTCGAATCCCCGTTCGAATGCACGCTCCATTTCTATTTCCCTCACGAGCAGGCCGGGCTCGAATTTGGCGTACCGTTTGTCGAAGGCGCCGATCAGGTTGGTCTGGCTCGTTTTGCCCATGCCGATGAGGTTGGCGGCAATCGGCTCTCCGTCGAGCGTGACGATGAACAGGTGAGCTTTCGAGAGCTCGTCGGCTGAATTCAGCAACGCGATGAGATAGCGCTGATACGTGGGCGATGCGAGCCATGTCGACGCTTTTCCCCGGCTCGATGCCCAGTCGCGCTTGGTCGTGAGGATCCACTCGATCCACTTTTCGAAAGAGTCCGAGTCTTCCATGCCGAGTTGCCGGATGACCAGATTGCCTTCTTTGGCGAGCCGGCGATAGCGTGCGCCGGGCAGTTTTTTCTCCAGTCTGCCAAGGCCGGTGCAAAAGGTATTCCAGTCCATGGAACGCGGGAAGACCACTTTCATCGAAATGTCGTTCGACATCGCCATGATCCGCGCATGCCGCGATGCATGTTCATGCAAGGGCGTGCCGGTGTCGACATAGGGCACGATGAAGAGGTCGGCGCTGCAACGCTTGCACGCTGCTTCCCAGGCGCTTGCAATCGCGCGCGATTTATGCGGGCCTTCCGTGACCAGCATGCTGGTGTGCTCGATCGTTCCAGGGGTGAGCGGATCGAGTACGTTCCAGAACAGACGCCGATGGCTGACCAGCGGCCAGACAAGCAGGAGTTTTCCGTTCTCGCGGTAGACGACGCAGTGTAACCGTCTGCCGAGCGGCTGCGCGACCTGGGTCCAGCACAGGAGGCAAACGGTGAAGGCCTGAAAGTGAAGCCCATTGGCCTCGCTCCACAATGCGTCCCATTCGGCTTGCAGCGACTGGAAGACCGCAGGATCGGTCACGACGACGATTTCAGAAGTACTTGCGCCCATGCGCTCTCCTCGCGACGACGCCAGCCTGTCGAGGCTGGCTTCATGTGTTCGTGAACCGGTTTGAGTTGCGCGTCGATCCGGGATCGAATGCCGCGCGGGAATGTCAGCGAGCGCTTATTGATGGTCCTGGCCGTAGTCCTGTACGTATGCGTGAGTGCCGTAACGGCGCGCCAGTTCATAGTTGGCCGCGTGGACCTTGACCGCATTGAGCAGAATGCCGCTGACTTTCGCACCCGATTGCGCGAGGCGCTTGACCGCCGCGTCGATCTCTCCCTTCAGCGTTTCGCCGAAACGCGCGACCAGAAAGATCGTTCCCGCGACGGGCACCATCATGCCGATGTCCGACACGGCGAGAATCGCGGGCGCGTCGATCAGCACCATGTCGTAGTGCCGCGATGCGTACTCGACCGTTTCCGCGAAGCGTCCGCTCGTCAGCAGATCCGCGGCGTTCGGCGGGTAGATGCCGGTCTGCAGCAGATCGAGATTGCGCTGGACGTTTTTGACGACGACGTCCTGCAGCGAGCAGCGGTTCGACAGCACGTCCGCGAGGCCGTCCCCGCGGGCGACGCCCAGATGCTGTTCGAGGCGGCCCTTGCGCAGGTCGCCGTCGATCAGCAGCACGCGCTTGCCGCCTGCGCCAAGCACCGTCGCCAGGTTGACGGACAGGAAGGACTTGCCGATGCCGGGCAGCGGGCCGGCCAGCATGACGACGTTGTTGCGCGCGCCGACGGCGGCGAACTGCAACGCGGAGCGCAACATGCGCAGACTTTCGATCGCGGGATCGTGCGGGTGGCAAGTCGCGAGGGGCAACTGCTGCGGCAAGCCGGCTGCGGCGCGCCGCATGATCGCCGCCTGTTTTTCGCTGAACGGAATTGTCGCGTAGACGCTCAAGCCGGTGGACGATTCGATGTCCTCCGTATCGGTCACACCGCGAAACAGCCGGTCGCGAGCCAAGGCCACACCGGCGCCGAGCAGCAGCCCGCCCATCAGTCCGGCCGCGAGAACGAGCAGTTTCACGGGCTTGACCGGGCGCAGCGGCACCTCGGCTGAATCGACGAGTTGCACGGAGCCCGCGGTGCCCGCGCTGAGCACCTGCATCTCCTGAATCTTGCTGCGCATCGCGGAGTAGAGTTCCTCGCTGATGCGCAGGTCCCGCAGCCGCCGGAGCGCATCCTGCTCGGTGAGCGGCATCTGTCTGATCTTGCCGTTCAGCCGGTTGATGGCCTGCTGCGTCGTAGTGATCTGCTGGTCGATTGCGGTGACGTCGGCGGACGAGGCCGAAAACGTCGCGAGTTTCTGTTCGCGCGTGCGCTGCAGTCCCACGAGTTGCGCCGTTTCGTCCGCGAGCTGTTTGGCGAGCAGATGGCTTTCCTCGCTGATGTCGATGATGCCGTGCTGATTGCGATAGGTGTTATAGGCCGTCTCGGCCTCGTTGACCTGTGCCTTCATCTGCGGCAGTTGTTCGTTCAGACGGGTGAGCGATGCCTTGGCGATATCCGACTTGAGCTTGATGTTCCATTGCAGGTATTGCTCGCCGATTTCGCCGATGGTCTGCGCGATCCTTTGCGGATCGTTGCCTCTGAGCGAGGCCATCAGAATGCCTGATTTATTGCCTTGCTCCGTGACCTTGACAGCTTTCTGCAATTCGTCGACCACCAGTTGCTCCGGCCGGCGCTGAATCATGAACTCTCCACCCGGCGCGCTATGGATTGCCTCGACGAGCAGGGTGATCGGTCCCGCATGCGAGACGAACTGCTCAGCTACGCCGATTTTGCCTGTTACCGCCGCGGGCAGGCCCGGGCCTGTCAGTTCGTACTGGTTGTTTGCGAGCGTCCGCAGACGGAACGTTTTTCCCCGGAATTGCTCGGGCACCTCGAAATTGCTTACCTCGATGGTTTCGTTGCCCCATACGAAACCGCCCAGACCCAATATTCCCGGCGTCGAAAGATCATTGGCCTGCCGTGCGATGGCCGCTCCGATAAGAGGGAAATAGTGGGGTGACGCCTCGATATAGAGCTTCGACTGCGTGACCGCCTTCCATAGAATATTTCGCGAATCGAGTAGTTGAGCTTCGCGTTCGGCGGAGGATTTTTCGTTGAAAGGTCGCGACACATAATTGAGCAGATCTTTTTGAGCGGCCGATGTGGTGTCGCCGGTTTCGTCGATCTTGACCAGAATGCGTGACTCGTACACCGGAGGACTCAGGAACGCGTAGCCGCAGGCGAGCAAAAACACGATGGCCGCGATGGCGCCAATCATGGTTTTGTGACGAAGCAGCGTTTCGAGCAGCGTCGTCATATTTATTTCATCCGGACGCGCGCGAGGTTTGCCGCGTGTCTGCTCTGCCTGCCTCATAGTCACCTCATGGAGAAATGCTGTGCCGCTTCCTGCGGGAAATACACGCGAGGCCCAGCGGATTGAACCGGCGATTGCGCCGGGACTGGCCTCGCAGCATGGATACGGCGTAGTGGGAAGAGCGGATTCCACCACGGCGCAACACTAGCATTGGTATCCGGCCCGCTGTGCGTGCCAAGCCACATTGAACCATCGTTTATGTCGAGCCTGAATCCTTTTAATCCGACAAATTATCTGGCTTTATACGCCATGGCGGAATTTAATATCCTGGATTATTCGTGTGAAAATATGAATGATTTTCCGGGTGGAATGATGATTTGTAATGAAAAATTGACACATTAATTTTGAGATATAAATTTCATATGAATCAAGGTTAACCCGCCGGGTTGAAATTTGCCGAGGGAAAAGTTCGCTAGCGCACATAGCCGGAAAATGCCGAGGTTCTATGATCGTTCCCGTTTGTTTTGAAGCGGGCCGGATAGTAAAAATTAAATCGGCGAGCGGATATCAACGAACGAGTGGCGTAATTCGCATAAGAGCATGAAAATCCCCGGTCTTCCGGTGTTGGGTCCGCCGTATATGGAGTAACGCCGTCTGAAATATCTCTTAAATCAGTCTTCATAATTCCGTGCGGCATATTTCGATTCGCACACGCCGTTCACGAATCGACGCAGGCGCAAATCAAAACTGAAAACGAGACGATCTATCGATCGGGTCGACGCACGTCTGTCGATCCGCTCGGGAAGAAGCAGATGCCGCTCTTCGCTGCTTCCGGCGAACTCGATTCGAGCCGCGCCGGTAGGCGCGCGAGTGGGATCGTCTGCGTGAAAAACAGACGTTGCGCCGCCGCGCGGTCATTTGCGCCCGGAGCTAAATGTATGACAGGCAACAAAACGATCGCCATTCTTGGTACGCGTGGAATACCGGCACGTCATGGAGGATTCGAAACGTTTGCGGAACGGCTTGCGTTTCATTTGCGCGATCATGGCTGGACCGTGACTGTGTATTGTCAGGGCACGAGAGGAATGCGGCAGCCTGTCGACGACACATGGCAGGGCATTCACCGCATCACGTTTCCGGTGAGCCGCGAGGGCGCGGCCGCGACGCTGGAGTTCGACTGGACCTGTGTTCGCGACGTGGTCAGGAGCCGGCCCGGTGTTGCATTGACGCTCGGCTATAACACCGCGCTCTTCTGCTTATGGATGCGGCTGCGCGGCGTAAAAAATATCATCAACATGGACGGCCTCGAATGGCGGCGCGACAAGTGGCGCAAACACGAGCGTGCGTGGCTATGGCTCAATGAGCGCATTGGTTGCTGGGTCGGGGATCATCTGGTCGCCGATCACCCGGTGATTGCAGATCATCTGTCGACGCGCGTGTCTCGCAGCAAGATCACGACCATTACTTATGGCGCGGATCGTATCGAGCATGCCAGTCCGGACCGGCTGAGGGAGTTATCCCTGACTGCGGACAGGTACGGCATTCTGATCGGCAGACCCGAGCCCGAGAACTCCATACTCGAAGTAGTCCGGGCGTTTTCGCACAAACGGCGCGGCGCCAAACTGGTGGTGCTCGGCAATTATGAGCCGGGCAAGCGGCCTTATCACCGTCGCGTGATGGAGGCGGCAAGCGACGAAGTGGTCTTTCCCGGCGCGGTTTATGAAACCGAGATGATACGGTCACTCAGGTATTACGCGAGGTTCTATCTTCACGGACACAAGGTGGGGGGAACCAACCCGTCGCTGGTCGAGGCGTTGGGTGCCGGAAGTGCCATCATCGCGCACGATAACCCGTTCAACAGATGGGTCGCGGGCTCGGAGAACCGCTACTTTTCATCGACGAGCCAGTGCGAACGTCATATCGAAGATCTGTTGCGGGACGATTCGGCGGTCGCGAAAATGCGCGCGGTCAGCCGGGAACGCTTCGCGAGCATGTTTCAATGGTCCGGCATTCTCGACGAGTACGAGACGTTACTGGAGCGCTATTGCGACAATGCCAGCGAGCCGCTGGCATTCAAGCCGCAGAAGCGGCTTTGATTGACGCCGGGTGTCAGTTCTCGGGCGCCGCGCCGGCGCCTTTTGCCCGTTGCAGCCGGTTTGCCGTCGTTTCGACCATTGACTGCGTGTTTCGATAAAGGCGGCGAAACGTCGCGTAGCTGGGTTGCAGCCGGCGTATCTCGAAGCGGCGCACCAGCTTTCCGCCAAATCCGGACAGGAAGGTGAGGATTCCCTGGCTTGAGACCCCATCGAAATCGAATACCAGCTGCCGTTCATGCGCCAGCCGGATGGCTGACCAGATGAGAAGGCTGACCGCACCGCCATGCGTATCCTGTCTGCGGGAGCACAGCAAATAATAGAGCGCGGTGTCGTCGAACACGACGGCAATCGCGGCCTGCAATACGCCGTCCTTGCTGTAGCAGCCCAGCATCTTGCCCGCGTCGCGCCCGACGGCCTGAGCAAGCAGCGCTCTCATGACCGCCGAGCCGTAAATATTGCGTTGTTGACGCGCCGCGAGATTGGCGTCGTAGAAGCGGACGAATTCATCGGCGTCGAGTATTTCCTTGACGCTCAACTGTTCCGAAGCGCGGCGAATCACATTACGCGTATTCGCGCGCATGCGAGCCCAAACCTCCGGCTCGGTTTGTTGCGGAAAAATTCTCAGCGTGAAGTTGACGAGTACCGTGAAGCGGTTAAAGGTAAAGGCAATCGCTTCCGCTTCCGAAACATCCGGGTCCAGCAACTGCTCGAACAGATCGCAGCCAGGTAGCTGCCGTATCAGCTTGTCGCAGACGTTGAAGCGGTGCCGCCATTCATCTTCGGCATGACCGGTTGACGATCTGATGACGGGGCCGAGGCAGCGAGTGAGCGGTGGCATTTCGGAGACTTTCCAGAACCCCTTTTTAACGAGCGTATAGGGCATTTCGCCGATGACCTCGTTATTCTCCACGACTTTGACGAGATGCCAATTGCCGCCTGTGGCGATGTCGAGCCACCACGGTTCGTGAAAGATCGAGTGTCCAATGAAGCTGGGCCGGGATTTCTGAGCGGGCCGGACGATATCGGCTCCGCTTTGCGCGATCCCGGGGTTCATGAAATGCTCAGTTGAGTTGATTAGCGGAAAGCGATCGATAGCCATTGGGTGCTGTGCTCACTTGTGCGGTTTACGAACAGCGAATCCAATACATGTCTGGAAGTTCACACGCGCCACGCCAGGCTTCGGACATGGATTCTATTTGTCGTGCTCCTCATTTCTTCTTGTCGGAGACGTAGCGGAATGACTGCGTGAATTCTATTACGTTTGCCTGTCATAAAGAGTGCGGAATCGCACGATGGAATGGAGGAATAGCGCACTGGGAAGCGACACCTTATTTAAGCATTCCAGATGGAAATGCGGCGCGTGGATTCATTTCACGCGTACACCTCAGCTAGTTCGCCTGCGAGCGGGCAGGCGCCGTGCAACAACCCAATAAAAGGTGGCGGTCCGGTAGTTATTGATCTAACGTCTGATCGAGGCAGGTTGGCCGTACGCTCATGCGGCGGTGGAGGGCGTCCTTGTGAGTTCGCGTTGGAAGATGTCTGCTGTTCGATTCGGGTAAATCGACATGAAAAAGAGTCTGAAGTTTGCCGCCTGTGTGCTTCTGCTCGTCGTGGTGAGAGCATCGGGGCAGTCGGCAGTTGCGTTGCAGTCGAGCATTGTCGACGCGGTCCAGCAGATGCACATGCCGAACGAGGGTAGGCCAAGCGGTGTGCCGCCGTCATACAGCTGGCAGACTCAACCGGTCGTCCAGGCCGGTAACAGCCCTCCGGCCGGATTCCATGCGATCACAGGATGGGGGCAGATATTTCTCGTTGCCGGAGCCGCGCCGGTGTCGCTAAACGTGTCGCTGAGAAATTTTCGCACCTATCTGCTCAGCACATCCGGCAAGCTGCAGTTGATTCAGTCCACCAATACGCTGGATGGCGCGCAATTCAATCCGGACTACCAGGGCAACATCAATATCCCGGCGGATATCCGTCTGGATTCGGGCGGTTACACGTCGGTCATGACGAATCCCAAGGCGGCATTCCATTTCTGGCCAACGGCCGGCAAGGTGAATTTCGATTCGAGCAATCTCGCGGGCATCCTGGTGGCGGTCGAGGCTCGAATCAATCCGGCGACAGGACAAACCGCCGCGGAGGTCGACAATCGATACGTGCTGTCGGTCGGCGCGGATTACTGGGCGGGCGTCAATTCCGTGTGGGACAACTATCGCAGCAGTGCCGGCGTTGCCGTGGGACGGTTCCAGTTTCTGACCACCGAATGGCAATGCTTCACGATGACGACGATTTTCGCGCGCAATCGGACGGCACAGACAACGCTTTTCTCGTGTTAGCAGGCCTCGAAGCCGGGCCGCATCAAAGGTTCGGGCCGGAGAGCGAATTCGACGAGGACGTCTTGCCTATTTTGCCGGTGCGATAGGCGTTCTGGCCATAAATGACACACCAGAAGACGAGAAGCGCCACCGCGTTTGCCGTGAACGGCGCATACATGATCCAGATTCTGGGCATGATGAATGGCGACACCGCAATGGCAAGCAGCGTCATGGCCTGCTTGATCAGAATCAGCCGATACCGGCGCGCGGCAATGAACCAGGTGTTCAGCCCGTCGTCGGCGAACATCACGATCGAGCAACCGGCGGCGTAGATCATCACAGGCGCGCCGGCCACGAATTTCGGGCCGTAGATCAGAAGAAACACCGCCGGTCCCACGAACAGGCTGCATACGAAAGCGACGGCCGCGAGCGCGCTCAGATAAACCCCGAGCCGGAGCGCTTTCTGGCGAAGCTGTGCTTCATTTCTCGCGATGAACACCATGCTGGGTGCGAGCGCGAGAGAGAGCGCCGCGCCGACGGAATTCCACTGCTCGACGAGCGAGGCTGCTGCCGCGTAGATACCCAGATCGGCTTTCGACATCAGCATGCCGAGCAGAACGCGGTCTATTCTCAGGATCAGGATGCCCGCGGCGACGGCCGGCCAGAATTTGAGCCCGCGCGTTACCAATGTTTTCGTCACGACTGTATCGCCGAGAAGCGACTTCGGTGTACTGAGCGCTAACTTGCGATAGCGGCGAAATGGCCCGGCCGCGGCCACGATGGCCTCGATGGGCCACGCGATCGAGGCAAACAGCGCGCCGGCCGAAAGGTGAGCGGCGAGAAACAGCCACAGTACCCGGACGCCGCTTGCCAGCGTCTTGGCGCGGGTGATGATCCATGGGCTTTTTTCGGCGTAGGCCATCAGCGAGCCGAGTGCGATCGGTTCCACGATGAGCAGGAAGCTTGCCACGATGGCGAGTTCGGCGCCGGCCCGCGCCATCAGGAACCATGCGCCCACGCAAAAGATCAGCATGACGCCGAGTGTCGAAAAGAGGCGCAGACGGAACGCGCGATAAAACACGATATGGCGCAGCCGCGGATGTTTGCCGAAGATCGGCGCGACGGATTGCGCGCTGAACAGAAGGGCGGTGCTTCCGACCACCGCCGCTAGCGACAACGCGAATTGCAATTCGCCGAACAGGCGCGCGCCGTAGATATTGGCAAAAAGATGATTGCTGGCGATCGCCGCGAGTGTTCCCACGACTTTTTCGCACAATACGCCTGTAAGCGACGAGAAAAGGAGGCGACCTAATGGTTTCACGATACCTCTTCAACCTGTACGTCGTGAAAGCGTGTTGCGTGAAATGAGCCGGACGCGATCGGAGGGAATCCGGCGCAAGGAAGCGAAATCACGTCATCCGTTTTCATTCTTCGTACCGGTTGAGTTTGACCTTCGCGCTCTGTGTATCGGAGGAGCGGGGGTGTGTTAAATCCGATGAGTCGGTCTTCTGACTGGTGAGTGCTCGTGTTGCTCGATACTTCCTTTCAGGAAGCGAGTAGAGATAGGCCGCCAATGAAATGTGGTCCTGTCCGAATTGCGCGATTGTTCCGGACAGGCAAGCGGATTGCGCAACGTTGAATGTGTCTCGTGTTTCAGTCAGTTTCGTGCGGGAACCGGTGCGCAATAGTTCATGACGGTCCGGGCAGGGCCCGTGTCACGCAAACGCAATCGGGAGATACAGACAGCCAGGGGAACTGCCCGTTCGATCCTGCACGGGCAGATACGCGAGACCTATGGCTTTATAGCGTGAGAGTTTGAACGGGAACGTGTCCTGTCGCACATTCCGCCATGACATTCAAAATCTCTAAATTACGCTGTATTGGGCAGACCTGAGAAATGACGCGAATCGGCAGATCGACCGGAGCTTTGACTCTTATGTCGTGGTAACGCGTCGGTCTGGAAATTTCTGCTGGTTTGCGCTGCGGGCGCTATGAGCGGGTTGGAGGTGCTGTGCGAAGCCGGGAGGAACTACTGATCCTGGAGCGCCGGCGGGACGAATACGAACGTCCTGGCCGGCTCGATCGAAACGCATCGATAGCGGGGGAGCGAGGACTCACTGCACTGCGGACAGATTCCCCACCTTCGCATTCCGCAAATACAGCACCGTCGACAACACCACCGCCGCGGCCGCGGCCGCCGCCGCGAACAGAAATACCGAGCCATAGCCGAACTCGCCCGCGATATACCCGGCCAACGGCCCGGTAATGCCGAGCGACAGATCGAGAAACACCGAATACGCCGACAGCGCCGCGCCGCGGCTCGCGGGCGGCACGAGTCCGACCGCCTCGACGCCGAGCGCCGGGAACACGAGCGCGAAGCCGAAGCCGGTCAGCGCGGCGCCCGCGAGCGCGACGTGCGGCTCGGGCGCGAGCCACAGCATCAGGAGACCCGCGCACTCGAACACGAACGACGCAATCGCGACGCGGAATCCGCCGTAGGTCTTGATCGTGTTCGCGAACAGCAGACGCGCGCCGATAAACAGCGTGCCGAACAGCGTCAGCGAGAGTGCCGCATTCGGCCAGTGCCGCGCCGCATAGAACAGCGTGATGAAGGTCGCGATCGAGCCGAAGCCGGCCGAGCCGAGCGCGAGGCCGATGCCGTGCGGCAGCACGCGCGTGAACACGCTGCGGTACGACATCCGCTCGCCGTGGACCAGCGGCACCGGCGCGATCAGCCGCGCGACGTAGTAGCCGAGCGCCGCGAGCGCGATCACCAGAATGCCGAGCGTGGTAAAGCCGATGGCATGCGAAATCGCCACGCCGAGCGGCGCGCCGATCGCGAGCGCGCCGTAGGTCGCAATGCCGTTCCACGAAATCACGCGCGCGTTGTTGGCCGTGCCCACCCGGCCGATGCCCCACAGAATCGCGCCGGTGCCGCACAGGCTCTCGCCGAAACCGAGCACGAGGCGGCCGCAGACGAGCAGCGCGAGGCTCAGCACCGGCCAGTGGCTCGTCAGCGCCGCGAGCAGCAGGAACACGCCGCTTGCGCCACAGCCGAGCAGCCCGATCGACACCGTGCGCTTCGGCCCGAGCGTGTCGGCCGAGCGGCCCGCGAGCGGCCGCGAGGCGAGCGTCGCGATGTATTGCACGCTGATCGCCGCGCCCGCCAGCACCGCGCTATAGCCGAGGTCGTCGTGCACGTAGCCGGGCAGCACCGCGAGCGGAATGCCGATCGTCAGATAGCAAAGGAAGGTGAAAAAAACGACCGGAATGATCTGCAGGGTCGTCGCAAATTCGCTGCGGTTGGGCGCGGAGTCGGTGGACATCGGGAAAACGAGACTTGAAATCGGCGGGAAGGCGTGATTCTCCCATGGAACCGATCCCCTTGCAGAGTTTGCTCAAAAATCGGTCAGATCGACCGGCCTGCCGGATTCATATAAAGGTCCGTTTTGCCGTGCCGGCGTGGGCTTGCAGGGGCTGCGAGCCGGCACCTGTCGTTACCCTGAGTGGCAATAAATCAATAAAAAATATACAAAAGTGGCAAAAATACATTGCCAACATAAGCACGGTGCCACGCAAATTCATCCCGATATCGTCTTGCGGATATGTCCCGCATGCGAATCGCGCTATGGGTTGCCTTTATTGACGGTGATAGTTTTCGAATCATCGCCGTGGCGCGTGCGCGCGGGCACCCAACAGAAGAGAGCAACGAGACATGACTGAGCCGATCCGCTTCTATCACCGCAACGCGATCCGCGAGATCAAAGACGCGCCCGTCACCCGCACGGTGTTGCAGTATCTGCGCGAGGACGCGCATTGCACCGGCACCAAGGAAGGCTGCGCGGAGGGCGACTGCGGCGCCTGCACGGTCGTGATCGGCGAGCGCAACGCGGCGGGCGGCGTCGACTTCAAGGCGGTCAACGCCTGCATCCAGTTCGTGCCGACGCTCGACGGCCGCGCGCTCTTCACGGTCGAAGACCTGCGTCAGCCGGACGGCGCGCTGCATCCGGTGCAGCAGGCGATGGTCGATTGCCACGGTTCGCAGTGCGGCTTCTGCACGCCGGGCTTCATCATGTCGATGTGGGCGCTCTACGAGAAGCACGGCCACGAACAGGGCTGCGCGAATCGCTCCGTGCCGTCGCGCGAGGCGATCGGCAATGCGCTCACGGGCAATCTGTGCCGCTGCACCGGCTACCGGCCGATCGTCGATGCGGCCGAGCGCATGTTCGAGGCGCCTGCGCCGAAAGCGCCGGTCGACGTGAAGGCGCTGGCCGCCGCGCTGGCATCGATCGAGCGCAGCGAGACGTTCCGCTACGAGCACGCCGGCCAGCAATTCGCCGCGCCGCGCACGGTTGCGGCGCTCGCGCAGATCAAGGAACAGGCGCCGGCCGCGCGCATTCTCGCGGGCAGCACCGACATCGGCCTGTGGGTCACCAAGCAGATGCGCGAGCTCGGCAACCTCGTCTATGTCGGGCAGATCGCCGAGCTGCAAAAGCTCGCAACCGGCGACGACTGGATCGAAATCGGCGCGGGTGTCAGCGTCGAAAAAGCGTATGCGGAGATCGCGAAGCAGTATCCGGAGCTGACCGAAATGTGGCAGCGCTTCGCCTCGCTGCCGATCCGCAATGCCGGCACGCTCGGCGGCAATATCGCCAACGGCTCGCCGATCGGCGATTCGATGCCGGGCCTGATCGCGCTCGGCGCGCGCGTGATCGTGCGCGGCGGCGAGATCGAGCGCGAGATGCCGCTCGAAGACCTGTACCTCGCCTATCAGAAGAAGGACATGGCCGAGCACGAGTTCGTGGTCGGCCTGAAGGTGCCGACGCGCGGCGGCGCGCGCGCGAACCTGCGCTTTCGCACCTACAAGCTCTCGAAGCGTTTCGATTCGGATATCTCGGCTGTCTGCGCGGCGTTCTCGTTCATCGCCGATGGCGACGTGATCCGCGAGCCGCGCATCGCGTTCGGCGGCATGGCCGCGACGCCGAAGCGCGCGCTCCATGCCGAAGCCGTGCTGCGCGATGCCGAATGGCACGAGGCGACCGCGCAGGCCGCGATGCTCGCGCTCGGCAACGACTATGCGCCGCTCACCGATATGCGCGCGACCAGCGACTATCGCCTCGAAGCGGCGAAGAACACGCTGTACCGCTTCTGGCTCGAAACGCGCACGAATCGTCCGCTGCCGAAGAACGCGCTCGACGTGCGCGCGGTCGCGCCGGCCGGCGCGAGTGCTTGAGCCCGGCGAGCCCAACGCGCGCTTAAGAAATACGGAGAACACCACAATGAACCAGCAAGCCGAACCGTTCCTGAACGAGCTTCAGGACCTCGACGACTTCACCCAGGTCCACGTCTCGCGTCCGCATGAATCGGCGCATCTGCACGTGAGCGGCCGCGCGACCTATACCGACGATATCCCCGAACTGGCCGGCACGCTGCACGCGGCGCTCGGGCTCTCGGCGAAGGCGCACGCGAAGCTCGTATCGATCTCGCTCGACAAGGTGCGCGCGACGCCCGGCGTGGTCGCGGTCTTTACCGCCGACGACATCCCCGGCGTCAACGACGTCGGCCCGATCGTCCATGGCGACGATCCGATTCTCGCCAACGGTGTCGTGCAATACGTCGGCCAGCCGATCTTTATCGTGGTCGCGACCTCGCACGAGGCGGCGCGGCTCGGCGCGCGCCGCGCCGAGGTGGTCTACGAGGAGCTGCCGGCGGTGCTGACCGCGCAGCAGGCGCGTGCCGCGAACCAGTTCGTGCTGCCGCCGATGAAGCTCGCGCGCGGCGATGCCGGCACGAGGATCGCGCGTGCCGCGCGTCGCGAGGCCGGCGAGATGCTGCTCGGCGGCCAGGAGCAGTTCTATCTCGAAGGGCAGATTTCGTACGCGGTGCCGAAGGACGACGACGGCATGCACGTCTACTGCTCGACGCAGCATCCGACCGAAATGCAGCACCTCGTCGCGCATGCGCTCGGCGTTGCTTCGCATAACGTATTGATCGAATGCCGGCGCATGGGCGGCGGCTTCGGCGGCAAGGAATCGCAGTCGGCGCTGTTCGCCTGCTGCGCGGCACTCGCCGCGTGGAAGCTGCTGTGCCCGGTCAAACTGCGCCCGGACCGCGACGACGACATGATGGTCACCGGCAAGCGCCACGATTTCCACTACACATACGAAGTGGGCTACGACGAAGAGGGCGTGATCGACGGCGTCGCGGTCGACATGACTTCGCGCTGCGGCTTTTCCGCCGATCTGTCCGGCCCGGTGATGACGCGCGCGCTGTGCCACTTCGACAATGCGTACTGGCTCTCCGACGTGTCGATCGACGGCTTCTGCGGCAAGACCAACACGCAGTCGAACACGGCGTTTCGCGGCTTCGGCGGCCCGCAGGGCGCGTTCGCGATCGAGTACATCATCGACAACGTCGCGCGCTCGGTCGGCCTCGATGCGCTCGACGTGCGCCGCCGCAATCTGTACGGCAAGACCGAGCGCAACCAGACGCCGTACGGCCAGGTGGTCGAAGACAACGTGATTCACGAGTTGATCGACGAGCTCGAAGCGACGAGCGATTACCGCGCGCGCCGCAAGGAGATCGACGAGTTCAACGCGAACAACGAGGTCCTGAAGAAAGGGCTTGCGCTGACGCCGGTCAAGTTCGGCATCGCGTTCAACGTCACGCACTTCAACCAGGCCGGCGCACTCGTACACATCTATACCGATGGCTCGGTGCTCGTGAATCATGGCGGCACCGAAATGGGCCAGGGACTCAACACGAAGGTCGCGCAGGTCGTCGCGCATGAACTAGGCGTGGGCTTCAACCGCATTCGCGTGACCGCGACCGATACGAGCAAGGTCGCCAATACGTCGGCGACGGCGGCTTCGACCGGTTCCGATCTGAACGGCAAGGCCGCCCAGGACGCCGCGCACCAGCTGCGCGAACGGCTTGCTGCGTTCGCCGCCGACCGCTACGGCGCGGGCCGCGTCAACGCATCGGACGTGCGCTTCGTGCACGACCGCCTGGTGGTGGGCGACGTGGCCGTGCCGTTCGAGGAAGTGGTCGCGAAGGCTTACCTCGCGCGCATTCAGTTGTGGTCCGACGGTTTCTACGCGACGCCCAAGCTCTACTGGGATCAGTCGAAACTGCAGGGCCGGCCGTTCTATTACTACTCGTACGGCGCGGCGGTGTCGGAAGTCGTGATCGACACGCTGACCGGCGAGATGCGTGTGCTGCGCGCCGATGCGCTGCACGACGTGGGCGCGTCGCTGAATCCGGCGCTCGACGTGGGCCAGGTGGAAGGCGCGTTCATTCAGGGCATGGGCTGGCTTACCACTGAGGAGTTGTGGTGGAACGCGGGCGGCAAGCTGATGACGCATGCGCCGTCGACCTACAAGATTCCGACCGTCAACGACGTGCCGCCGGTTTTCAACGTTCGGCTCTTCAAGAACCGTAATGTCGAGGACAGCATCCATCGTTCGAAGGCGACCGGCGAGCCCCCGTTGCTGCTGCCGTTCTCGGTGTTCTTCGCGGTGCGCGACGCGGTCTCGGCGGTCGGCGGCCACCAGGTCAATCCGCCGCTCAATGCGCCCGCGACCAGCGAGGAAATCCTCAAGGCAGTGGGCGTGGTGCGTGCTGCTACCACGGCCGCGCGGCAGGTGTCACAGTGAGTGTCGAGTTGCGGGAGCGCAGTATGGAAGCATGCCTCACTCATCTCGTGCGCGGCACGAGCGCACCGGGCGACGGCTCGGCAGTGCGGATCGGCCGGCGCTGCGCCGCGTCGGAGCTTGAACCGCGACCGGCGCCGATGCATATCGTGCTGTTCGGCGCGGGGCACGTCGGGCATGCGCTCGTGAAGCTGCTCGGCAGTCTGCCGTGCGTGGTGCAGTGGGTCGATGAACGCGACGAACTGTTCCCCGACGAAACGCCGCCCAACGTGCAGATCGAGGCGACCGACACGCCCGAGGCGATCGTCGACGCGGCGCCGCCCGGTGCCTGGTTTCTCGTGATGACGCACAACCATGCGCTCGATTTTTCGCTCGCGGCGCGCATCATGCGGCGGCGCGATTTCAGCTACTTCGGCATGATCGGCTCGAAGACGAAGCGCGTGAAATTCGAGCGGCGTCTGCTCGATCGCGGCGTCGAGCTCGAGCGGCTCGTGGAGATGACGTGTCCGATCGGCGTCGAGGGGATCGTCGATAAAGCGCCGGCGGCGATTGCGATTGCCGTGTGCGCGCAGTTGCTGCGGTTGAGGACGCAGCGGGCTACCGCGGCACCGGTTGACGGGCAGGTGCGGATTCGCGACGCGGATGTTAGCGAGCGGGCCGTCGTGCCGGCCACGGCGTAAAGCAGGGCACCGTTACGGCAAGACCACGGCACGGTCGCGGCACGATGACGGCGCAAGGAGTTTGCGCGAGCGTTCGATGAGGCCGGCGTTTATGCGCCGGCCTCATCGCTTTTTTGCGGCGGCGTTTTCGCCTGGGCTGTCGCGCGGCCTTTCGTCTCGGCTTCCGTGCGTGCTTCTGTCCGCACTTCCGTCGCCACGGCCGTGCGCACCCTCGGCGACCCCGGCTTCGCGCGCGGCATTTTCCGCGCGACCAGTTCATCCGATACCCCGGACATCAACGTTCTCAGCCAGCCGACGTCGCTCGGCCGATCCGGCTGCGGATGCCAGAGCTGATAGCACCGGATGCGCGGAAACGCGATCGGCACCTCGACGACCGCGAGCGGCAGCATGCTCGCGTAGTGCATCGCGAAGCGGCGCGTCGTCGTGAAGATCAGGTCCGATTGCAGCAGCGTTTGCGGCACGAGCCCGAAGTAGGGCAGCGTCGCGACGATGCGCCGCTCGGCGCGTGCTCGCGCGAAGCCGGTGTCGATCGCGCCGCCGCGCGCGCCGCTATACGGCGTCGGCGCGAGATGCGGCGCGGCCAGATACGCTTCGCGCGTGAGCGGCGCGCGCGTCAACGGATGATCGGCGCGCATCATGCACACGACGGTATCGGCGAACAGGTCGCTGCGCTCGAAGCGCGGATCGGGCTTCGGCCAGTTGCCGATCACGAGATCGAGTTCGCCGGCGTCGAGCGCGGCCGCATGATCGAGCAGCGGTCCCAGCGATTCGATTTCGAGCCGCGCGTGCGGTGCCGCTTCGCGAAACCGCGCGATCACGGTCGGCATGAAGAAGTCGTTCAGATAATCGGGCGCGGCGACGCGAAAGGTGCGGCGCGAGCGGCCCGGATCGAAGTCGCCGTGCGGCGTGGCGACGAAATCGACGTCGCGTAGCACGCGTTGCGCGGCCGCGAGCAGCGACTCGCCGTATTCGGTCGGCACCATGCCCGACTTGCCGCGCACCAGAATCGGATCGCCGAGCGTTTCGCGCAGCTTGCGCAGCGCGGTGCTGATCGCGGGCTGGGTCTGGTTCAGACGCTGCGCGGTCTGCGTGACGCTGCGCTCGACGAGCAGCGTGCGCAGCACGCGCACGAGCCAGATATCGAGTGAGGCGGCGGCGGTGTCGTCCATGATGAAAGCGTGGCGCGGGCGGTCCGGGGCGGCGTGAAGCATGATGCGGGGGCCGTCCGCCGCGCGGCGCGTGCGTGAATACGAAGGTTATAACCTTAGGCCCGTTTGCGGGTGAGCGGCATAGCGGGCGCGGTATGGCGGGCATCAGCGCAGCGGGTTGCCGTGGTGGCTTCGCGCGAACTGAGGCAGGCAGCAAAGCCGCGATGCCGTGACGCCGGTGTGGAAGCGGGAAGCCGGCACCCGAACCTCCTGAGGCTTGCAATGCGACTCACCCCATGCCGCCCGCCGGCCGCGCACATGCGTTCATGCCGGCTCATAGGCACACTCGTGCTCGTCTACGTCTTCTCGACCGGCTTGTCCGGCAGCCCCCACGGTAGCGAACTGATCCGCTTCACCTCGCGCGACTCGAGCCAGTTCGGCGTGCGCGCGCAGTACAGCACCATCGGCAGCGCGTCCTCGCCCCAGAACAGCTGGTCGTTCAGACGAAACGTCGGCACGCCGTACACGCCGAGGCTGATCGCGTCGGCGGTATTGCGCTGCAACTGCGCCTTCGCGGCCTCGCTCCGGATCAGTTCGGGGCCGTCCGGCTGGCCGACGCGTGCGCACAGTTCGGCGAAGGCTTCGTCGCTCGACGGATCGCGTCCCTCGCGCCAGATGAAGCGGAAAATCTCGCGCACGAACTGGACGTCGCCGTTCGCGGCCGTGGCGAGCAGCAGCGGTTTCATCGAATCGAACGGATGCGCGGGCGGCATCCTGTACGGAATGCCGAGCTGTTCCGCGCGAAACAGCGCGTGCCGGTACATGAACGTGCGCTTGGCGGGCACGCTGTACGCCGAGCGCTGGCCCCAGTGGCGATACAGATCGTTCAGCACGACCGGCGTGAACGCGAAGTCGAAGCCGGGCCATTTGTCGTGTTGCTCGAGCAACAGGTAGGTGAACGGCGAGACGAAATCGTAGAACCACAGCGGCTGTTGGGCGTCGATGCCAACGGTCATAAATGTCTCCCGGGTACCTGCTTCAGGACGGCGCGGACGGTGCGTCTGCTATTCCGTCGAAATCGTAACGATCTTACGCGGTGCGGCCCGCGCTTGCACCGGTCGATATCCCCTGGTGCAAGCGGGGCGCCGGTTTGCGCGGCTGCGTGCGGTGAACGAGGGGCAAGCCGCGCTGGTGCGAAAGGCATTCGAGGCGCGGGTGGCGCCGGCCTGCCGTGTGTTCAGTCTTTAAGGTCGCCGTCCGCTTCGCCGCTGCCGCGCGGATCTGCGCCGCTCTCCGCGTTCCGGCTCGTGCGGCCGCTGGTGTCGCCGCTGGTGTCGCCGTTTGCGGCACGGCTTGCGCGCTCGTCCGCGGCAACCGTCGGTCCCGTCGCCGGCTCCGTCGCGGCTTGCGCTGTCCGGCCGTCCGCTTCATCCGTGTCGTCGACCTCGTCCAGCACGCCTTGCGTGTCGCGGCTCGCCATGAGCCGCCGCCGCACGAAGCCGATGTGCTCGCGCAGCACGTAGAACTGGTCCGCGTAGGCGAGCGGCATTTTCATGCCGTTGACCGAGTCCTCGATCGTGTCGAGCCGCTCGATCAGCGAGGTGCGCTCGGCGGCCGAATGCTCGCTGAGCGCGCTGCGCTCGATCGCGATCAGCGAGCCGTACCAGCGATAGATGCGCGACTTGACCCGCCATGCGTAAAGCCCCGGCACGACGCGCAGCGCCGGCACGAGCAACACGATCAGCGGCACCACGACCACGAGCAGCCGGTCGGCGAGGCTTGCGATCCAGAACGGCAGCGTCCGGTACAGGAAGCTCTTGCCCGACTTGTAGTAGCGCGCGGCGTCGTCGGAGAGCGGGAAGTCGTGCGCGATCGGCGCGGGGAATTCGCCGGCGTGCTGCATGACCGTCGCGTGGCCGTGCACCTCGCGCGCGGCTTCGATCAGCAGATCGGAGAGAGCGGGATGCAGCGAGTCGCGCGCGACGAACTCGGCGGTCGGCGCGACGATGTTGATCGAGTTCGCCGGCAGGTTTTGGCCGAGGTCCAGCGAACCCATCGGTATCTTCAGCTGGGTCAGATACGGAAAGCGGCGTGTGTACGCGTCGGCCTGCGTGAAATCGTAGAAGCGGATGTTCTGCGTGCGGTAAAGCTTGCCCATCACGGCGGGCTGCGCCGAGTCGCCGGCGAGAAAGGCCGCGTCGATCTTGCCGTCGATCAGCGCGTTGGCGGCTTCGTCGCCCGAGAGCGGCAGCAGCCTGGTCGCCCCGCCCGGCACGATGCCGTTGGCCTTGAGCAGCGCGAGCGCGAGTTCGCGCGTGCCACTGCCTTCGGCGCCGATCGCGAGCCGCTGGCCCTTGAACTCGGAGAGCCACTGCACGGGCGCGCCGCGATAGAAGATCGCGAGCGGCACGTAGGCGACGCTGCCGAGCGACATCAGATCCTTGCCCGCCGTGCCGGGCGTGACGCCGCTCTGCACGAAGCCGACGTCGACGTTCGAATTCGGGTCCGAGAGCCGCTTGAGGTTTTCGAGCGAGCCCTGCGAGTCCAGCACGTTCAGCGTGATGCGGTTGCGCGCGAGGATCGTCTTGTACTTCTGCGCGGCGTTCCAGAACGTGCTGCCGACGGGGCCGGCGCTGATCGTCAGCGTGCTCGGCGGTGCGGGCTGGATGAGCCGCACGGCGGCCCAGATCGCGACGATGGCGAGCAGCACGAGTGGCCCGAACGACACCGCGAGGTCGCGCCACGAGATCGCGACGAAACGGGCGACAAGACGAGGGGGACGGGTGCGGCCGGTGGCTGGCTTCATCGGATCAGGTGGCGGCGGTGGTCGTGAGGGCGAACGTGCGACGGTGTTGCGAAACGGCGAAACGGCGAAACGGCGAAACGGCATCTGGCGGCCGGAGCGGGCGCGGCCCTGTGCAGGCGGGCTGCGGGTCGCCGTCACCACGCGTCGCGCCGATGGTACCTGAGATTCGCGCGACGGCGAAACACGCGGCGCGGCGGTGCGCGGACAAAGCCGTAACAAATCGTGAACTCCACATGCGCTGGATGTGAGCGGCGTCTGAATCGCAAATGGGCCGTTAATGCAACGCAAATCAGCCGCGAGCCAGCAGCAATTGAGCCGCAAATCAGCCGCCTGCGGGCCGTCCGCGCATGGCCTCGCCCGTTCACTTTGCATTCCGGCATCCGCTGTCGCCGCGCCACGCCCGCCACTAAACCCTTTGCGCTTCTGTCCCGGCTAGATTAAATTGTGGATCGCTACCGCGAGCCAACGTTTGCGCGGCGCGATCCCGGCATGGCGGACAAGAACCGGGGGCGCCGGCGAATTTCGCGGTTTGCGGGTTCCCGTTCCGGGTCCGCGCGCCGTCCTGACCGGGCGGCACACGACGGACAGGGCGGCAGCCGGCCTCTCTCGCCTCTTGCGCACCGTGTCGTAGCCTTAACCGGTCGTCGCCGAAGCTCGCTTCGCGCCACGCCGGTTGCCCGTAGTCGTAACGAAACCGCTTGAGATGCGGTCCAATGTGAAATCAAGGAGAAGAGAGCTATGAAAACGGTCGGTGTTCTGAAAACGCTGGGTTCGGTGGTGGCAATGGTGGTGGCGTGCAACGTGTACGCTCAGGCAAGCGCTCCGGCAACGGATTCGACCGCGGCCACAGCCGCCAGCGTCAAGGCCGGCAAGCGCGCGAACCACCAGCTCGGCCGCAAGGTGCGTGCCGCGCTCACGAAGACCCAGGGTCTCGACGTGTCGAACATCGCCGTGCGCGCACGCGGCGGCGCGGTGACGCTGACCGGCTCGGTGCCGAGCCAGGGCCAGATCGATGCGGCCGGTACGGCCGCGAAGGGTGTCGCCGGCGTGACGTCGGTCTCGAACAAGCTGACCGTCATGCAGCAGTAAGCGCCACGGCGCACGCGCGGCGGCTCGCAAGGCCGCGCGTCGCCGGGTGCGGGTTCGTGGACTGCCGCGAACGATCGACGCAGAATACGGCTCCGGCTCATCGCCGGAGCTTTTTTTTCGCCTGCGCCTTTGCCTTCGTCGTTACCGGCCGGTTGCCGATTGTGCGGAAGCGTCGCGAGAACCGGACGACCGGGCTGCCGATCCTGGCGAGCCGCGCGATTGCGCCGCCGTTCTGACTCCGTTCCGGATTGGTGCGCTGCGACACAGTGCTGACGCACGCCGAGGCGTACTGTGACGTCTGGAACGGGAGCCGACGTCATGAAAACCACGCTGTTTCGCTATATCGATCTGCCGATCGGCGATCGGGCCGCTTTCGAGCTCGTGTGCGCGCGCCATGGCTTCGCACCCGCGCATTTCGACATCAGCGCCAGCGTGAGCGCGGACGAGCCCGCGCCCGAGCGTCTCGTCACCGTGCGGCGCGGCGGCTGGGCGCAGTCGTATCCCGATCGTCACGGGCAGTGGATCAGGCAGTTCGACGCCGATCTGACCTGCCGCTATTTCAAGTAGACGCCGCGCCGGCGCTCGGCGTCAGGACAGCACGAGCCTGACGCCGACCAGCGTCAGCGTGGCCGCCAGCAGATTGCGCAGCAGCGCATCCGGCGCCCGCGACGACAGATAGCTGCCGATCGCGATCCCCGGCAGCGAACCCACCAGCAGCGACAGCAGCATCGACCAGTCGACCGAGCCGAGCAGCCAATGGCCCGCGCCCGCGAGCAGCGTCAGCGGCACCGCGTGCGCGATGTCCGAGCCGACGATGCGCGTGGTCGGCAGCAGCGGATACAGCAGCAGCAACACCGTCACGCCGATCGCGCCTGCGCCGACCGAGGTCAGCGACACCAGCACGCCGAGAACCGCGCCCGTGAGCATCGTCAGCGCGAGCGTGCGCCCCTGGCTCGGGGCGCGCTGCTTGCGTGCCCCGAGTGCCGCGAGCTGCGGGCGGAACACGAGCGCGATCGCCGTGATCAGTAGCGCCGTGCCGAGCACGACCTGAATCAGCCGGCTCGCGCCGGGCGTGTCCATGCCGTGCCGATGCAGCAGGATCAGCGTGACCGTGGCCGCCGGCACGCTGCCGGCGGCGAGGCGCAGCGTGATCTGCCAGTCGACGGAGCCCTTCAGTCCGTGCACGAGCGTGCCGGTTGCCTTGGTGGCGGCCGCGTAAAGCAGGTCGGTGCCGACGGCGGTGGCCGGATGCACGTTGAACAGCAGGACGAGGATCGGCGTCATCAGCGAGCCGCCGCCGACGCCCGTCAGCCCGACCAGGAAGCCGACGAACAGGCCGGAGAAAGAGTACAGCAGATCGATGTGGGGAAGTGCCATTGAACGGACAGCTGACTGATCGGTGGTGAAGGGTTGGGCGGCAAGGCCGGCGGGTTCGCCGGGGCGGGGGGCGCAGCTTGTCGGCGGCTTGCCGCATGGCCGCTGCCGGATGCGGTCGCGCTGGCGGTCCCGCCGCCGGCTGATGGCCGGCCGGTGGCTGCCGCACGGCGCCGCGGACCGTGAAGTCGAGGGGGCCGTACCGGTTGCCCGGGCCGCCGCCTGCGCGACGAAAGGCGCTATTGTCGCAAAACTGCCGCTCCCGCGTGCGGGATGTGAGTCCGGGTGTGGGCGGCATGCTGGAGCGGGCGCTGTGCGGCGTGCGGCATGAGGGCGTTGCGAGTTGCGTTCGATGGCGCGCGCAGCGTGCAACGCAGGGGTGTTGCATGCTGCATTGGGCCTGCCCGGAGTGCGGCGCCAAGCGAGTGCGCCTCATGTCGAGCCGGGACCCGCTACCTGCTCGGAGCGCAAGGCGGGTGCCGCGTTGTTGCATGGCGCGCTGCGTGGAGCGGTAAAGCGAGAGCACCGGGCACACCGGGCGCACCGAGAGCGTGCCCAGCGCGGGCAGTCCGATTTTCCCACATGCCGCCTCAGCCGCCGCTCAAAGCGCCCGGCGAATCTCGACCACGCCGAACACCGCGAGCATCAAGCCGACCATCCGGTCGATTGCGCCGCGCAGCTTCGTGCCGATCGCATGGCGCGCGAGCGATACCACGGTCACGAGAAAACACCACCACGCGATCGAACCGGCGAATACGCCGCCGACCGTCGTCAGCGCGATGGCCGGCGAGAACGCACCGCGTGGCGCGAGCGTCGTGAACAGCGCGGCGAACATGATGACGGTCTGCGGGTTGGTCAGCGTCAGCAGCAAGGCGCTCGCGTATGCGCGCAGCGCGCCGGCGCGGCCGATCTGGGCGAGCCGGCCGTCGCCATGGCCATGGCCGGCGGCGCCGTTGGCGAGGGCGGCGGAAGGCTTCTGCAGCAGCGCGCGCACGCCGAGGTACAACAGAAACAGGCCCGCGAGCAGATGCAGCGGACGGTCGTAGGCGAGCATGAATTGCGAAATGCCGACGAGGCCGAGTGCCGCGATCAGCCCGTAGGCGGCGTCGCCGCTCGCGATACCGAAGCCGATCGCGAGCCCGGCGCGCGGGCCGCCAGTCAGCGTGCGGCGGATACACAGCATGCCCATCGGACCGATCGGCGCGGCGATCGCGAGGCCGACGCCCGCGGCGGTGAAGAAGAGACTCGTGGTGGACATGGACGGGTTCCCGGACGGTTGTTCTGATGGGGCGTGTCGATTGCGCCGACGAGGGGGCTCGTCGTTGCGTGCCGATATCGAGGTGGTTCCTTGAGCTCGGCGCCGCTCGTGTCGTCAGCGGTGTTTGTACGTTCTAGGGCTTGTGCGGCGGTTCGACGAGCGGCGCGAGACGACTTGCCGCCGGCCGCGCGCCTCGCAGTCGGCGCATTCGCGAGCATAGCGACACCGAAAATAGCGGGCAAGCGCGACGAACGCGATGTGCGGGCTCATCGCGTGTATTGAGCCCGTCATGGGAGACGCGGCGAAACAGCCTCGGCGGCGTGCGTTCCATTCAGCGTTGCACGGTTCCGCCAGGCTCGTGCGGACGCCGCGAAAAAAAGCTAGGCGTCGCGACGGGTTTCATCGGCGTGCTCGAGCCGTCCCGATACGTTCGCGAGCAGCAGCGCGAACAGTACCGCGCCGATCGTCGCGAACAGGAGCGCGCCAATCAACGCGGCCAGTATCAGCATGGTCCATGTCAGGCCACTCATCTATACGGCTCCAGCGTGTCTTTGCGGCATCGTAACCCGTACTCGCCTGACGCTTATGTGCGCTTGCCCGCTGGAAAACCGTGGTCGCACGTATGCCGTGCTCACGGAAAGCCGCAAGACCGCGGCGGTTTGCCTTGACTTGCCGCGCCGGCGCGTGCGGAAAAGACCTAGTCCGTTTCCGCAATTCCATGGCGGAATCGAACCGGGTTCCGCTCGACACAATCCGCCATCGGCCCGTCGATTGTCGGCGGGCTAACGCCATCCGATTTTAATGTTTCATGTCTGAAACATTAATTGTTGTTTTGTGTATTCAAGGCTTTCATTGGAGAATAATTAAATAATCTATTCACCTTCCAATGCATTTAAATTGGATGAGGAATTGGCTTCGTTGCGCCGCCTGGCCGGTATCTTCAGGAGAACGCAGGCGTTCCGGCGGCACGGTGGCTTCGGAAGCCGGTCGAGGGAATTGCACTCTCAGACAATGTTTTCCGGCAAGGATAAACCTGGATAAGACGAAATAAAGGTCGGATAAAATTAAAATAGGCCTCTTTTCGAGCAGGCGCGCAGTGTGCGCTGGCGTACGCAATCAATTTTCGAATTGCCCTAACATTTGCGAATGCATATTCGGCCATATGCAGAATTCCGCATTAATTCATTGATATGGCGGTTGCTTCGGCAAGGTGCTGAATCGCACAGACCGGCCACCCATTAATGCGCCAACATGTCCGCATTTTCGGTCATGGCGGCTAAATGCTGGAAGCCGTCGCTATGATCCAGTGCACCGAGTGGGTATTCCCGGTGGCGATAGAAGGTGAAGTCGATCGTTTTCCGTTGAGAGGATGGCTATGACCTGCGCAAGTCTCGAGTCCGCAATGCTGCGCTGGGTGCATGCGCCGAACAAAGGCGTGCGCCGCATTGCAATTCTGCTGTTCAACGATTGCTCGCTGCAAGGCGCGGGTGTCATTGCCGAGGTTTTCCAGGCCGCGAACGAACTCTCCACGTCGGGCTCGGGTGCGTGGCTCTACGACGTGTCGTTTCTGTCCGTCGACGGCGGCATGGTGGCCGCGTCGTCCGGCTTGCGGGTGTGGACCGACGGGCTCGATGCGCGTCATTACCGCGGCTTCGACGCGCTGTATGTCGCGGGCGGCAAGGGCGCGGCGATGGCGGCGCGCGACGAGCGGCTGATCGGCTGGCTGCGCCGCGTACGCCGCAACACGTCGATGATGCGCTCGATCGCCGAAGGACGCGCGGTGCTCGACGCGGCTTACGTGCCCGACGGCGCGGAGGCGGGCGAGCCGCATCAGCCGGCCCATGACGCGGGCGAACCGAACGGCGCGAGCGCGGCAAGCCCGGAGAGCGCCACGCATGGCGCGGCGGAACTCGGCGACCGGCTGGAGTCGATGCGTAGCGCGCTCGCGCTGATCAAGCGCGACCTCGGCAACGCGACCGCGCGCATGGCGGCCGAGCGGCTGCTGGCGGATTCGTCGAACCTCGCGCCGCTGCTCGGCGAGGACGGCGCGCTGAGTCCCGGCGACAAGGTGCGCGCGGCCGCGCGCTGGCTCCAGGAAAACTGCCAGCAGTCGATTTCGATTGCCGACGCCGCGCAGTTCGCGGCCATGAGCGAACGCAATTTCCTGCGCCGCTTCAAGATGGAAATGGGTATTACGCCCTCGAGTTTTCTGCTGCATGAGCGCCTCGCGGTGACATGCAGCCTGCTGACCGAATCCGAATTGCCGGTCGACAAGATTGCGCGCCGCACCGGCATGGGCAATGGCGACCGTCTCGCGAAGGTGTTCCGCAAGCGCATGCGGATTTCCCCGACCGAGTTCAGGATTCAGAGCCGTCGCATGAGCGGCGAGTAGCAGCGCAGGACGCAACCCGGCGAGCGCGCGAAACGGCGCACCGGAGTCTTCTCCTTCGTACCTTGCAGGACTATAAGGAATCCGAATATGTTGAGGCATGGCATCGTGAGCGCAGGATCTGTCGAGCCGGCTGGCGCCGGCGCGCATTGCGCGCATATCGTGCCGGTCATTCTGGCGGGCGGCTCGGGCACCCGGCTGTGGCCGGTGTCGCGAGAAAACTTTCCGAAGCAACTGATCGACGTGGTCGGCTCCGACTCGCTGCTGCAGGCGACCGCGCGGCGCCTCGACGGCTTTCCCGCGAGCTGGCATGTCGATGCCTCGCCGATCGTCGTGTGCGGCGACGAGCATCGCTTCGTGATTGCCGAGCAGTTGCGCGAGAACGGTATCGACGCGCGGCTGATCGTCGAGCCCGCGCGGCGCGACACGGCCCCCGCGCTGACGCTGGCGGCATCGCTCGCGTGCGCGGAGGACCGCGACGCGATCCTGATCGTGATGCCGGCCGATCATGCGATTGCCGACGTGGCCGCATTGCAGCGCGCGCTCGATTGCGCGGCGCGCCACGCGGCAGCGGGCGCGATCGCGACGCTCGGGGTGCCGCCGACGCGGCCCGACACCGGCTTCGGCTATATCCGCATCGGCGCGGCGCTGGCCGAGGGCGGTCATGCGATCGACGGCTTCGTCGAGAAGCCCGCCGAGGAACTCGCCGCCCAATACCTCGCGGCCGGCACGTACTGGTGGAACAGCGGCATCTTCATCATGCGCGCGAGCGTGTGGCTCGATACGCTCGCGCGTCTGCGCCCCGACATGCATGCGCCCTGCGAAAGCGCGTTCGCGAACGGCCGCCAGGACGGCGCGGTGTTCCGGCCGGCGCCGGAGGCCTTCCTCGAAGTGCCCGCCGATTCGATCGACTACGCAGTGATGGAGCGTCTGACGGAGTCGCCGGCGGGCGCGCCGCGCGGTGCCAGCACGATCGATGCGGGCCAGGCCGGCAACGCAGGCCGCGGTCCGATCGACAACACCGCAAGCACAGCCGCAACCACCGGCATTCCCGCCGGCGTCGTGATTCCGCTCGAAGCCGGCTGGTCCGACCTCGGCTCGTGGGACGCGGTATGGGCCGCGATGGAAAAGGATGCGAACGGCAACGCCGGGCGCGGCCGCGTCACCTTCGAAGGCGCGGTGTCGTGCTACGCGCATTCGGAAGGGCGGCTCGTCGCCTGCGTCGGCACCGCCAACGTGGTGGTGGTCGAGACGGCCGATGCGGTGCTGGTGGTGGACCGCTCGCACGTGCAGGACGTGAAGGGCCTCGTGTCGCGCATCAAGGCGCAGAACGCGCCCGAAGCCGACGCGCATCGCAAGGTGCGGCGCCCGTGGGGCTTTTACGATTCGATCGATCACGGCGAGCGCTTTCAGGTCAAGCGCATCGTCGTCACGCCCGGCGCGCAGCTGTCGCTGCAACTGCATCATCACCGCGCCGAACACTGGGTGGTGGTGCGCGGCACCGCGCTCGTCACGCGCGGCGAAGAGCAGTTCCTGCTCACCGAAAACCAGTCGACCTACATTCCGCTCGGCACGCGTCACCGGCTCGAAAACCCCGGCAAGGTGCCGCTCGAAATCATCGAAATCCAGTCCGGCACCTATCTCGGCGAGGACGACATCGTGAGGTTCAACGACAACTACGGCCGCTGCCCGTAAGCAGCATGGATACGGCCCCGTTGGCGAACATAAAAGGCAATACGAGGGAAGCAAACATGCGCAAGTTTCAGGATCTGCTCGCGCGAATTTTCGATGTCGCGCTGGTGTTGGCGGGTGCGGCCGTGGCGTCGCAAATCCGCTTCGACTATCTCGGCCAGTCGGGCTTCTACTGGGCGCTGGCGATGTTTTCCGCCGCCTTCGCGCTGGCGATCTTTCCCGCCTTCGGCGTGTACGAATCGTGGCGCGGCCGCTCGAAGCTCGGGCTCGCCGGCCAGGTGTCGCTCGCGTGGCTGATCGTGCAGGCCTGCGCGCTGGCGCTAATGTATTCGCTGCATCGGATCGACATCGTCTCGCGGCTGTGGTTTTCGTACTGGACCGCGACGACCGGCGGCCTGCTGATCGCCTACCGGCTCGTCACGCATGCGGTGCTCGCGCGGGCGCGCGGCGCCGGCATGAACCTGCATCAGGTCGCGATCGTCGGCAGCGGTTCGCAGTGCGATGCGATCCTGCGCCGTATCGAGTCGGCGCCGACCGCGGGCTTTCGCGCCACGGCCGTCTACAACACGCGGCCGGACGATTCCGCGGTGACGAATTCGCGCGTGCCGGTGTTCGAGCGCGTCGACGCGCTCGCCGACTACATCCGCACCAACGACGTCCACGAGCTCTGGCTGATGCTGTCGCTCTCCGAGGAGCCGCTCATCTGCGCGCTGATCGACGAGTTCCGCGACGACCTCGTCAATATCCGCTTCATGCCGGACGTGCGCAGTCACGCGTTGTTCGAAGGCAGCGGCGTCGTCGATCTGCTCGGCGTGCCGGCGATCAACCTGGTCGCCTCGCCGCTGTCGGCCAACGCGATGCTGAAGAAAGAGATTTTCGACCGGCTGTTCGCGGCGAGCGCGCTGCTCGGGCTCATGCCGCTGCTGCTCGGCATCGCGATCGCGGTGAAGCTGTCCTCGCGCGGTCCGGTGCTGTTCAAACAGAAGCGCAAGGGCGCGGACGGGCGCGTGTTCACGATCTACAAGTTTCGCTCGATGCGGCTGCATACCGAAGCGAAAGGCACCTTGAGCCAGGCGACGCGCAACGACAAGCGCGTGACGAAAGTGGGCGCGTTCCTGCGCCGCACGAGCCTCGACGAGCTGCCGCAATTTTTCAACGTGCTGCGTGGCGACATGTCGGTCGTAGGACCGCGCCCCCATGCGCTCGAGCACGACGACCTCTACCAGAAGGTGGTCGCGGGCTACATCAATCGCTACCGGATCAAACCGGGAATCACGGGCTGGGCGCAGATCAACGGCTTCCGTGGCGAAACCGACCGCATCGAGAAGATGGAACGTCGCGTCGAACATGACCTGTACTACCTCGGTCACTGGTCGTTCGCGCTCGACATGCGGATCATCGGCGCGACGATCGTCGCAGGACTGGTTCATCGAAACGCTTACTAAGCAGTCGATAAAAAACGCCTCGGGGCGAAGGAGGAAGGATCATGAACTCACAGGGTTTTCGTGCGGGAACGATGGTGGTTTTCGCGAGTGCCGCACTGCTCGCCGGCTGCGGCAGTGTACCGGGCCAACGGATGATTACGCCGGCCACGGTGCAGGACACGGGAGGGGATTTCAGTCCCACCGAAGCTTCGCAGCAGCAGATTCCGATCACCGACATTAACCTGGCGCTGCTGAAGAAGATGAACGCCGACCAGCAGGCCATGACGATGCCGCCCGATATCGCAGCGCTGTTCGGCAAGCCGACCGCGTACAAGGTCGGCCCCGGCGACGTGCTACAGATCGTCGTGTGGGATCACCCGGAACTCGCGGCCGCGCTCGGGCAGCCGACGCAGACCTCGCGGCCCTCGGATGCGATTCCGGGCTTTCTGATCGACGAAAGCGGCGACGTGCAGTTTCCGTATGCGGGCACCCTGCACGTGGCGGGCAGGGACGTCGCGTCGATTCAGCGCGAACTGCATCAGCGTCTGAGCAAGGTGTACCAGAAGCCCGAAGTGACGGTGCGGGTCGCGTCGTTCCGTAACGCGCAGGTGATGATCGACGGCGAAGTGCGCACGCCCGGCAGCCAGTCGGTCAACGACATTCCGATGTCGCTGACCAACGCGATCGGCCTGAGCGGCGGCTTCACGACGACCGCGGACCGCAGCCGCGTCGACCTGATCCGCAACGGCCATACGTATTCGCTGAACATCGACGACCTCATCAAGCACGGCCACAATCCGTCGGACATCTATCTGCAGGCGGGCGACATGGTGCGGGTCAACGCGCGCGAGGACAGCGGCGTGTACGTGATGGGCGAGGTCAACAAGCCGGCCACGGTGCTGCCGCTGCGCAACGGCTCGCTGACGCTCTCGCAGGCGATCTCCGACGGCGGCAGCTTCGACTCGAACACGGCCGCCGCGCAGCAGCTGTTCGTGATCCGCAATTCGACCAGCGACTCGCCGCAGATCTATCACCTCGACGCTCGCTCGCCGGTGGCGATGCTGCTCGCGAACCAGTTCCAATTGCAGCCGAAGGACATCGTGTACGTCGGCCAGGGCGGCCTGGTTCGCTTCAACCGCGTGCTGAACCTGCTGTTGCCGGCGATCAACGCGGCGGTGACGGGGGTTATCGTCGGGAAGTGACGTAAGAGCGGTGCGCGTAACGCGCACCGCCAGGTCTTGTCGGGGTGAACAACATGGCAATCCACTTTGACGGCCGTTATGAAGGCCGCTACGAGAACCGCTTTGAGAACCGGTTCGAAGCCCGCTTCGAACCCGGTTACGCGGACGTGCCCGGTCCGGGCCGTCTGCGTCCGTCGGACTACCTGCGCACGATCGTGCGCGGTCGGCGCACGATTCTCACGGTGACGCTGATCGCGCTCGCGCTCGGCAGTGCCTACGCGTTGCTCGCGCCGCCGACGTACCGCGCGGACGTGCTGTTCCACGTCGAGGACCGGACGGCCAACCCGACCGGCGTCGCTAACGGCGCGTCGCCGCCGGTCGGCGGCGGCGCCGATTCGAAGCCGTCGACGGCCGCGCAGATCGAGTTGTTGAAGTCGCGGCTCGTCGTCGAGGAGGCGGTGCGCACGCTGCACCTCGACATCACGGCGACGCCGCGTTATCTGCCGCTCGTCGGTGCGAGGATCGCGGGTCTCGCGAATGGACGATGGGGCCGATGGGGCTTCAGGCTGCCGTCGTTCATGAAGCTGTCGGGCTTTGCGTGGGGCAACGAGAGCATCGCGGTGTCGCGTTTCGATACCGCGAAGCCGATGTACGACGCGAGCTTCACGCTGGTGGCGGGGGCCGACAACACCTTCGTGCTGCGCGACCCGAACGGCAGCGCGATCCTGTCGGGCCGGGTCGGCGAGACGGTGCAGACCGATACCGCCGACGGCCCGATCGTGCTGCACGTCGACCGGCTCGTCGGGGCGCCCGGCACGCGCTTCACGCTCGCGCGCGCCTCGACGCTCGGCACGGTCGACCGCCTGCAGAACACCATGCTCGTGCAGGAGACCGCGCCGCAATCCGGCGTGATCCGGATGAGCCTCGAAGGCGGCGATCCGGCGTTGGCCGCGGCGATCGTCAACAACATGGCGCAGCAGTTCGTGCGTCAGGACATGGCGAGCCGCTCGACCGAAACGCGCCACACGCTCGCATTTCTTGAGCAGCAACTGCCCGCCCTGCGCAAGGATCTGGACGACGCCGAGCAGCGCTACAGCAAGTTCCGCAACGAGCACGGCACGGTCGATCCCGGCGAGGAGAGCCGGCTGATGCTGCAACAGTCAGCCGACAACAAGGCGCGCCTGCTCGACCTGCAGCAGCAGCGCGTGGAGCTGTTGCAGCGCTTCACGCCGAGCCATCCGTCGGTGGCCGCGCTCGACGCGCAGATCGCCGCGTTGCAGGGCGCGCAGGCCACCATGAAGCGCAGTGCGACGGCGATGCCCGACACCGAGCAGACCGCGCAGCGGCTCAAGCACGACGTGGACGAGAAGACCACGCAATACAACAGTCTGCTGAACAACGTGCAGCAACTGCGCACGACGCAGGCGGGGCAGGTGGCCGGCGTGCGGGTCGTCGACTTCGCCGAAACGCCTGACGATCCGGTGCGGCCGCGGCGCATGCTGGCGATCCTGGTTTCGCTCGGCGGCGGCCTCGGGCTCGGCATCTTGCTGATCCTGCTCAAGCGCGCGATGTACGGCGGCGTCGAGCGGCCCGACGACCTCGAAGGCATGCTCGGCGTGCCGGTGTTCGCGGCCGTGCCGCGCAGTCAGACCCAGCTGCGCCTGCAGCAAAGCGTGGCGCAGCGCCGCCGCGGCCAGCATGTGCTCGCGCACCAGGCGCCTGGGGATCTCGCGGTGGAAGGCGTGCGCAACCTGCGCACGTCGCTGCAGCTGTCGCTCGATCACGCGGCCAACAACGTCGTGATGATTACCGGCTCGCGGCCCGACGCGGGCAAGTCGTTCCTGTCGGTGAACCTGTCGGCGCTGGTCGCGTCGGCGAACAAGCGCGTGTTGATCATCGACGCCGACATGCGGCGCGGGGACGTGCATTCGCACTTCGGCATCTCCCATCAGCCGGGCCTGTCCGACGTGCTGAGCGGCGGCGATCTGCACTCGATGATCCAGCGCGAGGTGCTGCCCGGTCTGGACGTGCTGGCCAAGGGCTCGCTGCCGACGCATCCGGCCGAGCTGCTGATGAGCAAACGCTTCGAAATGTTGCTTGACGAACTGAAGCCGCAGTACGACCTCGTTATTGTCGATACACCGCCGGTACTGGCGGTGACTGACTCGACGCTGATCGGCCGATATGCGGGCACCACGCTGCTGGTGGTGCGCCACGGCCGCCAGCCGCTGCACGAGATCATCGAAACCGCGAAACGGTTGCGCAACGGCGGTGTGGCCATGCGCGGCGTGCTGCTGACCGATGTGCCGCAGGAAGCCGCGTTTCTCGGTTCGGGATATCAGGGCGGCTATTACGGCTACGACAGCATTGCCGGTTGACGGCGCGGCCCGCGGCGCAATGCCGTGTGCCGCGGCCGTGTGCGGTTTCGCCCTGGGATCGGCGCGGGCTCGAGGTTCGGATAGGCATCGCCAAACACTATTTGGGGGAAGGTTCCATGAAACGCAAGGTTGCGCTGATCACCGGCATTACTGGACAGGACGGCTCATACCTGGCTGAGTTGCTGCTCGCCAAGGATTACATCGTACACGGCATCAAACGCAGGGTGTCCCTGTTCAACACGGACCGGATCGATCATCTCTACCGCGATCCTCACGAACCGGAGCAACGGCTCTTTCTGCACCATGCGGATCTGACCGACTCGACCAGCCTGCTGCGCGTGATCCAGCGCGTCGAGCCGGACGAAATCTACAACCTCGCCGCGCAGAGCCATGTCGCGGTGTCGTTCGAGGAACCGGAATACACGGCCAATGCCGACGGTCTCGGTACGTTGCGCATTCTCGAAGCCATCCGCATTCTCGGCATGCAGGAGAAAACGCGCTTTTATCAGGCATCCACGTCGGAACTCTACGGGCTCGTGCAGCAGGTGCCGCAAAGCGAGACCACGCCGTTCTATCCGCGCAGCCCGTATGCGGTCGCCAAGCTGTTCGCCTACTGGACCACGGTCAATTATCGCGAGGCCTATGGGTTCTTCGCGTGCAACGGGATTCTGTTCAATCACGAATCGCCGGTGCGCGGCGAGACCTTCGTGACGCGCAAGATCACGCGCGCGATCGCGCGCATCGCGGTGGGCACGCAGAAGATGCTGTATCTCGGCAATCTGGCAGCGCTGCGCGACTGGGGCCACGCCCGCGATTACGTGGAAATGCAGTGGATGATGCTGCAGCAGGACCAGCCTGAAGATTTCGTGATCGCGACCGGCGAGCAATACAGCGTGCGTCAGTTCGTGCAGAATGCGGCCGCTGAGCTGGGCATCACCGTGCGTTTCGAGGGCACGGGCGTGGATGAGGTCGGCATCGTCGAAAAGGTGGAAGGGCGCGAGATCAAGGTGTCGCCCGGCGATGTGATCGTGCGGGTCGATCCGCGCTATTTCCGGCCGGCCGAAGTCGAAACGCTGCTCGGCGATCCGTCGAAGGCGCACGCGCGGCTCGGCTGGAAGCCGACCACGTCGTTTGCGCAACTGGTCAAGGAAATGGTGCGCTCGGACTACCAGATCGCACGCCGCGACGCGCTTGTCACGCTGGCGGGCTTTACGGCATTGGAGCATCACGAATAGTCATGACGCGTGTGCCGGTCACGGTGTGCGAGTTATCGTGATGGGTTAGCGATCCGCAGTTTCCTGGCGGATCGACGTGTTGTTGATGTGCTTCGTTTCGCGCCCGTAGTGATCGGCTCGCTGCCGATGGCTGCGGGCGCTTGTCTTTTATGGGCCGTTGGTGAGCCGGTGAGTTGGTGAACCGAACCGGTGCCGCGGCTCGGGGCGTTGCGAGGCGCGGTTTCGCGCGTTGCAACGCCCCTGCGCTAGCGCAACGTCAATGATGCGTGTTGACGTTGCGCACGTCGGGCAGCGGTTCGGTCGCGGTGTCGGCTGACGGCGCGATCTGTAGTTCGGATTCGCGCGTGGCCTGTGTCGACAGACGCCGTGCCGTCTTGCTGCTCGAATCGATTTGCAGCGCGATGCCGGCGTCGCGCGACGCACAAGCCAGGTGTCCGATAGAACCGCAGCTGCGCGCGAGGCTGAGCAGCGCATCGCGTTGCTGTTCGAGCGTATGCACCGTCGCGCGCAGGCGCTGTGCCTCGCGGTTGTCGGGCTGCGCGGCGAGGGCCGCGGCAATGCGCGATTTCGTCGCTGACAGATTGTTCGCCTTCAGATTGATACGTGCCGCTCGCAGATATCGCGCGGCTTCGGCGCGACGTTTCTCTTCCGCGCTGATTGGCGGATTTGCGGCGAGGCGTGTGAGATCTGGCTTCGCCAACGAAACGCGGTGCTGTTGAGGCTGCGATGCGGTGGGTGGTGTGGCTGTTGAGGGGTGGGCTGATGCCAGGTGTTGCGCGGCGATGGCGGGTTGCGGCTGTTGTTGCTGTTGTTGCGCGGTGACGCGGCTCGGCGCAGCATCGGTGCGTGGTTTATCTTTCGCGGCAATCGGCTGAGCGGCAATGGTGTGCGTGGCATCCGGCGTTGCCGACACGACCCGGTGCTGCTCGGGTGTCGCCGCGACCTGTGGTGTAACCGCTGCGGGCTGGGCCGATGCGAGGTGTTGCGCAGCGATGGCGGGCTGCGGCCGTTGTTGCTGTTGCAGCGCGATGACGCTCGGCGAAGCATCGGCATGCGGTTTATCTTTCGCGGCAATCGGCTGAGCGGCCGTGACGTGCGTGGCATCCGACGTTGCCGACACGACCTGGTGCTGCTCGGGTGTCGATGCGATGGGCTGAGCGGCAGCGACGCGCGCGGCGTCCGGCGCTGCCGGCGTGACACGGCGCGGTTCGGGCAGCGACGCCGCCGCCGGTGTGACCGCCGAAGGCCGGGCCGCGGCGACGCGTGGCGCGTCACTCCCAGGCTGCAACGATCCAGCATTCGCCTTGGCTTTCCCGGCACCATCGACAGCAACGGACGCCTTGCCGTTCTGCGCGGACACCGTGGACACATTGCCGCTCGCCACAACCGGCGGCGCCACGCGCAAGTCGCCGTCATGGATGCAGATCAGGTACACGGCGGAACTCACCGCCAGCACCGACGCAGCCAGCACGATGCGGTTGCGCGTGCGCCGTCCTGCTTGCGCGGCTAACTCGGCTTCGTCGATTGAATCGTAGGGATAGACGAGCGTGTCCGGCGAACGGTGCCAGATGCTGCGCGCCGGCAGCCTGGCGGGCCCCGTCCGCGGCGGATTCTCCGGCTCGACGTACAAACCCGGCACTGAGGCAGCATGCGCACCAGACCCCTCCAGCGCGAGCGAATGACACGAAAGACAAGGCGAGAAGCGGCCGACGATCGGTGCACCGCAATTGTTGCAGCGTCGGGGCTCTGGCTGATTGGCAGCGGGATATGTAGACATGGCCGGTCGCTCGCGGGCGTTCAATTACGACGCCTCTGTCAAAGGAACACGTAACGGCAACGAGGCTCGCAAGCCTCACCGATCACTGCGATTACTGCACCACGTAGCCGCGCGCCTGCATGCATGCGCCGTAGGCGGCCCAATAGCGCGTCATCGGCGGCTCGGGCGCGGGCAGCGGCGGCAGTTTGACGTCCGATGCCGCGCTCGCTTGCAACGATGCGTCCGCTGTGCCCAATGCGCCTGATGCGCCCAACGGGCCGATTCCCGCTGCCGATGCCCCGATTCCCTCGCCTAACGTGCCGATTCCCGCGCTCGTGCCCGCAGCCGCCGTGGTCGTAGTCGCGGTGGCCGAAGCACCCGCGGCCGCGGCGGCGCCGCCGGGTGCACCGCCGGCACCTGTCAAGGCATCGTTGGCCGGTTTCGCCGACGATGCCCCACCAGGCGCGGCCGCGATCGGCAAGCTCGCGGCGTCCGGCATGCTGGCGGCATACGGCAGCGGCGTGGCGGAGAAGGAACTGGGCGGCAGCGGCGGCTTGGCCGGCGCGCCCGTCGACGAGCCCTTTGCGACCGGTGCCGGGCGCGGTGGAATCTGCGACTCGTGGACGATGTTGACCTTGCTCACGCGGGCTGCTTCCGCGTAACACAGCGCGGTGTCGACGCCGCGCGCATAGGGACTCTGACTGCGGATCGGATAGGTAAGCGGCTGCCATGCAAATGCAGCGCTGCTGGTCGCAATTAGCGTCAGTACGGTATATGTTCTAAATTTCATCGCAATGACTCCCCCCCAGCGATGTTTGGCGTTTTTATCGGAAAAAGCGCTTCGCACGGTGATCTGTTGGCTTCGGGTTCCGTCGTGGCATGACGGCGCACGTTGCGAAGACTGCTTTTCCGAGCGTAGCACCGGATGGCGCCAATGCAATGCTTCGGATAGCGCGCGAAAACGCCAAGCTGCTGTCCAATCAGGACACATCCGTGTAACGCGGCAGGCGAGCTTTGCGAAAGCCCGGTGAATTCTCTGAACATGATGACGAGCCGTCAGGAGACGATGATGCAAAAACTGCGGGACTATTCTGGCGTGCTGATCGTCGCCGTATCGGTTCTGACGCTGTCGCTGGCCGCGCCTGTGGCGGGCAGGGCGAGCGAGGAAAGCGACAACATGAAAGTCGAGACGGCGGGCGAGCGCGCAAATTTCGCGCAGACGTTCTGCCAGATATCGCCGCAGCGCGTCGATGCGTATAAGGAAAAGCTCAGAAAGAGACTGCCCGAAGCCGATCACTTCGATCAGCACTGGCAGACGGGTTGGCAGCGCGCGCAGAGCAACATCGGCAGCATGAACGGACTGCGCGAGCGCGATCCTCAGGAGTTCGACGCACGAATCAAAGTGAATTGTGAACGGCTCAAATGGCTCGCCGGAAATTCGCTGCGGACGCCGGCGCAGAAGTGAGAAGAGCGGTGGGTCTATCGAAGGCGCGGCACTAACGTAGTGTCACGCGTTGTCGTTGTGCTCTTGTGCGGCTCGTTCGTTTCGACGGCATGGCAAGCGATATCTATCGCCGCTCAGGTGCAGGACGCCGTAAATGGTCATATGATTCCGACGTCACTTCGAATCCGCAGACTGGGGCGCGATGCAAGCACGGAACAAAGATTTCGACGACGGTGAGGAAGGCCAAACATCGCATCGCGTGCCAGCCGTCCTGAAACGCTATCAGCGAGCGTTGCTGTACGGAGCCGGCGTTGCGATGACGGTCGTTCTATTGGTGCTGGGCGGCACCGTGATCTACCTGATGGTGCGTGACTACATCGACAATCGCTATATCGGTTTCGCTGTCAGGAAGACGCAGCTCGAATTGGAACTGCTCCAGTTCGAGAGCATTCTGCGGTACACCGTTCTGCACGAAGAGTCGGCATGGGAGCGCCGCGAGCCGCCGCCATCCAGTGTCGTTGAGCAGTTTGCGGCGCAGCACGGGCGCATTCTTCTGCAGCAACACGCCGATTTTCCACCCGTGCTGGCGTTGGGCGACGTCACGAACGAGCGGCCAGCCCAGACATTCGCGCCGTATCTGGCGATGACCCGTGAATTCGATTATCGCGTCGGCCCTTATGCTGTGTTGAAAGGTCCTGATGCGGTGACGGGATATTTCTACACGCCCGACTACAGTTTCATGTCGATTTATCCGGCACCCGCATCGGGCAACCCGCTCGATGCAGGCGATGCCCCAAGCGTGCGGGCGCTGCTCGATCAGATCAGGCCGGATATCGGCGACCTGAGCAAGAAAAAAACGCTGAGGCGTCTGGAAACCGAGCGGGAGTTGATCCTGCTGCCGCCGATTACCGACCGGTTTACCGGAGAGCAGGTCATTCGCATGGTTCTGCCCGCGTTTGCCGACGGTACGCCGTTCCTTATCTTTGTCCGCACCATTCCAGTCAGACTGCTGTTCGATCATCCGGCGCAGGAGCCGCTCGACGACGAAATCTCGCTGATCGTCGACGCATCCGGCAAGGTGGTGCTCGATGCCGGGCCGGCAGGCCGCGATAGTGCGCTGAAGGCTCGCGTACTGCGGACGAAGCCTTGGGCGCCGGGCCGGCAGGGAATCGAGCGGCGTCGTCTTGGCGGTCTCTTTATCGCGAGTGCGCCGGTTTCGCATGTCGGCTGGACACTGGTCTATGCATTTACGTGGCGTACGGTTCTCGCCGAGTTCTGGCCGCGCATCACGCTTCTGACGTTGGCCGTCCTGCTGGTGATCGGATTTCTCTGGACGATCCTGCTGTTGCTCGACCGCAAGATATTCAAGCCGGGTTTCGAGTACTCGCGGCGGATTTTCGAAAGCGAGCGCCTGAATCGCATGATGGTTGCGGCGGCTCCCGAGGGATTCGCGCTGTTGCTATTCGAAAGCGGAGACATTCTGCTCGAGAGCGACGCGATGCGCAGCTATGGAGCAAACGCTCATCCCGATGAGCGGCCATTGCGTTTTCAGCTACTCGAGCTTTACGACCGTTCGCCCGATGCCCCTGCGTGGCAGTCGGGCTTGCAACTGCCGTTCAGACTCGCGAATGGCGGCGTTGAAGATCTGCTCGTGAGTCTCGTCCGCACGCAGTATCGGAGCGTAGACGTATTGCTGTGCAGCTTCTCGAATGTGACGAAGCTCAAGAACACCGAGCGCAAACTCGAAGAGGCGCGGGCGGCGGCCGATGCGGCCAACCATGCGAAGTCCGCGTTTCTCGCGATGATGAGCCACGAGATACGCACGCCGCTCAATGCGATTCTCGGCAATCTCGAACTACTCGGCCGTTCGTCGTTGTCGCCCGCGCAAAGCGAGCGGCTCCATGTCGTGACATCGTCGTCGACGGCGCTGCTCGACATCATCAACGACATTCTCGACTTTTCGAAGGTCGAGTCCGGACAGATGACGATCGAGGCGATCCGTTTCGATCTTGCAGAAACGATTCGCCAGGTCGGTGCGATCTTCGCGCCGATGGCGCATGCGAAGGGGCTCGAATTCGAATGCATGATCGACGATTCGATCGCGCCGTACTATCTCGGCGACCCGACCAGGATTCGGCAGATTGTGGCGAACTTCGTCAGTAATGCGATCAAGTTCACCGAGACCGGCAACGTGCTGCTCGAGGTGTATCACAAGGACGAGACCGTCGACGGCTCGCCGGTCATGATCGGCGTGATCGATTCCGGCATCGGCATGACGCCCGCCCAGCAGGAGACGCTGTTTCAGGCATTCGTGCAGGCGGATTCGTCGATCGCGCGCCGCTATGGCGGCACCGGACTCGGGCTGGCGCTGTGTTCGCGCCTCACGCGGCTGATGAATGGCTCGATCATCGTCAAGAGCTCGCTCGAACTCGGCAGTACGTTCGTGGTGTCGCTGCCGCTGCGGGTCGATACGAGCGCCTCCGCGTCGGCCGCCGACAGCGGGGAGAAGCGTGTCGAACGGGACGCAGCGCCTGCCGGTACGGCGGCTCTGCGCATCCTCGTCGTCGACGATCAACCCGCCAACCGTGAACTGATCGTTGCGCAACTCGATCTGCTCGGATACCGGGCCGACATGGCCGACAGCGGCGCAACCGCACTGCGGTGCTTTAACGAGCAGCACTACGACGTGGTAATGACGGATCTGAACATGCCTGGCATGGATGGCTACACGCTGGCGCGATGTCTGCGCGGGCAGGGCGCGACGACGCCGATCATCGCGGCGACGGCGCATGTCGGCGCCGAAGAGCAGAGACGATGCGAGGACGCGGGAATCGATGCCACGCTGCTCAAGCCGATTTTGCTCGACGCGATGGAACAGGTTCTGCGTCGCTCGATCGGAGCGGAGGCGTCCGGGACGCTTCCGCCCGGCGACAGGACGGCGAAGCGCGACATTTCGCAGGGACCACTGCCGCCGGGCGTGCATGCGGCATTGAAGCAGTCGCTGGGGGAGTCGCTGGCAAAGCTGCAGAAGGCTATGAGCACGCATGACACGCAAGCGGCGCTCGATACGCTTCATGCCATGCGCGGTTCGTTTGCGTTGATCCACGAGGCGGCGTTGGCGAATGCGTGCGCGCAGATGGAGCAACTCGCACGCGACGACGACCTCGCCGGGGTCGAAGAGATGCTGGGCCGTTTCGAGACGCTTGCCTATGAGACGCTGGTGCGCCGCCAAGGGGCGGTGAGTGCGTAGCCACGATGTCCTGATGCGGCAGATTGCGGAAGTGGCATGGCTGCCGGGTGGGCCTGGGCGGTGGCCATGTTGAGCGGTTTGTGTGCGGCCGATGGTTCCAGATATGAAGCGTGATCTCACAAAAATGAGACAAGTCCTATTTGTCACAATTTAATGGTTTCTAGGACTGAGCCTATTATCGGGTCTGGCTGCATTCAATAAAGTGCTTATACCGAAATCTTTGGATAGACATCCATTCCGAAATGTAGATCCTCCGATGCCGCCGCGGTCAACCAGATATCCCCACAGTCAGTATGCGGTGACAAAAAGCGGCGGGTAAGCATTTCGACCCGTTTTTATCGAATCTATCCATGCGTTCAGGGCCGTCTGGGAGGGCGGACTACGACGCCTGGTACTGAAGTTCTCGCGTATCTCCCATCGATGCCCGGTCGTATCCCCTGACCCGGATGCGTCATTCCTCCACGGAAGAGGGAGAAGAATCCGGTCACGCAATTGCAAACCGATATACCTGCACTTTTCAGGCGTATTCGGTGTTGTCAGCCCGCTCCTTGTTGCATCACCATGTTAGGAAAACAATCATGAATCCAAACGCGATTCGCGTCGTAATTGCAGACGATCACCCCGTGATTCTCGAAGGTATTCGGCATGAACTGACGAAGAGCGCGACCGTTTCGGTGGTCGGGACCGCTCGCAGTTCGAGCGAGCTGATTCCGCTTTTGAGCCGCACCGCCTGCGACGTGCTGGTATCCGATTACGTGATGCCGGGCGGTGAATATGGCGATGGCATTACGCTGTTTTCCCTCATTCGCCGACGGTATCCGAAAGTGCAGACGGTGATACTGACCATGATGGAAAGCGCGATTCTGCTCCGTTCGCTCATCGACATCGGCAATCGCTGTCTGTTGAGCAAGGTGGACAAAATGGAACATCTGCATCTGGCCGTGCGCGCTGCCTATGTGAATGGCCGTTACCTCTCGCCGCGCATATCGGAAATCATCATGCCGTCGGAACGACCCACGCGAGGCGTGTGGGCGAATGCGCCGTTGAGCAGCCGCGAGCTGGAAGTGGTGCGCTTTTATGTTTCCGGGCTGACCGTCAACGAAATCGCCGATCGTTTGAGCCGCAGTAAAAAGACCATCAGTTCGCAAAAAGTATCGGCAATGACAAAGCTTGGAATCAAACGGGACGCTGATCTTGTGCGCTATGGACTCGAGAACGGCCTCGTGCCGCCGACGAAATCAGAAGGCATCCGAAATAGTATCGCGAACTTCGAGTCTGGCGCCGCAAGCCCGGAGGTGGGCCTCGAACGCGCCGGGCCTCCCGGAATGCTTGATTCCTGAGCGCGCTCACTCTTTCAATCGGATGGGCGGCCGTTGTTCTGCCGTGGACTGTCGGACGGTTCGAGGCCCGATGCTCCCTGAGACGATGCCACCATGCCATTTTCCATGGCATACCGCAGTAGATCGACGTCGCGATCTATACCGAGCTTTTCCATCGCCTTCGACTTCTGTGTGCTGATGGTCTTCTTGCTGCGGCTGACCCGCTCGGCAATTTCATCGACGGTCAGGCCTGTTGCAAACAGGCGCACGACTTCGCATTCGCGCTGGCTAAGAAGATCGGTCGAGCCGCGGCCACGGCGGTTCCAGTCGATCGACTGGACGATTTCATTGATAGTCGGCGAATAGTAAGCCGAACCGTTATGAGCGGCATGGACGGCGGGAACGAGATGCGCCACCGCATCCGATTTGCTGACGATGCATCGCACTTCTTGCGTCACGAGGGCGCGTACGACGGCCGGGTTGTCGAGCATCGTGAGCACAACGAGTTTGATGCCGGGATAGCGACGACCGATCAGGGAGAAGAGCGCGATGCCGTCGCCGTAGTCGCCTGCGGGCATGGCGTAGTCGGAGACGAGAACGTCACAGGGCCGGGTATTTAAAAGCTCGATCAGTTCTGTCGAATTGCGGGCGGAACCTGTCACTTCGATGGCACTCATTTCCGACAACTCATGCTCGATGCCTTTGAGCATGACCGGATGATCGTCGGCAAGGATGACACGAATCGGCTGGTTAGCCATGGTGATCTCCTGTTTATCGCGCAGGCAAGGCATGTCGTGAAGGACACTGAAGTGGCCGGCGACTTTATTGTTCACAAGTTATTTACATCGTCACGTGGACCTTCGGTGTCGAAGATCGGATGCGGCGCTCGTTTAACTAAGCATTACTCAGCTATTGGCTTGAAGATGGTCCGATGCACAGGACTCATCCTACATCATAGTGGTCGGATGAAACGGCCTAACGATGAGGTGTACTGCTATCGGGTCGTAAAAGTGACCCGTATGCGATTCCCGCTTGTGCGTATTGCATCCCGATAGAACCATGGGTCATTGCGGACTCTGGAATTGCTGCCGGAAATAAGCAGGACGCATCGTGGTGGCGCCGCGATCGCGCTAGTCGGTGTGCTTGTTTTTGTTGCGTGACCTGCCTCGCAGGGGGCCGAGGTTTCATGGGCAGCCGTTACATGTGAATTCGACGACAACGTTTTCCCGTCGAAGGTATGCGAGGCGCTGCGGTGTTCGTTAATTCCAGCGCAAAAAGGCGACGTTTGGAACTGACCGGTTTATCGACCCGGCGGCACATATCCTTATTGCTGCGCGGCGAGAAGCAGTTCGCTCTCCGGTCGAGGTCGATTTGTATCTTTTTGAACATTTGTAGGACTGAGCCTATTACCTGCGCTTTATTGCTTCAATAACATGGCTGTCGATGAATGGGGTTTCAATAGAGGCGAGATAAGCGGTTCTCCATTTTTAATCAATTCTCTTCTGATGTATTTGATCGTGACATTTTCGAGATTAGGGGGTCCCGAGAAGTTCAGGCTTCTTGCGTATGGCGAAAAGGGTTGTACATCGTGAAAAGCGTGGGGCCTGGCGGTCGAGTCATGTTTCGCTGTCAGCGGGGTAGATAGCGTTCTTATCAGTTCATCTTGTTGATCCAGATTGTTCCGATTTTCTTTCGGATGTTTTGTCGCGGCTGTTTCAAGGTGGAGAACTTCGAATGTCTCCCTATCAGACTGCGCCTATTTTAACGGCGATTGAAAAATATAAACTGAAATAAATTTGGATAATTTCTCGTTTTTATAAGTGATAAATCGATATTGATGGATTTCCGAGTATCGATTTTGTGAATTTGTGCGGCGGTTTGTTGCGAAAAACTGGCTGGATTTCGGGTTTGCGGAAATAACGTTTTTTAAATTAAATCTATAAGGGTCGTGCTATGAACAAGTCATATAAAAGTGTGTGGAACGAAGCGCTTGGGGCATGGGTCGCGGCATCGGAGCATACCGTTGCGCGGGGTAAGCGAAGCAAGTCGACAGTTTCGTCGGTTCTGGCGAGCGCCGTTGTGGCAGTTGCAGGGGTGAGCGCGGCGAGTGGTGTCTTTGCAGCCCCTTACACGGTGGGCGGCGGCGTGACGGATCAGAATACCATTGGTGGCGCTGTTGCAATCGGCACCGGGGCCGCCACAAAGCTTGAGGCCTCAGCCGGAACCACAGGTTTAGGTGGATGGGATCTGAGCGGAGCAGGGGCTCGTCGCATCGACGGCCTGGGTGTCGACGTCAGTCAGTTCGCGGGTAGCGCCAAGGCCTTACAAGCCGTGGCGGTGGGCAGCAATTCTCTCGCCTCCACCGTCGGTGGTACGGCACTGGGCGGCAATGCATCGGCCGCCGTTACTGGTGCAACCGCGGTGGGCGCTGCTGCGACAGCCACAGCCCGTGAAGCCTCCGTGTTCGGAGCGGCAGCCTACGCCGGCGCCATTCAGGCCATGGCGCTCGGCACGTTCTCCGCAGCCACCCAGGCGCGCGCCAATGCGATCGGCACTAACTCGACTGCTACCGGCGTGGACTCGAATGCAATCGGTACCTCGGCCGCGGCGAGCGGGCAGCGTGCCATCGCGCTTGGTTCGTCGGCTTCGCAAAGCAGTAATACCACCACCGACGCGACTCAGGATGCGACGACCAACACCCGGGCCTCGGGCACGGATTCGATCGCCATCGGCACCGCCTCGTCCGCTACACAAGCGAGCTCTGTTGCGATTGGCACCAGCGCGGTTTCTTCGGGTTCGGGCGCGGTCGCACTCGGCCAGACAGCGAAGGCGAGCGGCACGAACAGCATCGCGCTCGGCCAGAACGCGGCGGCTTCGGCGAACAACTCGGTCGCGCTGGGCGCGGGGTCGACCACGACGGCGAATCTGGGCGCGGCGGCGTACAACCCGGGCAGTAGCTCGCTTTCCGGAACTGCTTCGGCGGCGAACGGCGAAGTGTCGGTGGGTTCGGTCGGCTACGAGCGCCGCATGACGAATGTAGCGGCGGGTGCCGCCGCGACCGATGCGGTGAACGTGAGCCAGTTGCAGTCCGAGGCGGTGAAGTCGAACGAGATCGGCAACTCCGTCGCGGCGAGCCTGGGCGGTGGTGCGGCCTATAACTCGACGACGGGTACGGTGTCGGCGCCGAGCTACAGCGTGGGCGGTACCACGGTGGGTAGCATCGGCGACGCGCTTGGCAACATCGACGGTCGCACGACGCAGAACACTGCGGACATTGCAAAGAACGCGGATGACATCGCGAAGAATGCGGACGACATTGCGCAGAACTCGACCAGTATCACGAACGTGCAGAACCAGCTCGCCAGCGGCACGGTGGGTCTGGTGCAGCAGGATGAAACCACACGTGATCTGACGGTAGGCAAGGACACGGACGGCACGGTGGTGAACATGGCCGGTGCGGCAGGCAACCGCACGGTGACGGGAGTGGCAGCAGGCGTAGTGAACGCATCGAGCGTGGACGCGATCAACGGCAGCCAGCTGTATGCGAACTCGGCGAGCGTTGCCGAGGCACTGGGTGGGGGCTCAACCGTGAACGATGACGGCACGGTGTCGGCGCCGAGCTACAGCGTGGGCGGCACCACGGTGAACAGCATCGGTGATGCGCTTGGCAACATCGATGGCCGCACGACGCAGAACACCGCGGACATCGCCAGGAACGCAGACGACATCGCCAGGAACGCAACGGATCTGACGAACGTACAAAACTCGGTGACGGATCTGTCGACGCAACTGAACAGCGGCACGGTGGGGCTTGTTCAGCAGGACGCAACCACACGCGACCTGACGGTAGGCAAGGATACGGACGGCACGGTGGTGAACATGGCCGGTGCGGCAGGCAACCGCACGGTGACGGGAGTGGCAGCAGGCGTAGTGAACGCATCGAGCGTGGACGCGATCAACGGCAGCCAGCTGTATGCAAATTCGGTGAGCGTTGCCGAGGCACTGGGTGGTGGCTCGACCGTGAGTGAGGACGGCACGGTGTCGGCGCCGAGCTACAGCGTGGACGGCACCACGGTGAACAGCATCGGCGACGCGCTCGGCAACATCGACGGTCGCACGACGCAGAACACCGCGGACATTGCCAGGAACGCAGACGATATCGCGAAGAACACAACGGACCTGACGAACGTGCAGAACTCGGTGACGGATCTGTCGACGCAACTTGCCAGCGGCACGGTGGGTCTGGTGCAGCAGGATGCTACGACGCGTGAGCTGACGGTGGGCAAGGACACGGACGGTGCGGTGGTGAACATGGCGGGTACGGCGGGCAACCGTACGGTGACGGGTGTTGCAGCAGGTGCAGTGAACGCATCGAGCGTGGACGCAATCAATGGCAGCCAGCTGTACGCCAACTCGGCGAGCGTTGCTTCGGCACTGGGTGGCGGCTCGACCGTGAGCGAGAACGGCACGGTGTCGGCGCCGAGCTACAGCGTGGGCGGTACCACGGTGGGCAGCATCGGCGATGCACTCGGCAACATCGATGGCCGCACGACACAGAACGCTGCGGACATTGCAAAGAATGCGGACGACATTGCACAGAACTCGACCAGTATCACGAACGTGCAGAACCAGCTTGCCAGCGGCACGGTGGGACTGGTGCAGCAGGATGAAACCACGCGCGACCTGACGGTAGGCAAGGACACGGACGGTACGGTGGTGAACATGGCCGGTACGGCAGGCAACCGCACTGTGACGGGTGTGGCAGCCGGCGTAGTGAACGCATCGAGCACGGATGCGATCAACGGCAGCCAGCTGTACGCAAATTCGGCAAGCGTTGCCTCGGCACTGGGTGGGGGCTCAACCGTGAACGATGACGGCACGGTGTCGGCGCCGAGCTACAGCGTAGGTGGTACCACGGTGGGCAGCATCGGCGACGCGCTCGGCAACATCGACGGTCGCACGACGCAGAACACCGCGGACATCACCAGGAACGCAGACGACATCACGAAGAATGCGGACGACATCGCCAAGAACGCAACGGACCTGACGAACGTGCAGAACTCGGTGACGGATCTGTCGACGCAACTGAACAGCGGCACGGTGGGTCTGGTGCAGCAGGATGAAACTACACGTGACCTGACGGTAGGCAAGGACACGGATGGCACGGTGGTGAACATGGCTGGCACGGCAGGCAACCGCACGGTGACGGGTGTGGCAGCCGGCGCAGTGAACGCCTCGAGCGTGGACGCAATCAACGGCAGCCAGCTGTACGCCAACTCGGCGAGCGTTGCTTCGGCACTGGGCGGTGGCTCGACCGTGAACGCGGATGGCACGGTTTCTGCCCCGACCTACAGCGTGGACGGTACGACGGTGAACAGCATCGGCGACGCCCTCGGCAACATCGATGGCCGCACGACGCAGAACACCGCGGACATTGCCAAGAACGCAACGGAGCTGACGAACGTACAAAACTCGGTGACGGACCTGTCGACACAACTGAACAGCGGCACGGTGGGTCTGGTGCAGCAGGACGCAACCACACGTGATCTGACGGTAGGCAAGGACACGGACGGTACGGTGGTGAACATGGCCGGTACGGCAGGCGACCGCACGGTGACGGGCGTAGCAGCCGGTGCAGTGAACGCATCGAGCACGGATGCGATCAACGGCAGCCAGTTGTACGCCAACTCGGCAAGCGTTGCCGAAGCACTGGGCGGCGGCTCGACCGTGAACACAGACGGCACGATCTCGGAGCCGACCTACAGCGTGGACGGTACGACGATGAGCAACATCGGTGACGCACTCACCAACATCGACGGCCGCACGACGCAGAACGCGGACCAGATCAGCGCGCTCAACACGATGCTGAGTGGTATCAACAGCGGTAGCGGCATCATGTACTTCCACTCGAATTCGTCGCTGCCGGATTCGGTGGCGAGCGGTGCGAACTCGGTGGCGATCGGCGGCAATGCGCAGTCGTCCGCGGCCGGCTCGGTTGCGCTGGGCGCGAACTCGGTGGCCGATCGGGACAACACGGTGTCGGTGGGCTCGGCGGGCAACGAGCGCCAGATCACCAACGTCGCGGCGGGTACGGCCGACACGGACGCGGTGAACGTCGCCCAGCTGAAGAGCGCGGGGATCGTCGATGCCAACGGCAACGTGAACGCGGCGGCGACGTACGACCACAATGCCGACGGCTCGACGAACTACAACAGCATGACGCTGGGTAACGGCTCGGACGACGGCACGGTGATCCACAACGTGGCCGACGGCGTGGCGCCGACCGATGCGGTGAACGTCAGCCAGCTCAATGCGGTGGTCAACAATGCGGCGGCCGCGGCGAACAACCCGATGTTCAGCGCGGACGGCGATCGTACGACGCAGAGCGCGACGGCAAGCGGCACGCTGTCGGTGGCGGCGGGCGCGGGTGCCTCGGCATCGGGCTCGCAGGCTGTGGCGATGGGTGCGAACGCGAGTGCGACGGGCCAGAACTCGGTCGCTCTGGGTTCGGGTTCGGTGGCGGACCGCGACAATTCCGTGTCGATGGGCTCGGCGGGCAACGAACGCCAGGTCACCAACGTCGCGGCGGGGACTGCGCCGACCGATGCGGTCAACGTGAGCCAGATGAACAACTCGGTGGCACAAGGCGTGCAGCAGGCCAAGGGCTACACCGATCAGCGCATCAACGACACGAACAACGCGATCAACGGCGTTGCGCGTGGGGCTTATTCGGGCATCGCCGCGGCGACGGCACTGACGATGATTCCGGAAGTCGATCCGGGCAAGACACTGTCGTTCGGCATCGGCGCGGGAACCTACAAGGGTTACCAGGCTGTGGCGCTGGGCGGTACCGCACGCATCACCGAGAACATCAAGGTGAAGGCGGGCGTCGGTCTGAGCCCGGGCGGCACCACCGCCGGCATCGGCGCCTCGATGCAGTGGTAAGCGATGTGGCGGATGCAACTCCGGTTGCGTCTGTTACGCCGGTCTGAGTCGTATCGACGAAGCCCCCGACGGATCGAAAGGTCCCGAGGGGGCTTCGTCGTTGTGAGCGCGGGGGTGGCGGAAATATACCTGGACCAGGAGTTTCCCTGGTCAGTGTTGGCAGTCGCGCTGCGTGAAGCTGCTCCCGCTGCGATCCGTCCCCGGTAGCCGGGGGTTCCGCGCCGAGCGGCGGCCGACGACGCCCATTCCCCCCACTTCTTGAATTTGTCACCACCCATCCATATAATTAGCACTCACTGCACGAGAGTGCTAACAACATCGCCGGTTGGCTCGGCCAGCCGGGTTTTCTCAGCGTTCTTCAGTCTCAATCAAGAGAGGAGTATGTATGAACCTTCGTCCTTTGCATGATCGCGTGATCGTCAAGCGTCTGGATCAGGAAACCAAGACCGCTTCGGGCATCGTGATCCCCGAAGCCGCAGCGGAAAAGCCGGATCAAGGCGAAATCCTCGCAGTCGGCCCGGGCAAGCGCGACGACAAGGGTGCAGCCATTGCGCTCGACGTGAAAGTGGGCGACCGCGTCCTGTTCGGCAAGTACGCAGGCCAGACCGTCAAGGTCGACGGCAACGAACTGCTCGTGATGCGCGAAGAAGACATCATGGCCGTGGTGCAGAAGTAAGCGCAAGGTCGCTACTTCCCCGGTTATATCCAAAGAATTCAAGGAGTTAGAAGATGGCAGCTAAAGAGGTCGTATTCGGTGATTCCGCCCGTGCCAAGATGGTCGAAGGCGTGAACATTCTCGCCAACGCCGTGAAGGTCACGCTGGGTCCGAAGGGCCGCAACGTGGTCCTCGAGCGCAGCTTCGGCGGCCCGACGGTCACCAAGGACGGTGTGTCGGTCGCTAAAGAGATCGAACTGAAAGACAAGCTCCAGAACATGGGCGCGCAAATGGTCAAGGAAGTCGCTTCCAAGACCAGCGACAACGCCGGCGACGGCACGACGACCGCTACGGTTCTCGCGCAATCGATCGTCCGCGAAGGCATGAAGTACGTTGCATCGGGCATGAACCCGATGGACCTGAAGCGCGGCATCGACAAGGCTGTTGCAGCCGCAATCGAAGAACTGCGCAAGATCAGCAAGCCGTGCACGACCAACAAGGAAATCGCCCAGGTCGGCGCGATCTCGGCAAACAGCGACACGTCGATCGGCGAGCGCATCGCTGAAGCGATGGACAAGGTCGGCAAGGAAGGCGTCATCACCGTCGAAGACGGCAAGTCGCTGCAAGACGAGCTGGACGTCGTCGAAGGTATGCAATTCGACCGCGGCTACCTGTCGCCGTACTTCATCAACAACCCGGACAAGCAGGTTGCCGTGCTCGACAACCCGTTCGTGCTGCTGCACGACAAGAAGGTGTCGAACATCCGTGATCTGCTGCCGGTGCTCGAGCAGGTCGCGAAGGCTGGCCGTCCGCTGCTCATCATCGCTGAAGACGTCGAAGGCGAAGCGCTCGCAACGCTGGTCGTCAACAACATCCGCGGCATCCTGAAGACCGTCGCCGTCAAGGCTCCGGGCTTCGGCGACCGTCGTAAGGCCATGCTGGAAGACATCGCGATCCTGACCGGCGGCCAGGTCATCGCTGAAGAAACCGGCCTCACGCTCGAGAAGGCAACGCTGGCTGAACTGGGCCAGGCGAAGCGCATCGAAGTGGGCAAGGAAAACACCACGATCATCGACGGCGCTGGCGAAGCAGCGAACATCGAAGCTCGCGTCAAGCAAGTGCGCAAGCAGATCGAAGAAGCGACCTCGGACTACGACCGTGAAAAGCTGCAAGAGCGCGTTGCCAAGCTGGCAGGCGGTGTTGCTGTGATCAAGGTCGGCGCTGCGACCGAAGTCGAAATGAAGGAAAAGAAGGCACGTGTCGAAGACGCACTGCACGCAACGCGCGCAGCTGTGGAAGAAGGCATCGTTGCTGGCGGCGGCGTCGCGCTGATCCGTGCACGTACGGCAATCACCGGCCTGAAGGGCGCTAACGCCGATCAGGACGCAGGTATCAAGATCGTCCTGCGCGCCATGGAAGAGCCGCTGCGCCAGATCGTCACCAACGGTGGCGAAGAAGCGAGCGTCGTCGTGGCAGCGGTTGCTGCCGGCAAGGGCAACTACGGCTACAACGCAGCAACCGGCGAGTACGTCGACCTGGTTGACGCAGGTGTCGTGGACCCGACGAAGGTGACGCGCACGGCGCTGCAAAACGCAGCTTCGGTTGCGGGTCTCCTGCTGACGACCGATGCAGCTGTCTGCGAACTGCCGAAGGAAGACGCACCGATGCCTGGCGGCATGCCCGGCGGCATGGGCGGCATGGGCATGGACATGTAATACCGCTCGGGTCTCGTGGTTCGGCATCATGCCCGGACCACGTTATGAGACCCGGTTGGTGTTCATGGGGGAAGCATGTCGTGAGACGTGCTTCCCAAAAGACAAAACCCGCATTTTTGCGGGTTTTGTCTTTTGGGGAAGAGGATTTTGGCGCGATGGATCGCGATGTACCGGAATCAAGCTCCTGTTTCGTGAGCCGCACGGCGGCTAGCCGTTTCGAGACATTTCTCGCGCAGGTGACTGAAGATCTGCGCGACGCTTTCGGCCGGCGACAACGTTCCCGTGTCGACGTGAAGCTCGGGCTTGGCGGGCGGTTCATAGGGCGCCGATACGCCGGTGAACGAAGTGATTTCGCCGGATCGCGCTTTCGCATAGAGGCCTTTCGGGTCGCGGCTCGCGCAGGTGGCAAGCGGTGCGCACACATAGATCTCGACGAATTTGTCGCTCCCGATGATCTCGCGCGCCATCGCCCGGTCTTCACGCATCGGCGAGATCAGCGCGGTAATCACGATGAGGCCCGCGTCGTTCATCAATTGGGCGACGTGTGCAACGCGGCGGATATTTTCGCGCCGGTCCTTGCGCTCGAAGCCGAGATCGTTGGCAAGGCCATGGCGCACGTTGTCGCCGTCGAGCACGTAGCATGCATGGCCCAGCGCGATCAGTTGCTGTTCGAGCGCGAATGCGAGCGTCGATTTTCCCGCGCCGGACAGCCCGGTCAGCCAGATCGTGGCTGGCCTCTGGCGGAACATGCGCATGCGGTCCTGAGCCGTGATCGTGCCGTGAAAGCGTTGCAGGAAATTCGGGGGTTCTTCCATAAGTGTTTTCTCCTGATTCTCCTGGCGCCTACTCGCAGTGCCAGCCTTGCCGCCAGGTGCCGGCGTGGTGCAGGCTTTCCGGCGAATTCGCAATCGCGATGTGAAAGCCTTCCGGGACGCCGTCCGGCAGCGCAATCGAAAATCCGCTGCGCTCGCTCGGATAGCCGGCGCTGGCTACGTCGGGCCGGTGCTCGCCGCTCCAGCCGGTTGCGACGACATGCGTGCCGACCCGCACTTCGAGCGGCACGCGTTCTTCCGGCCGGCTCAGATTGATGGCCCAGCCGGACACCACGCCGTCGTGAACCGCGTCGACGAATCCGTCGAACAGGTCGGCGGGAGTGTACTGCCGGCTTCGCGCAAATTCGAGATAATCCTCGATGGGCGAAAGATCGAAACGCCGCACAACGTCGCGGACTTGTGAAAGAAATGAACCGTCAAAGCCGAAAACCGTCGAGCTATAGACATGCGGATTTTCGAGCTTATTTATTTCGGCCTGAATAATCTTAATCAGCTCCAGCGCATTCGAAAAGACGCTGCCCATCTCTTTCGCATAGGCATCGACCATTCGAGTCGCACTGCGGAATATTTCGTAATCGAGACGGTTCTCCTCGATAAATTTCTGTTTCGTTGCCTCGCTTAAATGGTTTCGCGTTTTCGGCGCGCCGGAGGTTCGATTTGTCTCGAAATGAAACGGTAATTGCAGGCCGCTCGTGCTGCAAAGCTGTAGCAGGAATTCGCTCATCTTCCCGCATATGCCGACTGTGCCGATACTCCTGCGCAGATGAGCCTGCGCGGCGTCGAGGCTGGTTTCATTTACCACGGCATGGCCGCTCAGCATCTGGACGAAGAGATTCTTCCCGCCCAGCGATTCGCCGACCCACTCGTCGAGCGACAGCACGCCTTGCTGTGCGAGTGCCTCGGGCGTCGACACGCTCACGCCTCGCGTTACCTCGCCGTTCTTGCCGCTCGACGCGTACCAGTAGTGCGAAATCTGCCGCTCGAGCGGATCGCGCAGGATCGTGCAGTAGTTGACGGGGTGTTTGATAATCCGATGAATACCGTATGGCTGATGCCCCCCGCCGATCTGGCTGGCGAGCAGCTTTGCGCGGCAGTTTCCCCAACCGGTTCGATCCCACACGAAGTTGATGAACTGGTCTTTGCCTTTATTCAAATCAAAAAACGAAATAACGGTCGAGCCGCCGCATTTCGGCAAATGGATGAAAAAGGTAGGAAAAGGCATATTGGGCGTATGACAGAACGATGACCCTGAAAGTCTAGCCTGATGATGTCGGCGCCGTTGTAACGGTTAATTACGCGATACAACGTCCTGTTACATACGACACGGCGATCCGTTAGATTTTATGCGAAATACGTGTGTGATGCGCCCGCAGTATGGGTTTTGCGCCGCAACATGGCCGGCTTATGGCGTCGGTATTTTATTAATTCCAATTTTTTGTAAAACGGAAAATGTTACGGATCTTGAAAAAAGCGTGTTTCGAAATGAAAAACCCGCACGCGTGCGGGTTTTTCATTTCGACTGCCGTTGGGTAAAAAACGGGAGTGCCTAGTGCCGCGCTTCGCCCGGCGTAGCGCTCCTGTCCGGTGCGGGCGGCGTTTCGTCGTCGCTGCTGCGCGCCCAGAAGAAGCGGTCGGGCATATACGCGCCCATGCCGGGCCGGAATGCGTTGCGCACGGCCTGATACAGATATTCCTGGCCCTCGCGGACCGCCTCGGCGGGCTCCTGGCCATTGGCCAGCAACGCGGCGATCGCCGCGCCGAGCGTGTCGGTCAGGCCCGTCAGCCGATGGGTGCCGCGGTCCCACATGTCCTGGCGCAACTGGCCGTCTTCGCTGAAGAGCGTATTGACGAGCCGGTGCGTGCCGGTTTCCGTCGACAGAATGTACTCGCAGCCCTGCGACAGCAGATGCGAAATCGCCGCGTCGAGGCTCGGCGCTTCCGCGTCGCCGTCGGGCTGGGCGAGCGCCAGCAGTGTGGACGAATCGGCGACGAGCAGCGTGGTTTGCGGCGCGAGCAGATCGGCGATCGCCTCGCGCAGCTCGTCGGCGGCGAGCACGTGTTCGTCGTCGAGCGTGAAGTCGGGCGCGAGAATCAGCGGAACGTCGTCGTAATCGGCGACGACCTCGGCAATCGCGCTGACCACTTCGGCGCGCGTGCAGGCGCCGACCTTGAACGCGGCGATCGGCATGTCTTCGAGCAGCATGCGCGCCTGCGTCGCGACGACGTCGGGATCGAGCCCGGTGACTTCGTCGCAACTGGCCGAGTCGCGCACGGTGTAGCCCGTCAGCACGGAAACGCCGTGGCAGCCCATGCTGGCAAGGGTCATCAGGTCGGCCTGCAGGCCGGAGCCGCCGGTGGGGTCGGAAAGGCCGAAGGTGAGAACGATCGGAGGCGTATCGCTGGGCATGAAATGGATAAAAAGAGGCAGGATTCCGGCGCGCAGTGCGCAATTGGCTCAATTATGCGGCCTAAACCGGCGCGGGAGCTTTTTTTCGCACGTCGCGCGAGGTTCGTGGCGGCAAGCAGCACAGCGGCGTACGGTTTGTGCGCGTCGCGCAATCCTGGGCATGAACGGGCTGCTCTCAAACACGGGCGGGCTCGCGAGCCCGCCCGTCATCCGCTGCCGCCGATGTTCACGCACCCGCGCGCGGCACCGCCACGGCCGCCCGGCCACAGGCCGGCGCACGCTACGGTTGCGCGTTTTCGATTGCTAGGCATGGGGGCGGCAACACGGTACCATCATGGCTCCCGTTTCCACGGACTCAACGACGCGACACAAGAATGGAATATCAAAGCTGGATGTGCCTGATTTGCGGCTGGATTTACGACGAGGAAGCCGGGTTGCCGGACGAGGGCATTGCGCCGGGCACGCGCTGGGAAGACGTTCCCATTAACTGGACCTGTCCCGAGTGCGGAGCGCGCAAGGAAGACTTCGAGATGGTCCAGATCTGAGATTTGGGAAACCGCCGGCCTGGGCCGGCGGTGTCGTCTGGATTCGCTGGATCGTGCGGTTTCACGGGCTTCACTCACCGGTTTCGTTGAACGCCGGGGAGCCGTTGGAGCAGGGAGCCTGCCACGCTTCCTGCTGAAATTGCCTTGCCGAGGCCGGCTCCGCAAACCGGCTTCGGACATGGGCCACTGGGGCCCGCGGTCTGGAGCCGCTGTGCCGGCGACGTCCGCGGGAGCAAGTCCCGAAAAGTCCGGTCATGCCGGTCGCGAAATCGGGCAGCGCGCCTGTTCCTGATTTTTTGCGGGCTTCTTCCGGGCGCAATTGTCCGCGGCACCCGGCATCCCATTCGCCGCGCCGGTGGGGAGCATCGCCGGAATGCCGTGCCGGTAGAGAGTTTGTCCTTGTCCTGTCGCCCGTTTGCGCGTTGGCCGATCACTCTGCATGCGGCGCGCAGCGACAGCCCGTCAGCTTCGTGCCGTCTGCCCATGACTCTTCGATCCGCTGCATCCGTTTCCATCGACGCCCTGCCGAATCCGCGCGGCGGCGCGGTCCGTCCCGCGGAACTGGCGCTCGCCGAGGCGTCGCTCGCGTTCGAGCAGCGCGAGGAAAGCGGTGCGGCGCTGCTGCGCGCAGCGCAGGCGTTGCGCACGGCCGGCTGGCTGAGCGCGCAGCGTTTCGCCGATGCGCTCGTGCGGCTCTCGCCGCTCGCGAGCGAAGAACCCGCCGAGGCGCCGGCTGGCGCGCAACGCGTGCGGCCGCTGTTCGGTGCCGCGCTGCGCGACTTCCGCGCGGCGCTCGAACGTCACAATCTGCGCGAGCTGTCCTGCTCGCCGACGCTCTTCAATCACTACCACGCACTGTGTTCGCAACTGGCCGAGCACGCGCCCGGCACGACCGTCGCTTTCGAAGACCTCGCGTTGTGTGCGCGGCCCGTGCCGCCGGCGTCGCTGCACGCGCAATCCGCCGCTCAGCTTGCGCATCTGCGGGCGCGCTACGAGCGCGCGCTGCTGCCGGTCCTGCGCTCGCAGGTCGACACGGGCAGCGCGGTCGCGCTCGCCGTCACGAATGCCGCGCTCGACGAGCTCGATGCCGTCTTCGTCGAACTTGCCGGCCCCGACCCCTACGACTTCTGGCGTCTCGCGCGGGCCTGTGCGAAGGCGCTGCGCGCAGGCGGCCATGCGGCTCGCGATACCGACGCGCGGCGCTTCTACGCGCGCTGCAACCTCGCGCTCGCCGATCACGCGCGCGGCATCGAGCGCGCGCCGCGTTCGCTCGTGCGCGCGACGCTCGCGCTCTTGTGGCGCGACTATGCGCTGTTCGGCGCGGCTGCCGAAGATGCGGCGCAGGTCGAGGTGCTGCGCGACTATGGCCTGAGCGTCGACTGGCATGTCGCGGGCACGCAGGCGTCGGAAATGCTTTGGGAAGCGGGCGCGCTCGAAGCGCACTCGCGCGGCGCGCTGCACGGTTCGCTGTCGCGCGATCTGGGCGTGCTGAGCGTCAACGCGAACGCCTACGAAGACTTTCTGCAGACCGCCGACGCATCGATCCAGGCGCTTAGCGCACATGCGCGCGCGGCCGATCAGCCGGAGAAGGCCGATCCCAGCGAGGCGCTGCAGGCGGGCGATGCCGCCTATCGGCTCGGCTCGGCGGCGTGCGCGCTCGGCCTCGGCCATGTGGCGCTACTGGCCGATGCACTCGGTCTCGCGTGGCGCCGTCGCGCGCACGCGGGCGTGGCGACGCCGGCGGTGCGCGCGCATGTGATCGTCGGCGCGCCGGCCGCGGATACGCTCGAACAGGCCGCCGAAGCCTTGCGCGCGACGCTGCACAAAGTCGCGGCCGGCGTCGGGCCGGCCGGCGGCAGTCTTACGCAGGCAGCGCTTACTGCACTGACGCGCGCGATCGAGCAGGGCGGCGCGTGAACCGTGTCGTCGCGGCAGCTGATCGGTGCCGCAATCGATGCTGCAATCGATCCAGCCCGCGCACGGCGCATGCCGCGTTGCCGGAACACAAAAGTCGCCCCGCGATAAAAGCAGCATGAACCGCGATGCGTCCGTTGCGATAAGACACAATCCCTCAACATCGAGCAATGTCCGGCGATCTGCGCGCGGGCACGCCTGCCTCGACCGCATGCTGCGCTGCCCCCGAGCGGTACATGAGCCCTCCATAAGCCATCCCTAAGCGGCTTCATGAAACGATCCATGCGCGGGCGCATGAACGGCGCATAAACGCTGTGCTGGCACGCTCCAGGCCCCGCCCGATTGGCACGTCGCCGGGGCCGCGCATGATAGAGTGCAACCTGATCCGGCGTCGATGGCAGGCGGCACGGCGCGCATCGCGCGACCTCGCTCAAAGCCCGCCATCCCGCATCGTCTTTGCTAAAATCCCAACTATGTCCAAGAGTACCGATCGCATCAATCTGACCAACCAGTTCCTGATCGCCATGCCCAACATGGCCGATCCGACGTTTTCAGGAACGGTGGTCTACCTTTGCGATCACAGTGAGCGCGGCGCGCTCGGCCTCGTCATCAACCGGCCGACCGATATCGACCTGCAGGCGCTCTTCAATCGCATCGATCTGAAGCTCGAGATCGAACCTCTTCTCCATGTTCCCGTGTACTTCGGCGGCCCGGTGCAAACCGAGCGCGGCTTCGTGCTGCACGACCCGAAAACCGGCGGCGCGTATACGTCGTCGATGTCCGTGCCGGGCGGCCTCGAAATGACCACCTCGAAAGACGTGCTCGAAGCGGTCGCGAGCGGCAACGGCCCGGAACGTTTTCTGCTGACGCTCGGCCACGCCGGCTGGGGCGCGGGCCAGCTCGAAGACGAAATCTCGAAGAACGGCTGGCTCACGGTCGAAGCCGATCCGAAGATCGTTTTCGACGTGCCCGCCGAAGAGCGTCTCGAAGCGGCGCTCGCGCTGCTCGGCGTGTCGCTCTCCATGCTTTCGGGCGAGGCCGGGCACGCATGAGAGGCCGCGCATGAGCCTGCCGCACGGACGCGAGGCGACGCTGCTCGCGTTCGACTACGGTGAAAAACGCATCGGCGTGGCGGTCGGCAATTCGTTGACGCGCCGCGCGCGGCCGCTCGTCGTCGTGCAGAACCGCAGCAAGGACTATCGCTTCGAAGCGCTCGGCAAGCTGATCGCCGAGTGGAAGCCCAATGCGCTCGTGGTCGGTTTGCCGATGTATCCGGACGGCACGCCGCACGAACGCACCCAGCTCGCGAAGCGCTTCGGCAACCAGCTGAACGGCCGCTTCAATCTGCCGGTGACATGGGTCGACGAGCGCTATTCGTCGGTCGAGGCCGAGGCGGAAATCCGCGCCGGCAACGGCCGTGCCGACATGCTCGACGCCGAGGCCGCCAGCATCATCCTTCAGCAATATCTAGACGGACTTTCCGACGATCATGAGTTCCATTGACGCCGAAGTGCTGTATCGCGCGTTGCTCGACCAGATTCGCGCGGCCTATGGCGATCAGCTGGGCGGTGCGGAAGGCGCGGTGCTGGCCGGTATCCATAGCGGCGGCGCGTGGCTCGCCGAGCGGCTCGCGCGCGACCTGAAGCTCGCGAGCTTCGGCGTGGTGAACGTCGCGCTGCATCGCGACGACTATGCGAAGAAAGGGCTGCACTCGCAGGCGAGCCCGACCTCGCTGCCATTCGCGGTCGACGGCCGCCGTATCGTGCTCGTCGACGACGTGCTGTACACGGGCCGCACGATCCGCGCGGCGCTCAACGAGCTATACGACTATGGCCGTCCGGCTTCGGTCGAACTCGCGGTGCTCGCCGATCGCGGCGGACGCGAGTTGCCAGTGGCGGCGCGCTGCGTCGGCGGAATGGTCGACGTGCCCGCCGACGCGACGCTCGTGCTGGCCCGCGAAGACGACGGTGCGGGCCGCACGCGCTTTGTTTTTCACACCGAAGCACGCGCCGATTGAAACTCGCGCGGGCGGCGCGACGGCGAAGCGTAGAGCGCGAGCCATGAATGAGCATGCACCAGCATGCCGTTCGAACGCCGCAGCCCGAGCCGGCTCGCTCAGGCTCGCACCGGCTTGAGCTCGATTCGCGCCGCGCAAAAACCGCGCAGCCTTTCGCCGCGCCGTGACGCGCGCGGACGGCACGGAAATTGTCACCGAGCATCGCAGAACGTCACACGCAGTGCGCATCGACATCGATCACGTTGAAGCCCGTATTTGAAGCAGGTACACCATGAACACCGCCACCCAGGCTCCGCAGGATTCCTCCGCTAGCGCGTCCGAGCGCTTTCGCTACGGCTTCCTGAAGGGCAACCCGCAGCTCACGAAAAACGGCGAGCTCAAACATCTGTTGTCGATCGAGGGCTTGCCGAAGTCGATCGTCAATCACATTCTCGATACCGCCGACCAGTTCGTCAGCGTGACCGATCGCGAAGTGAAGAAGGTGCCGCTTCTGCGCGGCAAGTCGGTGTTCAACCTGTTCTTCGAGAACTCGACGCGCACGCGCACGACCTTCGAAATCGCCGCGACGCGGCTGTCGGCCGACGTGCTGAACCTGAACATCAACGCGTCGTCGACGAGCAAGGGCGAGTCGCTGCTCGACACGATCAACAATCTCTCGGCGATGCACGCGGACCTGTTCGTCGTGCGTCATGCGTCGAGCGGCGCGCCGTATCTGATCGCGCAGCATTGCGCGCCGCACGTGCACGTGATCAACGCCGGCGACGGCCGTCATGCGCACCCGACGCAGGGCCTGCTCGACATGTACACGATCCGCCACTACAAGAAGGACTTCACGAAGCTGCGTGTGGCGATCGTCGGCGACATCCTGCATTCGCGCGTCGCGCGCTCCGACATTCACGCGCTGACCACGCTCGGCGTGCCCGAAGTGCGCGCGATCGGTCCGCGCACGCTGTTGCCGGGCGGGCTCGAACAGATGGGTGTGCGCGTGTTCCACAACCTCGACGAAGGTTTGAAGGGCGTCGACGTCATCATCATGCTGCGCCTGCAGAACGAGCGCATGAGCGGTGCGCTGCTGCCGTCGTCGCAGGAGTACTTCAAGAGCTGGGGGCTCACGCCCGAGCGTCTCGCGCTCGCCGCGCCCGATGCGATCGTGATGCACCCGGGACCGATGAACCGTGGCGTCGAGATCGACTCGCAGGTCGCGGACGGTCCGCAGTCGGTGATCCTGAACCAGGTCACGTTCGGCATCGCGGTGCGCATGGCGGTGATGGGCATCGTCGCGGGCAACAACGATTAAGCAGCAATTAAGCCGCGACCGGGCAACGGCCGGGCATCAGGCTGAACCACGGGTTTAACAAAGGCAGCGCATGAAGATTCATATTCAAGGCGGCACGCTGATCGATCCGGTCGCGGGCACCGAACAGCAGCAGGACATTTTTATCGACGCGGGCAGGATCGCCGCGATCGGCCACGCGCCGGCCGGCTTCCAGGCCACGCAGACGGTCGACGCAACCGGCCTCATGGTCGCGCCGGGGCTCGTCGATCTGTGCGCGCGTCTGCGCGAGCCGGGCTACGAGCACAAGGCGACGCTCAAGTCGGAAATGGCCGCGGCGCTCGCAGGCGGCGTGACGAGCCTCGTGTGTCCGCCGGACACCGATCCGACGCTCGACGAGCCGGGCCTCGTCGAAATGCTGCGGTTCCGCGCGCGCAACCTGAACCAGGCGCACGTGTATCCGCTCGGCGCGCTGACGGTCGGCCTCAAGGGGCAGGTCATTACCGAGATGGTCGAGCTGACCGAGGCGGGCTGCGTCGGTTTTTCGCAGGCCGATACGCCGATCGTCGATACTCAGGTGCTGATGCGCGCGCTGCAATACGCGAAGACCTACGGCTACACCGCATGGCTGCGTCCGGTCGATGCGTATCTCGGCAAGGGCGGCGTCGCCGCGAGCGGCGCGGTGGCGTCGCGGCTCGGTTTGTCGGGCGTGCCGGTGGCCGCCGAAACGATCGCGCTGCATACGATCTTCGAACTCGTGCGCGTGACCGGCGCGCGCGTGCACATCCCGCACGTGTCGTCGGCGGCGGGCGTCGAGCTCGTGCGCGCGGCGAAGGCCGAGGGTTTGCCGGTGTCGTGCGACGTCACCGTGAACCATCTGCATCTGATCGATCTCGACATCGGCTATTTCGACGCGCAGTTCCGGCTCGATCCGCCGCTGCGCCAGCAGCGCGATCGCGAAGCGATCCGCGCGGGCGTCGTCGACGGCACGATCGACGCGATCTGCTCGGCCCACACGCCGGTCGACGACGACGAAAAGCTGCTGCCGTTTGGCGAGGCGACGCCGGGCGCGACCGGGCTCGAACTGTTCCTCTCGCTGACCGTGAAATGGGCCGACGAAGCGGGCGTGCCGCTCGCCACCGCGCTCAACCGCATCACGACGGCGCCCGCGCGCGTGCTCGGGCTCGCAGCGGCCGGCAGCGTCGCGGTCGGTGCGGCGGCCGATCTGTGCGTGTTCGACCGTCGCGCGCACTGGTTCGTCGAGCCGCGCGCGCTGAAGAGCCAGGGGCACAACACGCCGTTCCTCGGATACGAACTGCCGGCGCGCGTGCGCGCGACGATCGTCTCCGGCCAGCTCGCGTACGAGCAGCGCTGAGCGGTTCCGTTCAGTACGCCGCCGCGCCCGCCGTCCAGTCAAGGAAAGCTCCGACAATGAAGCTCGCGTTACGCAAGATCCGACTCATCGCGCATCTGCTGCACGGCATGTGGACCGTCGCCACGCGCTTTCCGAAGGCGAGCGCGGAACGGCGCCACGCACTCAACCGCGCGTGGTCGCTGAAGATGCTGCGCTTGTGCGGCATGCGCCTCGTGGTCCATAACGACGCTGCGCGGCTCGATCGCGGCGCGCTCGTGGTCGCCAATCACGTGTCGTGGATCGACATCTACGTCATCAATGCGTGGCGGCCGACGCCGTTCGTCTCGAAGGCGGAGATCCGCCAATGGCCGGTGGTCGGCTGGCTCGCGCAGCAACTGGACACGGTGTTCATCCAGCGCGAGAAGCGCAGCGACGCGAAGCGGATCATGCACGAACTCGCGGATCGCCTGAGCACCGGCGAGCTGATGTGCGTGTTTCCCGAGGGCACCACCTCGAACGGGCTCGCGCTGCTGCCGTTTCACTCGAACATGTTCCAGGCGGCGGTGTCGGCCGGCGTGCCGGTGCAGCCGGTGTGCCTCATGTACGAGGATGCGCAGGGCCGGCAGTCGACGGCGCCCGCGTATATCGACGATCTGTCGCTGGCCGATTCGCTCGACATGCTGTTGCGCGGCGGCCCGCTGACCGCGCATGTGTACGTGGGCGAGCCGCTGGCGGCGGGCGCGGACCGGCGCACGCTGGCCGCGCAGGCGCAGGAGTCGATCGCCGGTGCGTTGCGGCAGATGCAGCACGGCACTGCGAATGCAGGGGCGGCCGTGGCGGAAGAGGTCGTTTCGTCGGACGATTCGGCGGGCACGCTGATCGAGCCGGCCGACCGTTCGGGCCATTCGGCCTGACGGCGGTTTCGACGCTCCGGCGTCGTGCGGGTCGGGCTGATCGGGCGGGAGCGTAGGGCGCGGACTTCAGCGCCTCTAGTGCGCCTCTAGTTGCCGCCGGCCACCCGGCACGATTCGCAATCGACCTGCGTCAGCGTGCGTTCCGCGGGATTGCTCGCGAGCCGCACGGCGGACAACTGCTCGCCCCACACGCAACCCGAGTCGAGGCCGATCAGGTTGTCGCGCAGGATCAACCCGAGCGCGGCCCAATGGCCGAACACCACGGTCACGTCCTCGGTCTTGCGCGACGGCGCTTCGAACCATGGAATGCAGCCGGCCGGCGCCGAACCGAGGGTGCCGCTGCTGCTGAAATCCATCGTGCCGTTCGCGGTGCAGAAGCGGATGCGCGTCAATGCGCTACAGGTCACGCGCAGCCGGTCGATGCCTTTCAGGTCAGGCTTCCAGCGGTTCGGCTCGTTGCCGTACAGGCCCGCCAGCGTTTCCTTCCAGTTTGGCGCGCGCAGCGCGCGCTGCAACTCGTCGGCCAGCTCCATCGTCATGCTCGCGTCCCATTGCGGCAGCACGCCGGCATGCACCATCAGCATGCCGTTTTCGAAGTGCGCGAGCGGACGGTGGCGAATCCAGTCGAGCAGATCGGCGGCATCGGGCGCGGCGAGGATGTCGTCTATCGTGTCGCCTTTTTTCGATTTGCGAATGCCCGCCGACACCGACAACAGATGCAGATCGTGATTGCCTAGCACCGGCACCGCACGATCGCCTAGCGCGATGACGTCGCGCAGCGTGGCCAGCGACTCGGCGCCACGGTTGATCAGATCGCCCGCGAACCAGAGCGGCGTGCCGTCCGGCGGCGCGGCCTTGGCCAGCAGTTGCTGGAACGGTTTGCGGCAGCCCTGCAGATCGCCGAACGCGAGCGGTACCAGGGGAGGCGAGATGCCGGAAGTGGTGGAGGGGGTCATCGGATGAATCGGCGCGGTTCGAAATTTGTGGTAATAGACATGCATGCTGCATTTGGCGGTGCAACATGTCGGCCTGACATAATATCCGGTTTGAATTGCCGGTATCGTCATTGCCGGTATCGTCGAGGGCCCGCACTCGGCGCGAGTTCGCAACCCCGGCGGGATATTGGCGCGACGAACAGGAGCAGAAGAAGGCATGCCGTTTTCGCAGTCGACGCAGCCCGTGCGCACGCTCGTGACCGGTGCGAGCGGTTTCACCGGCCGATATCTGGTCAGGAAGCTGCGCGCCCGTGGCCACACCGTGATCGAGACGGTGGGCGACCCCGGCGCGACGGCAACGCCGACCCGGCTGCCGCTCGACATCGCCTCGCCCGATGCGTGCCAGCGCGTGATCGAGCGCGTGCGGCCCGACTATATCGTGCATCTGGCCGCGATCAGCTTCGTCGGGCATGACGATCCTCTGGACTTCTATCGCGTGAACGTGGTGGGCACGCTGAATCTGCTGGAAGCGTGCGCGCACGCCGGCCATACGCCGCGCAAGCTGCTGATCGCGAGCAGCGCGCACGTCTACGGCAACGTGACCAGCGACGCGATCGACGAAAGCTTCCCGTTGCACCCCGTCAATCACTACGCGGCCAGCAAGGCGGCGATGGAAACGATGGTGCGCACCTGGTTCGACCGGCTGCCGATCCTGATGGTGCGGCCGTTCAACTACACCGGCCGCGGGCAGGCCTCGAACTTCCTCGTGCCGAAGATCGTCGAGCACTTCGCGCGCCGCGAGTCGTCCATCGAACTCGGCAATATCGACGTGGCGCGCGATTTTTCCGACGTGCGCTACGTGGCGAGCGTGTACGAAGCACTGCTCGATTCCCCGGCCGTGTCCGAAACCGTCAACGTCTGCACGGGCACGCCTTATACGCTGCGCGACATCCTCTCGGCGGCGAGCGAGCTGACGGGGCACGAGCTGGAAATCCGCGCCAACCCCGCGTTCGTGCGGAAAACCGACGTGAAGATGCTCGTCGGATCGCCGGCCAGGCTGCGCGCGCTGGTGCCGGCCATCGCGTCCATCCCATTTATCGAGACCCTGGGCTGGATGCTCGCAGCCTGACTGGCTCGTTTGCGTCCTCCCGCCGCCCCCGCGTCCGCCACCCTCGGCAACCACCCTCGGCAACCACCCTCGGGCGCCCTCAAAAAAATAATCCGGTTAGCCCGATACCAATTTTGTCAAGCTGTTTCAAGTTGTTAGGGTTCTAGTTTTTGCACCGGGCGGCTTTATAATTGTGCCTTCATAAAATCGGCGTCTGAGTGTCTATCGGTTGTACGGAAAGGCGCGACGGGCGGCGGCAGAAGCGGACTCCACCACTACGCGGGGTGCACGGGCCGGCACAGTCACAATGGCCTGTCACTAACATCTAGAAGGGAATTTCATGATCCTGGTAACGGGCGGCGCCGGCTTTATCGGTGCCAATTTCGTGCTCGACTGGCTCGATGCGTCGGACGAAGCGGTGCTCAACGTCGACAAGCTCACCTACGCCGGCAATCTCGGCACGCTCAAATCGCTACAGGGCAATCCCAATCACGTTTTCGCGCGCGTCGACATCTGCGAGCGCGCCGCGCTCGACGCGCTGTTCGCCGAGCACAAGCCGCGCGCCGTGCTGCATTTCGCGGCCGAAAGCCACGTCGACCGCTCGATTCACGGCCCGGCCGATTTCGTGCAGACCAACGTGGTTGGCACCTTCACGCTGCTCGAAGCCGCGCGCAGCTACTGGAACACGCTGGGCGAGGCCGAGCGTGCCGCCTTCCGCTTCCTGCACGTATCGACCGACGAAGTGTTCGGCTCGCTGTCTGCCACTGACCCGCAATTCTCCGAAACCACGCCGTACGCGCCGAATAGCCCCTATTCGGCCACCAAGGCCGGCTCCGATCACCTCGTGCGCGCCTACCATCACACGTACGGCCTGCCGGTGCTCACCACCAACTGCTCGAACAACTACGGCCCGTACCAGTTCCCCGAAAAGCTGATCCCGCTGATGATCGCCAACGCGCTCGCGGGCAAGCCGCTGCCGGTGTACGGCGACGGCCAGAACGTGCGCGACTGGCTGTACGTCGGCGACCATTGCAGCGCGATCCGCGAAGTGCTCGCGCGCGGCACGCCCGGCGAAACGTACAACGTCGGCGGCTGGAACGAGAAAAAGAATCTCGAAGTCGTGCATACGCTGTGCGATCTGCTCGACACGCTGCGCCCGAAAGCGGCCGGCTCGTATCGCGACCAGATCACCTATGTGAAGGACCGTCCGGGCCACGACCGCCGTTACGCGATCGATGCCCGCAAGCTCGAACGCGAACTCGGCTGGAAGCCGGCGGAAACGTTCGAAACGGGTCTTGCCAAAACGGTCCAGTGGTATCTGGGCAATCAGGCATGGTCCGACGAAGTCGCTTCGGGTGAATACCGGAAGTGGGTCGAAACCAACTACGCGCAACGCGCGTGACGGCACATAAGGGCACGGCCATGGCGCGCAAAGGCATCATTCTCGCGGGCGGTTCGGGCACCCGCCTGTATCCGATCACACATGTCGTCTCGAAGCAGCTGCTGCCGGTCTACGACAAGCCGATGATCTACTACCCGCTTTCCACGCTGATGGTGGCGGGCATTCGCGACGTGCTGATCATCTCCACGCCGCAGGACACGCCGCGCTTCGAGGCGATGCTCGGCGACGGCAGCCAGTGGGGCATGAACATCCAGTACGCGGTGCAGCCGTCGCCGGACGGGCTCGCGCAGGCGTTCATCATCGGCCGCGAGTTCGTCGGCAACGATCCGTCGGCGCTGATTCTCGGCGACAACATCTTCTACGGCCACGATCTTGCGAAGCAGCTCGAGCGCGCCAACGACCAGACCGACGGCGCGACCGTGTTCGCGTATCACGTGCACGATCCGGAGCGCTACGGCGTGGTCGAATTCGACGAGCAGTTCCGTGCGCTGTCGATCGAGGAGAAGCCCGCGAAGCCGCGCTCGCACTACGCGGTCACGGGCCTCTACTTCTACGACAAACAGGTCTGCGACATCGCCGCGGACATCAAGCCGTCGCCGCGCGGCGAACTCGAAATCACCGACGTCAACTCGCGCTATCTCGCGAACGCGGCGCTCAACGTCGAGATCATGGGCCGCGGCTATGCGTGGCTTGACACCGGCACGCACGATTCGCTGATCGAGGCCGCGACCTTCATCGCGACGCTGCAAAAGCGCCAGGGTCTCGTGGTCGCGTGTCCGGAAGAGATCGCGTACCGCCGCAAGTGGATCGACGGCGAACAGCTGCTCGCGCTTGCCAGGCCGCTCGCGAAGAACGCCTACGGGAAGTACCTGCAAAACATTCTTACGGATCACGTCGCATGGCCATCCAGGTAACCGCTACGGCACTGCCCGAAGTCAAGATCATCGAGCCGAAGGTGTTCGGCGATGCGCGTGGTTTTTTCTTCGAGAGCTTCAATGCGCTCGAATTTGCCGAGAAGGTCGAGGCGGGCGTCGAGTTCGTGCAGGACAACCACTCGCGCTCGGCCAGGGGCGTGCTGCGCGGTCTGCATTATCAGATCCAGCATGCGCAGGGCAAGCTCGTGCGCGTCGTCGAAGGCGAGGTGTTCGACGTGGCCGTCGACATCCGCAAGAGCTCGCCGAATTTCGGCAAGTGGGTCGGCGTGACGCTGTCGGTCGAGAATCACCGGCAACTGTGGGTGCCGCCTGGTTTCGCGCACGGCTTCGTCGTGCTGTCGGAGTCCGCGCAGTTCCTCTACAAGACCACCGACTACTGGTTCCCCGAGCACGAGCGCAGCATCGTGTGGAACGATCCGGCGATCGGCATCGAATGGCCGATCGGCGTCGAACCGCTGCTCGCGGCGAAGGACGCGGCAGGCAAGCGCCTCGCCGAGGCCGAAGTTTACGCATAAGGGACAGCCGCATGAGCGCACAGGATGCGAAGCGCACGATTCTCGTCACGGGCGTGAACGGCCAGGTCGGCTACGAACTCGCGCGCACGCTGCAGGGCCTCGGCAACGTGGTGGCAGTCGACCGCTCGCGGCTCGATCTGTCGAACCTCGATCAGATCCGCGCGGTGGTGCGCGAGGTACGTCCCGCGCTGATCGTCAACCCGGCGGCCTATACGGCGGTCGACAAGGCGGAGCAGGAAGCCGATCTCGCGATGCGCATCAACGGCGAGGCGCCGGGCGTGCTTGCCGAGGAAGCGAAAAAGCTCGGCGCGGCGCTGATCCACTATTCGACCGACTACGTGTTCAACGGCACGAAGCAAGGCGCCTACGTCGAGGACGATCCGACCGATCCGCAGAACGCCTACGGCCGCACCAAGCTCGCGGGCGAGCAGGCGATCGCGGCGACGGGCGTCGATCACCTCGTGCTGCGCACGAGCTGGGTGTACGGCACGCGCGGCAAGAACTTTCTGCTGACGATGCTGCGGCTCGGCGCCGAGCGTCCCGAACTGAAGGTCGTCGCCGACCAGTTCGGCGCGCCCACTTGGTGCAACACGATCGCGACGCTGACCGCGCATCTGTGCGCGCAGGCCTTCGCCGCCGAACACGGCGCGACATGGTGGCACGAGCGCTCGGGCATCTATCACCTGTGCGCGGGCGATTCGACTTCGTGGCACGGCTTCGCGTCGGCGATCTTCGAGCTCGCAGGCCTGCCGAACCGGCCGAACACCCTGCCGATTCCCGCCGCGGATTACCCCACGCCGGCGCAGCGTCCAGCCAATTCCATAATGTCGAACGAGAAGCTGGCGCGCGTGTTCGGGCTTGCCGCGCCGCATTGGCGCGACGCGTTGCGCCTGTGTCTGACGGACGGTTTTCCGAAGTCGCCCGCGGCCTGTTCCTGAGGCTGTTTTTGCGGCAGCCCGCGCGTGCTCTCATGGCGCCCAGACGGTACACGGACGCATCGGGAGACGCAGCGCGCTGCCCGTCCGCGCACGGCTTCCCCGAACTAACGAAGCCTGACAGTGGTGAAAGGGGGCGGCGGTAGAATGTCGCGATACGAACGTGCCACCGGGCGCTTCTCCGGTGCGGCGCATGATAGCGGCGCCGCGCGGGCAAAGCGCACGCAGGGTGGCGCAATTCGTGCTGGACGTGCCGAATGGATCGTGCCGATGAATTCGCCTCAGTGCGCCGCCGTCGCGCGGTCACGTAATAAGTACGAAATCGAGAGGAAGCTGTGAGTTTGTTACCGATCATTCTGTGCGGCGGAGCGGGATCGCGGCTTTGGCCGGTGTCCCGCGAATTGCATCCGAAGCCGTTCATCCGTCTCGCGGACGGCGAAAGCCTGCTGCAGAAAGCCTTTCTGCGCGCGGTGGCGCTGCCCGGCGTGCAGGAAGTGCTGACGGTGACGAACCGCGAGCTGTTCTTCAAGACCGAAGACGATTTCCGCGAGGTCAACGAGAAGGGCGTGGCGACCTCGTTCATTCTCGAACCGTTCGGCCGCAATACGGCCGCGGCGGTCGCCACGGCGGCTTTGCATACCGCGAAGGCGCACGGCGAAGACACGGTGATGCTGATACTCGCCGCCGATCATCTGATCGCCGATCAGGCCGCGTTTGCGGCGGCGGTCGAGCGGGCGCGCACGCTCGCGCAGGCCGGCAAGGTCGTGACCTTCGGCATGCATCCGGAGACGCCCGAAACCGGCTACGGCTATATCGAAGCCGATGGCGAGCGGGTCGTGCGCTTCGTCGAGAAGCCGTCGCTCGACAAGGCCCGCGAATATCTCGCCTCGGGCAAGTTCGTGTGGAACTCGGGCATGTTCTGCTTCACCGCGGGCACGATCCTGAAGGAAATGCGCGAGCATTGTCCGGACATTCTCGATGCCGCGGCCGCGTGCATGGAGAAGTCGCCCTCGGCCGAGGGCGCGACCGGCGCGCAGGTGCGGCTCGAACCGGGCAGTTTCGGCGCGGTGCCGGAGTTGTCGATCGACTACGCGGTGATGGAGAAGTGTGCGCACGCGGCGGTCGTGCGTTGCGACATCGGCTGGACCGACGTCGGTTCGTGGACCGCGCTGTCCGACCTGTCGCCGGCCGACGCGAGCGGCAACCGCGTCGAAGGCGAGGCGCTGCTCGTCGACGTGAAGAACTCGTATCTGCGCAGCGGCGGCCGTCTGATCGGCGCGGTCGGCATCGACAATCTGATCGTGATCGACACGCCCGACGCGCTGCTCGTCGCGAACAAGGCGCGCGCGCAGGACGTGAAGCAGATTTTCGCGGAACTGAAGTTGCGCGGCCACGAGACGTACAAGGTGCATCGCACCGTGCATCGGCCGTGGGGCACGTACTCGGTGCTCGAAGAGGGGCCGCGCTTCAAGATCAAGCGCATCGAGGTGAAGCCGGGCGCGAGCCTGAGCCTGCAGATGCATCATCACCGCAACGAGCATTGGGTCGTGGTGAGCGGCATGGCGAAGGTCGTCAACGGCGAGCAGGAATTTTTCGTGTCGACCAACGAGTCGACCTACATCCCGGCCGGTCACAAGCACCGCCTCGAAAATCCGGGCGTCGTCGAGCTCGTGATGATCGAAGTGCAAAGCGGCGAATATCTCGGCGAAGACGATATCGTCCGCTTCGAGGACATTTACGGACGTACTTGAGATGGATATCAGTTTTACCAACGACTCCGAAGACCTGACGCGCCACAACGAGCGCGACGATCTGTTTATCGGCATGAAGGCGCTGCGCGTGTGGGGCACGCTCGGCTGGCACGACATCCGCCAGCGTTATCGCCGCTCGGTGCTCGGGCCGTTCTGGTTCACGCTCAGCACGATCATCATGGTGGTCGTGCTCGGCGCGCTGTACTCGACGCTGCTGCACCAGGAAATCGCGAACTACCTGCCGTATCTCGCGGTCGGGCTCGTCGTGTGGGCGTACCTGGCGTCGGTCGCCAACGAGGGCTGCCTCGCCTTCATCGGCTCCGCCTATCTGATCAAGCAGATCAGGCTGCCGCTCACCGTGCATGTGTGCCGCATCGCGTGGCGCAACTTCGTGATCCTGCTGCATAGCCTGCCGGTGGTGGTCGTGCTGCTGATTGTGTTCGGCCACTGGCCGGGCTGGGAAATCGCGCTGGTGCCGTTCGCGCTCGTGATCCTGCTGCTGCACGGCGTGTGGCTCGGCGTCACGCTCGGCGTGCTGTGCGCGCGCTTTCGCGACATTCCGCCGATCGTCACGAACCTGATCCAGGTCGTGTTCTTCTTCACGCCCGTCATGTGGTCGCCGGAAATTCTCAAGGACCGCGCGTGGGTCGCCGAATACAACCCGCTCTATCACCTGATCGAAACCGTGCGCGCGCCGCTCACCGGCCGCCCGACCCATTGGGAGTCGTGGGCCTGGTCGATCGGTCTCCTGATCGTCGGCTTTGCGTTCGCGCAGATCCTGATGAAGCGTTTCCGTAATCGCGTTCCTTACTGGCTTTGATATTGTGAGTTCCTCATCGATTGTCGCTCGTAACATCTCCGTCGAATTTCCGATTTACGAGAACTCGCATCGTTCGCTGAAAAAGGCGGTGCTCAATCTGACGACGGGCGGCCGGATCGGCCAGGACGCGGGTCGCCATGCGATCGTCCGCGCGATCGACGACCTCAGCTTCACGTTCGGCGAAGGCGAGCGCATCGGCCTGATCGGCCATAACGGCTCGGGCAAGACGACGCTGCTGCGCACGCTGTCGGGTGTCTATGCGCCGGTGCGCGGCGAGCTGAAGGTGCAGGGCAAGATCGCCTCGCTGCTCGACGTGTCGATGGGCCTCGACCCCGACGCGACCGGCTTCGAAAACATCTATCTGCGCGGCATTCTCGACGGGCTGAAGCCCGCGCGCATCCGCAGCAAGATCGACGAGATCGCCGACTTCAGCGAACTCGGCGACTACCTGAATCTGCCGGTGCGCACCTATTCGAGCGGGATGATGCTGCGCCTCGCGTTCGCGATCTCGACGAGCGTCGAAGCCGACATCCTCATCATGGACGAATGGCTTAGCGTCGGCGACGCCGAATTCAGCGTGAAGGCGGCCGAGCGGCTGGAAAGCCTCGTCGGCAAGGCGGCGCTGCTGGTGGTGGCGTCGCATGATCCGAAGCTCGTCGCGCGCGTGTGCAACCGCAAGATCTCGATGGAGCACGGCAAGATGATCGCCGACGAAGCCGTGCTGCCGCCGGAAGAAACCGACGAGCCGCCCGTCAGCCACACCGCGCAGTTGCCGCACTGAGCGTGCGCGGGCGGCCGTCGCGCCGCGCGTGCATGACCGTCGGGCGTCGCGACGTGAGCCGCATTGGCGCGGCGTAATGCCTGGCGTAGTGTGGCCGGCCTGTCGCGGCGTGGCGCGGTACCGTGCATGGCGCACGGCGCGCCGTCGAGCGTGACGACACCGCGAGACACCGCGACCCGGCGGCGCAATCATCCGGACGCGCGGTTCAGTAACACCGCTCGGGGCTCGTCCCCGAGGCGCAACAAGGTTCGAATTTCATGCGAGCTAATCACCCATTCCTGCGCTACTCCGAATCCCTGCTCGTGCGTCAGCCGTTTCGCACGTTGAAGGGTTTTGCGGGCGGCTATATCGCCTATCCGATTGCCGAGAGCGCCGAAAAACGCAGCGTGCGGCCGAAAATCCGCGAACTGCGCGAGCACTACACGCTGCCGATGCCGCATCGCCGCCGCATCGCGCTCGAACGGCTCGCCAACATGCTCGAATTCGCCGGCGCGAAGGTGCCTTACTACCGCGATCTGTTTCTTGCGAGGCAGTTCGAGCCGGCCAGGGTCAAGGACGACCCGCGCTATCTGGAAGAGCTGCCGTACCTGACCAAGGACATCATCCGCGAGCAGGGGCCGCGTCTGCTGTCGGGGCCGCTCGTGGCGGGCCAGCACCATGCCTGCAAGACCGGCGGCTCGACCGGGCTTTCGACGACGATCTACTACGACCAGCAAGGCGCCGATTATTCGTCGGCGGTCACGAACTATTGCCGCGAGCGGATCGGCAAGCTGCGCCATCGCTCGGAGCTGCACTTCGCATGCCGTTTCCCCGATCAGGCCGTGCCCGAGTGGCCGTCGCGCGAAGACTTCAAATGCTTCGCGATGAATCGCAGCAACATCTTCTTCGACCGCATCGACGACCAGGGCCTCGAGGAAATGTGGCGCACGCTCAAGCGCCGCCGGCCGTATCTCGCGCACTCGCATCCCTCGACGATGTACGCGCTCGCCTGCTACGTGCAGCGCAAGTACGGCGGCGGCAAGGCGTTCCAGGTGTTCGAATCGAGCGGCGAGCTGCTCGAACCGCAGGCGCGCGAGATGATCGCGAAGGCGCTGCGCTGCCGCGTGATCGACCGCTACGGTCTCGCCGAACTCGGCGTGATGGCCTACGAACTCGACGGTCATGAAGGCGGCTTCCAGATTCTCGAATCGGAAGGCTGGCCGGAAAGCCGCGTCGCGCCCGATAACCCCGACGGCGCGCACGAACTCGTGTTCACGGGTTTTCGCAACCGGCTGATGCCGCTGATCCGCTACACGACCGGCGACCTCGCGCGCGTGCAGGAAACGGAAAAGGGCTTCTTCCTGACCGACGTGGTCGGCCGGATTCACGACGTCGTGCCGATCAACGGCGTCGCGCATCCGACGCACCATATCCAGGACATGCTCGATCACCGCGTCGGCGGGATTCAGGAATTCCAGATCGACTTGCGCACGACGCCGCCCACGTTGCGCATCGTGCTCGAACCGCATGCGAACGCGGAAGAAACGACCGCGAAGCTGCGCCACTTCTGGCAGGACGCGTTCACGATCGCCTACGTCGGTCACGACGACTTCGTGCGCGTGGGCAGCCGCGCCAAATTCCGTCACGTGGTGGGCGCATGATCGGCGTCGCGTGTCCCGAGGCGCGCGCCGAGGCCGGCCAGTATGTGCTGGCGGCGCTGCGGCGCTCGGTCAGCACGACCCAGGCGCAGGCGATCACGCGCAACGTGCTGCACGAGATCGCGCCCGACGTCGTGGTCGCCGTCGACGCGCCCGATGCCTGGAGCGCCGACCTGATCGCTTATGTGAATGCGCGGCCGCGCAAGCTGATCGTGTTCGGCCATATGCCGATCGCGCTCGCGGACTATCTGCGCTATCGGCCCGCGGCTTTGCCGTCCGGGCTCGGCGCGGCGAGCCGCAGTGCCTCGGCGCCGGCGGGCGAGTCGCGCGAAAGCGCGGCGGCGGTGCGCTATGGCGCGTTGGCACAAACACTCGGCGGCGCGCAGTGGCATCGCCCGTTCGAACGCTTCGACTTCACTGACGAGTGGAACAACCTCGGCTACGGCGCGATTCGCGCCGACGGCTCGATCTGGGCGCTCGCGGAAGCGCCTCAAGTGCCGGCCGAAGCGGAGCTGGCGTCGGTCGTCGTGAACGGCGAGCGGCAGTTCGCCTACGCGGCGTTGTGGGAGGCGGGTGCCTCGGCCGTGCTGTGGTTCAACCGGCCGGCCGGCCCGTGCGATTCGTTCGAATGGCGCCTCGTCGAGCAGTTCCTGTCGGGCTACCGGGCCGATGCGCTGCCGTGTCAGCCGGTGCTGAGCGAACTGCCGTGGGGCTATGACGCGGCAATCACGTCGCGGCTCGATTGCGACGAGGACGTCGAATCGGCGCGTCCGTTGTGGCAGGCGTACCAGCGGCTCGGCGTGCCGTTCTCGCTCGCCGTGCATACGCAGAACCTGCAACGCGGCGGTCAGCACGAAATCCTGCGCGAACTGCTCGCCGACCGGCAGCAGGGCGCGGTGCTGTCGCATACGGCGACGCACTCGCCGAACTGGGGCGGCAGCTACGACACCGCGCTCGCCGAAGGCGCGCAATCGGCCGAACTGCTCGAACGCGCGACCGGCGTGCCGGTGCGCTACGCGGTGTCGCCGTTTCACCAGTCGCCGCCGTATGCGATGCGCGGCCTCGTCGACGCGGGCTACGCGGGCTGCGTCGGCGGCATCATCCGCAACGATCCCGAGTTTCTGACGGCGCGCGGCGGCGCGCTGGCCGGCTTGCCGGCGGGTTTCGTCGGCCATAGCCAGCAATGCATGCTGCACGGCGACTGCATGCGCAAGGACGGCGATCCGCTCGCGATCTTCAAGCAGGCCTTCGACATCGCCTACGCCACCCACACGCTGTTCGGCTACCTCGATCATCCGTTCTCCGAGCGCTACGCCTACGGCTGGTCCGACGAGGCCGCGCGCATCGACGCGCACGAGCAGTTCATCGCCTATATGCGCGGCAAGGCGCAGCGGCCGCTGTTCCTGCACGAGGAAGACGCGCTCGACTTCCTGCGCTTCAGGTCGCTCACGCACATCATCGAAGAGGACGGCGCGTTTCGCGTCGTGACGCCGTCCACGCACACGCTGCCCCTGACGCTCGGCGTCGAGTTCAAGGGCACTCACCAGCAGGTCAAGGCGGGGAACGCATTGCAATGAAAGTCATGGTCGTGATGGGCACCCGGCCCGAGGTCATCAAGCTCGCGCCGGTCGTGCGCGCGTTGCGCGGCGAGTTCGAAACGATCGTCTGCGCGAGCGGACAGCATAAGGACATGGCCGCGCAGGCGCTCGAATTCTTCGGCATCGAACCGGACATCACGCTCGATACGATGAGCCCGGGGCAATCGCTGAACGCGTTGTCGTCGCGGCTCATTGCGGCGCTCGATCGCGCGCTCGACGAAACGCGCCCCGACTGGGTGATCGTGCAGGGCGATACGACGACGGCGTTTTGCGCGGGCTTCGCCGCGTTTCATCGCGGCATTCGCGTCGGCCACGTCGAAGCGGGGCTGCGCACCGGCGATCTCGCGAGCCCGTTTCCCGAGGAAGCGAACCGCAGCCTGCTCGGCCGCATCGCGACGCTGCATTTCGCGCCGACCGAACGCGCGCGGGAGAGCCTGCTGGCCGAAGGCATCGCGGCGCAGAAGATCGTCGTGACCGGCAACACGGTCGTCGATGCGATCGCCGAAGTGCGCGCGAGCTGGAACGTCGCGCCGCCCGCGAGCCCGCTGCCCGAATGGCACGGCGCGCAGCAGCAGCATGTGCTCGTGACGTGCCACCGGCGCGAGAATTTCGGCGACGTGCTGCAGGACATCTGCCGCGTGCTGCGCGATCTGTGCCAACGCTATCGCGATTACCGCTGGGTGTTTCCGGTACATCTGAACCCGGCTGTGCGCGGCCCCGTGCATCGCGAGCTCGACGACATCGCGAATCTCACGCTGATCGAGCCGGTCGACTATCCGACGAGCCTCTATCTGATCAGCGGCAGCGCGGTCGTGGTCAGCGACTCGGGCGGCATTCAGGAAGAAGCGCCGACCTTCGGCGTGCCGGTGGTCGTGATGCGCAATCACACCGAGCGCCGCGAGGGTGTCGATGCCGGCTTTGCGACGCTCGCGGGCCAGAGCGCGGCCAGCATCGAGAGCGCGGTGATCGGCTGGCTCGACGACCCGGCGCGGCGCGCGGCGCTGCGCAATCGCGCGAATCCGTACGGCGACGGGCTGGCTTCGCGGCGCATCGTCGAGAGCCTGCAGGGTAGGCCGGTCGAGGTGTTCGTTGGCTGACGGTACACGGGGTACGCAGGGTACGCACGGCCAGAACGGCGCGCTCGCCGCGCACGACTGCGTGCTGTTCTCGACCGCGGACTGGGACGAACCGTACTGGACCAACAAGCAGCACACGGCGAGCATTCTCGCCGCGCGCGGCTGGCGGATTCTGTACGTGGAGAGCGTCGGTTTCCGGGCCCCGAAAGTCGGCAGCGGACGCGACTGGTCGCGGCTATGGCGACGCCTGTGGCGCGGCGTGCAATCGCTCGTGCTCGGGCCGCCACAACGCGCGGACAACCTCTGGGTGCTCTCGCCGCTGCTGGTGCCGGCCGGTCATCACCTGCCGTTCGTGCGTTCGCTGAACCAGGCGCTGCTGCGCTTTTCGGTGAACCGTTTCGCGAAGTCGCATCGCTATGACAAGCCGGTCGTCTGGACCTACCACCCGTACATGCTCGATGCGATCGCGACGCTGCCGCGCGGGCCGCTGGTGTATCACTGCGTCGACGACATCGCGGCGATTCCCGGCGTCGACGTCGAGGCGTTCCGCAACGCGCAGCACGATCTGCTCGGGCGCTGCGAGGCGGTGTTCACAACCGCGATGTCGTTGAAGGAAGTGTGCGAGCCGTTCAACCGCAACACGCATTTCTTCGGCAACGTCGTCGACGATACGCACTTCGGCACGGCGCTCGACGACGCTCCGCTGTCCGCTGAATTACCTGCCGAACTGGCCGCGATCGCCGAGCCGCGGCTCGTCTATCACGGCGTGCTGTCGGACTTCAAGGTCGACTTTCCGCTGCTCCTGCAAACGGCGCAGGCGCGGCCGCAATGGCAGTGGGTCATCATCGGCGAGGAACGCGAAGGGCAGCGCAGCGAACTGCTCGCGCAGCTCGCGCGCCTGCCGAACGTGCACCTGCTCGGCTATCGCCCGTACGGCGTGCTGCCGCAGTATCTGCGCGGCATGCGGGTGGGCGTGCTGCCGACGCTGCTCAACGAATACACGCGCTCGATGTTTCCGATGAAGTTCTACGAATATCTCGCGGCGGGTCTGCCGGTCGTGTCGACGCCGCTCGATTTCGCGAAGGAGCCGCGCGCCGGTCTCGAAGTGGGCGGCGACGCGCACGCGTTTATCGCGGCAATCGAAACGCAGCTCGCGCGCGGCAAGCTGAGCGCCGACGAAGCGCGCGCGGCGGTCGGCGAGAACACCTGGGAGACGCGGCTCGACAAGATGCTGGCGATCACGTTCGCCGGCGAGCCGGCTGGCGGCGGCGCGCGGGAACCTCGCGCGGAGGTGCGCGCGTGAGGGTCGTTCATGTCTACCGCACGTATTTCCCGGACCCGCCGGGTGGCCTGCAGGAAGCGATCCGCCAGATCGCGCTGTCGACGCGCGAGCGCGGCGTCGAAGCGCGCATCCTGACCTTGTCGCCGAACCCGGTGCCGGACATCGTCGACTATCCGGAAGGGCAGGTGATTCGCGAGAAGTCGTGGGCTGCGCCGGCGTCGTGCGATCTCGGCGGACCGTGCGCGGTGATGAAGTATCGCGAGATGGCCGCGTGGGCCGACGTCGTGCATTTTCATTTTCCGTGGCCGTTCGCGGACGTGCTGCATCTGCTCGGCCGCACGCGCAAGCCGACCGTGATGACCTATCACTCCGACATCGTGCGGCAGAAAGCGCTCGGCGCGATCTACGGGCCGCTGATGCGACGCACGCTGCGCAGCATGTCGGCCGTGGTCGCGACGTCGCCGGCCTATGCGCAAACCAGCGAGACGCTGGCCGCGTGCGTGTCGAAGGCGCGTCTGAAGACGATTCCGCTCGGCATCATCGATTACCGCGACGAGACGCTGCCCGATCGCGTGCAGCGCGACGTCGAAAGCCGGCTCGGTCTCGCGGATGGTGAGCCGTATTTTCTCGCGCTCGGCGTGCTGCGCTACTACAAGGGGCTGCATACGCTCGTCGAGGCCGCGCCGGGTATCGGCGCGAAGCTCGTGATCGCCGGCTCGGGCCCGGAGCGCGAGCGTCTTGAGGCTCTCGCGCGGCAGCACGGCGCGCGCAACGTCGTGTTCGCGGGGCAGATCACGCATGAGGAAAAGGTCGCGCTGCTCAAGGGCTGCCGCGCGATGGTGCTGCCGTCGCATCTGCGCTCGGAAGCGTTCGGCATGGTGCTCGTCGAGGCCGCGATGTTCGGCAAGCCGATGGTGTGCTGCGAGGTCGGATCGGGGACTTCGTTTGTGAACGAGGATGGGGTGACGGGGTTCGTCGTGCCGCCCGAGTCGCCCGCGCGGCTGGCTGCCGCGATCAACCGCTTCGCGCTCGACGAAGCGTTGGCGCGCACGATGGGCGCGGCGGCGCGGGAGCGGTATGAGCGGCTCTTTTCCGGGCCGGCGTTGGGGAGTGCGTATCGGGCGCTGTATGAGGACGTGATGCGCGGCGGTGTTTGAGCCGCCTACTTCGTGCCCTTTTGCGGCGCGGTTCTGAAGACCCACAGCTTGGCCGTCGCGAAGTTCACGAACATGCCGGCGACAGAGCCGGCCGCGACCGCCAGCAAGGGGCTCGCCGGACCGTGCGGCAGCAGATGCAACGCGAGCACGTAAGCGCCGTAATTGCATGCGCCGCCGAGCGACATCGCGGCCAGATACTGACACCATTCGCGCCACAGCGACGTGCCCGCCGCCGCGGTGAACGTGATGCGCCGATTGATCTGCCAGGTGACGAAGGCGGCGCACAGGAACGAAATCGCGCGCCCCGCATAGGGACCGCAACCGACGGCCAGGGCGGCATAGAGCACGCCGGCATCGACGGCAAAGCCGACCGCGCCGGCAACCGCGAACCAGATGAATTCGCGGTGCAGCTTAGCCACCTTGGCTCCGCGACTTCAGGGCGGGGATCGCGAGATAGGCGATGCGCTTCAGTTCGTTCCGGCCGCGCGTGACTGTGTCGAGAACGATGCCGCAAATCAGCAGGATCGCACCGAGCAGCATCAGCACCGTGCTGAGAATGAACGTCGGGATGCGCGGCACGAGGCCGGTTTCGACATAAGTCGTGAGGACAGGGATCGCCAGCACGATCGACAGCAGCGTGCAGATCGCGAAGCCCGTCGTGAAAAACGCGAACGGCCGCTCCGACTTGAAGAGCTTCAGGATCATCATCAGAATCCTGAAGCCGTCGCGGTAAGTGTTGAGCTTGCTTTCCGAGCCTTCGGGGCGCGACGAATAGCGCGTTTCGACTTCCGCTACGGGCATGCGCATGCCGAGCGCGTGGACCGCGAGTTCAGTTTCGATCTCGAAGCCCTTCGAGTGGGCCGGGAAGGTCTTCGCATAGCGGCGCGAAAACACGCGATAGCCCGACAGCATGTCCTTGAAGGTCTTGCCGAAAATCGTCGCCGCGCATTGCGTGAGCAGCACGTTGCCGAAGCGGTGGCCGAGCCGGTACGCGGTTTGCTCGTCGCTCAGACGCGAGCCGACGACCATGTCGAGCTTGTTTTCGATCAGCAGATCGACGAGGGCCGGAGCGGCGGCCGCGTCGTAGGTCGCGTCGCCGTCGACCATCACGAAGACGTCCGCGTCCACGTCCGCGAACATGCGGCGCACGACGTTGCCCTTGCCTTGCAGCGGCACGGAAATGACCTGGGCGCCCGCCGCGCGGGCGACGTCGGCCGTGTTGTCCTTCGAGTTATTGTCGAATACGACAATGTCGGCGTCGGGCAGGCTTTTGCGGAAGTCGCCGACGACGGTGCCGATTGCAGCCGCCTCGTTGTAGCAGGGAATGACGACGGCAATTCGAACAGCAGGGGTGTCAACCATATTCTTGAGGTCTTTTGCGGTAGCGTCTCGTCGCATGCAAGACGGCTTGCCAGTGATTAAAAGGCGCCGGAGAGATCGCCCCTCTTTGGGCAATTTTACCTGAAGCCGTATGACCTCCCTCGGCCCGCCCTGGGCCGCATGCCGCGCGCGAGGTGCGCGGCATGCGCAGACGGATGGCACACGGGATCAGCGGGGCTTGCCGCTCCGGTAGCCGCGCAGCGCATCGAACGCGAACACGAGGCAGCCGAGCAGCAGCGCGAGATAGGCCCACTTCATATGCGGCGGCAGGAAGCGGAACTGGATGTCGGCGTGACCGGCGGGCAGCTCGACTTCCTGGAAGATCTCGCCGCTGCGCGCGATCGGCGCCTCGTTGCCGTTGACCGTGGCGCGCCAGCCGGGCATGAACAGTTCGAGACGCGACAGCTTCGAGGGCGCGTCGCATTGCACGTGGGCCGCGTCGCGATCCTGCGGCGTGATCGTGCAGCCGGGCGCGCTGAAGTAGGGGGCCGGCGCGGACAGTTCGAGAATCCGCATCACTTCGTCGCGGTAGACCTCCTTCAGGTCCTGATTCGGCGGTCCGGCGAGGTAATCGCGCAGCTTCCTGAAATCCGGCGCATCGATATTGCTCGGCACGAGCGCATAGCGCACGCCGATGCGCGCGTAGGCCTCCCGGTTCGCGACGAGGCTATCGGCCGCGGACGGTCCGTTGGGATCATGCCGCGTGACCCCGGGAATCGGGTCCTGGTTGCTGTCGAGATGCGCGTTGACGTAGTGCGTCCAGTCGGACGGCGCCGGCAGATCGTTGTAGTTGATCGAGGCAATGCCGAAATACGAGCCGTAGTTCGGTGCGATGGGGCCGAACGTCGCGAAACGGTTCAGGCCCAGGTTGTCTTGCAGATAGCGCACGCCGGCGAGATGAACGGTCGAGTGGCGCGGGTGGCTGAGCGTGGGCACGAGGAAATTGACCACGCTTTCGACGATCAGCACGGTGGCGAGCGCCGTGGCGGGCGACCGGAGCACATCCATGCGCCACGCGACGACGGCGAGAGCCAGGAGGACCGCGAGGCCGAAAACGGCGCCGCCATGCGCGATCATGCCCGTGGGCACGATGTGATGCTGGATCATCGGGATGAGGCTGAGCAAACAGGCGAGCGCCGTGGCGGCGACCGCGAGCTTCAACCGCGCCGGGCGAGGCTGCGAGCCGATATCCGTCAACGCAAGCGCCGACAGAACGCACAGCGCGAGTTCCCACGACGGCGGGAAATAGCGGAAAAACGCGGCGTACTTGACGCCCGGGATGATGCGCGCGAGCGCATGAATGCCCGGTACGCCATACGTCATGCCGAGCGTCACGAGCACCCAGACGGCGAGCGCGATGCGCAGGCCGCGCAGCCGCTTGCCGCACATGCCGTACAGCGCCAGCACCGACAGGGCGATGCCGGCATAGCCCCCAATGGCGCCCCAGAAGCCCTCGATTCCCCGAAGCTGGAAGATGCCGCCGAACGCATAGGGCATCCAGGTGCCGAGCAAGGTCGAGCGTTGCATGACCACGCCCGCGAAGCCGTCCCCCGCGTGACCGCCCGTGTCCGAGAGCGGCAGGTAGTCGAAGAACGCGAGCACGATCGGAGCGGCAATCGCAAGCCCGACCAGCCCCCCCACCGCGACGTGCATGACGAAGCGCCCACGCGTCGCGCCCGGCACCGAGGCCGCGCGCACCAGCGTCCAGACGACGATCAGCAGGCCGTTCAGATACGCGACCTCGGGAAAGCCGGCATAGAGCGAACCAGCGATGCCGATGGCGATCCATGCCGCATTGCCACGTCGTCCTTCGGCGATATGCTCGCGGAGATTTTCGACGCCGAGCAGCACCATCGGCAGGAACGGCACCGGGTTGACGATCGCGTTGGCGAGCCAGGCAAACGTGCCGTTGAATTCGAAGGCTAGCGCACCCGCCAGAGCCGCGAGCGGGACACAGCCGAGTTTGCGCAGCAACGCCCATGTCGACAGCCCGGCGATGATCTGCAAGGACAGATGCATGTACAGCTGGCCGTTCGGCAGCGCGAGCAGAACGTTGAGCGGCGACAGCGCCGCCGCCTGCATTTCGCCGGCCAGCGGCACGCCCACGCCTTCGTAGTGATTCCACCATGGCAGATGGCCCGACAGAATGTCGAGCGCCGCGCGATGGCCGAGCGTATGGCTCGTAAACGCGATATTCGGATCGATGGTCGGCATCGGCGGGAAGCCGCCGAACGGACCCGGCAACACGTTGGTGGCGATGCCGCTATAAAGCGCGAGCGGGTCGGAAATCAGAATGCCGAGCAATAGTGGCGCCTTGACCAGCAGGGGGGCGAGTATGACGATCGCGACGCAGATCGCGAGCTGCCGGCGTTGCGATGGTTGCTCGGCAGGTTCAATAGGGGGCATGTGCTGCGCTCGAATGGGTGGTAATAGCGCGCCATCCTAGCATTTCAAAGTCTTGACGGCAGCATCGGCCCCACCTTCCTTCCCTTTCCGGCGGCCTTCCTCGCGTGTTGCCGATATGCCGTAAAACGCGGTCCGATGCGGGCTTAACGCGCCTTCCTGATCCGGAAACTCGCGCCGGGGTTGCGCATGAAAAGCGGTATGCGCGCGTTCATCAGGTCGGCGTGGAAGTGGCCCATGAACGTATGCGTGCGCGCGACGTTGCCGAAGAGACGTGCTTCGTTCTGCTGGATATCCGGAATCGACGGAATTGGCGAATAGTCGTGGCCGGGCGGCACGTCGCCGAGATTCGAAAAATGCGGCATGCCGGTTGGCAGCGAGTCGCGATATCCGTGACGCTCGGCAATGAGTGCTGCGACTTCGGGATGTTGCGCCGCCCTTTACGGTTGCTTACAAAATATTCGTCGTCGCCAAGGGCAGCGCGCGAAGCCGGTGCGGCCACTGCGGCAAGGTGCGGCGCCCGCTATCGCGAGGCGCTTCGATAAACGTGACGGACGGCCTCGCGGCGAGAGCGCTGGCGCGCCGCGACAGCGGCCGTTTGCACGATGTTTTGGCGTAAAATCGAGCCCCTGCCGACAACGGTCCGAGCCTCTCCCGCTGACGACCGGCGCCGGGACTGCGCAGCGTCCCGCGGAAGGCCAAAGCCCACGATTCGGGACGGAGCCCGCAATATGCATTTCAAGATTCTCCTGACCACTCACAGTACCGCGTTCATGACGAGCGGTGGTGGTGAGTCGGAGCTCGTGCAGGTCGCCGAACTCCTCAACGATTCGGACGTACAGGCCGACATTTACGGCATCCGCAGCCGCCCGCTGCGCTTTTACGACGCGGTCATGCACTTCTCCGTTCATGCGGACGGCGAGGCGATCGTTCGCGAGACGGTCAATCACGGCAAGAAGCTCTTTCTCTGGCCCAACGTCTGGTGGCTGAGCCCGCCCGACGCCGCCGAAATCAGCCGGATCGGGGCGTTCGTGCGGCGTGCCGACCGGCTGCTCTTCAAGTCCGCGACCGAACTCGCTCATTTCAACGCGCATATCGCCGTCGATGCCGACAAATGCGTGGTGGTCGGCTCCGGTATCTCCGACCGGTTCCTCGCGCCAGCCGACAAGGATTTGTTGCCCACGGTCTGCGATGTCTCGGACTACGTGCTGTGTCTCGGCCTGATCGAGCCGGTCAAGAACCAGCTCGAACTGATTCGCGCGCTGAACCGCCTCGAACTGAACGGGCTCATGGTCGGCGGCTTCCGCGACGAGGAATACAACCGGCAATGCATGAGCGAGGCGCATCGCGGCATCCACTTTCTGCCGTTCATCCAGCCATGCAGCGCGCTGCTGCGCTCCGCGCTCGCCAACGCGCTCGTGGTCGCGGAGCCGAGCTTCGATCCGCCGGGCCGCTCGTGTCTCGAGGGCGCATTCGTGAAGAAGCCGCTCGTCATGGTCGATGGGGAGTGGCAGCGCGAGCACTTCGGCGGCAATGTCTGGTACGCGGCTTCCACCCGCGCGACGGACATCGTTCCCGCGCTTCAGGCAGCCCTTTCCGACACGGAGCGGGATGCGAAGATTGAAAGCAATTACGAACGGGTCTATGCACGGCATTCGTCGAGCACGGTAGCCGCAGACCTCATCAGACACCTGATCGATGCCGGCCTCACACACTCCTAAGATTCCTCGCCTGCTGGTGGTCCAGCGGCGCTCCATGACCGATGGGCGGATGAGTTCGCGCACGATCGGCGCGCGGTTCGCGCCTTTGCTGTCGTATATGCAGCGGCATCAGATGATCGAGTGGGAGCAGATTTCGGAAGCGGACGTCGGCGTGAGCCATCTGCATCGCTTCGACGTCGTGCTGTTCAACAAGCACGTCTCGAACCTGTCGCTGCAGATCATGCGGATGGCGAACGAACTCGGTCTCCATACGATCTACGATCTCGACGACTGGCTGCTCGATCTGCCGTCGTGGAGCGTCCTCGAAATGAACGAGGACGTGCTCTACAACGTGCTCGCGATGATTCGCGAGGCGAGCGCGGCGACCGCGTCGAACCCGCTGCTGCAGGAGCGCATGCGCAAGGTGCGGCGTTCCGACGACGTGCTCATTATCCCCAACGGTTTCGATCATCAGGCTTTCGATCTTTCGCCCGAATTGTGGACGGAAGCGCAGCCGCCGAAGATCATCTTCTCGAACCTCGACGGCATCAAGCTCGTTCATTTCCGCAAGGATTTCTTCGCGACGCTGAGAAGCTTTCTCACGCGCAACGAACACGTCCTGATCGATTTCTGGGGCGATCCGTTTCCCGAGCTTCATTCGATTCCGCGGGTGACGCATCGCGGCAGCCGCAGCAATATCGAGTACAAGAAGGCGATTCGCGACGAAGGCTATACGTTCGCGATCGTTCCGCTCGGCGCGGAAGAAGACCCCGAGACGCTGTTCTTCAACTCGTGCAAGTCGCCGATCAAATACGCGGATTACGGCAGCCTCGGCATTCCGAGCATCTATTCCGATTGCCCGACCTATCGCGAGAACGTCAGGCATCGCGTGACCGGCTATATCGCGCCGAATACGGCAGAGGGCTGGGCCCAGGCGCTCGAAGACATGCTGCATGACGCGCCGCTGCGCCAGGCGATCCGCGAGCATGCCTATGCCGACGTGTTCGACCGCTTCAGCGTGCGGCGCATTTCGGCGATGTTCCTGAAGGCATTGCCCGACCCCGCCTCCAACCCGTCTTCCAGGTCTTTGCGTAACTAACTTTTATGGATCTTCTTCTGATTCGCCACGGCCAGTCGTTCGCCAACGTGGCCGGGCTGCTGAACTCGACCGAGCAGGACGAGTTGACCGAACACGGCCTCGACCAGGCCGCGAAGCTGCGCACGCTGATGGAAGGCCGCGGCCTCGTGCCCGATCGCGTGTTTTCGAGCCCGTGGCGCCGCGCGCTGCAAACCACCGAAGTGCTGTTCAAGGACCGGAGCGACTGGACCGTCGACGCGCGTCTCGGCGAAACCAATGCGGGTCGCTTCGCGACCTGGAAGGCCGAGGATTTTCGCGTGGCGTTTCCCGACTGGGGCAAGCATCTGTCGGACCGTTACGAAGGCGGCGAGTCGCATCTCGAACTGGCCGCGCGCTCGGTGAACTGGGTCGAGGAAGAAGTGCTGCGCCATGCGGACAAGCCCGGCCTGATTGCCGCCGTCTGCCATGCCGGACCGATCTCGGTGATCTCGCAGTACCTGCTGAACGTTCCGCTGTCCCGATTCCCCAACGTGCTGGTGCCGAACGCATCGATCACGCTGTTCCGGCAGAACCCGCATAACGGAAACTTCTATCTGCAGATCGCGGGGTTGTCATGAGTGCATCGATCCGGATTTTCGAGCCGCTGTACGCGCCGGGGCAGGTGCTGTCCGAACCGGCTTTTCATCCGCTCGTGCTGCGCAACAACGAGCACGCGGCCTGGCGCGAGTTCTACATTCTCGTCGACATGTACCGCAAGGGCGTGCATTTGCAGCAGGACTTCACGGCGCTCTTTTCGCCGAAGTTCGCGTTGAAGGCGCGCATCGACGGCAGCCGTTTTCTCGAGTTCGTGCAGGCCAATCTCGATGCCGACGTCTGCATGCTTAACCCGTTTCCGCAGCTCGCCTATTTCTCGTACACCGCGTGGATGCAGGGCGAGCATGCGCACCCGGGGCTCGTCGAGCGCAGCCAGGCGTTGCTCGACGCATGCGGGATCGGCTGGAATCTGCGCGAGGCGCCGCGGCAGTCGGCGGATACGCTGTGCTATTGCAATTTCTGGGTCGGCTCGCAGTCGTTCTGGGAGAACTATGTCGGCAAGGTGCTCGAACCGATTGCGACCTTCCTCGAAACGCAAAGCGACACGGAAGCCGCGCGCGGCGTGCTCGAACCCACGATTCATTCGGATGACGCACCATTCCTGCCGTTCGTGGCGGAGCGGCTTTTCAGCACGTATCTGTCGCTGCATCGCGACGTGAAGGTCGCCGCGTATCCGATCGAGGGCGATGCGGTGCTCGACTATTGCGTCAGCGATTTCGAAAAGGACATCGTGCGCTATATGCAAAAGCCGATCGAGGCCGCCGACCGGGAGGCCGTTTTTCCGGCCGGGCAGATCGAGTTGATGAACCTGCTGTGCACGCTGTCGCAGAAGTACGTGCGCGCGCACTTTTCGTTCACGCCGCATCCGCATACGGGGCAGCCGATCGACTTCGAGCGGCGCGGCAAGTAACGCCGCGCGGGAGCGGGGCGGGGTGCCTGGGTTTGCCTCGACTCGGCCTCGATCGATAACGCGCCGTTGCCGCTTATTTCTTCGCGACGTGCAGTGCGGCCGCAACCGCCGCGTGCGGCCGCGCCGGCGAACGCGCAGCCGCGCTCGCCACACCGATAGCAGCGAAAATCGTGCTCCAGACCTCGTCGCTGGCACGTTGCAGCACGCCGTCGGCGTGCTTCACATAGTCCATGTCGACGGAACAGCGCCCGCCCGCCTGGCCGAGGCGCTGCATCAGCGGCGCGACCCACGTTGCGAGTTCGGCCTCGGCGTCGAACACGCAGTCGGGCGGACAGATCTCGTGGGCGGCCGTGCCGCCGCGTACGAACACGGGCTTGCCGTAGTGCATCGCTTCGAGTACCGGTACGCAGAAGCCCTCATGGCGGCTCATCGCGAGCAGGCCGTTGGTGCTTTCGTAGCATTCGAACAGATCGGCGTCGTCGAGCATGCCCTTGAAGTCGACCTGTTCGAGCACGCCGAGGCTGCGCGCGTGATTGATCAGGAACTTCAGATAATCGTAGTTCGGCGTGCTGCCGACGATACTGAGCGTCGCGTTGAACTCGCACTGCTTGAGCAGCGCGAGAATGCCGATGCCGTCCTCGATGCGCTTGTGCGGCACCACCCGGCCGACCATCAGCAGATTCGGCGCGGGCCTTTTGCGGCTCTTGTGCGGCGGCTCGCGCCGGAACACGTACATGTCGGGAAAGACCGGCGGCACGATCCTGATTGCGCTCGCCGCGACGTTGCCGGCGAGGCTTTGCGCGGTGTTGAGCGAATTCGCGACCACCATGTCGAAGCGCGCGAGCAGCGGCAGCTGCGCGAGCGCCTGCTCGCACAGCTGCGCGGTGCGCGGTTCGAGCGCGCGCAGCAGTTGCGGATCGGTCACGCCGTGGAAGTAGCAGATTTTCCGGCAGTCGAGCGCGAGAATCCGTTCGAGATACGGATCGAAGATCGAGTAGCTGAGCAGGACCACGTCGTCCCGGGCGACTTCGTCGAATAACGCGTCGAGCGGGCGTACTCCGTGGGTTCCCTCGTCGAACCCGCTGGCATACATCTCGGCCGGCATGCCGAGACGTTCAGCCATTCGAACGAATCCGATGCAGTGGTTGCCCACCGCATCGCCCGAGAAAATGTCCGGAGCACACACTCGTAGCGTCATTTCGCTGTTACCTCGACAATGTCGGCCAATCGTCGGGCATAGGCGCGCGCAACTGCTTCGACCGAGTAATCGCGCTCGATCCGCGCCTTGCCCGCCTGTGCGATGCGCTCGCGGAGCGGCGCATCGTCGATCATACGTTTGAGCTGTTCGGCCGCGATCGATACATCCGGATCGCACCAGTACTGGCCTTCGGCGAACAGATAGTCGCCCGGGCGCAGCGGAACGAGTTCGCCGTCCACGAGAAAGGCGGTGTCGGGCTCGCAGAAGTCGACGTTGCCCGAGAAGTTCGTGACCACGACCGGCTGGCCGAGCGCCATTGCTTCGGCGATCACGCGGCCGAAGCCCTCGCTGCGATGCAGGGAAATATAGGCGTCGCAGCAGGCCATGAAGTCGGTCGAATCCTGCCGGCTCAGACGCTCCGAGACGATGTGGATGCGGCTGTCGCCCGCGGCCAGATCGAGCACCGCGCGCCACACGGGATCGTCGTCGCGCACGTTCATCGCCTTGACCACGAGCCCGACGCCCGGCGAGCGCTCGCCGAAGGCCTGCTTGAACGCCTGCACGCCCGCGAGCGGGTTCTTGCGGCTCAACCACGAGTTGCCGTCGAACATCAGGTAGAACAGAAACTCGTCGCCCGGCAGGCCGAAGCGTTCGCGTTGCGCGGCCAGCGGCGCGGGCACCTCGACCGCCATCGGCATGTGATAGACCGGCGTGTTGCCGAGCCGGCTGTACACGCTCTGCACGAAGCGGCTCTGCGCCCAGATTTCGTCGACCATGTGATGCACGTTGCCGAACGCGTCCGGCCAGTGGGGCAGTTCCCACGGCCACGCGCCGATCTTGTGGGTCGGCGCGTCGATCAGCTTGCGGCCGCCTTCCAGCGCGAGACGCACCATCTCCGGCGCGGGCAGGCAGATCAGGCTCACGTTGTACTTCAGTTCCTCGCTGATCAGATGATCGACCGAGTTGTCGAGCCGTGCCGGTCCCGCCATCGGCGCATTGACCAGCGTAACCGGCGTGGACGAGAGCTGCAGCACGCGCGCGGCCATGCGCGCGTCTTCGCCGAGGCCGAGCACGCCTTGCGGAAAGCCGATCACGTTGACGCCGAACTCGTAGGCCCCGGCGACGCGCGCGTGATAGCGGGCCGGTTCGGGCCTGCCGTCAGCGCTGTCGTCGTCCTCGTCGGAACCGTCGGCGCTGTCGGCCCACTGCACCTTCAGCGAACCGACGAGCGGGTATTCGGCCGATCCGCACTTGTTCCACCAGTGCACGAGCTGATCGCGGCCCTGCGCGGTGTTCAGGTCGTACACCTCGCGCAGATCGGGGCGGTCGCTCGCGATCATCGTGAGGAAGCGCGGCAGCAGCGTATCGTCGGCCGGCTGCTCGTCGTCGATTCGCGCGAGTTCTTCGGCGAGATGGGTCGGCGACCATTGAAGCGCGTAATACTCGTCGTGGCCGTGCTTGTCCCACCACGTAATGAAGCCGAGCCTCGCGCTGAAGCTGTGCAGATCGAACGATCCCTGCAGGTCGGGACGCTCGTTCCAGATCAGCAGCAGGAAGCGCGGCAGCAGCGGCAACGCGCCCTGCGCGCCGGCTTCGAGGCTGAACAGGGCGTCCGGCAGCGGCGGGATGGTCCAGCGCAGCACCGGATATTGCTGCTGGCCGTGCTTGGCCCACCACGACAGGCACTTCAGGCGTCCGGTGAAGCTGTCGAGCGAGCAGAGCGCCTGCAGGTCCTCGCGCTCGCCTTGCAGAAGCCGCAGGAAGTGCGGCACCGGCAGCCAGTCGGGGTGCGCGCCCCATTCGGGATCGAACATCCGCGCGGGCGTCGTGGGCGGCACCCAGCGGGCCGCGCCGTACTGCCGCTGGCCATCTTCGATCCACCACGACAGGCAGTTGAGCCGCCCCTTGAGCGAATCCAGGTCGAAGGACGCCTGCAGGTCCGGCCGTTCCCGATAGATTTCGGCGAGGAAGTGCGGCACGTAGGGACCGCCGTCGGCGGGAATCCGCTCGGGCTCGAGCATCGCGCCGCCGATCGGCGGCAGCGACCACTTGATGCGCGGATATTCGCGCTGGCCGTGGTCTTCCCACCAGCTCAGGCACGCGAGCCGCGACGTGAAGCTGTTCAGGTCGAAGGCGGCGCGCAGATCGGGTCGCTCGGTCGTGACGAGCGCGAGAAAGCGCGGCAGCGGCATCGCGCCGGAACCGGGCGCGTCGATCGGCGCGAGCAGCGCGGGCCACTCGACCGGCGGGCGCCACGTGACGCGCGGACAGTCGCGCTGGCCGTACTCGTCCCACCAGTTGAGGGCGTTCAGATAGCCGGTCAGCGTATCGAGCCTGAACGCCTGCGAAAGATCGCCGCGATTGCGCACGATCATCGTCACGAGCTTCGGCAATTGCAGGCCGGCTTCCGCGAGCACGGTTTCCGGCTCGAGCAGCGTTTCGCTCAGGTGCTTGGTGTCGAGCACGCTCGGCCTCGTCGAGCCGAGCCAGTACGCGACGGCGCTCGGGTGACGCTCGATCAGCGTGTCGTTGTCAAGCTGACGCAGATATTCGAGGTCTTCGTGCCGCAGCACCCAGTTGAAGTCCGGATACGTTTCCCGTGCCGACATTTCCCACCAGAAGTACAGCGTGATCCGGTCGTCGAGCGCTTTGGAATTGAAGCGCGCGAGATCGCCTCTGAATTTCATCAGAAAGTAGATCGCGCTCGGCAGGCAGAAAAGTTCCCCCGGCGACGGGTGGCGATATTCCGCCAGCCATCCGGTCTTATTTTTTTTTGGTCCCAGATTAGTCAAAATTTGCAACCCTTGAAGGCCAGGCGAAGGAAAAGTCGTCGGCAGTCAGTGTCAGATTGGGCGAGTAGCACGGATCGTTCATCAGCAGATGCCCCCAGCGCTGTCTGACCAACTCGGATTCCTGGTTAAAGCGGCTGATTTTTTCGGGTGTGTCTTCGGCGCCGCGAGTTGCCGATTCGTGATGATAAAGCTCGGCGTAGGGCGTCCACACATTGCGGTAGCCCGCCTGCCTCACGCGTAGGCAAAAATCGATGTCGTTGTAGGCGACGTGTAATTGTTCGTCGAGGCCGCCGACCTCCTGGTAGATCGACTGGCGGATCAGCAGGCACGCGGCGGTCACGGCGCTCATCGTGTTGCGCAGGCGCGCGCGCGCGAAATAGCCCGGGTTCGAATTGGGGAAATGCTTGTGCGCGTGGCTCGCGATGCCGCCGACGCCGAGCACGACGCCGCCGTGCTGGATCGTGTCGTCCGGATACAGCAGCTTCGCGCCGACCGCGCCGACGTTCGGCTGCAGCGCGAGCGCCACCATTTCCTCCAGCCAGTCGCCGTTGATCACTTCGATGTCGTTGTTCATCAGGCAGACGAAGTCCGCCGTGCTCGCGAGCGCGACGCGATTGTTCAGCGCCGAGTAGTTGAACGGCGAATCGTCGCGCACGATGCCGATGCGCCCGTCTTCCCGCAGGCGCGCGAACAGGTCGTGCGTTTCCTGCTTGACCGAGCCGTTGTCGATGATCGTGATGCGGAAGTTCGGGTAGCTCGATTTGCGCCGCACCGATTCCACGCATTGCTCGACGAGCCCTGCGGAATCGCGCGTCGGAATGATGATCTCGACCGACGGCAGCGTGTCCGGCAGGTCGTAGGCGACCTTGTTGAACGCGTCGGTGCCCGGCGCGTGCTCGGTGTGCGCCTTGATGCCGTTGCGCGCGAGGTGTTCGTCGAGCGCGCGCATCGCCGCGATGTGCGCATACGGCTTGGCTTCGTGGCCGGCCGCCGTGCTTTCGGGAATCATGCGCCAGTGATAGAGCGCGCGCGGCACGTGGTGCACGCTGTGATGACCGGCGCGGTCGATCACGCGCAACGCGAGGTCGTAGTCCTGCGAGCCCTCGAAGCCGGTGCGAAAGCCGCCGACTTCCTTCATGACCGACGTGCGGTACACGCCGAAGTGCGAAATCATGTTCTGGCTCAGAAACAGATCGTAGTTGAAGTCGCACTTGAAGTACGGGTCCGAGCGCACGCCGTCGATCGAGATCTTGTCTTCGTCGCTATAGATCACCGCCGCGTCGGGATGCGCGTTGACGACCTCGGCGATGCAGTAGAGCGCGAGCGGATGCAGTTCGTCGTCGTGATCGAGCAGGCCGACGAATTCGCCTACCGCCAGTTCGAGCGCCGTATTGCTCGAGGTGCTGATATGGCCGTTCGTCGCGCGGTACGCGACCTTGATGCGCGGGTCTTGCGCGACGTAGCTGTCCAGCACCTGCTTCACTTCGGGCTTCGTCGAGCAGTCGTCCGCGATACAGAACTCCCAGTTCTCGTAGACCTGGTCGATGACCGAATCGATCGCCTTGCGCAGCCACTTCGCCGGCGTGTTGTAGGTCGGCATGACGATGCTGATGAGCGGTTGCCGCGCCCACGTTTTCGAGCGCGCGCGCAACTCCGGGTAGAGCGAGGCGGGCGGCTCGTGCCGCTCGATCCACTCCTGATACGTATGGCCGACGCTCGGCGGCGGCGCCGGCTGCGCGCCGCCGCCCCACGCGGCCATCCGGCGCGCGCGTTCGAGCAGTTCGGCCGGGCAGTCGCCGTCCGCCACGGGTTCGAGCCTGAAGTTTTTCAGCGAGAACAGTCCCGAGCGCGCGATCGGGTCGAGCCGCAGCGGGCCGGCGAGCGGCGGGAACGCCACGACCTGGTCGACCTTGCCGTCGGCGCCGACCGCGAGGCTGATCGTCGTATGTTCCGACATGCCCGCGCCCGCGTCGAAATAGATCAGGCACGGCGAGGCCGGCATGTCTTCTTTAACGAGTTCGAACGAGATGCGCGCGGCGCGCCCCGACAGTTCTTCCCAGCCCGTCAGCTCGAACTGCGGATCGCCATTGGCCGCCTTCCATGCGAACCCGGGATTCGGGGAGGTCTCGACGTTATTCAGAGGACGAAGTTCGAAATTATTCATTTTGTCAGCAGGGAATCGTAGAGAGCTTTCAGGGGCGACAGCACGGCCTGCCAGGTCAGATCGCGCACCGTGCCGCCCGGGCGAGGCGCGCCGCCGCGCGGTTGCGCGAGCGCCGCGCGCAGCGCCGCCGCGATGCTGTCGACGTCGGACGGATCGAGATAGGCGACGTGCTGCGCGAAGTATTCCTCGGTCGAGCCGACTTTCGTCACAGCAATGCGCGCGCCCGCCGCATGCGCTTCGAGCGCGGCCAGCCCCGGCGTTTCGAGCGTGCTCGGCAGCACGAACGCTTCGCAGGCCGCGTAGGCCGAGCGCAGCACCGGCGAATCGTGCGCGAGCGTGCCCGCGTAGACGAGCTGGGCGCCGCCTTCGGCGAAGCACGCCCGCGCATATTCGGGGTCGCGCTGATGGCCGATCAGCACGAGCTTCAGTTCGGGGAACGACTTCATCGCGCGGATCAGCGCGAGCTGGTTCTTGCGCGGCTCGATGTTGCCGACGTTGAGAACGAAGCGGCCGTCGATGCCGGTTTCGCGGCGGAACAGTTCGGGCGCGACCGGCTCGTAAAAGCTCTGCTCGACGCCGTTGAGCACGCTGACAAATTTCTCGCGCGGCAGATCGAAGATGCGCGCGAGCGTGTCGCACTCGATTTCCGAGTTGGCGACCACGCGGTCCGCGAGAAGAAACTGCTGATGGATTTCGCCGATCGGATAGAGATGCTTCGTTTCTTCCGTCACCCAGAGGCTCGACGACACGACGAGCGGCAAGCCGAGCTGTTTGACGAAGTTGCAGAAGTGCACCGAGCCGCCGACGCACGAGAAGAAATGCACGACGTCGTGCTCGAGAAAACGCGGATTCCACGGATCGAACAGCGTGACGTCCACGCCGTGCGCGGGCAGATGCTTGCGATACGCCAGCAACTGGATCTCTCCGCCGCCTGGGGTATGGAAAGCCATCGGGTAAGTGGCGAACAGCACTTTCATAGGTGGCGCTCTTTTGGCTCAAACAGGTTCTTGTCTTCAGACGCGCGCGTGGTGCCGCGCATGTCCTGGGTTGCGGCCGCCCCGCGCGGGTGGCCTCATGCCGGCGCTCGCTCCGGCGCGCGGGCGGTTGTCCGCTCACGCGGCCCGGCGGCGGGCCTGCTTGTGCTGTTGTCGAGCACGTTGGATCGATACCACGAATTCCACATGCGCGAATATGTTTGAGTTGTTACGAAGTGTACGAACGGGGCGCCAGCGGGTACACGTCCGTTTTATCATCACGGCCCGAAGCGTCGGCCTCGCGTCGGACGCTACCGGTAGCGCGGCCATTCTAGCGCCTCGTGCCCGCGCGCCGGAGCCGTGGCGGGCGTGGCCCGCATACCGCATACAATACGTTCCCAACCCGACTTCCGAGAAAGCCCCGTCGATGCCAGATTGTATCGTGTCTGATCCGCGTTTCCTGCCGCATGCGGCAGGGGCGAGCCTTGATGGCGCGCACTCGCGCGCGCGGTGCGGGCCGGATGCGAGCGGAGCTCGCCGATGAGCCTGCTCGTTCTCGTGACCGGTGCCAACGGCTTTGTCGGCAAGGCGGTGTCGCGCGCGCTGCTGCGGCGCGGCGACCGGGTCGTCGGCGCGGTGCGCCGCGCGCAGACGGCGGCCGTCGGTGTCGACGAATGGCTGCTCGATACGCACGACTTCGAGGGCATCGAGCAGCGCTGGCCGGTCGCCCTGCATTGCGATGCGGTGGTCCATCTCGCCGCGCGCGTGCATGTGATGAACGAGACCGTGGTCGATCCGCTCGCGGCCTATCGTGCGACCAACGTCGAAGGCTCGCTGCGCGTCGCGGCCGCGGCGCGGCGCGCGGGCGCGCGGCGCTTCGTGTTCGTGAGCAGCGTCAAGGCGATCGGGGAAGCCAGTCCGGGCCGGCCGCTCGGCGAAACGGACGAGGCCGCGCCATCCGACCCGTACGGCATCTCGAAACTGGAAGCCGAGCGCGCGCTCGTCGACTATGGCCGCGCCTCGGGGCTCGAGATCGTGATCGTGCGGCCGCCGCTCGTCTACGGACCGGGCGTGCGCGCGAACTTCCTGCAACTGATGAACGCGCTCGCCAAAGGCATTCCGCTGCCGCTCGGCGCGATCACCGCGCGCCGCAGCCTCGTGTTCGTCGACAACCTCGCGGACGCGCTCGTGCACTGCGTGACCGATCCGCGCGCGGCCGGCGAGACCTTCCACGTGACCGACGGGCGCGACCTCAGCGTGCCGGAACTCGCGCGCGCGCTCGCGACGCCGCTGCATGCGCCCGCGCGGCTCGTGCCGGTGCCGGCGGGCGTGCTGCGCCTCGCGGGCCGCATGACCGGACGCTCGGCGCAGATCGACCGGCTGATCGGCGAATTGCGCCTCGACAGCTCGCATATCCGCGAGCGTCTGAACTGGTATCCGCCGCATACGGTCGAGCATGGGCTGCTCGAGACCGCCGCGTGGTATCGCTCCACGCACTGAGCGCGCCTCGCATTCGCACCGAGCCCGCGCCGAACTCATTCACTATCGATGCCGACCGCTTCGCACTTCGTTTCTGCTCTCGTCCCGCTGCTGCCCTGGGGCCTCGCCGCGTTCGGCGCCTGCGCCGCGATCCTCTGGGCGCTGCTGCGCACCGGCTTCGCGTGGCGGCTCGCCACCGACATCCCCAACGACCGCTCGCTGCACACGCGGCCGACGCCGCGCGTCGGCGGCTGGGGCATCGTGCCGGTGGCGGTGTTGCTGATCGCCGTCGCGGCTCCGGCGCTATGGCTGCCCGCGCTGGTCGCCGCACTGCTCGCCGCGCTCTCGCAGATCGACGATCGCCGCGGCCTGCCCGCGCGCGTGCGTTTCGGCGGCCATGCGGCGGCGGTGGCGGTGCTGGTCGCGCTCTATCCGGCCGACGTGCCGTGGTGGGCGCTCGCGGGCATGGCGGTGCTGCTCGTGTGGCTCGTCAATCTGTACAACTTCATGGACGGCTCCGACGGCCTCGCGGGCGGCATGGCGCTGTTCGGCTTCGGCGGCTATGCGGTGGCGGCGTCGCTGGCGGCGCATCCGGACGCCGCGCTCGCGGCGGCGAGCGTGATCGTGGCGGGCGCGGCGCTGGGCTTTCTGCTGTTCAACTTCCACCCGGCGCGCATCTTTCTCGGCGATGCCGGCTCGATCCCGCTTGGCTTTCTGGCCGGCGCATTCGGCTACTGGGGCTGGCGCGAGGGCGCGTGGCCTGTGTGGTTTCCGGCGCTGTGCTTCGCGCCGTTTATCGGCGATGCCTCGGTCACGCTCCTTAAGCGTTTGCTGCGTGGCGAAAAATTTTGGCAGGCGCACCGCGAACACTACTATCAAAGACTGGTGCAGTCGGGTTTAGGCCACGCGTCGACCGCTTGGATTTGGTATTTGTTTATGACGGCGGGCATAATGCTTGCTGTTTGGACGCTACAGTTCGATCTGCTGCATCAATGGCTGGTTGTCGTCGCATGGGCTGCCGTGCTCGTCGTCGCGGGGCTGTGGATTGATTGCCGCTGGCGGCGCCATGTGTCCGGTTCCGGGCAAATCTGAGGTTCTGCGCAATGAAAACATTCAAAGCCCGATGGCTTTCGTTCAGTGCGTTTGCGTTCGACCTGTGCGCGGTGGCCATGGCCTGGCTGCTCGCTTATGTGATCCGCTTCAACGGTCCGGTGCCCGCGCCGTTCTGGTCGAGCGGGCTGCATGCGCTCGTGTGGGTGCTGCTGATCTACGCGGTGATGTTTCGCAGCTACGGGCTCTATCGCGGCATGTGGGTGTTCGCGAGCCTGCCCGATCTCGTGCGGATCGCCAAGGCGATCGGCGTCGGCGCGCTCGTCGTGATGATCGGCTCGGCGCTGCTGCAGCCGGTGCCGATCGTGCCGCGCTCGGTGCTGGTCGTCTCGCCGATGCTGCTGTTCCTGACGATGGGCGGCTCGCGCGCGCTCTATCGCGCGGCCAAGGAGTTCTACCGCTACGGCGGCCTCGTCGGCCAGGGCAAGCCGGTGCTCGTGCTCGGCGCCGGCAATGCCGGCGCGAACCTCGTGCGCGAGCTGAAGCGCTCGGGCGAATGGCGCCTCGTCGGCCTGCTCGACGACGATCCGGTCAAGCAGGGCCGTGAAATCTACGGCTACCGCGTGCTCGGCACGATGAGCGATCTGCAGAAAATCAGCGCCGACCTGAAGGTCGAGCACGTCATCATCGCGGTGCCGTCGGCCTCGGTGGAAGCGCACCGGCGCATCGCGACGCTGTGCGTGCGCGCCGGCGTGCGGGCCATGACGCTGCCCGCGCTGACCTCGCTCACGCAAGGCCAGGCCTTCCTCTCGCGGGTGCGCCAGATCGATCTCGAAGACCTGCTCGGCCGCGATCCGGTGATGATCGACACCGAGCACGTCGAAGCGCTGCTGAAGAACCGCGTCGTCATGGTGACGGGCGCGGGCGGCTCGATCGGCTCGGAACTGTGCCGGCAGATCCTGCGTTTCGGCCCGGTGCAGCTGGTCGCGTTCGACATCTCCGAGTTCTCGATCTATCGCCTGAACGAGGAGCTGCGCGACAAGTATCCGGAAGTCTCGGTGGTGCCGCTCATCGGCGACGTGAAGGACTCGCTGCTGCTCGACCAGGTGATGGGGCGCTACTGCCCGCACATCGTGTTCCATGCGGCCGCCTACAAACACGTGCCGCTGATGGAAGAGGTCAACACCTGGCAGGCCGTGCGCAACAACGTGCTCGGCACGTATCGCGTGGCGCGCGCGGCGATCCGCCACGACGTCGCGCATTTCGTGCTGATTTCGACCGACAAGGCCGTCAACCCGACCAATGTGATGGGCGCGAGCAAGCGGCTCGCCGAGATGGCGTGCTCGGCGCTGCAGCACCAGGGCGCGCGGCGCACGCAATTCGAAACCGTGCGCTTCGGCAACGTGCTCGGCAGCGCCGGCAGCGTGATTCCGAAGTTCCAGGAGCAGATCGCGCGCGGCGGGCCGGTCACGGTCACACATCCGGAGATCACGCGTTTCTTCATGACGATTCCCGAGGCGTCGCAACTCGTGCTGCAGGCATCGAGCATGGGGCGCGGCGGCGAAATCTTTATTCTCGACATGGGCAAGCCGGTGCGTATCGCCGATCTCGCGCACGATCTGATCCGCCTGTACGGCTTTACCGAGGAGCAGATTCGCGTCGTGTTCACGGGCCTGCGGCCCGGCGAAAAGCTCTACGAGGAACTGCTCGCGGACGACGAAACGACCACGCGCACGCCGCATCCGAAGCTGCGCATCGCGCAGGCGCGCGAGGTGCCGGACAGCCTGATCGACAATCTGCTGCCGTGGCTCATGCAGCACCGCGTGCCGTCCGACGACGAGGTGCGGCGCGATCTGCGCCGCTGGGTGCCCGAGTATCAGCCGGCGACGGCGGCGACGCTGCGCAGCGTGGCGCCGGCGACGCGGGTGTCGTAGCGCGGGCGCGGGCATCGGCATTTCGCCGGTTGTTTCGCGCCGGACAAAGCCGCGGTCGTTCGTGCCGAATCGGCGAAGCCGGAATCAGCGAAGCCCGCAGAATCGAAGCCAAAAGAAAAGGCGCCCTCGGGCGCCTTTGTCGTTTCCGGTTGCAGCTTTCCGCTCAGTGCTTCGTCTTCCTCACCACCATCCACCTTGGCGACTTGAAACGCACGATGCTCACATAAAGCCACACATACGTCGCCGCGAACACCACGACGAAGCAGAACAGATGCAGCGTGTGCCGCCAGAACAGCGTCGCCGGCACGACCGCGATCAGGCACAGCAGCCACAGGTACGGCGAGGTCAGCGAGTTGCGCCGCGTCAGCTCGCGCGCGGTGCGCGCGCCGACCGCCCAGCGCATCAGGCGCTTGTAGACCAGCATGTGCAGATGCACGCCGTCGGGGATGCCCGGCGACATGCCGCGAATGAACTTCTTGCGGTAGATCGAGAAGCAGGTCTCGAAGATCGGGTACATGAAGAGCAGCACCGGATACCACGCGGACACGTCGCGATTGCGCATCACGAGCAGGATCGACAGTTCGGCGAGCATGAAGCCGATGAAGTAGGCGCCGCCGTCGCCGAGAAAGATCAGCCCCGCCGGGAAGTTCCAGATGAAGAAGCCGAGCACCGCGCCCATCATCATGAACGAGGCCGACAGCACGACCGGATCGGACACCTGGAACGCGACGTAGGCGAGCGAGGCGAACATCATGAATGCGACCATCGAGGCGAGGCCGTTGAAGCCGTCGATGATGTTGATTGCGTTGGCGAGCGCGGCGACCGCGAGCACCGTGACCGCGAACGAGATCGCCGCGTACGAGAGCAGGAAGTCGAGTGGCGGCACGCTGATGCGCGTGACCGCGATGTCGAGCAGCAGGAACGCGAGCGCGGCGGCCGCCATCGTGCAGACGAGACGCGCGAGCGGCGAGACGCGCTTGGTCAGGTCCTCGACGAGGCCCGAGCCGAACGCGGGCATGCCGCAGGCGACCAGGCCGAGGATGCCGCCCGAGACGGCCGGATACGCGTGATGCAATTGCACGGCCGAGACGATCAGCCCGATCAGGATGCCGGTCCCGCCGATGCGCGGCACCGGGCGCGCGTGGAATTTCTGCACGCCGGCGAGATCGCTATCGGTCGAGAATTTTTCATGCAGATGCGCATAGCGCACGATCAACAGCGTGATCAGCAGAGAAACGAGAAAGCCGAGCGCAAAACTGAGCATGAAAGTGGGCCTGAGCGAAGACGCGGAATTATACAAACGAAACCGCGGCCGACCCGCGTGCGACGCGGCCGCGAAGCTTTCAGCGGTGGCGCGAAAAAATCCCAGATAGTGAGGGGAAGGCGCCCGAAAACGGGCCGCTGAGGCCCGTCAGTGCTCGCTTCTCATGGATTCCCCTAATGCGCCGCACGCGCCGCGCGACCGTAAACCTTGGATGCGGCGAAGTGTAAGTCGCGCGCAACAACCGGTGGCCGGCTGGCGTTCGACGCTCCTCGACCGGTCGCGCGGCGGCGCGTGCGCTGGCCAACCTGGCTCGCCGCGATGAAGCAAGACGTTCCGGAGATTCCATGCTAAACAACATCACCATTCGTGGCGGCCTGACGCTCGTCATTAGCGTATTCGTCGCTTTTCTGCTGACGGTGATCGCCGTCGGCTACGGCGCGCTCAAGCTCGCCAACAACAGCCTCGACGACACCCAGCGCAGCGAGATCGCGCTCTCGCATCTGAAGGCGAGCTCGGAGAAGCTTCTGCAGGTACAGCTCGCATTGGGCACCTATCAGACGCTCTTTAGCGTCGGCAAGCAGACCGACGATCTGCTGCCCGCCGCGCACACGCTGCTGGTCGAGTCGAACAACGACTTCCGCAACTACATGGCGGGACCGTTCGCGAGCGACGCCGAGCGCAAGCTCGCGCAAAGCGTCGGCGAGACGCGCGCCGCGCTCGTCGACAAGGCGATCGAACCCGAGTTCAAGGCGCTCACCGACTTCGACTTCAACACGTTCCGCAACATTCAGGGCGATACCGCGAACAGCTACTACACGACCTACTCGAAGGCGATCGACGCGCTCGAAAACGCGCAGGTCGGCAATCAGCATCGGCAGGCCGCGACCGGCACGCAGCGTTTCCGGCTGGCGACGGCGCTGTTCGTCGCGATCGGCGCGCTCGCGCTGGTGATCGCCGTGGGCGCGCGCATCGCGCTGTCGGCGGCGCTGATCAAGCCGGTCAACGTGACGGTCAAGCACTTCGAGCGTATCGCGGCCGGCGATCTGAGCAGCACGATCAAGGTGCGTTCGCGCAACGAGATGGGCCAGTTGCTCGGCGCGTTGGCGCGGATGCGCGACGGCCTCGTCGACACCGTCGCGAAGGTGCGCGGCAGCACGAGCGCGATCACCCAGGGCGCGAACGAGATCGCCTCGGGCAACGCGGACCTGTCCGCGCGCACCGAGCAGCAGGCGGCCGCATTGCAGCAGACCGCGGCGAGCATGGAGCAGCTTTCTGCAACCGTGAAGCAGAACGCCGACAACGCGAGGCAGGCGAGTCGTCTCGCGCACGGCGCGCTCGATACGGTGACGCGCGGCGGCAAGGTGGTGTCGCGCGTGACGGAGACGATGGACGGCATCAGCGCATCGTCGCGCAAGGTCACGGAGATCATCGGCATGATCGAGGGCATCGCGTTCCAGACCAACATCCTCGCGCTGAATGCGGCCGTGGAAGCCGCGCGCGCGGGCGAGCAGGGGCGCGGTTTCGCGGTGGTGGCCTCCGAGGTGCGCAGTCTCGCGCAGCGCTCGGGCGCGGCGGCCAAGGAGATCAAGGATCTGATCGGCGAATCGGCGGCCAAGGTCGGCGAGGGCGCGACGCTGGTATCGGATGCGCAGAAGACGATTCATGAGGCGATGAGCGCGGTCGAGCGCGTGACCGGCGTGATGAACGAGATCGAAGCGTCGGCGCTCGAACAGAGCGACGGCATCGAGCAGGTCAACAAGGCGGTCTCGCAGATCGACGAAGTCACGCAGCACAACGCGGCGCTCGTCGAGCAGGCGGCTGCCGCGGCGAAGTCGCTGGAAGAGCAGGCGATCATCCTGAAGGACGCGATCGCGGTGTTCCGCCTCGAGGCAGACGAAGCGACGAGCCATGACGCGACGCTCTAGCCGGTCCAGTCTCTGAGCGCGGGGCGGCAAAGCGGTCAAATATCCGACGATTCCACGGGACTGTGCTCGCCGGGTTCAGGCAGACCCGAGCGTGGGTTCAAGCGAGTTCAAGCGCGGGCTCCGCGAGACAGTCGCTGCTTTGCCACACCATTTTTCTTTATTGCCGGGACCGGATGTTCGCAGTGTATAGCGCACCTATCGCGCACCTATAGCGCGGCCACGGTCCCGTTTGCATTAATTGCCTGAGCGGCATTAAGCCGATCGGCTTCCCGCCCGCCACTGTCGGCTTTTCCCGAATGCATGCCGATTATGTTCGGTAATGCCGCATCGATTTCTTCTCCATAGCCGCATCGAAATACATGCCGATTTAATTCGCGGCGGTAATTCATATTGTGTTGTACAGCGCACGGATCGCGCGGAGATCGAACCTTAATCTAGCTGCTAACGGAAGCGCGGGCGCGAGCGGTCGGGAGCGACCCGACGCATGCATCAGGCTTGTCGTCATTCGACCCGGATTTCGCGGGGACCGGGTGAAACGCAGAACCCATCTCTTCTGCCTGAGGCTGACCGATCGGTGCGGGCGCATGCCAGATTCGAGCATGCATTCGCGACCCATCTTCCAGCCGCCGCAGTGGAGATAACGACAATAACGTCAGTCCGTCAAGACGAACACGATGCTCGAAGTCCGGACAGACGGGGCGGCGGGCGTTGAGAGAGCGGTCATGATAGCGGGCTTCTGGCTGCTCGGGCATGTCTTCCTATCGTTGGTTTCAGCCGTTGATAATAGGAAACAACTATGAACATCCGATATCCCGTCTACGCTCCGTACCTCAATGGTCGGGAGAAGGCGCTGGTGATGGACTGTCTCGACTCGACGTGGATTTCGTCGAAGGGCAAATACGTCGGGCAGTTCGAGGAGACATTTGGCGCGTGGCTCGGTGCGCGGCACGCGATTACCGTCAGCAATGGCACCGTCGCGCTGCATGTTGCGCTGGCCGCCTTGGGTATCGGTCCGGGCGACGAGGTCCTGGTTCCGACCTTGACCTACATCGCGTCGGCGAATGCGGTGAAGTACACCGGTGCGGACGTGGTGTTCGTCGACAGCGAGCGCGCGTACTGGCAGATCGACATCGAAGATGCCGAGCGCAAGATCACCAGCCGCACCAGGGCGATCATGGTGGTGCATCTCTATGGCCAGACGACCGACATGGATGCGGTCATGGCGCTCGCGAAAAAGCACTCGCTGTATGTGATCGAAGATTGCGCCGAAGCCATCGGCACGCGGTTCGACGGCAGGCACGTGGGCACCATCGGCGACATCGGCAGCTTCAGCTTTTTCGGCAACAAGACGATTACGACCGGCGAAGGCGGCATGGTGGTGACCAATAACGCCGAACTCGACCGGAAGATCCGCCATCTGCGCGGCCAGGGCGTGAGCAGCGAGCGCGAGTACTGGCACGACGCGATCGGCTTCAACTATCGGATGACGAATCTGGCTGCGGCGATCGGCTGCGCACAGATGGAATCCATCGACGACCTGATCGCGAAGAAGCGGCAAATCGCCGAATGGTATCGGCAGGGCCTTGCCGGCTTGCCGTTGCAGGTGCATGGCGTCCATCCGCGTACGCTGCACAGCTACTGGATGGTCTCCATCCTCCTCGACGACGCCGGCGACCGCGACCCGTTGCGCGATGCGCTTCGGGCCGACGGTATCGAAACCCGGCCGGTCTTCTATCCGGTCCATCAAATGCCGATGTATGCGGCGCCGGGCCAGCATTTCCCGATTGCCGACGAGATCGGGAGCCGCGGCATCAACTTGCCGAGCTATCCGGCGCTGATGCGCGACGACATCACGTTCATCTGCGAGCGCGTGCGTGACTTCCTCGTCAGGCAGGACTCGAAATTGGAGATTTCGATGGAAACAAAAGTCTGAAAACCCGCTCGCGGACGACGGTTCCGGTTGCGGCTCGGGTTATGACATTCACGTATCGAGGCAGCCAGGCCGCACGCCCGCGCGGATTCCGTATCGATCAGGCCATCGAAGTGGCGGTGCCACGAGTTCGATGTCATTCGTTTTACTAATGCATTTGATTGCGGTCTGGTTTCGAAGAAGTGGCTTCAAATCAGTATTGGACAGACAGATAAGCGGGTTGCGAGGCGGCGCATGCGAATCGATTGCCAAGCATTCCTTATCTATTGGCCGATTGCTGACTGAATGGCGCTGTCTTTTTGTAACTGGTTCACATGGCCGCTCTATTGCCGAGAAAGGACAAATCATGGCGCACTTTATCGCCCGCTCCCGTGCACCCCTGCGGCTTGGACTGGCGGGAGGCGGAACCGACGTCTCCCCTTACTCCGACCGGTTCGGCGGACTGACGCTCAACGTAACCATCGACCGGTTTGCCTACGCGTCGATCGTGCCGCGCGACGACGCGCGCATCGAGCTGACCGCCGCGGATACGCAGGTGCGCTGGATCGGAGAAATCTCTCCCGAACTGCCGCCCATCAAGGGCCTCGGTTTGCATGTCGGCGTGTACAACCGGATCGTCAAGCAATTCAATGGCGGGCATCCGCTGGCCGTATCGATCACTACGCATTCCGAAGCGCCCCCGGGGTCCGGCTTGGGTTCGTCGTCGACCGTGGTGGTGGCGCTCGTGGAAGCGTTCTGCGAGCTGCTTTCGCTGCCGCTCGGCGAATACGACGTCGCGAAACTCGCTCACGACATCGAGCGGGTCGATCTGGCGCTCGCGGGCGGCAAGCAGGACCAGTATGCGGCGACCTTCGGCGGCCTGAACTTCATGGAGTTTTACGGCGACAAGGTCATCGTGAATCCGCTGCGCATCAAGCAGGATACGAAGGCCGAACTGGAAGCGTCGCTCGTGCTGTTTTACACCGGCGTATCGCGCGAATCGGCCAATATCATCAAGGAGCAGAGCAACAACGTCACCGAAAATCTGACCGATCCGCTGGCCGCGCTTCACGAAGTCAAGGCGGAAGCGACACGGATGAAGGAGGCGGTGTTGCGCGCCGACTTCGCCGGCATCGCCGCCTCGATGAGCGACTCGTGGGAGGCGAAAAAGCGCATGGCCAAAGGCATTTCCAATCCGTCGATCGACGAGTTGTGGCGCGTCGCCACCAATGCGGGCGCCAAAGCCGGCAAGGTTTCGGGCGCGGGCGGCGGCGGCTTCATGATGTTCATCGTCGACCCGATCGATCGTCCGGCCGTGACGCGTGCGCTGGCCAGCCGCGAGGGTCAGGTCATGTCCTGCACGTTCACCGAAAGCGGTGCCCAATCCTGGAGAGTATCGTGAGCATTTCCGTCACCAACGAGATCGAAAAGACCGTCGCGGTTCTGAGCGCGCTTGCCAACAGTCCGCAGGTGATCGGGAACGTCGAAGCGCTCGCGCAGCAGGTCACGAAAGCGCTGCGCGCCGGCAACAAGGTCTTGCTCGCCGGCAACGGCGGCAGCGCGGCCGACGCGCAGCATATTGCCGGCGAATTCGTCAGCCGATTCAATTTCGACCGGCCGGGATTGGCGGCGTTCGCGCTGACCGTCGATACTTCCGTGATGACGGCGATCGGCAACGACTACGGCTACGAGAAGCTGTTTGCGCGGCAGATCGAAGCGGTGGCCCGCCCCGGCGACATCTTCTGGGCGTACTCGACCTCCGGCCGCTCGCCGAACATTCTGCATGCGCTCGATGTCGCGAAGGAGCGCGGCATGTTCCGCGTCGGCTTCACGGGCAGCCATCCCGAGGGCGCGGCCATGATGCGCGCCCGCACCGAGCTGTGCATCGAGATTCCGTCGACGTCCACGCCGAAGATCCAGGAAGGCCATCTGGTGTGCGGCCATATCGTGTGCGGCATCGTCGAAGAGAACATCTTCGCGTCATGAGCACGATGCTGCCGTGCATGATCCTGGCGGGCGGCCTGGGTACGCGATTGCGGCCGGTGCTCGGCGAAGGCCTGCCTAAAGCGATGGCCAGCGTGGACGGCCAGCCGTTTCTCGCGTGGCTGCTGCGCTGGCTCGAGCAGCAGCGGGTGACCGACGTCGTGCTGTCGCTCGGTTATGGATGCGGCGAGATCACCGGCTGGCTCGCGCGGCAGTCGCTGGGATTGTCCGTGACGGTCATCGAAGAGGACAAGCCGCTCGGCACGGGCGGCGCGATCATGCATGCGCTGCGCCGCTGCGGCGCACCCCGGATGATCGTGCTGAACGGCGACACGATCACGGACCTGGACCTGTCCGGCTTCGCGGAATTTTTCAACGCGGCGGGTGCCGATCTCGCCATTGCCGCGACCCGCGTGTCCGATGCGTCGCGATATGGCGCGCTCGAATTCGACGCCGGCTCGAAGCGCCTGATCGCATTCGAAGAAAAGCGGCCTGTGCAGGCGCCGGGGTTCATCAATGCCGGCGTGTACGCGGTCGATGCCGCGCGCCTGCTCGGTTTCGAGCTGCCCGAACGGTTTTCATTCGAAGACGATTTCCTGCGCCGCCAGATCGACGCGCTCGACATCCGGGTCTTTCCCGAGATCACCGAGTTCATCGATATCGGCATTCCGTCGGACTATGCGCGAGCCCAGCGCGTGGTGCCGCTGATGTGCGAACAATCCGCCCATGACTCGTAAAGCGCTGTTTCTCGATCGGGACGGCGTCGTCAATATCGACGTCGGCTATCTGCACAAGGCGGACGAATGCGTGTTCCTCGCAGACATCTTCGAACTCGTGAGGATGGCGAATCACGCGGGCTATGTCGTGGTGCTCGTGACGAATCAGGCGGGCATCGGGCGCGGCTATTACTCAGTCGATCAGTTTCAGGCGTTCACCGACTGGATGCTCGGCGAATTCCAGAGCAGAGGAGCGCGCATCGACCGGGTCTATTACTGCCCGCACCATCCGGAGTTCGGTATCGGCGAGTACCGGCAGGCCTGCGCGTGCCGCAAGCCGCAACCCGGCATGTTCGACCAGGCGCGCGCGGACTTCGATCTGGACATGGCCGGATCGCTGATGATCGGCGATAAACCGTCGGATTTGCAGGCCGCGTCGCGCGCCGGCGTCGCGCATCGTTTCCTGCTGGCGCCGGCGGGTGAGTACGAGCACGAACTGACCGCCTCGCTTTGCTCGCGCATCGACAGCTTGTCCGAACTGTTCGACCGGTTCGGGCAGACGCGCTCAAGCGAGCCGCGGCGTCGGCCGGACGTCATTGCGGACGTTGTTGCGGACGTCACTCCGCCCGCCCGGGCGTGATCGGCGCGGAGACGACATTCTTGAAGAAAGGCTTGCCGACCGCTTTCAGATAGAGCGTGCCGGAAGTGCCCGCGGGCAGCGCGATCGTGGACGTTGCCGCTGCGTACCGGTTGATCAGACGAAAGTCGCCGTCCGCCAGCGCCTGATAAAGCTCGAGATGATCGACGGTCGCGGCATGGGTCAGTTCGACGGCGAGCGTAGTGCCGGAAAGATGTGTCTGCAGCGTGACGCAGTTGTCGATCCCGGGCTCCAGCGCCGTGCCTTCCTCGTAGTCGTTCCAGGTGATCAGCTGAAGAAACGGCAACTGGTTCGTCGCGCTGTACTCCTCGTTGACGAGAGCGAAGGTTTCGAGCCAGGTATCGCCACAGGCTTGCGGCATGTAATGCTTTTCGTTGGGCTTCGCCCATGCGGCCAGCAGATCGTCGAAGCCCTTGAAAACGCCGCCGGTTGCGATCTTCGCGGGCTCCGTGTGCGCATATCGATAGAACTCCTTCAGTTGCGATAAATCCGCGCTGCCGGTTTTCCGCGACGCGAGGCCAGGGGCGACCCACACGAAGGCGCCCGCGCTGTCGTCCCGGTCGAAACCCTGCTTGTGGATGTGAACCCAGGCTATCTCGGGATGCGCGGCCTGAATACGCGACCAGTCGACTTTGCCGGCCCAGTCGAGGCCGAATTCGTAGACCACCGGATGGCCGTCATACCTTAGATATTGTCGGGAGGAAAAGTAGGCGCGGGACAAATAATCAAGCTGGGAAAGGACGGTCTGAGTTACGTCGCAGCCCTTGCAATGATTGAAGTTGTAAGTCCCGGCGTCGACCATGATCGAGAACGACATGTCGGGGAATTTTTCCAGTTCCGGCATCGACTTGCGCCACGCGACGTCGATCGGTTCGGGTTGGCCGTTTGCATCGTGCTGACCGTACCAGTCGACGATTACGCCATCGACGCCGCGCGCGTGCATGTCCTTGAAGGTGCGCAACGCCTGCGCCGGATCGTCCGAGCGATAGCCGACCGCGACACCGCGCGATTCGGGGTTGAACCACCACGGCAAATAGTGCGCAAGCACCTTGGTCGTGTGCCCCGGATAAAGCAGCGTATGAATATTGACGTCGGAAACCGAGGTCGAGCCGCCGAGATTGCCGTTGCGCGTCGCCTCGAAAGTACGGCTCGCCGACGTATTAGGCGGGGCCAGATTCGGCGGCGGCTCTTCGCAATGTGCTGTGAGGGCTACCGCACTGAAACAGAGGGTTAACGCGGGCAGTATCCGTTTAACTGTTCTCATAACCGATCGCGTGGACACGAAGTCTGTATTGATGAGTTATCCGCTGACGTTGGCATTCTAGTCCAGTAGGACCTCTTACTGTCAGTTCTATCTTCCGGACGCATCGGCACGCAAGCCCTGGTGTCCCGGGCACCACCAGGCGCCAGAACAGCGTCTTCAATCTTTGGAGTTTGCATATGCGTAACGATGTCGGTCGCGAACAAAGCCCCGCTATTGTTCAGGATGTGTCGGCACTCCCGGTGTTCGATCTGCTCGAAAACGTCCTGAATTATCGCCGTCTATTTTTCAGCGTCCTGTTATCGGGTTTGCTGCTGGGATGCCTCTACGTGCTGATTGCCACGCCGATGTACTCGGCCAACGCATTTATCCAGATCGAAGACAAAAAGAGCAGTGCGCTCGGTTCGTTGTCCACGGTGACGCGCGCGCTCGATGTCAATGGCTCTCCGATTCTCGGCGAGATCGACGTCGCGCGTTCGCGCACGGTCGTCGCCGAGGCGGTCGATGCGGCGGCCGCGCAGACGAGCGTCACGGTCAAGAACACCTTCCCGGTATTGGGCCGCTGGCTTGCCACGATTCTGCCGCGGAACCCGGATGGACTCGCCGGCGCGCCGCTCGGCCTCACGCACTGGGCATGGGGCGGCGAGAACCTGACGGTCGGCTCGTTCGATGTGCCCGCGGCCCAGATGGGCAAGCGGCACGTGCTGGTGTACGAGGCCGACGGCAAATGGACGCTGCAGGATCGTAACGGCAACGAAGTGCTGAGCGGGAAGGTTGGCGAACTCGCCGTCTCGGGCGACTACCGGCTGCTGCTGAAAGCCGTGGCGGCGCGCCCGGGCACCGAGTTCGTCCTCGTCAGGCACGCGACGCAGGCGACCGTCGACCAGATTATCAAGAAGCTCAACGTGGCCGAAACCAAGCGGGACTCGGGCGTCTTCGAACTGGAATACAACGAAAGCAATCCGTTCTATGCCGCACGCCTCGTCAATGCGATTGCCGACGCGTATCTGACGAACAACGTCACGCGCCGCGCGCAGGAGTCGGAACGCAGTCTCAGCTTCCTGAATTCGCAGATCCCGACTGTGCGCGCGCGGCTGCAAAAAGCGGAAGAAGCGCTCAACACGTTTCGTCTGCGTGAAGGCAGCATCGATGTGAACGGCGAAATCAAGGTTTTGCTCGACCAGTCCGCCGCGATCGAGAAAGCCCGGCTGGAAACCAACCTGACTTACCAGGACATGCGCTCCAAGTTTCAGCTCGGTCAGCCGCCGCTGGATGCCGTGCTGGGAAAACTCAAGCAGCTCGACGTCGCATCGCATCAGCTGTCTGAGCGCATCGCGCAACTGCCCGGCTTGCAGCAGGAATACCTGCGGCTCTCGCGCGATGTCGATGTCGAGAACCAGCTGTATGTGGGCCTGATGAACAACGCACAGCAGTTGCAGATCGCGACTGCGAGCAATGGCGGCAACGCGTCGATCGTGGATTACGCGGAAGTGGCGGAAAAGCCGAGCCGTCCGAATGCGATGCTCGCCATCGTGCTGGGTGGCGTGGCGGGTGCGCTGTTCGGCTTTATCGCCACGCAGCTCAAGGCACTCGGTGCGGGCCGGATTCGCGACCCGAAGCGGCTGGAGGCGGTCGTCGGTATCGATACGCTCGGCATCCTGCCGATCTCGCCGGCCCAGCAAATTGCGGCGGGCAAGCCGGAACATACCTTCCTGATCAGCGCGGAGGAAACGGAAACGCCGATCATCGAAGCGATGGAAAGCCTTGCGCTAGCCGTGCAATGCTCGCTGGCCGAGAAGGGCGACGGCAAGGTCGTGCTGATTACCTCGGCGGTGCCCAACCAGGGCAAGTCGTTGATCTCGGCCAACCTCGCGTATCTGCTGGCCGAAAAGGGACTCAAGACCCTGCTGCTGGATGCCGATATGCGCAAGTCCAAGGTTCATCGCTATCTTTCCGGCGATACCAGCGACGGCTTGTCCGGCGTTCTCGAGGGCGCGTTCGAGCCGGCCGATGTGATCTCTCGCCCGACCGACAATTTCCACGCGCTGCCGGCCGGCAAGAAAACGAGCAAGGCGGCCAAGCTGCTGAGCGCCGACAACTTCGGACCGGTGATCGCGTCGCTGCGGGAAGAATACGACGTCGTGATCGTCGATTCGCCGCCGGTGCTGCCGGTACTCGATGCGGCCGCGCTGTCGAGATTCGCGGACATGACGCTGTTCGTCGCGCGCCACGGAGAAGTGAGTTACGCCGAGGTCGCCGAATCGATGTCGCGGCTCGGGAAGGTCGGCACGACGGTCGATGGCCTCGTATTCAATGGCTTCGTCCCCTCGCCGCTGCGTTACGGGTATTACTCGAATGCTTACCGGTACATGTCTGAGCAGAGCTGAATAGTTTCCACTGGCCGTGCCTGATCGCGAGGACCGCGCGTTCAGGCTGCGGACGGCCAGCACACATCTGCGGAATCAAACAACGGACAGGCCATGCAAATGCAACAGGCTAGCGAGCCGACCATTTCCCTGACCCACCTGATCGTTCCGGTCGTGGCCCTCGTCGCCTTGCTGTTCAATACGGCGCTGCCATCGCTCGGCTACGCACAGGCGAGCGCGACATGGACCTTCGTGCTGGCAGCGATCGCGGTTATTTATCTGGTGGCGACGCGACCGCTGTTTTCGGTGTCGATGCTCTATTTCATGATGATCGGCATGACCGCGTTCGTCGCCGGCATCGGCATCGAGGCGGGCGGTCTGATGATCGAAACGGCGGTCCGGGGCGAACCGAACGGCGCGTTTAGCCGGCTCCTGCTGTTCTATGTCGTATTCGTCAGCTGTGCGCTCTACGGCTTCGATCGTTTCCTGAATATTCGCGCGCCGAGCGTGCCGGTCGCGCTGATTACCGCCGACTCGCGCAGCGTGATGCTCGGATTTTCATTGGCACTCGCGATCATCGGCGCCGGTGTGGCGGCGGGCCTGACGCAAGGTTTCGCGCTGATCAACGGCGTGAACCGGTACACGATCCGGAACGACAGTACCGGGACCGATAGCGTGCTGTTCAACACGTTCCTCAACAACCAGACCTTTCTCGCCCTGATTCTCGGCGCGCTTGCCACCAGCAGGAACCCGCTCGTCAGATGGTTTTCGGTCGCACTGATCGTCCTGACGACAGGTCTCTACATTCTTCACGGCGAGCAGTTCATGTCCGTGCTGCACTTCGGTCTCTCGGTGCTCGCTCCGGTGATCGCGGTGCTGCTGATGAGAGGCAAGCCGGTGCTGCGATATATGGCGATCGGGGGCGGCGTCGCGTTGATCATCGGGATCGCTTCGGTATTTTCCGCCTATCAGGGGCAGGGGCTCGACGTCAAAAACACGATAACGGACCGCTCGCTATTGCAAGGGCAGGTCTGGTACGTGGTCGACTACGACGCGCATCTGTTCAGCGCGCCCGCGTTGGGCGGCGCACCGGCTTTCCGGCGCTTCGCCGAATCGCTGCTGTCGCTGACCCAGCCGGGTTTCGACGACGCCATTGGCGTGAGCGGCCTGCGCGACGTCATGGTCGCCTACGGCGAGCCGCATCTGATTTCGACCTATATCAAAGACGACGTCACCTTCACGATGGGACAGATGGCGGTCCCCGTGTTCTGGTTCGGCCTCGTCGGCGGCGCGTTGTTCGTTGCCTTCACGGGCGTGATATACGGGGCGCTTTGCGCATTGCAGATCGTGTTCGCGCTGCGTGGCGGCGTCATCATGCTCTGGCTGATCGTCAAGCTGCTGAGCTATGCGAACTCCGGAATCCAGCAAGGCGACTATTGGTCTTTCTTCAGCGTCCGCACGTTGCTGTACGTGGCGATGACGTTCCTCTGGTGGAGGCTGGTTGATTCGCGGGCCGCGCCGATCAAACTGAAACGGCTGGTGGCACAGTGAAATCTTTTCGAACCCTGCTGTTTTCCTCGCTGTCCGGCGTCGTATGCGAAAAGGCGATCGGCGCGCTCGCGGCGGTCGCGAGCAACCACCTGTTCGCCACGCTGTACGGTGCGCGGTTTTTCGGCGAATTGCAGTTTGCCTTATCGCTCGCCTATGTCGTCAGTAGTGCTGCATTGATCTTCAGCGCCCAGGCCGTGTCGCCGATCTTCGGCCGACATCCGCGGCTGCGGCACCTCGTGTTCTATCGCGCGTTCCGTTTGCGTCTGGGCTCCACGCTCAGCGTGACGCTGCTGTTTCTGGTTGTCGTCGCCTTGCTGACGCAGTCCTCGAACAACGCGCTGATGCTGGTCGCCGGACTCGTGATGCTATGCGAGCCCATCGCGCTCGGCTCGCTGATGGCCTACGCGGAAACCAAGCCGTGGGTCATCACGCGGGCGAAAGCCTACGCGAGCGGCGTGCGGGTGCTGTGGCTGCTGGGCGCCGCTCACGCGTCGGTCGGCGCGGTCATCGCCTCGTTCGCCTGGCCGCTCGAAGCCTACGTGGCGGCGGCCGCGCCGTTCACCCGTTACCGGACGCTCGCGTTCAACCGGCCGCCGTCCCTGCACGGCTCGGAAACGGTCAAGCGAACGCTGATCGTTCGCGGACTCCGGATGTGGCCCGCGATTGCCGCGAGCGTGCTGGTGCTGCGCATGGACCGGCTGTTGCTCGGCACGCTGATGTCGAAGACGGACCTCGGTATCTATGCGGCTGCGGCGTCGCTCGTCGAGCAGTGGAATTCCGTGGGCACGACGCTCGCGCTGGCGCTTGCCCCGGCCATGGTGTTCGTCGCGCGCGGCGAAGACCAGCTGCGCAGCAAGGCGATCAAGCTCAGCGCGTATCTGGCGGTAATCGCCGCGGTGGCGCTCGTCGGAAGCCTGTTCGTCGGGCGCGCGGTGTTCCTCGTGATCTATGGCCCCGCGTTCGAAGCCGGCATTCCCGTGATGATCTTCGGCACGGCCTGCTCGATCGCGACGTTCGTGGACGCGGGGCTGACGACCTGGCTCATCGCCGCGCGCCGTTACCGGCTGATGACGATCAAGCTGCTCGTGACCATCGCCGCGATCGGCGTGGCGCCATTCGTCATGCCGACGGCGCTCATGATGTATGCGCCGGCGGTAGGGACGGCCTTGTCGATCGTCCTGTTCTGGGCTGCCGTCTTCGGACAGGGGCAACGTTTAAAGGTGGCGCAATGAAACTCTGCCTCTGCAATAACCGCTTTCCGCCGCATGTCGTCGGCGGCACCGAAGTGGTCGTCTACGATCTCGCGGTTCAGCTTCGCGACCGCGGGCATGACGTGTCGATCTTTACCCTGTCGGATTCGCGCTCGGCAGAAACCGTGGTTGTCGATGGTCTGCACGTGCACAGCATGCCGAATACGAACATCTACAACCAGTTTTCGCACGCTGAGCGCAGCGGGCTGAAAAAGGCCTTGTTCGGCGCATTGGATACGTTCAACCCGCTCGTATTCTTCTACGTGCTGCGCCATTTGCGGCGCCTCGGTATCGACGTGCTGTGCACGAACAACCTCAAGGGCATGGGGCCGGCCATCTGGCTCGCTGCTTGGTGTTTGCGGATTCCCGTCGTGCATGTGCTGCATGACTATTGGCTGATCTGTCCGACCTCGACGATGTTCCGCAATGGCCGCGCATGCGAACAGGCCTGCAAGGGGTGCCGGAGCGTTTCGGCGCCCAAGGCGTGGTTCTCGCGGCTGGTCGGGCATGTGGTGGGCGTCAGCGAATTCGTGCTGGAACGCCATCGACGGCAAAACTTCTTCGGCGCCGCGCAGCCCTGCGTCATTCATAACGCGCGGCAGCCGTTCAGCGCTGTTCCTGCCATACCCGTCGAACCGCGCAAGCCTTTTCGAATCGGCTTCATTGGACGCACCGACGCGACGAAAGGTATTCGCGAGTTCTTTGCGGGCGCGGCTGCGGCGCGAACAGGCAACCTCGAGTTGCATATTGCCGGCCGGGACAACGAACGGATTCTGGATCAACTGATCGCGGAGTACCCCGATCTGCGGGTCGTGCGTTATGGCTTTATGCCGGCTAAAGATTTTTATCCGCTTGTCGATCTGGTGGTCGTGACGTCGATGTGGAACGAACCGTTCGGCATGGTCGCGTTCGAGCCGTGGGAATTCTTCAAGCCATCCATTGCGTTTACGTCCGGTGGATTGCCCGAAGTATTCAGTGCTTTTCCCGAATTGACGGTCCCGCGAGGCGACGTCGCGGCGCTCGGTGCGCTGATTCGCCGCTTTATCGACGATCCGGCTTTCTATCGCGACATGGCTCGCCGTTGCCACGAACGGCGCAGTCACTTCTTGCCGCCGCGACAACTGCAGCAATTCGAAGCGGTCCTGCGAGCTGCCGCGAGACGGGATCGGCGCGCAGCGAGTGTGAGCGTAATCGAAGCCGACCGGGACGCTCGCAGCTAATCCGGTGTGCGGACGGGATGGACGCGCCAGCCGCCCCGGACGCATACGTATTGCAAATTCGGCGACGCAGCGGATTTGCGAAGCATGGAGGTTGGCGGAAGTTTAACGGCCAGCCTGGTGTTCTGATTAATTAGTATGGCGAATAGTATAAAGAGAAAGGTGGATTTCTGTGAATATCGGTAAAGAGATTCCATTGATATCGCGGCACTTCGGATCTGAACTTGCTTCCGTAGCCCAGCGGAACGATTCAGGAACTATTTCCGCTCGGGAGGCATCATGAGAAAACGCGTACTGATGGTAATGACCCGGGAGATTCCCCGGGCCGCGTCCAATGGACGCGAGCGCACGTTGTGTTTTATTCGCAAAGCGATCGGCATGGATGCGGATGTGCGCGAACTCAAGATTCACTCCGTATTCGAAACGGGTACGCTCGCCTCGAAGCTGCGCGCCGGGCTCAGGGTCGCCGAAGGTCTGGTGACGGGCCGGCCTTGCGCACTGCAAGTCGCCATGTTCGCCAGTGCCGACGGAAAGAAGCGGCTGGTCGAGGCGATCGAAGACTATCAGCCCGACGTCATCTATTTCGACGGCATCCGGATGGTCGACTATGCTGCCTTCGTGCGCCGGCGCTATCCGTCGAGCCATATCATCAGCGACCTGGACGATCTGATGTCGCGGCGCGCCCATATCCTGAGAACCGGCAATTTCGCGTTGTCCGTCGGCTACCTTGCCAAGTCGATTCCCCCTGCCATCGTTTCGCTGATCAATTCGCGATTCGCCCGCAATCTGCTGCTCAGATACGAGGAGTCTGCACTGAAAGGCCATGAGCGGCGGGCGACGACGGTGTCGAATGCCGTCACGCTGGTGTCGACGACGGATGCCGACGCGTTGACCCGCATCCTTCCCGGTGCGTTGAAAAGGCGGGTGTATGTGATCGCGCCGCCGGTTGACTCGGTCAAGCCGGCGGTGCGGCCCGCCGATCCGGTTCGGTTCGTATTCGTTGGTGCGGACAGCCAGTTGCAGAACCGGCTTGCAATCGAATATCTGCTGGCATCCTGGAAGAAGCTCGAATTGAGCTTGCCACTCGTTATATACGGGCGCATGTCCCGTCAATACGAAGCGGTGCCGAACGTCGTGTTCGCCGGCTTTGCCAGGACGCTCGACGAAGTCTATACGCCTAACTCGATTGCCCTATGTCCGACATTTTTGCGCGGCGGCATCAAGTCGAAGGTACTCGAGGCTGTCTCGTTCGGTTGCGTTCCGGTTGGCAACGACGCTGCGTACGAGGGGCTGAATTTCGAAGATGCCGCTCTGGCGATGGATGAGGCGCGACTGCATCGTTTCCTCGGCGATCCTTCCGGCGATCTGGATGAAGTCATGGAGGCCGCGACGCGGTTTGCGGCTTTCTGCGAGCGCAATTTCAGCATGCCGGTGTTTGCACGGCGTTGGGGCGATCTGCTGCGGCCGGTGTACGTTCCGGAGACCGAGACAAGTGGTGTTGTCGGCGAAGGGAAAATGTCCACCATCGCGCAGCGTAGTAGTCCGGCAAAGCTGCCGTGAGCGTGGCGCGGTGACTCACGCCTTGCCGTGAGTCACCGCGAGGCGTGTACGGCGCCAGATGGATTCGTTCCAGAAGGATTGCGTTGCCTGAGCAGGAGAGGGGCGCGCAATAGAAGTCCCTGGAAGTTCCGGCGCACCCCGCTTGACGTGCTATATGCGCTTCCGCTTGTGCATCAACGTCCACCAGCGGCGTTTGAATCCATAATAAAGACGATACGGATCGATATTGTTCCGTCGCATCACGCGCCGATACAGAGCGGTAATTTTCCCCTTGCCCCGCAGCCAATTGACTTCGATCTCGTCTCGCGTCGTGGTCTGATTGAGCCAGTTGAACTCGCGGTATTCCGTCGAAACGGTAGCGGGAACATCGAAGACGACGACATAGGCAAAGCGCGCCGTTGCGGTGACATTCGGCCCGGCACCATGCAACGTGCGGCCCAGATGAACCGTACATCCGCCAACCGGCACAGGACAGAAGATTGCGTCGTCGGGATCGAATCCTTCATAGCATTCAATTCCGTGCGAACGTTCCTTGCCCGGGAGTTTTCTATGAGGCTGAACGCTCCACCGATGCGAACCCGGAATAAAACGAAGACAGCCGTTTTCGATAGTCGCCGGTTGCAGAGGTAGCCAGAAGCTCACTTCCTGGTAGTTGAACCGCGGGTCGTGAAATGCTTCGTCCTGATGCCAGGGGGTTTCAGGGCCGGCCACCGGCGGCTTGTAGAAGAGGTGATCTCCCGCGAAGCGCGCCTTGGGACCGAGAACCTGCCTCGCGAGGACTTCGAGCCGCTTGTGATAATTGGTTCGGCGCAGCCGCGGATTGAAGTTGCTCGGCATACTGAGCTGCGTCAATGCCGTCGAGGCGAGAGGATTGTCGCCAATGAAGTCGAACAAAGCCCCCTCCTGGGCACCCGCGCCGGCGAATATCAGTCGCTCACAGATGCCTTTCAGTTCGGCTATTTCTTCCAGCGAGGCAATGTTCTCAAACGAACCGAAGCCACGCTCTCGAAGCGTGGCAATCTGATCGGCGAGTAAACTGTTCTGCGTGAGACGATCGGGGAGCACAAAGTTTGTTTGCATGTCTTCTCCAATGCGTTCCGACCTTGATGGAATAATCTTAAAAGTTGTTAATTGTTAAATATGTTCGATACCGCCTATATCGGCACTTTCATGTTGTTGTCATATAGGGCTGTCATCGAATGTCTATTTCTCGATATAGGTACTCTTACTATTTCTCGGCAGGCTCTCTCGCATTTTGCGAGTTTTTCTATTGAGACCTATAGGTATTAGACGATTGAGCGATGAATGGATTGAATAGCACGGTGTCGTGTTGCGATCGACAAAGAGTTATCCGTGAATAATTTGTGACGACTCATGCAGTCATGCAAAGTGAGCGATAAGTCGAGATCGGTCGGCACGCGCGTGCCGACCGATCTCGACGGTTGCGCTGGCTACGCATTGCATCAATGCAATGGTGATGCAGGAGAGAGAAATAGCTGTGTCACGGCCCGATGCATGGCGAACACGAGCAGGGCGGCCGCTACGAACGTGCTACGCGGTGTTGCATGGCAAGCGACCGCGCCGAGTGTCGTAACCATCGGAGGCGCTGCAAATGCAGGGCGCTTCAAGCGAGGGAGTATCGGCGTTAAAGGTCCGGCACCGTGATTTGGAAAAGCGCAACGACCTGCCGTACGCCTAGCCGCGAAACGCCCGAAGCAGAATGCGATGCAACCCGGCGCACACGACGTGTGTCGAGTATTGCTGTGCATTGGTTGTACCGCGCTCCCGCAGTTCGTCCATCCGGGAAGGGGAGTCGATCAGGCTGCCGATTGCCGCCGCCCATTCGTTCGGATTCGTCGGGTTTGCAACGGCAAGGAACGAGTCCTTCATGGAGCCGCGAAAGACCGGGATGTCCGATGCGATCACGGGCGTTCCCGCCATCTGTGCTTCGATCACGGTGCGGCCGAAGCCTTCGTGCAATGTCGCCGAAACATAGATGTCCGCAGCTTGATAAAAGTATCCGAGATCTTCCTCGCTGACGGAGTCGGCGAAGTGAGCACGGAGCCCGGACGTTTCGGCGAGCGTTTTGCATTCCATGCGATTAGCGGCATTGAACGCTTTGCCTGCCCGAACGATCATCAGATCCTTGCGTGCCAGTTTGGCCAGCGCCTGGAACAGGGTGAGGTTGTTCTTACGCGTCTCATCGGAGCCGACATTGAGCAGCACCAGCGCGTCGCCCATGTCCAGACCAAGGCGTTGCTTCAGAATCGCCCGCGCCTGAGCGCGAGTCTCACTCCGTGTCGCCGCGGCGAGCGGCGAATATTTGTCTTCGAACGGGCAGGGCACGATCTGCACGAGCTCGGGCTTCACCGGGGCAGCGCGTACCAGATCCTTGGCCGCCGAGTCGGCTTCGACGAGCACGAGATCCGCTTTCGGCGCCAGCGGAAGAAGTGTCTTGACATAAAGTGACTTGAGCTTTTCCACGATGCCGCGAGCATGGCCTGGAATCTGGACGTGATGGAACATCAGACAGACCCGACCACCGGCGAGATGGATGATCGGGATCATGAAACTGAGGTCTTCCTGATAAAGGATGATCATGTCGCATGAACGTGCCACGCGAATTGCGTGCAGCGGGTACAGCACCAATTGCGTCCAGTAACGCTTGAGCGAGCGAGGCTGTGCATCGATATCGACTGTTTCGACGCGGAAGTTCGTGTACTTCCTCAAACCCGCAGCCAATGCAAGACTATGCTGACCTACTCCGGTCAGACTGCTTGGCCGCGGCCCCATGAACCACACGATCCGTGCACCGTCGGCCGCATTCGGTACGGCGCTTTCTTGCGAGACCGGTTTATGCAGTTCTGCCGCATCGCGTCCGGACAGCATGGAAAATAATTTCATGGATAGTTCTGGCGAAAACAAGGTTGACGGGCCGCTGAGCGAATATCGGCGTATAGCTGCCTGAATCTTCGTTCGGCCGGCGTTTATCTGGAGGCGTTCGAGCGGCGTCCTGAATGGAGAAACGCGAGCCGGTCCGTTGAACGGGATGCTGTCGAACTTCTCGTATTTTCCTGAAACACGAGGCCGTCCGTTCGAGGCCATTCGGTCCGCTTGCGACGGCACTCGACGGATTCCTCGCATGCAGGCTTCGTGTTGCTCGATGGAGCCATCATGTGAACCCTCAGACATATACTGAGCGCCGTTGCCGTCATTCTCAGTGCGCTAGACCACAATGATTTGCGCGAAGCATGAATCCGGAACGTGTTGCTGGCGGGGGGCTCGAGGCCGATTGAGGCCGAAACAGGGATACGCCGTCGGGTTCGTGGAGCCGTTGCGGTTTCAGATTTGCCGCAACGCGAGACGCGACCTGTTGGCGCGACGTCGGGCGAATTGAACAGGAATGTAATGACGCTGAGGAGGGCGGCGAGTCCGGTTCCCCGGTTAAACAATGCATCGTCGAATGCGAATGTGCCACGGACCCTTGCCATCTGGTTTGCAACAAGGGCGGCGTGGCACATTCATCGATCAACAACAGAGGCAACTCCCCGCTTTACGACGAGATGACGGGGTCGGTCCCGTCACAGGCTGCTGGCGGATGACGTATCCGGAATCACCTCGTTCTCGTCCAGCGCAATGTCCGTATCGCGTTCGAACGGCACGGTCGATAGCGCTTCGAGGACGCCATTCATGACCCGTCCGCCGAAGTCATGGTGAAACGCCCACACGCCGTAAATGCGTCCACGGAACGCGGCTTCGAATCCGGTCTCGCGGCGGATCTGTTCGTCGGGACGGAACCCCGAGCCGAGTCCGAACGAGAACAGCCCTTGCACCAGATTGCCGTTGACATCGAAGGGGCATCCATACCTGTCGGAGACCACTCCGCCCTGGCCGAGTTGCAGCGAAATCGGCAGGTCCCAACGATCGACGAGTATCGACATGTTGGGCCCGTATCCGGCGCCGTGAACGACCGCGATCGACTCTTCCAGACACTCGCGCGCGCGCGACCGGGCCGCGTCGCTCGAATCCGCCTCGATCAGCTCGATGCGTGGTTTTGCGCCGGGTATATAGCCGCTTGCCATGATCGAGCGCGCAATGTCGAAAGCCCGATAACGCAGACCGCCCGCCCGGTTGACCCGCTTGGTGACGGGGCAGACGTCATTCTCTTCGTCGACCTCGTAACTATTGGCGTGCGCTTCGTCGACCGTTTCGAAGAACAGGCGAACCTGGGAGCGGTGAATCACGGCAATTTCATCGAGGCCTTCGCTGCCCAGTTCCATGGCAAGTCGATCGACAACGGTGAATGCACTATGCGATCCGCCGATAACCGTAATCCGTTTCGGGTGGCGCGTTTCTCGTTGCGAGAGGTCGCGCGCGAACTCGTCGATCAATTGCGGAGTCGTCAGGCTGAGCAGATCATCGGACACATAGCTGCGCAGATTCTCGTCCGGCGGCGGCAACCGCAACCCGCGACACAGCTCGTCGATTTCGCTCACGTGCTGCTGTCCGCCGAGATTCATCACAACGGTGTCGCTCGATACCGTGCAGACCTCGGTCGGATCGCTGACATCGTGATAATCGATTTCGAAACCACCGCTGTCGAGGTATCGGATCTTGTCGATCTCGCGGCCACGCAATACCGTCACGTCGTAGCGCGCGGTCAGGTAAGCGAGCAGCTGCTCGGTTGCCAGCGCGAGCAACGCGCCTGCGTCGGTGAGGCTCGGCGGCCCATCGGCCACCTCGACCATCCGTTTGTGCAGCGGCGAGTTTTCCCTAAGGTCGGCAAACACCTCTTCGAAGTTGGCGTGTTCGAGGCAGGCGAGAAACGTGTTTCCCACGGTATTCCCGGTGACATTCACGTACTCGCCCAGCCTGCCAGCACCGAGTTCGGTGCGTTTGTCGATAATCAACAGACCATTTCTCGCGATCTCCGGCAGATTGCCCGTTTTGAAAGCATGGAACAAAAATCCCATCCCCGACGGACCAGCTCCGCAAATGGCGCAAGAGAATTTTGTCCGTGCAATCCGCCCGACGGATGGCACGTGTAATGTGTGATTCACGTTTGTTTTCTCCTTAGCGCGGGCATTACGACGCTAATGTCGTATGAAAGGAGATTTCCGCTCTGTTCGCTGCCGCACCGAACTGCGATGTAGGCGACCGAGATGTATTCAACGAGCTAGATCACCGCGGCTGGTTTGACAATCTCGCCCGGTGGATCGGGTGCTGCGGAGGGGATGCGGCCGAATCGGACAAAGAAGAGCGGATTTGGCGATTTTTTTCTGTGAGTACTGACTGAGGCAATTGCCTGCAGCGCGCGTGATCGGGTTCGATCTGCTATGGGCGGGGACGAGGCGCGATCAAACAGGTGGCGAGGAACACGTGCTGAGTGTGTTGGCGAGTTGAATGGCCGCGCCGTGAGTCAGGGATCGCTATGAAGTGATGAGCGCGCGCATTGGCTGGGGTACGAATGCTTTGCCGCTCATTGAATGATCGAAGAGGAGAACAAGGAAGTACGCCGTATCGCACAGCGTACTTCCTGCTCTGAACGCGAGGCGCCACGTGACATCATTCGATGTCACGCGACGCGGACGCGACCGCTTAATTGACCGTGATGGCCGAAGAAAGCGTGTTCTTGATAAACGGCTTGCCCACCGCCTTGACATAGTATGTGCCCGCGGCGGTTACCGGGATCGTGGTCGTGTTGGCCGGGTAGCTCACCTGGCTCCACGCGGAATTGTTGAAGCTCCACAACTCCAGATGGTCGAGGGTACTCGTATTCGACGGGGAAACCGTAATCGTGCGGCCGCTCGCCGACGTATTCAGCGTCAGACAGTTATCGACACCCGTTTCCAGCGGCGTGCCTTCGTAGTAGTCATCCCATGTCACCAGTTGCAGGAAAGGAAGCTGCTTCGCCGAGTTGTAGTACTGGTTGATCTTGGTGAAGCTGTTGAGCCACGTCTGACCGCACTGCTGATCGACGTACTGCTGACCATCCCACGACGCATATTGCGAGTTGAAGCCCTTGTAGGCGCCTCCCATCGTGATTTCCGTCGGGTGCAGATTGGCGCGGGTGTAGAAGTCGTCCATGCTCGACAGATCCGGCGGCACCACGTCTTGAGAGGTCGGGTTGACCCAGAGGAACGAGCCGCCGCTCTTGGGGATGTTGAATCCATCCGGCGACGTCGCGTTGTCCAGGTGCACGAACTGGACATTCGGATACGCGTTCTGAATCGCTGTCCAGTCGATACCGCTTGCTGCCGTCAGGCCGAAATCGCCGACAACGGGCTTGCCGTTATAGGTCAGATACGACGGGTCTTTGAGGTACTGCGCATTGATGTAGTTCATCGCCGCCAGCACCTTGGCCTGGTTGGTGCCGCTCGCGTTGTTCAGCAGGTTCGCGTCGAGCATGATTGCAAACGTCAGCTTGTCGCCCGACAGCGTCGTGTAATTGTGAATGAGCGGCTGCGAAACGAGCCAGTCCTTGTCGCTGATATCGGTCTGACCTTGCCAGTCCACCATCACGCCGTCGACACCGCGACTGACGATATCGGCGAAGAATGAGTTGATATAAGTCGGATTGGCGTTCGAGTAGTTGACGTTGATACCCGTGTCCATGCCGCCGTCGAACCACGGCAGATAGTGCACCAGCACCTTCGTGGTGTTACCCGGGTAGAGCAGCGAGTGAACGTTGATCTTCGAGACGTCGGTCGCGCCCGACAGCGTGCCGTTCGACAGACCTGCAAAGGACACGCTTGCCGAGGTGTCGGCCGGCATCAGTGTCGATTGCACGGCTGCCGATGCGGTCGATGCGGCCGAACTGGTCGAGCCGGTCGAAGCCGCTGGAGTTGCCGGAGTTGCGGGTGACGATGCACTCGATGTCGACGGTTGGGTGCTTTGCGAGTGCGAATAATGTCCGTGTGCTTGCGCCGAACACGCGACAAAAGAAGTCGTACAAGCCGCGAGCATGGCGCGGGAAAGAACGTTTTTTAATTTCGATGACACTAGCAGGATCCTCTCGAATTTTATTTGAAGACTCAAAGCCCCTGTACCTCGGACTTCACGAAAAAAAGGGCTGCCTGCGCCGAAGGCGCCTCGGCTGTGCCCCAGGCGTCGACAAAAGATGACGAGGCCATGACGCCGATCGCAGCGGCAGTGCCCTGCGATCAGGCTGGAGAAAGCGGATTCGTTCTTACCAGGTCACTTCATAGGAGTGACATATTGATAAGCATGACTGATTAACTCAGGCTGTTCGATATCGAGTATTGCGATTCCTCCTCTTATCGGTTGGTCACCTCGCGGCAACATCATCTCGACGCGACTCGCCATCCACACGCCATCCGACGGTGGGTGAATCAGGACTGGAGAAGGGAACGAACTTTCGTCCAGAAAGACAACTAGAGCGAAGTCTGTGTCGATTGAAGTGTTTTCGAGAAAGTGGCGCTATAACATAAAATGACCAGAATAGTTAATTTGCAATGCGAATTAAAATGTATAAAAATGTAACTGCCTTACATCTCACGCACGACCGCTTTCGTGGCACGCACACTGGCAAATTCGCTCGATCGTGGCGGACTCATACCCACGCTCTGATCGGGAAAAATAAGGACCGTTACGTACTGACAGGGTCATAACATCAGAACAGAGCCGCTCGATATGAATGGCACGGCCCTTCCTGATCGAGGATGTATGCGTCGATTCCGTTGATTGCAGCGGTGCGAGCGTCTTGATCGCGATAGCCACTTGCAGTCCACCACCCGCGAAGCGAAATCTTTCGAATTCGCCGGGCGCGAAGTATTGCTGCTGGCAGATGCAAATGGAGCGAGAGAGAATTGCGCGATAGGGTTTTCCCGCGCAACTCAAGTGCACGAATTATCCCCCAAAAAACGTTTCAGTTTTGTAACGCAGGCAAAGTTCAGGCAAAAAAAGCGATAGCTCCCCGCTCCCGTTTTCGAGGAGTTGGTTTTTCCTTGAATTTCGCATCATATGCAACAACTCTTCTTCCGGAATCGAAAAGGAACAATGAAATACTTGGCCTCCTTACTTCATTCATACCAAAGAGAGCGCGTCGGTATTTTGAAATTCTTCATATAAATAGTATTCCGAATAAAATACCTAAGGAGGGAATCTAGGTATTTTCCGCCAATGTGGTTTTGGACTGGAAAATAGCAGCGAAATGCGAAGCGTCCCTTACTGTGGTTTACGGTATTCGTTAGTCGAATACATGCCGGGAATTATTCGCGTATCGTGAATTCAATGAAAGAAAAGTGCTGTTGAAGTGGTCTTATCCGATGGTGTTTTTTTGAATTATTTATTGAATTCGCGAGTGCATGAAACGCGAATTATCGGGGAATAAAGGGGCGCGAGAAAACCGAAAGTACTCTTGTGGGAATGTGGGGGTGCGAGAAAGCAAGCGTACTCGTCGCCATGCTTTCCATGGGGAACCGAAGGGAAGTACTCGCTTACAAAGAGGGAAGGACGTTGCCGTGCGGCTACGTCGACTGTCGTAATCGAGGTATCTGCCTCACAAAGACCAACCGCGGCGGAGCCCGTGCATCGCGACTCACCGGGTCCGCGGTCGATCTGCAGCGGCACTCAGGCCGCTTCTGCCGTTATTGAACCGGCCTCGGCCGCTTCAGGCAAACCCTCGCGGATTCATCGACTGCCAGCGCCAATGATCGGCGCACATGCGCTCGATGCCGAACTGCGCGCGCCAGCCGAGAATCCGCTCGGCCGCCGCCGGATCTGCGAAACATTGCGCAACATCGCCGGGCCGGCGCGCGACGATCTCATACGGCACCGGCTTGCCGGACGCCTTCTCGAACGCGCGCACGACGTCGAGCACGCTATAGCCCTGACCCGTGCCGAGATTGACGACAAAGCTCGCATCGCGTTTGACGAGCGCATCGAGCGCGGCGAGATGCCCGCGCGCCAGATCGACCACGTGGATGTAATCGCGCACACCGGTGCCGTCGGGCGTTTCATAATCGCCGCCGAACACGCGCAGTTTCTCGAGCTTGCCGACCGCGACCTGCGCGACGTATGGCATCAGGTTGTTGGGAATGCCGGCCGGGTCTTCGCCGATCAGGCCGCTCTCGTGCGCGCCGACCGGGTTGAAATAGCGCAGCGTCGCGATGCGCCACGACGGGTCAGACACTTCGAGATCGCGCAGCACCTGCTCGGCGATCAGCTTCGATTGACCATACGGGTTGGTTGCCGAGAGCGGGAACGATTCGTCGATCGGCGAGCTTTTCGGCACGCCGTACACGGTCGCCGACGAGCTGAACACGAACTGCTTCACGTTGCGATCGCGCATCACGCCGAGCAGCGCGAGCAGACTGCCGACGTTATTGCGGTAGTACTCGATCGGCTTCGCGACCGATTCGCCGACCGCTTTCAGCGCCGCGAAGTGGATCGCGCCGGTGATCGGGTGCGCGTCGAAAATCCGCCGCAGTGCCGTTTCGTCGCAGGCGTCGTCGTCGTAGAAGGTCACGGCGCGGCCGGTGATCTGCTCCACGCGCCGCAGCGATTCGCGCCTGCTGTTCACGAGGTTGTCGATCACCACGACGTCGTAGCCGCCGTTCAGCAGTTCGACGCAGGTGTGCGAGCCGATGAAGCCCGCGCCGCCCGTTACCAGAATCGTGCCCTTCGTGGTCATGCTGTTGCTCCCTTAAAGTAAAACGCCTGTGATTTTCTGTACCAGGTCTTTATAGGTTTCGACGACCATGCGTTCGTCGAATTCGGTTGCGACTTTCTGCCGGCCGCGTTCGGCCATCGCGCGACGCCCGGCGGCGCTCATGTCGAGCATGCGCGCGAGGCTCGCGGCGAGGCTCGCGGCATTGCGCACTTCGCACAGCAAGCCGTTGACACCGTCGGCCACCACTTCGCGGCAGCCGGGCACGTCGGTCGTGACGATCGGCCGGCCCATCGACGACGCTTCCATCAGCGTGCGCGGCACGCCTTCGCGATACGACGGCAGCACGACGCAATCGGCCGCAGCGATAAACGGCCGCACGTCGTGCGCTTCGCCCAGATACTCGATCACGCCTTCCTGTTCCCACGCGGCGACCTCGGCGCGCGTGATCGCACTCGGATTGTCGACGCCGACCGGCCCGAGCAACTGGAAGCGCGCATGCGGGTAGCGTTCGCGCAACTGCCGCGCGGCCTCGACGAATTCGCCGACACCCTTGTCCCACAGCAGCCGTCCGATCAGCACGAAGCGAAACTCCGCGCCTTCGGGCAGCGGGCTCAGCGCGAACTGTTCGAGATCGACGCCTTCGCCATGCAGCAGCCGCGCGCGTTCGGGATGCACGAGCAGCTTGCCGTCGATGAACGCGGCCTGATCGTCGCGATTGAGGAACCACACTTCGCGCGGGAAACGGAACGCAAAACGATACAGCTTTTTGGCGATCTGCGCGGCACGGCTCTGCTGGATGAACACGTAGCCGAGCCCCGTCGTGACCGCGATCGACTGCACGCCGGCGAGCTTCGCCGCGATCGAGCCGTAGATGTTTGGTTTGATCGTGTAGTGAAACACGACGTGCGGACGAATTGTCCGGTATTGCCGGTACAGCGCCAGCAGCATGCGCAGATCCTCGCGCGGACTCGTGCCTTTCGAGGCGACCGGCAGCTCGATGCAGCGGCAGCCCATCGCCGTGAGCAATTCGAACGTGCGGTCGCGCGGCGCGAGCACCGTGACGTCGACGCCGCGTCCGATCAGCATGCGGATCAGCCCTTGCCGATACGTATAGATTGCCCAGGCCGTGTTGCAGACGAGTGTAATGCGCAGCGCGGGCGTCGACTTGAAAGAGGGCTTCATGCGTATAAGGCGGGGCGTGGGGTTATCTGATGAGCGAGGTAGCGAATAAAATCGCGAACAAAACCGCGACCCTCGCGCGCAACATGTTCAACGACTCACGCGCGGCGCGAGCAGCGCGCGCTTGACCCGCTGCAGCGTGCGATAAGGCAGCGCGAGATGCAGCAGATTCTTCGCGAGACCGAGCCAGTCGTACGGATTGCCCGCGTTGAAATAGCGTAACTGCAAACGCAGCGTCGAGCCGATCTGGCGGCGCCGCTTCGTCGCGCTGATGCCACCTTCGTTCAGTTCGTAGTAGAGACCGAGTTCGGGCAGGTTCGCGCAGTCGTAGCGATCCATCAGACGTACGAACAGATCGAGGTCTTCCGCCGAACGATACTCGGCGCGATAGTTGCCGGCCGTGCGCACGGCATCGATGCGCAGCATCATCGACGGATGCGCGAGGCACGAGCGGAAAAACCGCTGACGCCGGATCGCGTCCGGCTCGGTGGGCGGCGTCAGCATGAAGAGTGGTTCGCCCGCGCGCGTGACGACCTGGGTCCACATGCCGAGGCCCGCCACGTTCGGATGCCGTTCCATGAACGCGCGCTGCTTCGCGAGCCGTTGCGGCACCGCGCGGTCGCCCGTGTCGATACGCGCGGCGTAGCGAAAGCCGCGCTGCGCGAGCGCGTCGATGCCGGTTTGCAACGCGCGTTCGATGCCGCCGTTCTGCGCCATGCGCAGCACTTCGATATGCAGGTTCGGCAGTGTCGGCGCGACGATCGGCGGCGTGCTGCCGTCGTCGACGATCAGCACGTGCACCGGCGCATTTTCCTCGAACGAGGCGAGCGTGGCATCGAGGTCCGCCTGGCCGTTGTACGCGGGGATCAGCACCGCGACGTCGTCGAGCGGGATTTGCGCGGTGGCGGATGAATTCGTCATGGGCGCAGTTTGAAACGGATGTAATAAAGATTGACCGACGCGGCCGCGAGATAACCGGCCGCGAGACCCACGAGCGCGCCATACGCGCCGAGCCGCGCAATCGCGAGCAGATTGACCGCGAACGCCACCGCGAGCGCAAGCAGCCATTTCGCGAGCAGTACGAACTTGGCCTGATACTTGAGCACGACCAGATTGCCGATTGCCTCGATACCGGCCGGCACGGACAACCACACGGCCCAGCGGAAAATCTCGATCGCGCCTTCGAAGTCCGGCCCGAACACGCGGCGAATGATAAAGCCCGCGAGCAGGTCGAGCACGAGCGCGCCGGCCACCATCAGCACGGCGGTCAAGGCGGTCAGGCGCAGCATGTTGCGGCGCAGTTGCGCGATGCCCTGCACGCGATAGACAAAGGCCGGCGCGATGGTCTGCGCGAGCATCAGCGCGAGCGTGATCCAGTTTTCGTTCAACTGCTGCGCGGCCGAATAGCGTCCGAGGTCGGCGAACGAAATCGCGCGCTCGAGCATGAGTCGGTCCAGTTTCAGGAACAGATACATACAGATGAGCCCGAGCCAGAACACCGTGCCCGCGCTCGCGAAGTGTTTGAACAGCGTCCGGTCGACATGCCAGCCGAGCTTGCCGCCATGCCGGCGCATGAAGTAGAGCACCAGCACCGCGCCGATCGCCGCGGATTCGAGCGCCCACAGCCAGCCGAAGCGCGCGGGCGCGGCCATCGCGCGCACCAGCAGATAGACGAGGCCGGCCTTGAGCACCGCCGTGCTCATGCTGGTCAGCAACTGCGGCTTGCTGTAGGTCATGCTTTGCAGCCACGCGTTGATGATGCCGACGAACGGTTCGCGAAACAGCATGGTCACCGCGAGGCCCGCGAGCATCGCGCCGACGAGCGGTTCGAACAGATGCAGCGCGATGCCGAGCCACGTGAGCAGCAGCGCGATGGCCGACACGGAAAAGCGCAACGCAAAGGCGCTGCCGAGCACGGTGCCGAGTTGTGCGGGCGCGCGATTGACGATGGTCGGCACGAGGATTTCCGCGCCGCACACCCAGGTGATCGGCGACAGCACGAGCAGCAGCGTGTTCGCGTATTGCCACTTGCCGAACGTGTCGGGCCCGAAGTAACGCGCGAGCATGCCGCTGATCGCGATCGCGACGCCGATCTGCGTGAGCCGTTCGAGTCCGAGCCAGATGATGTTCGTGAACGCGCGCGTGACGTCGGGATTGGCGAAACGTTTGAGCGTCAGCATCCGTTGGCCGCCCGCCGTTGCGCGCCGGCGCGGCCGCATTGCGCGGCGCCCCGCATGTTCGCCCGCCCGGCCGGCAGCCGCGGCAACTTTACAAAAGGAGGGCGTCTAAGCATTAGAATGGCGTTATTCAGGCTGGTCAGAAGAACGCAATTATAAGTTGGAACCGGATCGCTTCCGGCAAGGGCGCGTCGCGGCGAGGCAAGGCCCGGTTTTAGCGTGGTTTTTACCGCGATTTTTACCGGTCACCGACGGTGCGCAGGTCAAAATTTTCCATTGCACGCAAGTGAGCCAACATGATCTCCAAATCCATTTTCAAGGCGTATGACATTCGTGGCGTCGTCGGCAAGACGCTCGATGCCGAGACCGCGCGTTCCATCGGCCGCGCGTTCGGCAGCGAAGTGCGTGCGCAGGGCGGCGACGCGGTCGTGGTCGCGCGCGACGGCCGCCTGTCGGGTCCCGAACTGATCCAGGCGTTGTCCGACGGTTTGCGCGCGGCAGGTGTCGACGTCGTCAACGTCGGCATGGTGCCCACGCCGGTCGGCTACTTCGCGGCAAGCGTGCCGCTCAAGCTCGCGGGCGGCGAGCGCCGCGTCGATTCGTGCATCGTCGTGACCGGCAGCCACAATCCGCCCGACTACAACGGCTTCAAGATGGTCCTGCGCGGCGCGGCCATTTACGGCGAGCAGATTCTCGCGCTGCATCAGCGCATCGTCGACGAAAACTTCGCGCAAGGCAGTGGCTCGTACGCCGAGTACGACATCGCCGACGAGTATCTCGAGCGCATCGCGAGCGACGTGAAGCTCGCGCGCCCGATCAAGATCGTCGTCGATACCGGCAACGGCGTGGCCGGCGGCCTCGCGCCGAAGCTGTTCAAAAAGCTCGGCTGCGAACTCGTCGAACTCTTCACCGAAGTCGACGGCAACTTCCCGAACCATCACCCGGACCCGGCGCACCCCGAAAATCTCGAAGACGTGATTCGCGCGCTGAAGGAAACCGATGCCGAAATCGGCTTCGCGTTCGACGGCGACGGCGACCGCCTGGGCGTCGTCACGAAAGACGGCCAGATCATCTATCCGGACCGTCAGCTGATGCTGTTCGCCGAAGAAGTCCTGTCGCGCAACAAGGGCGCGCAGATCATCTACGACGTGAAGTGCACGCGCAATCTCGCGAAGTGGGTCAAGGACAAGGGCGGTGAGCCGCTGATGTGGAAGACCGGCCACTCGCTCGTGAAGGCGAAGCTGCGCGAAACCGGCGCGCCGCTCGCGGGCGAAATGAGCGGCCACGTGTTCTTCAAGGACCGCTGGTACGGTTTCGACGACGGCCTGTACACGGGCGCGCGTCTGCTCGAAATCCTCACGCGCGTCGCCGATCCGAGCCAGCTGCTGAACTCGCTGCCGAACTCGCACGCCACGCCCGAGCTGCAACTGAAGCTCGAAGAGGGCGAGAACTTCGAACTGATCGCGCGCTTGCAGAAGAACGCGCAGTTCACCGGCGCGGACGACGTCGTGAAGATCGACGGCCTGCGCGTCGAGTATCCGGACGGCTTCGGTCTCGCGCGTTCGTCGAACACGACGCCAGTCGTCGTGATGCGTTTCGAGGCCGACAACGACGCGGCGTTGAAGCGCATCCAGGACGATTTCCGCCGCGTGATTCTCGCGGAGAAAGCCGACGCGAAACTGCCGTTCTGACGGCGGCGCGGCGGTGCCGCGGTCCTGGTCGCAACAGGTCGAAGCACCGCCGCCATCGAACGCGGCGCGGGCGGTATTGCCCGCGCCGCATTTTTCATGTCGCGCCAAGGCGGGGCCTCTCTCGCATTCTTATGTGACGTTTTGATGCGCGGCCCACGCGGCGCGCTAGAATTGCCGTCCTCTGCCCTGTCGGGGGCTTGGCGCGCGTCGCCGGGTTCGGGGCTTTATCAACGCATCTTCGAGCCGGACAGCCGGTTTTCCCACTCTTGAGCGCGCAAAAGATACTGATCGTGAGGGTGTCGTCGCTGGGCGACGTCGTTCACAACATGCCGGTGATCGCCGACATCCGGCGCCGCCATCCCGATGCGCAGATCGACTGGCTCGTCGAAGAGAGCTTCGTCGGGCTCGTGGAACTCGTCGGCGGCGTGCGGCGCGCGATTCCGGTGTCGCTGCGGCGCTGGCGCAAGCGCATCCTGTCGGTCGGCAACTGGCGCGAGATCGGCGCGTTTCGCCGCGCGCTCGCGGCCGAGCACTACGATCTCGTGATCGACTGCCAGGGGCTCATCAAGACCGCCTGGGTGTCGAGCATGGCGCGCGGACCGGTGACCGGTCTCGCGAACCGCACCGAGGGCGCGGGCTTCGAATGGCCGGTGCGCTTCTTCTACGACCGGCGCGTGCCGATCGAGCCGCGCACGCACGTAGTCGAGCGCACGCGGCAACTGGTGGCGGCGGCGCTCGGCGACCCCGCGCCGCAACCGACCGACGAGATCGACTTCGGCCTCGATACGCGCCGTGCGGCGCTCGCGCTGTCGCAGGCGAATCTGAACCTGCCGGTGCCGTACGTCGTGTTCGTGCACGCGACCTCGCGCGCCGACAAGCAGTGGCCCGATACCGCGTGGATCGAACTCGGGCAGTCGCTCGTGCGGCGCGGCGCGTCGCTCGTGCTGCCGTGGGGCAGCGAGGCCGAGCGCGCGACCAGCGAGCGGCTCGCGAAGGAATTCGGCGCGGCCGCGATCGTGCCGCCGAAGCTGTCGCTGCCGGCGGTGGTCGGCCTGATCGAGGGCGCGGCTGCGACGGTCGGGGTCGACACGGGGCTGGTGCACATCGCCGCGGCGCTGAAGCGGCCCACGGTCGAGTTGTACAATTTCTCCACTGCGTGGCGCACCGGCGGCTACTGGTCGCCGAACGTCGTCAATCTCGGCGCGGCCGGGCAGCCGCCGACGCTGCAACAGGTCAAGTCGGCGCTGGCGGGCTTCGGTCTTCTATAGCCGGGGCCGCCATCCCCCGCGTCCACTGCAATCCGCCGGTGCGCTGCGCCTTGAGCACCTTCCGCACCTTCCGTTCCCAAGGGCGACCATGAACGAAACCCAGATCATCGAAGTAGCGAGCGCCGATTGGCACGGCCGCAACCTGTCCGTGCCGCGCGAGACGCTGCTCGCCGGCGTCGAGCGCGGCAAGGTGCTGTACTTCCCGAACCTGCGCTTCGCGATCGAAGGCGGCGAGCAGGCGCTGCTCGACCCGGCGCTCGCCGATCCGAACCGCAAGAACATCAGCCTCGAACCGAACGGCGGCGCGCTGCACGGCGTGGCCGGCGACGCGGTCACGCAGTCGGCCGTGCGCGCGCTGGTGGCGCGCTACCAGGCCAACGCGCGCACGCTCGTCGACGGGCTGTTCCCCGAATACGACGGCAAGCTGCGCGTCGCGCCCACGAGCCTGCGGCTGCATCAGGTCGCCACGCGCCAAAGCTCGTGGCGCAAGGACGATAGCCGTCTGCACATCGACGCGTTTCCGTCGCGGCCCAATTACGGCGAGCGTATCCTGCGCGTGTTTACGAACGTCAATCCGCATGGCGAGCCGCGCGTGTGGCGCGTCGGCGAACCGTTCGAGGACATCGCGCAACGCTTCCTGCCGCGCATCAAGCCGCAGATGCCGGGCTCGGCATGGCTGCTGAATCTGCTGCACGTCACCAAGTCGCCGCGCAGCGAGTACGACCATCTAATGCTCAATCTGCACGACGGCATGAAGGCCGACCTCGACTATCAGAAGACGAGCCCGCAGGAGACCATGCGGTTTCCGCCGGGCTGCGTGTGGGTGTGCTTCTCCGATCAGGCCTCGCATGCGGTGATGTCCGGCCAGTTCATGCTCGAACAGACGTTCTTCCTGCCGGTGAAGGCGATGGCGCAGCCCGAGTGCGCGCCGCTCGGCATTCTCGAGCGCCTGAAGGGCAGGGCGCTGGTTTGAGCGCCGCGGTTGGCCTGATGGCCTGGCGGGGCGCGCCGGCCGCTTGTTTGTCGTGGGGTGAGATCGATGCGAGTCGCGCGAGTTGCGTGGGCGGTGTGATTCGCGCGGGCGCGGCGATCGGCGCGATTCACCTAAAGCGTCCGAACCACACGAACTACGTGCATCCCGTGCACCCCACGCGCCGCGCGGATCATTCGAGCCGCCCGAGCCATGCGAACGATGCGGAGCGCCGATGCTAAGAGCGATTTATCGCGCGCTCTGGTGGCTCGTCGCGCCGCTGGCCGTGCTGCGTCTGTTGATCCGTTCGCGCAAGGAGCGCGGATATCGCGAGCATATCGGCGAGCGCTTCGGCTATGCGCGCGGCCGCCTGCCCGAGGACAGCGCGCCGTTGATCTGGGTGCATGCGGTGTCGGTCGGCGAAACGCGCGCTGCGCAGCCGCTCATCGATGCATTGATGAAGGCGCGTCCCGACGCACGCATTCTGCTCACGCACATGACGCCGAGCGGCCGCGCGACCGGCACCGGGATTTTCGGCGACCGCGTGCTGCGCTGTTATCTGCCCTACGACATGCCTCACGCGGTGCGGCGTTTTCTGCGCGCGTGGCGGCCGTCGCTCGGTCTCGTGATGGAGACCGAAGTGTGGCCGACGCTGATCGACGAATGCCGCCGCGCCGACGTACCGCTCATATTGACCAATGCGCGGATGTCGGCGCGTTCGTACAAGCGCGCGGCGAAGTTCGGCAGCGCGACGAAGGACGTGTTCGGTGGTTTCGCGCGCGTGCTCGCGCAGAGCCCGTCCGATGCCGAACGGCTGACCGCGCTCGGCGCGCGCAACGTCGCGGTGCTCGGCAATCTGAAGTTCGATATGAGCACGCCGCCCGAACTCGTGGCGCGCGGTCATGCGTGGCGCGCCGCGATCGGCACGCGGCCCGTGTGGGTCGCGGCCAGCACGCGCGAGGGCGAAGAGGCGCTCGTGCTCGAAGCGTTTGCGGCGCTTGGCGTCGACGATGCGCTGCTGATTCTGGTGCCGCGTCATCCGCAGCGCTTCAACGAGGTCGCGGGGCTTGTCGAGAAGGCGGGCTTGCGGCTCGAACGCCGCTCGAACTGGGCGCCCGATGCGAAGCTCGCGTCGGCGGCGCGAAGCGTGGACGACGGCGTGCCGCCGTTGTCTGCGGACGTGAAGGTGCTGCTCGGCGATTCGATGGGCGAACTGGGTGCTTACTATGCGGCGTCGGACCTTGCGTTTATCGGCGGCAGTCTGTTGCCGCTCGGCGGACAGAATCTGATCGAAGCGTGCGCGGTCGGCGTGCCGGTGCTGATCGGCCCGCACGTGTTCAACTTCACCCAGGCCACTGCCGACGCGGTCGCGGCCGGCGCCGCCGTGCAGGTGCAGGACCCGGCCGATCTGGCGCGCGCGTTGCGCGAGCTGTTTGGCGACAGGGCGCGGCGGCTGGCGATGGGTGGCGCGGCGGCGGCGTTCGCCGCACGGCACAGCGGAGCGACGGCGCGGACGGTGGATGTGTTGACGGCGGTGTTGCCGGGATGAGGAAAAAAGCCGATGGGCGGTTAATTCTTCTTCGGACTTTAATCAATCGATGGGGGCCGCCGTTGATCGTGATGGGGACCGTCTTGGGTATGTATCACGCAGTGGTGGACCATTTTTACGGTGGCCGGATTTCTCTGCTTCAGGAGCAAGTTGCATTGCTCAAGCAGCAAAATGAAAGTCTGATGCAAAGCAATACGGAATTGCATCACACGCAATGTGATGTTCAGTATTCGCAGATCGATTCCGCCAGAAAACTGGCCGATATGCGAATGGCTCAGCTCACGTCGTCTATCCAGCTGGTTGGTGGGGGAGCCGTTAATCCAGATGACGTTGCTTATCGCTACATGTGTCTTCGCTTGAAGCGGTAGTCTCACACCCTCAACAACCCCTTCTTTTCAATAAACGCGACCACCTCGTCCAGGCCCGCGAGCGCCTTCAGATTGCACATCACAAATGGCCGCTCGCCGCGCATCCTGGTCGCATCGGACGCCATCACGTCGAGGTTCGCGCCGACCAGCGGCGCGAGGTCCGTCTTGTTGATGACGAGCAGATCCGACTTGGTGATACCGGGGCCGCCCTTGCGCGGAATCTTCTCGCCGCCCGCGACGTCGATTACGTAGATCGTCAGGTCCGACAGTTCCGGGCTGAAGGTCGCCGCGAGATTGTCGCCGCCCGATTCGATGAACACGATGTCCGCGTCGGGAAAACGTGTGAGCATGCGCTCGACCGCTTCGAGGTTGATCGACGCATCCTCGCGGATCGCCGTATGCGGGCAGCCGCCCGTCTCGACGCCCATGATTCGCTCGGCCGGCAACGCGCCCGCCACCGTCAGCAGACGCTGGTCCTCTTTCGTGTAGATGTCGTTCGTGATCGCGACGAGGTCGTACCGGTCGCGCATCGCCTTGCACAGCATTTCGAGCAACGTGGTCTTGCCCGAGCCGACCGGACCGCCGACGCCCACGCGCAGCGGCGGCAGTTTCTTCGTGCGGGGTCGGGCGGGGAAAGCGGAATGATGAGGTGCGTTCATGATGGATCGTGTGAGCGTGTTACGAGCGGAAGAGCCGCGAATACTGCGACTCGTGGCGCGCCGAGAGAATGCCGAGTTGCGGCGCGAACGTGTTGATGTCCTCGCGCGAGGTCGCGAGCGCCCGCGCGACGGCCGCATCGATCGGCCCGCGCAGCGCGACGAGGATGCGCTGGCCCGCGAGCTGTCCGAGCGGCACCGCCTTCAGGGCGGCGGCGGCCTGGTTCTCGACCCAGCTGAACGCGTAGGCGGCCAGCGCGGCATCGGCGGCGGCGTCGTGCGCATAGGCGGCGAAGGCGAACGCGGTCGGCTGCGCGAGCGGCGTGAGCGTGGCGAGCGTCGCGCGTCGTGACGCATCGCCCCATTCGAGCGACACGCACAACTGCCGCAGCGACCAGCCCATCTGCTCCGTTTCGCGCCGCAGTTCGGCCGATTCGCGGCTCGCGAGAAATTCGCCGTTGGCATCGGCGAGGCCGGCCGCGTCGTGCGTGCGCCAGCGCTCCATCTGCTGCGCGAGAAACGGCAGCTCGCAGCGTGCGAGCACGTCGGTCAGGCCGCTTGCGATCCAGTCGCGCGCGGAATCTGCGTCGGTGATCAATTGCGCTTCGATGGCTGCTTCGAGGCCCTGCGAATAGCTGAACGCGCCGATCGGCAGCGCCGGCGACGCGAGATGCAGCAGTGCGGTGAGTTCAGCGATGCGCATGCGGGTGTGAGTGATGCGAGTGGCCGCATGTGTCGTCGTGCGCGTGGTCATGGTCACATGCCTGGCCATGCTGATGATCGTGATCGTGGCCACGCTCATGGCCGTGCTCGTGCTCGTGCTCACGCGCTTGCGAGTGCGCATGCGGGTGCTCATGCAAGTGCCCATGCGAATGCGCGCAACCCTCATGGGCATGCGCATGCCCATGATGCTCACCGAACACCTGCTGCGCGAGCGCATAGTCTTCGGCGAAGGTCTCGTCGTGACCATGCTTGTGTCCGCCGCCATACGCGCCCGCTTCGGGCTGGAACGGCAGCGATACCTGCTCGACCGTCGCGCCGATGCGCACGAGCATATCGGCAAGCACCGGATCGTATTCGAGCTTCAGATAATCGGCGCCGACTTCCACCGGCGTATGACGATTGCCGAGGTGATACGCGGCGCGCGTGAGCGTCAGCGCATCCGAAGCGCGTACGTAAAGCACGGCTTCATGCGCGGCAACGACACGCACGAGACCGCCATCGTCGGCGATGAGCACGTCGCCGTCGTGCAGCACGGTGCCGCGCGGTAACAGCAATGCGACTTCCTCGCCGTTGTCGAGCGTCGCCGCCAGACGGCTTTTGCGGCGCTCGTCGAAGGCGAGCGTCAATGTCGGGGCGCGCCGGATCAAGACGGGCGCGAGTTTCAGATGCGGTGCGAGAAGTTTGTCGAGAGTACGCATGTCTAGAAGAGGAAATAACGTTGCGCCATCGGCAGCACGGCGGCCGGCTCGCAGGTGAGCAACTGGCCGTCGGCGATCACCTGATACGTTTCGGGATCGACGCTGATGTTCGGGCGCCACGCGTTGTGAATCATGTCGGCCTTCGTGATGTTGCGGCAGTTCTTCACCGCGACGATGCGCTTTTGCAAACCATAGCGTTCGGCGACGTTCGCCTCGGCGGCCATCCGCGAGACGAAGGTCAGCGACGTTCGGCCGAGCGCGCCGCCGCGCGTCGCGAACATCTCGCGATAGTGCACGGGCTGCGGTGTCGGAATCGATGCGTTGGGGTCGCCCATCTGCGCCATCGCGATCATGCCGCCCTTGAGGATCAGCGACGGCTTGATGCCGAAAAACGCCGGCTCCCAGAACACGAGGTCGGCCCACTTGCCCGGTTCGATCGAACCGACTTCATGCGCGATGCCGTGCGTGATCGCCGGGTTGATCGTGTACTTCGCGACGTAGCGCTTCGCACGGAAATTGTCGTGACGCGCGTTGTCCTCGGGCAGCGCGCCGCGTTGCACCTTCATCTTGTGCGCGGTCTGCCACGTGCGAATGATGACCTCGCCGACACGCCCCATCGCCTGCGAATCGGAAGACAGCATCGACAGCGCGCCGAGGTCGTGCAGGATGTCCTCGGCCGCGATCGTCTCGCGGCGAATCCGCGATTCGGCAAAGGCGATGTCTTCGGCAATCGACGGGTCGAGGTGATGACACACCATCAGCATGTCGAGATGTTCTTCGAGCGTGTTGACCGTATAGGGGCGTGTCGGATTCGTCGACGAGGGCAGCACGTTCGCCTCGCCGCATACCTTGATGATGTCGGGCGCGTGGCCGCCGCCCGCGCCTTCGGTGTGATACGTGTGGATCGTGCGGCCCCTGAACGCGGCCACGGTCGCTTCGACGAAGCCCGCTTCGTTGAGCGTGTCGGTGTGGATCGCGACCTGCGTGTCGGTGTCGTCGGCGACGGCAAGGCAGTTGTCGATCGCGGCCGGCGTCGTGCCCCAGTCCTCGTGCAGCTTCAGGCCGATCGCGCCGGCGGCGATCTGCTCGACGAGCGGCTGCGGCCGGCTCGCGTTGCCCTTGCCGAGAAAGCCGAGGTTCATCGGATACCCGTCGGCCGCCTGCAGCATGCGTTCGAGATGCCACGGCCCCGGCGTGCAGGTCGTCGCATTGGTACCGGTCGCGGGGCCGGTGCCGCCGCCGAGCATCGTCGTCACGCCGCTCGCGAGGGCTTCCTCGATCTGCTGCGGGCTGATGAAGTGGATATGCGTGTCGATGCCGCCCGCCGTCACGATCAGCCCTTCGCCCGCGATCACTTCGGTGGACGCACCGATCGCGATCGTCACGTTCGGCTGGATGTCGGGGTTGCCGGCCTTGCCGATCGCCGCGATGCGCCCGTCCTTGATGCCGATGTCGGCCTTCACGATGCCCCAGTGATCGAGAATCACCGCGTTCGTCACGACCGTATCGACGACCTCGGCATGCACGCGCTGCGACTGGCCCATGCCGTCGCGAATCACCTTGCCGCCGCCGAACTTGACCTCTTCGCCGTAGGTCGTGAAGTCGCGTTCGATCTCGATCAGCAGGTCGGTGTCGGCGAGGCGCACGCGGTCGCCGGTGGTGGGGCCGAACATCTCCGCGTATGCGCGGCGGCCAATGCGTAGTGTCATGGTGTGGGTCCGGAATGGGCGGCTAAGCGAAGCGAGGCTGCGGAGCGTGGTTGCGATGGGAAGCTATAAAGCAAGGCTATGAAGCAAGGCTATGAAGCAAGGCTATGAAGCAAGACCAGAAGCGGCACAGCGCGGCCGAAGCGAACGGGCGCGGCTCGCGTACCTCACAGCTTGCCCATCACCTTGCCGTTGAAGCCGTAGACGACCCGCTCGCCCGCCAGTTCGACGAGCTCGACCGTGCGCTCCTGGCCGGGCTCGAAGCGCACGGCGGTGCCGGCCGCGATGTTCAGGCGAAAGCCGCGCGCCGCGTCGCGATCGAACGACAGCGCTTCGTTCACCTCGTAGAAGTGGTAGTGCGAGCCGATCTGCACCGGCCGATCGCCGGTATTCGACACGACCACCGTGAGCGTCGCGCGGCCCGCGTTCAGTTCGTGCTCGCCGTCGTCGATGAGGAGTTCGCCGGGAATCATGGAACCTGCCATGGAGCCTGCCTTGACGGTAAGAAGTTCAGGGAATCGGATGATGCACCGTGACGAGCTTGGTGCCGTCGGGGAACGTCGCCTCGACCTGGATGTCGGGGATCATCTCGGGCACGCCTTCCATCACGTCGGCGCGCGTAAGCAGCGTGGTGCCGTAGTGCATGACCTCGGCAACGCTCCTGCCGTCGCGCGCCGCTTCCATCAGCGCCGCGCTGATGAAGGCGACCGCTTCCGGATAGTTCAGTTTGAGGCCGCGCGCGCGGCGCCGTTCGGCGAGCAGCGCGGCGGTGAAGATCAGCAGCTTGTCCTTCTCGCGAGGTGTCAGCTTCATCGGATATGGGCTTGCAAATAGGGCTTGCGGTGAGGTCGGTCGTGGTGGCGTGGCCTGTCGCGTTGCGGACAATGCGGCCATGCCGGATCAACTGGTCACGGTATCAAGTCCTGCTAACGGTGGGCTTACAGACAGGGGGCGGCCGTCGGGTCGTGGTGCCACGCGGCAGCACAGTGTGCGGCGGCGCAATGCAACGCAAGCCGTATGCCATCGCGTCGCGGCCTCGGTGCACAGCGCGCGCGACGCGCTTGCGCACGGGTTTGGGGCATGCGTGCGCGCCACGTTGGTGCGCGTTCGGCGTTCTGAAGGTGAAAACCGAGGCGGGCGGCTTGCCGGGTCGGCCAGGTGCAAGCGTGCGGGTCTTCCGCGCTGCTCAGGTGCTCAGGTGCTCAGGTCGACCAGATTCGCAACGGCACCGCCGCGACGCCATGCACGACCGGCCGCAATTGCAGCCAGCAGCGCGTCAGTGCCTGTTGCAGCGTCTCCATCGAGCGCGACACCGCGCGCACGATCAGCACGCCGTTCGTCACGCACGAGGCGGCGGCGCGCAGCGTATCGTCGAACGGCAGTTGCGCCGAGAGCGACTCGGCGAGCGCGTCGTCGCACGCGGCGCCGACGGCCCATAGCGCGCCGTAGGCAGGAAAGCCGGCCAGCCCTTGCGGTGCATCGCGCAGCGGATCGTTCGCGGCGAGGCTCGCGCGCTCGAACCACAGCAATTCGCCGCGCGCGCCGACGATGCGCGACACCGCACTCAGGCTGCCCGCCGACCAGCGTTCGCCGGCCGCCTGGCGTCCGAGCTGCGTCGCGTCCCAGCCGATCGCGCTCGCGCCGTCGGCGAGCGTCAGCGAAAAATCGAGTTGCGCATGCGCATGATCGAACACGATGTTGTTCTGCGGCAGCCAGTCGAGCTTCGCGTGTTCGCCGACGCGCACCGCAATGCGCTGCCGCGCCGCGCGGCCGTTCGACTTGTACCACTTGGTCGCGCCCGGCGTCGTCAGCACGGCATGGCTGTGCATGCCGAGCGCGACGTCGATGTCGAGCCGGTCGCCGCCCGCGATGCCGCCGGGCGGATGCACGATCACCGCATGGCAGATCGCCTGGCCTTCGGGGTAGAGCGGACGTTGCACGCGCAATGGCCCAGCGTGCCGCCGGTGCGCGAGCGTCGTGCGTGCGTCGCCGTGGGTGAAGCCGAGTTCGAGGCGCGCATGCCACGGCGCATGGGTGGCGTCATGAGCGGCTTTAGGGGTAGCGTCATGAGCAGCCGGTTGCGCGGTGACGAGCGTGGCGCGGTTTTCGTGAAGCGACATGCGAGTGGATGGGTGGGCGACGGCGTGGAACGGAGCGGGTCAAACGAGTGCCATGTTAAACCGCAATCAACCCGCGCACGCCATCCGCTTCCATATTCGCGCCTGCGCCGCCCGCGACGATCTCCCCTCGGCTCATCACCCAGTAATGATCGGCGATCGCTTTGGCGAAGTCGTAATACTGCTCGACGAGCAGCACCGTCAGGCCCATGTCCTCGACCAGTTGCCGCAGCGTGCGGCCGATGTCCTGAATGATCGACGGCTGGATGCCTTCGGTCGGCTCGTCGAGAATCAGCAGTTGCGGCTCGCTCATCAGCGCGCGGCCGATCGCGAGCTGTTGCTGCTGACCGCCCGAGAGATCGCCGCCGCGCCGTCCGCGCATGTCCTTAAGCACGGGAAACAGTTCGTAGATGCGCGCGGGGATCTGCTTCGGCGCCTTGCGGCTCGCCGCGCCCACCAGCAGATTTTCCTCGACGGTCAAACGCGGAAAGATATCGCGGCCCTGCGGCACGTAAGCGAGACCCTGCGCGACGCGCGCATGGGTCGGCAGCTTCGTGAGCGGCATGCCGCGCCATGCGATCGCGCCGCTCTTCGCGGGCACGACGCCCATCAGGCAGCGCAGTAGCGTGGTCTTGCCGACGCCGTTGCGGCCGAGCAGCACCGTGAGCTTGCCGTCGGGCACGCTGAGCTGCACGTCGCGCAGAATGTGGCTGCCGCCGTAGTACTGGTTCAGTCGGTCTACTTCGAGCATGTTCCTGATGTCCTGTCGAATCGTCGTTCAGCGGCCCAGATAAGACTCGATGACGGTCTCGTTCTGCTGCACCTCGTCGAGCGTGCCGTGCGCGAGCACGCGCCCCTCGGCCATGACCGTTACCTTGCCGGTTTCTCCCGCGAGCGCCGCGACGAACTCCATGTCGTGCTCGACGACCATCATCGAGCAGGTGCCGCGCAGCCGGTCGAGCAGTTCGGCGAGCTGCATGGTTTCGTCGTCGGTCATGCCGGCCGCGGGTTCGTCGAGCAGCAGCAGTGCCGGGCGTTGCATCAGCAGCATGCCGATTTCGAGGCGCTGTTTCTGTCCATGCGAAAGCTCGCCCGCGAGCCGCCGCGCTTCGCTTTCGAGCCCGATCAGCGCGAGCGTTTGCTCGATGCGCGCCTGCGCCTCGCGATCGAGCCGTGCGCGCAGCGAGGCCCACCAGCCCTTGTCGGCCTGCATCGCGAGTTCGAGGTTTTCCCATACGGGATGCTGTTCGAACACGGTCGGCTTCTGGAACTTGCGGCCGATGCCCGCGCGCGCGATCGCGGGCTCGTTCATGCGCGTGAGGTCGATCGACTGGCCGAGAAACACCTTGCCGTCGTCGGGCGCGGTCTTGCCGGTGATGACGTCCATCATCGTGGTCTTGCCCGCGCCGTTCGGGCCGATGACGCAGCGCAGTTCGCCCGCGTCGATCGCGAGCGACAATGCGTTGAGTGCGCGAAAGCCGTCGAAGCTCACGGTCACGTCTTCGAGGTAGAGGATCGTGCCGTGCGAGACGTCGATCTCGCCCGGTACGACCGCGTGCCCCATGTTCGCGACGCCGCTCAGCGACGTTTCGGCGGGTGCTTCAGGCAAGGCCAGATCGGCCACCAGCGGGTTTTCGTTCATCATGCGCGGTTCCTTTTGCGCGTCAGCAGCTCGGCGAGCCCCATGATGCCGTTCGGCAACAACAGCGGCACCAGCACGAAAATCAGGCCGAGAAAGAACAGCCAGTACTCCGGAAAGTTCGCCGTGAAAAAGCTCTTCGCGCCGTTCACCGCGAACGCGCCGATGATCGGTCCGATCAGCGTGCCGCGTCCGCCGACCGCGACCCAGATCGCCATTTCGATCGAGTTGCCCGGCGACATTTCGCCCGGATTGATGATGCCGACCTGCGGCACGTAGAGCGCGCCCGCGATGCCGCACAGCACGGCCGACACGGTCCACACGAACAGCTTGTAGGCAAGCGGGCTATAGCCGAGAAACATCAGCCGCGTTTCGCCGTCGCGCACCGCGGTGACGACGCGGCCGAGCTTCGAGGTGACGATCGCGCGCGCGCCGAGGAATGCCGCGATCAGCACCGCGAACGTGATCAGCAGCAAGGCGGCGCGCGTGCCCGGATGCGTGATCGGAAAACCGCCGATGCGCTTGAAATCGGTGAAGCCGTTGTTGCCACCGAAGCCCGTTTCGTTGCGATAGAACAGCAGCATCGCGGCGAAGGTCATGGCCTGCGTGATGATCGACAGGTACACGCCTTTCACGCGCGAGCGGAACGTGAAGAAGCCGAACACCCACGCGACCACGGCCGGCACCAGCACGACGAGCAGCAGCGCATAGCCGAGATGCTGCGTGCCCTGCCAGTACCACGGCAACCGGTGCCAGTCGAGAAACACCATGAAGTCGGGCAGATCGCTGCCGTACTTGCCGTCGTGGCCGATCGCGCGCATCAGGTACATGCCGATCGCGTAGCCGCCGAGCGCGAAGAACAGCGCATGGCCGAGGCTCAGGATGCCGCAGTAGCCCCAGACGAGATCGAGCGCGAGCGCCGCGATCGCGTAGCACATGAACTTGCCGGTCAGCGTCATCGCGTAGGCGGACAGATGCAGCGCGCTCGTTTCGGGAATCACGAGCGCGGCGAACGGCACGCCGAGGCCGAACACGATGACGAGCGCGATCAGCGCGAGCCACGCGCGGCGCGACAGCAAGGCGGGACGCGGCGGCAGGCCGAGCGCGAAGCCGGCGTTGGCATCGCGTGCGTTGCCCGCGCCGCTGCCTGCCGTGGCGCCAGGCGCATGACCGTCGCGACCGACGCGCGACGGTGCGACGGAAGATGGACTTGCCGGCGAATGCGTCGCTGAGGTCGCCTCCGAGGCGGCCGACGACGTAGTAGAGGAAATTGCCGATGTCATCTCAAGCCTCCGCGCTGCGGCCCTTCAAGGCGAACATGCCTTGCGGACGCTTCTGGATGAACAGCACGATCAGGACGAGCACCGCGATCTTCGCGAGCACCGCGCCCCAGAACGGCTCGATCGCCTTGCTGACGAGCCCGAGGCCGAAGCCGCCGAGCACGGTGCCCGCAAGCTGGCCGACGCCGCCGAGCACGACCGCCATGAACGAATCGATGATGTAGCTCTGGCCGAGGTCGGGCCCGACATTGCCGATCTGCGACAGCGCGCAGCCGCCGAGTCCCGCGATACCCGCGCCGAACGCGAACGCATACGAATCGACGCGCGCGGTTTTCACGCCGACGCAGGCGGCCATGCGGCGGTTCTGCGTGACCGCGCGCACGAACAGGCCGAGCCGCGTGCGCGTGAGCACGGCCCACGCGATTGCGACGACGATCAGCGAGAACGCGAGAATCGCGAGCCGGTTGTACGGCAGGATCAGGTTCGGCAGCACGGTCACGCCGCCGCTCATCCACGACGGATTGACGACCTGCACGTTTTGCGCGCCGAACAGCATGCGGGTTGCCTGAATCAGGATCAGGCTCACGCCGAAGGTGGTCAGCAGCGTTTCGAGCGGCCGCCCATACAAATGCCTGAGCACGAGCCGTTCGAGCACAATGCCGACGAGCCCCGCCGCGACGAACGCGGCCGGTATCGCGAAGAGCGGATACCAGTCGAACGCGCCGGGCGCGAAGCGCTGAAACAGGTTCTGCACGACATAGCTCGCATACGCGCCGATCATCAGGAATTCGCCATGCGCCATGTTGATGACGCCGATCAGCCCGTACGTGATCGCGAGGCCGAGTGCTGCGAGCAGCAGCACGCTGCCGAGCGACAGCCCCGCGAACAGCGTGCCCGCGATCTGGCTGCGGCGCTGGATCGCCTCGAGTTCGTCGATGCCGCTTTGCGCGGCCGCGCGCACGCGTTCGTCGCTTTCCGCGAACGAGCCGTCCGCTTTCTTCGCGACGAGCGGGCGCAGCAGTTCGTTCATGTCGAGGTCATGGCGCGCGGCAACCAGCTGCACCGCTTCGAGGCGCCTGACGGGATCGGCGTCGTGCAGCGCGCTCATCGCCCATAGCGTGTCGAGGCGTTGCTTCAGCACCGGGTCGGTTTCCTTCGCGCGGGCCGCGTCGACGAGCGGCTTGAGCGACGGGTCGGGGTTTTGCAGCAGCGCGTCGATGGCCGCCGCGCGCGTGGCCTGGTCGGGCGAGGCGAGTTGCAGGCCCGAGAGCGCGCCCGAGACTTTCGCGCGCAGCAGATTGTTCAGCGTGACCGGCTGCGCGTCGTTCGCGGCGACGGCCTGGCCCGTCAGCGCGTCGCGTGCGGTGTCGCTGTCCTGCAGCAGCAGGGCGCCCGCGTCGGTGGCGAGCGCGCTGTCGTCGGCGAGTGCCTTGAGCACCGCGAGCGAGGCGGCATCGTGCGTTGCGATCAGCTTGTCGATGGCCGCGGACTTCGCTTCGAAGTCGTCGCCGGCAAGCGGCGCGAGGTCGGCTTGCGTCAACGCGAATGCGGCGGACGGTGCGCCGGTGAGGCACAGCACGAGCAGCAATGCGAGCGAGGCATTGCCGATCGTACGGAATGCGACGCAACGTACGATGCGTGGCGTGAAGCGTCGTCGTGGGAAAGTCGGAAAGGAAAACGCCATGATGGCCTTTTGCACGAGGGGGATTCGATAAGCCGATAAAGCCGGCGAGGGCGGCGCGGTAGCCGCCGCGCTTTTAGACGCAAGGCGTTGCGGGACATCGGCGCGCGCCGCAACGTCACACACTCGCTTTCGCGGATACGTCACGCGTCACGCAATCCGCGAACGCCGCAAAAACGCCGGGATCGAGCTGACCACATCCGGCTTGCCCGCATTGCCGGCGATGAACGGGCTCCACGGCTGCGCGCGAACCGGTCCCTTGGTGTGCCACACGACGTTGAACTGGCCGTCCGCGCGTACCTCGCCGATCATCACCGGCTTGTGCAGATGGTGGTTGCCGTCCATCTCGAGCGTGAAGCCCGAGGGCGCGGCGAAGGTCTGCCCGACCATCGCGACGCGCACCTTGTCGACCTCGGTGCTCTTCGCTTTCTCGACCGCCTGCTTCCACATATGAATGCCGACGAAGGTCGCTTCCATCGGATCGTTGGTCACGCGCTTCGTGCCGCCCGGCAGGTTGTTGTCCTTGACCCACGCGGCCCATTGCTTCTTGAACTTCTCGTTGGCCGGATTGCGCAGCGACATGAAGTAGTTCCACGCCGCCAGATTGCCGACGAGCGGCTTCGTATCGATGCCGCGCAACTCTTCCTCGCCGACCGAGAACGCGACGACCGGCACGTCCGAGGCCTTGAGCCCCTGGTTGCCGAGTTCCTTGTAGAACGGCACGTTCGAATCGCCGTTGACGGTCGAGATCACCGCGGTCTTGCCGCCCTGTGAGAAGGTCTTGATGTTCGCGACGATGGTCTGATAGTCGCTATGGCCGAACGGCGTATAGACCTCCTGAATATCGGCTTCCTGCACGCCTTTCGACTTGAGGAACGCGCGCAGGATCTTGTTGGTCGTGCGCGGATAGACGTAGTCGGTGCCGAGCAGGAAGAAGCGCTTCGCGCCGCCGCCTTCGGCGCTCATCAGATACTCGGTCGCGGGAATCGCCTGCTGATTCGGCGCCGCGCCCGTATAGAACACGTTGCGCGACATCTCCTCGCCTTCGTACTGCACGGGATAGAACAGCAGGCCGTTCAATTCCTCGAACACCGGCAGCACCGATTTGCGCGACACCGAGGTCCAGCAGCCGAACACGGCCGCGCACTTCTCCTGCGTCAGAAGCTGGCGCGCTTTCTCGGCGAAGAGCGGCCAGTTCGATGCCGGGTCCACCACCACGGGCTGAATCTGCCGGCCCATCACGCCTGCGTTCCGGTTGATGTCCGCGATCGTCATCAGCGCGGTGTCCTTCAGCGAGGTTTCGGAGATCGCCATCGTGCCCGACAGCGAATGCAGGATGCCGACCTTGATCGGACCGCCATCGGACTGCGCGTGTGCGAACGGCACGCGGCCCGCAAGCGCGAGCGCGCCGGCCATGGAGCCATACTTCAACAGACTGCGACGTTTCATGTGCTTTCCCCTTGCCATTGATGGTCACTGCTTATAAGCGTCGGTTTCAGCCAGCGGGACCTGGACCGTACGACTAGCCGCTCGTCTACTGCAAGGCATATGCCATGTGACGCATCGGGTGCGGGGCGCGCGCGATGCTTGTGGTGGCGCGGCCGGCGGCGGCGCGGGTATCGCGCATTCGCGGGCGGATAGCGGCGCGAATCTGGTGCAGGCGCACGCGCTGTGCCTCGTTCGAGTGCGCGCCGCGCTGTAACGAAGCGTGGATAAGCGTCAGTGGCCGGGAGCGGGCGCAAGCGGCGTGTGTGCGGGTGCATGCGCAGCCGGCGTGTGTGGGGGATGTGTGTTCGGTGAGGGGCGACGATCGCATCGTGCGAGCGCGAGTCGCTATTCGCAAGCAGCTATTCAAGCGAGCTGCGCGCATGGCGCCGCTGTTCGAGCGCGCGCTTCACAAGCTGCGCGACGTGATGTGAGGCGAGGTGACGGACGGGCAGAGGCGGAAGAGTAACGACAACAGCAAAGGTACAAAAAACAAACGGCGCAAGGACTGCCCGCTCTTGCGCCGTCGCAACGCGCTGGTTACCGCGCGTTCAAACTCAATAGCTCCGCCTCAATACGTGGGAACCGACGGATCGACCTGGCGCGACCACGCATCGATGCCGCCTTGCAGATTGAACACGTTCGTATGGCCGCGCGATTCGAGGAACATCGCGACCTGGGCACTGCGCGCGCCGTGATGGCAGATGCAGACGATCTGCGCGTCGTCGTCGAGTTCTTCGCTGCGCGCGGGAATCTCGCGCATCGGAATCGACACGATGCCGGCCATCGACGCCGTTTGCAGTTCCCACGGCTCGCGCACGTCGAGCAGCACGGGCGCGGGACGCGAGGTGTCGGCGAGCCATTCGGCGAGTGCCGGAGCGGTCAGGTTTTGCATCAGCGGGACATCCAGTTCAGGGGACGGCGGCATGTGCGCCGTCCGTCCGGTAAAAAAATGCAGCCAAAAGCCGCTTCAGAACTTGAAGCGCGGCGGTTGCACCGCGTTGGCGAGCGGCTCGATGTAGGTTTCGAACACGTCGGCGATGCGGTACTGCTTCTCGTCGATGCGCGTGATGATTTGCGCCTTCATGACGGGGGCGGTGCCGACGAACGCGGCGAGACGGCCGCCCACCTTCAACTGTTCGAGGATTTCCTGCGGCAGCACCGGCAGGCCGCCCGACACGCAGATCACGTCGTACGGTGCCGCGCCGGCCCAGCCGCGCGCGGCGTCGCCGGTTGCGACTTCGGCGTTCAGCACGCCGTTGGCGATCAGGTTGCTCTTCGCGAGTTCGGCCAGTTCCGGCTCGATCTCGACGCTCAGCACGTGCTGCGCGCGATGCGCGAGCAGCGCCGCCATGTAACCCGAGCCCGCGCCGATTTCGAGCACGCTTTCGTGCTTCTTCACCGCCAGTTCCTGCAGCACGCGCGCCTCGACGCGCGGCGCCAGCATGTGCTGACCGGCCGGCAGCGGCACTTCGAGGTCGGCGAAAGCGAGGTCGCGGTAGGCGGCGGGGACGAAATTCTCACGTTTGACGATCGAGAGCAGATTCAGCACGTCCTGGTCGAGCACTTCCCAGGGGCGGATCTGCTGTTCGATCATGTTGAAACGCGCTTGCTCGATGTTCATGGTGGATTCGGCGGTTTTGGTTTGGCGAGCGGGCGGGGAGCCGCGGACTGTTGACCTGACTGTGCCGCGGCTTGGTTGCCGGCGGGCGCGGCTTCGCGGGAAAGCCTTCGGAGTTGCGGGCCGCGTCAGGGTAGCGGCGCGATTGTACCAAATGGCGGCAGTTCGCCGGACTTCGGCAGCCAATCGGCAGCCAATCGGCGAGCAGGCGGCACGCGGGCGGCCGGTAAGCGGTCAGTCGTCCGCCCGCCCGGGGCCGGCCGTGCGCGGCGCCCCCCGTGTTAATCCCTAGCGATCGGTTCTTGCGATTCGCCGCGTCATCGCGCAAAAATGTAATCGATTACATTTTTGCGCGAGCCCCTGTGTCCAGAACTTCGTCGAAGTCGTCTCCGGCCGCGCCGGCCACCGCGAGCGGGGCGGCTTCCGAGGTCGCCGGCGCGTCGCTGCGCGCGGCCGGCGACATCTCGATTGCGGGCGTCGCGCAGCAGGCGGGCGTCTCGGTCGCGACGGTCTCGCGCGTCTTGAACGGCCACGAGAACGTGCGGGCCGCGACGCGCGACAAGGTGCTCGCCGCGATCGACGCGAGCGGCTATCGCGTCAACGAACTCGCGCGCAATCTGCGCACGGCGGAAAGCCGCCTGCTGCTGACGATGGTCCCCGACTTCGGCAATCCGTTCTACGCCGAGATCGTGCGCGGCATCGACAGCGTCGCGCGTCAGCACGGCTACTTCATGCTGTTGTGCGACACCGGCGCGGACCCGGGCCGCGAGCGCAGCTATTTCGACATGCTGCGCCGCCGCCGCGCCGACGGCGCGATCTGCCTCGATCCGGACACGATCCAGCAGGCGCTCGGCGAGGCCTCGCAGGCGCTGCCGTGGGTCGCCTGCTGCGAGTTCGACCCGGCGGTGGGCGTGCCGTATGCCGGCATCGACAACTACCGCGCGGCCGGCGACGCGGTTCGGCATCTGCTCGCGCGCGGCCATCGGCGCATCGGGCTCATCAATTCCGACGTCGGCTATCTGTATGCGCGGCAGCGCCAGCAGGGCTATCTCGATGCGCTCGCCGAGGCCGGCATCGCGCCGGACCCGCGCTGGCGCATGAACCTGAACAGCCTCGACTACGAAGCGGGCGCCTCGGCCGCGGTCACGCTGATGCAGCAGCCCGCCGCGCCGAGCGCGATCTTCGCGGTGTCGGATACGCTCGCGATCGGCGTGATCCACGGTTTGCGCAGCGTCGGCAAGCGCGTGCCCGACGACGTCGCCGTGGTCGGCTTCGACGATATTTCGCTCGCCGCGCAGATCGATCCGCCGCTCACGACGATCGCGCAGCCGATGCGCGAACTCGGCGAAACGGCCGCGCGCCTGCTGCTGCAACGACTCGCGAATCCGCAGGCCAGCGTGCCGGGCGTGCTGCTGCCGCATCGCCTCGTGATTCGCGGGAGTGCCTGAGCCATGAGCCTCGCGATCCGCTTCGACGACATCCGCAAGGACTTCGGCCCCGTGCGCGTGCTGCACGGCGTGAGCTTCGAGATCGCACCGGGGCGCATCTACGGCTTGCTCGGCGAGAACGGCGCGGGCAAGTCGACGCTGATGAAAATCCTCGCCGGTTACGAAACGGCCACGTCGGGCAGCGTGCTCATCGACGGTCACGCGCGGCGCTTTAGCGGTTCGCGCGACGCCGAGGCGCAAGGCATCGTGCTGATCCACCAGGAGTTCAATCTCGCCGAGCACCTGACGATCGCGCAGAACATGTACCTCGGCCACGAGAAGCGGCGCGGCTGGTTCGTCGACGATGCCGCGATGCGTGCCGACGCCGCGCGCTATCTCGCGCAGGTCGGGCTCGAGCGCGCGCCCGACACGAAGGTGCGCGAGCTGATCGTCGCGGAAAAGCAGATGGTCGAGATCGCGAAGGCGCTGTCGCGGCGCGCGCGTCTGCTCATCATGGACGAGCCGACCGCGACATTGACGCCCGCCGAAACCGAACGGCTCTTCGCGCTGATGGCGAAGCTCAAGGCCGACGGCGTGACGATCGTCTACATCTCGCACAAGCTCGACGAAGTCGAGCGCATCACCGACGAGGTGATCGTGATGCGCGACGGCCGCTTCGTCGCGCGCGGCGAGACCGCAGGGCTTGCGCGCCAGCAGATGGCGAACCTGATGGTCGGGCGCGAGCTGTCCGATATGTTCCCCGACAAGGCGACCGCGCCCGCCGATGCGCCGGTTGCGTTGCGCGTGAACGGCCTCACGGTGCCCGACTGGGTCGAGGACCTGAGCTTCGAGGTGCGCGCCGGCGAAGTGCTCGGCTTCGCGGGGCTGGTCGGCGCAGGCCGCACCGAGGCGTTCGAGGCGCTCATCGGCTTGCGCAAACGCACGGGCGGCCGCCTCGACATCGCGGGCCGGCCCGTCGATCTGAAAAGCCCGCGCGAGGCGATGCGCCACGGCCTCACGTATCTGAGCGAGGACCGCAAGGGCAAAGGCCTGCACGTCGATCTGAACCTGCAGGACAACCTCACGCTGATGACGCTCGAACGCTACGCGCATCCGCTGCTCGACCTGAAGGCGGGCCGCGCGGCCTTGCAGAAAGCGGTCGGCGAATTCGGCATTCGCACGGGCGACCTGTCGAGCCGCGCGCGCATGCTCTCGGGCGGCAACCAGCAGAAGCTCGCGCTCGCGAAGTTTCTGCAACCGGACCCGAGCGTGATCGTGCTCGACGAGCCGACGCGCGGCGTCGACGTCGGCGCGAAACGCGACATCTATTTCCTGATTCATCGTCTCGCCGCGCAGGGCCGCGCGGTGATCGTCATTTCATCCGAACTGATCGAGCTGATCGGCTTGTGCCATCGCGTCGCCGTGATGCGCGCGGGACGCCTGCAAGCGACGCTCGCGCTCGACCATCTGACCGAAGAGGAGTTGATCGCCCATGCGACCGGCACCCACTGAAGCCGTGCCATCACGCCGCGCGCTGCGCGTCGCGCAGCGGCTCTATACGCTCGGGCCGCTCGTCGGGCTGATCGCGCTGTGCATCGTCGGCACGCTGCTCAATCGCGATTTCGCGACGCTCGACAACCTCATGAACGTGCTCACGCGCACGTCGTTCATCGGCATCATCGCGGTCGGCATGACCTTTGTGATCATTTCGGGCGGCATCGATCTGTCGGTCGGCTCGATGGCCGCACTGATCGCGGGCAGCATGATCTGGCTCATGAACGCGCTGGCGGCGGGCGCAGCAGGCCATGCGTTGCCGCCGTTGCTGATCGTGACGATCGGCATCGTCGCGGCGCTCGTGCTCGGTGCGCTGTTTGGTTGCGCGCACGGCTTGCTGATTACAAAAGGGCGCATCGAGCCGTTCATCGTCACGCTCGGCACGCTCGGGATTTTTCGCGCGGTGCTGACGTGGCTCGCCGACGGCGGGGCGTTGACACTCAATGATTCGTTATCCGATCTGTATGGCCCGGTCTATTACGCGAGCCTGTTCGGCGTGCCGGTGCCGATCTGGGTGTTTCTCGTGGTCGCGGCGGGCGGCGCGCTGATCCTCAATCGCACCGCGTTCGGCCGCCATGTGCAGGCGATCGGCTCGAACGAACAGGTTGCGCGCTATGCGGCGATTCGCGTCGATACCGTGAAGATCGTCACGTATGTGCTGCTCGGGATGTGCGTGGGCGTGGCGACCGTGCTGTATGTGCCGCGCCTCGGTTCCGCGACGCCGACCACCGGCCTGTTGTGGGAGCTTGAAGCGATCGCGTCGGTGGTGGTCGGTGGCACCGCGCTCAAGGGCGGCGAGGGGCGCGTGATCGGCACCGTGATCGGCGCGATCCTGCTTTCGGTGATCGCGAACATCCTGAACCTGACCAGCATCATCAGCGTGTATCTGAATGCGGCGGTGCAGGGCGTCGTAATTATTTTCGTCGCGTTCGTGCAGCGTGGAAGGCGGTAGTGGGGCGCTGCCGGTTGGAAGCGCGGCGAGCAAGGGCCGTAGTGAAGCAGCCATGAGGCAGCAATGAAGCCTTAGCCAGTCAGCCGCAAAGCAACCGCAAAGCAACCGCAGTGCGGCCACGGTGATGAAGTAACGGCAGTGCGGACGCAGCGAAAAGCAGCAAAAGAAAGCAGCAAACGCAACAACGGCAATCTGAACGCAGGTCCGAAAAACGGGGTGCCCCGAGCGCCTCAACATTGGAGACACACCATGAAGCAGGTCATTCGAGCGATCGGCGCCGGCATGCTGGCGTTGGGAATACTGGGCACGGTGGGCGCGGCGCGCGCCGACGACAAGGTCACGCTAGGCGTCGCGATTCCGACGGCCGATCACGGCTTCACGGGCGGCATCGTCTGGTGGGCCAACAAGGCGAAGGCCGATCTCGAGAAAGCGCATCCCGATCTGAAGGTGATCGTGAAGACCGCGGCCAACTCGCCCGAGCAGGCGAACCAGTTGCAGGACCTCGTGACCGTCAACAAGATCAACGCGCTGGTGATCTTTCCGTATGAATCGGCTTCGCTCACGCAACCGGTCGAGCAGGTCAAGAAGAAAGGCGTGTACGTGACCGTGGTCGATCGCGGCCTCACGAACACGAGCGCACAGGATGCCTATGTGGCCGGCGACAACACCGCGTTCGGCCGGATTCCCGCCGAGTATCTGGCGAAGTCGCTCGGCGGCAAGGGCAATATCGTTGCGCTGCGCGGCATTCCGACCACGCTCGACAACGAGCGCTGGACCGCGTTCACGAACGTAATCAAGAACTATCCGGACCTCAAGATTCTCGACGCGAAGTACGCGAACTGGAATCGCGACGATGCGTTCAAGGTGATGCAGGACTACCTGACGCGCTTCAAGCATATCGACGCCGTGTGGGCCGCCGACGACGACATGGCGGTCGGCGTCGTCAAGGCGATCGATCAGGCGAAGCGCAACGACATCAAGATCGTGTTCGGCGGCGCGGGCTCGAAAGGCATGGTGAAGAACGTGATGGACGGCGCGCCGATGATCCAGGCCGACGTGTCGTACTCGCCGAAATTCATCTACGACGCGATCAAGCTCACGGCCGAGGCGCGGTTAAAAGGCGAGAAGCTGCCGGCCACGACGATCATTCCGTCGGTGCTGATTACGAAGGAAAACGCGCAGCAGTTCTATTTCCCGGACTCGCCGTTTTAAGTTAGGCGGCGCTCGGGCGACGCTGCGAGCGGCACGTTGGGTGCCATCTTGCGTTCCGCCCGGAGCATCGCGGCGCTGATCGTTTAACGCGCGCGGGAGCGTCCCGTTCATCCTGAAGGGAACGCGACCCGCGCGCGCCAGGTTCGAGGAACCGTACGATGAAAACCATCAAAGGTCCGGCGATCTTTCTCGCGCAGTTCATGGGCGACGAAGTGCCGTTCGACAATCTCGCGCATCTTGCGAACTGGGCGGCCGGTCTCGGCTTCAAGGGCGTGCAGGTGCCGTGCGATCCGCGCCTGATCGATCTCGAGAAAGCGGCCACGAGCGACGCGTATTGCGATGAGTTGCGCGAGACCGTCGATGACGTGGGCGTGGAGATTACCGAGCTGTCGACGCATCTGCAAGGACAACTGGTCGCCGTGCATCCCGCCTACGACGCGCTGTTCGACGGCTTTGCCGCGCCGCACGTGCGCGGCGATCCGGCCGCGCGCACGCAATGGGCGATCGCGCAGATGAAGCTCGCCGCGCAAGCATCGCGCCGCCTGGGATTGAGCACGCACGTGTCGTTTTCCGGCGCGCTCGCGTGGCCGTATCTGTATCCGTGGCCGCAGCGTCCGGCCGGTCTCGTCGAGGCTGCATTCGACGAACTCGCGCGCCGCTGGACGCCGATTCTCGATGCGTTCGATGCAGCCGGCGTCGACGTCTGCTACGAACTGCATCCGGGCGAGGACCTGCACGACGGCGTGAGCTTCGAGCGCTTTCTCGACGCGGTGAAGCAGCATGCGCGCGCGAACATTCTCTACGACCCGAGCCACTTCATGCTGCAACAGCTCGATTACCTTGCGTTCATCGACATCTATCACGAGCGCATCAAGGCGTTTCATGTGAAGGACGCCGAGTTCCGGCCGACCGGCAGGCAGGGCGTGTACGGCGGCTATAGCGGCTGGGTCGAGCGCGCGGGACGCTTCCGCTCTCTCGGCAATGGACAGATCGACTTCGGCGCGATCTTCTCGAAGATGGCGCAATACGATTTTCCGGGCTGGGCCGTGCTCGAATGGGAGTGCGCATTGAAGCATCCGCACGACGGCGCGCGAGAGGGCGCGGAGTTTATCCGGCGGCATATCATCCGCGTGGCCGAGCATGCGTTCGACGATTTCGCGGGCAGTGGCGTCGATGCCGTACGGTTGAAAAGCGTGCTTGGGATTTGATGGCCGTTTGTGCCGCGCGGGTTGCACGGTAGGGCTATTCGGAGATTGGCAGGCACGGCGGCGGTCCGTGAGCGCGGTGATAGAGAGCGGGTGACAAGGAACGGGTGACAGCAGCGCGCGGTGACAGAGGGCCCGCGCGAAGGAAGGACAGAAGGCGCGGTGGCGCGCACCGTGCGTGGCCGCGTGCCACACCCACCTACGCACGCGTCGCGCCGTCCAAACACAAAGACAAAGGAAGGAGAGGAAATCCGATGCCACAAAAAAAGCTCAGGCTCGGCATGGTCGGCGGCGGGCAGGGCGCGTTCATCGGCGCGGTGCACCGGATCGCCGCGCGGCTCGACGATCGCTTCGAACTCGTTGCGGGCGCGTTGTCGTCCGATCCCGAGCGCGCGCGGACGAGCGCGCTCGAAGCCGGCATCGCGCGCAGCTATGCGGACTGGCGCGAGATGGCGCGCGCCGAAGCCGCGCGCGATGACGGCATTGACGCGGTGGCGATCGTCACGCCGAATCATCTACATGCGCCAGTCGCGACGGCGTTTCTCGAAGCGGGCATCCACGTGATATGCGACAAGCCGCTCGCGGTGTCGCTCGCCGAAGGCGAGGCCCTCGCGCAACTCGCGCGCGCGAGGCAGCGGCTGTTCGCGCTCACGCATACGTATTCGGGCTATCCGCTCGTGCGCCATGCGCGCGAACTGGTCGAGCGCGGCGAGTTGGGCGAGATACGCGTCGTGCAGGTCGAATACGCACAGGACTGGCTCGCCGAACCGATCGAGGCGACCGGCGCGAACAGGCAGGCCGGCTGGCGCACGGACCCGGCGCTCGCGGGACCGGCGGGCTGTCTCGGCGACATCGGCACGCACGCGTATCACCTCGCCGTCTTCGTCACGGGGATGCTGCCGCGCGAACTTTCCGCCGAGCTGCATACCTTCGTGCCGGGTCGCCGTGTCGACGATCATGTGCAGGCGCTGCTGCGCTACGCGAACGGCGCGCGCGGCATGCTGTGGGCGAGCCAGGTGGCGAGCGGCGCGGAGAACGCGTTGCGGTTGCGTGTCTATGGCACGAAGGCGGGTCTTGCGTTCGATCAGGAGCAGCCTAACGAATTGTGGTTCACGCCGCTCGGCGGCACGGCCGAGCGACTGACGCGCGGGCGCGTGAACAGCGCGGTGGCCGCGCATGCGACGCGCGTGCCGCAGGGGCATCCGGAAGGGTATCTCGAAGCGTTTGCGCAGTTGTACAAGGACGCGGCCTTGCAGATCGACGCGTTGAACGAGGGCCGCGAGCCGCCGCCCGAAAGCCGGCTGCTGACGACGGTCGACGATGGCGTGGCCGGTTTGCGCTTTATCGAGGCCGTGCTCGCGAGCAGCGCGGCGGATGGGCAGTGGCAGGAGATCGCGGCGGGGTGAGTGGGGTGGTGGTTGGGGGCGAGTGGGGTGGGTTGGCTTGCCTTGCCTCGTCGCTGGCGATGGCGCTGGCATTGGGCCGCAAGGCCGCGATGTGGCGCGATGCTTTGTGATGTCGCGTGATGTCGCCAATGCGTTGCGCGGCGCCTGCGTGACACCGCTGCCGCGTTACTCGCCCTTGCTCTTTTTGATCTGCGCTTCGAACGCGACGTCGAGCTTGCTGGCCTTGCGCGGTTTCTGCGGACCGAACGCGTCGACGAATTTGACGAAGTCGTCGAGCGCGAGCGGCTCGGAGACCTTTTTATCGACGCCGCTCGCTTTATCGACCAGATAGAACAGGCCGCCAGACAGGCTGATCGCGGCAAAGCGGGGATTGCCGCTGCGCGTTTTCAGCCGCTCGACGGCATGGATGGCTCGGGTGGTGCGCATGATGGACTGCTGAGTGGGAAAAGACTGCTACTTTAACAATTTCGCGGACCTTCCGCGTTTGTGCGCGTTTGTGCGGATAGGGCGCTGGGTGGCTGCGTGAAGGTGACGATGTCAATCTAACGATTCCGAAGAGGTCTCAATTTCAAGCGAGTCAAACTCGACGATAAGCTCCGCCACGCATGTCGAGAAAAGTTGCGCGAGTTTGCCGGGTTGGTTATCGGTCTATCGTTCGGCTGTGGCTAACCTTCGTTGTGCTTTCTCGTAACGCTCTGTTCCCTCTTCCAGCATGTCGATTGCGTAAACGATGTTTTGAAGACCGAGATTCTCGACAATGCACCGACTCATTCCGACGAATGAAAGCGACGCACGCCGATTCTGCAAATACAGGCTCAGTGTGAGCGTTTCGCGCTCCGTCGACACATGGAGGGTGTCCATATACCAGTCGTGGAAGTGATTGAAGGCGTTCAGCTTGTCCATGCGTTGTCACCACGGAAGGATCGGTACAGGGTTGCCGAGGTCTCGGACCTTGCCGTCCCGGCATGGCGATGGTTCCATCGGGCAGCACGTCGCAGAGGCGGACAGGTGACCCCATCATCATGGGCCATGACGCGCGGTGCGTGAGCGGCAGGTTATGTCTGTAACGGCTTGTCGATGGGCTCTTGCGTAACCGGGATGTACTGCCTGATGTCGGGTTGCCCGAGAGCAATCAGGTTGAGCATGGCGACGCCAAGCCGGCGAGCAAATTCATCATCGAGCCGGTAATCGAAACTGTCCAGAAGGATGGGCATTTCGAGTTGACCGGCAGTTACCGTGGCGATCCTGGTTTGATCGACGGCATGAACGATGAATCTTTGTTGATCTTCGGCGCAAGTCAATATCACTGAATATGGCGTGTGGCTGGCCATCAATATCCCCTGCATTGTTGGTAACGATCAAACGCATTCTGCTCGCACAGAACCTGGCCGCGAGCGTTGCCTATGGCACGGCGCAACGCGGGAACGATGATGGCATTTCTGAGCATTCCCCTTGGACGCTTACTCCCCGGTCCTGGTTGCTAAGCCATCGTTTTTCCAGTTGACGGGCTCTGCTGTCGTTATCTGCAAACGCTCACGCAATTCCGGGTGGACGCCAGCCTGTACGAGTATCGCCAGGCCGCCGAGCTTACGCGCGTCTTCGTCGGTGAGTGGGCGCATGCTGTGATCGGCTTCGTCGGGAGGAACTCGCATCCCGCCTGTGCGTGCCAGTGCGTTATCAATGACACCTTGCACTTCCCGCCGGAACACGTTGCATATCATGAGTTGCTGCGCGTCTTCGTCATAAAAAATGATGCTGGCGCGTGGTGGTTTTTTCATGTTAATAGCCTCTGCAAGTTTGATAGTTGACGAAAGGTCGCTGAGAGCAAAGGGCATAGGTTCGGTTGTCCCGGTACATGGCGCGAGCAAAAGAGCATTCTTCCATTTCGGTTTCGTATATCACGTGACACTCTTCTTCGTCGGCCTCACTGACGCCACGCGCAGCTAACTCCTGTAGATCGCCGAGCGAAGCATCCTCTTTGTATTCGAACGGCTGCGCATTGCCGAGTGGCGTCGATACCGGTACGGCGATGGTTCCATCGGGCCGTACGTCGCCGGGGCGGGAAAACCAGATCGCGAGGTCATCATCGGATGCTAGCCGTGGCAATCGCGGGCGCTCGAATGAACGAGCGGTACGCGCCAGGCGTTGCTCGGGCCGGAATAGTTGCGACGGCGAGAAGGTTTCATGGTATGGCCGGGGCGGCTGTTCGATACGCACACTGCGTCCACCCGAGGCATGCGGCTTCGCCGCGACGGCAATCACATCGCCGCGCTCGACGGCGGTCCGCAGCATCCGGGCGAGTTGAGCCGGTGCAGCACCGCTCACGTATGCGCAGCCGGGCGCTTTGCGCATGAACGCGACGAGCCGTGCCAATTGGTGCGTGTCGTGCGTCAGTTCCCCTGAGCTTGCCGAAGTAATGAGCTGGCGGCCGGCACGTGCCTCATCGCTGAAAGTATTGCCGCGATATTCGTGCCGCGTATAAAGCGTGCAGCTCCGATGAGTTCCAACCTTGAATTCGATCGCCATCCGCCGTCCATACCCAAGTCAGATCAGCGGGAGAACCTATCATGGCGTCGAATCACGTATGACAAAAGAATGAATCCCTGAAACCACTGCGCACCCCGCAATACTGGCTGGCAGCCGCAGGAACACGCTATGCCGCGAGTGAGAGCATCTCGCAACATCGTGGACAACTGTCAACGAAAGCAGACCGAGATCAGCCCGCCGCGCTCGACCGGAAGGTTCGAATCGCCGACAATCGGCGGCATTGCCGGCGACCGAGGCCCGAGACGCCCGAGGTCGCGGCGCACCATGGAGCGAAACCGGCGATGAACCTCGACCCTCTCAGCGACGACAAGATCATCGCTTCCTGGCAGCGCAACGCGTCGCCGTGGATGAATGCGGTGCGCGCGGGCGAAATCGAAAGCCGGCGCCTTGTCACCGATCAGGCCGTGCTCGATGCCGTATTGGCGTGCGAACCGGCCACCGTCCTCGATCTGGGCTGCGGCGAAGGCTGGCTCGCGCTTACGCTGCAACGCCGCGGAATCGGCGTGACGGCGGTGGATGCGATCGCCGGACTGGTGCATGCCGCGACCGCCGCCGGCGTGCTCGACGGCAGAATCCTGTCGTACGAAGAGATCGCGGCGGGCCGGCTCGCCATGCGTGCCGACGTCGTGGTCTGCAATTTTTCGCTGCTCGGCAAGGAATCGGTCGACGGGCTGCTGCGCGCCGTGCCGATGCTGCTCGCTCCCGGCGCAAGCCTGATCGTGCAGACGCTGCATCCGCTCGTCGCATGCGGCGACTTGCCGTACGTCGACGGCTGGCGGCCGGGTTCGTGGGCGGGGTTCGGCGACGCATTCACCGACGCGCCGCCGTGGTATTTCCGGACCTTGCAGACGTGGCTCGAACTGATGGCGGCGAGCGGGCTGTTGCTGCGGGAGATGCGGGAGCCGGTGCATCCGCGCACCGGCAAGCCGGCCTCGGTGATTTTTCGCGCTCAGGTGCGGGAATAGCTGGCGAGTGCCGGGCGTAGGGTAGGGCGCGGCTGCAAGGCGCTCCCGCTTGCGAGCAAGCCCGGGCCGTTCGATGTCTTCACGTTTGACGATGGCGGGAAGCGCACCCAATAGCACCGAACAGTACCAGGCGGGGCGGCGGCATCCGGACAGACCATAGCCCCCATCAACCGCACACCCCTCAACACATAAGCCGCGCGGTCACTGGCTCAGATAAACGAACTTGCCGTCCCTGATGATGCCCATCACGCTCGCGCGCTGATCGAGCCCGACGTGGTCCTGCGGGCTCGTATTGACGACGCCGTTCGGCACCACGAGTTCATGCGCGTGTTCGAGTTCCTCGCGCAGCGCGACGCGAAACGCCGGCGTGCCCGGCTGCGCGGTCTTCAACGCGCGCGCGACCGCATCCTGCAAGCGCGGATACACGCCGGCCGCATCGCCGGCGAACTGCGTCACGCTGCCCGGGCCGTACTTCGCCTCGTACGCGTCGACGAACGCGAGCGCCGCTTTCTTCGACGGATGATCGGCCGGCAGCGAGCGCGCGACCACGACCGGCTGCGTCGGGAACAGCGTGCCTTCCACGTCCTTGCCGCCGAGCTTGATGAATTCGGGCGTGGCGATGCCGTGCGTCTGATAGATCGGCCCCTTGTAGCCGCGCTCGATCAGCGTGCGCTGCGGCAGCACGGTCGGCGTGCCCGCGCCGGCGATCAGGATCGCGTCGGGCTTCGCGGCCATCAGCTTGAGAATCTGGCCGGTCACGCTCGCGTCGGTACGGTTGTAGCGCTCGGTCGCGACCAGTTGAATATGGCGCAGCGCCGCGAACTTGCTGAACTCGTTGAGCCAGCTTTCGCCGTAGGCATCGGCGAACCCGATGAAGCCGACTGTCTTCACGTTGTGGTTCGACATGTAGCGCGTCATCACGTCGGCCATCGCGCTGTCGGTCTGCGCCATCTTGTAGGCCCAGACCTTCTTGCCTTCCTGCGGCTCGACCACGCTGGCCGAGCCGATCAGCGTAATCATGGGCGTCTGGCTTTCGGCGACCGGATCGAGCGCGGCCATCGCGGCCGGCGTGATGTTCGGCCCGACGATCACGTCGACGTGGTCCTCGTTGATGAGCTTGCGGATGTTGCGCACGGCGACGCCGGGGTCGGAGGCGTCGTCGAGGAAGATGTAGTCGGCTTTCTGGCCGGCGATCGTCTGCGGCCACATCAGCATCGCGTCCTTGCTCGTGATGCCGATCACGGCGGCCGGCCCCGTGTTCGACAGGTCGATGCCGACCTTGAGGTCGGCGTGCGCGGCGCTCGCGGCGAGCAGCGCACCGGCGGCGGCGAGGCCGCGCAACATGTTTCGAAGCGTGTTGTTATGCAACGTCATGAGAAAGGTCTCCGTAGCGGAAAGCGGGATTCAAACGGAATCGGGAAGCGGGAATCAGATAGAAGCGGAAATTAGAAAGCGGGAACCGGAAAGCAGGGCGCAATCAGCGCGGTTCCCGCCGCCATCAAAGTTCGTAGGTTTCGTGCTCGCCCTTGAGCGCCTGCTCGATCAGCTTGCGGTTCAGGCTCGGCGACAGCAGTTCGACGAGCGTGTACACGTAGCTGCGCAGATACGCGCCCTGTTTCAGCGCGACGCGCGTCACGTTGCTGCCGAACAGATGGCCGACCGGCATCGCGCGCAGATGGCGGTCGCGCTCGGCGTTGAACGCGATGTCGGCCATGATGCCGACGCCGAGCCCGAGTTCGACGTAGGTCTTGATCACGTCGGCGTCGATCGCTTCGAGCACGATGTCGGGATGCAGCCCGCGCAGGCGGAACGCCTCGTTGATCTTCGAGCGGCCGGCGAACGCGTTGTCGTAGGTAATCAGCGGGTACTGGGTCAGATCGTCGAGCGAGAGCAGCTTGCGCTCGATCAGCGGATGGTCCGGCTGCATCACCGCGAGGTGGTGCCACTGGAAGCACGGCAGCGAGACCAGATCCTTGTAGTTGGAGATCGCCTCGGTGGCGATCGCGAGGTCGGCCTGGTCGTGCAGCACCATCTCGGCGACCTGGGTCGGGCTGCCTTGCAGAATCGAAAGGTGGACCTTCGGGAAGCGCCGCTTGAACTCGGCGATCGCGCCCGGCAGCGAGTAGCGCGCCTGGGTGTGGGTCGCGGCGATCGTCAGGTTGCCCTGGTCCTGCGCCGCGTAATCTTTGCCGACGCGCTTGAGGCTTTCCACTTCCTGGAGGATTTTTTCGATCGATTGCAATATGATGCGGCCCGGCTCGGTCAACGAGCGCACGCGTTTGCCGTGGCGCGTGAAGATTTCGACGCCGAGCTCGTCTTCGAGCTCGATGATCGCCTTCGAGACGCCCGGCTGGCTTGTGAACAGCGCCTTGGCGGCTTCGGTGAGGTTGAAGTTCTGCCGCACTGCCTCGCGGACGAAGCGGAATTGGTGCAGATTCATATATAACCTCTGCGCATATAAAAAGAATTTTTTAGTCGTTTGAAATATAAGGCGAGTTTATTACGATCTGTCCAACTTTTTCAATATGGATATCTGTATTTGTCATAAGCAAATAAGCGATGGGTCTAAACCCTTGCTTGCGGCAGTTGACAAACACCGGTATTCGAGCCACGGCGGAAACCGGACCGCCGTGTGTCACGCAAAGTTTCGAAAAATTGGGGTCCCCGAATGTACCAATACGATCAGTACGACCAGACCATCGTCGATGAACGGGTCGCGCAATACGCCGATCAGGTTCGCCGCCGCTTGTCGGGCGAATTGAGCGAAGAGGAGTTCCGTCCGCTGCGCCTGCAGAACGGCCTGTACTACCAGCGCCACGCGTACATGCACCGTATCGCGATTCCGTACGGCAACCTGCGCAGCGACCAGATGCGCGTGCTTGCGCAGATCGCGCGCGAACACGACCGCGGCTACGGCCATTTCTCGACGCGCTCGAACATCCAGTACAACTGGATCAAGCTCGAGGAAACGCCGGAAATCCTGCGCAAGCTCGCCAGCGTGCAGATGCACGGCATCCAGACCTCGGGCAACTGCATTCGCAACATCACCGCCGATCAATTCGCCGGCGTCGCGCCCGACGAAGTGATCGACCCGCGTCCGTGGGCCGAAATCCTGCGTCAATGGTCGACGTTCCACCCCGAATTCGCGTGGCTGCCGCGCAAGTTCAAGATCGCCGTGTCGGGTTCGAAGGAAGACCGCGCGGCCGTGCAGATTCACGACATGGGCGTGTATCTGAAGAAGAACAAGCAGGGCGACGTGGTGGCCGATATTCTGGCCGGTGGCGGCCTCGGCCGTACGCCGATCGTCGGCGCGATCATCCGCCGCGACCTGCCGTGGCAGCATCTGCTGACCTACTGCGAAGCCGTGCTGCGCGTCTACAACCGCTACGGCCGCCGCGACAACATGTACAAGGCGCGCATCAAGATTCTCGTGAAGGCGCTCTCGCCGGAGAAATTCTCGGCGCAGGTCGAGGAAGAGTGGCAGCACCTGAAGGACGGTCCGTCGACGCTGACGCAGGTCGAAGTGGATCGCGTGGCGCAATACTTCGTGCCGCCCGCCTACGAGAAGCTGGCCGACACCGACGCGTCGTTCGAGAAGCATCTGCTCGAAAACCGTGCGTTCGCGCGCTGGGTCGAGCGTAACGTGCGTCCGCACAAGGTGGCGGGCTACGCCTCGGTGACGCTGTCGCTGAAGCCGACCACGATCGCCCCGGGCGACGCGACCGACGCGCAGATGGAAGCGGTCGCCGATTGGGCCGACGAATACTCGTTCGGCAAGATTCGCGTGTCGCACGAACAGAACCTGATTCTCGCCGACGTCAAGAAGCGCGACCTGTTCGCGGTCTGGGAAAAGGCCAAGGCGCAAGGCTTCGCGACGCCGAACGTCGGTCTCCTGACCGACATCATCGCGTGCCCGGGCGGTGACTTCTGCTCGCTCGCGAATGCGAAGTCGATCCCGATTGCGCTCGCGATCCAGGAACGCTTCAGCGATCTCGACTACGTGTACGACCTCGGCGACGTGTCGCTGAACATCTCGGGCTGCATCAACGCGTGCGGGCATCACCACGTCGGCAACATCGGCATTCTGGGCGTCGACAAGGACGGCTCGGAGTGGTACCAGGTGACGCTCGGCGGCGAGCAGGGCACGGGCGCGACCGGCGCTCACCTCGGCCGCGTGATCGGCCCGTCGTTCTCGGCTGAGGAAATGCCGGACGTGATGACAAAGGTGATCGACACCTTCGTGGAAAACCGCCAGGAAGGCGAGCGTTTCATCGATACCTACAACCGTATCGGCATCACCCCGTTCAAGGAGCGCGTGTACGCCGCGCGTCAACCGGCTCACGCGTAACCGCGAAAGGATACTGAACAGATGGCTTCTATCATCAAGAACCGCGCGATCGTCAACGACGACTGGACGGTCGTGCGCCCCGCGGAAGACGGCGCTTTGCCGACGGTCGGCGAACTGCCGGCCGGCAAGGTGATCGTGCCGCTGGCGCTGTGGCAGGCCGGGCGCGACGCGCTCGTCGCCGCGCGCGGCACGACGGAACTCGGCGTGTGGCTCGCGCCGGACAGCGAACCGGCGGATATCGTCGGCGACTTCGACAAGCTGGCATTGATCGCCGTGGATTTCCCGGTGTTCCGCGACGGCCGCGGCTACAGCATTGGCCGCCTGCTGCGCGAGCGCTATGGCTACCAGGGCGAGCTGCGCGCGATCGGCGACGTGCTGCGCGACCAGCTCACGTTCATGTTCCGCTGTGGCTTCGACGCCTACGCGCTGCGCGCCGACAAGGACTTCGACGACGCGCTGAAGGCGTTCGACGAATTCAGCGTGCAGTACCAGGGCGCCGTCGATAACCCGTCGCCGCTGTTCCGCCGCCGCGCGGCGCAGGCCGGCGCCGGCAAGGTGCCGGCATGAACACCGCCGCGCAAACGCTGGGCCCGGAGCTTGCCGCGAAAGTTGAACGCCTCGACGCGCTGCTCGATTCGATCGCCGCGCGTCACGCCAACGTGAAGCTCGCGAGCAGCCTCGCGGCCGAAGACATGCTGCTCACGCACGCGATCCTCTCGCGCGGCGTGAAGATCGGCATCTTCTCGCTGAACACGGGCCGTCTGCACGCGGAAACGCTCGGCATGCTCGAGCGCGTGAAAGAGCGCTACGGCTACGACATCGAGCAGTTTCATCCGCAGGTGGCCGCGGTCGAGCAGTACGCGAGCGAGCACGGCCTGAACGCGTTTTACGAAAGCGTCGAGCTGCGCAAGCGCTGCTGCGAGATCCGCAAGGTCGAGCCGCTCAATCGCGCGCTCGCCGACGTCAGCGCCTGGGTGACCGGGCAGCGCCGCGAGCAGTCGGTCACGCGGGCCGAGCTGCACGAGGAAGAGCACGACGGCGCGCGCGGCATCGCCAAGTTCAATCCGCTCGCGGACTGGAGCGAGGCCGAAGTGTGGGATTACCTGAAGGCGTTCGACGTGCCGGTCAATCCGCTGCACGCGCGCGGGTATCCGAGCATCGGCTGCGAGCCCTGTACGCGCGCGATCCGCCCCGGCGAGGACAGCCGGGCGGGGCGCTGGTGGTGGGAGTCGCGCGACACGAAGGAATGCGGCTTGCACATCACGGCGATTACGCCGATCGCGGTCGAGCCGAGCGAAAACGCATCGGCCTGATATCTCGCTACACTGGGAGCCTGGCTCCCGGTCCGAGCGCCGCATCAATCGAACTGAATACTTGTGCTCGGGCGGGCGACCGCTCGCCGGGCCAATCAACGAAGGACCCAACATGAGCACCACGCTCGATTCCACTGTGAACGCTCCGCTTATCAACACGGCGAACCGTATGGATCACCTCGATTGGCTCGAAGCCGAGTCGATCCACATCCTGCGCGAACTGGTCGCCGAATGCAGCAAGCCGGCGCTGCTGTTTTCGGGCGGCAAGGATTCCGTCGTGGTGCTCGCGCTCGCCCTGAAGGCCTTTGGCCTCGGTGCGAACCGCAAGACGCAGTTGCCGTTCCCGCTCGTGCATATCGACACGGGACACAACTACGACGAAGTGATCGACTTCCGCGATCGCCGCGCACAGGAGATCGGCGCCGAACTCGTGGTTGGCCACGTTGAAGATTCGATCAAGCGCGGCACCGTGCGTCTGCGCCGCGAAACGGATTCGCGCAACGCCGCGCAGGCGGTCACGCTGCTTGAAACCATCGAGCAATACGGCTATACCGCGATGATCGGCGGCGCGCGCCGCGACGAAGAAAAGGCCCGCGCGAAAGAGCGCATCTTCTCGTTCCGCGACGAATTCGGCCAGTGGGACCCGAAGGCGCAGCGCCCGGAACTGTGGAGCCTCTACAACGCGCGTCTGCACAACGGAGAACACCTGCGCGTGTTCCCGATCTCGAACTGGACCGAACTCGATGTGTGGCAGTACATCGCGCGCGAACAGCTCGAACTGCCGTCGATCTATTACGCGCACCAGCGCGAGATCGTGCGCCGCAACGGCTTGCTCGTGCCGGTTACGCCGCTCACGCCGATGCGCGAGGGCGAGACCAGCGAACAGACGCTCGTGCGCTTCCGTACCGTGGGCGACATCAGCTGCACGTGCCCGGTCGAAAGCGATGCGGACGATATCGAGAAGATCATCGCCGAGACGGCCGTGACCGAAATCACGGAGCGCGGCGCGACGCGGATGGACGATCAGGTGTCGGAAGCCGCGATGGAACAGCGCAAGAAGCAGGGTTATTTCTAAGCACACATGGGACCGGCGTAGCGCGCTAAAGCGCGAACTCCGGTCGACAGAGGGACAAGGAAAATCATGAGCAGTATTCATCAACCAGAAGACCTCGGCGTGCTGCGTTTCATCACCGCGGGCAGCGTCGACGACGGCAAGAGCACGCTGATCGGCCGCCTGCTGTACGACAGCAAGGCGGTCTTGAGCGACCAGCTTTCGGCGCTGTCGCGCGCGAAAAACAAGCGCACCGTGGGCGACGAAATCGATCTGTCGCTCCTGACCGACGGCCTCGAAGCCGAACGCGAACAGGGCATCACGATCGACGTCGCGTACCGCTACTTCGCGACCGCCAAGCGCAAGTTCATCATCGCCGATACGCCGGGCCACGAGCAGTACACGCGCAACATGGTGACGGGTGCCTCGACCGCGCACGCGGCGATCATCCTCGTCGACGCGACGCGCGTCACGTTCGAGAACGGCGTTGCGCAACTGCTGCCGCAAACCAAGCGCCATAGCGCGATCGTCAAGCTGCTCGGCCTGCAGCACGCGATCGTCGCGATCAACAAGATGGACCTCGTCGACTACAGCGAAGCGCGCTTCAACGAGATTCGCGACGCCTACGTCGAACTCGCGCGCCACCTCGGTCTCGAAGACGTGCGCTTCGTGCCGGTGTCGGCGCTGAAGGGCGACAACATCGTCACGGCAAGCGAGCGCATGCCGTGGTACGCGGGCGAGCCGCTGCTCGACGTGCTCGAAGCGCTGCCCGTCGAAACCGCGAGCGGCGAGGCGCTGCGCTTCCCGGTGCAGTGGGTCGCGCGCCAGGACGGCAGCCAGGCCGACGATTTCCGCGGCTACATGGGCCGTATCGAATCGGGCGAAGTGAAGCTCGGCGACACGATCGTCGTGCTGCCGGCCAATCGCGAAGCGACCGTGGCCGAGATCATCGCGCCGGTGGTCGGCGGCACCGCGCAGGTGGATCGCGCGTTCGCGGGTCAAACGGTCACGATCCGTCTCGCGGAAGACGTCGACGTGTCGCGCGGCGATACCTTCGTGCTGCGCGCAGCGGCGCCGGAGCCGGCGAAGAAGCTCGAAGCGGACCTCTGCTGGTTCGACGACACGCCGCTCTCGACGCAGCGCAAGTATCTGCTCAAGCAAACCACCAACACGGTGTTCGCGAAGATCGGCGCGATCCAGGAAGTGCTCGACGTGCATACGCTGTCGCAGGCCATCGATCGCAAGGAACTCGCGATGAACGACATCGGCCGTGTCGCACTGACCTTGCAGAAGCCGCTCGTGTGCGACGCGTACGATTCGCATCAAGGCACGGGCGCGTTCGTGCTGATCGACGAAGCGACGAACCATACCGTCGCGGCTGGTATGATCCGGGCATTTTCGGCCTGAGCGAGACGCCTGAACGCGCGATATGCGCGATGACGCGGCAGGAGCGACGCAAAAGGGCTACGCGGGCGGTGCACGGCGCCGCCTGCCTACGCTGCAACGAACAGGTTGATGTCCATGGGTAAGGTTTATCTGATCGGCGCGGGACCCGGTGCCGCGGACCTGATTACGGTGCGCGGCGCGCGGCTGCTCGGCACCGCCGACGTGGTGCTGCACGACGCGCTCGTCGAGCCGGCGATGCTCGACTACGCACCCGCCAGCGCGAAGCGCATTGCGGTCGGCAAGCGCTGCGGACAGCTCTCGACGGCCCAGCAGTTCATCAACAAGCAGATCGTCGACGCGGCTTTGGAGCACGACGTGGTCGTGCGTCTGAAGGGCGGCGATCCGATGCTGTTCGGCCGCGCGGACGAGGAAATGCGCGCGCTCGAAGCGGCCGGCATCGAGTATGAAGTGGTGCCGGGCATTACCGCCGCGCTCGCGAGCGCGGCATCGCTGCAACGCTCGCTGACCTTGCGCGGCGTATCGCGCAGCGTCGCGCTGGCGACGTTCAGCCGCGCGCCGGGCTCCGAGGAAATCCGCGAGCAGGTCAATGCCGATTCGCTCGTGTTCTACATGGGGCGCGACAGCGGCGTCGAGATCGCGCAGCAGTTGATCGATGCAGGCAAGCCGGCGACGACGCCGGTTGCGATCGTCGAAGCATGCAGCACGCCGCGCGAGCGCATGCTGACGCTGACTCTCGAGGAGTTGGCCGCCGGTGACGCGCAGCGCTGGGTCGATGCTTCGCAGCCGAGTCTGCTGATGATCGGCGAGGCGTTCGCGGAGCGGGAGCGGCAAACCGATGCGGGGCAGTCTGCGAAGGGTATTCGGGTCGCCGCCTGAGGTCTTCGCTGCGAGGTTTTTCCGGTCGGCCGTCGCGTGATGCGTCGGCCGATTTCATTTTCTGGCCAGGTTCAGATCAGGCTCGCGTCATGGGCCCGAACCACGGGCTTGAATCATGGCCCCGAATCAGGCCCATCTACGCCAGCGCAGCGCACGCTACCGGGCGAGCCTCAAATCTGCTGCAAACAGTACTGCGCGAGCGCATCCAGTACCGATTCATCCTCGCCGACCGCGACCGCGCAGCGAATCTCGACGGCCGGATGAGCGGCGCGGCACCGGTCGATCAGCGCGGGCAGGTCCTGTCTGACGTGGCCGCCCTGGCCGAAGAACACCGGCACGACCGTGATCGCGTCGCACCCCTCGCCGACGAGTTGCGTCACCGCCGTCGGCAGATCGGGCTCCATCAATTCCAGAAACGCGAGCGTGACGGCCTGTGCGCCGCCCGTTGCGGTACGCGCCGCGCGCAGCTTGCCGGCGAGCCGTTCGAACGGCTCGCGCCAGCGCGCATCGCGCGCGCCGTGGCCAAACAGAATCAGTCCATGCATCGCCATCGCGTCGACTCCCGACGATGTCTCTCAGCGCACCGGCCGCACCGGCACTAGTGCCGGTCGACCCACTTCAGGCCGACGAGGCCGAGCACGAGGTACACGAGCCCCGGCGTCGCCGCCGTGAGCGGCGCGGGCCACGTATTGAGCGTGCCGATATGCGAGAACAGCGTGTTGAACAACTGGAAGCTCATGCCGAGCATGATGCCGCCGAACACCTTCACGCCGACCACGCCGGCGCGCGTATGCAGATACGCGAACGGCAGCGACAGCACGAGCATCACGAACACCGCGAACGGGTACAGAATCTTGCGCCACAGCGCGATTTCATAACGTTGCGTGTCCTGATGATTCTCGGTCAGATGCTGGATATAACGGAACAGATTGAACATCGACATGCGGTCGGGCGACATCAGCAGCACCGACAGAATCTGCGGCGTCAGCTCCGAGCGCAGCGAGTACTCGGGCAGCGAGACCTGGTTCGCGCGATAGACCGGATTGAGCGCATCGGCCGGCGTGCCCGGCGCGGGCGGCACGTCGATCAACTGCGTGTCGGTCACGCCGGTCAGCAGCCAGTGGCCGGGCGGCTGATAGCGGCCGCTTTGCGCGATGCGCACGTTCGAGAGCCGGAACTTCGAATCGAACTCGTAGATGCGCACGTTGCTGATCGTCGCGTCGGGCATCAGCTCGCCGACGTTGACGAAGCGCGTGACCTGCTCGCCGTCGGCGCGCTCGGTGAGCGTGTCCTTGACCCACACGCCCGACTGGAAGTTGCTCGACACCGAGGAGCCGAGCGCTTCGAGCCGCACGCGCTCGGAGAGCTGATCCGTGTACGGGCCGACCACTTCGCCGATCAGATACGTGACGATCACGAGCGGAATGCCGATCTTCAGCAGCGAGCGCAGCGCCCGGTTGGTCGCGAGACCCGACACGCGGAAGATCGTGTATTCGGAATTCGCGGCCATCTGCGCGAACACGTAGATCGCGCTGATCAGCGCCGCGACCGGAATGATTTCGTAGAAGCGCGACGGCGTTTGCAGCGCGACGCGCAGCACCGCGTACTGGAATTTGTAGTTGCCGTGGCCGACCGAATTCAGTTCGTTGATCAGGTCGAAAAAGAAGAACAGACCCGAAAACGCAAACAGGATGAAGACGAACGTGAGATAGATCTGACGCGCGAAATACCGTTCATAGATGCGCATCGGTCAGGCTCCCTTCGAACGGCTGAACATCGCCCACGTGAAGAGCGGCCGGTTGCGCACGCGCAGCCAGAAGATGAACGCGACGATTGCCGCTACGATGACATGCAGGATCACGAGTCCCACGCCGAACGACATCTTGCCCTGCTCGATCCACGACTGCACCACGTTCAGCAGATTCGAGTACGTGAGATAGATCAGCACGGCCATCACGAGGTTGATCGTGCGGCTGCGCCGCGGGTTCTGGTGCGCGAGAGGGATCGCGAGCAGCATCAGGTTGATCGCGATCAGCGGCAGCCCCGCGCGCCATGCGAATTCGGCGAGGTTGTCGTTGCTCGGATTGCGCAGCAGCGTAAGCGTCGGCAAGCCGGTGGTGGTCGGCGTATTGACGACCGGCTGGCTCTGGATCTTCACGCCGTAGCGCTCGAACTCCATGATGCGGAAATCGGGGTGGCCCGGTTCGCCGTCGTAGCGGCGGCCGTTTTCGAGCACGACGAAGCGGTCGCCGTTCTTGTGCGTCTCGACGTGGCCGTTCTTCGACACCACCACGTTGACCTTGCCGCCTTCGGTGCTTGTCACGAACACGTTTTCGACATGACCCTGGTCGGGCGACATCTTCTCGATGAAGAACACGCGGTGCGTGGTCGGCGATTCGCGGAACTGGCCCGGCGCGAGCAGCGAGACTTCGTCGCGCTGCTGGAAGCGCGCGCGGATCAGCTTGCTCTGCTGGTTCGACCACGGCCAGCCGACGAACACGAAGAACATGATGAGAATGATGATCGGCGTGGCGAACAGGCCGATCGGCTTGATGAACTGCGTGAGGCTCACGCCCGAGGACAGCCACACGACCATCTCGGAGTCCTTGTACCAGCGCGTGAGCACGAACAGGATCGAGACGAACAGCGTGGCGACGAGCATGATGGCCAGATAGCCGATCACGGTGAGGCCGATCAGGACCAGCACGTCGCGCGGGTCGATCTCGCCCGACGCCGCGAAGCCGACGATGCGGATCATCATCGTCGTCAGCACGAGCGTGAGGAGAACCATGAACACGGCACCCGCCGTGTACGCGAGTTCGCGCTGAAGGGAGCGTTCGAAGATCATTAGTGATGACGAGAGGGGGCGCTCACGGCAACGCGCGGGTTCGTTCCGTCACGCCTCCGGTGCAGCCGCCGCGGGAAAAATAGCGGATAATTGCGGCTTTCATCCTAAGCCCAGATTTTATCCGAGGACAAGCGCGATGGACTTTAGCATAAAAGCCTGTGATTGGACCAAAGGCTCGTCAAACGGTTTCCTGACCGGGAAATCCGACTGCATCGTAATCGGCGTGTTCGAGTCGCAAACGCTCTCGGGCGCTGCGCTTGAGATCGATGAAGCCACGCGGGGCCTGCTGACGCGCATCATCAAGGCCGGCGACATGGACGGCAAGGCGGGCACGACGCTGTTTCTGCACGAAGTATCGGGCATCGGCGCCTCGCGTGTCCTGCTCGTCGGCCTCGGCAAGCAGGACGCTTTCGGCCAGAAGGCCTACGGCGAAGCCGTGCGCGCCGCGTGGCGCGCACTGCTCGGCACGAAGATCGTGCAGGTCACGTTCACGCTCGCACAACTGCCGGTGCTCGAACGCACGTCCGACTGGTGCGTGCGCGCCGCGATCCTCGCGCTGCGCGAGCTGACCTACCGCTTCACGCAGATGAAGAGCAAGCCGGACAACACGCCGCGCGCGCTGAAACGCATCGTCTTCAGCGTCGCTACCGGCGACGAGAAGGCCACCAAGCTTGCCGCGAAGCAGGGCGCCGCGCTCGCCAACGGCATGGACCTCACGCGCGACCTCGGCAATCTGCCGAGCAACGTCTGCACGCCGACCTATCTCGCCAACACCGCGAAGAAGCTCGCGAAAGACTGGAAGCTGAAGGTCGAAGTGCTCGGCGAGAAGCAGTGCGAGGCGCTCAAGATGGGCTCGTTCCTGTCGGTCACGGCGGGCGCGGTCGAACCGGCACAGTTCATCGTGCTGCAGTACCAGGGCGGCGGCGCCAAGGCCGCGCCGGTGGTGCTGGTCGGCAAGGGCGTCACGTTCGACACGGGCGGCATCTCGCTGAAGCCGGGCGAGGGCATGGACGAGATGAAGTACGACATGTGCGGCGCGGGCTCGGTATTGGGCACGCTGCGCGCGGTCGCCGAGATGGGCCTGAAGATCAACGTGGTCGGCATTATCCCGGCCGTCGAGAACATGCCGTCGGGCACGGCTACCAAGCCGGGCGACATCGTCACGAGCATGAAGGGCCTCACGATCGAGGTGCTCAACACCGACGCCGAGGGCCGCCTGATCCTGTGCGACGCGCTCACCTACGCCGAGCGCTTCAAGCCGGCCGCCGTGATCGACATCGCTACGCTGACGGGCGCCTGCATCATCGCGCTCGGCCATCACAACAGCGGCCTGTTCTCGAAGGACGACGCGCTCGCGGGTGAACTGCTCGACGCCTCGCGCGAAGCCTCCGACCCGGCATGGCGCCTGCCGCTCGACGACGAGTATCAGGACCAGCTGAAGTCGAATTTCGCCGACGTCGCGAACATCGGCGGACGTCCGGCCGGCAGCGTGACGGCCGCGTGCTTCCTGTCGCGCTTCACCGACGCCTATCCGTGGGCGCATCTCGACATCGCGGGCACTGCGTGGAAGAGCGGCGCGGCGAAGGGCGCAACGGGCCGTCCGGTGCCGCTGCTCGCGCAGTTCCTGATCGACCGCGCCGCGCAATGACGCATTGCGGCAAGCGCGCGGCGGCCGCGCCGCGAGCAGGGCGGAGCGGCCGATGACGAGAATCGACTTTCACTCGAACGTCGGCGATTCGCTGCTGTACGCATGCCGGCTCGTGCGCAAGGCGTATCTGGCCGGCCAGCCGCTCGTGGTGCTGGCCGAGCCCGCGCGCCTGCGGGCCTTCGACGAAAAGCTCTGGACGTTCTCGCCGCTCGACTTCGTGCCGCACTGCATGGCGGGCACGCCGCTTGCGGCCCAGACGCCTGTCGTGCTGGCCGCGAATCTCGACGACGCGCCGCATCACCAGGTGCTGCTCAATCTCGGCGCGACGGTGCCTGCCCAGTTCGCGCGCTTCGAAAGATTGCTCGAAGTGGTCGGTAACGCACACGACGAACTCGTTGCCGGCCGCGAACGCTATCGTTTCTATCGCGATCGCGGCTATGCTTTGAACAACTACAAGCAAGGCAGCTAGGTTTCATTCCGTCCGCTTCGCGCGCATGGCGCGCGTCGCTTCCCGGGCGTTCAACGCGGAGAGTGCACGTGTCCGATCCCAACGACAATTCGATTCCGGTCCTGCACGAAATACTGATGCCGGGCCGCGCGCCGCGGCCGCACGAGGCGCCGGCCGTCCAGCCGGCGTCTGAATCCGCGGCGCCGGGCGTGTTCGACCGCGTCGAGCCGTTGCCGCCTGCCGAGGCCGGCGCGACCGTGCCGCCGGATCTCGGGCACGAAGCCGCCGCACAGTCTTCGCAACCCGATGCCGATCTGATCGCCGAGCGTCTGCGCGGACGCTTCGCGGGCTTTCTGTCGGGAGAGGGGCGCAGCGTGATCGAGGCGCGTTGCCGCGATGCGTTGCAGCAGCACGCGAGTCTGCTCGTCACTCAGATCACGCGCGAAGTCGCGCGGACGCTCGAAGCCGAAATGACCGGCTGGGTACGCGAGGCGGTGCAAGAGGAGCTGGCGCGGCGCTCGGGCCGCGCGTGAGGCTACGGCGTCACGTCTATTGCGATGGCGTGAGGCGATAGTGCGCCGTATTCAGATCAGGCGCCACGCATAGCGGGCATGTTTCGTTCATGGCGTCGAATGAGGTGCCGGCTTGAGCGGCGGCTCATCTTTGAGCGTCAGCACCCAGGTCGCGAGCGCGGCGGCCTGATCGGGCGTGAGCTGGGTGTTCGCGGGCATCGGCACGGGTCCCCATATGCCGGTGCTGCCGTCGAGAATCTTGTGCTTCAGATAGGTCGCCGCGTCGGCGCGTTCCGCATACTTTGCCGCGACGTCGCGCAGCGCCGGGCCCATGAAGGTGCGCGTGACCGAGTGACAGCTCATGCAGTTCTGCTGTTGGGCCAGCGCGAGGCCCGTCGCAGCTTCGGCATGCGCGGCCGGACTGGCGCTGCTCAATGTGACGGCGAGCGCAACAGCGGCTGCTACGGCTGCATACGACATTGATTTCATGGTGGTCTCCGCCGGTTCGGATGCCCGGCTTGTGGTGCACGCATTATAAGAGCAAGGGGCGCACGATTTTCCGTGCGCCCCTTGGCATTTTTTGCGCCGTGCGGCGGCGGGCCGGGCCTGTCGTGTGCGGCATGGCGAAGCGGGCGGTAGCGCGTGGCTTGGGCGTCGAATTACGCCCTTCATACGCACTTATACGTGCTCACGCGCGCGGCCGCTCAGCAACGCGCGGCCATCGTTACTCCGTCACCCCGTCACCGCACCGCGATTCGCCGGCTGTGCCAGCGCGAAATACTTCGCCATCACGCCGCGTGTGTAGCGCGGCTTCGGCGCCTGCCATGCGGCGCGGCGGCGCGCCAGTTCGGCGTCGTCGATGTTCAGTTGCAGCAGCAGCTGGTGCGCGTCGATCGTGATCGAATCGCCTTCCCGCACGAGCGCGATCGTGCCGCCGACGAACGCTTCTGGCGCAACGTGCCCGACTACCATGCCCCACGTGCCGCCCGAGAAGCGGCCGTCGGTGATGAGCCCGACCGATTCGCCGAGCCCCTTGCCGATGATCGCCGAGGTCGGCGCGAGCATCTCCGGCATGCCGGGGCCGCCCTTCGGGCCGAGGTAGCGCAGCACCACGACGTCGCCGGCGACGATCCTGTCCGCGAGGATCGCTTCGAGCGCGCTTTGCTCGTCGTCGAACACGCGCGCCGGGCCCGTGATGACCGGATTCTTCAAGCCCGTGATCTTGGCGACTGCGCCGTCTTCGGCCAGATTGCCCTTGAGGATCGCGAGGTGGCCCTCGGCGTAGAGCGCCTGGTCGATCGGGAAGATCACCCGCTGATCGCCGCGCGGTTTGGCCGGCACGTCCTTCAGTTCCTCGGCGATCGTCCTGCCGGTGATCGTGATGCAGTCGCCGTGCAGCAGGCCCGCGTCGAGCAGGATCTTCAGCACCTGCGGGATGCCGCCGGCCTTGTGCAGGTCGGTCGCCACATACTGGCCCGACGGCTTCAGGTTGCAGATCACCGGCACTTTCTTGCGCATGCGCTCGAAGTCTTCGATCGTCCATTCGACCTCGGCTGCGTGCGCGATCGCGAGGTAGTGCAGCACCGCGTTGGTCGAGCCGCCGGTCGCCATGATGAGCGCGACCGCGTTTTCGATCGACTGTTTCGTGATGATGTCGCGCGGCTTCAGATCCCGCTTGACCGCTTCGACGAGCACGCGCGCCGACTCGGTGGCCGAGTCGACCTTTTCCTCGTCGGGGTTCGCCATCGTCGACGAATACATCAGCGACATGCCGAGCGCCTCGAACGACGAGCTCATCGTGTTGGCCGTGTACATGCCGCCGCACGAACCGGTCGACGGGCACGCGTTTTTCTCGATGCCGTCGAAGTCTTCCTGCGACATGCGGCCCGCCGTGAATTCGCCGACCGCCTCGAACGACGACACGATCGTCAGATCGGTGCCTTTCCAGTTGCCGGGGCGGATCGTGCCGCCGTACACGTAGATGCCCGGCACGTTCATGCGCGCGAGGCCGATCATGCCGCCCGGCATGTTCTTGTCGCAGCCGCCGATCACGACCACGCCGTCCATCCATTGCCCCTGCACGCAGGTCTCGATGCAATCGGCGATCACCTCGCGCGACACGAGCGAGTACTTCATGCCCTCGGTGCCCATCGACATGCCGTCCGAGATCGTCGGCGTGCCGAAAGTCTGCGGGTTCGCGTCGGCCAGTTTGATCGCGGCCACGGCCGCGTCGGCGAGACGCTGCAGGCCGGCGTTGCACGGCGTGATGGTCGAGTGGCCGTTGGCGACGCCGATCATCGGCTTGTCGAAGTCCTCTTTCTGGTAGCCGAGCGCGTAGTACATCGAGCGATTCGGCGAGCGCGCTACACCTTGCGTGATGTTTTTCGAACGACGGTTGTATGCCATGGGGACGCTCCAGTCTGTCTGTTCTGTTCGTGATCCGGGCCGCGAGGGCGGGGCGCCGGCGCGGCTCGCGCCCCGCCCGGGGGCAGCCGCCGGGGCATGCGCCAGCGGGCGCGCCGGCACATCCGTTCAGTGTAGTGCCGCCGCGCCGGGCAGACAGGCGGTTTTGCGTATCATGCGTCGCGTGTATTATTTGCGCGTGTTCAGGTCGTAAAACATATTAATCCGGGTCTTCATCATGCTGCCGACGATTCCCGATCTGCGCCAGTTGCGCTACTTCGTCGCCGTGGCCGAGGAAAAGCACTTCGGCCGCGCGGCCGCGCGTTTGTCGATGACGCAGCCGCCGCTCTCGCAGGCGATCCGTGCGCTCGAGGAGACGCTCGGCGTCGAGCTGTTCGCGCGCACCAAGCGCTCGGTCGAACTGACGGCGGTCGGCGCCGACCTCCTGCCCGAGGTGCAGCGCCTGCTTGCGGCGGCCGAGGGGCTGCGCCCGCTCGCGCAGAGCCTCGCGCGCGGCGAGGCGGGCGTGCTGTCGCTCGCGTTCGTTTCCACCGCCGATTACGGCTTGCTGCCGCTGCTCCTGCGCGATTTCGGCGCGCGCCATCCGCGCGTGCGGCTCGAACTGACCGAGGCCACCAGCGACGTGCAGGTCGAGGAACTGGCGGCGGGGCGCATCGACGCTGGGCTCGTGATCGCGCCGTTGCCGCCGCGCCATGCCGCGCAGCTGTCGTGGCTGCCGATCGCGCGCGAGCCGCTCGTGATCGCGATGTCGACGGAGATGGCGGCGCGTGTGCCGGGCGCGGGGGGCGTGAATGGCGGGGTGGAAGACGGTCTGAAGGACGGTGGGTGTGGCCGCGAGAAGGGCGAGGCTGGAGAGATAGGAAAGGCACGAGGCAAGCCCGGCGCCGACCCCGGCGCGGAATGGCTCGACACGCCGGTGAGCCTGCGCGATCTCGCCGACGCGCCGCTCGTGATCTTCCCAAGACGTCTGGCGCCAGGCTTTTATGACATCATTATGGATTGCTACGGCGTCGCGGGTCTCGCTCCCCGGATCGGCCAGGAGGCGATCCAGATGCAGACCATCGTCAGCCTCGTGTCGGCCGGCATGGGCGTCGCACTGGTGCCGCAATCGTTGCGTAACCTGCGGCGCACGGGCGTCGTGTACCGGCCGCTGTCCGAGTCGGTGCCCGCAATCGAAACGGGTCTCGTCTGGCGTACGGACGAGGTGAGTCCGGTGCTCGCGGGCTTCATCGAGATCGTGCGCGCGCATGCCGCGACGGTCGCGCCGCGCGCCGAGCGCGGCGACGCTGCTGTAAAACCTCTGCTGTAGAAGCATTCCTGAACCTGAACTGCCCATAACCACACGATGCTTATTCACCCCAATTTCGACCCCGTCGCCATTCATCTGGGGCCGCTCGCCGTGCGCTGGTATGGCCTGATGTACCTCGTCGCGTTCATCGCGGCGATCGTCGTCGGCCGGCTGCGACTGCGTTTGCCGTACGTCGCCGCGCAGGGCTGGAGCGCGAAGGATATCGACGACATGCTGTTCTACGGCGTGCTCGGTACGATCCTCGGCGGCCGGCTCGGCTACGTGCTGTTCTACAAGGCGAGCTTCTACTTCGCGCATCCGCTCGACATCTTCAAGGTGTGGGAAGGCGGCATGTCGTTTCACGGCGGCTTTCTCGGCGTCACGCTCGCGATGATCCTGTTCGCGTATCAGCGCAAGCGCTCGTGGCTGCAAGTCACCGACTTCGTCGCGCCGATGGTGCCCACGGGCCTCGCGGCGGGGCGCCTCGGCAACTTCATCAACGGCGAGCTGTGGGGCCGCGTGACCGATCCGGCTTCGCCGTGGGCAATGCTGTTTCCGGGCGCCGCGCCCGACGATGCCGCATGGCTCACCGCGCATCCGCAACTGGCCGCGCAATGGCATCTGAACGAAGTGTTCGCGCAATATCACATGCTGCCGCGGCATCCGTCGGAACTGTACGAGATCGCGCTCGAAGGCGTGGCGCTGTTCTTCGTGCTGATCTTCTTCTCGCGCAAGCCGAAGCCGCTCGGCGCGATTTCCGCGATGTTCCTGATCGGCTATGGCCTCGCACGCTTTACGGTCGAGTTCGCACGCGAGCCGGACGATTTCCTTGGCCTGCTCGCAATGGGTCTGTCGATGGGGCAATGGCTGTCGCTGCCGATGATTCTCGCGGGCATCGGCCTGATGGTGTGGGCCTATCGACGCGGGCGCCGCGAGTCGGCGCAGGCGGTGAGCGCGAGCTGAGCCTTGGGTCGATGCGGTTGATCCGTCGAGCCGCGCGCCACGGTTTGCCTTGTCTTGTCGGGCAGCGTGGCGGTTGGCGCGGTGGGTCTTTAGAACCTTTAGAGTTTTCAGGACCTGCAAATAGAAACGCCACGGCATGAAGACATGCCGTGGCGTTTTTCCTTGCAGGTATGTGTGTTTGCGCGTTTGCGTTCCCGCGCGCGCGTTACTTCATCTGCACCGATCCCGACACGTTGACCGTCACCGTCGACGTGCCGCCTTCGAGCGGCATCGGCGCCACGCTCTTCGCTTCGGCGCCCATGGCACGCGCGCTCATCATCATGACCGGGCGCGGCATGACGCCGCCGTGATTCACATTGACCTCGCGGATCGAATAGCCATTAAAGCCGAATGCCTGCGCCGACGAAGCGGCCTGTTCGCGGAACGATCGGATCGCCTCGCCGGTGAGCTTTTGCTCGGCGGCACGCTGCGCTTCCGGCGACAGCGAGAAACTCACGTTGCCGACCTGCATGATCGATGCCATCTGTCCCGCGAGCTTCGATGCCGAACCGAAGTCGCGGGATTCGAGCACGACTTCGGCGCGGCCGCGCCACGTCGAAATGTGGCCATCGCGATCGGTGGATGGGAAGATCGAGAATGCGCCCGTGCGCGCCGTTACGCCGCTGACGCCGCGCGCCTTCTGCAAGGCGGCGTCGGCGCGCTCGTTCAGCGTGGCCGTGAGCGAGGACGGATCGCTCGCTTCCTGCTCGTAAAACAATGTGATGTCGACGACGTCCTGCGGGACTTCCGCGCTCGCCTGCGCATTGAGCGACAGCACGCCCGCGGGCTGCGGCATGACGCTTTGCGCGCGCGCGAGGGTCGGGGTCAGCGCGAGCGCGACAGGCGCGGTGCAGGCGAGAGCGAGTGCGAGGGCCCGTGCGGCTTGTTTCGTCATTGTTGAACTCCTTGTATGAACAGGTTGTGCACGTGTGACACAAGTGACATGTGATGGCGTAGGGGTTGCGGGTTCGCTTTCGCGACGGGCTGGCTCGCCGGCCAGGCGAAGCCCTTCAATGAGCCCTGCAATACGCGATCCGATCATTAGGCGCGGCTCGCGTTGTCTTGGTTCCCTAATTCGGCGTTATCCGCCATGTGGAGAACAACACGGTGCGTTCACCCGTTCGTCATAAGTCACGAGCGAACGCCGGATATGCCCTCAAACAAGCTGTTTTGTGATGAAACGCCATTCGGCTTCGGTCACCGGCGTGATCGACAGACGGTTGCCTTTGGCGAGCACACGCATGTCCTGCAACTCGGCATGCTCGCGCAGCGCAGCAAGCGGAATCAGCGGAATCTTCTTTTTGAACACGACGTCGACGAGCATCCAGCGCGGCGTTTCCTGCGACGACTTCGCGTCGTAGTACGGACTCTTGTTATCGAACTGGGTCGGGTCAGGATACGCGGTGGACGACACTTCCGCGATGCCCGCGATGCCGGGCTCGGGGCAGCTCGAATGGTAGAAGAGCACGCCGTCGCCGATCTGCATGGTGTCGCGCATGAAATTGCGTGCCTGATAGTTGCGCACGCCGGTCCACGGCAACGTGCGATGCGGTGCGTTGGCGAGATCGTCGATGCTTGCTTCGTCCGGTTCGGACTTCATCAGCCAGTAGCGCATGAATCGAATTGAACGTGAGGGATTGAACGACGCGCGCGAACCGGCGCCTGCAAAAAGCACCTGAAAGCAGCACCGGAAAACGCAGCCCAAAGAAAAACGGCATCGAACCGAAGTACGATGCCGTTCCAGATAAGGTCCCCGCCTTAGCCGCTAGGCCGGCATCCTGAACCGGGGGTTCAGAATTGGTCGCAGTTAGCAACACTTCGGGTACATCAGACAGAGTGACGCGCACGCCCGTGCTACAAATTTCCGCAACCGTGCACATGGCATTGGTTCAAGGAATATATGACCTTGGCGAACCAGGCAGGGAAGCTAAACCGATGAAGCTACAGCAGTTCAAACTTTAACAGAAGAACTCAAACGCTTGCGAGAGGTGCTCATGTGCTTTACCAACACCGCACACCCGCTTTGCAAAAAAGTACTGCGTTTCAAGTTACTTCGTTGAATTCACGACCGGTTCGACATTGGGTTCGAAGCCGGCTGTGACCGCTTACTGCAAGCTGTACTGTTCAATCACAGTACCGAGCTGTTCGTTCATTTGCTGCATTGTACGCCGGATTTCTTCAGCGGGAAATGCTTCTCCGTGTCGCACGCTGTTTTGCAGCTTAAGCAGTTCCGATGCCAGCGACAGCGCGGCCATGACGGCAATGCGATCCGTGCCGCGCACGTTGCTGCCGTTGCGGATTTTCTTCATTTCCGCATCGACGCGTGCGACCGCTTCGAGCAGGGCGGCTTCGGTTTCCGGCGAGCAGGCGAGACGATACGGTACGTCGAGAATCGATACTTCGATCTGCTTGGTGGTCATGCGTTTTCTCCGTGGCGGCTCACGTCGCTTTCCGCTTCCTCGGGTTCGGGTTGAGCGGAGTCGAGCAGATCGAGCTGGTTATCCGGTTCGCTGCTCGCGCGGGCACGCGGCAATTTCTCGAGAATCGCATTCAGGCGCACCTGAGCGTCGTCGATCTTGGCGGAGAGCGCATCGCGTTCCGCCTGCAGGGCATCGCGCTCCCCGCGCAATTGCGCGAGTTCCGCATGCGTGGCTTCGACTTCGGCACGCGTGTGCGCGAGTTGTTCTTCGAGCGCGAGCCGCGCTTCATGGTGGCGCTGGCTGATCGCAATCAGCTTGCCGATGTTCTGGGAGAGTGATTCGAGTTCGGTGAGCATGTGCTGCGTCCTCTAAAGACCTCGCATTTTAGCGCGGAATGTTACAGGTTCCGACAATTGTCTCGTTTCGAGACGTAACAACTTGGCTTTATGCAAGCATTTTCCCGACCATAAGATGAAAAACCGCTCGTCGATCGGACAATAACCTGCACTCAACGGCACGGCTCGCGCAGGGATTGACCTTTCTTGACGCTCGCCGGGGTCGCTCCTAAACTGGCCGCACTCTGGTGCCCGCGCACGCTTTTCGGCGCGCGCAGTTAAACGGGAAGCAGGGCGCGCGCGGGGTTCGACACCGGCACGCGCGAACCTGCGCTGCCCCCGCAACGGTAAGCGACCGCATTTCGTCATGCAGGTCGGTCCTGATTGCAGGTCGAAGCTGAGCCTGCAAGTGTGCCACTGCGCGTTACGCGTGGGAAGGCGGGGCCGATGTGTCGCAGCCCGGATACCGGCCAGAGGGAGAGGACGTCCCCCGCGAAAACGTTAAACATCGGGGGCGCCTCGTTACGCGTCGGCCTGCGGGGAAGCGGGCTGCGCACGCTATCCACAGGACTCTCACCCATGCTGTCCCCCTTCGCCCGCGCGGCGCTGCTCGCGTTCGCGGGTCTGCCGCCCGTCGTGCATGCGCAGACTGCTGGGACCACGGCTGCCGCGTCGGCGGCGTCTTCCGTGCCGGCCGATGTTGCATCGCCCGTTGCTTCGCCGGCTGCTTCGTCGGCCGCATCATCGGCTTCAGCTTCGAGCGCGTCCGCCGATGCGAATGCCGATGCCGATGCGAACACCCGCGCGACCCCGCCGGCCACCGTACTCTCGCCAGTCGTCGTGACCGCCGAGCGCGGACCGCAGGCACTCACTGACACGATCCCGCCGACCACGCTGTTCGATCAGCAGGACATTGCCGACACGACCGCGACCGATCTGCCCGGCCTGCTGCAACTCGCGCCCGGCGCGCAAATCTCGCGTACAGGTGGCCCCGGTTCGACGACGAGCCTCTTTCTGCGCGGCGCGTCGTCGACGCAATCGCTGGTGCTGATCGACGGCGTGCGCGTCGATTCGGTGAGCCTCGGTTCCGCGCAACTCGCGCAGATTCCGCTCGACCAGGTCGATCACGTCGAGGTCGTGAACGGCAATGTCTCGGCGTTGTACGGCTCGGGTGCGATTGGCGGCGTCGTGCAGGTGTTCACGAAAGATGGCGGCGATCATCCGCCGCGCTTCAATTTTTCGCTGGGCTACGGCAGTTATCACACGCAGACGCAAACCGTCGGCGTCAATGGCGCGCTCGATCAGGACGGCCGCACGACCTTCAACATCTCGCTCGCGCGCACCAAAACCGATGGCTTTTCCTCGCTCGATCCGCTGCAAGCGCCCGGCGCGAATCCGAACGCGAACGGCAATCTGAACGAGAGCCTCTCGGCATCGCTGCGTCACAAGTTCAGCGACAGGTGGGACGCCGGCGTCACCTATTTCCAGTCGAACGGCAACAACAGCTACGACAACGCCTATGGCGAGCCGACCGATCTGAACAACCTCTATAGCAAGGTGCGCCAGCTCTCGGTGTTCGCGAACGGCAAGCTGACCGACTGGTGGACCACGCATTTCACGGTTGCCGAGGGCGACGACCGCAGCGTGTCGAATACCAACGGCATCGACAACGGCCGCTTCGATACCGACAATCGCCAGTACACCTGGCAGAACGATTTCGCGCTGGCCGCAAACCAGAAGCTGCAACTCGGCTACGAGCATCTCGATCAGAGCCTCGATTCCGATACGTTCGCGGCGCCCAACCGTCACGTCGATTCGGTATTCGCGGGCTATACCGCGCGCTTCGGCCGCAATCAGATTCAGGCTAACGTGCGGCGCGACCAGTACTCCGATTTCGGCGGGGCGAACAGTTACTATCTCGGCTATGGCTTCGACATCACCTCGCACTGGAAGGCAACCGCAAGCTATTCGGACGCGTTCCGCGCGCCGAGCTTCGACGATCTGTACTATCCGTTGAGCGGCAATCCGTCGATCCGGCACGAGCGCAGTCATTCGGTCGAAGCGGGTTTGCAGTACGCATCGAACCTGCTCGGCGTGGTGCGTGTCAGTGCCTTTCAGACGCGCTATACGAATCTGATCGATTACGTGCAGACGATCCCCGGCATCTATCTGGCCGAGAACGTTGGGCACGCGAAAGTGCAGGGGCTCGAAGGATCGTGGAGCGGGCATGTCGGCAAGACCGACGTGCGCGCCTCGCTGACGCTGCAGAATCCCGTCGATCTCGACAACGACGTCGACCTCGTGCGGCGTGCGCGACGCTTCGGCTCGCTCGCGATCAATCGCAGCATCGGCGGCTGGCGCGTGGGCGGCGAGTGGATCGTGAGCGGCCCGCGCGCGGATAGCACCGGCAATCTGGGCGGCTATGGCATCGTGAATCTGTCGGCGCGCTACAACATCACGAAAGCGTGGTACGTGAGCGCGCAAATCGAGAATCTGCTGAACAAGGACTATGAAACGGCCTACTCGTATAACTCGCCGCGACGCGGTGCCTACGTCACGCTTGGCTGGCAGCAGCAGTAACGCACGCACCGGCGTGAGCGCGCGCGCATGAATCGCGCGCCGGGCTCGCTGCCGGCTGCCGGCCACGTCACGCCTACCATGCGCACGATGAACGCAAGGCGCGCGGCCGCGATCTGGCTCGGGCTCGCGGTCATCGCCCTGGCCGTGCTGGTCGCGTCGCTCGCGCTCGGCAGCGTGCCGCTCGCGCCATCGCGCGTGCTGGCCGCGTTGATGCCGTGGCATGCCGGACCCGCGCGCGCCGACGACCTCGCCGGCGAGATCGTGCGCACGTTGCGCTTGCCGCGCGCGCTCGCGGGCTTCGCGTGCGGTGCGTTGCTCGCGCTCGCCGGCGCGCTGCTGCAGGTGCTGTTGCGCAATCCGCTGGCCGAGCCGTATGTGCTCGGCGTATCGGGCGGCGCGGCGACGTTCGCGCTCGTGGCGATGATCGCGGGCGGCGCATGGTGGATCGTCGATGCGAGTGCGTTCGCCGGTGCGTTGGTGTCGATCCTGCTCGTGCTTGGCCTCGCGCGGCGCGAGTTATGGCGCGGCGAACCGCAGGACACGTCGCCGCGGCTGCTCCTGACCGGTGCGGTGATCGCGGCGGGGTGGGGCGCGCTGATTACGCTGCTGCTCAATCTCGCGCCCGACAGCCGCTTGCGCGGCATGCTGTTCTGGCTGACCGGCGACCTCAACGGCGGCGCGCTGCCGTGGACCGCGCTCGTCGCGCTGCTGCTCGCGCTGCTTGTGATCGTGCCCGCCGCGCCGCGCCTGAACGTGCTGCTGCGCGGCGATGCGGCCGCGCAGGCGTTGGGCGTTGCGGTCATGCCGTTGCGTCTGCGCGTGTACCTGGTGGCCTCGCTTGCGGCTGCCGCTGCCGTGACGACGGCGGGCACGATCGGCTTCGTCGGCCTCGTGGTGCCGCACATGCTGCGGCTCGCGTTCGGCAACGATCAGCGCATGCTGTTGCCGGCGGCCGCGCTCGGCGGCGGCGTCGCGGTGATGGGCGCGGATCTCGTCGCGCGCACTGTGATTGCGCCCGCGCAGTTGCCGGTCGGCGTGATGACGTCGCTGGTCGGCGTGCCGGTGTTTCTCTGGATGCTGCTGAAGAGGCGTCCATGACACGCGCCCACGATACCGTCCCGGCTTCGGCGCTGAGCGCGCAACGCGTGACGTTGCGCGCCGGCGCGCGCACCTTGCTCGATGCGTTCACGCAGACCTTCCATGCCGGCGAAATCTGGTGCGTCGCCGGGCCGAACGGCGCGGGCAAGACAACGCTGCTGTCCACGCTCGCGGGGCTGCGGCCGGCGTCGGCGGGGCACGTCGAACTCGATGGCAGGCGTCTTGCCGACTGGCCGCCGTTGCCGCTCGCACGGCACCGCGCGTTGATGCCGCAAAGCGCGCACGATGCGTTCAGCGCCAGCGTGCTCGACATCGTGATGCTGAACCGCTTTCCGCATCTCGGCGGCTGGGGGTGGGAGCGCGACGCGGATCGCGCGGCCGCGCAGGCGGCGCTCGAACGGCTCGGCCTGGGCAGTTTCGCCGCGCGCGATGTGCTGTCGTTATCGGGCGGCGAGCGCCAACGTGTCGCGCTGGCGGCCGTGTTGTGCCAGGATGCGCCGCTTCTGCTGCTCGACGAACCGCTGTCGCATCTCGACCTGCATCATCAGATCGATTGCCTCGAAGCGCTCGTTGCATGGACGCAGGAACCGCGGCGCTGTGTGCTGTTTTCGTGTCACGATCTGAATCTCGCGCGCCGCTTCGCGACGCACGCATTGCTGCTCGATGGAGCAGGCGGCGCATGCGCCGGCCTGGTGCGCGACGTGTTGACGCCCGAATTGACGAGCCGCGCGTTCGGCTATCCGCTGATTCTGATTCGCGACGGCGAGCACGAGGCGCTGATTCCCGCGCCGCGTATGCGTCATGAATCGCATGCCGATCATGACATTGCATCAGGCTGACTTTTTTATTCCGACATTCTTTTGCGGCGATTTCCGCTTATACCTATGACTCGCTTTCCACGCCCGGCCGGTTTGCCCAACGTCGCTCCGCTCGATCAGACGCTGCGCGCCGAGCTGCAACACATCATCGATACGCGGACCAAGCCGCCCGGCAGCCTCGGCCGTCTGGAAACGCTCGCGCGGCAGATGGGGCTGATTCAACGCAGCACGCATCCGACGGTCGCGCGCCCGGCCATGATCGTCTTCGCCGGCGATCACGGCATTGCCGCCGAAGGCGTGAGCCCGTATCCGCAAGCGGTGACCGCGCAGATGGTCGCCAATTTTCTCGCGGGCGGCGCGGCGATCAATGCGCTGAGCCGCGTCGCGGGCATCGAGCTCGAAGTGGTCAATGCGGGCATCGCGACGCCGTTGCCGACGACGCAAGGGCTCGTCGACATTCCTGTCGCACCGGGCACGCGCAATTTCGCGCACGAACCGGCGATGACCCAGGCCGAGGCGCTGGCCGCCTTGCAGGCGGGCGCGGCGCGCGTGCGTCATCACGCGGCGCTCGGCACCAATGTGATCGGCTTCGGCGAGATGGGGATCGCGAACACCTCGTCGGCCGCGTGTCTGATGAGCCGCTTGTGCGACGTGCCGCTCGACGAATGCGTCGGGCGCGGCACCGGTCTCGACAACGCGGGGCTCGCGCGCAAGCGCAACGTGCTCGCGGCGGCGCTTGCGCATCACGCGCCAACGCCGGCGCCGCTCGACGTGCTCGCGACGTTCGGCGGCTTCGAGATCGCGATGATGGCGGGCGCGTATCTCGCGGCCGCCGAAGCACGCATGACGATTCTCGTCGACGGCTTCATCGCGACGTCGGCGCTACTCGTTGCCGATGCGTTCGCACCCGAGGTGCGCGAGTACTGCGTGTTCGCGCATGCGTCGAACGAGGCCGGGCATCGGCGCATGCTCGATCATTTCGGCGCGCAGCCGCTGCTGTCGCTCGACATGCGGCTCGGCGAGGGCACCGGCGCGGCACTCGCGGTGCCGCTGCTGCGCGCGGCGACGGCCTTCGTCAACGAGATGGCGAGTTTCGACTCGGCCGGCGTGGCCGATCGCGAGGGATGATGTGTGACCTAAGGTGTGACCCAAGGCGTGACGTGACGCGAACCTCGCCCCGCTCATGAACCCGCTCGCGGAATTGCGCTACTTCTTCACGGCGCTCGGTTATTTCACGCGCGTGCCCGTGCCGCGCTGGGTCGGCTACGAGCCGCATTATCTGAACGCGGCGGCGCGCTACTTTCCGCTCGTCGGCGTATTGATCGGCGGCTTGAGCGCGCTCGTCTATCTCGCCGCGTTGCGCGTATTTCCGGCGGGCGTCGCGGTGCTGCTGTCGATGGCCGCGTCGCTGCTCGTCACGGGCGCGTTTCACGAAGACGGTCTCGCCGATTGCGTCGATGCGTTCGGTGGCGCCTATTCGCGCGAGGACGTGTTGCGCATCATGCACGACTCGCGCGTCGGCGCATTCGGTGCGATCGCGCTCGTCGTCGCGCTCGCGTTGAAGTGGCAAACGCTCGCGGCCTTGCCGCCGTCACGCGCGGCCGGTCTGATGATCGCGGCGCACGGCGCGAGCCGCGCGATGGCGATCAGCTATCTGGCCACGCTCGACTACGTGCGCGCCGAGGGCAAGGCGAAGCCGGTCGCACAGCGCCTGAGCGGCCCCGCGCTGATGTGCGCGGCGCTGTTCGGTCTGCCGTGGCTGCTGTGGCCGAACGGACGCGGCGCGCCCGACTGGCGTTTCGCGCTTGCGACATGCTGTGTGCTGCTCGTGCTGCGCGTGGCGATCGGCCGTTATTTCGTGAGACGCATCGGCGGTTATACCGGCGATTGCCTCGGCTTCGCGCAGCAGGTTTTCGAATTGAGCATCTATCTGGTGGGGCTCGCATGGATATCGTCCTGATTCGTCATCCCGCCGTCGCGCTCGATGCGGGCATCTGTTACGGACACAGCGATGTCGCGTTGGCCGAAAGCGCCGAGGTCTCGGCGAGCGCGCTCGCGCTGCGGCTCGCGACCTTGCAGGTGCCGGCGCCGCGCGTGCTGATCTCGAGTCCGCTCACGCGCTGTGCGGCGCTCGCCACCGAGATCGCGAGCGACTTCGGCTGCGTGGTCAGCCATGACGAGCGTCTAAAGGAAATGAATTTCGGCGCCTGGGAAACGCAGCGCTGGGACGCGATCGATCGCGCGCAGCTCGACGACTGGGCCGCCGATTTCGAGCATGCATGCGCGCATGGCGGCGAGAGCGTCGCGCAGTTCGCGCAGCGCGTGCATGCGTGGTTCGATGCGTTCGCGCAGACGCGCGAGTTGTCGCCGGCCTATGTGGTCACGCACGCGGGCGTGATTCGCGCGATCGCCTCGCAGGTGCTCGACGTGCCGCTCGCGCGTTGTCTGCACTGGGCGCTCGATATGACCGGCATCGTCTGGCTGCGGCGCAACGAGGCCACGCAGCAGTGGGTGCTGGTGCGCTGGAATGCGTGAGGGGATTTACGGCGCGCGCGGTTTTCTGCGTGAGCGCGCGAGGTCGAGGTCCTCGCAGAGTTCTCGCGCGCCTTGCGCGATGCGCGGCGCCGGACGGTTGATGAGATCGCCGTCGATCGCGAAGAGGTTGTTGCTTGCGACCGCGGCAAGGCCCGGCCATGCGCGCCACGTGTCGAGCTGCGGCAGCGTCGTGTCGGGGCGCGTCGCGCCCGGCGCGGCGGTGACGATCGCCTCGGGATTCGCCGCGAGCACCGCTTCGGTCGACACGGTCGGCACGAGCGGCTGCAATTGCGCGAAGACATTGCGTCCGCCGCACAGCGCGATCACGTCGCTGATCATGTGCTCGCCGTTGAGCGTCATCAACGGTTTGTCCCAGACCTGGTAGAACACGCTGACGACCGGCCGGCTCGCGTACTGCACGCGCAGTCGCGCGATGTCGTCGCGATACGCGGCCGCCGCCGCATCGGCCGTCGCCGACGTGCCGAGCAATTGACCGAGCTTCGTCAGCGATACGGCGACGTCGTCGAGATGGCGCGGCTCGCTGAAAAAGAGCGGGATATGCAGTTCGCGCAGCCGGTCGAGCTGACGCTGCGCATTGCCGTGCCGCCACACGACGATCAGATCGGGTTTCAACGCGACGATGCGTTCGAGGTCGAGCGCTTTGTTGTCGCCGACGCGCGGCAGCTGTTTCGCTTCGGGCGGATAGTCGCTGTACGAAACCGCGCCGACCATTTTCGCGCCGCCGCCCGCCGCATACAGCAACTCGGTGACGTGCGGCGCGAGGCTGATGACGCGCTGCGCGGGCGCGGCGAGCGTGACGGTCGCGCCGCTATCGTCGGTGACGGTGATCGCCGCGTGCGCGGTCAGCGCGGCGAGGCCGAGCGATACGGCGCAGAGGAAACGGGCCACGTGGCGCGGGTGCGTAGAGCGGTGGAGCGGGCAAGCGAAGCGGATCATCGGGCGAGGACCTGGACGAGGCGTTGAGCGTGTGGCGCGTGTAGGGCGATAAGCGAGGCGCAGTGAGTGAAGGGCGGCATGAGGCTCGGTATGAAGCGCCGCATAAAGCTCGACATGAGGTACGACATGACGCTCGATTCAAAGCGCAGCACGCATAGCGCGATGCGCGAAGGACGGCGGCAGGTTCGCGCGGCATCACCGTCTCCCATTTCCGTACTAACCCGTTTGCGTCGCACCGATGGCGCGCATCGCTTCATGCAACTGCTGTTCGAAGCGAGCCCACTCGGCTTCCGTTCCCGGCAGTCCGAAACGCACGCTGCCCTTGGACGCAACGAGCGACGGCGCGAACCGCCGCGTCCACACACCGCGTTGCGCGAGCGCTTCATGCAACGCGGCGGCACGCGCATCGTCGGTCCATGCGAAGAGCGGCGTGCCGCGCGTGGCGAAACCGTGCGAATGTAATAGCGCGCCGAGCCGCGCGCTTTCGCCGGCGAGCCGCGCACGCATCTGCGCCTGCCATGCGGTATCGGCGAACGCGGCGCTCACCGCATGACGCGCCGGACCGCTGACCGTCCACGCGCCGAGCCTGTCGCGCAGCGTGGCGAGCCACGCGGGCGCGGCGAGCACGAAACCGGCGCGCACGCCCGCGAGACCGAAGAACTTGCCGGGCGAGCGCAGCACGATCAACCCGTCGAGCTGCGTGCGCGCCGCGAGCGACGCGGCAGGCACCGTATCGGCGAACGCCTCGTCGACGAGTAGCGTGCCGCCGCGCTCGCGCAGTTGCGCGTGCCAGTGCAGCAGCTTGTCGGCGCCGAGATGCGTGGCGGTCGGATTGTCGGGATTCACGATCGCGACGTGCGTGAGCGTGGCGGGCAGCGTGTCGCACTGCACGTCGAGCGCGGCGACGTCGTGCCCGGCGCGCGCGAACGCCGGCGCGTATTCGCCGTACGTGAGCGGCGCGATGCCGACCGTCGCGCGCGGCAGCAGCGCGGGCAGCGCGCGAATCGCGGCCTGGCTGCCGGCGACCGGCAGCACGTGCGCGGCATCGGGCGCACCGTAGTATTGCGCGGCGCGCGCGGCGAAGCCGTCGCCATCGTCGGGCAGGCGGCGCCATGCGTCGGCGGGAACCGGCGGCACCGGATAGCCGTGCGGATTGATCCCTGTCGACAGATCGAGCCATTGCGCGTACGGCAGGCCGTAGCGCGCGGCCGCTTCGTGCAGGTTGCCGCCGTGCGCGATCGGGCCGGCGTGCATCGGCTCGGCGCTGGGCCGATCCTCGCGCGGGTCGATGGCCTTAACCATGAAACGGCACGCTCAGCAAAGCCAGCACGATCAGCACGGCCAGCCACAGAATGATCGTGCGCTCGACCAGCATCAGCGCGGCGCTCACATGGCGCGCTTCGGCGGGATGCCCGAAGCCGAGCGTCGGGCGCTGTTCGAGCGCACCGTGATACACCGCCGCTCCGCCGATCAGCACGTTCAGGCTGCCCGCGCCGGACGCCATCACCGGGCCCGCGTTCGGGCTATCCCAGCGCGGCGCCTGCTCGCGCCAGCAGCGCCATGCGCTCAGCGTGTCGCCGAGCAGCGCGTAGCTCGTGGCCGTCAGGCGCGCGGGAATCCAGTTCAGCACGTCGTCGATGCGCGCCGCGGCCCAGCCGAAGCGCAGATAGCGCGGCGTGCGATAGCCCCACATCGCGTCGAGCGTATTGGCAAGGCGAAAGCCGAGCGCGCCCGGCCCGCCCGCGATCGCGAACCAGAACAGCGCGCCGAAGATCGCGTCGTTGCCGTTTTCGAGCGCCGACTCGACGGCGGCGCGCGCGAGCGCGGCTTCGTCGGATTGCGTGGTGTCGCGCGACACGATGCGCGCGGTCAGAAGGCGCGCGCTGGCGAGATCGCGGGCACCGAGCGCCCGCGCGATCGGCGCGATGTGGTCGCGCAGGCTGCGCGCGCCGAGTGCGAACCACAGCAGCGCGACGTGCAGCGCGCAGGCCGCGAAAAACGGCAGCACGGCGACGAGCCACCACGCGACCAGCACTGGCGGCAGCACCGCGAGCGCCCATGCGAGCAGCCCCTTCAGACGCAGACGCCGCCCGCGGTTGCAACGCGCTTCGAGGCGCGCGGCCCAGTGGCCGAAGCCGACCAGCGGATGCGCGCGGCGCGGCTCGCCGAACCAGCGGTCGACGGCCACGCCGGCGGTGGCGAGCGTCGCGATCAGCGGCAGAGTCAGCATCACGCGGGGCTCGCGGTTTTCAGGGCGAGCGGCAGGCCCGCGACCATCAGCGTGGCGGTGCGGCTTAGTGCCGCGATGCGTTGATTGAGCCGTCCGAGTTCGTCGACGTAAAGACGCGTGGCCGCGCCGAGCGGCACGACGCCGAGGCCGATTTCGTTGCTGACCACGATGATCTTGCCGCGCGCCGCGGCGAGCGCCGCTTCGAGCGCGGCGGCGCGCGCGTGGTAGGGCTCGATGGGCGGGGCGTTTTCGCGGGTATTGTCGGTGGCGTCGGCGGTGTCGGCAGGACAGAGCAGGTTCGCGAGCCACAGCGTCAGGCAGTCGATCAGCAGGCACTGACCCGGCGCGTCGTGTTGCGAGACGACGCCGGCGAGGTCCTGGTCCGCCTCGACGAGACCCCAGTGCGCGGGCCGCCGCGCGCGATGATGCGCGATGCGCGCGCCGAATTCGGCGTCGCCGCTGACGCGGGCGGTGGCGATGTAGGTGACGGGCAGGGCGCTGTCGCTCGCGAGCCGCTCGGCGTGCGCGCTTTTGCCCGAGCGGGCGCCGCCGAGGACGAAGGTGAGGTCGGGGGAAATCATCGCGTGATTGTACCGGCGTGCGCCTCTGGCCGGCGCGGTGGGATAATGCTGGTCTTGCCGCCGCGCGCCCTGTGCCGGGCATCGGGCACCGAGTGCAGCAGGCGCACGATGCGCGCAACGTGTACGACGTGCATGAAGCACGCGCGGCATCGCCCCGACCGCCCATTCCGATCCGACCGCCCTTGCCGTGACCCGAACCCCGCCGATTTCCACCAACGCCTTGCCCGTGCCGCGCGGCACGCTGATGATCCAGGGCACCACGTCCGATGCGGGCAAGAGCACGCTCGTGGCCGGCCTGTGCCGTCTCGCGCGCCGCGCGGGCGCGCGGGTCGCGCCGTTCAAGCCGCAGAACATGGCGCTGAACAGCGCGGTGACCGTCGACGGCGGCGAGATCGGCCGCGCCCAGGCGCTGCAGGCGGTCGCCGCCGGCATCGCCGCGCATACCGATCTGAACCCGGTGCTGCTCAAGCCGACCAGCGATCGCGGCGCGCAGGTCATCATCCACGGCAAGGCGCGCATGAATCTCGACGCGCGCGCGTATCACGAGTACAAGCCGGTCGCGTTCGAGGCCGTGCTGGCGTCGTATGCGCGGCTGCGCGCGGCGTACGACACGGTGTTCGTCGAGGGCGCGGGCAGCCCGGCCGAGATCAATCTGCGCGAGCGCGACATCGCCAACATGGGTTTCGCCGAAGCGGTCGATTGCCCGGTCGTGCTCGTCGCCGACATCGATCGCGGCGGCGTGTTCGCGCATCTGACCGGCACGCTCGCGTGCCTGTCGGCAAGCGAGCAGGCGCGCGTGCGCGGCTTCATCATCAACCGCTTTCGCGGCGACGTGAGCCTGCTCAAGCCCGGCCTCGACTGGCTCGAAGCGAAGACCGGCAAGCCGGTGCTCGGCGTCGTGCCGTATCTGCACGGCCTCACGCTCGACGCCGAGGACATGCTGCCGGCCGAGCTGCGCGCGGCCGGCAGCGGCGACGCGGCGCGCCTGCTGCGCGTGGTCGTGCCGGTGCTGCCGCACATCAGCAATCACACCGATTTCGACGCGCTGCGCGTGCACCGCCAGGTCGATTTCCAGTACGTGCGCGGCGGCACGCCGCTGCCGCCCGCCGATCTGATCATTCTGCCGGGCTCGAAGAACGTGCCGGGCGATCTCGCGTTTTTGCGCGCGCAGGGCTGGGACGCGGTGCTCGCGAAGCATCTGCGCTACGGCGGACGCGTGATCGGCATTTGCGGCGGCATGCAGATGCTCGGGCGCGAGATTGCCGATCCGCATGGCGTGGAGGGCGCGCCGGGCACGTTCGCAGGGCTCGGCTGGCTCGACTATGCGACGGTGCTCACGCGCGAGAAGACGCTGAAGAACGTGACCGGGCGGCTCGCGCTGCCCGGTGCGCCCGAGGTGGCGGGTTACGAGATTCATATGGGCGAGACGCGCGGGCCGGCGCTCGACGCGCCGGCGCTGCGGCTCGATGGCGCGCGGGAAAACGCCGGTGCGCAGGGCACGTGTCCCGACGGCGCGTTGTCCGTCGACGGACAGATTCTCGCGACCTACGTGCATGGCCTGTTCGACACGCCGGCCGCGTGCGCGGCGCTGCTCGCCTGGGCGGGCCTGAGCGACGCCGAGGAAGTCGATTACGCGGCGCTGCGCGAGGCGTCGCTGGAGCGACTCGCGGATACGCTCGCCACGCACGTCGATATGCGCAGGCTGTTCGCGGCGGTGGGGTGAAGGCTGGCACTGGCCCGAGCAGGTCGCAACGTGTGCTGCGATTGCACCGCGCCTACGGCCGGAGCGCCGAAACACGCCCGCAAGCTGCAAAAAGCGTGCGCCGTCCCGGCCGCGCGCCCGTTGCCTCGACGCGGGGCGAATCGGGCGCGCCCCGCGCCGCTTGCCGTATCGCTTACGGCATCGCTCAGTACAGCACCATCTGCGTGCAGCGGAACAGCGCGATCGTCTTGCCGTCCGGACCGGTGACGGTCGCGTCCCAGACCTGCGTGCTGCGCCCGAGGTGCACGCCCTTCGCGACCGCGCGGATCGTGCCCTGCGTCGCCGTGCCGAGGAAATTGCTTTTCAGCTCGATCGTCGTGAAATTGCGCGCGTTCTCCGGCAGGTGCGCGAGGCACGCGTAGCCGCAGGCGGTGTCGGCGAGGCCGATCACGCTGGCCGCGTGCAGGAAGCCGTTCGGCGCCAGCAGTTCCTCGCGCACGGTCAGCTCCGCGACCAGCATGCCCTGTTCGACGGACAGCGCGCGCAGGCCGAGCAGGTCCGGCAGCTTGCCTCGCTGGCGCTCGTGCAGGCGTTCGACGGTATATTCCGGGCGCAGTGTGCTCATGAGATTCGGGTCCTTATCGATAAAACGGCGGGTTCAGGCAGCCGATTCGCCGTTTTGGGGCTTCGGCCGCGCTGCATTTGTCGATATTATCAACGGCTGACGGGCGGGCGAACCTGAGAAACGACCGATCAGGCACGGATCGGAACCCGCGGGCGCTGGTCTGAACCGATCAGGCGCAATGGCGCGGCAAACCGGCTGGCGGAGTCCAGCCTTCTTTCCAGGAGAATTCATGTCGGTGATCGTGGTGGCGAATCCGAAGGGCGGCGTGGGCAAAAGCACGCTATCGACCAATCTGGCCGGCTATTTCGCCGCGCAGGGCGAATGGGTCGCACTGGCCGACCTCGACAAACAGCAGTCCGCGCATGCGTGGCTCGCGCTGCGGCCCGAGACGCTGCCGGCCATCGAGACGTGGGAAGTCAACACCGAGACGCCGGCTAGGCCGCCCAAGGGGCTCGATCACGCGGTCATCGACACGCCGGCCGGCCTGCACGGCAACCGCCTGAACATCGCGCTCGATCTGGCCGACAAGGTGATCGTGCCGCTGCAGCCGTCGATGTTCGACATTCTCGCGACCCAGGATTTTCTCGAACGTCTCGCGAAGGAAAAGGCGGTCAGGAAGGGCGCGATCGAGGTCGGCGTGGTCGGCATGCGCGTCGATTCGCGCACGCGCTCGGCCGAGCAACTGCATCGCTTCGTCGAAGGGCTCAAGCTGCCGGTGCTCGGCTTTCTGCGCGACACGCAGAACTACGTGCAACTCGCGGCACACGGCCTGACGCTGTGGGACGTCGCGAAAAGCCGCGTGGAGAAGGATCTGGAGCAGTGGCGGCCGATCGTCGAGTGGACGAACGGCACGGGGAAGAAGGACTGAAGCGAAGGACTGAAGCAGAGGACTGAAGCGAAGCACCGCGGCGGGGCGGCCCGCCGTCGGTCAGGCGGCAGGCCGGGCCGCGCTCAGGTCCAGTTCTGCGTCGGCACGTGATCGCGGCTGCCCTTGATCCGGTTGTTTTCGTCGACGAACACGAGGTCCGGCTTCCAGCCCGCTTTCAGCTCGGCTTCGTCGACCACCGCGAACGCCGCGATGATGACCAGATCGCCGAGCTGCGCGCGACGCGCGGCCGAACCGTTCAGCGAAATCATGCCGCTGCCGCGCTCGCCCTTGATCGCGTAGGTCGAGAAACGCTCGCCATTGTTGATGTTCCAGATGTCGATGCGCTCGTTTTCGACGATGTTCGCCGCTTCGAGCAGGTCTTCGTCGATCGCGCACGAGCCTTCGTAGTGCAACTCGCAGTGCGTGACCACGGCGCGGTGGATTTTCGACTTCAGCATGTTGCGTTGCATGACCAATCCTGTGTGACTGTGCTGGGTAGTTTCGATGAAACCCGGTGCCGTCGCGACCGGTTCGATCGTAGCGCCGGCGGCTGGCGGCGTCAGATTTCGAGGTTGTCGATGAGCCGGGTCGCGCCGAGCTTGGCGGCCGCCAGCACGACGAGCGGCGCGTTGGCGTCCTGCGTGCCGGGCGCGATCAGGTTCGAGCGCTTGCGGATCGCGATGTAGTCGGGCTTCCAGCCGCGCGCGGCGAGGGCTGCCGCCGCCGCCTGTTCGAGCTTCGCGAAGTCGCGCTCGCCCGCGAGCACCGCGTCGCGGATGCGATTCAGCTCGGCGGCCAGCACCGGCGCCTCGGCGCGCTCGGCGTCCGACAGATAGCGGTTGCGCGAGCTTAGCGCGAGGCCGTCGGTGTCGCGCACGGTTTCGGCGGCGACGATTTCGGTCGGCAGCGCGAACTGGTGGCACATCTGGCGCACGATCATCAGCTGCTGGTAATCCTTCTTGCCGAACACCGCGACGCGCGGCTGCACGCACGACATCAGCTTCATCACGACCGTGCATACGCCGTGGAAGAAGCCGGGGCGGAATTCGCCCTCGAGAATGTCGCCGAGATCGTGCGGCGGATGCACGCGATACTCTTGCGGCTCCGGATACAGGTCCTTTTCGGCCGGCGCGAACAGCACATAGACGCCTTCCTTCTGCAGCTTCTCGATGTCGGCTTCGAGCGTGCGCGGATATTTGTCGAAGTCCTCGTTCGGGCCGAACTGCAGCCGGTTGACGAAGATGCTCGCCACGACCGGGTCGCCGTGCTGGCGCGCGAGGCGCATCAGCGACAGATGGCCCTCGTGCAGATTGCCCATGGTCGGCACAAAGGCCGTGCGATTCTGGCCGCGCAACTGGTCGCGCAATTCATGGATCGAGCTGATGACTTTCATGATCGGACAGGAATGGGTTCGCGCGCCGCGCGCGCCCCGGTTGGCGCAAGACCTCGGGGAATCGCGCAGGCCGCCGCCTTACCGGCGATGACGGGTTCGGAGCGCGGATTGTAGTGGATTTGCGGGCCGGGCGCACCGAATGGCGGCGTGTGTCCGGCGCGGGGCGCGGTGGGTTCGCCCGTGGCGCCCGCCAGGCCTTGCGTTGGCGGGGTTCTAGCGGTTTTCCCGTGGGCCGGCGGCCCGGCGCGGTGCCGGTTCCGTCGCGCGGCCGGGGGAGCTAGGAGCAGCCGTTGCGCCGGCCCCACCGAAAAACAGCAGGACCGATCGGGCCGCCGCGATCGGCCGGTTCACAATCAGGCCGCTTGATCGGCCGCTCAATCAGGCCGGCAGATAAGCGAGCCGCACGTAAATCGGCGCGAACGGCTCCGCCTGCGTAATCTCGACGAGCGATTCGCGGCACAGTTCGAGCACGGCGATGAAGTTCACCACCACGACCGGCACACCCCGGCTCGTATCGAACAGGTCGGAGAACTCGATGAAGCGCGTGTTCTGCAACTGCCGCAGGATCAGGCTCATGTGCTCGCGCACCGACAGCTCTTCGCGCGAAATCTTGTGATGCTGGACGAGCTTCGCGCGCTTGATGACGTCGGCCCACGCGGCGCGCAGATCGTCGCTGCTCACGTCCGGGAAGCGCGGCGTGATGCTCTGCTCGATATAGACCTCGGCGCGCAGGAAGTCGCGCCCGAGCTGCGGCAACTGGTCGATGCGCTGCGCGGCGAGCTTCATCTGCTCGTATTCGAGCAGGCGGCGCACGAGTTCGGCGCGCGGGTCCTCGGCGTCCTCGCCGGTGTCGGCCTTCTTGACCGGCAGCAGCATGCGCGATTTGATCTCGATCAGCATCGCGGCCATCAGCAGATACTCGGACGCGAGTTCGAGATTGGTCTTGCGCAACTGCTCGACGTAGCCGAGATATTGCGTGGTGACATCCGCCATCGGGATGTCGAGCACGTTGAAGTTCTGCTTGCGGATCAGGTACAGCAACAGATCCAGCGGTCCCTCGAAGGTCTCGAGGAACACTTCGAGCGCGTCCGGCGGGATGTACAGGTCGTTCGGCAGCTTGAACAGCGGCTCGCCGTACAGGCGCGCGAACGCGACGCCGTCGACCGTGTCGGGTGTCGAGTCGGTGGCGGGAGCGGCGAGCGCGGCATCGGCCGGCGGACCGTGCAGCGGCCCATGGACCGGCCCATGCAGCGGGCCGTGGGCCTCGTCGGCGTGACTCATCGTCGGCGTGACTGGGGCGCTCAGAAGTTCTGGTAGTACTGGTAGGGTGTCTGCGCGACGCGCGAGGCTTGCTGCTCGGCGCGTTCGTCGAGATCGACCGGCTGTTTGTCCCACAGCAGCGCTCGGCCGCGGCGTTGCTCGGCTTCCAGATTGGGTTTCTGCTGCTTGAGCTGGTTCAGGAACTGGGTGATGTCCGATTGATACATGGCTCGACGTCCGTGATGGGTGAAAGGGCGCGCGTCTGGCAGTGCCGGCGACGCGGCGCCATCGTGGCGGAATTTTACCGCATGCGCCGCGCGCGGTCGAAAAACGCCGCCCCCTCTTTTTGGGATCTCGCCCCCCGCGCCGATGTGGTCAAATAGCAGGCCCGGGCGCGCCGGGAGCAAGCACTGATCAATTCTGGCCGGAGGTCCTGTTTGGCGGTAGGTACGATCGACAAGCCGCGTGGGCGGCGCGGGCGAGAACGGCAGCGGCACGCCGCGCGGCACCGTTCGCTGCCCGTGCGGTGCTGGCTGCTCGCGTGGCTCGCGTTGAGTCTCGTCCTGCTGACGCTCGTGGCCGGCGAGGCCCACGCGGCGCGCGCGAAGCCGAGCTACAAGGTCGACGTCGTCGCCGAGCCGCGCGCGCTGCGCCGGCTGCTCGAACAGCACCTCGACATCGCCCGTTTCGCGAAGCGGCCCGACATCAGCGAAGACCAGTTCTCGTTTCTGATTACCGCCACGCCGCAGCAGGTGCGCGATCTCGCTGCGACCCAGGGCTATTTCTCACCGGTCGTCAGCACCGACGTGCGCACCGTCGACGACGTGCGGCGCGTCACCGTGCGGGTCGAGGCGGGCCCGCAGACCCTCGTCAGCTCGGTCGACCTGTCGTTTCGCGGCGCGGTCGTGACCGAGGACACGGCGCAGGAAAACGCCACCCGCTTCGCGTTCTCGCTGCACGAAGGCCAGCCGTTTTCGCAGAGCGACTGGGACGACGCGAAGAACGCCTCGCTGCGCGAGTTGCAATCGCGCCGCTATCTTGCCGCGAAGATCTACCACTCCGAGGCGCTCGTCGATCCGCGCACGCACACGGCGAAGCTGTCGGTAACTTACGACAGCGGCCCGACCTTCACGATGGGCGCGATTGACGTGCAGGGTACGCGGCGCTATCCCGAGCGCATCGTCCATAACGTCAATCCGATTTCGCCGGGCCAGGTCTACGACACGCGCAGCGTCGCCGAACTGCAGCGGCAATTGCAGAACACGCCGTACTTCGCGAGCGTCGCGATCGATCTCGACAACGACCCGGCCAAGCCGCTCAACACGCCGGTGCACGTGAAAGTGTCGGAGTTTCCGTATCACAGCTTTCGCGGCGGCGTCGGCTATTCGACCGACAACGGTCCGCTCGTGCAGGGTGCGTACACCTATCTGAACACGTTCGGCAAGGCGTGGCCGTTCACGGTCGAGGGGCGCGCCGACCAGACCCAGCAGTACGGCCAGATTCAACTGTCGATGCCGCCGGGCCCGCGCGCGTGGACCAATAGCGTGCTCGCCTCGTACACGACCACCGACGTCTCCGACACGCGCATCTACAGCATTCGCGGTGGTGTGCAGCGCTCGCGCACCTCGCAATACCTCGACTACAGCTACTCGCTGCTGTTCTACGACGACCGGCTCGACCAGAACGCGGCGCCGCCGACCACCGCGCACGCGCTCGTGCCGGCGTGGTCGTGGACCCGGCGCAATACCGACGACCCGCTGTTCCCGCGCAGCGGCAACCTGATCCACGCCGAGGCGGGCTTCGCGGTCAAGGGCCTGCTGGCCGACCAGACCTTCATTCGCGGCTACGCGCGCGGCCAGCAGTATCTGCCGATCGGCCATGACGACATCGTGCTGATTCGCGCCGAACTCGGCGGCGTGTTCACGAGCGGCAGTTCGAGCGGCATTCCGGCATCGCTGCTGTTCCGCGCAGGCGGCTCGAACTCGGTGCGCGGCTACGGCTTCCAGAGCATCGGCAACGACGTCGCCGGCTCGATCCTGCCGACCAAATATCTCGTGACGGGCGCGGCCGAATATCAGCACTGGTTCTCGCACGACTGGGGCGCGGCCGCATTCTTCGACATCGGCACCGCCACCGACACCTGGGGCGAGAAAGTCTTCTATCCGGGTGTCGGCGTCGGCGCGCGCTGGCGCAGCCCGGTCGGTCCGGTCAACGTCGATCTCGCGTACGGCATCCGCAACAGAAGCGTGCGGCCTTACCTGACGCTCGGCATCGCCTTCTGACGCGCCGATGCAAACCCGCCAGCCTATCTGCCAACTTATTCACGCATGACCACGGACGTCACCGACCCGACCCCCGCGCAGCCGCCCGGCGCCACGCCGCCAGCGGAGCCGCCGGGGCAGCCGCCCGAAACGCCGCCGCCGAAGCGGCGCTGGGGCCGGCTGCTGCTCAGAACGGTCGCGGGCACGGTGGCCGTGCTGGTGCTGCTCGTCGCGCTCGCGGCCGGCCTGCTGTACGGCGCGCTTACGACCGAACGCGGCACCGCGTACGCATGGCACGCGGCGCTCAGGCTATTGGGCGGCCAGCTCGGCGGCACGCTCGACGGCGGTACGCTCGCAAGCGGCGTGCAACTGCGCGACGTTCACTGGCGCAGCCTCGACGGCAGCGGCACCGATATCCGGATCGACCGCGTCGCGGGCCGCTGGGCGCTGGCGCGCACGCCGTGGCGCTTCACGATCGACTATCTGCACGTCGGCACGATCGAGACGTGGCTGGGCGCCTCGTCGTCGAGCAGCAGCGAGCCGATGAAGCTGCCGCGCGATCTGCGCCTGCCGATGCCGCTCGACATCCGCGACGTGCAGGTCGAGCGTTTACTGCTGCACCAGGGCACTTCGACGACGGAGTTGTCGCACTTCGCGTTTCATGGGCGCAGCGATGGACGCCACCACGAGGCCTCGATCGATCGGCTCGATACGCCGTTCGGCGCGCTGACGGCGTCGGCGAAACTGGACGGCGTGCAGCCGTTTCCGCTGACCGGCGAGGTCGGCTATTCGGGCAAGGTCCGCGACGAGGCGGTGCAGGTCGGCGGGCATCTGAGCGGCACGCTCGAACAGCTCGTCGCCGAACTCGATGCGAGCGGCATGAAGCTGACCGGTCACGCGCGGGTCGAGGCCGCGCCGTTCGACGCGGTGCCGCTGCAGCGCGCGACGCTGAGCTTCGATCACGTGAATCCGCAAGCTTTTGCGCCTGGCGCGCCGCTGGCCGATCTGGCCGTGCGCGCGGAGTTGCAGCCGGTGGGGCAGGGCGGCGCGGCCGGGGTTCCGGCCGGTGCCAGCGGGGCTGCTACTACCGCGGCTGCTTCTACAGGAGCAGGGGCTGCGAACGCGGCGAGTGGCGCGACCGCGGGCTTTGCCGTCGCGGGTCACCTGTCGATCGTCAACGCGAAACCCGGCGCGATCGACCAGAACCTGCTGCCGCTCATCGACGCGAACACCGACGTGCGGCTCGACGCCCGGACGCAAAGCATCTCGAACCTGAACGTGCGGCTCGTGCGCGACGCGACGGTCACGGGCGGCGGCACGCTGAGCGACCGGCACGGCCAGATCGACCTGCGCGTCGCGCGGCTCGATCTGAACGCATTGCAGGCGACGGTGCGGCCCACGCAACTGGGCGGCACGATCGGCATCCGCCTGAACGACGATATCCAGAGCCTCACGCTCGATCTCGCCGACCCGGCCGCTGCGCTGCGCGCCCAGGGCAAGGTCACGTTCGACCCGGCGCGGATCAGCTTCAACGACGTGCGCGTGACGTCGGGCCGCGGCCGTATCGATCTGTCCGGCGCGCTCAAGCACGACGCGAATTCCACCTACAACCTGAAAGCGCAACTGACCGACTTCGACCCGCTGTCGTTGACTTCGCAGATGCCGTCGCGTACGCCGGTCACGCCGCCGGCCGCTTCATCAGTGGCGTCGGCGGCCGCGCCGGCTGCGGGGACCACCCGAACCGCCGGCGCGAAAAGCGCGGCCCCAGGCGATCAGGCCGCCGCCGTGGCGAAGAACACCGCCCAGGCGGCGGTGCGCAGCGAGGTGCTGGAGCGCAAGACGCCGCCCGCGCATCGTGCAACCCCCGCGCCACGTACGGCAGCGCCCGCGCGCCGGATCGAGGCGCGCGTGAACGGCACGCTCAGCGCAACCGGCGTGCTCGCGCCGGTCTTCACGACGCGCGCCGAATTCAAGCTCGGGCCGAGCGTCTACGACGACTTGCCGCTCACGGGCAGCGGCACGATCCAGCTGGCCGGCACGCGGATTCTGCCGAGCCGCGCGACGCTGTCGGTGGCGGGCAACCAGGTCGATCTGCAAGGCAGCTTCGGCGCGCCGGGCGACCGGCTGCGTTTTCGCCTCGACGCGCCGCAGCTCGAACGGCTCGGTTTCGGCATCGCGGGCGCGGTCGCCGCCGACGGCGACGTGACCGGCTCGCTCGCGCATCCGAACGTCACGCTGAACTACAAGGCCGACGGCTTCGTGTTCGCGAGCAACCGGGTCGGTCATGCGGAAGGCCATGCCGAATTGCGCGACGGCGCGAACGGCGTGCTCGCGTTCACGACCGACGCGCGCAACGTGAGCGCGGGCGGCGTCGATCTGAGCACGTTGACGGCGCGTCTCTCGGGCACGCGCGCCAATCACACGTTGGAGGCTGCGGCCACCGGCAAGATGCAGGACCATCCGCTCGATCTGACGCTCGCCGCCAACGGCAAGCTGACCGATACCCGCGACGGCACGCGCTGGGACGGCACGGTCACGCGTTTGCAGAATCGCGGCATGCCGTCGCTCAATCTCGATGCGCCGCTCGCGGTCGGCGCGGGGCCGGGCCGGCTCACGCTCGGCGCCACGCATCTGATGATCGAAGGCGCGGTGCTGAGCCTCAAGTCGTTCGTGTTCGATCACGGTCGCATCCAGTCGGCGGGCAATCTGACCGGCGTGTCGCTCGCCCGTCTGCAGGACCTGCGCCGCGAAATCACCGGCGAGCCGCCGGCCGTCAGAACCGATCTCGTGTTCGACGGCGACTGGGACTTCTCGCTCGGCACGACGGCGAGCGGCCATATCGAACTGCGGCGGCGCAGCGGCGACGTGACGGTCGAAATCGGCCGCGGGCTGGCCTCGATGGGGATTGGCGAGGTTCGCGCGCGCGCCGAATTCACGGGCGGCAATCGCCTCAACGCGACCGTGCATGCGCAAGCGAGCCGGGTCGGCGTGATCGATGCCGATGCGCACACGCTGCTCGTGATGCGCGATGGCCTGTTGAGTGTCGATCCGCAGGGCGCGTTGTCGGGCAACGTCAATGTCGACGTGCCGTCGCTGCGCACCACGGGCGGCCTGCTCGGTCCGAGCTATCTGCTCGACGGGCACCTCGCGCTCAAGCTCGCGCTCGGCGGCGCGGTCGCGAAGCCGAGCGTGACGGGCTCGCTCGTCGGCGACGGGTTGTCCGCGACCGTGGTCAGCCAGGGTGTGCAACTGAAGGACGGCGTGGTGCGCATCGCGCTGTCGCAGAACATGGTGGATTTCCAGCAGGTCGAGTTTCATGGCTCGAGCGGCACGTTGCGCGCGACCGGCCGCATTCGCCTCGACGGCGCCGAGCCCGATCTGACCGCGAGCATCGTCGCCGACAAGCTCGATGTGTTCGCGTCGCCCGATCGTCATCTGTCGTTGTCGGGCAGCGCGGCCATCGCGAACGGCGGGACCGAGCGCGGGCTCGCTATCGACGGCAAGTTCGTCGTCGACAGCGCGCTGTTCGATATGCCCGAGCAGGCCGCGCCGAGCCTCGGCGACGACGTCGTGATCATCCGCCCGGACGGCACGCGCTCGGGCGGCCAGCCGCGTCCGAGCGAAGGCGGCGAGCAGCGGGTCAGCCCGTTCTCGCCGCGCGCCAATATCCAGATCGGTCTCGGCAACAACTTCCGCTTCCGCGGCCAGGGTGCCGATCTCGGCCTTGCCGGCACGATCACCGCGACGAGTGCGCCGAACATGCCGCTGCGCGCGGTCGGCAACGTGCGCGTGACACCGGGTTCGACCTATACCGCGTTCGGCCGCAAGCTCGCGATCGAGAACGGCTTCTTCACGTTCAACGGTCCGGTCACGAATCCGGGCATCAACATTCTCGCGATGCGCCGCAACCAGCAGGTCGAGGCGGGCGTGCAGGTGACGGGCACGCTGCAATTGCCGGTCGCGCGGCTCGTGTCGGAGCCGAGCGTGCCCGATAACGAAAAGCTCTCGTGGCTGCTGTTCGGCCATGGCACCGACCAGGGCAACAACCTCGGCCAACAGAGCACGATGACGACGGCGCTTGCGCTGCTCGGCAGCGCGACCGGCAAGCGGATTGCGCAGACGGTCGGGCTCGACGAGTTTTCGATCGGCCGCAGCGACGTCGGCCTGACCGATCCGCAGGTCGTGATGGTGTCGAAGGCGATCAACGAGTGGCTCGTGATCGGCTATGAGCAGGGGTTGCAGTCGGCGAGCAACGCGGTCAAGGCGACCATCAACCTGTCGCGCTACTGGTCGTTCGTGGTGTACGGCGGCACGTTCTATGGGGCCGACGTGCTGTATACGCGGCGGTTCGACCGGATCAAGTGGTGAGGGTGGCGGTGGGGCGGGCGGGTGACGTGACGCCGTTGCAGGGCGCTACGACTACACACGGTTGCGTTTGCTGTTCGGCGCGGCTGTTTCCGCTGGCTTAAGCGCGGAGATTGGCTGCAAGCAGTCAGCGCAAACGCCCCGTGCCGTCGCTGCCGCCGCGCCGTCGTGTCATCGCGTTATCGTGCCACCGCAAAAGAAAACGGCACGCTTCAGGCGTGCCGTTTTCCCACGATTGCCGCACAGCGCCCGAACGGCGCCGCGTCTTACTTCACGCGCATGCCCGGCTTCGCGCCGCTATGCGGTTCGAGTACGTAGAGCCCCGGCTCGGCCTTCTCGTCCGTTGCCGATGCCGCGAGCACCATGCCTTCGGACAGGCCGAACTTCATCTTGCGCGGCGCGAGATTGGCGACCATCACGGTCAGCTTGCCGATCAGCTGCTCCGGCTGATACGCCGACTTGATGCCCGAGAACACGTTGCGGGTCTTCTCTTCGCCGACGTCGAGCGTCAGTTGCAGCAGCTTGTCCGAGCCTTCCACGGCCTTGCAGTCGACGATTTTCGCGATGCGCAGATCGACCTTCGCGAAGTCGTCGATCGAGATGATGCCGGGCTCTTCTTCCTTTGCGGCAGGAGCCTTCGCGGTTTTCTTCGAGGTGCCCTTCGCGTCGGCCGAGGCCGCTTCCGGCGTGGCTTGCAGCGACTCGCGGTTGGCCGCGAGCAGTGCTTCGATCTGCTTCGGATCGACGCGCGTCATCAGATGCTTGTAGGCGTTGATCGGCTGCGCCGAGCTGAGCGGCACGCCGGCGTCGGCCCACTTGAGCGGCTCGATGCCGAGGAACGCCTCGACCGCTTCGGCGAGCTTCGGCAGCACCGGCTTCAGCGCCAGCGACAGCAGACGGAACGCCTCGATGCTGACGCTGCAGGTCTCGTGCAGCGCGACCGCGTTCGCCGGGTCTTTCGCCTGATCCCACGGCTTCGCGGTGTCGACGTAGGCGTTGACCGTGTCGGCCAGCTCCATCGTTTGACGCAGCGCGCGGTTGTACTCGCGCGCTTCGTAGTTTGCGGCGATCTGCGGAATCGCCTCGCGCAGCGTGGCGAGCAGCGGATGATGCATCGCGCTGTCCTGCACGCGGCCGTCGAAGCGCTTGATGAGGAAGCCGGCCGCGCGGCTCGCGATGTTCACGTACTTGCCGACCAGATCGCTGTTCACGCGCGCCTGGAAGTCGTCGAGGTTCAGGTCGAGGTCTTCCATCGTGCTGTTGAGCTTGGCGGCGAAGTAGTAGCGCAGCCATTCGGGGTTCAGCCCCGTGTCGATCACGCTCTGCGCCGTGATGAAGGTGCCACGCGACTTCGACATCTTCGCGCCGTCGACGGTCAGGAAGCCGTGCGCGAACACGTTGGTCGGCGTGCGATGGCCCGAGAATTCGAGCATGGCCGGCCAGAACAGCGTGTGGAAATAGAGGATGTCCTTGCCGATGAAGTGGTACTGCTCGGCCTTCGAACCCTTGCGCACCCACGCGTCGAAGTCGAGGCCGCGCTTTTCGGCGAGGTTTTTGAAGCTCGCGTAGTAGCCGACCGGCGCGTCGAGCCATACGTAGAAGTACTTGCCGGGCGCGCCGGGAATCTCGAAGCCGAAGTACGGCGCGTCGCGCGAGATGTCCCAGTCGGCGAGCTTGGCTTCGCCGGCGTCGCCGAGCCATTCGCGCATCTTGTTGGTCGCTTCCGGCTGGGCCAAACCACCGACCCATGCGCGCAGGAAGTTTTCGCAGCGCGGATCGGACAGGCGGAAGAAGTAGTGCGTCGAGGTCTTGCGCACCGGCGTCGCGCCCGAGACGACCGAGTACGGATTGACGAGCTCGGTGGGCTGGTAGGTCGAGCCGCAGACTTCGCAGCTGTCGCCGTACTGGTCTTTCGCGCCGCATTTCGGGCATTCGCCCTTGATGAAGCGGTCCGGCAGGAACATTTCCTTGACCGGGTCATACGCCTGTTCGATCTCGCGCGCCTCGATCAGACCCGCTTCCTTGAGCGCGAGGTAGACGTTCTCGCTGAGCACGCGGTTCTCTTCGGAATCGGTCGAGTAGTAGTTGTCGAACGAAATGCCGAAGCTGTCGAAGTCGCGCTTGTGTTCCTGCCAGACGCGGTCGATCAACTGTTTAGGCGTCAGCCCTTCCTTTTCCGCGCGCAGCATGACCGGCGTGCCGTGCGTGTCGTCGGCGCCCACGTAGTAGACCTCGTGGCCGTGCATTCGCAGCGTCCGGACCCAGATGTCCGTCTGGATATATTCGACCAGGTGGCCGATATGAATCTGCCCGTTCGCATACGGAAGGGCCGACGTGACGAGAATCTGGCGATGGCCGGACGGCGCGCCTGCGGTGAGATCGGTGGCGGGGGCTGACATAAGGATCTTGGGTGCCTGCGGTGGGACGAAACGGCAATTCTAGCAGGGCGGGCGCGTCACGCGGCACGGGCGGGACCGGCCGGCAGAGCCGCTGTCACGGGGACGGCGAGGGCATTGGACGAGCGGGGGATCAGGGGCAAGGCAGGGGCGGAAGCACGGCTGACCACATCAAAACCGCGCGCCCAAAAAAAAACCGGGGTGATTAACCCCGGAGCAACAACGACAAGAGGAGAATGGTGCCGCGGCGGCTTCGCCAGCCACGTACCGTAAAGAGAGACCACGGTTTTTCGGCAGAGTTCGAAATTTTTTTAACCATCTTTCAAATTCCTTGGATGCCGGCAATTGATGCGAACCCGAGCCGAAATTGTCTTCGGAACGGATCAAAATCGCCGTACCTCCATGCCGGTCTTCCCGATGGCGCCCGAACCGGGGCGGGCGGCAACGCCCGGCCCCTGGCTCGCTCATTCTCCTGAAGCGCGTCCTTATTGCGGAGCGTGCTGAGCCGTCGCGCGCAGATAGATTTCCACGCGGCGGTTCGCGGCGCGGCCCGCTTCCGTGTTGTTGTCGGCGATCGGCTGGCTCGCGCCCATGCCGCTTGCGGAGAGGCGCTGCGGCGCGATGCCGCGTTGCGCCAGGTAGCCCGTCACGCTTTGCGCACGGTTGACCGACAGCGTCTGGTTATATTGCGCCGAGCCGGTGCTGTCGGTATGGCCGACCACCTGGGCGATGATTTCCGGGTTCTGCTGCATCGTCTGCGTGAGCTGGTCGAGCACCGGTGCAAACGACGGCTTGATCGCGTAGCTGCTCGTGTCGAACGTGACCGAGCTCGGGATGTTCAGCTTGAGCGAGCCGTCCGGCTGCTCGGTGATCTGCGTGCCGGTGCCCTTGGTGGCGCCCGACATGCGGTTGCGGATCGCTTCCCAGTTGTAGCCGGTGATGCCGCCGACCGCCGCGCCGGCGGCCGCGCCGATCGCCGCACCCTTGCCGCCACCGAAGATCGCGCCGAGCGCGGCGCCCGTGCCGGCGCCGACGCCGGTGCCGACTGCCGTATTCGTGCCCTGTTGGGTGGCACAGCCTGCCAGCAGGGAGCCAGCAACTGCGAAGACAGCCATGCGAGTCATGATTTTTGCATTCATTTTCAAATCCCCTTGAGTGAAGCGAGTGAACCAGCGGGTACGGTTGATCCAGCCAAACTATCGAGCCGACGTGACGGCGGTCGTACGGTACAGCGGACTACTCGAAAAACTGCGCGAAACAGCATGAAACGGTGAAATTCGGGTGAAATCCGGGATGAAATCCGGCGCCTGTCTTCGCCGCCGGTCCGACAGCGAAGAAGGGTCTTCGGGCAACGCCTGCCACCAGACACTACAATGATGCCTGAAACACGCGGTGATGCGACCCCATGGCGTCCCGCCTGCGCAAGCGTGCATGGCACGTCTGATTTTCGCAATGCCGTATAACAATTTTTTTCAAATTCTGGCGCGCGGCCGCGACTTCGTTGCCGCCGTGCCCCATGTGTTTCCCACGGAGTGCCAATGAGTATCGATCGGGCTTTGGTGGACGCCGCCCTCGCGGCCGTCACTGACCCTAACACCGGCTTGCCGTACGCGGCCGCAAAAAATGTCCGCAACGTGGTCGTGGCAGGCGACATGGTCAGCCTCGAGGTGGTGCTCGGCTATCCGGCGCAAAGCCAGTTCGAGACGATTCGCCGGCAGTTCGCCGACGCGCTGCGCGCGGTGCCGGGCGTGGCGAACGCGCGCGTCGAGGTGTCCCAGCAGATCGCCGCGCATACGGTGCAGCGCGGCGTGAAACTGCTGCCCAACGTCAAGAACATCGTGGCGGTCGCCTCGGGCAAGGGCGGCGTGGGCAAGAGCACGACCGCCGTGAACCTCGCGCTCGCGCTCGCGAGCGAGGGCGCCTCGGTCGGCATTCTCGACGCCGATATCTACGGCCCGTCGCTGCCGACCATGCTCGGTATCGAGGGCCGCCCCGAGTCGCCCGACGACAAATCGATGAACCCGATGACGGGCCACGGCGTGCAGGCCAACTCGATCGGCTTCCTGATCGAGGCCGACAATCCGATGGTGTGGCGCGGTCCGATGGCGACCTCGGCGCTCGAACAGCTGCTGCGCCAGACCAACTGGCACGATCTCGACTACCTGATCGTCGACATGCCGCCCGGCACCGGCGACATCCAGCTGACGCTCGCGCAGCGCGTGCCGGTGACGGGCGCGGTGATCGTCACGACGCCGCAGGACATCGCGCTGCTCGACGCGAAGAAGGGCCTCAAGATGTTCGAGAAGGTCGGCATTCCGATCCTCGGCATCGTCGAGAACATGGGCCTGCATATCTGCTCGAACTGCGGCCACGAGGAGCACATCTTCGGCGCGGGCGGCGGCGAGCGCATGGGCAAGGAGTACGGCGTCGACGTGCTCGGCAGCCTGCCGCTCGACATCACGATCCGCGAGCAGGCCGACTCGGGCACGCCGACGGTCGTGGCCGATCCGCACGGGCGCATCGCGGAGATCTATCGCGCGATCGCGCGCAAGGTCGCGATCCACATCGCCGAGCGCGCGCGCGACATGACCTCGAAGTTTCCGAACATCGTCGTGCAGAACACCTGAGGGCGCGACCCGCGAAAAACACGCGGGTCGCCGTTCGGACAAGGGTCCGGGGCGTCTGTTTATGCGTGCTCTCGCGGTATCATGTCGGCTTCACAAGTTCGGCTCGGCGGCCGCAGGGGCGGCCGCCAGGCCGGCAAGAGGATCGCATGGGAAAACGAATCGACGGGCAGGCGGTGCGTGCATTTATCGTTCTGACTGCCTGCTGCGTATTGCTGAGCGGCTGCGGCGTGTTCCTGAGACCGCAGGAGAAGCGCGCCGACGCGCAGCTGCTGCCCACCGTGGGCAATCAGGCGCACGGCCTCGTGACGTTTATCGAGCGCTCGGACGGCGTTCAGGTCACCTACAATCTCGCGGGCTTGCCGCCCAATAGCGACCACGCGCTGCAGGTTCACGAGCGCGGCGACTGCAATGCCGCCGACGGCTCGAGCGCGGGCCAGGTGTTTTCGCCGGCGGCCGAGCGGCTCAAGATGGGCGCGCGCGTCGAGGGCGACCTCGGCAACATCCACGCGGATGCGAACGGCGTAGCCACCGGCTTCATCGTCGCGCCGGACGTCTCGCTCGACGGCATCCGCTCGGTGCTGCAACGCGCGGTCGTACTGCATCGCGATGCGACCGATCCTTATGCGTATCCGCAGCACGGCGCCGGCGTCGCGCTGGCCTGCGGCGTGATTCGCCCGTAGCCGGCCGTGGTGGCCGGCGGCGGCATCGCCGTGATCGCGTAAAATATGCGCCTTTCGCAGCGGGCTGGGCACCTGGCGTCGGCCCGTTGTTTTTCACCCACCTTTCGTTACACCTGACATTCACGTCGAGCAGCGTTCACCTATGACCATCAAATCCGACAAGTGGATCCGGCGCATGGCCGAGTCGCACAAGATGATCGAGCCGTTTGCGCCCGATCAGGTTCGCGTCTCCGAAGACGGCCGGAAGATTGTCAGCTACGGCACCTCGAGCTACGGCTACGACATCCGCTGCGCCGACGAATTCAAGATCTTCACCAACATCAATTCGACGATCGTCGATCCGAAGAACTTCGACGAGAAATCGTTTGTCGATTTCAAGGGCGATGTCTGCATCATTCCGCCGAATTCGTTCGCGCTCGCGCGCACGGTCGAGTACTTCCGCATCCCGCGCAGCGTGCTGACCGTGTGTCTCGGCAAATCCACCTACGCGCGCTGCGGGATCATCGTCAACGTGACGCCGTTCGAGCCGGAATGGGAAGGGCATGTCACGCTCGAATTCTCGAATACGACACCTTTGCCTGCGAAAATCTACGCGAACGAAGGCGTCGCCCAGGTGCTGTTTTTCGAAAGCGACGAAATTTGTGAAACGTCGTACGCGGATCGCGGCGGCAAATATCAAGGTCAGCACGGCGTCACGTTGCCGAAAACGTGACCCCGGCAGCGTCTTGACCCATCAGCTATGCGGGTGACCGCTGCACTTGCCAGGTAAGTCAGCGGTCGTTCTTTTTGGAGAATCGCCCATGAAGTTCCGTTTTCCCGTCGTCATCATCGACGAAGATTTCCGCTCCGAGAACATCTCGGGTTCCGGCATCCGGGCGCTGGCCGAAGCCATCGAGAAAGAAGGCGCGGAAGTGCTCGGGTTGACGAGCTATGGCGACCTGACCTCGTTCGCGCAGCAGTCGAGCCGCGCCTCGTGCTTCATCCTCTCGATCGACGACGACGAACTGCTGCCGTACGTCGACAACGTGGTGGTCGAAGGCGAGACGCCGGAGCTGGCCGCCGCGATCGTCGCGCTGCGCGCGTTCGTGACCGAAGTGCGCCGCCGCAATGCCGACATTCCGATCTTCCTGTACGGCGAGACGCGCACTTCGCGCCATCTGCCCAACGACATCCTGCGCGAACTGCACGGCTTCATTCACATGTTCGAGGACACGCCGGAGTTCGTCGCGCGCCATATCATCCGCGAGACGAAGGTGTATCTCGACTCGCTCGCGCCGCCGTTCTTCAAGGAACTGGTGCAGTACGCGGAAGAGGGGTCGTACTCGTGGCACTGCCCCGGCCACTCGGGTGGCGTCGCGTTCCTGAAGAGCCCGCTCGGCCAGATGTTCCATCAGTTCTTCGGCGAGAACATGCTGCGCGCCGACGTCTGCAACGCGGTCGACGAACTCGGCCAGCTGCTCGACCATACCGGTCCGGTGGCGGCCTCGGAGCGCAACGCCGCGCGCATCTTCAGCGCCGACCACGTGTTCTTCGTGACCAACGGCACCTCGACCTCGAACAAGATCGTCTGGCACGGCACGGTCGCGCCCGGCGACATCGTGCTGGTCGACCGCAACTGCCACAAGTCGATCCTGCACGCGATCACGATGACGGGCGCGATTCCGGTGTTCCTCACGCCGACGCGCAATAACTTCGGCATCATCGGGCCGATTCCGCGCAGCGAGTTCGAGCCGGAGAACATCCGCAAGAAGATCGAGGCGAACCCGTTCGCGCGCGAAGCACTCGCGAAGAACCCGAACCTGAAGCCGCGCATCCTGACGATCACGCAAAGCACCTACGACGGCGTGATCTACAACGTCGAAATGATCAAGGAGATGCTGGGCGAATGGCTCGACACGCTGCACTTCGACGAGGCCTGGCTGCCGCACGCCGAATTCCACGAGTTCTACCAGGACATGCACGCGATCGGCGCGGGCCGTCCGCGCATCGGCGCGATGGTGTACGCGACGCACTCCACGCACAAGCTGCTCGCCGGCATCTCGCAGGCCTCGCAGATCGTCGTGCAGGACTCGAAGAACAGCCGCTTCGACAAGCATCGCTTCAATGAAGCGTATCTGATGCACACGTCGACGAGCCCGCAGTACGCGATCATCGCCTCGTGCGACGTGGCCGCCGCGATGATGGAAGCGCCGGGCGGCACTGCGCTCGTCGAGGAGTCGATTGCCGAAGCGCTCGACTTCCGCCGCGCGATGACCAAGGTCGACGCGGAATACGGCGACGACTGGTTCTTCAAGGTCTGGGGCCCGGAACAGTTCGCCGAGGAAGGCATCGGCTCGCGCGACGACTGGATGCTGCGCCCGAACGACGCATGGCACGGCTTCGGCCCGCTCGCCGAAGGCTTCAACATGCTCGACCCGATCAAGGCGACCATCGTCACGCCGGGTCTCGACATGGACGGCGGCTTCGGCGAAACCGGCATTCCGGCCGCGATCGTCACGAAGTACCTGGCCGAGCACGGCATCATCGTCGAGAAGACGGGGCTGTACTCGTTCTTCATCATGTTCACGATCGGCATCACGAAGGGCCGCTGGAACTCGATGGTCACCGAACTCCAGCAGTTCAAGGACGACTACGACAACAACCAGCCGCTGTGGCGCGTGCTGCCCGAGTTCGTCCAGCATCACCCGATGTACGAGCGCGTCGGCCTGCGCGATCTGTGCCAGCAGATCCACAGCGTCTATCGCGCGAACGACATCGCGCGCCTGACGACCGAGATGTACCTGTCGAGCATGGAGCCGGCGATGAAGCCGTCCGACGCGTTCGCGAAGCTCGCGCACCGCGAGATCGACCGGGTGCCGATCGACGAACTCGAAGGCCGCGTCACCTCGATCCTGTTGACGCCGTATCCGCCGGGCATTCCGCTGCTGATCCCGGGCGAGCGCTTCAACCGGACCATCGTCAACTATCTGCGTTTCGCGCGCGAGTTCAACGAGCGCTTCCCGGGCTTCCATACGGACATCCACGGGCTTGTCGGCGAAATGATCAACGGACGCATCGAATACTTCGTCGATTGCGTGCGCGTTTGACGATGCAGTGGGCGAAGTTCCTCGCGGGTAGCGATGGCTGGCGGCGCGTCTCGGGCGCGCTGGCCGTCGCGGGTTCGGTGGCGGCGGCGGTAGCCGGGCCGGTTGTGGTTGCGGTGCTCGGCGGCGCGTGGAGTCCGGTCGCGCATGCCGAAGTCGCCGCCGCCGATCCGATCGACGCGTCGATGCGCGCGTGTCTCGCGCGCGCCGACATGTCGACGACGGTCGGCCAGGTGCAGTGCATGGACAATGCGCGCATCGGCTGGAAGGCCGCGGTCGATAGCGCCTACCAGCAGTTGCTCGACAAGCTGCCGGCCGCGCGGCGCAGGCTATGGCAAAAGAGTCAGTCGAGCTGGCTCGCCTCGCGCGACGCCGAGAAGCAGTTGCTCGCCGCGGTATTCGCGACGACGCAGGGCTCGATGTACGTGCTCGCCGAAGCCGACATGCAGTTGCAGCCGGTGCGCGACCGCGCGCTCGTGCTGCGGGGCGCGCTCGCCAACGTGAGCGGGGCGCAGCCGCGCCGTCCGCGCGCGTGCAATGCCGATGCCCGCTGCGAACACGCGATGTTCGATCTGAACCGCTACTACCGTTTGCTCAATTCGCGGATGCCGGCATCATCGCGGCCCACGCTCGTGCGCGCGCAACGCGCGTGGAGCGCGTATCTCACGGCGTCGACGCCGCTCGTCGACGAGCGCGGGCGCATCGACATCATTGGCGCGCGCGTGGCGACGATCAAGCGCCTCTCCGAAACGGTCGGCAACGACTGAGCGCCGCACGCGGCACCCGCCTCAATCGAGCTGATAAGTTTCGGCGCGCGGCCGTGGCGGCGCGAGCGGCGGCTCGCCGCGCAGATCGCGCATCGCGTCCTCGATGACCGCCGACATCGTATTGAGCGCGAGGTCGTTGTCGTCAGTGCCGAACGGCTCTTCGAGCTGCGCGGCAATCGCTTCGTGCGCCATGAACGTATAGGCGACGAACACCGCGAACACCGGCGTGAAGATGCCGATACTGTCGACGAGCCCGAACGGCAGCGACGCGCAGAAGAAATACACGGTACGGTGAATCATCACCGAATAGGCGAACGGCAGCGGCGTGGACGCGATGCGCTCGCAGCCGCCGATCACATCCGACAGCCCGTTCAGATTGCGGTCGAACGCGAGCACCGCCAGCGGATCGAGCGCGCCCGCGCGGGCCTCGCGCTGCACCCATTCGCCGAGGCACAGCATCAGCGTGGCCGGTTTGTAGCGCGATGCGATCACGCGCTCGAACAGCGCGGCGGGCAGCCGCGCGGCAAGGTCTTCACGCGGATCGCTGCCGCGCAACTGATGGCGCAGCGCATGCGGCAGCGCGCTCAGCAGCGCGAGAAATTCGTCGACGTCCTGTTGCGGCAACTCGCGGTTGGGCAGCGTCAGCGCTTCGCGCGTCAGCGAGCGCGACTCGTTCAGCAACTGGCCCCACAGCTTGCGCGCTTCCCACCAGCGGTCATAGCTCGCGTTGTTGCGAAAGCCGAGAAACACCGCGAGCGCGATGCCGACCAGCGAAAACGGCGCGGTCGTGTTGAGGTTCAGGCTGACGGGCAGCAGATGATCGTGCGCGGCGAGCGCGACGATCGAAATGCAGAAGATCAGGGCGAGCCGCGGCAGCAACTGCGGCAACACCGAGCCGCGCCACGCGAGCAGCATGCGGAACCAATGGAGATGCGGGCGGATGATCATCGGACTGGGCGGACGGCGCCGGGCGGGAAAGCCCCTATTATCGAACGCTTTGTGCCGCGCCCGAAGCGCCGCACGCAGAAGAAAACCCGCACGGCGCACATCGGATTCGATGCGTGCCGCGCGGGTTCATCGAGCGCAAGCGCAGAACGCCTGGCAGATTCAGCGCCGGGCGGATTCAGTCGCGCGCCGACGGAGCCGCGCCGTGGCTGAGCCAGTCGAGCACGGCCGTTGCGTCGTCGTCGGCGCCTTCGCGCGCCTTCTCGACCGTCTCGGTCACGTCGTCGCTCGGCACCGCGCGGCGGATCGCCACGCCGACCGCCAGAATGTCGATCATCACGAGATGCAGGATGCGCGAGATCATCGACAGCTGCGACTCGCGAATCTCGATGTGATCGGTTTCCAGCGCGACGGTCGCGCGCTTGGCGAGCGGCGTATTGCTCGAGGTGATCGCGATCACCTTCGCGCCGGCCTGCATCGCCACGTCGAGCACGCGCAGCAGTTCGGGCGCGCGCCCCGACTTCGACACGGCCACGATCACGTCGCCCTTGCCGAGCAGCGCGGCCGAGGCCGCCTGCATGTACAGGTCGCCGTAAGCGATCGTCGGGATGCCGAAGCGGAAGAACTTGTAGTGCGCGTCCTGCGCGACGATGTTCGAATTGCCGAGCCCGTAGAACTCGATGCGCCGCGCGCCGTTCAGCAGGTCGATCGCACGCTCCACATGCTCGAAGTTCAGATGTTCGCGCAACTGCAGGATCGCCGAGACGGTGTTGTCGAGCACCTTCGCGCCGAAGTCGGTGGCGGTGTCGCCGAGATGCACCTGGCTGTGGCTGACCGGGATCGTGCCGGTCAGGCCGGTCGCGAGCTTGAGTTTGAAATCCGACAGGCCCTGGCAGCCGAGCGAGCGGCAGAAGCGGATCACGGTCGGCTGGCTTACGTCGGCCTTGCGCGCGATGTCGACAATCGGATCGTTGATGATCGAGCGCGGATGGTTCAGCGCGAGGTCGGCGACGCGGCGCTCGGCCGGCGTCAGCGCGTCGCGCATCTGGCGAATCCGCTCGAACACGGCCGACGAACTGCCGCCCGCGCGGTTCGACAGCTGCTCGGCGAGAATCGCCGAGACGCCGAGAAACGCCGGATATTCGGCGGTAATCACATAGGTCGGCACGTTCTGCAAGTACGCCTCGAAGCGGCCCTTCGCCTCGAAGCGCTTGCGGAACGACGAGCGCGCGAAGAATTCGCCGAGGCGCGGCACGACGCCGCCGCCGATGTAGATGCCGCCCAGCGCGCCGAGCGTCACCGCGATATTGCCGGCGAAGGTGCCGAGAATGCCGCAGAACACGTCGACCGATTCGGCCGCGAGCGGCTCGCCTTCGAGCGCGCGCTTGACGATCTCGATCGTGTCGACGTTGGCCGCGACGCGCTTCTTGTCGCGGCCCGCCAGCGCACGGTAGATCACCTCGATGCCGGGACCCGCGGCCACGCGTTCGAACGACACGTGCGACCACTTCTTGCGCGCGTAGTGCAGCACGATATCTTCACGCTCGTCGGCGGGTGCGAAGGTGGCGTGGCCGCCTTCGCTGCCGAGTGCGATCCAGCGGTCGTCGGCGGGAATCAGGCCCGACACGCCCATGCCGGTGCCGGGGCCGAGCAGGCCGATCACGCTGTTCGGCCGGCGCTGGCCGCCGCCCACCTGCACGCGCTGCGCGTCGGTGAGGCCCGGCAGCGCCATCGCGAGCGCGGTGAAGTCGTTGACGACGAGCAGCGTGTCGAAGCCGAGCGCGCGGCGCGTCGCTTCGATCGAAAAGGTCCAGTCGTGATTGGTCATGCTGACCTGGTCGCCGTCGACCGGGTTCGCAATGGCGATCGCCGCGTGATTGACGCGGCCGATCTTGGTGTCCTTCAGATACTTCTTGATGACCTCGGCGATGCCCGCATACTCCGCGCACGGATAGACCTGCACCGAGCCGATTTCGCCGGGGCCCGTCTCGAGCGCGAAACGCGCGTTGGTGCCGCCGATGTCGGCCAGCAGCCTCGGTCCGTCGGCGTGCTGGCCTGCGCCCGGCACAGCTTTAGTTTGCACACCAGTAGACATCGAGTCTCACTCCCTTGTCGTTTGCCAGTTGCGAGATGGCATTTTTTTGTAGCGCGGCGGTGGCGGTATTGAGCACGTCCATCTTGCGCGGTCCTGCGATCAGCAAAAACAGCTGCTTCACTTCCTTGAGCGCCGACATCGACCAGCTCACGCGCGCATGCGGCGCCGCGCCCGGATGCACGGCCACGAAGCGCTCGGCGGTGGTGATCGCGTGATCCCATTCGGGCGCGTCGGCGAAGATCGACGCGGTGTGGCCGTCCTCGCCCATGCCGAGCACCGCGACGTCGGGCACCGCAGCAAAGCGCGGGTCCGCGTTCAGCGCCGCGACGTGCGCGTGCAGATCCTGGGTGGTGTCGACGAGCGGCCAGAACGTCGCGTCTTTGGCGGCGTTCTGCAGCAGCGTGGCATGCGCGAATTGCGCGTTGCTCGCGCTGTCGGTTTCCGGCACCCAGCGGTCGTCGACCAGCGTGACCGCGATGCGCGCCCAGTCGAACGCTTGCGTGGACAGCGTTTGCAGGAACGGCCGCGGACTGCTGCCGCCCGACACGGCCAGCATGGCGGGACGCGCGGGGCGCACGAGCGGGGCCGGCGTGCCGGTGGCGGCCGCCTGTGCGGCAAGCGACGCATGCAACGCATCGCCGACCGCTTGCGCCAGCGCCTCGGATTGGGCGCGCTGGTCGTCGAAAGCGTGAAGCTCGATCACTTCTCCTCCGTGCAGCTTTTTGTTGGGTCTGCGGCAACGCGCCGTCTGCCCTCGTGCGATACCTGCAAGGCGAGGTGGCCTGCAGCGTGTTCGCGCGAGTCCGGTGCGTTGCCGTTCAGTTCGTCAGTGGGTTTTTTGCCTGCGCCGCGCGGTGTTGCCCTCGAACCGGTGCGGCGCCTTCCCTCAATCTCAATGCAGTACCACTTAATTCTCTTCCTCGAGCCAGCAGGTGCCGTGCTGCGCGAGCATCGCGCTCGCCGCGGCCGGTCCCCACGTGCCCGCCGCGTACGGCTTGGGCGGCCGCGTCGAGGCTTTCCATTCGTTCAGGATCGGCTCGACCCAGCGCCATGCGGCTTCCTGTTCGTCGCGCCGCACGAACAGCGCGAGGCGCCCGTGGATCACGTCGAGCAGCAGCCGTTGATACGCCTCCATCTGGCCTTCGCGGAAGAACTGGTCGAACGCGAGGTCGAGGTGCACGCTCGCGAGGTTCATGCCTTCGCCGGGCTGCTTCGCAAGACAATACAGACGGATCGTCTCGTTCGGCTGCAAACGGATCACGAGCCGGTTCGCGCCGGCGCGCAGCGCCGAGGCGCCGAGCGCCGAATGCGGCACCGGACGGAAATTCACGACGATTTCGGCGACGCGATCGGCAAGCCGCTTGCCCGTGCGCAGAAAAAACGGCACCCCGGCCCAGCGCCAGTTCTCGATCTCGACCTTCAGCGCGACGAAGGTTTCGGTCGAGCTATCGGGCTTCACGCCGTGCTCGGTCGCGTAGGCCGGCACCGCGCTGCCGCGGATCACGCCCGAATGATACTGGCCGCGCACCGCGACCTTGGCGATTTCCTGCGAATCGATCGGTTTCAGCGCGCGCAGCACGCGCAGCTTTTCGTCGCGCACCGAGTCGGAATCCATCGAATGGGGCGGCTCCATCGCGACGATCGAGAGCAATTGCAGCAGATGGTTCTGCACCATGTCGCGCAGCGCGCCGGTGTTATCGTAGAAGTCGCCGCGCGCTTCGACGCCGAGCTCCTCGGCGATCGTGATCTGGATGCTCTCGACCCATTCGCGGCGCCACAGCGGCTCGAACAGCGCATTGCCGAAGCGCAGCGCGAGCAGATTCTGTACCGGCTCCTTGCCGAGGTAGTGGTCGATCCGGTAGATCTGCTCTTCCGCGAAGATTTCACCGACTGCATCATTAATTGCATTCGACGACCTGAGATCGTAGCCGAGCGGCTTTTCGAGCACGATGCGCGCGTTGGCATTGAGCCCGACCGCGGCGAGCGCGTGGCAGATCGGCACGAACAGCGACGGACCGGTCGCCAGATAGAACACGCGGATGCCGGGCAGGTCCTGAAGCGCGTCGCGCAGATGCACGAAGTCTTCCGGCTTGCCGAGATCGATCTTTACGAACTCGATGCGCGCGAGGAAGCCGGCCCATGCCGCCGCGTCGACACCGTTCTTCGACACATGCGGCTTGACATGCTCCTCGACCCATTGCAGGTACTCGCCGCGATCCGCCACATGCCGCGCCACCGCGACGATCTTGCCGCTTTCGGCCAGCATGCCGCCGGCCCGATGCGCCTCGAACAACGCGGGCAGAATCTTGCGCATCGACAGATCGCCGGTTCCGCCGAAGAGAACGAAAGTGAAGCTTGAGTCGGTTTGCATGAGTCTCCGTCGATGTCCTGAAGGGCCGCCGCGCTGAGCGCGTATCTGCACCGGAAAGGCGACCGTAGTCCGATAAAATATTTTTTGACACTGAATTGTAGTTTAACTACAATCCAAATCAAGAGGTAGCGTAAATTCGATGAAAAAAGCGTGAGCTGTTCAGGCGGTACGCGCGCTTCTGCGAATCGATGGGCGTCCCCGGCATGTTAGCGGACAACGCCCGTCGATACGTGTCAGCCGCCGCTGGCGATAGCTGGCCGAGGTCGGGTTTGCGTCGAATTTGCGTATGAAGCACCTCGAGTCTGCCGCGCGACGCGGGCAGGCAAAAATCAAAAGAGGAGACAGTCTTTGCATTCCGAACCACTCACCTCTTGAGCGTCCGGCGGCCGGCCATCGGTCCGCCGGCACATGCTTCGCGCATGCGCCCGACCGTGCTCGATCGCCCAGTGTTTTGCCTGTTTGAACCAACCACAGCACCCTGGCGATATCAGGGGTCATTCGTTTTTTTGTTCAGGTGTCTGGAGGAGATAAGCAATGAAATTTCGCGCGATCATGGGCGCTCTGTGCGCTGCGGGTCTGATGTGTGGCGTGTCGGCCGTGCAGGCTGCCGAGTCGGTCGAAGTGCTGCACTGGTGGACGTCGGGCGGCGAATCGAAGGCCGTCGGCGTCCTCAAGGACGACATGACGAAGCAGGGTTACACGTGGAAGGACTTCGCGGTCGCGGGCGGCGCCGGCGCGGCTGCCATGACGGCACTGAAGACGCAGGTGATCTCGGGCAACGCGCCGAGCGCCGCGCAGATCAAGGGCCCGCTGATCCAGGACTGGGCTTCGCAGGGCGTGCTGGTGCCGATCGACTCCGTCGCGGGCGACTGGAAGAAGAACCTGCCGCCGGAAATCGACAAGATCATGCATGCGGACGGCCATTACGTCGCCGCGCCGTTTTCGGTGCACCGCGTGAACTGGCTGTACATCAACAAGGCAGCGCTGGATAAAGCCGGCGGCAAGGTGCCGACCTCGTGGCCCGAGTTCTTCGCGGTCGCTGACAAGATGAAAGCCGCGGGCATCCAGCCGATCGCGATGGGCGGCCAGCCGTGGCAGGACCTGACGCTGTGGGAAGACGTCGTGCTGTCGCAAGGCGCGGACTTCTACAGGAAGGCGCTGGTGGACCTCGACGAGAAGACGCTGACCTCGGACAAGATGGTTCAGGTGTTCGACACGGTCCGCAAGATCCAGGGCTACTTCGACGCGGGCCGCACGGGCCGTGACTGGAACCTCGCCACCGCCATGGTCATCAACGGCAAGGCCGGCATGCAGTTCATGGGCGACTGGGCGAAGGGCGAATTCTCGAACGCCGGCAAGAAGTCGGGCACCGACTTCATCTGCGCGGCCGTGCCGGGCACGGAGAAGGCCTATACGTTCAACGTCGACTCGTTCGTGTTCTTCCAGCAGAAGGACCAGAAGGCGGCAACGCCGGGTCAGCTCGCGCTTGCGAAGACGATCATGTCGCCGGACTTCCAGGAGCAGTTCAGCCTGTACAAGGGCTCGATCCCGGTGCGTCTCGGCGTGTCGATGGCCAAGTTCGACGACTGCGCGAAGAAGTCGTACGCGGATGAGCAGGTCGCGATCAAGGCCGGCGGCTACGTGCCGTCGCTCGCTCACGGCATGGCGCAGCCCGATGCGGCAGCCGGCGCGATCTCCGACGTCGTCACGAAGTTCATGAACTCGCAGGAAGATTCGAAGAGCGCGGTGCAGGCGCTCGCGAAGGCAGCGAAAACCAGGTAAGCGAAGTCAGTCGGTGAAGTAAGCGAGGCATTGCGCCCGGCGCTCTTTCAGGCGCCGGGCGCGGGCTTCATCGTGGTTTCATGGAGTCACATCCAGGCCGTCGCGGTTTCGCGCGCAACGCGCGAGCCAGCCTGACGGTCCAGTTTCAGCAGGAGTCGAGTAGTGACTGCTTCTATCAGCGGAAACGGGAAAACGGCCGCCGCCACCCGCCGCGCGTCGCCCACGGCGGCCTTGGCCGATCGCTGGATTCCGAAGCTGGTGCTCGCACCCAGCGTCGTTATCAGCCTGGTCTTCGTCTATGGCTTCATCGCAATCACCGGCTATCTGTCGCTGTCCGATTCGCGGCTGATGCCCCGTTTCGACTTCGCGGGCCTCGACCGTTACCGCGAACTGTTCGACAACGACGTGTTCTGGACCTCGGCTGCCAATCTCGGCTGGTTCGGCATTCCGTTCATCGCCATCTGCATCGGCCTCGGGCTTTTTCTCGCGATCCTGCTCGATCAGCAGATTCGCAACGAGGGCGCGCTGCGCGCCGTGTTCCTGTACCCGATGGCGCTCTCGTTCATCGTGACCGGCACGGCCTGGCAGTGGATTCTCACGCCGAGCATCGGCATCGAGAAGGTGTTTCACGACTGGGGCTGGACGAGCTTCTCGTTCAACTGGCTCGGCGACCCCGACAAGGCAATTTTCTGTATCGTGATCGCGGCGGTGTGGCAGTCGACCGGCTTCGTGATGGCGCTGTTCCTCGCGGGCCTGCGCGGCGTGGACGGCGAAATCTTCAAGGCCGCGCAGATGGATGGCGCGAGCCTGCCGACCATCTACCGCAAGATCGTGATTCCGAGCATGCGCCCGGTGTTCTTCTCGGTGCTGCTGATTCTCTGCCACATCACGATCAAGACCTTCGACCTCGTCGTCGCGCTGACCGCGGGCGGTCCGGGTACCTCGTCGTCGCTGCCGGCCATCTTCATGTACACGTTTTCGTTCAATCGCGGGCAACTCGGCGTCGGCGCGGCATCGTCGATGATGATGCTCGCCACCGTCGTGGCCGTGCTCGTGCCGCTGATGTATATGGAATCGAGGAGCACGCGCAATGCAGCCTAAGATGACGCTCAGCCGTGCCGTCATTTACGCGGCCCTGATCCTGTTCGCCCTGTACTTCCTGTTCCCGCTCTACGTGATGCTGTCGACGTCGTTCAAGGACATCGACCAGCTGCGCACCGGCAACCTGCTCACGCCGCCGTCGCACTGGACCTTCGCGCCGTGGCTCAAGGCGTGGAGCGGCGCCTGTACCGGCGTGCGCTGCGACGGCATGCAGCCGTTCTTCATGAACTCGGTGCGCATGGTGATTCCGGCCGTGCTGATCTCGTCGATTATCGGCGCGTTCAACGGCTATGTGCTTACGCACTGGCGCTTTCGCGGCGCCGATCCGATCTTCACGATGCTGCTGGTCGGCTGCTTCATTCCGTTCCAGGCGATCCTGCTGCCGATGGCGCGTCTCGAAGGCTTTCTCGGCCTGTCGAACACGACGAGCGGCCTCGTGCTCGTGCACGTGATCTACGGCATCGCGTTCACCACGATGTTCTTCCGCAACTTCTACGTGAGCGTGCCGGCCGAACTCGTGAAGGCGGCACGCATCGACGGCGCGGGTTTCTTCACGATCTTCACGAAGATCCTGCTGCCGGTGTCGCTGCCGATTTTCATGGTGTGCCTGATCTGGCAATTCACGCAGATCTGGAACGACTTCCTGTTCGGGATCGTGTTCTCCGGCGTCGATTCGATGCCGATCACGGTGGCGCTGAACAACCTCGTGAACACCTCGACCGGCGTGAAGGAATACAACGTGGACATGGCCGGCGCGATCATCGCGGCATTGCCGACGCTGCTGGTCTACATCATCGCCGGACGCTATTTCGTGCGCGGCCTGACGGCCGGCGCGGTGAAGGGCTGAACGAGGACCGGGCGAGGAGCCACTCCCTTGAGGCGCGGCGGCGCATCGCGAAGAGAGCGCCGCCGTCACACAGACGTTTTCAGGCAGTACCAGAGAATAGAGGATTCACAGCATGGCAAGCCTTTCCATCCGTGACGTGTACAAGACTTACCCGAACGGGGTGCCGGTTCTGAAGGGTGTCAACATCGACATCGAAGACGGCCAGTTCCTGATCCTGGTCGGCGGCTCGGGCTGCGGCAAGTCGACGCTGCTCAACATGATCGCCGGCCTCGAAACCGTGACCAAGGGCGAGATCCAGATCGACGGCAAGACGGTCAACAATCTGTCGCCGAAAGACCGCGACATCGCGATGGTGTTCCAGTCGTACGCGCTCTATCCGTCGATGACGGTGCGCGAGAACATCTCGTTCGGCCTGAACATCCGCAAGGTGCCGAAGCAGGAGCAGACGCAGATCGTCGAGCGCGTGTCGAACACGCTGCAGATCAAGCATCTGCTCGATCGCAAGCCGGGCCAGCTGTCGGGCGGCCAGCGCCAGCGCGTCGCGATGGGCCGCGCCCTCGCGCGCGATCCCGTCATGTTCCTGTTCGACGAGCCGCTCTCGAACCTCGACGCGAAGCTGCGCATCGAGATGCGTTCGGAAATCAAGCTGCTGCATCAGCGCCTCGGCACGACGATCGTCTACGTGACGCACGACCAGATCGAAGCGATGACGCTCGGCGACCGCATCGCGGTGATGAAGGACGGCATCGTGCAGCAGTTCGGCGCGCCGCAGGACATCTACGACTCGCCGTCGAACCTGTTCGTGGCGGGCTTCATCGGCGCGCCGCCGATGAACTTCATCGAAGGCAAGCTGGTCGAGCAGGGCGCGGGCGTCGGCATCGAACTCGATACGGGCGTGGCGCGCAAGGTGCTGGTGTTGCCGTTCGATTCGTCGAAGGTGCGCTCGCACGTCGGCAATAACGTGATTCTCGGTCTGCGCCCGGAGCGCATCACCGATGCGCGCGGCGCGCATGGCGACGACGGCAAGCTTCAGCCGGTCGAAGTGAAGGTCGACGTGATCGAGCCGACCGGTCCGGACACGCTCGTGTTCGCGCAGGTCAACGGCAAGCGCGTGGTGAGCCGCGTGCACCCGGCGTCGAACCCGCAGCCGCAGACGAATACGACGCTGCTGTTCGATACGTCGAAGGCGGTGTTGTTCGATCCGAGCAATGAAGAGCGGATTGCCTGATTGGGCGGTTTGCCGCGATTTGCAGTGCTGTAGCGCGGCGGTTTGCTCATCGTAGTTCGCGCGGCAGGCCGTGCAATGCGTTGAGTGCGCTGCTGCTGCATTGAAAAAGCCCCCTGCGTCGTATGGACGCAGGGGGCTTTGTGTTTGGCGCAGGCTGCATGAGGCCGACGCCCCCGACGCGTTAGGCCCCATCCGGCAAACGCAAATCCGGATTATTGCGCGCCAGCTCGCTGACCCAATCGATGAACGCGCGCAGCCGCGAACTCAGGTTGCGGCGATGCGCGTACAGGATCGACAGCGGCGTGCCGGGGCTCGTGTAGTTGCCGAGAATCTCGGTGAGCGCGCCTTGCTCGATCAACTCGGCGACCATGAAGCGCGACGGCTGGATGATGCCGTGGCCGAGCACGCCGGCGGTGATGTACACCGAGCCGTCGTTGACGGCGAGCGTGCCTGTCATCGCAATCCGCTCGATCTCGCCCTCCACCTCGTATTCGAACGGGAACGTCTTGCCGCTGCGCGCGGACACGTAGTTGACCGCGCGATGCCGGTCGAGCTCCGCGAGCGTGGCCGGCGTGCCGTGCTTTTCCAGGTACGCGGGCGAGGCGCACGTAACGATGCGCGCGAGCCCGATGCGCCGCGCGACGAGGCTCGACTCTTCCGGCGTGCCCATGCGGATCACGCAATCGACGCCGTCCTGAATCAGGTCGATGTTGCGGTCCGCGAGACCGAGCCGCACGTCGATCGCGGGGTACTGGCGGTAGAAGTCGTCGAGCGCGGGCAGGAGCAGCGAGCGCGCGAGCGTGCCCGACGTATCGACGCGGATCGTGCCGGCCGGGTTTTCGCGCTTGTTCGACAGCGACGATTCGGCATCGGTGACGTCGGCGAGAATGCGCACGCAGCGCTCGTAGAACTCGGCGCCGTCTTCGGTCACGCTGACCTGGCGCGTCGAGCGGTTCAGCAGGCGCACGCCGACGTGTTCCTCGAGCGCCTGGATCGTGCGGCTCACCTTGGCGCGCGGCAGGTCGAGCGATTCGGATACCTTGGTAAAGCTGTTTGCTTCGACCACACGCGTGAAGATCTCCATCGCTTCGAAACGGTCCATGGTGTGCCTTGTGGGTGGTGAGCCGGGGAAAGGTCGAGACGCGCTTGCGAAATGAAGTCTACAGCGAGGAAAGGGGGTTGTCTGCGCGTGGGGGCGAGCGGTGAGGGCGCGCGCAGCCCGGTCGCGGTGGGGGCGACTGGTGCGGCGGTTGTGCGGGTTGCGGCCGTTGTGTCCACCGCGTTTGCCGGGGGCGCGGGGCTTGCCGAAGGCCGCTGAAGTTGCCGTGTTTGCTGGGGTTGCCGAGGTCGCCGCGGCCAATGCTTTGCCTCGCTCAATCGCGGTCCGGCGCGCCGAGCGGAAAGAAATGACGATACGGCCGTGCTTCGTCGACCGCGCGCGCGAACGATGGCCGCGCCAGCAGCCGCTGCCGGTACGCGCGTACGTGCGCGAAGGCCGGGTCGATCGGATGCGTCCAGTCGGCGTAGAACAGGAACGGGCCCGCGCCGCAGTCGGCGAGGCTGAAGCGGTCGCCGGCGGCCCATTCGCGGCCGGCCATGTGTTTGTCGAGCCACGCGTACGCGGTATCGAGCATCGCGCGCGCCTCGGCGACGCCGCGCGGATCGCGCTCGGCCTCGGCGCGCAGGCTGTCGTAGACGATCCGCTGCTGCGGCGTCGAAATGTAGTTGTCGAAGAAGCGGTCCATGCCGCGCACGTCGAGCGCGGCGCGCGCGTCGGCGGGCAGCAGTGCGACCGGGCCCGGATGATAGAGGCCGAGATATTCGATGATGATGCTCGCCTCAGCCACGGTCCGGCCGCCGTCGACGAGCACCGGAAAGCGCTTGATCGGCCAGAGCGCGGCGAATTCGGCCATGATCTGCGGGTCGTCGTGCGCGAGCAGGCGCATCTCGAACGGCGTGCCGTTTTCGTAGAGCGCGGTCAGGACCTTCTGGCAGTAAGACGAGAACGGGTGGGCATAGAGCTGTAGAGGCATCGCGATCACCTTTTGACGGTTGCACGGCACGGTGCGGTGGCAATGGCGGCCACCGCGCGACGGCCACGATGGCCGTTTACCCGACGACGAACGGCGGCAGCGAAAATCGACAGCTTGCGATGAGAGTGTGGAAGTGCGGCCGCGTGACCACAAGCTCACGCGAGACCTTGCGGGTTATAAGCGGGGATGCGTGGGCGGGGCCGCCCAGCGGCTCGGGCTCAGGTCCGGAGCCAGAGCCAGAGCCAGAGCCAGAGCCAGAGCCAGAGCCAGAGCCAGAGCCAGAGCGGCCCAGGTCTTAGCCCAGGCCGAGGCTTAGCCTCGCAGCCTCGCCCCCGGAGAGGCCCGTCAACCCTTCGCCTGCACCCCATGCGCCGGCAACGCGCCCGGTTGCAGCAGCACGACCACCGCGCCGGCACCGCCGTCGTGCGGCCGCGCCTGACAGAACGCGATGACCTCGGACTTCTGCACGAGCCATGCGCGCACCTTGCCCTTCAGCACCGGCTCCTTGCCGATCGACCCCAGGCCCTTGCCGTGGATCACGCGCAAACACCGCAAGCCGCGCCTCACCGATTCGCGGATGAACTCCGCCAGCGCCTCGCGCGCTTCCTCGCGCCGCATGCCGTGCAGGTCGATTTGCGCCTGCACGATCCAGTCGCCGCGCCGCAGTTTGCGCACGACGTCGCGGCTCACGCCGGGGCGGCAATACGAGAGCGTCTCGTCGGTTTCGAGCAGCACCTCGGGATCGAATTCATCGGAGATCGCTTCGTGCAGCACAGCCTCTTCGTCGAGCAGCGTTTGCACCGGCAGCGGCGGCGGGGGATTGCGTGTCAAGGTCGCGCGCGGCGCCGCCACGAGCGGCGCGACTTCGCCGATCTCGTGGCGGAACAGGTTGGCGTCCGCCGCGGCTTCGCGCTGCGCCGCCCGGGCCGCCGCCTGTTCGCGCTCGCGCTGCTCGGCATCGCCCTTCAACGCCTCGCGTAGCGCGCCGAGACCGGCGAGCCCCGTCGTGCGATCGGGTTTCGGCACGGCTGCGGGTGCCGCTGGGGCCGGCGCGGGCCGTGCGGCGGCTTGCGGGCGTTTCGGTTCGTTGGGGTGGGGCAGATTCTTCGGCATATCGGCAATACACGGAAAGAGTAGGTCGGTCGCGCGGGGCTTGGGCGGCGGATGCGTTGGCTTGCAAGGTCGGCTCAAGCGAAGCGCGAAGATCGTGCGCCGGTGCCAGCGAGCGCAAGTCGGACACGCAAGCTCGGCGGGACGCTTGGCGCAAAGCCTGGCACAAAGCGCTCGATGAAGCGCGGCACACAGCACGAGCGCGTCACACGAAGCCTGGCGAGAAGGCGCAACGCGCAAAGTGCATCAAGCAAGTGCATCACGCGGACGCATCGCAAACCCTCGATCCGAGTGCGCCGGACACAAAAAAGGCCGCCGGCTTTTCAGCCGCGGCCTTCTTTCGGTCGGACGGCCGGGCTGCGCCCTGCCGTCATTTTACCGTTGCGCTTTCCCTCACAGTCCCGCATCGCGACGAAGCGCTGTGAATCAACGCTCCGCTTCCTGGCTCATCGCGTGCTCGCCGGCCATCTCGTCGATGGTTTCGAGGTAGCGCTGCGCGTCGAGCGCGGCCATGCAGCCCGTGCCCGCGCTCGTGATCGCCTGACGGTACACGTGGTCCTGCACGTCGCCGGCGGCGAACACGCCCGGCACGCTCGTCGCGGTCGCGAAACCGTTCAGGCCGCCCTTCGTGATGATGTAGCCGTTCTTCATCTCGAGCTGGCCTGCGAAGATGTCCGTGTTCGGCTTGTGGCCGATCGCGACGAACAGGCCCTGCAATTCGAGGTCGGTGGTTGCGCCGGTTTGCGTATGCTTGATGCGCAGTCCGGTGACGCCGGACGCGTCGCCGGTCACTTCGTCGAGCACGTGGTTCCACTTGATTTCGACGACGCCTTCCTTTTCCTTCGCGAGCAGGCGGTCGATCAGGATCGGCTCGGCGCGGAACTTGTCGCGGCGATGGATCACAGTCACCTTCTTGGCGATGCCGGAGAGGTACAGCGCTTCTTCGACCGCGGTGTTGCCGCCGCCGATCACGGCCACGTGCTGCTGCTTGTAGAAGAAGCCGTCGCAGGTCGCGCAGGCCGACACGCCCTTGCCCATGAACGCTTCTTCCGACGGCAGGCCGAGGTATTGTGCCGAGGCGCCGGTCGAGATGATCAGCGAGTCGCAGGTGTATTCGCCCGCGTCGCCGATCAGGCGGATCGGCTTTTCGTCGAGCTTCGCCGTGTGGATGTGGTCGAAGATGATTTCGGTGTTGAAGCGCTCGGCGTGCTCGAGAAAGCGTGCCATCAGTTCCGGGCCTTGCACGCCGTTGGCGTCGGCGGGCCAGTTCTCGACGTCGGTCGTGGTCATCAGCTGGCCGCCTTGCGCGAGGCCCGTGACGAGCACCGGCGAGAGGTTGGCGCGCGCCGCGTAGACCGCCGCCGTGTAGCCGGCGGGACCGGAGCCGAGAATCAGAACCTTGGCGTGTTTCGTTGCAGTTGCGGGCATGATCGAATCCTTGTGCAGCGCGCGGCCCGCTCATGCGAGGCCGTGCGGTTTTGAGCTGAAACGGTAGATGGGTGTCAGTCCGGCATTATAAAGGGCGAGGCGCGCGGCTGCGCCATGAAGCTTTCCGATCGCCGCGATAGGGTGGCGGCATAGGCCGGCGCCATGGCTGCGCGCAGGCGGACAGCCGGACGTCGGGCACGCGGCTCGCGCGCCGAACCGGTCGGGCCGCCTTCCGCGCCCCCGCGTTTCAAGCAGCCGAACGGCCAAAGCGGTCAAGTTACCGTCATTTACAGCCCTGTGCGGGGCACAGCGTTTACAATAGGCCGGATCGAAGTTTCCGGTAGCCGGGATCGGGCCCGAAGCCACGCGCGGCGAGGCCCGGGCCGTGTTCCCGGCGGCAGTCTCGGCCTGAACCGGCTACCCCAGGCAACAGGATCAATGGCAAAAGCTCCTTATTCCGCGAGCGCGCAGGCATTGCCTCACCGCATGTCGCGCCTCTTCACCGAAATTCGCTGGATTCTGCAGGTAGCGCTCGGCGTGTTCCTGCTGATGGCCCTCGTCAGCTATAGCAGGCACGACCCGAGCTGGACCCACGCCGCGCAGGTCGACCACATCTCGAACTGGGCGGGCCGCGTCGGCGCATGGACGTCCGACATTCTGCTGCTGCTGTTCGGCCTGTCCGCCTACTGGTGGATCGTGCTGCTCGGCCGCCATATCTCCGCGAACTACCGGCGTATCACCCGCCACGAAGAGCCGCAGGACGACGCCGCGCCGCACGGCGTGAGCTGGCTCGCGGACGCATTCGCGTTCATGCTCGTGCTGCTGTCGTGCAACGGCCTCGAGGCGCTGCGCATGTGGTCGCTCAAGGTGCAGTTGCCGCGCGCGCCGGGCGGCGTGATCGGCGAGGCCGTCGCGCGCGGCATCTCGCATGCGCTCGGCTTCACCGGCGGCACGCTCGCGCTGCTGCTCGGGCTCGCGATCGGGCTGTCGCTGTACTTCCGTTTCTCGTGGCTATCGGTTGCGGAGAAGGTCGGCGAGTCGATCATTTCCGCGGTCACGTTCGCGAAGCTGCGCCGCGAAGCCGGGCGCGACCGCAAGCTCGGCGAAGCCGCCGCCGTCAAGCGTGAGGGCAAGGTCGAGAAGGGCCGCGTGCGCATCGAGGAACATGAGCCCGTGATGATCGTGCCGCCCGTCGTTACGCCAGTGAAGTCGGAGCGCGTCGAAAAGGAACGGCAGGTGCCGCTCTTCACCGATCTGCCGGGCGACTCCACGCTGCCGCCCATTTCGCTGCTCGACCCCGCGCCCGCCGCCCAGGAAACCATTTCCGCCGATACGCTCGAATTCACTTCGCGCCTGATCGAGAAAAAGCTCAAGGACTTCGGCGTCGAAGTGAGCGTGGTCGCCGCCTATCCGGGGCCGGTCGTCACGCGCTACGAAATCGAGCCGGCCACCGGCGTGAAGGGCAGCCAGATCGTCAATCTCGCGAAGGACCTCGCGCGTTCGCTGTCGCTCGTGTCGATCCGCGTCGTCGAAACGATTCCGGGCAAGAACTACATGGCGCTGGAGCTGCCGAACCAGCGCCGTCAGACCGTGGGCCTCTCCGAGATTCTCGGCTCGGCCGTCTATGCCGATGCGGCTTCGCCGCTCACGATGGGCCTCGGCAAGGACATCGGCGGCAAGCCCGTGTGCGCCGACCTCGCGAAGATGCCGCACCTGCTCGTCGCCGGCACGACCGGTTCGGGCAAGTCGGTCGGCATCAACGCGATGATCCTCTCGCTGCTCTATAAGGCGAGCGCCGAGCAGGTGCGCATGATCCTGATCGATCCGAAGATGCTCGAAATGAGCGTCTACGAAGGCATTCCGCATCTGCTCTGCCCGGTCGTCACCGACATGCGCCAGGCGGGCCACGCGCTGAACTGGGCGGTCGCCGAAATGGAGCGCCGCTACAAGCTCATGAGCAAGCTCGGCGTGCGCAATCTCGCCGGCTACAACAACAAGATCGACGACGCGGCCAAGCGCGAGGAGAAGCTGCCGAATCCGTTCAGCCTCACGCCGGACGATCCGGAACCGCTTACGCGCTTGCCGAACATCGTGATCGTGATCGACGAACTGGCCGACCTGATGATGGTGGTCGGCAAGAAGGTCGAAGAGCTGATCGCGCGCATCGCGCAGAAGGCGCGTGCGGCCGGCATCCACCTGATTCTCGCCACGCAGCGGCCGTCGGTCGACGTCATCACCGGGCTCATCAAGGCCAACGTGCCGACGCGCATGGCCTTCCAGGTGTCGTCGAAAATCGACTCGCGCACGATTCTCGACCAGCAGGGCGCCGAGTCGCTGCTCGGCATGGGCGACATGCTGTATCTGCCGCCGGGCTCCGGTTTGCTGGTGCGCGTGCACGGCGCGTTCGTGTCGGACGACGAAGTGCATCGCGTCGTCGACAAGCTCAAGGAACAGGGCGAGCCGAACTACATCGAGGGCATTCTCGAAGGCGGCGTGACGGGCGAGGGCGACGAAGGCTCGGCGGGAACCGTGTCCACCGAAGGCGAGTCGGACCCGTTATACGATCAGGCGGTCGACGTCGTGCTGAAAAACCGCCGCGCGTCGATCTCGCTCGTGCAGCGGCACTTGCGCATCGGCTACAACCGCGCGGCGCGCTTGCTCGAACAGATGGAGAATTCGGGCGTGGTGTCGGCGATGTCGTCGAACGGCAATCGCGAAATTCTGGCGCCGGCGCGGGAAGCGGAATAAGCCGTTGCCGCTGCGGGTAGGCAGCGCGGCATGCCGTTTCGGTATGCGCGGCACCGCAGCCTCGCTGCCGGATGCGCGCAAAGGCGGCCCGAGTGTTTATCCACATGCGCCTCGCGCGGCCCGTCGGCGAATTCAATCAAGGGAGAAACCATATGCACACCATCGCGCAGCATGACGTTCGAGAGCGTCGATCTGGCCGTCTCGGCGAGCGCATTCGCCAGAGCGCGCGCAAGTTCGCGCGCGGCGCGGGCAGCGTGGCGATCGGCGCGTCGCTGCTGGTCGCTTCGCACGCCTTCGCGAGCGGCACCGAGCAACTGAAGGCGTTCGTCGCACAGGTTCATGCGGCGCGCGGCACCTTCGTGCAGCAGGAAGTGCGCGCGCCGAGCAAGGCGCAGGGCTCGTCCGGCGCGCTGCCCACGGTGGACGCGGGCCAGCCCACCACGTCGAGCGGTACGTTCACGTTCGCGCGGCCCGGCAAGTTCATCTGGCAATACGAGAAGCCTTACGCGCAACTGTTGCAGGCGGACGGCGACAAGCTCTACGTCTACGACAAGGACCTGAACCAGGTCACGGTGCGGGCGCTCGGCAATGCGCTCGGCGCGAGTCCGGCGGCGATCCTGTTCGGCAGCAACGATCTGGACAAGAACTTCACGTTGCATGATGCCGGCGTGAAGGCCGGCATCGACTGGCTCGAATTGACGCCGAAGGCGAAGGACACGCAGTTCCAGCGTGTTGGTATCGGCTTCAAGGACGGCAATCTCGAAGCGATGGAATTGCATGACGTGTTCGGCAACGTGACGCTGCTGACCTTCTCGAATATGCAGAAAAATCCCGCGTTGCCGGCCGATGCGTTCAAGTTCACCGTGCCGAAGGGCGCGGACGTCATCAACGGATAAGCTGCGTGGCCGGCGTCGGTGGTCGACGCCGTGTGAATCGCTTCGCAAAGCCGCGTTCGCCGGGCGCGGCTTTGCTTATTGACGCGGAGTGCGCGGGCCCTTGCCCGTGGTTGGTGCAGATGTGGTTTTTTCGGCGCAAACCGTCGTTGTCGTGCGGAGCCGGATAAGCGGCATCCTCAGAAGATTGACACAGGCGTGTCAGACTCTTTTCAGTTTTCCTCTACATTCTCTGACATTTTTTTGCTGCAACGCAGCAAGATAACGCCTAAACTGGTCGAAGTGGGTAGTGGCTTCGAATGTTCGGAAAGTGAGGCATGTTATGAGAGGATCTTTATCACAAGATTCGCATTTATCCCCGACGCTCCATGTCTTCGAGCAGGAGGGCGGTTGGCATTGGGGCATCACGATTCCGCGGCCGGTCGGCAGCGGCGTCAAGGTCATCGATTACAGCGAAACGACCTTCGGCGATGAAGCCGAGGCTCAACGCGACGGGAAGCGGGCGCTCAAGCGCTTCGCCGACACGCCCGTGCTAGCGCTCGAGCACCATTAACGCGCGGCCGGAACTGGGGTGGGACCCGAGGCCAATGCACGCCAATCGCGGCCATAGCGAGGTTTGCGGGCGCGCCGCGGACGGGGCGGCGACACGTAATGACTTAATATGCAACAATTTGCATATATTTTTTGATTTGTAGGAGATCGAAGCGATAATGTCTCGTCTTTTTTGAGATATCGCTTTTATCTTGACCTTTGCAGAATACGAAACCACGCACGCGCTGAGCGTGGAACTGGACGGCGTCAATTACGCCGGTACCTATCGCGTGATGACGGGAACCGTCATCGTTCACTTCGAAAACGAAACCAAATTCGCGTCCTATGCGCCGAATCGCCCTGAAACCGTGGCGCGTTGGCTGCTCACGGACTTGTGCCGAAAAATCGAATCGCGCAGGCGTAAAGCCGCGAAGAAATAGAAATCGGCCGTATCGCAGCAGGGGCATTGCTTCGGCCGCGTGATTTTCACAGCGATCAAACTGATGGGTGGGGAGACGGCGCGCGGCACGCCGTTTCTCCACGCGGCCGAGGCTGGGTGATTCGACTGCGGGCATATCGCGCAGATCGGTTTGCGCGATATGCCGCGATACGCCGCGCTATGCAGCCCACGACTTCGGCCAATGCCGTCGTGCTGAGAGCTTCGAGCTCGCACGGGCCGCATGCAGCGCCGAAGCATTCACCACTCAGGCATACGCGGTCTTGCGCGTCGACACGAACACGAAATAACACACCGCTCCGATCGCCAGCGAAGGCAGCGTTGCGCCGAGATTCGGCAGCCATTGATTGATCACCTGATACGAGGCGATGCCGATCGCCCACGCGACGAACGCGCTCAGATGCCAGCCGCTCGAGAAGCCGTAGCGGCCGCGCAGGTCGGCGAGCACCGTGGCGTCGATGCGGCGTTTGCGCACGATAAAGTGATCCATCAGCACGACGCCGAACAGCGGCGCGAATACCGAGCCGATCAGCAGCAGGAAGTTCTGATACTTCGCCATCGGCACGAGCAGCGCGATCAGCGTGCAGAGCGCGCCGAACGCGGCCGACAGCAGCGGCACGCTCGCTCGCGTCCAGAACGTGCCGGTCGACACCGCGGCCGAGTGGATATCGGCGAATGCGTTGTCGATTTCGTCGATCAGGATCAGCAGCAGCGCAAAGCCGCCGCCCGCTTGCGCGAGCGCGCTCGTCAGCAGCGCGTCGCCGCCGCCCGCCGCGAGACCGTAGATCGCGCCGAGCGCATAGAACCAGATGTTCGCGATGCCGTAGCCGTACAGCGTGCCGCGAAACGTCTCGCCGGCGCGGCGGCCGAAGCGCGTGTAGTCGGAAATCAGCGGTAGCCACGAGAGCGGCATCGCGACCACGAGGTCGATCGCGCCGCCGAACGACATCTCGCCCGTGCCGGGGCGCTGCATCAGGTCCGCGAGATGGTGGCGCGCGAGCAGGTTCCACGTGAGCCATGCGGCGCCCGCGAGCAGCAGCCAGATGCCCCATTTGCGCAGAAAGCGCCGCACGAACGACAGCGGCCCGCTGACCGCGAGCAGCGTCGCGAGCGCGCCGAAGAGCACAGTCCAGACGAGCGGCATCGACAGGCCGAATGCCTGCTTCGCGAGCGCGTCGGCGGAATCGCGCATCACGATCACCTCGAACGAGCCCCAGCCGACCAGCTGCACCATGTTCAGCACGGCCGGCACCGACGCGCCGCGCACGCCGAGCGTCGGACGCAGCGACGACATCGCCGCGAGCCCGGTGTCGGTGCCGATCACGCCCACGAGCGCGAGCAGCACGACGCCGATCACGCTGCCGAGCGCGATCGCAATGAGCGCGTGCGGCAGCGATAGCCCCGGCACCAGCAGTGCGCCCGCCTGCGCGACGAGCAGGCCGATGCCGAGGGAGAACCAGAGCGCGAATGCGTCGCCGGTACGGAAGGCGCGGCGCGCGTCGGGCACCGGCGTGAGCGGCGCGTAGGTGGAGCCGGTGTCGCCGGCGAGGGGTTCTTGTGCCATCTGATGTCTGTTCCTGTTGGTGTCGCTGCCTGTCGTTCTGCCGAGCTTGGCCGATGCCGCTTGCCGCGCTTCGGGCCCGGCATTCTGCCGTATCGTCTTGCCGTATCGCTGTGCCGTATCGCCTTGCCGGTTATCCACGCCGCGATTTACTCCGGCGCTCCCCTCAGGCATGCCTCGCCCGCGCCCACGCGATACGCCGCTTGCGCGAACCGATGCGCCGGCTCCGCGACACCCGGCCTTCGCCCGGACGCCGTCGCTGTCATAATGCAGGACGTTGCCCGTGGCTTGGCCGGCGGGCGTTGCGCTTGTCCGGCCGGCCGCCGCGTTCTCGCGGACCGCGCCCGGGAAGAACCCGCAAGGGCCGGGGCACCGCCTCGAAAAGCCCGGAAAGCCGAGATTATCCCCAAAACGTCATGTTTGAAGAAACCCGTGCCAATGTTCCGCTCGCCGAACGCCTGCGGCCCCGCAATATCGACGAAGTGATCGGCCAGGCGCATCTGCTCGGGCCGAACAAGCCGCTCAGGGTCGCGTTCGAATCCGGCGAAGCCCATTCGATGATCCTCTGGGGGCCGCCCGGCGTCGGCAAGACTACGCTCGCGCGGCTCATGGCCGATGCGTTTCATGCTCAGTTCATCGCGCTCTCGGCGGTGCTCTCGGGCGTGAAGGATATCCGCGAGGCGGTCGAGACCGCGCAGATTCATCGCGCGAACGGGCATCAGACGCTGGTGTTCGTCGACGAGGTGCATCGCTTCAACAAGAGCCAGCAGGACGCGTTCTTGCCGCACGTCGAATCGGGGCTGTTCGTATTCGTCGGCGCGACGACCGAGAACCCGTCGTTCGAGGTCAACAGCGCGCTACTGTCGCGCGCGGCGGTCTACGTGCTGAAGAGCCTCACCGACGACGAGCAGCGCGAACTGCTCGAACGCGCGCAGAAGGAACTCGGCGGCCTCACGTTCACCGACGAAGCGCGCGCCGCGCTGATCGGTTCCGCCGACGGCGACGGCCGCAAGCTGCTGAACAACCTCGAAATCGTCGCGCGCGCGGCCGCGCAGCAGAAGACCCGCGAGATCGACGGCACCTTGCTCGGCAGTGCGCTCGCCGAAAACCTGCGGCGCTTCGACAAGGGCGGCGACGCATTCTACGACCAGATCAGCGCGCTGCATAAATCGGTGCGCGGCAGCAGTCCGGACGGCGCGCTCTACTGGTTCTGCCGCATGCTCGACGGCGGCGCGGACCCGCGCTATCTCGCTCGGCGCATCGTGCGCATGGCGTGGGAAGACATCGGTCTCGCCGATCCGCGCGCCGCGCGCATCGCGCTCGACGCCGCCGAAACCTACGAGCGGCTCGGCACGCCCGAAGGCGAGCTCGCGCTTGCGCAGGCGATCATCTATCTCGCGGTCGCGCCGAAATCGAACGCCGGATACAACGCGTACAACGAGGCCCGGCGCTTCGTCGGCAAGGACCAGTCGCGCGCGGTGCCGGTGCATCTGCGCAACGCGCCGACGAAGCTGATGAAGGAACTCGGCTACGGCCACGACTACCGTTACGCGCACGACGAGCCCGATGCGTACGCGGCCGGCGAGACCTATCTGCCGGACGGCATGCGCGATCCGCGCTGGTATCAGCCGACGCCGCGCGGGCTCGAAGGCAAGATCGGCGAGAAGCTCGCGCGGCTTGCCGATCTCGATGCGCAGTGGCGCGCGGAGAACAAGGCGAAGAAGGGGTGAGCCACTCGCCACACCTCGCTTTCCGGACGTTCCGGCCGCCCGTGCCGGTGCGTTAAAATCGCGCTTTCATACAACGAACACCCGTCCCATCCCATGCTCGACATCCAGCTGCTGCGCAAAGACCTCGACGGCGTCGCCAAGCGCCTCGCCGACCGCGGCTATACCCTCGACGTGGCGGCTTTCGCCGCGCTCGAAGCGGAACGCCGCGACACCCAGACCCGCACCGAAGAAATGCAGGCGCGCCGCAACAGCCTGTCGAAGCAGATCGGCGCGATGAAAGGACGCGGTGAGGACACCTCGGCGGTGATGGCCGAAGTCGGCGGCATCGGCGACGAGATGAAGGCGTCGGCCGTCAAGCTCGACGAGATCCAGAAGCGTCTGTCGGACCTGTTGCTCGGCGTGCCGAACCTGCCGCACGAGAGCGTGCCGGTGGGCCGCGACGAAGCGGACAACGTCGAAGTGCGCCGCTGGGGCACGCCGCGTCAGTTCGATTTCGAGGTCAAGGATCACGTCGATGTCGGCACGCCGCTCGGCCTCGACTTCGAGACCGGCGCGAAGCTGTCGGGCGCGCGCTTCACGATGCTGCGCGGGCAGATTGCGCGGCTGCATCGCGCGCTCGCGCAGTTCATGATCGACACGCACACGCAGCAGCACGGCTATACCGAGATCTACACGCCGTACATCGTGAATCCGGACATCCTGTACGGCACCGGCCAGTTGCCCAAATTCGCGGACGACATGTTCCGCGTCGAGAAGGGCGGCGGCGAAAACACGGTGACGCAGTATCTGATCTCGACCTCGGAAATTTCGCTGACGAACACGGTGCGCGAGAGCATCGTCGAAGCGGACGCACTGCCGATCAGGTTGACCGCGCATTCGCCGTGCTTCCGCTCGGAAGCGGGCTCGTATGGCCGCGACACACGCGGCATGATCCGCCAGCATCAGTTCGACAAGGTCGAGATGGTGCAGATCGTCGCCCAGGAAGCGTCGTACGATGCGCTCGAACAGATGGTCGGCCACGCCGAGACGATTCTGCAGAAGCTCGAACTGCCATATCGCGTGATCACGCTGTGTACCGGCGACATGGGCTTCTCGGCCACGAAGACCTACGACCTCGAAGTGTGGCTGCCCGCGCAGAACACGTACCGCGAGATTTCGAGCTGCTCGAACACTGAGTCGTTCCAGGCGCGGCGCATGCAGGCACGCTATCGCAATGCGCAAGGCAAGCCCGAACTTGTGCATACGCTGAACGGCTCGGGGCTCGCGGTGGGCCGCACGCTCGTGGCCGTGCTCGAGAACTTCCAGAATGCCGATGGTTCGGTGACGGTGCCGGCGGCGTTGCGTCCGTACCTCGGCGGCGTCGAGCGGCTGGAAGTGCCGGCGGCCTGAGTGCGTGATCGGCTGGTGCAGCTGTTGTGAGTGGCGTGTCGTTCGGCGTCGTCGTGTGGTTCGATTGCGCCGCAACGGCTTGCTGCCTGCCCGCCTGTCGGGCTTTTCTAAAAAAATTTTCGGCGAAGGGCTTGGAAAACAGGCTCGAGCTGTTCTATAATCTTGTTCTCCCAAGCAACGACCCGCTTGGATCTGGCGAAGCAGTAGCAGGAAGTTGAAGTCGCACTGCGAGTTGGAATACCCGGAAAGGTGGCAGAGTGGTCGAATGCGCTGGACTCGAAATCCAGTGTACGGTTATACCGTACCGTGAGTTCGAATCTCACCCTTTCCGCCAAATTAGAAAACCCCGTAAGCCTCAGGCTTACGGGGTTTTTGCTTTTTAGTCTCCAGTTCCTGGCGCATCACCTTGCTCGATTCGAGGTGGTGTTGCGTTTAAAAACTGCTGGAAACCAGAGACCGCCTCATCAAAACGAAGCACAAACACGAACCACGCGTCTAGCTCGCCTCTGCGCGCTTGAGCAGGCTCCGATGCACCTCCAGCGCATTACGCTCGACCCAGTTGTGCTGAAGCAACCCATCTTCGCGGACATGAATCACCGCGGTCCCGGTCATGTAAATCGGCGACCCGCACGGCTCGGCGCCCATCACGCCGTTGTTCTTGCCCGTGACCGCCCAGCGGGTCGCGACACGGTCTCCCGCTTCGTTCTGAAACATCTCGACGATTTCGAAGTTGAAGTCGTCGATCGAGGTGAGGAACGCGCCGACCCACTGCTTGAACGTTTCGCGAGGGCCGATTACCGTGCCGCCCGACGTGATCGCAAAGTCTTCCGCGACGAGCCGATCGGCGGCCTCGGGATTCTTGCCTTGCCATACTTCTCGCCAGAAAGCCTCGACGATCGAAACAGAATTTCGCTTGCTCATTTTTTCTCCAGTAAAACGAGGTGATGAGGTAATATCCGCCTCTATAATGAAGAAATCAAACGAATAAGACTTATAGGATCAAGTAGCGATACTTATAGATAGATGAAACTTCCCGACCTCGAAATGGACCTGCTGAGAGCTTTTGTCGCCGTTGCCGAGGCGGGCAGTTTCACGGCCGCCGCGGAACGGGTCGGCCGCACGCAATCGGCTGTCAGCCAGAAAATTCTTCGTCTCGAAGAGGCGCTGCAGATGCGCGTGAGCGAGCGGACCAGCCGCTCGCTCACGCTGACGCGCGACGGCGAGCGCGTTCTGGTTGCCGTGAGGCGGCTGCTCGATCAATACGAGAGCTTTCTGCGCGAAGTATTCGAGCCGCCCAACGTGTCTGTTCTGCGGCTTGGCGTGGCGGAAAATCTGCTACAGGCGCAGTTGCCGAATTTTCTCGCGCGCCTGAAGAGTCTCTACCGCGACGTGCAGCTCGAACTGACGACCGATTCGAGCCAGCACCTTCTGAAAGCCCTCGAACAGAAAAAGCTCGATGTCGCCATCGTTGGGGTCATCGGCAAAACGTCGGCGCGGCGTAGCCGGGTCGTCTGGAGCGAGCCGCTAGTGTGGGTCGCCGGAGCCGGTTTTCGCGACGAACCCCGCTATCCCGCGAAGCTCGTCATGATGCAGCCGCCCTGCATCTATCGCGAGATCATTGCCGACTCGCTCGCGTCGGCGCGGCGCGAATGGACCCCTACCTGCACGGTCAGCAATCTGGGCGGCATGCAGGCGGCGATCCTTGGCGGCCTGGGGGTGACGGTGCTGAGCCGCTCGCAGGTGCGGGACGGCATGCGGGTCATGCCGGCGTCGAGAAACTGGCCTGCGTTGCCGCCGATCAAAGTCGAAGTAATGGGCGACCGGACCGAAATTCAGCACATGATCCCGCCGCTCGTTTCGCTGCTCCAGGAAAGCCTGGAAATGGGCCTCGCAACGAACCTGGAAACGTCGTCGAACCCGGCGCAGGCCCGCTGATTCCGCCAGCCTCGGTCGAGGCTGGCTGGCCCACACCACGAGGCTCGAATCCGCGTTTCGAGTCCCGCGGCGGCGGCCCTCACGCCACCTTGAACCCTTCCATCAACTCGCTCAAGGCGCGCGCCTGATCCGCCAGCGATGCCGCCGCCGCCGCGCTTTCCTCGACGAGCGCCGCGTTCTGCTGCGTCACTTCGTCCATCTGCGTGATCGCGAGTCCCACCTGCTGAATCCCGTCGCTCTGCTCGCGCGAAGCCTGCGCGATCTCGCCGACGATGCCCGTCACGCGTGCAATCGCCGCCTCGATCTGCTGCATCGTGCCGCCCGCGTCTTCGACGAGGCCCGCGCCGCGTTCGACGCGCGAGGTCGAATCGGCAATCAGCGCGCCGATCTCGCGCGCCGCGGCCGCCGAGCGTTGCGCGAGGCTGCGCACCTCGCCGGCCACCACCGCGAAGCCGCGGCCTTCGTCGCCGGCGCGCGCGGCTTCGACGGCCGCGTTGAGCGCGAGGATATTCGTCTGGAACGCGATGCTCTCGATCGTGCCGATGATGCCCGTCATCTGCGCGGAACCCGTGTGGATCGCGCGCATCGTTTCAATCATGCTGCCGACCGCGTCGCGGCCGTGCGCGGCGAGGTCCGACGCGCCGCGCGCGAGTGTGCTGGCCTGCTCGGCATGGCTCGCGTTGAGCTGCACGGTCGCGGTGATCTGTTCCATCGCGGATGCCGTTTCGCCGAGCGAGGCCGCCTGTTCCTCGGTGCGTTGCGAGAGGTCCTGATTGCCCGCCGCGATCTGCTGCGTGGCCGAGGCGATCGCCGTCGAACCCGAGCGCACCGACGTGACCGTGCCGAGCAGACGCGCCTGCATCGCGGCGAGCGCGCGCAGCAGCGTGCCCATTTCGTCGTTCGCGTGCGCCGCCGCGCGCGTGCGCAGATCGCCCGCCGCGATCGCGTCGAACTGATGCAGCGCGCTCGCGAGCGGCGTCATGATCGCGCGGCGCAGCGAGCGCCAGCTCAGGAACGCGACCGCAAGCGCCAGCACGATGCTTGCCGCGCAGGTCGCGAGCATCGCGCGAAAGAGCGCGTTGGAGCGCGCGCCGGCCTCGGTCGCCTGCGCGTCGAGATAGCTTTCGAGCTTGCCCTGGCTCTCGTTCATCGCGCTGTAGAGCGCGATCAGGTGCTGCGCGCGGCTTTCGTCCATCCAGCCCGTGTCGCCGCCGCGGATCGCCTCGATCAGCTTGTCGATGCCGTCGTGGCGCACGGCACTGCGTTTCGTGTCGAGGTCGGCGGTGAGGGCCGCGAGTTCGGCGCTCTTCGGCAAGGCGCGGAACTCGGCCCAGTGACGGTCGGATTCCACGAGCAGGCTGTTCGCGCGATCGAGCTGCATCGCAAGCTGCGGCGAGTGCGGATTGGCCATCGCCCAGTCGAGCCCGTAGCGAGCGCGCGACATCGCCGTGCCGGACTTGCCGAGCACGACGACCGACGCGTAATGCACCGCATAGGCGTCGCGCTGCGCGCGATTGCTTTGGGCCATGCCGACGATGCCGATCGCGCCGGTCGCGATCAGCAGCAGGGCGAGGAACGCGATCGTGGCGGCGATGCGTGCGTTGAGCGTGAGATTTTTCATCGGAAGGGAGCGTTCGGGTTGCCGTAATCGTCGTCTCGTTCCTTTAATGAAACAAAACGACACCAATGGAATGAATAACGGCATATAACGGCATTTCGACGCGATCTATTTAGGCCTGGTGGCGAAGTTAAGGCACCTCGCCGTGGGTCCGCCTGCGGGTCGCCGAGATGCTCGGCCCGCCCCGGCAAGCCGAACGGACTGCTAAGCGATACTGATTTATTCCGGGCTCCGGCGCGACGACGCGTCTCGAATGGTTCACCGCCGCGCAGGTCGTTTTGCCCGGTTTTGCCAGGGGGGCCGCGCGATCCTCTGTACAATTGACACGATCGACCGCTGGCGCGAGCAGGATCGGCCGCTTCGCTCGCGGCGGCACGACGTCGTCGAACATTCGAAATCCATCCGACCCACATCGACTGAATTCATGGCCATTACCTACAAGACTCCCGACGATATCGCGAGGCTGCGCATTGCCGGCCGCCTCGCGGCCGACGTGCTGGCAATGATCGGCGAGCACGTCAAGGCCGGCGTGTCCACCGACGAACTCGACGCGCTGTGCAACGACTACATCGTCAACACGCAGAAGTCGATTCCGGCCAACGTCGGTTATCTGGGCTTTCCGAAGACCGTCTGCACCTCGGTCAACAGCGTGGTGTGCCACGGCATTCCGAACCGCAACGAGGTTCTCGAGGACGGCGACATCATCAACATCGACGTCGCGATCATCAAGGACGGCTATTTCGGCGACACGAGCCGCATGTACTGCGTCGGCCAGCCGAGCCCGGTCGCGCGTCAGCTGATCGACACGACTTACGAGGCGATGGTCGCCGGCATGCGCGAGGTGAAGCCGGGTGCGACGCTCGGCGACGTCGGCCACGCGATCCAGAAGGTCGCGCAGCGCGATGGTTTTTCGATCGTGCGCGACTACTGCGGACACGGCATCGGCCGCGTCTATCACGAGGACCCGCAGGTGCTGCACTACGGCCAGCCGGGGCAGGGCGTGCGCCTGAAACCGGGCATGGTCTTCACGATCGAGCCGATGGTCAACGCGGGCCGCGCCGGCACGAGCGTGCAGCGCGACGGCTGGACCGTGGTCACGAAGGACCGCTCGCTCTCGGCGCAATGGGAGCACATGGTTGCCGTGACCGAGGACGGCTACGAACTGCTCACACCGTGGCCGGACGGCACCGGCCGCTACGAGGCGCCGTGAGCGCGCCGCATGCCAGATTGCAGCGCATGCGGGCCGTATCGAGAGTGGCCTGCATGGTTCGCATGCGAGGCGAACACGTCGCGCGCGCGGCTGTTCTGGTCAATAATAATTTGACTCGCGTGCCGGTTCGGTTAAAGCTACGCGTTAGGGTTTCAAGGGGTTTTTGTCTGCATGAGTCCGTCACTGACCGTTCGCCGCATCACCGCTGAGCAGGGCGCCGTTTTTCGCGAACTCCGTACTGCGTCGCTGCGGGAGGCGCCCTATGCCTTCGGCGCGACACTCGAGGACGCGTTGTCGGCCGACGCCGCCAGCTTCGATGCCACCGCGGCCGAGCACGCGGTTTCGCCGGCCGTCGGCACCTTCATTCTCTACACCGAGGGTCATCCAGCCGGGCTGATCGAAGCGCATTTCGAGGACACCGCGGCGCGCCGCGCGTTCGTCTGCGAACTATGGGTGGCGCCGGCGGTGCGTCATCTGCGCGGTGGCGAACTGCTCGTCGATACCGCGAGCAACTGGCTTGCGAGCGCGAGCGCCACCGAAATCTACGCATGGGTTGCCGACGCGAACCGCAACGCGATGCGCTTTTACGAAGCGCTCGGCTTCGGTCCCGCCGGCGAGCACCGGCGCGTCGTGCGCGCGCCCGAGCAGGCCGAAAGCCTGCTGGTGCGACACGTGAGCGCCACCTCGCACACGCACGGGTAGCGGCGAGCGGCGTGCCAGCAGGCCGCCTGCCTCTGCGTCGCGCTGCTTCGAGATGTCTCCGGCGCGCATGTCCGGTGCGCCAATTTCTTTTGTCTCGTCCACGATTGCGGCCGCGCCACGGTGTTGCCGTCGTTCGCGCATGTCTTGCGCGATATGTCTTGCGCGAGACGTGTGGCGGCGCCTATCGGGCGCTGCGCCGCGCCACGCGCGCGACAGCAGATTCTCCCGGCAAAAAAACTGGCCGGGCGCGTGTACGCCTGTAAAATACGCAAAATTTTTTGCCGAACGCTATGTCGCCCAAGAAATCGCCTTTTTTCGAACTTCGCAGCGGCTCTGTCGACACGCTCATGTTCGTGGTCAAAACGACCGACCTCGACGCGATGCGCGCCGAACTGACGCGGCGCTTCGAGGCGACCCCCGAATTCTTCGCTAACGACGTCGTCGCGATCGACGTGCGGCGTCTCGCCGAAAACGAACGCGTGCCGCTCGTCGACATCGCGCAACTGCTCGACAGCGTGCGCATGCGGCCGGTCGGCGTGGTCGCCCATGCGGCGCAAGCGTGGGCGACCGAAACCGCCTTGCCGCTGCTCGAAGCGCGCGACCGGCGCGGCGCCGCGGCGAAGCAGGGCGACGAAGAGGGCACGGCGGCAAACGTGAGTGCCGGCGTAGCGGCAAGCGCGACAGCAGGCACGGCGGCAGATACCGCGACGAACACCGCAACCGCCACGGCCACCGCGTCCATTGCCGCTGGCGTAGGCACCACGCTCGACCCGGCGGCCGCCGCTGAATCCGCGCGGCTCGCCGCCTCGCCGCAAACCATGGTGATCGACAAGCCGCTGCGCTCGGGCCAGCGCATCTACGCCAAGGGCGACCTCGTCGTGCTCGGTCTCGTGAGCTACGGCGCCGAGGTGATCGCGGAAGGCAACATCCACATTTACGCGCCGCTGCGCGGCCGGGCATTGGCCGGCGTGCAGGGCAATCACGACGCGCGCATTTTCTGCACGTGTCTCGAACCGGAACTGATCTCGATCGCGGGCATCTATCGAACGACCGAGAACCCGCTGCCGGCCGACGTGCTCGGCAAGCCGGTGCAGATCTGGCTCGAACAAGAAAAACTGATGATCGAACCGTTGCGGCTCACCTGAGAGAGGCGACGCGCGTGCTGCCCCGGGGGTAGTCCGGCACACCGCGTTTCACGGGAAAAAGCCGCACATAATTGACGCATTTGACGAACACAAGGTAAGGGTAATGGCAAAAATCATTGTGGTGACTTCGGGCAAGGGTGGCGTGGGCAAGACGACCACGAGCGCGAGTTTTGCATCGGCCCTCGCATTGCGTGGCAGCAAGACTGCCGTGATCGACTTCGACGTCGGCCTGCGCAACCTCGACCTCATCATGGGCTGCGAGCGCCGGGTCGTGTACGACCTGATCAACGTGATCCAGGGCGAAGCGAATCTGAACCAGGCGCTGATCAAGGACAAGAAGTGCGAGAACCTGTTCATCCTGCCGGCGTCGCAGACGCGCGACAAGGATGCGCTGACAATGGAAGGCGTCGAGAAGGTCATCAACGACCTGATCGCGATGGACTTCGAATACATCGTCTGCGATTCGCCGGCCGGTATCGAATCGGGCGCGCTGCTCGCGATGCACTTCGCCGACGAAGCGCTGATCGTGACGAATCCGGAAGTGTCGTCGGTGCGCGACTCGGACCGCATTCTCGGCATTCTCTCGTCGAAGACCAAGCGCGCGATCGAGGGCAAGGAGCCGATCAAGGAGCATCTGCTGATTACGCGCTACAACCCGAAGCGCGTGAACGAAGGCGAAATGCTTTCGCTGACCGATATCCAGGAAATCTTGCGCATCGACCTGATCGGCGTGATTCCCGAGTCGGAAGCCGTGCTGCACGCGTCGAACCAGGGTCTGCCGGCCGTGCACCTCGACGGCACCGATGTGGCCGAAGCCTATAAGGACGTCGTGTCGCGTTTCCTCGGCGAGCAGAAGTCGCTCCGCTTTGTCGATTACCAGAAGCCCGGGCTGCTGCAGCGCCTCTTCGGCACCAAGTAAGGGGGGACGCACGTAATGTCGATTCTTTCGTTTTTGCTGGGCGAGAAAAAGAAGTCCGCGTCGGTAGCGAAGGAACGCCTGCAGTTGATCATCGCGCACGAGCGCGCCGGCGGCCATGCGCCCGCCGATTATCTGCCTGCGTTGCAACGCGAACTGGTGGCCGTGATCTCGAAGTACGTGAAGATTTCCGACGACGATATTCGTGTGAGTCTCGAGCGTCAGGACGATCTCGAGGTGCTCGAAGTCAAGATCGAAATACCGCAGGTCTGATCGTTCCGCGGGTGGGTTTGCCTGGCCGCCGGTGAGCGGCCAGTTTGTATCGCCGCAAATGCGCTGCATGGTGTCGTGTTGATTCAATGCGATGCTGTGCGGCGCTTTTCGTTTGTTGCTTCCCGTTTGTTGTTTGCGCTCGCATAGGCATGCACATGCGGCGGTCATGTAGACGCATCGTGCTGATGCTCATGTGCAGACCTTCTCTCCGAGTCTTCCCTCACCGTTGTCTCGCTGAAACTCCTTCGGTCATCGGCTTTCCGCTTCTCTCCCGCCTGACCCTGGAGGCGCTCGCCGCGCCCGATTCTCCGATCGAAATAATCCGTTGCATTTCAGCGTGCACCGTTACACGCGGCTCGTCAGCCGCCCGGAGCCCTCGCGCATTAAACCGGTAACGCCGCATCCGGTGTTCAACCCAAGAGGGAGATCATGAACAGAACCTTTCGCCTGCTGCTTGCCAACACCGTTCTGATCGCCGCCGGCGCTGCCGCGATGGCGTCGGCTTCGGCCGAGGAAGTCGTCATCGTCGCGCCGTCCGCGCCGCCGCCGGTCCGCTTCGAGGCCGTGCCCGCGCCGCGGGTCGGCTACGTGTGGGATCACGGTCACTGGCGCTGGGATCATGGCCGCTACGTGTGGGTCGTCGGCCACTGGCAGGCCGAACGCGTCGGCTATCACTGGGTGCCGGGTCACTGGGTCGAGCATGGTCCGAACTACCGCTGGATTGCGGGGCATTGGGCGTAACGACCGCAGTCGCGTGCGTGGCAGCGAACGCATGGGCGAACGCGAAGCCGCACGCAAAAACGCATGCATTGGCGACGCGGCGGCGTTCGATACCGCTCGCGTCGCGTCTTCAGCGCATTTTCCCGTTTGATCGATAACACAGGCGTCGGCGATCGCGCGCCTGGGAGTGTGGAGAACTATCCGATGAAAAAGAATCTGCTCGTGCTCGCAGCGCTCGCGGTGATGCTGGCCGGTTGCGTCGTCGTCCCCGCGCGGCCGGTGTATGTGCATGCGCCGCGCGTCGTGGTTTATTGACGCGGGGTGTCGGAGGCGTCGTTCGCGAGGTCTGTCGAGGTTGGCGCGACGGCGTTCGCGGCGGTGTCCGCCACGGTGCTCGCAGCGCCGTTTGCCGGGACATTCGCAGCGCCATTCGTCGCGGTGTTTCGAGTTGCGCTCTCCGGGGCTTGCACCTGTGCGTCCGTTGCCGGTTGCTCGCCGTGAGTGCCGTCGGCTTTGGCCATGGCAGCATCGACCTCGGGGCTTTCTTCCGCCGTCGGCTCGGGCACTTCAACCTTGGGTACTTCAACCTCGGGCACCTCAGGCGCGGGCGCAGGCTGCGGCAACGGCGCCATATAACGCCGCGCCAACGACTCGTACAACGGCGGCGCAAACAGACGCGATACGCGGCTCGCGATCAACGCGGTGGCCATCAGCGAAATCACAAGCGCATGGCCGTCGATCATCTCCATCACGATCACGAACGACGTAATCGGCGATTGCGTGACGGCGGCCAGATAGCCGACCATCGCGAGCGCAATCAGCATCGGCAATTGCATCGAGTCGAACACCATGTGCAGCAGATTGCCGAAACCCGCGCCGATCGACAGCGACGGCGCGAAGATGCCGCCTGGAATGCCGGGCAGGTATGAGCCGATCAGCGCGATCATCTTCAGGAACGGATAGAACACCGATTGCGCGTGTCCGTCGAGCAATCCGCGCGCTTCCGCATAACCGCTGCCGAACGTCGCGCCGCCCGACAGCAGCCCGACGACCGCGATCGTGAAGCCGCATAGCGCGGCGAACGCGACCGGCCGCTCGCCGTGCAACTGGCGCAGCGGCGCCGGAATCCAGCGCGCGGTATTGAGCAGCAGCCAGCCGAACCCGCCGCCCGCGATACCGGTGACGAGCGCCGTGAGCAGCACCGCGAGCGCGAGCAGATCGGGGAAATGCGAGCCGATCTGGATCGTGCCGAAATACGTGTAGTTGCCGTTCAAGCCCAGCGCGACCACCCCCGCGATGATGATCGCGGTAATCAGCACGCCGCTCGCGCGTGCTTCGAAGCTGCGCGTCAGTTCCTCGATGGCGAACACGATGCCGGCCAGCGGCGTATTGAATGCCGCCGACAAACCCGCGGCCGCGCCCGCCAGCGCGAGTTGCCGTTCGATCTGCGCGTTCGAGCGCGGATAGAGCCGGCGCAGATTGAACATCAGCGCGGCGCCGACCTGCACGGTCGGTCCTTCGCGGCCGATCGTGAAGCCGCCGAGAATCCCGAGAAACGACACGCCGATCTTGCCGAGCAGAAGCCGCACCGAGAGCAGCCGCGCGCCGTAGGCGCTAGGCTTCGTGTGCAGCGTTGCGATGACCTGCGGAATGCCGCTGCCCTCGGCGCCGCGGAAAAACGTGCGCGTGAGCCACACGGCGAGCGCCGCGACCGCCGGCGTGATGATGAGCGGCGCCCACGTATGCTGTTGCTGCACGCCGCGAAACACGTCGTAGCCCCAGTCGATCAGCCGCGCGTACAGCACCGCGACGAGGCCGACCGCGATCGCGCCGAGCCAGAAAATGCCGTATTGCCGCCACAGGCGTTTCGCGCGGCGCAGGAGGACGGATGGACTGGGAGGGAAGGACCGGGGCATGGAATCGGCTGGCGGTGGGCGGGATCGGACAGGCGTAAAGGAAAGAGTATAAGGCGTACCGCATGGCCCAGGATTTGGGAAAGCCTTTTGAAATGCCATGGGCGGACAGTCTGGGGCGACACTTTTCGCGCCCCCGGTGTAATAGACGGTATTAAGAGACAGACTGTGTCCGTTGCGCGTTTGGCAGGGGTGTGACGGAATCGTCAGCTAAAATGGTTTGAATCTCGAACAACGAACAGTTCCTCAATGAAGCGAGTCCTTATCGTCAAGGTCACTTCACTAGGCGACATCGTGCAGGCACTGCCGGTCGTTGCCGATATCAAGCGCGCGTTTCCCGGCGTTCAGGTCGACTGGGCCGCCGACGAGGCGTTCGCGGATCTGGTGCACTGGAGCCAGGGCGTCGACCGCGTGCTGTGCGCGCCGCTGCGCCGGTTCAAGAAAGCGCGCCGCTGGAGCGATTTCAAGGCAATCTGGGCATCGATTTCCGATCTGCGCGCGCATCGCTACGATTACATCATCGACATTCACGGCGTCTACAAGAGCGCGATCATTGCGTTTCTCGCGCGCTCGTCGAAGCGCATCGGTTACCAATCCCAGGATCTGGGCGAGCGCGGTGCCGCATTCGCGTATACGGGCCGTTTCGGTCCGCGTCCCCAGGGTAATGCATGGCATGGCATGCGCATCAGCGCGAGCGAGGCGCTCGGCTACAAGGTAGACGGCCCGGCGATCTACAACCTGCGTCTGCCCGAACCGGTCACGCGGCCGTTCGCGCGCACCAAGGCGCCCGTCGCGGCATTTTTTCATGCCACCTCCAAGGACGACAAGAAGTGGCCGCTCGGTCATTGGGTGGCGGTGGGGCGTAAGCTGGGCGAGCGCGGCTTTCAGGTCGTGCTGCCTTGGGGGTCGCCCGGCGAACGTGCCGAGGCCGAGCAGATCGCGGCGCAAGTGCCGGGCGCGACCGTGCTGCCGCAAATGAGCGTGACCGAAGTCGCGCAGATGATCGACGCGTGCGCGCTCGTCGTCGGCACGGATACGGGTTTCGTCCATCTCGCGCACGCGCTGCAGAAGCGCACGGTCATGATCTTCGTGGCGACCTCGCCGTCGCATTGCGGCGTCGAAGCGCCGTTCCGTTCGACCTCGATCGGCGACGGCCGCTCGGTGCCGCCGATCAGTGCGGCGCTCGACGCGATCGACTATGTGCACTCAGGCGCGGACGCGTTTGCGGTGCAGGACGATTCGGCTGCCGCCTGAATTCCGCCGGTTTTTCCCGGGTCGTTTGGCAAACGTTTGCGCCAAAGAAGTGAGGCGCGACGCACAATCCGCTCCTGCGAGCCGGATGGCCTCGTCGCGCCTCTAAAAAACGCCCGCGTCGGGGAACGACGGGCGTAGAGGAATCGCGGGCGTAGCGGAATCGATTACACGCCTGTTAAATCTGTCGCTTTTCGTTGGGCGCCACGGCGGCGGTCATGCCGTTCTTACACCACGCTCATGCGGTTCCGTCTGCATGCGCGATGCGATCGGGCCTCATCGCAAACTCGCGAGATACCGCGCGCCAAGGTCCCGCTGTCGTGTCTGAAATCGCTGCCGAGGCGCGTGCAGGCGCGCTCGGCGGGGCAGCCGCTATGCCGGCGCGACATCGACGCGCTCAACGCAGTATAGGCGTTGTTTTTCGCCATATCGACGTGCTCGCGCTTCAGTGACAAGTGCTTGTCGAATACGTTTCAGCGGCGTGAATCGGCCCCGCCGGTTCTGTAACACCGCGGTGATTTTCCCTTACAAATGGCAACGTTCACGCGGGGGCGGATCGTGTTCAATCGGGTCATTCGGGGTTTCGATTCGAATCAAACTGACTCGATGGAGAACAACATGAAACGCTTGATTCTGACTCTGGTTGCCGGCACGGTCCTCGCAACGGCACTCGGCGGCTGCGTCATCGCACCGGCGCCGGGCTATTACTACGGCGGCGGAGGCTACTACCATCACGGCTACTACTACCGTTGAGCGCGATGCGCGGCTCGGGTCTGGACTCAGGCCATGAGCATTTCGAATGCGATGACCGCGGCGATGGCCGCGGCGTTCGCCGCGAGCGCCTCGACGACGATGCCTTTCCAGCTCGCCGGGCGAAAGCGCAGCGCGAGCAGCAACGCGCCGAGCAAGGCCAGCGCGATGATCGTCACGATCTCGGCATTGTGAAGATGGAGGTTCATGCGAGTCTCCCTGTTTTTCGTAGGGTTATGACAGGGAGTATAGGCACGTCGAAAAGACGTACAAGGCGGGGGATTTACCGAGCCGCCTGCCGCCAAGGGCGGAGGGGAGAGGGCGCCGCAAAGGCCGGGTGCGTGAGCGCGTCGGCGGTGATGTCGGCGCGCAGAAGCAGCATGAAGCGGCAGCGCCAAAACAGCCGCGCATGAGTCACGATGCGCGAGGCAGTACGAAAGGGCAGTATGAGAAAAACGGCATACGCGCATCGGCGGAAGAACATTTCCGCCGATGCGCGCCGCGACCTCATTGCCTCATTTCATGAGGCTTTCATCGCGCGTTTCGCGCATGCACAGCACGCCGAACAGGCTCACGGCCGCGGCGACCGACACGTACGCGCCGACCCACGGCAGGCCGCCGTGCGCGGCGAGCACCTGGGCGATATACGGCGCGACCGATGCGCCGAGAATCCCGCCGAGGTTATAAGCGACGCCGGCGCCGGTATAGCGCACGTTGGTCGGGAACAGTTCCGGCAGCAGCGCGCCCATCGGCGCGAATGTCACGCCCATCAGGAACAGCTGGATCACGAGGAACAGCAGCACGAGCAGCGTTTCGCCGCTGCCGAGCAGCGGTGCCATCGTGAAGCCCGACAGGATCGCCGCGATGATGCCGACGATCAGCACCGGCTTGCGCCCGAAGCGGTCGCTCGCGCGCGCCGACAGCGGCGTGGCGAGCGCCATGAACACGACCGCGATGCACAGCAGGCCGAGGAACGTCTGCCGCGGAATATGCAGCGACCCGACGCCGTACGACAGCGAGAACGTCGTCGCGTTGTAGAACAGCGTGTAGCAGACCACCATCGCGAGCGCGCCGAGCAGCGTGGGCGCCCAGTGCTGCGAGAGCAGCGTCGCGATCGGCACGCGCACGCGTTCCTTGCGCTCGATGGCGGCCTTGAACGCGGGTGTTTCGGCGATCTTCAGGCGCACATAGAGGCCGAGCGCGACCAGCACCGAGCTGACGATGAACGGCACGCGCCAGCCCCAGCTGCGGAACTGCTCGTCGGAGAGCGACAGCGCGAGCGCGAAGAACAGGCCGTTCGACGCGAGAAAGCCGATCGACGGCCCCAACTGCGGGAACATGCCGAACCAGCCGCGCTTGCCGGCAGGCGCGTTTTCGGTGGCGAGCAGCGCGGCGCCGCCCCATTCGCCGCCGAGGCCGATGCCTTGGCCGAAGCGCAGGATGCACAGCAGGATCGGCGCGAGGCTGCCGATCGCGTCGTAACCCGGCACGAAGCCGATCAGCGTGGTCGAGAGGCCCATGACGAGCAGCGAGGCCACCAGCGTCGACTTGCGGCCGATGCGGTCGCCGAAGTGGCCGAACAGGAACGAGCCGATCGGCCGCGCGACGAATGCGATGCCGAACGTGACGAACGCCGATAGCGCCTGCGCGGTGGCCGAGCCATGCGGGAAGAATACCGGTCCGATGACGAGCGCCGCGGCGGTTGCGTAGACGTAGAAGTCGTAGAACTCGATCGCGGTGCCGATAAAGCTCGCGAAGATGATTCGCGCGCTGCTGTTTTGCCCGCTTGCAGGCTGAGCCGCGGAAATCGGCGAAATGGACATGCAGGTCTCCCTATGTCGTAAAGCCGTGGGGCGCAATGCGACTGCTGGAGCAGGCGGCATGCGCTCGCGCGGTGTCCGTGTTGAAATTCTGAGGGCTTGCCCGCCGCGCCGGCGGGTGTGCGGGCGGCGTGAGCCATGCCGGATGCTGCCGGCGCAGGGGATCGGAAATTATAGCGAGCGCGGCCGGCGCGCAGCAATGGCGGCGTAAGGTTGTGGCGGCGCGCGATGCGGCGCACTACCAGGCGCACTACCCGGCGGGGGCGGCAGATTGTCGTAGTCGTACGCGATGCTGCGCGGCGTCGGGCGAAGTGAAGCGCAATGAGGCAACGCGCGATGACGCAATGACGCAATGCATCGCGGAGCAAGGCACGGTAGCGCAGAGTACGGAGAAGCAAGACGCGGAAAAGCAAAACGCGGAAAAGCAAAACGCAGTGACGCAAAACCGCAGCGCAAACGCCTACTCAAGCGATTCCGCTTGCGGCGCGGCCAGCTCGCGCAACTGGAATTTGCCGTTGTCGTTGAAGAGCCAGTCCTCGAACAGTTCGAGCTGACCGCGGCTGTTCAGCAGCTTGCCCGGCGGTAAGGGCAGCGGGGCCGAGCGGCGCAGCGTGGCGAGGGCCGTGCTTTCGGCTTCGTCGTCGCCGTTGGAGCGATAGACCGACGACTCGACGATGCGTCCGTTACGATCGACTGTAAACGACACCACCACGAGCGAGCGCAGCATCGCCTGCGGCTTGCCTTGCAGCACATACGAGGGATTGCGCTCGACGATGCGCCGCGCGACCGCGTCGCGGTATTGATCGAGCGTCGCGCTGTTGATCGCGGCGAGCGGCGTGTTGACGGTTTCGCGCGGCATCAGCGAGGTGATCGTGCAGCCGGCGAGCACGGCGGCGCTCAGCGCGGCGAGCAGCACGCGCGACGTATGCGACGAGCGTCGGATGCATGGCAGGCATTGCCTCGCGCGGCGACGCGGAAGGGCGGGGAGACGGGAAAGCATCGTCGGGGAACAGCGCGAAGAGGGCCTGATTCGATGGTAGTCAAAAACCACCGGTATTCAATCGGCGTTCACCCGCTGCGCGGTCGTTGCGTGGTCGCTGTGTGATGTATGGCACGTCGATGTAATGGCCGGAAATATCCGCGAATTGGTCGATGGATCAAACGCGCCTACACTTTGATGGCCTCTTCAACGAGGCATCGGTGGAAGTCTTTTCAGCCCGCTTTACGCGGGCTTTCTTTTGTCTTCGCTGGCCGCCTCACTTGCCGCTTCGGTGGCTGGCGTGGAGTCCGCCAGACGCAGGCGAAAAAAAAGCGAACCCGTCTGCGGGGTTCGCCTTCTGCATGTCCGTGCTGCATGGTCGCGCTGCATGTTCGTGTAATACAGGTCCATGCCAAACGCGGATTCCCGCGAGACCGCAAGCTCACGCTCGCGGCCTCGCCGGGCATCGCTTACTTCAGCGCTTCGCGCGCGGCCTTCACTGCGGCCAGCACCTGCTCGGGCGCCGTGCCGCCCGGATGATTGCGGCTCGCCACCGAGCCTTCGAGCGTCAGATACGAGAACACATCCTCGCCGATCAGATGCGCGACGTTCGGCAATTCGCCGCGCATTTCGTCGAGCGTCAGGTCCGCGAGATCGCAGCCGCGATCGGCGCACACGCGCACCGCGAGCGCGACCGCTTCGTGCGCATCGCGGAACGGCAGGCCGCGCTTGACCAGATAGTCGGCGAGATCGGTCGCGGTCGAGAAGCCTTGCAGTGCGGCGGCGCGCATCGCGTCGGGCTTGACCGTGATACCGGCGACCATCTCGGCGAAGATGCGCAGCGTATCGGCAACGGTATCGACCGTGTCGAACAGCGGCTCCTTGTCTTCCTGGTTGTCCTTGTTGTACGCGAGCGGCTGGCCCTTCATCAGCGTGAGCAGCGCCATCAGATGGCCGTTCACGCGGCCGGTCTTGCCGCGCGCGAGTTCGGGCACGTCCGGGTTCTTCTTCTGCGGCATGATCGACGAGCCAGTGCAGAAACGGTCGGCCAGATCGATGAAGCCGACGCGCGGGCTCATCCACAGCACGAGTTCTTCGGAGAAGCGCGACACGTGCGTCATCACGAGCGCGGAAGCCGCCGTGAATTCGATCGCGAAGTCGCGGTCGGAGACGGCGTCGAGCGAGTTCGCGCAGATGCCGTCGAAGCCGAGCGTCTTCGCCACCGCGTGACGGTCGATCGGATAGCTGGTGCCGGCGAGCGCCGCCGCGCCGAGCGGCAGACGGTTCACGCGCTTGCGGCAGTCGATCATGCGCTCGGCGTCGCGCGAGAACATCTCGACGTAGGCGAGCAGGTGATGGCCGAACGTGACCGGCTGGGCGACCTGCAGGTGCGTGAAGCCCGGCATGATGGTCGAGGCATTCTTCTCGGCGATGTCGAGCAGCGCCGTGCGCAGTTCGGTGAGCAGTCCGCCGATGCGGTCGATCTCGCCGCGCAGCCACAGGCGGATGTCGGTCGCGACCTGGTCGTTGCGCGAGCGGCCCGTGTGCAGGCGCTTGCCGGCGTCGCCGATCAGCGCGGTCAGGCGCGCTTCGATGTTCAGGTGCACGTCTTCGAGATCGAGTTGCCATTCGAACTCGCCGCGCTCGATTTCGCCCTTGATCTGCGCCATGCCGCGCTGGATCGCGGCGAGGTCGTCGGCGGAGATGATCTTCTGCGCGGCGAGCATCGAGGCGTGCGCGAGCGATCCTTCGATGTCGACGAGCGCGAGACGCTTGTCGAAGAAAACCGACGACGTATAGCGTTTGACGAGCTCCGACATCGGCTCCGAGAAGCGAGCCGACCAGGCTTCGCCTTTTTTGTGCAATTGGGACGTCATGGTGTTGGGCGGTTAAGCGGCAGTTAAATGGAAACCAGGCCGCAATGAAGCGGCCGTTGATCGAGCGGTAAAGCGGCTGACGGCAAGCCTGGCTGAGTGGCCCGAAGGCCGCGCCGCAGCGAGGAGAAACGACGATTTTAACACCGGGCGTGGGCGCTCAAGACGGGGCAGGAGCACGGCGAACGGCGCAGCGGCGATGGGCGCGCGCTTGAGGCTGCGCCGCGACGGGCAGCCGCCAGCCTACTCCCGCACCAGCACCACCAGCTTCAGATCCTCGCGATGCGCGGGCTTGAACGTGATCTGGTCGTAAACGAGGCGCCCGTCGCGCGGATGATTGAACTCGCGCCGTCCGCCCTCGCGGCCGCCGACGTCCTGCGAGGCCCAGTAACGCGCGAACTCGTCGCTCGCGGCGGACAGCGCATCGATCAGCGCGTGCGTCGGCGCATCGCTCAGATGGCGGATCGAGTCGGCGCGGAATTCGGCCGCCAGCCGCCGCGCGCGCGTTTCCCAATCGACGATCAACGCGCGCGCGGCTGGCTCGGTGAACGTGTAGCGCAGCAGATTGCGGTCGTGCGCGCCGTCGAGCCAGCCGACGAACAGCTCGGCCGCGCGCTCGTTCCAGGCGAGCGCATTCCACTGCCGGTCGAGCACGTAGGCCGGCGAGCTGACGAGCTGCACGGTTTGCAGCAGCGTGGCGGGGGCATCGGCGGCGGCCGGGTCGGGCTCGGCCGGATCGCGCTGCGCGGCCAGTTCGAACAGATAGGCGCGTTCGGCGCGCGAGAGCTGCAACGCGACCGCGATGCGCGCGAGCGCGTCGGCGGAAGCGGACACGGGCCGGCCCTGCTCGATCCACGTGTACCAGGTCGGGCTCACGCCGCACAGTTGCGCGACTTCCTCGCGCCGCAGACCGGGCGTGCGGCGGCGCGGCCCCGGCGGCAGGCCGACCGCCTGCGGCGCGAGCCGCTCGCGGTGGGCGCGGATGAAGTCGCCGAGCGCGCGGGCCGGCGTGGCGTCGAGCGGTGGCGGGTGATCGGCGGTGGGCTGCATGGTCATGCTGGCGGGCTGCGCGTGGAGGGGGTAATAGAGATACCAGAATAATTGCTTAACTTGTACTGGTACATGACCGGCTCTATTGTAGCGGCTGGAAACCCCACGGCGCGTCGCCATCTCACCCTAACGGAGCCACCCATGAAGCATCACGATCAGGTCGCCGACGCGTTCGGCTCGACCGCCGCCGCTTACTTGACGAGTCAGACCCATGCGAGCGGCGCCGATCTGCGTACGCTCGCCGACGCCATCGCCGCGACGCCGGGCGTGACCGTGCTGGACATGGGCTGCGGCGCGGGGCACGCGAGCTTCGCGGTTGCGCCGCATGCGAAAGAGGTCGTCGCCTACGACATCGCGCCGCAGATGCTCGCGACCGTCGAAGGCGCGGCGAAAGAGCGCGGCCTTGCCAACATCCGCACGCAGCAGGGCGCGGCCGAAACGCTGCCGTTCGCCGCTCATGCGTTCGACTGGGTGATTAGCCGCATGAGCGCGCATCACTGGCACGACGTGCCGCTCGCGCTCGCCGAGGTGCGGCGTGTGCTGAAGCCGGGCGGCAAGGTGCTGTTCATCGATATCGCGGGCATCGATCACCCGCTGCTCGATACGCATATCCAGGCGATCGAGTTACTGCGCGACGGCTCGCATATCCGCGATTACCGCGCCGACGAGTGGATTGCGTTGTTCGCCGCGGCCGGTTTCAAGGCGTCGATTCGCGAGCGTTGGCGCATCGACCTCGAATTCAAGTCGTGGGTCGCGCGCATGCGCACGCCCGAGCCGCGCATCGTCGCGATCCGCTCGCTGTGGGATCACGCGCCCGACGAAGTGCGCCAGTATTTCGACGTGCAGGCGGACCACTCGTTCAAGCTCGACGCGTTGATGATCGACGCGCATTGAATGAAAAAAGCCGGGGGTGGCCTTTGCTGGCCACCCCCGGCGTGTGTTGCGTATCGCGGGCTGAATGCACCGCTTGCACCGATGATTCCGCATTGGTGCGTCAAGCCCGCTTGCGCTTCGACGGCAAACAGCGGTTCAAACCCCGGTTCAAACCCCGGTTCAAACCGCCGCTTCAGCCTCAACCCGTATTGCGCAAGCCCGCCGCGATCCCGTTGATGCTCAGACGAATCCCGCGTCGCACGCGCGTGTTCGTATCGCCCGCGCGATAGCGCTTGAGCAATTCGACCTGCAAGTGATTGAGCGGATCGAGATACGGGAAGCGGTTCTTGATCGAGCGCGCGAGCAGCGGATTTTCCGCGAGCCGATCGCCCTTGCCGGTGATCTCGGACAACACCTTCGAGGTGCGCTCCCATTCCGCGACGATGCGCTCGAATACGTGCTTGCGCAGCTTCTTGTCGGTGACGAGCGCGGCGTAGCGCGACGCGACCGCGAGGTCGGTCTTCGCGAGCACCATGTCCATGTTCGACAGCAGGTTCGAAAAGAACGGCCACGTCTTGTGCATTTTCTTCAGCAGCGCGAGCCGGCGCGCGCGTTCGGCATCGGAGGGCGCGCTGTCGAGATGCGCGGCGACCGCGCTGCCGAAGCCGTACCAGCCCGTCAGCAGCAGACGGCATTGGCCCCACGAGAAGCCCCACGGAATCGCGCGCAGGTCCTCGATCTTGCGCTGCTTCGGGTCCTGCAGCTTGCGCGAGGCGGGCCGGCTGCCGATGTTCAGCTCGGCGATCTCGGCGATCGGCGTCGACTCGAAGAAATACTCCTTGAAACCCGGCGTTTCGTAGACGAGCGCGCGATACGCGGCCATTGCCGTATCGGACAGTTGCTGCATCGTTTCCTCGAACACGGGCAGCTCGGCGGGCGCGTTGCCTTGCGGCAGCAGCGACGCTTCGAGCGTCGCGGCCACCACCGTTTCCAGATTGCGCCGGCCGATCTCGGGGTTGGCGAACTTGCTCGCGATCACCTCGCCCTGCTCGGTCAGGCGGATCTGTCCGTCGACGGTGCCGGGCGGCTGCGAGAGGATCGCCTGATAGGTCGGGCCGCCGCCGCGGCCGACGGTGCCGCCGCGGCCATGGAACAGGCGCAGCGTCACGCCGCGTTCGTTGAACAGCGAGACGAGCGCAAGCTCGGCGCGATACAGCTCCCAGTTCGAGGTCAGGAAGCCGCCGTCCTTGTTGCTGTCCGAATAGCCGAGCATGACTTCCTGCTCGTTGCCCTGGTGTTCGATCAGCGCGCCGACGCCCGGCAGCGCGATCAGATCGCGCATGATGTGCGGCGCGTTGCGCAGATCGGGGATCGTCTCGAAGAGCGGAATCACCATCAGGCCCGCGCGCGCCGGATCGTGCTCGTCGCCGAGACGGCCGCGCAACAGGCCGGTTTCCTTTTGCAGTAGCATCACCTCGACCAGATCGCTGACCGTTTCCGTGTGCGAAATGATGTAGTTGCGCACCGCGCGCGCGCCGAATTTTTCGCGCGTGATACGCGCTTCCTCGAGCACGCCGAGTTCGCTCTTCACGAGGTCCGAGTACTCGGCGTACGGCACGCGCAGCGGGCGTGGCTGCGCGAGTTCGGCGAGCAGCACCTCGAGCTTGTCCGCCTCGGAGAGCGCCGCGTAATCGGCCTCGACGCCCGCGCGTCTGAGCAGTTCGGCGATCACCGCTTCGTGGATGTCCGAGCTTTGCCGCAGATCGATGCTCGCGAGATGGAAGCCGAACACCTCGGCGGCGCGCGTGAGCGGCGCGAGACGCGGGGCCGCGAGCGGCGCGCCGTGATGCTCGGCGAGCGAATCGATCAGCACGTGCAGGTCGCGCACGAAGTCGGCGGCGTCGTCGTAGGGAATCGCGCGGATCGGCGCCACGCCGCGCCCGGCGCTGCGCACCGGCACGCTGCCTTCGCCGAGCCGCACGCGCGCGCTGGCCGCGAGCCGCGTGTACATGCCGATCAGCGCGCGGCGATACGGCTCGTCGGTGCGGTGCGGCGACTGGTCCGGCGAGATGGCCGCGAGTTCCTTCAGCGCATCGCTCGCGCCGGCCAGCAGGTTCGACACCGACAGTTCCGCGCCGAGCTTGTGCACCTGCTCCATGTAGTGCTCGAAGATCACCGCGGCCTGGCGCGTGATCGCGTTTTCGAGCGTGTCGGCCGTGACGTTCGGATTGCCGTCGCGGTCGCCGCCGATCCAGCTGCCCATCTGGAAGAACGGCGGCAGGCGCGCTTCGATGCCGTGTTCCTTGAGGGCGTCCTCGATGTCGCCATAGAGCGCGGGGATTTCCTCGAGGAAGGTGGCGCGATAGAACGACAGCGCGTTCTCGATTTCATCGGCGACGCTCAGACGCGCGTCGCGCAGCATGCGCGTCTGCCAGAGCGAGGTGACGCGCGCGCGCAGCATCGCTTCGTTGTGCGAGCGTTCGCGGTGGGTGAGCGGCTGGTCGCGCTCGGCGAGCAGCCGCGCGATGTCGTGCTGCGCGTCGAGAATGCTCTTGCGCTGCACTTCGGTCGGGTGCGCGGTCAGCACCGGCATGATCAGCGCGTCGTTGAAGAACTGCTGCAGCACTGGCGTCGCGGCCGCGCCCGCCGTGACGAGCCGCTCCAGCGCATAGGCGATCGTGCCCGGCTGCGAGGCCGAGCCCGCGAGCGCGTGAATCCGGTGCCGGCGGTTGCGGTGGCGGTCCTCGGCGATATTCGCGAGGTGCGAGAAGTAGCTGAACGCGCGCACCACGCTGACCGTCTGCTCGGGCGTCAGCGTGCGCAGCTTCTTGTCGAGCGTCTGCGCGGCGGCGCTGTCGTCCTCGCGGCGAAAACGCACGGCGGTCTGCCGGATCGTTTCGACGACGTCGAACACCGCGTCGCCTTCCTGCTCGCGCAGCACGTCGCCGAGCAGGCGGCCGAGATAGCGGATGTCCTGGAACAGCGGATGGTCCTTGTCCTCGCGCGTGCGGGCCGTGCTTTTGGCGGCGGGGACGGCGGCGCCTGCGCCCGCGGCTTGCGCGACGGCTTTCAGCTTCGGCTTTTTGGCGGCGCGCGGTTGGGCTGCGTCGCTCGCGGCCGCTTCGGTTTTCGCGGAAGCGGTGGCGTTCGCATCGGTGTTGGCGACCTTGGCCGGCTTGCGTGCATCGGCGGAGCTTGCGGCTTGCCCAGCCTTTTCAGCCTTGCTGGCTTTGGCTGTCTTCACGGGTTTTTCCGCTTTGACGGACACGGCGGTGCGCGCGGCTTTCGGCGCCTTGGCGGCTTGCGCGGCGAGGGCACGTTGGCCCGGGCGTTTTTCCGTGCGCTGTTCCGTGCACTGGTCGGCGCGTTGAGCGAAGGCCGACGTCGTGCCGTGCGCGGTGGAGTCGGCGAGGGCTGCGGCAGAGGCAGCGGAAGCGTCCGGCGTCGCGGCATGGGCCGGGCGAGCGTTGGACGAAGCAGTGTTGCGGCGGTCAGGGCGCGCCGATCCGGAAGACGTCACGATGGGTTTCCTCAGGGAAGCCAGGGTCTGTTGAGTGATGAACTGCAACTGCGGAACTGCGACAGAATGTGCAACGTGGACTGCGAGTAACGTGAACAGCGTGCAACAGGGACTGCGAACGGGACTGCAATTAGAACAGCAAAGAGAACTGCAAGGCGCACGACAACGCGCAACGGCAAGGCGCGGCGGCAGGCGGGCCTGCAAAACGAACCGCCCGCGACGAGCCGCATGAGCCCTGCCGACGCCGGATGGAGAGAGGGGCCACGACACATGAGGCGAGGCCGCACTGAACGCGCGGCGCGTGCCGCCCACGCGGTTACGCCGCATTGCATCATCGCGCATGCCGCCGCGCGATGCGCGAACGACCGTGCGTGACGAGCCGGAATGGGGCAGGCGCTTGCCGCGCGCAGCCCGTCTCCTCCATCGATACCGCGTCTGCCTGGCGCCCGGCCGTGCCTTTGGTGCAAGGGCGCAAGCAGGGGCGCGTGCTAACATTGATTGTTATTCCATCCCGAGATTCGATCAGCAAGCTAATGAACACCGAGACGTTTGCCGCGCCACCCCACACGCTTGTGATTGCTTCGCGAGAGAGCCGCCTTGCCATGTGGCAGGCGGAGCATGTGCGATGTGCGCTGCACAAATTATATCCATCTTGTGACGTAAAAATCCTCGGAATGACGACGCGCGGCGATCAGATTCTCGATCGCACGCTCTCGAAGGTCGGCGGCAAGGGCCTCTTCGTCAAGGAACTCGAAGCCGCACTCGCCGATGGCCGCGCCGACCTCGCGGTGCATTCGCTGAAGGACGTGCCGATGGAGCTGCCCGCGGGCTTCGCGCTGTCCGCGATCATGGAGCGCGAGGACCCGCGCGACGCGCTCGTCTCCAATCAATACGACTCGCTCGCCGCGCTGCCGGCCGGTGCCGTGGTCGGCACCTCGAGCCTGCGCCGCGAGGCGATGCTGCGCATGCGTTATCCGCATCTCGACGTGCGGCCGTTGCGCGGCAATCTCGACACGCGCCTCGCCAAGCTCGATCGCGGCGATTACGCGGCGATCATCCTGGCCGCGGCCGGGCTCAAGCGTCTGGGTCTCGGCGAGCGCATCCGCGCGCTGCTCGATCCTCAGGACAGCTTGCCGGCCGCGGGGCAGGGCGCGCTCGGCATCGAGATTCGCGCCGATCGAGCAGACCTCGCCGCGTGGCTCGCGCCGCTCCATCACTCACATACGGCGGCCGCCGTCGAAGCCGAGCGCATGGTGTCGCGCGCGCTCGGCGGCAGTTGCGAGGTGCCGCTCGCCGCGTATGCGACCTGGCATGACGGCGCGCTGCATCTGCGCGGCATCGTCGCGACGCCCGACGGCCAGCGCGTACTGAGCGCGCAGGCATCGGCGCCCGCGCCGAGCATCGAGCGCGCGCTCGCGCTGGGCCAGCAGGTCGCGAGCGAGCTTGCTGGGCAGGGCGCGCTCGACATCGTCCGGGCGCTCAGCACCGCCAGCGGCCCGACTGTGGCGGATAGTGCCGCGCGTGCTGCCGCAAGTGATGCCACAAGCGACGCGGCAGGTGACATAGCAGGCAGCCCCGCAACCCCCGCCGCGAACGGCGCGGCGGCCGGCGAGTGATGGCCTCGGGCACGCCGGAGCAGGCGTCCTTCACGGTCGTGATCACGCGGCCGGCCGGCCAGTCGAGCGAGCTCGTCGGGCAGCTCGAAGCGGCCGGCCTCGCGACGCTCGACTTTCCGCTAATCGACATCGCCCCCGTCATCGACCCTGCGCCGCTGCGCGCCGCACTCGCGTCGCTCGAACGCTATGCGCTCGTCGTCTTCGTCTCGCCGAACGCGGTCGATCACGCGTTTGCGCACCGCGACGACATCTGGCCGCACGCGTTGCCGATCGGCGTGGTCGGTCCCGGCAGCGTGCGTGCGCTGGCGCGCCACGGCATCGGCGCGCCGGGGCATCGCGTCATCAGCCCGGCCGCGGGCGCCGACGACGAAGCGGCGAGCTTCGACTCCGAGGGCCTCTTCGCCGCGCTCGACGCGCAGCTCGGCACGGCGGCGCTCGACGGCAAGCGCGTGCTGATCGTGCGCGGCGACGGCGGCCGCGAATGGCTCGCCGACCGCCTGCGCGAAGCGGGCGTCGAAGTCGAGACGGTCGCCGCGTACCGGCGCGTCGTGCCGGAGCCGCCCATCGGCGCCTGGGCGCGCGTGCACGAACTGCTCGCGGGCCGGCCGCACGCATGGCTCGTGACCAGTTCCGAAGGCGTGCGCAACCTGCAAGAGCTTGCGCACGACCACCTCAACGCGAGCGAGATCGCACAGCTCAAACACGCGCCGCTCGTCGCGCCTCATCCACGCATCGCGCAGACCGCGCGGGCATTGGGTTTTGATAGGATGACGGTGTCCGGCGCGGGCGACGAGCGCATAGTCCGCGCGCTCGTCACCGCGGCCGCCGTGCCTTCCGTGCCCCCCGTCGTCCAACCGGTATCGACCAACCCGGCTCAATCACGCATGACTGAAACGAACGCCTCCACGAACGCCGCACCCCAGCCGTCCGCAACCGCCGCGTTGCCGCCGAATCAACCCTTCACGCCGTACGAAGCGCACAAGCGCCGCAGCATGAGCGGGCCGCTGCTGTGGTTTGTGGTCGTGATCCTGGCGTGCGCGGTCGGCGTGGGCGGCTTCGCGATGAACCGCAAGCTCGTGCGCACCGAGCAGGCGCTGGCGCAGCGTCAGCAGGCCAACGACACGCAGACCAACGAGCTGCGCATCAAGCTCGACCAGGCGCTCGCCAGCGTGCATCAGGCGGACTCGCAGGTCGCGCAGTTCGAGGGCAAGCTCGCCGATGCGCAGGCCGCGCAGCAGGCGCTGCAACAGCAATACGCCGATCTCGCGCGCAATCGCGACGACTGGACGCTCGCCGAAGTCGGGCAGATGCTGTCGGCGGCGAGCCAGCAGTTGCAGCTGACCGGCAACACGCAGCTCGCGCTGTTCGCGCTGCAAAGCGCCGACACGCGCCTCGCGGCGTCGGACAGCCCGCAGGCGGTGGCGGTGCGCAAGGCGATCGCGCAGGACATCGACAAGCTGAAGGCCGCGCCGTCGACCGATCTCACCGGTCTCGCGATCAAGCTCGACAACGCAATCGACCACGTCGCGAACCTGCCGCTCTCGGGCGAGGCGCCGATTCCGCATGCGACGCCGCACGCGGCCACGTGGGCCGACACCGCGAAGGTGGCCGCGGCCACCGGCAAGCCGCGCTGGGAAGTGTGGTTCGACGAGGTCACGCACGGCATCGGCGATCAACTGACGAGCCTCGTGCAGGTGCGCCGCATCGACCATGCCGACGCGATGCTCGTCTCGCCCGACCAGGGCTATTTCGTGCGCGAGAACCTGAAGCTGCGTTTGCTGTCGGCGCGTCTCGCGCTGCTCTCGCGCAACCAGACCACGCTGAAGTCCGACCTGCAGGCGGCGCAGACGGCGCTCACGCGCTACTTCGACGCTTCGTCGAAAGAGACGCAAACAGTGATCGATCTCGTCAGGCAGGTCGATACGGGCTCGGCCGCGGTCGAACTGCCGAACCTCGACACGAGCCTGCAGGCCGTCAATCAATACCGGAACCGGGGTTAATCATGGCGATCCGGGGACTTCTTTGGCTCGCGCTGCTGTTCGTGATCGCGGTGGTGCTCGCGGTGGTCGGCCGCTTCGACGCGGGGCAGATACTGCTGGTCTATCCGCCGTATCGCGTCGACATGTCGCTCAATCTGTTCATCGTCGCGATCGTCGTGCTGTTCATCGTGCTGTATGCGCTCCTGCGCATCATCCGCAATATCTGGCGCATGCCGCAGCGCGTCGCCGCGTACCGCGCGCGCTCGCGCGTCGCGAAAGCGCATGCGTCGTTGCGCGACGCGATCGGCAACCTCTACGCGGGGCGTTTCTCGCGTGCCGAGAAGGCCGCGAAAGACGCGCTCGCGAACGGCGACAACAAGGGCGCGGCCGGCCTGATCGCGGCCACGGCCGCGCATCGCATGCACGAATATGCGCGGCGCGACGAATGGCTCGCGCAGATCGACGAAGCCGACTGGCAGGATGCGCGCCTGATGGCGACCGCCGACATGCGCGCCGACGGCCGCGACGCGGACGGCGCGCTCACCGCGCTGACCGAAATGCAATCGCAGGGCGCGCGGCGCATTCATGCACAACAGATCATGCTGCGCGCGCAGCAGCAACTGAAGAACTGGGGCGAGGTGCTCAAGCTCGTCAAGACGCTGGAGAAGCGCGAGGCGATCCATCCGGCCGTGGCGGTGCGGCTGCGTCAACTGGCGGCCGAGAATCTGCTGCGCGATCGTCGTCACAACGCCGATGCGCTGCTCGAACTGTGGAACTCGCTGTCGGCGGTCGAGCGTCATTCGCCGCGTCTCGCCGATACCGCCGCCGAACTGCTCGTCTCGCTGAATCGTCCGCAGGACGCGCGCAAGATCGTCGAGGAAGCGCTCGCGCAGAACTGGGACGCGCGCCTGCTGCGCCGCTATCCGGACACGGCCGGCGGCGATGCGCTGCCGCTGATCCAGAAGGCCGAAGCCTGGCAGAAGGATCGTCCCGAAGATGCGGATCTGATGTTCACCCTGGGCCGTCTGTGCCTGCATCAGCAGTTGTGGGGCAAGGCGCAATCGTTCCTCGAACGCGCGCTGAAGCTTGCCGATAACGAGACGCTGAAGATCCGCTCGCATCGCGCGCTTGCGCGTTTGCACGAGCAGCTTGGCGATACCGAGAAAGCGAGCCAGCATTATCGCGAGAGCGCGCTGGCGATGAATGTGACCTGATGAGGCTCGCATCATGGCGTAGCCGCTGAGCCGCACAAGCCTCTCGAACCGCTACCCGATGGCCGCAGCCGATGCTGCGGCCATTTCTTTTTGCACCGCGTGATAGACGCGGGTTTGTCGTTGCCAGTCTTCGCTTGGGCTCTGGTCACCCATGATGGCTGCACTGCCGCAAGCCATCCGGACCGCGAGCGGCGCGCGACGTAGGCCACGTTCGCTGCGAGGTCAGAGCGACGGGCGACTCTCGCCAAATATCTGCAGCGATACATCAGACGTGACCTATTATCAAAAGTCGTGAGTAGTACGACTGAGGTTGCGATGCTGTCCGGACAGGCTTCGCATTTCGGCGGCCCGGACGGCAATCCGCGAATCGTGCAACCGGTTGCAGGTGTCGTGGAGAAAGGGCAATGGTTCGCAAGGACATACTCGATGCGTTGCGGACGTACACCGAGCCGTTTCGCGTCACGAGCGGCAGCGATTTCTCGCTGAAGCATTTCGATCCCGGCGAGACGCTGGGACTCAAAATGGATAAGGCCGAGGCGCTGCAACTGCTCCAGCGCGGCTCGAAATGGCTTGCGATGGAGCAGGAGGTGCTCTACGCGCAGGATTCCTGGTCGGTGCTGCTGGTGTTCCAGGCCATGGACGCGGCGGGCAAGGACGGGACGATCAAGCACGTCATGTCGCGCGTCAATCCGCAGGGCTGCGATGTTTTCTCGTTCAAGCAGCCGTCGGCCGAAGAGCTCTCGCACGACTTTCTGTGGCGCTATGGCAGGAAAGTGCCCCAGCGTGGGCACATCGGCATTTTCAACCGTTCGTACTACGAGGAAGTGCTAGTGGTGCGCGTGCATCGGCATCTGCTCGATGCGCAGAAGATTCCGCCGGCACGGATCGGCAGCAATATATGGGACGAGCGGCTCGCCGATATCGCGCGATTCGAGGACTATCTGACGCGCCAGGGCGTGGTCATTCTCAAGTTCTATCTGAACCTGTCGTATGCGGAGCAGAAGAAGCGCTTCATGGACCGTCTCGACAATCCCGGCAAGCACTGGAAGTTTTCCGCCGCCGACATTCGCGAGCGCCGCTACTGGGACGACTATATGCACGCCTATGAAGAGGCCATTCGCGCGACGGCTTCGGAGGCGGCACCGTGGTTCGTCGTGCCCGCCGACAACAAACCTTTTACGCGGCTCGTCGTTGCGGCTGCGATCGTCGAGGCTGTCGAGAAGCTCGACCTCGCTTACCCGAAAGCCACGCAGGAGCAGATGAAGGACCTCGCCGCGGCGAGAGAGGAACTCGGCGCCGAAGCCGCGGACGCGACGAAACAGACACTGGCAGGGGGCGATTCCGGACATTGAAAGCGGTCCCTGACCAGACATCACCGGCATCACCGAAACCGGGAGAGAGAGGGAGAGACGAGGATGAGTTCAGTCGAGAATGCGGCGCCGTGGCATGCGCTACCGGCCGACGAAATCGAGCGGCAGTTCAACGTGGATTCCGCGCGTGGCCTCGATGCCGCAGAGGCAAGCGGGCGGCTCGCCACCTATGGCCCGAACCGTCTGCCGCAGGGCAAGAAGAAAGGGCCGGTCGCACGATTTCTCGCGCAGCTTCACAACATTCTGATCTACGTGCTGCTCGCGGCCGGCTTCGTCAAGTTCATGCTGGGCCTGTGGCTCGACGGCTCGGTCATTCTGGCCGTCGTGCTTCTCAATTCGCTGCTCGGCTTTCTGCAGGAAGGGCGCGCCGAGAAAGCGCTCGACTCGATTCGCAACATGTTGTCCGCCGAGGCGCGCGTGCTGCGTGGCGCGGCGGTTCGCCTGATCCCCGCCGATGAACTCGTGCCGGGCGATATCGTGCTGCTGGAATCGGGCGACCGGATTCCGGCGGACATGCGTCTCGTCGATGCGAGGAACCTGCGCACGGAAGAAGCGGCGCTGACGGGCGAATCCGTCCCGGCCGAGAAGAGCACCGCGACCGTGCCCGCCAAAGCCACGGTCGGCGACCGCGGGAACATGGCGTTCTGCGGCACGATGGTCCTGTCGGGCCGGGCAACCGGCGTCGTCGTGGCGACGGGGAGCCAAACGGAACTCGGCCGCATCAACCAGATGCTCGCCGAGGTCAGCGTGCTGGAGACGCCGCTGCTGCGTCAGATCAAGAAGTTCGGCTACGTGATTACCGCCGTGATCGCCTGTGTCAGCGTGCTGCTGTTTTCCTGGGGGCACTGGCTCGGACATATGACGTTCGTCGAGCTGTTCCAGGCCATCGTCGGGATTGCGGTGTCGGTCATTCCGGAAGGGCTGCCGGCGCTCATCACGATCACGCTCGCGATCGGCGTGCAGCGCATGGCGCAGCGCAACGCAATTATTCGCCGCCTGCCGGCGGTCGAGACGCTCGGCGCCGTCTTGCGCATCTGCTCGGACAAGACCGGCACGCTGACGCTGATGGAGATGATGGTCGCCTCTGTCGTGACGGCGGACGCCTCCTATACCGTGACCGGCGACGGCTACGCCAGCGAGGGCGAGGTCAGGGCCGACGGCGAGCCGCTCGGCACCGTGCCGGACGTGCTCGGGCTGATGGGCCGCGTATCGCTGCTGTGCAACGATGCCGAACTGTTCGAGGAAGACGGCAAATGGAAAGTGGAAGGCGACCCGACCGAGGGCGCGCTTTACCCGTTCGCCGTCAAGCTCGGCATGGACCGTGCGGCCGAGACTGCCGCCGCGCCGAGAATCGACGCGATTCCCTTCGAGTCGGAGCACAAGTTCATGGCGACGCTGAACCGTTCGGCAGACGGCGAGATGCTGCTGGTCAAGGGCGCCCCCGAAGTGATCCTCGAGCACTGCGATCGGCAGCAGAGCGCGCAAGGCGCGGCGCCGCTCGATCGCGAGCGTTTCGCCCGCGAGGGGGACCGGCTCGCCGCGCAAGGCGAGCGCGTGCTCGGGCTGGCGTGGCTGCCGGATCCGGGCCTGCGAACCGGGAGCCTGGGTCCGCGGGACCTGCCGCGCACGCTTGTCCTGCTCGGCCTCGTGGGCCTGATGGACCCGCCGCGCAAAGAGGCCATCGACGCCGTGCGCGAATGCCACGGCGGCGGCATCCGTGTCACGATGATTACGGGCGGCCACAAGATCACGGCGGCGGCCATCGCGAGAATGCTCGGTATCGGCGACGGCAGGACGGCCGTCGCCGGCACCGAGATCGAGGCGATGAACGATGCGGCGCTGCAGGAGTGCGTGCGCGACGTCGACGTCTTCGCCCGCGCGAGCCCCGAGCACAAGCTGCGGCTCGTCAAGGCGATCCAGGCGAACCGGCAGATCGTCGCGATGACGGGCGACGGCGTCAACGACGCGCCCGCGCTCAAGAAGGCGGACATCGGTGTCGCGATGGGCATCAAAGGCACCGAGGTGACGAAGGAGGCGGCAGGGATGATCCTCGCCGACGACAATTTCGCGTCGATCTCCGCGGCGGTGAAGGAGGGGCGCACGGTCTACAACAACATCGAGAAGGCGATGCTGTTCATGCTGCCGACCAATGTCGCGCAGGGCGCGGTGATCGCGGTGGCGATCCTGTTCGCCTTCACGCTGCCGATCACGGCGCCGCAGATACTGTGGGTCAACATGATTACGTCGGTCGCGCTCGGCCTGACCATTTCGTTCGAGCCGCACGAGGCGGACGTGATGCGCCGCTCGCCGCGTGCGATCGACCGGCCGATCGTCACGCGCTTCGGCATCTGGCGCATCCTCTTCGTGGGCGCGGCGCTCGTGCTCTATACGCTGTCGACGTTCTTCTGGATGAAGGGGCAGGGGGCGTCGGACCAGATGGCGCGCACGGCGGCCGTCAACGCGATTACGTTGGGCCAGGTGTTTTATCTGCTCAACATCCGGCATCTGCTCGATGCGTCGCTGTCGGTGAGCGCGCATCGGGGCAATCGCTATCTCTGGTACGGGATTGCCGGTGTCGTGGTGTTGCAGCTTCTGTTCACATATACGCTGCCGTTTCAGGCGATCTTCCATACCGAAGGTTTGCCCTTGTCGGCCTGGATGTGGCTCGTTTGCGGCGGCGTGCTGTTTTTCCTCGTGGTGGAACTGGAGAAGTTCGTGATTCGGCTGATACCTGCATTGAGATCGTTGGCGACTTCGCAGCAGGAAGGGGCGGTGTTGCGGGATGATCCGGTGAAGTAGGGCGCGGGCTCGCGCGGCGATACGGTTGCGCGAGATGTCCTTCGCATCGCGCGCAATGCGCTGGAATCGTGCACGGCCGCGGCGGCCCGCTCGCGATCTTCAGCCGTCCGTCGAGACCGTCACGGCTTCCCATGCACGGATTTCATCCGCGAATGCGGACAGTTTGTCTCGCACGAGCCCGAGTGCATCGCTGCCGAGCAGAAGATGCGCGGGCGGATGATCTGCGGCAATCGCCGCGAGCATCGCACGGGCCGCGCGCCTCGGGTCGCCCAATTGCTTGCCGCTTTTTTCCTCGCGGGCTTTGCGGATGGGGTCGAAGACGGTGTCGTAATCCGCAATGGAGCGGGGCGTTCGCGTCATCGAGCGGCCTGCCCAGTCGGTGCGGAATGAACCCGGCGCCACGGCTGTCACGGCAATGCCGAAAGATTCGACCTCCTTGCCAAGGGCTTCGGAAATACCCTCCAGAGCAAATTTGCTGCCGCAATAGTAAGCGATGCCTGGCATCGTGATGTGGCCGCCCATCGACGTCATATTCAGAATGTGGCCGCGTCGCCGCTCACGCATGAAAGGCAGGACGGCCTTCATCATCGCGACGGCGCCGAACACATTCACGTCGAACTGCCGCCGCATCTCCGACAGCGGCGATTCTTCCATGACGCCCTCGTGGCCGTAACCGGCATTGTTGACGAGGACGTCAACGGGCCCCACGTTTGCCTCGATTTCCGCCACGACGCCATCGATGGCGTCGAAGTCGGTTACGTCGAGCACGCGGCCAAAAGCGGCGCTCGCGGACAGCGCTTCGAAATCATGCTTCGCCTGTGCGTTTCTCACGGTTCCGACCACCTTGTGACCTGCTGCCAGCGCTTCTTGTGCGAGTGCACGGCCAAAGCCGCTGCTGACGCCGGTGATGAGCAGGATTTTGCTGGATGCCATCGAAGCTTCTCCCAAATGTCGATTGAGCATGCATGGTAATCTGACGGGCGAGGCTGAATAAGCCGAATTTCACTGTTTTTCTTGCATAAAACTATGAGCGCGAAGCTCGCTTCTACTCGCCACACGGATCGACTCCCCCACAGCCAGAAACGCATGGTTGCGCTGCTGCGCGCGTTGGCTCCCGCAGAGGGCTACAACCTGACGGCACTGCCGAGCGTCCGTATTCTGCGTTCGAATCGTGCGTTGTCGCGCACGCCGGTTTTGTACGATCCCGGCATCGTGATCGTTTGCCAGGGCCGTAAGCGCGGTTATTTCGGAGACCGGCTCTATCTGTACGACGAGCATCACTACCTGGCGGTGTCCGCGCCGGTTCCGTTCAGCATGGAAACCGACGCAACGCAGGAGCGCCCGCTGCTCGCCCTGTATTTGCACCTCGATTTCGCCATGGCCGCCGAATTGGCGGCGCAAATCGACCGCGAAGGCGTAGCGGAGCCGGTGCAAACGCCTCAGAGCATGATGTCGACACCGATGGACGATGCGATGCGGGCGTCCGTATTGCGCTTTCTCGAGGCGATGCACCGGCCGCTCGAAGCCGCCGTGCTGGGGCCGCAACTGCTGCGCGAGCTGTATTTCCGTGTGCTCACCGGGCCTCAGGGGAGTTCGATGCGAGAGGCGCTGGCGATGCGGGGGCAGTTCGGCAGGATCGGCCGATCACTCCGCCTGATCCACGCCGAGTACGCGCAACCTCTCGACGTCTCGCAACTGGCCGGGGAAGCGGGTATGAGCGTCCCGAGCTTTCACAGCCACTTCAAGGCAATCACGCAGGTGTCGCCGATGCAGTACCTGAAGTCGACGCGTCTGCATCAGGCTCGCCTGCTGATGGTGCGCCAGGACCTGACGGCGGAGGCGGCGGGCCATGCCGTGGGTTATACGAGCCCATCGCAATTCAGCAGGGAGTTCAAGCGCCTGTTCGGCTTGACGCCGGCGGCGGAGGCGAAGCGTATGCTCGAAGGCTTCGCCATTCCGGCAGCTTTCGCGGATGCGACTTACGTTTCGTCCCACTGAGGTTGGGCGTGTTTCGCTTCGACTATGACCGCTCACTCGCCTATCGATCGGACCCGCGACTCGGTGTGCAGCGCCTCGCGATACTGCTGCGGCGACTGGCCCGTGTGTTGCCGAAAGCAGCGAGTGAAATGCGCCTGGTCGAAAAAGCCCAGACGTGCGCCGATCTGCACGAGCGGTGTTTCATGCTCCACTGCGAGGCATTGCAACGCGTCGTGAATTCTCGCGCGTTGAATGAGCCACTTTGGCGTTACGCCGAGGTAATTCGAAAAGACTCGCTGCATGGCGCGTTCGCTCAGGTTGAGGCGCTGCAGCAACGCGCGTGTCGTCGTGATGTCGCGGTCTTCTTGGATTGCGTGAACCGCCGTGTCGAGGCGCTCCACCCACGGGTCGAATGGTGGCCGTCGCTCGGACAATACCGCCTCGACCCGTGCGATCGCTTCGTCGTGATGGGCGGCATTCAGTACTTGCGCCTCGATTCGTGCGATGTCCGAACCGTGCGGCATGCAATGTATTGCCGGTACGACGGTATCGCGCAGTGCGGACATCGGACACTCGATCCATGGACGTAATCCGCCGCATTTGAAGCGCAGGCCGTGCACTCTTCCACGGCCGCGCAATTCCCGCGTGAAGAGGCCGCGCGACGGTCCATGAATCGCGGTTTGCCCGGCCTCGAATGCCAGATTGGCGTTCGGATAGGGCAGGACCTGTTGAAGATGACAGTCGGCTTCAGGCAGGTCCCACTCTACGATCCAGTGGAATTCGGCCCATGGGGCCAGCGATTCGCCGACCGGATAACGGCTGAGCTGGAATGTCTGGCCGATATGTTGCGGCAGCAGCACGGCGCGCTGCGACAGGGCGGCTCCGAATCCGGATGTCGGGTTTGTACAAGACAGCGCGGGCGTTTGGGTCGATGATGAGGCCATGCGTGCATTCCTGATTCGCGACGTGAGCGCTGCCTCGGCTATTGCCGCAGATTCCTTGTGAGAGGTTCCATGAGCGTGACTCCATCAGACCAAGAACCGCTGGTCGCCACGGGCGCATTCGACGTGAAAATCGCCCCGCCCGATAGCGTTGCCGTTCCCGCCCATGCTGCGCCTATCGGACGCCACGTTATCGAAAAAGCGTACCACGGCGGGCTGAAGGGCCAGGCGCTCGGGGAAATGCTAACCGCCGGCAAGCCGCGCGAGGGCGAAGCGACGTACGTCGCGCTTGAATCATTCGAAGGCTCGTTGGACGGCCGATGTGGTAGCTTCGCGCTGGCCCACTTCGGCGAAATGGACGCCGGGCGCGAGGCGTTGCGTATCGACATCGTGCCCGGTTCCGGAACCGGCGAGTTATCGGGAATCAGAGGCCAATTGCTGATACGGCGAGAGAGCGGCAAACACTACTACACGCTGACCTATTGGATCGCTTAGGGAGTTTCGGTTTGCGGCCGGTTATTGGCGTTTGGGGCTTTGTAATGTTCGCGGCGATGTACCCGGGTATGACCGTGCCGTCACTCACGACCTCTTGATGTCTCAAGCTTACCTTGGGCACGATTGCGGCAGCGCGTTGTCATGCATTTGGCATAGCCCTGTTCGTTTGCACAATCGCGGAAACTCGATCGGAAGCCGTGCGCCGTTGCCACACGTCCGGCGCATTACTCTTTGCTTTGACCCGACGTAACGGCACGGTCAAGGTCGAATTCACTTCACGCCGCACCGCGTATTTCGCCGCTGTCGGAATCGGGAAAACATGTTCTACCCGGCGGTACTCGTATCCGTCAGGTACTTGCGAAAAAACGTCAGCACGTCAGCGTTAAATTCTTTGTGGAAAGAGATACGGTCGAAGTCCAGTCCGTCGACGCAGATTTCTCGTGCCGCCTGCATGAATTCAGCCGAACAGGGTGCCATGAAGGAAAAATGCTGGGCGTGGGGAACGAGATGAACGTCCGGTTTCGTCGGTATTTCGCCTACGACGTTCGCGACGCTTTCTGGCGTCACTCCGCCGCCACCCAATTCGGATCTCCAAAGTTGCACGGGTATCTTCACATTGGAAAAGCTGTCTTTCGTGAAGAAGACGCTGACTGGATCGGCAATCACTGCCGCCTTGATACGCGGATCATGGACGAGTTCAGGGAGTTCTCCTTGATGTACCTGATTGCAGAGCGGCGTATTCACCCCGTCGCATAGACGCAGGTTCTTCCCAAAGCGAGGGTTGGCACCCACGGCGACGAGCCCGGTATATCCACCGCGCGAAAAACCGAAGATGCCGATGTCGTTTGCGTCGATCCTGGCTGCGGCGGTCCATGAGCCAAGCATGAAGTCGACCAGACGCTTGATATCCGCCGGCCGCTCGACGAATACCGGGAAATCGTTGATGCGGGTCTTGTCCATCGCATTGTCACCAGGATGGTTTATCGCCGCGACCACAAAGCCTGCATCTGCCAGTGCTGCGGCCGTGTCGCTATGGTCAAGGAAAGTACCGCCCCTGCCATGCGATATAACGATAAGTGGCAGCTTCTCGCCGGCGACCGGACAATCCCTGGTAACAGACAGCACGAACGGGCCCAATTTCTCGTTGCGAGGCGGTTGACTACACGGATACCAGACGGCTCCTTTGAGAGGCTGAAGCGATCCGTTGCCCGGAATTTCGATGAATTGAAAACCGGCCGCGTGCGCCAGCGAGGTCACAAGACATAAGGTGGCGAAGAGAAGGTTGGCACGGATCATTTTTCTTCCCGGTTTAACAATGCTAAACGCCTGGATTGTCGTGTCGATGTTACACGAGTGAGCGCGGACGCAAACTTGCCCTTTCGGAACCGGGCATGCGAGTTGGGGGGAGGTTATTGCCGTTTCCGGTCGTGAGACGTGGTGCGACCATCAGTGGTCAATCGACAGTCTGGGCTAGATCGCAGACAATCGTCAGCGTGTCAGTTGAACTTGGGCTGACGGCATCGACAGACGAAACCATACAAAAAGATCGCGACGATGAAAATACTGGGGATTTTCTTGTACTTGTACGGGTTATTGGGAGGGGTGGCCGCACTTTCGCTCACGATCGGTTTATGGTACGAAAAACCGGTTGGCCTGCCATGCGATGTGGTGAGCTGGGATGGGACGCTGTATGTCCGTGAGGGATTCGGAGGTGTGAGAGCATTCCTTGTCAATGAAGGCGGTTCGTTTCTGTTGGCGGCGCAAGGCGTGCATACTCACGCTCCATTCCCAGTGGAGATGCTGCAAGGTCTGACATCCGGCTCCGCTTTGCATATGGAGTTTTGTGACTCTCACCCTGTCCGTTTAACTGCGAATGGCGACGAAGTCTACAAACTGACACAGGAACGCGCGGAAGAGAACATTGCACGCGGGTTGAGATCGACGGTACGCTTCACTGCGTTTTGTTTCGTGGCAGCGATATTGGGTTTTTTGATGGGACGATGGGCATCGATGTACCGTAGTGGATAGGAACGCAAAAAAATGAATTCATGTAGTTCCCGGAAGTCCGGACCTACTACCCATTCGACAACAGCGAACTCACCACCGCCAGATGCAACCAGAACCGTCACGACAGAACGTCACCGCGGAGCGCGTACTGGCCGGATACCTCGCGAGCGTAACCATAGGAACGCTCGTATTCGTGCTGCTAGCCATGCTGAGCAGAGTAGCCAGTTTCGAAAGCGCAACAAATAACTCGCTCGCAACGAAAGCGATTCATTTTGTCGTGATGCTAGTGCTGATGTTTGCCGTATCGTGGATGTTCGCTATCGGGATCACCGCACTTCCCTGTGCCGCGCTCTCCTTGCTGGCGCGGGCGTTCAGGATTCGCAACTGGATCTTTTATCTGCTCGCGGGAATTGCCCTTGGAATGCTGGCCGTTCGAGCTCACATTGAATTCTTCAATTCGGTTCACTGGTACACCGATCCACCAGACGAGAAGGATGTGACCTGGCTCCAGGGTTTATTCAGCGTGGGGCGATTCCTCGTTCCCTCCGGTGCGGTTGGCGGCATGCTGTTTTGGTGGATCGCGGGCAAACACTATCGGTCGACTGATGCGAAGTCCCGCTAGCCATCCATTCCGGACACAGGCCCAAAGCACTACCTGTTAACCAGCCTGGCCGGCACACTCACCGCGAGCAATCCACCCAGCACCATAAAAGCCGCCAGCATATACATCCCCGAATCGTTAGCCGCGGTCGCCTGCTTCAACCACCCGACCGCATAGGGACTCAGAAAGCCCGCCAGGTTCCCGATCGAATTGATCAACGCAATCCCCGCAGCCGCTCCCGTCCCTGCCAGAATCGCAGTCGGCAAACTCCAGAATAGCGGCAGCGTGGTCAGAATTCCCATGGTGGCCAGTGTCAACCCGGCCATCGCAAGCACGGTGTTATGCGCCCAGACAACCGACAACACCAGCCCCACGGCACCTGCGAACGCCGGCAACGCAATATGCCAACGCCGCTCGCGCGACCGATCCGCGCTGCGCGCCACCAGCACCATCGCAATGACCGCCGCCGCAAACGGAATCGCCGAGAGCAGGCCGATCATGAAAGCATCGGTCACGCCGGTCGCCTTGATGATCGTCGGCAACCAGAAGCTCACGCCATACAGTCCCATCACGAACGAAAAGTAGGTGAGGCTCAACATCAGCACACGCCCGCTCGTGAGCACCTGGCGGATCGGCATGTCATGCTTGGCCGCTTCTTCGGCGGATACCTGGCTTTCGAGCAATTGCTGTTCTTCGCGCGTCAGCCACTTCGCCTTCGCGATCCGGTCATCGAGCATGACGAACACGAGCACGCCGACGATGACCGACGGTAGCCCTTCGAGCAAAAACAGCCACTGCCATCCGTGCCAGCCGTTCACGCCGCTGAAGTTCTTGAGGATATAGCCCGACACCGGTCCGCCGATTACGCCGGATAACGCAATGGCCGTCATGAACCACGTCGTGATCCGTCCGCGCCGATGCGCCGGATACCAGTAGGTGAGGTACAGAATAATGCCGGGAAAGAACCCCGCTTCGGCGAGGCCGAGCAGGAAGCGCATGACGTAGAACATCGTCGGCGTGGTGACGAACATCGTCAGCATCGAGATGATGCCCCACGAGATCATGATCCGCGCGATCCACACGCGCGCGCCGACCTTGTGCAGGATCACGTTGCTCGGCACTTCGAAGATGAAATAGCCGATGAAGAAAATTCCCGCGCCGAAGCCGTACACGGCGTCGCTCAGGCCGAGGTCGGTGCTCATCTGCAGCTTCGCGAAGCCGACGTTCACGCGGTCCAGATACGCGACGATATAGCAGAGCATCAGCAGCGGCGCGAGCCGCCATGTGACCTTGCGGTAGGTCGCTTCTTCGAACGCGGAAGGCGGCACGCCGGCGCCGGGCTGGCGGAGCGGTTCTGCGGGACTCGCCATGGTATCTCCTCTTTTCTTGTGGAATGGAAGTACGGCTGTCGATCGATTCTAGTCGCGCACGGCGATTTGCATGACGAATCGATATGAGGGAAAACACTGACTGCGCGCAGAATCTGATGAGGGCGGCGCAAATTTTCGGGCGCCCGCCGCACCATGCCTGTGAGACCGCCGGCTTCGAGCAGGCGGCAATCCGGCTCGCTTGCCGAGGGCATGGCATGGTTGAGCGGCTAGTACCGCTTGTCCGATTCCCCTATGGACAGCGAAGATTGTCGGGTGCTCGGAATGCTAAGACTGCCCCTCGGAGTCCAGGTCTGCTTGAGGTTGACGCCGTTCTTTTTATATTCGTTCGCGAGTTCGGTGTGATCCCTGACGATCTTCCACCCTGTGTTTGCAACATACATGGCTACCGGAAAGCTCGGGGCGGCAACATGCTGATTCAGGACACTCGTCGGTTCCTCGTTCAGCATGAAAGCGACATAGTTGACCTGAGGGCCGTGCTGCACGAGTCTCCTGTTCCTGTCGCCGGCAGGACGCCGATCCGGGTCGACCGTGCTGATCGCGGCGTTTATCGCGTCAATTATTGCGGTCTCCTCCGTGCTGCCCGAAGGAACCGTGCTGCGTCTCCCCGTCAGTGAAAACATATCGTGGAGATCGTAGTCTCCAGTCAGCGGCAGCGTCTTCCAATCTCTCACATCCTTGAGCGGCTGAAGGGACGCTTTCAACGATTCCAGATCTTTCAGGTCAATGGGAAGGGCCCGATTGGTGCCCGCGTAACCGAGTCTATCGATAAGTTCTTCCTCTGCCGGAACGTCCGACACATCCAGTCGTGCCACGCCCTGTCCCATATGCAACATGCCGGACCTGTCCGGGTACAGGGTAGTCACGTAACCGGTAATGTCGGCCGCTTCGGCAGTTTTCCAAACGCTTTTGGCCGTTGTCGGCGAATAGAGCGCGTCTACCGTAGCTGGCTTGAGCGTCTTCTCCAGCGTATCGTGTCCTTTTGCTTCGGCACCTTCGCCGATTCGTTTAAGCGTGTGTTCTCCGGCAACACGGAAACTACATCCCGCATTCATCGTCTCCAGCGCTATTGAGATGGCGCGCACATGTTTTGCCGCGAGGAATCCTTCTCTGACGACCGCCTGTTCGGTACTCTCCAGGTCCTTGAAGGTTAACCCGACCGCCTCGTTTTTAATTCGCTGCACCAGGGCTCTTATCCGGTCTCTATTGGCCGGAGCCACGGGTCCGCTCAAGGACGATCGACGCGAATCGGTACTGTTCGTGGCGACGGAAAGCGACGGGCGTGGCTTGAGAGCCGAACGTAGCGGGTGCTGCTCCGGGGCGGGCGGAGCAGGCTCAGGCGCCTCCTTCGTGGCCACCCCGAACGTGTACGAATTCAGTTGTGCGTAGAGGTTGTCAGTCGACGAAACTCCTGACGATGACATATCGGGTGTCCTTTCGAATGGAACATGTCAGCAATCTGTTTTGATGACATCTTCAGTGTTGTCCCGAATCGTGTTTGCCTTCGGCCTTCAGTCGGCTGTGCTGGAAACATGGACTCGGCTCGCATAGGTCTCGTCTTCGAGTTACACACAACTCGTGTCGCCACCGATGATCCACATTCCCAGCCAGCACAACCGTGCATTGCCGTGTCGCTTCGATTGTGGTTCTTTTCACGCAAGTGGACCGATGCATAGCGCAACTTATGCTCAGTTAACGAAGGTGTCCCGGGAATGGCGCGACGGAGTGGCTTTGCAGCGGACATGATCGAATTCGGGCCGCATCCCGTTCATAAGCACACCGCGCGCAATGATGCTCAGGCCTTCGAGCGCCGCCGCTTCACTTTTCTAAACGCACCTTCCACCATCCACTTCGAGACACACGCCGGTGACGAACTCCGCGTCATCCGAAGCGAGATAGAGCGCCGCGTTGGCGATATCCTGCGGCGTCGAGAAGCGGCCGAGCGGAATGCCGGCGAGAAAGCGCTGGCGATTCTGCGGCGTATCTTCGACACCCATGAATTCGGAGAGCAGCGCCGTTTCGCCGATCACCGGATTCACGCAGTTCACGCGAATGCGCTCGGGTCCGAGTTCGACCGCGAGCGACTTGCTCGCGATAATCACCGCGCCCTTGCTGCCGTTGTACCAGACGAGCCCCGGGCGCGGCCGCACGCCCGCCGTCGATGCGATATTGACGAAGCTGCCGCCGCCTTGCTCGCGGAAATACGGCACGAACTCCTGCACGCTCCAGTAGATGCTCTTCACGTTCACCGCGTAGACGCGGTCGAATTCGGCCTCGGTTACTTCGAGCACCGGCTTGTTGCGATGCGTGGTGCCCGCGTTGTTGACGACGATCTGCACGCTGCCGAAGTCTTCGATTGCCGCCTCGCGCAGCGTGCGCCAGTCGTCGCGCAGCGCGACGTTGCCGGGCACCGCGATCGCCTTGCCGCCCGCAAGCGCGATCTCGCTCGCGACGCGCTCCGCGGCTGGCCCGTTCAGATCGTTGACCACGACGTTCGCGCCTTCGCGCGCGAAGGTCTTCGCGATGCCTTCGCCGAAACCCGAACCGCCGCCCGTGACGATGGCCGTTTTACCTGTCAAACGCATGATGTCTCCGTTGCTGGTTGTGAGGGATAGCAATGCGTCGTCGCGCCGAAGCCGCTGGCCGCGTCAATCACGAGCCGCCAAACGAGAGCTACGAGCCACGGGCCACGAGCGGCGAGCCGCGGCCTAACCATGCCGGATCGCAATCGTCTTCAACACCGTGAACCCATACAGCGCCTCGAAGCCTTTCTCGCGGCCGTGCCCCGAATGCTTGACGCCGCCGAACGGCAATTCGACGCCGCCGCCCGCGCCATAGTTGTTGATGAACACCTGCCCCGAGCGCACGCGTCGCGCGAGCCGCATCTGGCGCGCGCCGTCGCGTGTCCAGATACCGGCGACGAGCCCGTATTGCGTGCCGTTCGCGAGCGCGAGCGCTTCGTCTTCGTCGCGGAACGACATGGCGGCGAGCACCGGGCCGAACACTTCGTCGCGTGCGAGGCGGTGGCTCGCGGGCACGTCGCGCAGCAAGGTCGGCGCCTGGTAGAAGCCGCTCTCGGGCGCTTCGGGAATCACTTCGCCGTGCGCGGCCATCGCAATGCCGTCGTGCTGCGCATCGGAGAGAAAGTCCCACACGCGCTGCTGCTGTTTCGCGCTGATGAGCGGCCCGCAGTCGAGGTCCGCTTGCGAAGGGCCGACGCGCAGCGCCTGGAATGCGCTGCCGAGCCGTTCGAGCAAGGGCTCGTAAATGGCCTCGTCGATCAGCACGCGGCTGCCCGCCGAGCAGGTTTGCCCGGCGTTCTGCACGATCGCCGAGACGAGCACGGGCAGCGCGGCCTCGAGATCGGCGTCGGCGAAGACGATTTGCGGCGACTTGCCGCCGAGTTCGAGCGTGACGGGCACGTGGTTTTCGGCGGCCATCTGCGTGACGAGCTTGCCGGTTTCGGGCGAGCCCGTGAACGACACGTGATCGATGCCCGGATGGCGCGCGAGCGCGGCGCCGGCCTCGTGCCCGTAGCCGGTCACGATATTGAGCGCGCCTGACGGCAGGCCGGCTTCGGCGGCCAGTTCGGCGACGCGGAGCACGGAAAGGCACGCGTCCTCGGCCGGCTTGACGACGCAGGCGTTGCCGGTCGCAAGCGCCGCGCCGACGCTGCGCCCGAAAATCTGCATTGGATAATTCCACGGCACGATATGGCCCGTCACGCCGTGCGGCTCGCGGATCGTCAGCACCGTGTAGCCGGCCTGGTAGGGCAGCGTTTCGCCGTGCAGCTTGTCGGCGGCGCCGGCGTAGAACTCGAAATAGCGCACGAGCGCGGCGGCATCGGCGCGCGCCTGCCTGAGCGGCTTGCCGGTGTCGCGCGCTTCGAGCTGCGCGAGGTCTTCCTGGCGCGCGGCCGTGAGCAGCGACAGCCGGTACAGCACGCGGCCGCGCTCGGCGGCGCTTGCGGCGCCCCATGCGCCCTCGAAGGCGCGCCGCGCCGCGTGCACGGCGCTGTCGATGTCGGCCGCGGTGCCGCGCGCGAGGCGCGTGAACGGCTGGCCGTCCGAGGGATCGAGCACGGCGATCGTGTCGCCGCCGGACGCGGCGCACCACTCGCCGCCGATGAAATGCCGGGCTTCTTCCATGCAGGCTCCTTGACGGTGACGCGCAGCCGTCGTGCGGCGGCGCGAGGTTCGAAGGGGAGACACCAAACCGGAAACACGAGCGAGAGTCGCGAGACGATTATCGCGCCGATCGAACGGGAGAGGCCATTGGCCGATTGGCTATAATGGCGCATTCCGCATTGTCCGGTGCACGGTGCCGCTATCGGGGCGAGAGGGCGGGCAATCCGCACGCCTACCCTCGATCCCGGGCACACCGTACGCCGCATTCCGACTTCCATCCCCTTCAGAGAGCGCTCATGAGCTTCAATCACGTTCCCGCAGGCAAAGACCTTCCGCACGATTTCAACGTCATCATCGAAATCCCGGCGCAAAGCGACCCGGTGAAGTACGAAGCCGACAAGGATCTGGGCCTGCTCGTCGTCGACCGTTTCATCGGCACCGGCATGCGCTATCCGGCCAACTACGGCTTCATTCCGCAAACGCTGTCGGGCGACGGCGACCCGGTCGACGTGCTGGTCATCACGCCGTTCCCGCTGCTGGCCGGTTCCGTCGTGCGCGCCCGCGCGCTCGGCATGCTGCAGATGACTGACGAATCGGGCGTGGACGCGAAGCTGATCGCCGTGCCGCACGACAAGATCTGCCCGATGACGGCGAGCCTCAAGACCGTCGACGACGTGCCGGCTTACCTGAAAGACCAGATCAAGCACTTCTTCGAACAGTACAAGGCGCTCGAAAAGGGCAAGTGGGTCAAGGTCGAAGGCTGGGCGGGCGTCGACGCCGCGCACAAGGAAATCAGCGAAGGCATCGCGAACTACACGAAGTAAGCGCGCGGCGGGGCATCCCGCTCGCCGCAGGCAGGACGCAAACCGCGCGAGTCCGTGAGGGCCGCGCGGTTTTTTCATGGCGTTTGCGCTGCATTCGGCTACCGTGCAAATACGACGGTGCTCGATACGCATAACCTCGATGCATCGCCGGAATGAAGCAAACGCATTGTTATAGTTAGGTGTAAACCCTTATCATTCGACACACCTTTCATGCGCGCGCCGCCTCGTATCGCGCGCCTTCTCGGGAACCGCCATCCGGATGACGAACCGCAGCAAATCCCACTCGAACTCGCCGCGCTGGTCGACCCGGCTGCACGCGGTCGTCACCGCGATCTACCGCAAGCGGCCGGTCTGGATGGTGTCGTTCGCGGCGAGCGAGGCGAGTCTGTCCGAGGGTTTGCGGGCCGCGTGCGCTTCGACGGCGATGCTCGCGCTCGGCAACGTGCTGCACGATCCGATCTTCGCGTGGGCCGCGATCGGCGCCTTCTGGACCTGCCTCGCCGATGCGGGCGGCTCGAACCGCGCGCGCTTCGCCTCGATGATGGGCTTCGCGTTGCTGTCGACGCTGTGCGGCGGCATGACCGCGTTCGCGTCTGGCATGGGGACCGCGTTCGCCGCGCTCGCGATGCTCGCGTTCACGACGCTCGGCGCGTTCGGCCGCATCTGGGGCGCGGCCACCTCGCAGGTGACGATCCTCGCGGCGACCGCCTGCGTCGTGATGGTCGACCGGCCGATGCACGACGCGCGCGCCGGGCTCGCGTTTCTCGGCGTCTACGTGGTCGGCTGTCTGTTCGCGGTCGTGCTGAGTCTGACGGTGTGGCGCATTCATCCGTTCGGCGCGAGCCGCGCGTCGCTGCGCGCGGTGTATCTGCGGCTCGCCGACGTCGCCTTCGACAGCGCGCGTCTCGTCGGCCAGCGTGCCGCGCCAGGCGAATGGGCCATGCACGCCGCGCGCTTTCGCGCCGACGCGCGCGCGGCGCTCGAACGTTCGCGCGATGCGCTCGCGAATTTGCCCGCCTCGCGCACGGGCGGCGCCGTCACCTACGACACGCTGCTCGGTCTGCTGACCGACGGCGAGGCGCTGTTCGCGTATCTGATCGCGGTGTCGGGCGCGAGCGAGAAAGTGCCCGACGACCTGCGCCGCACGCAGCGCGCGGCGCGGCTGCTGAATACGATCGGCGAGGTGCTGCGAGATATCGGCGTGGCGGCCGGCGACGCGCGCTGGGAGCGTCTCGCCGATCAGCAACGGCGCTTGCGGCGTCTCGCGAGCCGGCTCGAAGGCGCGTTGCTCGAACCGGTCAAGCTGCAATCGGGCTTCGAGCTCGTCGATTTCGCGCCGCGCGAGCCGCATACCGAACGCTGGAGCGAATGCGCGATGCGGCTCGCCGCGCGCGCCGGGGCGACGCTGAAGGCGAACCTGTCGTGGCAGTCGGTCGGCCTGCGCCATGCGGCGCGCGTCGGCGTGACGACCACCGCGGGCTTTCTCGTGATCCGCGCGCTCGGCTTGCCGTTCGGCTACTGGGCGACGATGGCGACGCTCCTGATCCTGCAGCCGTCGATTGCCGCGACGTGGCCGCGCAGCATCGAGCGCGCGGCGGGCAGCATCGTCGGCGGCGTGCTAGCGGCGGCGATCGGCTATGCGATTCATTCGCCGCTCGGCATTTCGCTCGCGGTGTTTCCGCTCGTGATGGCGACGATGGCGCTGCGGCCCGTCAGCTACAGCCTGTTCGTGCTGTTCCTGACGCCGGCCTTCGTGCTCGTCGCCGACTTCGCGACGCCGGGCGCCAACGAGTTCGTGTTCGCGCTGACGCGGCTCGGCAACAACGTGCTCGGCTGCGTGCTCGCATTGCTCGCGACGTTCCTGTTATGGCCGACGCGCGAGAAGCTCGACCTGCGCGTCTATCTCGGCAACGCCGTGCGCGCGAATCTCGCGTATCTGCGCGCGTCGCTCGAAACGCCGTGGCGCCGCGACAAGGACATGGAGCGTCTGCGCCGCGCGGCGGGTCTCACCAGCAACAACGCAGAAGAGGCGCTCGGCCGCGTGCGCCTCGAAAAACTCGAAGACTCGATGGCCGATACGGTGACGCTGACGATGCTGAGCCTGTTGCGCCGGATGGCCGGCACCGCGACGCAGTTGCGCCTGAGCGCGAACCGGCGCGCCATGCCTGCTGAACTCGGCGCCTGGGTCGCGGCGCTGAGCGAGGCGATCGAGGCCGCCCTGAATCGCACGCTGCAGCCCGTGCGGCTCGACTTGCCCGAGCGCGAGCGGCTGACCTCGCTCGAAGCGGATGCGGTTGGTGAACTGGCGCGCGTGCATCGTCTGTTGACGGAGAAGATGCGTGAGGCGAGGGGGTAGGCCGAGGCGGGGTGTGCTTGCCGCTTGCCGCCGGCTGCGCGGCAGCACGGTGCGGGATTGGCGGGGCGCAGTTATCGGGACGAAGTCAGCGGACCGAAGTCAGCGGGCCGAAGTCAGCGCTACGAAGCAAGCGGCACGAAGTGATCGCGACACAAACGGAGCCGCGCCGAACTCCGAGCCTCGGGTTTCAGGCTTCAAGCCGCATCAAACCACCTCGCCGTCATCCCCCGTTTCAGCCTCGGCAACCGGCGCCGTCGGCACTACCGATTCAAGCGTCCTCAACCCCGCCGCCAGCGCGCGCTTCTCGGGCGGCGCGAGCCGCTTGACCCAATACTCGGCGCGCGATGCGCTCGATCGATCCGCGAGTTCGAACGACGCCAGCACGCGCACCGGCTTGCGCGAACGCGTATAGCGCGCGCCCATGCCGCTCATGTGCTTGTCGAAGCGCGCGGCGACATCGGTCGCGATGCCGGTATAGACGCTGCCGTCCGAGCATTCGAGCAGATAGAGAAACCACGCCATAAACGCGCCGTCAGCCTTTGAACGGATTGTGTTCGCGCAGCTCGTCCACATAAGCGTGGATGCTGTTCTTTTCGTTGTCGAGGAAATGGCCGACCGCGTCCGCGAAGGCCGGATGCGCGAGCCAGTGCGCCGAGCGCGTGACCGTCGGCAGAAAGCCGCGCGCCATCTTGTGCTCGCCCTGCGCGCCGCCTTCGAACGCGCCGAGCTTTGCCTCGATGCAGAATTCGAGCGGCTGGTAGTACGCGGTTTCGAAGTGCAGGCACGGCACGTGTTCGAGCGCGCCCCAGTAGCGGCCATAGAGCGTGCCGCCGGTTTGCGCGTCGCGCTGATAGACGACGAGCGAGCTCGCAATCGGCTTGCCCTCGTATTCGGCGATCACGAGCAGCAGGTTTTCCGGCATCGACGCGCCGATCATGCGGAAGAAGTCGAGGTTCAGATACGGACTCGAAAAGTGCTCGCGATAGGTTTGCCGATAGCACTTGCTGAAGAAGCGCCAGTCGGCATCCTGAATGTCTTCGCCGCGAATGCGCCGCATGGTGATGCCGGCGTCGTGTACCTTGCGGCGCTCGGCGCGGATGTTCTTGCGCTTCTTCTGTTCGAGCGTCGAGAGGAAATCGTCGAAGTCGCGATAGCCGTCGTTGAGCCAGTGAAACTGCACGCCTTCGCGTTGCATCATGCCGAGTTCTTCGAGCGCGGCGGCTTCGGTTTGCGTCGGAAACAGCACATGCAGCGAGGACACCTCGGCCTGCTCGGCGAACGCCAGCAGCGTGGCCGCGAGATGGCGCAGCGCGTGTTCGTCGGCCGCTAGCAAACGGTTGCCCTGCACCGGCGTGAACGGCACCGCACACAGGAGCTTCGGGTAATACGGCAGGCCGTTGCGTTTATAGGCGTCGGCCCAGGCCCAGTCGAACACGTACTCGCCGTACGAGTGACCCTTCAGATAGACCGGCGCGGCCGCCGCGAGCTTGCCCGTGCGCGTGTCGGTGAGCGTGACGAATTGCGGCGCCCAGCCGGTGTCGGGCACCGCGCATTGCGTCGCGCTGAGCGCGCTCAGAAACTCGTGCCGCAGAAACGGCGTGGGCTGCGGCTGTTGCGCGAGAAGGGCGTTCCATTCGGCGGCGTCCACCTCGGAGGGCGATGCCAGAATGCCCGTGCGATAATCGATGCGTTGCTGGTTCAATCTGCGTGACTGTTTGCAATGAACGTGCGCTGCCGTGAAGATGCGCGGGCCACGCCGTTCGTTTATCCGGTTGTCCAATTCCGCCGAGCCATCGAGCCGCGGTACCCGCGAGCCGTAATGGCTTGCCTGTCGATCCTGCCATGAAGACCCGAATCGCTCTTGCTCAAATCAATGTCACCGTCGGCGACTTCGCCGGCAACGTCGCGAAGATCGTCGCCGCCGCGCGCGCCGCGCACAACGATGGTGCGAAGCTGCTGGTTGCGCCTGAACTTGCGCTGTCGGGTTATCCGCCCGAAGACCTGCTGCTGCGTCCCGCGTTCTATACCGCGAGCGCCGCGGCATTGGCCGATCTCGCCGCGCAGCTGAAGCCGTTCACGGGGCTGCATGTGATCGTCGGGCATCCGCTGCGGGATCGGGCGCACGGCCATGGTAATGCAAACGCGCCGATCGAGCGCGGCGTGCCACCCGTCGATACGTTCAACGCGGCCTCGCTGATCGTCGACGGCGAAGTGAAGGGCACCTATCGCAAGCAGGATCTGCCGAACACCGAGGTGTTCGACGAGAAGCGCTACTTCGCCTCGGACCCGCAGCCGTTCGTGTTCGAACTCGAGGGCGTGAAGTATGGCGTGGTGATCTGCGAGGATGCATGGCATGCGTCGGCCGCGCAGATGGCGAAGGCCGCCGGCGCGCAGGTGCTGCTGATTCCGAACGGCTCGCCGTATCACCTGAACAAGGAAGCCGTGCGCTTCGACATTCTGCGCGCGCGGATTCGCGAGACCGGCATACCGATGGTCTACGTGAACATGGTCGGCGGCCAGGACGAACTCGTGTTCGACGGCGGTTCGTTCGTGCTCGACGCGCAGGGCGAACTGGTCGCGAAGCTCGCGCAGTTCGAGGAAGCCACGGCGCTCGTCGAGTTCGACGGTGCCACGCCGGTGCCGGCCGCGATCGCGCCGGAGCAGTCGCTCGAAGCGCAGGTGTACGCGGCGCTCGTGATGGGCGTGCGCGACTATATCGGCAAGAACGGGTTTCCGGGGGCGCTGATCGGGTTGTCGGGCGGCGTCGATTCGGCGCTCGTGCTGGCCGTCGCCTGCGATGCGCTCGGTGCCGACAAGGTGCGCGCCGTGATGATGCCGTCGCGCTACACGGCCGACATCTCCACCACCGATGCCGCCGAGATGGCGCGTCGAGTCGGCGTGCGCTACGACGAGATCGCCATCGCGCCGATGTTCGACGCGTTCCGCGGTTCGCTCGCCGAAGAATTCGCGGGCCGCGCCGAAGACGCGACCGAGGAGAACATCCAGGCGCGCATTCGCGGCACGCTCTTGATGGCGTTGTCGAACAAGTTCGGCTCGATCGTGCTGACCACCGGCAACAAGAGCGAGATGGCGGTCGGCTACTGCACGCTGTATGGCGACATGGCCGGCGGCTTCGCGGTCATCAAGGACATCGCGAAGACGCTCGTGTACCGGCTGTGCCACTATCGCAACGCGGCCACCACGTTCGCGACGCGCGACGTGATTCCCGAACGCATCCTGACGCGCGCGCCGTCGGCGGAACTGCGCGAGAACCAGACCGACCAGGACAGCCTGCCCGAATACGACGTGCTCGACGCGATCATGCGCATGTACATGGAAGAGGACCGCTCGCTCGCGGAGATCATCGCGGCGGGCTATGCGGCCGACGACGTGAAGCGCGTCACGCGGCTCATCAAGATCAACGAGTACAAGCGGCGTCAGGCGCCGATCGGCATTCGCGTCACGCATCGCGCGTTCGGCCGCGACTGGCGTTATCCGATCACGTCGCGCTATATCGAGCCGGTGGCGTGACGCGCGGCGTAGAATAAAAATCACCCATTTCCCTTTCACTTTCCCTATCACGAGACGAGGTTCGCCATGAAGCGCATCACCGCAGTCATCAAACCGTTCAAACTCGACGAAGTGCGCGAGGCGCTCGCAGAAGTCGGCCTCACCGGCCTGACCGTGACCGAAGTCAAGGGCTTCGGCCGTCAGAAAGGGCATACCGAGCTCTATCGTGGTGCGGAGTATGTGGTCGACTTTCTGCCGAAGGTGAAGATCGAAGTCGTCGTCGCGGACAACCAGTGCGATCAGGTGATCGATGCGATCATCGGCGCGGCGCGTACCGGCAAGATCGGCGACGGCAAGATTTTCGTCGCGGACGTCGAGCGCGTGATCCGTATCCGCACCGGCGAAGAGAACGAAGCGGCGGTGTAAGAGGGCAGTTTCACGGGCCGCCTGCGAGGTTCAAGGCCCACTTTCAAGGCCTGTTCACGCTGCATGTCCCGGCTGTCCTGCGCGGCTGCGTTGCGTGCATGACGAGCAAGCCGGCAAGCCGTGGACACCCCACGGACTCGCCAGGCCGAAAAACTCGTCTCCAATAAAAAACGGTGCAATACCCTTGCGGGCATTGCACCGATACGCGCCTCTCGCAGCAGCGTGAAAAAGATTCTCTTGGAGAAACCTGTATTTGACGCCCCGAGGGTTGTCCCCTCGGGGCACACCGTTCGCTTAGAACGAGTGCTGGATGCCTGCGTACACGCCGGTTTGCGCGTGGCCCGGCAGCGGGTTATCCGTTCCGGCCGAGGTGCCCGCGTTGTTCGCGTTCAGGCCGAAGTTGGCGTTGCTGCTGTTGCGTACCGTTGCAACCTGCAGGTCGAGCAGCGTGCGCTTGGACAGGTTATACGAACCGCCGACCGTGTAGATCGTCGCATTGCCCGCGCCATTGTTGCCGTTCACGTGGTAGACCGCTGCGATCAGCGCAGCAGCCGGCGTGGCTTGCCACGTCACACCGCCCCATTCGTGATTGAGCGTGGTCGGCTGGCCATACGCGACGCCGGTCGCGCCGGCGGAGCGCACAGCCTGGTAAGCAGCCTGAATCTTGAACTGGCCGAGGAACACGTTCACGAGCGCCGAATATTCGCGCGATGCCGAGAATACGCCATTGCCCGTGTTAGCCGAATTGATGCCGTTGTTGGCGACCGCACCGCCCCACAGGCCGCCATTCGTCGGGTTGCGGATTTCGTCGTAGAGGCCGCGGACCTGGAACAGCGAGTTCGTGTAGGTGACCTGAGCGCCTGCTTCACGGCCTTGCGGCGTCGTGCCGTTGCCGTTCCAGCTCGTCGCGTTCGACAGGGCGTACTGACCATAGAAATCGAAGCCGGCGATCTTCGGCGACTGGTAGGCGACGTTATTGCTCGACTGCGGCCAGTTGCGGCTACGCACGAGCGATGCCGATGACCAGTTCGATTGACCGAACGGGTCGAAGTCCCACACGCCGTTCGAGATGAAGAGCATGCGGCCCATCGTGAACGTACCGTACTGGTCGTTCGACAGACCCACCGTTGCCCAGCGATTGAAGAGGCCGCCGTTGCCCGGACCCGCGCCCGTCATCGTGTTGAACGAGCCCTCCAGCTGGAACAGCACCTTGTTGCCGCCACCGATGTCTTCGACACCCTTCAAGCCCCACAGGCTGGTACCCCAGTCGCCGCTCTCGGCCTTGAAGCGGTTGCCGCTGCCGGTGGCCGCGCCGTTGGCGGGACCGGTCGGCACGCCCGACATGTACTCGAGGCCCGCATCGAGGCGGCCGTACAGCGTGACGCTGCTCTGAGCGTGTGCGACAACGCCGGCCGACATCAGCGCCGCGGCGAGCAAAGCTTTCTTCATCTTCTCCTCCATACCCTGTCAAAAAATGAAACCCAGTACTGCGAGTGGTGTTCGGACGCGATCTGCACCGAACAGAAAGCGGTACCAGGGGAGATGGCGGGCGGATAGGGTCTCCTGCCGTGACGCGTAGCCTGGGGCTATCTGTGCGTCATGCCGATCCCTCGCCGACCGGTTCTCCTCTGTGTTTTGAAGTGAAACTACTTTTAATCAACTTTGTTTTGCTACTTTGGTTACTAATTTATCAAAAATAACTTTGGCTGGGAGAAGAAATTGGCGCCGTGCTCCGGCTGTGTCGCCAAATTGCAATACGAATGTGCGCCACGTCTCTCCGGTGCCGCTCGGGAAAACGCGCAAAGCCTTGTCTTACAAGGGACTCACGATTAGCCTGGGGTCGTATTAAGGATTGCCACTATTGACGCCCGGAAAGTGGCAGGTTAAGGCAAAAAAGCAACGCTTAGCGTTGTTTGGACGAGGTTTTTGGTGCTCCGAACGGTCGCCGGCGAACAGAAACGGGCAATAAAAAAGGCGCTCGTAAGCGCCTTGTAAAACTACTTCGACTACACATCACGGCATCGGTGCGATGCGGGATGCGTATCGGACTGCATCCGGTTTATTTGAGGCTGCCGGAAAGGAACTGCCTGAGGCGCTCGCTCTTCGTATTCTTGAACACTTCGTCAGGGTGGCCTTCTTCTTCGACGCGGCCCTGATGCAGGAACATCACGTGATTCGACACGTTGCGCGCGAAACCCATTTCGTGGGTCACGACGATCATCGTGCGGCCTTCCTCGGCGAGCTTCTGCATGACCTTCAGCACTTCGCCGACGAGTTCGGGATCGAGCGCCGAAGTCGGTTCGTCGAACAGCATCACGTCGGGATGCATCGCCAGGGCGCGCGCAATCGCGACACGCTGCTGCTGGCCGCCCGACAGGTGCGACGGATACTGCTTTTCGAGACGCGGCGCGAGACCGACCTTCTCGAGATATTCGCGCGCGCGGTCCTCGGCTTCCTTGCGTTTCAGGCCGAGCACATGCACGGGTGCCTCGATGATGTTCTCGAGCACGTTCATGTGCGACCACAGGTTGAAGTGCTGGAACACCATCGCGAGTTTCGTGCGCACGCGCTGCAACTGCTTCGGGTCCGACACGCGCAACGCACCGTCCCTGGCCGTTTGCGTGCGCACTTCCTCGCCGTCGACGACGATGCGCCCGGCGTTCGGCTGTTCGAGAAAGTTGATGCAGCGGAGCATCGTGCTCTTGCCCGAGCCGGACGAACCGATCACGCTGATCACGTCGCCGGCATCGGCCTTCAGCGACACGCCCTTGAGGACTTCGTTGTCGCCGTACTTTTTGTGAAGCTCGTCGACGAAGAGCTTCTGCTTCTTGGTGTTCATCAGGATCCTTGACGAGCTTGCCTGCCCACGGACGCGGTCTCTAACCGCGATGTCCAACGTTACTTACTTGCCTTGCGGCCGCAGGTAAGCGAGCCAGCGGCGTTCGGCGCGGCGGAACAGCCACACGAGCGCGAAAGAGATGCACAGGTACAGCAGCGCGGCGATACCGAACGCGTTGAACGACTGATAGGTCGCCGAGTTCACGTCGCGCGCGATCTTGAGAATGTCCGGCACGGTCGCCGTGAAGGCGACCGTGGTGGCATGCAGCATCAGGATCACTTCGTTGCTGTAGTAGGGCAGCGCGCGGCGCAGCGCCGAGGGCAGAATCACGCGCCGGTACAGCGTGAACGACGACATGCCGTAGGCGCGCGCCGCTTCGATCTCGCCGTACGGCGTCGCCTTGATCGCGCCCGCGAAAATCTCGGTGGTGTACGCGCAGGTGTTCAGCGTGAACGCGAGCAGCGTGCAATGCATGCCGTCGCGGAAAAACGCGTTGGTCAGCTCGTTGTTGCGGATGATGTCGAGACTGTAGAGACCGGTGTAGCAGAGCAGCAGCTGCACGTAGAGCGGTGTGCCGCGGAAGATGTACGTATACAGCCACACCATGCCGGAGAGCCATTTCTTCTTCGACACGCGCGCGACCGCGAGCGGCACCGACAGGCAGAAGCCGAGGCCGATCGACACCACCAGCAGCCACAACGTGATCGCGACGCCGGTGAAGCGATAGCCGTCGGTGAACAGATAGTTGCGCCAGTATTCCTGAATGATCTCGATCATAGATCCGCCTTTCGCACGCCGGTCGAGTAACGCTTTTCGAGGTACATCAGCACGAAGTTCGACACGGTGGTGATGACGAGATAGATCGCCCCGGCGAGCAGGGTGAAGAAGAAGAACCGCAGCGTGCCCTTGCCGGCGTCCTGCGAGGCCTTGACGACGTCGGCGAGACCGATGATCGACACGAGCGCGGTCGCCTTCACCATGACCTGCCAGTTGTTGCCGATGCCGGGCAGCGCGAAGCGCATCATCTGCGGGAACATCACGCGCGAGAACACCTGCCAGTTCGTCATGCCGTAGGCCGCGCCCGCTTCGAGCTGGCCGCGCGGCACGGCGAGGAACGCGCCGCGGAACGTCTCGGTGAAGTACGCGCCGTAGATGAAGCCGAGCACCGCGACGCCGGCCACGAACGGATCGATGTCGATCTCGTCCCAGCCGAGCGCGTCGGTGAGGTTGTTCAGCCAGATCTGGATGCTGTAGAACAGCAGCAGCATCAGCACGAGATCGGGCACGCCGCGCACGAGCGTCGTGTAGACGGTGCCGATGCCGTTGGAGAGGCGGTTTTTCGACAGTTTCGCCGCCGCGCCGAGCAGGCCCAGCACGAAGGCGAGCACGAGCGACAACACCGCCAGTTTGACGGTCTGCCAGGTGCCGCTGAGAAGCAGCGGGCCGTAGCCTTGAAGGAACATATGAAGTCCTTGACGACGCGCTTGTGACGCATCGCGAAAGACGCGGCCCGTGTTGCGCCGCGCGGGCCGCGAGCGTTCGGCTCGCCATGACGCGCGGCGCACAGCGTACCGCTGTGCAAATCATGCCGTGGGAGCGTTGGCGTTCCCGCGGCGCGCTTTTGGGACTTTCGTCTCGAATGGGTTTGAATCTACTGCCGGTTTCTGCCACTGCCGCCGTTGCTGGCGACCGGGCTCACCTTCCTTGTTGCCGACTCTAGTACGAAGCCCCGCTCACGCCCATGCGGGCGAGTCCCGAGTCTCGCGGATACTGCCTGCCGGTTCGTCTCGCGCGGTGTCGAGTGTTGTTTGCGCCGAAGTGTCCTGAAGGGCCCTGAGCGACGCATGGAACGTCCGAGCGCCTCGAAAAGGGCGGTATTTTACCCGAACAGCGCCGGGGTGCCAGTCCGGGACGTCCGTGGACCGGCACGAGCGGCGGCGGGCGTTGTGCGTGCGCGACGTTACGGCGGGTTTTGCCGCCGGCAGCGATTGCTCGCACCGGTGGAACGGTCCAGTGCATGTGCGCCGATTGTTTGGCGATCGCGTTGGCCCTACATTGTTCTCCATCAACTTGTTTCTTTACCGGGAGATTTTCCATGATCGAGATTCGCCGTTCCGAAGAACGTGGCCATGCCAACCACGGCTGGCTCGACTCCTACCACAGCTTCTCGTTTGCCGATTACCGTGATTCGCGGCACGTGCATTTCGGCCCGCTGCGCGTCATCAACGAAGACCGCATCGAGGGCGGCCAGGGCTTTGGCGCGCACGGCCACCGCGACATGGAAATCGTCACGTACGTGCTCGAGGGCGCACTGGCCCATCGCGACAGCATGGGCAACGGCTCGACGATCCGTCACGGCGACGTGCAGCGCATGAGCGCGGGCACCGGCGTGCAGCACAGCGAGTTCAACGCCTCGCGCGACGAGCAGGTGCATCTGCTGCAGATTTGGGTGCTGCCGAGCCGCGCGGGCGACCAGCCCGGCTACGAGGAAAAGCGTTTCGATGCCGACAGCAAGCGCGGCCGCCTGCGCGTGATCGCATCGCCCGACGGCCACGACGGCTCGGTGACGATCCACGCGGACGCCTCGATCTACGCGGGTCTTCTCGACGGCGCCGAGACCGCGCAGTTTGCGCTGCCGAAGGGGCGTCTCGCCTACGTGCACGTCGCGCGTGGTGCGGTGACGGTGAACGGTACGCTGCTCAAGGCGGGTGACGCCGCGAAGCTCAGCGACACCGACACGGTCACGCTCGAAAACGGCGAGGACGCGGAAGTGCTGCTGTTCGATCTGGGCCAGCTGAACGGCTGATTGCTGCCGCGCCCGCTTCGATGGTGAGGCTTTGGCGCGGCTTTAACCGCCACCAAAGAACAACGCCACGGAAGATTGCTTCCGTGGCGTTGTTTCATGCGCGAGGCGGCCTTTCGGCTGGCCCCGCGCTACCTGGCGTGACGCTTACTGACTGGCGGCCGGCGCCGACGCCGCGCCCTTCTGAGCCTTGTGATGCTGCCAGCGCTCGTGCATCTTCTCGCGGCGTTCTTCCATCCGCGCGAAGCGCTTCTTCAGCGCGGTGCTGACGGTGGTCTTCTGCTGGTCGTTCAGCGCGTTATAGAACTTGAGCCAGGTGTCGCTGGTTTGCTGGCGCAGTTGTGCGTCCTTCTGCTCGATCTGCTGGTGCGTCGCGGCCATCGCGTTCAGGTCGAGGATGGGCTGCTGCTGCGCCGCCTTGAACTGTTCGCGAGCCTGCTGGTGGTTCGCGCGCATCGCTTCGTGATTCTGCTTCATCGTATCGAGCGCGCTTTGCCACAGCTTTTCCTGATCCGCGTTCAGCTTCAGCTGGTCGTGGAGCTGGGTCAGTTCCTTCATGAAGTGGCCGTGCCAGCCGCCGGGGCCGCCGTGCGCGTGCTCCGCGGGCTGGGCGGCATAAGCGGCGCCCGCGCCGAGGGCGAGAGCGGTGGCGGCAACAGCGAGAACGCGCGACATCTTTTTGGTGGACATATAAGGCTCCTTGTAATGGAATAGCCGACGATGCAGCCGGTCATGAGGACTCGCCTGCATTCGGTAAGGCACAGCGTAGAGAACTGTGCCGGGCACTGTGTTACGTGCTCCGGTGCGGCTATTACCAGGCATTACGCGAGGCTTTCACCGTAACACCCGGTAACCCTTGACGCTGTTTGGAAAACGAAATCCCTTTCTGCTGCGCGTTAAACTTCATTCCATGGCTACTCAAATCCTGGTCGTCGACGACGACGTCGAATTGCGCGATCTTCTGCGCGACTATCTCGCCCGTCAGGGTATCGAAGTCTCGGTGCTGCACGATGCGGGCTCGCTCGAGCGCCGCCTCGAACGCGAGCGTCCCGACCTCATCGTGCTGGACCTCATGATGCCGGGCGTGGACGGGCTCACCGCGCTGCGCAAGCTGCGCGCCTCGGGCGACGATATCCCCGTCATCATGCTGACCGCGCGCGCGGACGACGTCGACCGCATCGTCGGTCTCGAACTCGGCGCGGACGACTATCTCGGCAAGCCGTTCAATCCGCGCGAACTGCTCGCGCGCGTGCAGGCGGTGCTGCGGCGCCGCCGCACGCTGCCGTCGGCGGCCGCGCCCGAGCAGCGCGAGCCGTTCAGCTTCGGCCGCTTCACGCTCGACTTCCAGTCGCGCACGCTGCATCACGAAGACAAGCCGCTCACGTTGTCGGGCAGCGAGTTCGCGCTGCTGAAGATTTTCGTCAATCATCCCATGCGCACGCTCACGCGCGAGCGCTTGCTGGAACTGCTGCATGGTCCCGAGTACGACGGCACCGACCGCGGCATCGACGTGCAGGTGTGGCGCCTGCGCCGCATTCTCGAAACCGATCCGTCCACGCCGCGCTTCATCCAGACGGTGCGTGGCCGCGGTTACGTGTTCGTGCCGGACGGCGAGCAGCATGCGTCGGCCCATTGATTCGCTGTTCGGGAGACTGGCACTGCTGGTTGTCGGCGTGCTGCTGCTGTCGCATTTTGCGTGGTACGCGCTGATACGGCTCGAACGCTCGCAGTTCCAGACGCGCTACGCGGTCGAGGAAGCGATCTTCCTCGTCGACGCGGTGCGTCAGCATGTCGCCCGTACACCGGATCAACCGTTGCCGTCGCGCGTGAAGCTCGTCGATCCGGCGAGCCCCGACGTGCCGCCGGCAAATTCCACCATGCCGGCGCCGCTCTCGCGTTTCGTCGAAGACGTGCGCGACCGCATGCCGGACGGCACCCAGGTGCGCGTGGGTCCGCCGGGCCATCCGCCCACGCTGTGGGTGCGCGAGGCGAACGATAGCAGTTGGATCGTCGTGCCCGTGCAGCCGCTGCGCATGCCGCACTCGCTCGACCGCACGGTGCTGTGGCTCGTCATGATTTTCTCGTTCGCGGTGATGGCCGCGGTGTTCGCCGCGTGGGCCTTGCAGCAGCCGCTGCGCTCGCTCGCGCAGGCGGTCACGCGCTTCGGCCGCGGCTTGCCGGTGTCGCCGGTGCCCGAGCGCGGCCCGCGCGAATTGCGGCAGCTCACGCACGGCTTCAATCAGATGGTGCAGGAAGTCGCGCGCACCGAGAACGATCGCGCGGTGATGCTGGCCGGTGTCGCGCACGATCTGAAAACGCCGCTTGCGCGCCTGCGGCTGCGTGCCGAGATGATGGACGACGCGAAGACGCGCGACGGCGTGGTGCGCGACGTCGATTCGATGACGCATATCGTCGAGCAGTTTCTCGTGTTCGCGCACGACGGCGCGGATCGCAGCGAACCCGTCGAAGTGGATGCGCAATGCGAGCGGGTCGTGCGCAGCTATCGGGCGGTGGCCTCTGGCGCGCCGACCGTGGAGACGGAACTCGCCGCGGGGCCGTCATTCCTGCTGCCGGCCGCCACGCTCGACCGGATTCTCTCGAACCTGCTCGATAACGCGCATGCCTATGGCGCGCCGCCGGTGATCGTGGCGACCGCGCGCACGGCGCAGGGCTTCACGCTATCGGTGAGCGACAGCGGCAAGGGCATTGCCGCGCAAGACATCATCAACGCGAGCCGGCCGTTCGTGCGGCTCGATCCGGCGCGCGGTGGCAACGGCCATAGCGGGCTCGGTCTCGCGATTGTCGAGCGGCTCGTGCGGCGCGCGGGCGGCGAATGGGAAATCGGCAATCACGATGGCCGTGGCTTGCGCGTGCTGATGAGCTTCTCGTTCGAGATGCTGCCGAAGGTGGCGGCAACTTCGGAGCATGCCTGGTAAATGCCACGATAAATGGCTGGGGAAGGCGAGGCACGGTGGGGGCGATGTTCGCGGCACGCGGCCTTGCGGCCACGTGACTCGCGCCTGATTGCACCCCCCGGCGTCTTAATCCGAGAACAGCGTATTGAGCGCGTTGGCCGTTTCGCTGTCCACCGTATTCCACGTGACCGATTCCGCCTCGAAGATGTAGTGCGTCGTGTATTTGCCGAGGCGCGCCAGTATTTCCTCCTGAATCAGTTCCGGCGCGACCGCCAGTTTCAGATACCACGCGGTCGACGACAGGCGCGTCTGAAACGCACCGTATTCGGCCAGCAGGTGGTCGAATGCATCAGCATCCTGATCGCGACAGACGATGACCAGATTTCCCTTCATGCGAATCTCCCGTTAGAGCAGTAGCGACAATTCCAAGATCAGGATCGATGATACCTGCTTCGCTGCGAGAGGCTCGGAGATGGCGTCGACGGATGCGCCTGCTTACCAGGCGTTGACCGCCGTGCGCGTGGGCGGCGCGGTATCGTCGGGCGGCAGCGCCTCGGTGCGGTCGCGGCCGCCGGTCTTGGCCGCGTAGAGCGCGGTGTCGGCGCGGCTCATGAGGCGCTCGGGCAGATCGTCCGGCGACAATTCCGTGATGCCGATGCTCACGCTCAGGCTGACCGAGGGCGGCAGCTTCGGCGACGGCGCGGCCTTCAGCGCGAGGCGCAGACGCTCGACCACTTCGCGGCCGCCGGCAAGACCGGTGGCCGGCAGCAGCAGGCCGAACTCCTCGCCGCCGAGCCGGCCGATGGCGTCCGAGCCGCGCAGCTCGGTGCGGCAGGTATCGACGAAATGTTCGAGCGCGCGGTCGCCGGCCGCGTGGCCGAAGCGGTCGTTGATCTGCTTGAAGTGGTCGAGATCGGCGATCGCCATGCACAGCGGCTCGCGGCCCGCCTGCGCGCGGTCGATCTCGCGGCGCAGCAGGTCGAGGAAGTAGCGCCGCGACAACGCGCCTGTCAGCGCATCGTGACGCGCCTCGGCCGACAGCAGCGTATTGGCCGATTGCAGCTGCTTCGCGAGATCGCGCGTCGCACGATGGTGGCGCCGCTCGCGCACGTAGGACACGGTAATCACCCACGCGAGCGCGACGGTGCCGGCCAGCGTCAGAAACACCAGCAGATGATCGCGCTTGTGATTGCGCAGCAACTCGGGCCACGCCGCGAGCGGATCGACCAGATGCGCGGACAGCCCCGAATTCAGGCCGCTGCGGTTCTGATACAGCGCCGGCGCCGGCTGTTCGCTCATGCCGAAGAACTGCGCGGCCGCGGCCGCCGGGACCCACGGCGCCTGCTCGCGCAACTGCGTGTCGACGCGGATGCGCATCTCGGGAAACGTCTCGCGCCGATAGATGATGCGCCGCTCGGCGGGGCTCATCTGCGTGATGCGCGAGCTCGGCATCGCGCGGCCTTCGAGCGCGCTGTCGTGCGCCATGATGATGACGCCGTTGTCGTCGGTGACGAAGGTGCCCGCGTGCGCTACCCAGTGACGCAGCCGCGCGATGCCGACCTTCGCGACCACCACGCCGACCAGCAAGCCGTCCGAGTAGACCGGCGCGGCGATGAAGATGCCCGGCTCGCCGCTCGCGCGGCCCACGCCGTAGGCTTCCGAAAACGCGCCGAGCAGCGCGTTGGTCATATAGCTGCGTGTGCGCATGTCCACGCCGACGAGCGACGGCTGGATGCCGGCCGGATTCGAGATCGTGGCGCTCGACGCCACGCAGATGCCGTTCGTGTTGACGATCCAGATCTGGTCGAGCCCGGAGAAGCCCTGCGCGTCATGCAGGAACTGGCTGACCGCCGCCATCTGCGGATTGCCGAGCAGCGCGGCGCGCAGGGCGGGTTCCGCCATCCCCTCGTTCACGGCATAATTCTGCGATTGCACGAGGGCGCGCTGGACTACGTCCATTTCGGCCATGGTCGCGGGGATGGCGCGGGACATCGCGAGGTCGCTGGCAATCACCTCGGCCATGTTGTCGACGATCGACGTGGACATTTGCCGCTGGCTGTGCAGAGCCGCATCCAGTTCCTGCTGTACCATCCGGTCCGCGACCATGCCAGCCACGAACCAGCAAACCAGTACGATCAGCGCGAAGCTGACCGGTCCGGCTATCTGGCGCAAGGTTGTCCTGTTCATCGACCCTCTGATCCGTCTGTCTGTGACATGCAACTTGCTCATTCGCGGCAACGCGCGGGTGCGGTCTGCGGCCCTTGCGTCGGCACCTGGCCGGGGCTGCTCGCCCGCCTTGCGGCCGATGCCCTGGTGGGTCCTATGGTCGATGTGTTTGCCGCTGGTCTGCCGCCGTGTTTGAAACGGCTGACGATTCAAACCCGGCGCGAACACGGCGGCCCGGCAAGAATCGTTTGAAAACAGGTGCGTCGTTTCCTGATTCTAACCGTCATGAGGCCCGGCGCCATCCTTATTGCAGGGATGCGCACTGCATGGATCAGGCCGGTCAGGTTCATAACGGCAGGCGCCTCGTTTTCTTGATGGCTGCATCGGTCTCGCAGGCGGATTCGTCAGGATTCCCGATACGCTGCGATTACCGTGTATGTCGTTTGCGCGCCACGCCTTGCGATACGGTGCGCGCGCGGATCTGCCATCGCGCAGCGCGGCGAGGTACAGTGCGGCGCGCTGCCGATATGGCGCAAACAGGGGCGGTTGTAAGGCCCCGGTAACCCTGTCTCGCAATTTGCGGGGAAAGGTTGTATCTGAAACATAGGATGGTGTAGTGTCGTGCCGTCCAAAATGAGGAAAGCCCGCCGGCCTTCGGGCGGCGTCCGCGGCGACAGGTATCCGTGTGATGGTTGTGCTCGCGGGCGGCTCGTTCGCGAACATGTCCGTTGCCGGACCACGTGTCTTCAACGCTAACGATTTACCACGCACGCGCGTTTTGCCATGCCCGATTTCCACTTTCCGGACCGATCTGTTGACCGCCGCGTTCAAGTCGCGACCTCCTTCGAGCGATCGCATGCCTGTTTCGAAAGAGGGGGCATCTAATGGATTTCAGCTTTGACCTCAAACGCACCGCCAATGCGTCGGCATGGCGCGTGCTGCCCAACCGCTGGGACTTCGTCGCGTTTCCGCTGATCATCTGTCTGATCGCGATGGCGTCGATCGGCTTTCACGAGACGCTCGCGCCGATGTCGACGCTGAAGACCCAGGCGATCTCGCTCGATCCGTCGAACCTGCCCGAGTACGCGATGCGCACCACGCTGCGCATGCTCGCGGCGATGGTGGCCTCGCTGATCTTCACGCTCATTTACGGCACGCTGGCCGCCAAGAGCCGCCGCGCCGGCCTCGTGCTCGTGCCGATTCTCGACATCCTGCAGTCGGTGCCGGTGCTCGGCTACATTTCGTTTACGGTCACGTTCTTTCTCGCGCTGTTCCCGGGCCGCGTGCTCGGCGCCGAGTTGGCCGCGATCTTCGCGATCTTCACGAGCCAGGCGTGGAACATGACGTTCAGCTTCTATCAGTCGCTGCGCACGGTGCCGCGCGATCTCGACGAAGTCTCGCGCGGCTTTCATCTGACTTCGTGGCAGCGTTTCTGGAAGCTCGAAGTGCCGTTCTCGATGCCGGGCCTCATCTGGAACATGATGATGTCGATGTCGGGCGGCTGGTTCTTCGTGGTCGCTTCCGAAGCGATTACGGTCGGCAACAACACGATTACGCTGCCGGGCATCGGCGCCTATCTGGCGCAGGCGATCAGCGACAAGAACCTGCACGCGATCGGCTGGGTGATTCTCGCGATGACGGTCGTGATCCTCGCGTACGACCAGTTCCTGTTCCGTCCGCTCGTCGCGTGGGCCGACAAGTTCCGCATGGAAAACACCAGCTCGGGCGACGCGCCCGAATCGTGGCTGCTCGACCTGATTCGCCGCACGCACCTGATTCACCGCCTGCTCGTGCCGCTTGGCTGGCTATTCGCGCACGCCGCGCGCATGCGTTTCCAGCTGCCGGCGTTCAGCGCACCGCGCTTTCATATTCCGCAGAGCGAGAAGAACTCGAAGGTCGGCGACATCGTGTGGGCGGCGCTGGTGCTGATCGCCACCGCCTACGTGGTGTATCGCGTGTTTCTCTACGTGCGCACCGGCGTCACGCTCGACGAGATCGGCCATGTGCTCGTGCTCGGGCTCATCACGCTGCTGCGCGTCGTGGTGCTGATCGCGATCGCCTCGGTCATCTGGGTGCCGATCGGCGTGCTGATCGGCCTGCGCCCGGCGCTCGCGGAAAAGATCCAGCCGCTCGCGCAGTTTCTCGCGGCGTTTCCGGCGAACCTGCTGTTCCCGGTGTTCGTGATCGTGATCGTGCGTTTCCATCTGAACCCGGATATCTGGCTCTCGCCGCTGATCGTGCTCGGCACGCAGTGGTATATCCTGTTCAACGTGATCGCCGGCGCGAGCTCGTACCCGAACGACTATCGCGAGGCGGCCAAAAATTTCCATATCCGCGGCTGGCAGTGGTGGCGTCAGGCGATGCTGCCGGGCATTTTCCCGTACTACGTGACGGGCGCGATCACCGCGTCGGGCGGCGCGTGGAACGCGAGCATCGTGGCCGAGTTCGTGCAGTGGGGCGATACGAAGGTCGCGGCGCACGGGCTCGGCGCGTATATCGCGCAGACCACCGCGGCGGGCGATTATCCGAAGATCATCGTGGGCATCGCCGTGATGTCGCTGTTCGTCACGTTGTTCAACCGTCTGCTGTGGCGTCCGATGTACGCGTACGCCGAAGGCAAGCTGCGGCTCGATTGAGCGTCCCCGAACCTGTCGCTGCGCGCCGGGCCCTCGTGGGCGGCCAGCCAGACCCGAGGGGCGGCGCGGCGTTTTGATAAGAGAAATGAAGGCATAACGCGATGCAAAATCCTAAAGCTGCTATGACTGCCGCGCCGATCCAGACACCGCCGAAGCCCCCGCGTCTCGGCGACGAAATCCTGCGCGTCAAGGACGTGTGCCGCGGTTTCAACAAGACGCAGGGCGAGCTGCTCGTGCTCGACGATGCGAATCTGTCGCTGTGCGAAGGCGAGATCGTCGGGCTGCTGGGCCGCTCGGGCTCGGGCAAGTCGACGCTCCTGCGCATCATCGCCGGCCTGATCGAGCCGACCGGCGGCGAAGTCACCTATATGGGCAAGCCGCTCCAAGGCCCGGCGAAGGGTGTCGCGATGGTGTTCCAGACCTTCGCGCTGTTCCCGTGGCTGACCGTGCTGCAGAACGTGGAAGCGGGCCTCGAGGCGCAGGGCGTGGCCGCCAGCGAGCGCCGCACGCGCGCGCTCGCCGCGATCGACCTGATCGGTCTCGACGGCTTCGAGAACGCGTATCCGCGCGAGCTGTCGGGCGGCATGCGCCAGCGCGTCGGCTTTGCGCGGGCGCTGGTGGTCGATCCGACGCTGCTGCTGATGGACGAGCCGTTCTCCGCGCTCGACGTGCTGACCGCCGAAACGCTGCGTACCGACCTGCTCGATCTGTGGACGCAGGGCCGCATGCCGATCAAGGCGGTGCTGATCGTCACGCACAACATCGAGGAAGCGGTGTTCATGTGCGACCGCATTCTCGTGCTGTCGTCGAACCCGGGCCGCGTGATCGCCGAGATCAAGGTGCCGTTCAAGCATCCGCGCAACCGTCTGGACCCGGCGTTCCGCAAGCTGGTCGACGACATCTACGCGAAGATGACCGCGCGCCAGACCGACGAGCAGACCAAGAAGGGGCTCGAACTGCATAGCTGGCTGCCGCATGTGTCGACCAACCTGATGGCCGGTCTGATCGAAACGCTGGCCGCCGCGCCGTACCACGGCCGCGCGGACATGCCGGAAATCGCGCGCTCGCTGCATCTCGAGGTCGACGATCTGTTTCCGATCGCCGAAGTGCTGCAACACCTCGGTTTCGCCGACGTGCGCGAAGGCGATATTTTCCTCACGCCGCCCGCGCGCGTGTTCTCCGAGTTCGGCACGCAGGAACGGAAGATGATGTTCGCCGAGCATCTGCTGCGGCACGTGCCGCTCGCCGCGCGAATCAAGAAGGTGTTGAACGAGCGGCCGGGGCATCGCGCGCCGCGCGTGCGCTTCGAGCAGGAGCTGGAAGACTTTCTGTCGGATAGCGCCGCCGAGGAAACGCTCGATGCGGTCATCAACTGGGGCCGTTACGGCGAGATTTTCTCGTACAACGACCAGACCGAAATTTTCAGCCTGGAAGACGTGGAGTCGTAAAGCGCGGAATTTTGTGCGCGCGATTCGGCCGGCCGATTTGGCTTGCAGGTTCAGCCGGCAGGAAGCGATTCGAACGATAGGCTCGCTTGGCCAAGCGGCGGGGCGGATTGAATCGACTGCGCCGCTCTTTGCCACCAACCAGATGGTCGGCCTGACCGAAACGGCCCGCCCGGCATAGCCGGGCGGGCCGTTTCTGCTTATTGCAGCGTGCCCCAGCGTGCGACCGCCGGCTCGGCCGAGGCCCACTTCCAGCCCTTGTCCTGATGGCAGGCGCTCGCCGTGAACCACATTTCCGGCGCGTTCGGACCGTCGCCGTCCTGCACCGAGAACACGAACTCCTTGCAGAGCGCGAGCGCCGAACTGAAGGCGCGCGTCACGCGCACCTCACCGTGGCCGTTCTCGATCGGCAGCGTATGCTTGACCGACCACGGCCGCGTTTCGCCGACCGGCATCGCGCCCGCCAGCGCCGCGATCAGGTCCTGCTGGTCCTGGTGCATGTTGCGCATATAACGGGCGACGACTTCATCGGTCGCGGCCTGCACGGCGACGCCGACGCCGAGCGCGACGGCCGGATTGCTCGTGACGATCCCCGACGCGACACCCGCCGCAGCACCGCTTGCCGCGCCGATCGAGCCGCAGCCGCTCGCGAGCAGGCTCGCGGCCACGCACAGCACGCCGGCCGCGATGTGGCGCAGGCGGTTGCCGGCCAGCGTCAGCGTGCCTGGGGGCGTGGCGGTGCCGGTAGCGCGAGGGGCTGGATCAGACGTGGCTTCGAGCGAAGCATGACGACGTACCTGACGCACGGGATGCGCGGCCAGAAACGGCAACCGGAGCCGGAGCGCAAACCAGGCTGGCCGGCGCCTCGCAGCCTTGAGCGAAAGCCTCGTCATTGCAGCGAGCCCCAGCGCTCGGTAGCCGGTTCGGCCGAGGCCCAGCGCCAGTTGCTGCCGTCACGGCAGATCGACGCGATATAAAACGCACTGCTCGCGGGCACATTCTGGGTCGCGTTCTGATCGACGGAGAAGACGATTTCCTTGCAGTCGAGCGGACCGGTGCTGATCAGGCGGCTGACTGTCACGCGGCCGTGTTCGTCGTCTTCGATCGGGAAGGAGTGCGTGATGCTCCAGGGGGCCACCGCGCCGACGTCGAGCGGCCCTGCCGCGGTTGCGATGCTGTTCTGGGTGTTTCTGTGGACCACGCGCTCCGAGTACTGCACTCCGGCACGCGCCGCGGCCACCGCGCCGAGACCGATGCCGGTCGCGACCGCCGCATTGCTGGTGACCTTCGCCGCGACCGCTGCACCCCCGATACCGGCGCCCGCCACCGCGCCTTCCGAGTACAGCGAGCTGCAACCACTCAATGTCGATGAGACCGCCAGCGCGAGCGCGACAAGCGCTGTTGCGTGAGGGCGCTTGCGCGCGGCAGCGGATTTCGCGTTGCCGGCCCACACCATGTTCTTTTGCATTTCTTTTGTCCCTGCTCGTACAGGTGTCGTCGCTCACGCGCCAGGCAGCATGTGAACGAGCGGCACGTCGTTCCTGTCGTTCCCGTCGTCCCAATACGCAGCGGAATTGTGCAGGATGATATTTGTAATGGGCAGTGGGAAAATGCAAGAAATTGCAAAACATCGTGCATGGCACGGCGTTTTCTGTTTTTTCTTCGGGGTTTGCCGGCGAATTGTATTGGCGTATTGGCGTTTGGGCGGATTCGCTCATCGGCGCGCGAGGCGGCTCGCACCATGCGGCGAAGCTATACGCGCGAACTTCGGCATTCCGGTGCGAATGGGCATCGTGCCCGGCAATGAATCGCGGCGCGAACAGCGGATTCGCCGTCGGCACATGTATTCGATGCCCGTTATCGACGCACCGCCTCGCTACTGCTCGGCCTCCTCTTCGCCGTTCTCGTCGCCGTATGCGCTCAGGCGGTTGTACAGCGTTTTCAGGCTCACACCGAGCGCTTTCGCCGCGCGCCGCTTGTCGCCGCCGCAATACTTGAGCGTGCCGAGAATGATCTGCTTTTGCGCATCGGCGAGCGGCGTGCCGATCCACACGCTCATCGCATCGCCCTGCGTGACCGCTTTCTTGACCCGCGATGCGAGATGCGGATGCGGCAGCTCGACCGTCTTCTCCGCGAGAATGAACGCGCGATACACGGCGTTCTTCAGTTCGCGCACATTGCCCGGCCACGACCAGGCGCGCAGCGTTTCGATCGAACGCTTGCTGAAGCTCTTGCCGGTGCTTTCCTGTTGATTCAGCTGCGCGAGGAAATACTGCGCGAGCAGTTCGCGGTCGTTTTCGCGCTCGCGCAGCGGCGGCGCGCGCAGCGGAAAAACCGCGAGCCGGTACATGAGGTCTTCGCGCAAGCCGTTTTCCTTCACGGCCACGGCGGGATCGCGATTGGTCGCGGCGATCACGCGCACGTTGCCGCTAATCAGCTCGTTGCCGCCGACACGATAGAACGTGCCCGTCTCGAGCGCGCGCAGCAGTTTGACCTGGCGCACCGGCGCCATTTCGGTGATCTCGTCGAGAAACAGGGTGCCGCCGTTCGCGTGTTCGAAGTAGCCGATGCGGCCCTGGACCGCGCCGGTGAAGCTGCCTTTCTCGTGGCCGAACAGTTCGGCTTCGATCAGTTCATCGGGAATCGCGCCGCAGTTCACGGCGACGAACGCGGCGTCCTTGCGGCTGCTGCGCTCATGGATCGTGCGGGCGATCAGCTCCTTGCCGGTGCCCGATTCGCCGATGATCAGCGCGGTCGCGTCGGTATCGGCGACGCGCTCTATCTGCTCGTAGAGATCGAGCATCACCGGCGACGAGCCGTATAGCAGCCCGTACGATTTCAGTCCCGCGACGCCGTCCGCGACGCGCTGCTTCGCTTGTGACGAAGCATGGCCGCCGGCGGAGACGGTGGGCGAGTCCAGATCGATTGACGCCATAAAGAAGGGGAGTCCTGTGCAAATGAAGTTCGTGGTGCGGCGCGCAGGCCTTGAGACGCGATAGACCGTACAGCCACTATCCCACAAAAGTCGATTTAACCACTTCGGTACGGTTTCCGGCAATCGACGCGGCCGCGCGAGAAATATTGCCGCGCGCAACCGGTCGAAACTGCCCGAATACCGCATGCGAGCGCTGTTAAAGCGGCAAATTTGCCGGGCATGCGCTTTGCGGCATGGACGGATTCATCGGCTCGCGAGAGCTTCGGGCGGCACGCGAAAGAGGGGAGAGAAGCGCGCGAACGGTGCCGTCGACGGGTTCGGCGATGGGCGCATGCGTGCCGCGATCCATGCCAGGAGGCTCATACGCACGCCGAGCCGGACGAGACCAGACAAGGAGTGAGCGATGACCGACACGACGCAACAACTTGCACTCGGCAGCCAGAAGATCGTCGAGGATTTACGGGTGCTGCTGAGAGACTCGGAAGAAATGCTGCGGCTTGCCGGCAACGTGCCGGGCGAGGGCGTCGACGCGTTGCGCGAGCGGCTCGGCACGCATGTCGAGACGCTGCAGTCGGCGCTCGGCGATGCGCAGCGCAACGTGCATCGGCGCTATCGCGGGGCGGCCGTCCGCACCGAACGCTATGTGCGCCACCACCCATGGCGTGCGATCGCGCTCGCGGCGGGCAGCGGTTTCCTGCTCGGCGCGCTGGTTGCGCGTTAGCCGTGGCGTGAAGGCGCATCGGCTCGCGGCATCCGCATGCCTGGCACTCTTCCCACTACGACCAAGGAGTTCACCATGGCACGACCCACGATTGGCATCTTCGGCGCACTGATGGCGCTGGGCGGTTTCCTCGCGATTCGCTATGTGCAGAACCGACGCGCGGGCCAGTTTGCCGCCGCTCGCGACCTGAGCCGCTGGGAAAACGAGGGCGGCGCGGTGGCAACGCCGCGCGCCCTGGCGAGCGAGGCGGCGGTGACGTCGGGCGCGCACGGTACGAATGGCACGAACGGTTCGGGTCAGGCGCACGGCGAAGGCGACGCATGGCCGTTTCCGCGCGGCTGAGTTGTGATCGGACCCGCGATCGAGCCGCACGCGCCTGCCGCGTGCCGCCTGAGCGGGATTGCTGGGCGGCGTCCCGACGGCGTTATTAAACGAATCCTATAAAGCCGTATAATGGGCAAATAGGCAACAATAAAGCGCCAATTCCGCAGGTTTTTCGCGATATTGTTGCGCTTTTATTCGCAGTGGTCGGCCGGACGTGAATTCGGTGTGACTCCAGCGCGGTTCCGGGTCACGCAGCCGGCCTGCCTGGCGGCATGCGATCCGCATGTTTCGCTCCTTTCTTGACCCACGCTTGCAGGCTTTCGAGACGCGATGCCACATGTACTGATTGTCGATGACGACGCAGCTACCCGCGAGGCGCTTTCCGCAATCATGGGGGGAGACGGCCTGACCACCGCCACCGCGGGCGATTTGCGCGAAGCGCGTATTCAACTGGTCCGGCAGATGCCGGACGTCGTATTCACCGACCTGAAGCTGCCTGACGGCAGCGGGGTCGATCTGTTCGAAGACCTCGATCCGCGCTCCGGCGTCGAAGTGATCGTGATTACCGGTCACGCGACCGTGGAGTCGGCGGTCAGCGCGCTGAAAATGGGTGCCGCCGACTACCTCGTGAAGCCGATCAACATGCAGCGCGTGAAGGCGATCCTCTCGCGCCTGCCGCGCGCCGGCGACCTCAAGGCGGAGATCGGCACGCTGCGTGGCGAGTTGCGCCGCATGGGCCGCTTCGGTCTGATGCTCGGCAATTCGCCGGCGATGCAGGAGGTCTACGACCAGATCAGCCGCGTCGCGCCGACGGCGGCCTCGGTCATGCTGGTCGGCGAATCGGGCACCGGCAAGGAAGTTGCCGCGCAGACGCTGCACGAGTTGAGCCTGCGGCGCAAGCATGCGTTTCTCGCGGTCAATTGCGGCGCGATTTCGCCGAACCTGATCGAATCGGAAATGTTCGGCCACGAGCGCGGCTCGTTCACGGGCGCGGACCGCCAGCACAAGGGTTATTTCGAGCGCGCGAACGGCGGCACGCTGTTCCTCGACGAAATCACCGAGATGCCGATCGAGTTGCAGGTGAAGCTGCTGCGCGTGCTCGAAACCGGCATGTTCATGCGCGTCGGCACGACCCGGGAAATCGAAACCGATGTGCGCCTGATCGCGGCCACCAACCGCGATCCGGAGCAGGCGGTGCTCGAAGGCAAGCTGCGGCTCGATCTCTATCACCGCCTGAACGTATTTCCGATCAGCCTGCCGCCGCTGCGCGATCGCGGCAAGGATGTCGAACTGCTCGCGCAGGCGTTCCTCGACGAACTCAACGAGCGCCATGACACGAAGAAGCATTTTCCGGCCGCGGTCAAGGAGATGCTGCTGTCGTACCCGTGGCCCGGCAACGTGCGCGAGCTGAAGAACTACGTGCAGCGTGCGCACATCATGTCGGGCGCCGATTCGGACAGTACCGCGACCGTGCCGTTGCAGATCACGCTGTCGAAGCCCGCGGCCGGCACCGCGATCACGATTCCGTTCGGCACGTCGCTCGCCGAAGCGGACCGTCAGCTGATCCTGGCGACGCTCGAACAATGCGGCGGCGTGAAAACGCGCGCCGCGGAAATTCTCGGCATCAGTCTGAAGACGCTGTACAACCGCCTTGTCGAATATGGCAACGATGCGCGTGAAGACGGCGACGCCGCCGACGAATCGCGCGCGCTGGGCGGCGCGAACGCCTGATTCGACGCGGCGATTGGCGTAGAACGCTGCGGGTTCGCGCCAGTCGTGTTGAGCGGCGCCGGTTCGCCCGGTGCTTCGCTTCGATAAGTCTGAATCAGCACGCTAACCCGGCACGCCAAACCTGACTCCCCAGACGACCGCGCGCGCATCGCAAAACGGCACAGCCTTTGCTGCGTTTCAACGAAACGCAAAACGAGGACACCGACATGCCGCGAGACGTTGCCGCTCCCGAGCCGCCGCTGCCGAAGCGCGCTCACCGGCCCGAGCCGGTCGAGCCGCCCACTGCGCCGCCCGATCCGGGCGAACCCGATACGCTTCCAACGCCGGGCCCCGACCCGATCGATCCCGACGAACCGTTTGCACCGCCGATCGGCGATCCGCCGCCGCAGCCGACGCAAGCGCCTCAGGCCAATGCGCGTCCACTGCGGCCGATGCGCTTGCGCCGCCAGAAGCGCTGGCCGCATCGTCACGGCAATCCGCGCACCGGACCTCGCGCCGCGACAGGCTAAATCATGCAAAACGCCCCGTTCGCGGCGGCGAATTGATGTACTTGTTACAAAGCCGAGGCATTTTTTACCGGCAATTTGCCGTCACGCCCCCTAGACTGTATGAATGCCGCCACAGCGGCGAGCTTCCCCTGGAGGCATCGATCATGCGACATCCCGCATTGCGACGTTCCGCGCGGCACTCGAAGCGCGGTCCCCGGCAGGGCGACGGCAACGCCGAGCCGGCCGTGTCGCCGGACCCGGCCGGGCAGAACCGGATCGCTCCGCATACGCTGCCGGACGGCGAACACAATCAGGGCGGGGTGCGTCAGGAAGGGCTCGAATACCAGCGCGACCTCGGCTCGGAGCAGGACGCTTGAGCCCCGGCGGCCACTTCGGGCAGGCACGAGGGCCGGTAAACAAGGCTTCCTGTTTCATCATATAAGACAGAAAAAACTTCTTCGCGATGGTCTGCGGTCGCGTGTTTTTGCTCGTCCAACGCAGTTGAATATATTTTTATTTTCGAGATACCGCGGAAATCGGCACGCCACTTGCGTGCACCGTTTTGGCACATATCCGCATACAACGAAACAATGGAGTACCAATGAGCAGATTGATCGTGGTATCGAATCGTGTCGCACCGATCCAGGAGGCGCGGCCCGCGGCGGGCGGGCTGGCCATCGGCGTGCTCGACGCGTTGAAGGAGACCGGCGGCGTCTGGTTCGGCTGGAGCGGCGAAACGGTGGGCGAGCCGTCCGCCCCGGTGATCGAAAAACAGGGCAACGTGACCTACGCGACGGTGGGCCTCACCAAGCGCGACTACGATCAGTACTACCGTGGCTTCTCCAATACGACGCTGTGGCCGACCTTTCACTATCGCAACGATCTCTCGCGCTACGACCGCCAGGAGTACGCCGGCTATCAGCGCGTCAACGCGACGCTCGCGAAGCAGCTCAAGGAGCTGCTCGAACCGGGCGACATCATCTGGGTCCACGACTATCATCTGCTGCCGTTCGCGCGCTGTCTGCGCGAACTGGGCGTGCAGAACCCGATCGGTTTTTTCCTGCACATTCCGTTTCCGGTGCCCGAGGTGCTGCGCACGATTCCGCCGCACGACGAACTCGTCAAGGCGATGTGCAGCTATGACGTGATCGGCTTCCAGACCGAAGCCGACCGCCAGTCGTTCGTCGACTACATCGAGCGCGGCCAGCACGGCACATCGAGCGAAGACGGCATGGTCCACGCGTTCAATCGCTTCCTCAAGGTGGGCGCCTATCCGATCGGTATCTATCCCGATGCGATCGCCAGGGCCGCTGAGCAGTTCATCGACCGCAAGCCCGTGCGCAGCCTGCGCGACGGCATGCGCGGCCGCAAGCTGATCATGAGCGTCGACCGGCTCGATTACTCGAAGGGGCTCGTCGAGCGTTTCCAGGCATTCGAGCGGCTGTTGCTGAACGCGCCCGGCTGGCATGGCCGCGTCTCGCTCGTGCAGATCGCGCCGCCGACCCGCGCCGACGTGCAGACCTATCAGCGCATCCGGCAGACGCTGGAGGGCGAGGCGGGCCGTATCAACGGCCGTTTCGCGCAGCTCGACTGGACGCCGATCCAGTATCTGAACCGCAAATACGAGCGCAATCTGCTGATGGCGCTGTTCCGCCAGTCGCAGGTCGGCTACGTGACGCCGTTGCGCGACGGCATGAATCTCGTCGCGAAGGAGTACGTGGCTTCGCAGGACCCGGCCGATCCGGGCGTGCTCGTGCTGTCGCAGTTCGCGGGCGCGGCCGAGCAGTTGCCGGGCGCGCTCGTCGTCAATCCGTTCGATCTCTCGCAGATGGCCGAAGCGCTCGAACGTGCGCTCTCGATGCCGCTCGCCGAGCGCCAGGCGCGTCACGCGGACATGATGAAGCCGCTGCGCGAGAACAACCTGTCGGTGTGGCGCGATACGTTCCTCGACGATCTGCGCAACGTCGCGACCGCGTCTTCGGTGAGGGCCAAAGCGGTAAAGCTCGCTGACGTGACGGCATCGTCGTCGTAAGCGCAGGGGCGTCGTCCGCGCTGGTGGCCGCGGATGGCGCCCATGCCGATCACGTCTGATTCGCGGTAGCGCGCCAGGAGACCTGGAGCAATACGTGGAGCAATGAAGGAAGGGCGCGCATCGCGTCGTGCGATGCGCGCCCTTCGTTTGCGTGGGCCTATGGGCCGCGTGTGTTTTTACGCGTGTCCATGCGCTTGCGTGCACGCGCATGGACACGCGTATAGGCACGCAAGCACGACCGCGGGAACGTGAGTACGCGACTAGGCGACCACACGCGCAGCAACCTCAATCCGGCTGCGTCACCTTCTGCATGATCCGCATCGTGCTCACGAGCGCGGCTACTGCCGAAAAACCCGCGGCGACATACAGCGCAACGATCGGCCCGTTCTGCGGCGCGACGCCGAAGATCAGCGCGACCAGGGCCGCGCCCAGCGTCTGTCCGGTCAGGCGCGCGGTGCCGAGCATGCCGCTCGCGCCGCCGCTGCGCTCGCGCGGCGCCGAAGACAGCATCGTGCGATTGTTCGGCGACTGGAAGATGCCGAAGCCCGCGCCGCACAGCGCCATGCGCCAGGCGATCTGCAGCGCGTCCGGATGCGGGCCGAGCGTGGCGAGCAGCAGCAGCCCGGCCGTCATCGCGGCGAGCCCGATGCCGCCGAGCCAGCCGGCCGACACCTTGTCCGACAGCACGCCGGCAATGGGTGCCGCGATGATGATGATCGCGGGCCACGGTGTCATCAAAATACCGGTTTCGACCTGCGACAGGCCGAGCGTTTCCTGCAGCATGAACGGCAGCGACACGAACGCGAGCATCTGCGCGCAGAACGAACAGACCGAGGTGCCGATCGACAGCGCGAACACCGGGATGCGCAGCAGGTCGATCGGCAGGAGCGGCGCGGACTGCCTGAGCTGACGGCGCACGAAGAAGTAGCCGATCACGAGTGCGCCGAGCGCTTCGAGCGTCACGTAGCCGAAGAGCTCGCCGTGACCGAGGCCATCGACCGCGAAAATCAGCAGGCCGAACACGAATGCGTTCATGACCGCGCTCAGATAGTCGTACGGCGATTCGTGGCCGCGGTTCAGCGGCAGTGCCTTGATGGCGCAGACGATCGCCGCGACGCCGATCGGCACGTTGATCGCGAACAGCCACGGCCACGAGGCGACGGCAAGCACGCCCGAGGCGACCGTCGGTCCGATCGCCGACGACACCGCGACCACCACCGCGTTGATCGAGACGCCGCGCCCGAGCTGCGCGGGCGGATAGATCATGCGCACGAGCGCGGTGTTCACGCTCATCACGCCGGCCGCCCCGAAGCCCTGGAACACGCGCGCGAGCGCGAGCGTCGTCAGCGAGGTCGAGACCGCGCAGCCGAGCGAGGCGACCGTGAACACGATCAGCCCGGACAGATAGATGCGCCGGTAGCCGATGCGATCGCCGAGCGAGGAGAACGGCAGCAGCGTGATCGTGATCGCGAGCTGGTACGCGTTGACGACCCAGATCGACGAGGCGGCGCTGGCATTGAGGTTGCGCGCGATGGTCGGCAGCGCGACGTTGGCGATTGCGCTGTCGAGTACCGCGAGCGTGAGCCCGAGCGCGATGACGAGCATCGCCCAGTAGCGTTGCGGAATCGGCAGACCCTGGTGTTCGGCGCCTTGTGCCGGCGAGGCGGCGAGGGTGGAGCCGTCGTTGCGCGAGGATTGTGCGTGCATCGATTGTTCGAGTTGTGATGGGACGGCTGCGCAGTCGCGCGACCCGGCGTGAAGGCCGCTTCGGCCCACGCCGGCGCCGCATCCTGCTGCGTTATTTGAGTTCGTAAAGGCCCGTGTGAGTGGTCGAGTCGATTTCGTTCAGGTGGGTCATGAAGCGCGCCACCGCGTTGGTGGTGTCCGCGCTGACCGGCAGATGCGGCACCTTCAGCGCATGCAGCCGGAAGATGTAGCGATGCGTGCGATCGCCGCGCGGCGGCGCAGCGCCGCCGAAGCCGACCGTTCCGTAGTCGTTGCGCACCTGCAGCGCACCTTGCGGCAGCAGCGCGCCGTCGGCCTTGCCGGCATTGCGCGGCAGCGCGCGCGCATCGGCCGGAATGTTGACGACGACCCAGTGCCAGAAGCCGCTGCCGGTCGGCGCATCGGGATCGTGAACGGTGAGCGCGAAGCTTTGCGTGTCCGCGGGCGGAGCTTCCCATTGCAGCGACGGCGAGATGTTTTCGCCGTCGACGCCGAATGCCTTGTCGTCGTATTCGTGGGCTTTCGGCATGAAGCCGTTGGTGGGAAAGTCGTCGGACCAAAGACGGAAGTCAGCCATGATGTGCCTCCCTTGTTGATTGGTTCTGCGAGCGTCGGAGCGTGCGCCTGCGCGGCGGACGAAGGCACCTGGGCGGCCCGCCGACGTGTTGCGCAACGTGCGGCGCAGGCGCCTGCACGCATTGCGGATGCAGGGCGATACGTACGCCGATACGCATTCCGGGAACCCCTCGACAGCCCCCCGAAAGCGCTCCGAACAAGCCTTTCGAGTGTATCACCAGCGGCCGCCGGACTACCGCACGAGACGTGGGCAGCGCGCGCTTTTCAGCCGTCCTGGCGCGTTCTAACGCTGTTTTTCATCCGCGTTCTTCGAACTCCGGCGCGTCGCTTTTGAGCCATGCGACGAGCCGTTCGAGCACGCCCGCGATATCGCGATTCGCGCCGCGCAAAGCGCATTCCCATACCACGGCGACGCGCCAGCCGCTCGCGAGCAAGGCGGCGTGCACCTTCTCGTCGTTGCTGCGATTGCGGCCGATCTTCTCGCGCCAGAACTCGGGCCGCGTCTGCGGCCATTTGAACAGATGGCAGTCGTGGCCGTGCCAGAAGCAGCCATGCACGAACACGACCGCGCGATAGCGCGGCAGCACGATGTCGGGCCGGCCCGGCAGATCGCGGGCGTCGAGCCGGAAGCGAAAACCCTGCCGGTGCAGCAGGCTGCGGATCAGGATTTCCGGCTTGGTGTTGCGCCCGCGAATGCCGGACATCATGCGGCTGCGGGTCGCGCTATCGACGATATCGACCATCGTCAGCGCCCCGGCGAAGCATGCGCGGCGCGCCGGCTGCCTCGCGTGCGGGACCGCTCACGCATGGAGCGGCCAAGACTGTTTCGAACCATGGCGGGTCGGACTCGCGAGCAGGGTTTGCAGATGCGGCTGCATGATACGCGCCACTTCGCGCATCACCGGCATCACGACGCTGTTGCCGAACTGGCGGTAGGCCTGCGTATCGCTGACCGGAATCCTGAAGGTGTCGGGAAAGCCCATCAGGCGCGCGCATTCGCGCGGCGTGAGACGGCGCGGCCGCAGCGCTTCGCCCTGATAGACGAGGATCTCGGAGCCGTCCTTGTGATAGCGCGCCGAGAGCGTGCGCGTGACGCTATCCGGATACGCCATGCCGAAGCCGAAGCCGTTGCCGGCCGCACGATGCTTTGCCGCGTAGTTCTGCAGATAGGCCCATAGCTTCGGTGTGAGCGTGTACTTCGGCTGTACGCGGCGCGCGGCGTGGTCGAAGAAACGGTCGTGGTCCCACGGCAGCACGGGCTCGCTGCCGTCCGTGCGATGCAGGATCGAGCCGAGGCGCGGGCCGTGCTCGGGCAGGCGCAGGTCGTCCCACGAGAACCCGGTCTTGCCGCGAAAGCCGACGATGATGATGCGCTCGCGATGCTGCGGCGTGAAATGCTGGCCGTCGATCACGCGGTAATGCACTTCGTAGCCGAGTTCGTCGCGCAGCGTTTGCAGGATCACGTCGAAGGTGCGGCCCTTGTCGTGCGAGAGCAGGTTCTTCACGTTTTCGAGCAGGAACGCGGCGGGGCGCTTCGCCGCGATGATCCGCGCGACGTCGAAAAAGAGCGTGCCCTGGGTCGTGCATTCGAAGCCGTGCGGACGCCCCAGCGCGTTTTTCTTGCTGACGCCGGCGATCGAAAACGGCTGGCACGGAAAGCCGCCGAGCAGCACGTCGTGGTTCGGCACGTCTTCGGCGGGAAAGGCGACGATGTCGCCGATCAGCTCATGCTCCGCGCTGCCGGAATAGTGTTCGCCGTAGTTCTCGCAGTAGGTGCGTGTCGAGAACTCGTTCCATTCGCTCGTGAATACGCATTCGCCGCCGTGCGCCTCGAAGCCCATGCGAATGCCGCCGATGCCGGCGAACAGATCGATGAAGCGAAAGCGCGCCGCGCCGCTCGTGTGGTTCGCCGTGCGCGCGCCCTGTTGCAGCAGATCGCGCAAAGCGGGCTCCAGCATCGCGGGACAAGGCGTTTCGCCTTTTTCCCAGCGCCGTACCGTTTTGATGTCCTTGCCGACGTGGGCGGCGATTTCGCGTTGAGTGAAGCGGGCGCGCGCCTGCCGGAGCAGGTCGAGCGGAGCGGCGAGGGTCACGTGGCGTCCTTGCTGGGAATATTTGCGGACATTATGACCTAAGGTTGTCCCATTTCCCTATTTTTACCGCCGATACTCAAGGAATTCTCCGCGGGTTCGCTTCGTCGCGACATTCATCGGTGGAGAAATGTGCTTGTCACGGTTAGGCGTGTAGGCTTGCCTTGTGACGCCGGTTCCCTGCGTTGCACTGTGTGTTTATGGCCGCGACCCGTAACGGTGTGCGCGGCCAATTTTTTTGCGGCGGCGCTTGTAGAGCGACGAACGTGGAACGCAGCGCGTCAGACGGGGCGGCCCGTTTGCGAGGAACCGCTGGAGCGCGCCGAATACGCCGCACCTGACGCGTGCTCGTGCGGCAACGGCGCGGCCGCCGCCGGAGCGAACCGCTCCCATTCGGGCAGCGGCGCCGATTCGAGGCGGTCGAGTTGCAGCAGCAGGCTGTCGACCTTGCAGAACTGCGCGTGCGAGAGATGGCCGACGTCGAACAGCGCATGCAGGCGCTTGCGCCAGTAAACGGCGGGCAGAATCGGACCGCCGAAATCGCCGCGCAACGACACCGGCATGACGCGTGCGATGTGCGCGAGGTCCTGGTCGATCAGCGCGGCTTGCGATGATCCCGAAAGCGTCGTGAGCAGGTTGTCCATGGCTCCTCCATGATTTTTGTTACGGCCGTGCCCGGCGCGACTTTAGGCTACTCATGAGAAATTTTTCGCTATCGCGGGCATGCGCGGCGCGATTCCGCGCCGCGCATGACGGCGTTCTCGGGCATAGCCGTTGCTGTACCGCGATACCGGCGCAATGCCGCGCCGGCATGTGGGCTTATCGCGGAAACGGAGTCGCATATGAACAAGGATCAAGTGAAGGGCGTAGGCGAACAGATCAAAGGCAAGATCAACGAAGCCGTCGGCAAGGCGACGAACGACCCTGCCAAAGAGCTGAAGGGCCATCTGCAGCAAGGCGCCGGCAAGGTGCAGAAGGCCTACGGCGACGCGAAGGAAGAAGCGAAGGACGAGGCGAAGCGCAACAAGCCGTAAATTTTGCCCGGTGTGGTTTGCCGTCGGAGCAAAGGCGTCGCCGAGGCGGCGGCGCCTTTGCGTTTTATGCGGTGCGTACCTTGATGTGCTGGTTTGACGTGGCGGTGCCGTGCGTCGACACAACGCGGACGGCAAGCGGACGGAGAGCGGACGGCTCGTGACGGGTATTGCAGATACGGCGGTTTGCGCCGTGGCGTGTGCCGGTGCCTGGGAGTAACCCGCGATGTCGATGGCGGACGTTCCGTGCGCGGCGTGTCGCCTTTAGACTGGGCGCATCCCACAAGGAGATCGCGCCCATGACACCCGAAAAAATGCTTTCGATGTTCGAGCGGCAGTACCTGGAAGGCAAGACACCGGCCGATCTCGAAGCGGCCTGCGCGAGCTTCGCCGCCTGGCTCGCGGCGGCGTGGGAATTGCTCGACGGCAACGAAAAGACGCTGCTGCTGACGGTCGGCGCGGCCTTGTGGCGCGACGGATATAACGTGCGAGCAGGGACCGCGACCAAGGATTTATGGTGAGCGGTCCGGTGTGGGCGGCGACGCGAGGCCGGGGAGCGAGGTAGCGAAGCCGGAAGGCGACGGCGTCGCCCGCGAAGATTTTGTCGCCGCGCGCGTTGCGCCGTGTCGGTTTATATTGGCCGGTCTTGAAATTTCTCTCGCATGAGGCGACCCAATCCCATGACCGATTTGTCCGCTTTCCCGATTACGAAGAAATGGCCCGCCGAGCATCCGGAGCGGATTCAGCTCTATTCACTGCCGACGCCGAACGGCGTGAAAGTCTCGATCATGCTCGAAGAGACCGGCTTGGCGTACGAGCCGCATCTGGTGCGCTTCGATACCAACGATCAGATGACGCCGGAATTCCTGTCGCTGAACCCGAACAACAAGATCCCGGCGATCCTCGATCCGAACGGCCCCGACGGCAAGCCGCTGCCGCTGTTCGAATCGGGCGCGATCCTGATCTATCTTGCTGACAAGAGCGGCCAACTGATCGCGCAGGACGCGGCCGGCCGCTACGAAACGCTTCAGTGGGTGATGTTCCAGATGGGCGGCATCGGCCCGATGTTCGGTCAGGTCGGCTTCTTCCATAAATTCGCCGGCAAGGAATACGAGGACAAGCGTCCGCGCGATCGCTACATCGCCGAGTCGAAACGGCTGCTCGGCGTGCTCGAACAGCGCCTCGAAGGACGCAAATGGGTGATGGGCGATCAGTACTCGATCGCCGATATCGCGATCTTCCCGTGGGTGCGTAATCTCGTGGGCTTTTACGAGGCAGGCGAGCTGGTCGGCATTCAGCATTTCCCGAACGTGAGGCGCGCGCTCGCTGCTTTTATCGAGCGGCCGGCCGTCGCGCGCGGCTTGAATATTCCGCAGCGTCCGGCTTGATCGCGGGGCTCGGGCCGGGCGGGTGACGTTGAGCCCGGCCTTGAGTGGAAGCGGGTAGGGGGAACGAGGGGGAACACGGAGGAACGCGGATCGCCGGGTTGGGCCGCCGCGGGGCCGTGCGACGGCGGGCGCAGCGGCGAATGCTCAGGCCGCTTCGACGAATACGCCGTCGGCAAACACGATCCACGTTGCCTTGTCGTGACGGGCCCGCTCTTTCACGATCTTCAACTCGTTTTCGGTCAGTGCCAGCACGTTGACCAATTCCATCATGAAGTGCACGGCTGGAGCGGGGGCAGGGGCATGCCCCAAGCCGGCTTTGTGCGCGGCCACGATTTTTACCTGGGCTCGTCGGAACTCGGCGGAAAGATCCACGGGCGGTTTCTTCTCTCTTGCAATCTTCTCCTGCAACGAGATGTTGACCGACGCCGCGATGAAATTGCCGGCGACGCCGCTGAAGAGCGCGAGCATCGAGGTCATGAAGATCTTTTGAGCTTCTGTCCAGCCCGGCAGAATGAATGCGCCCGTCATGAAAGCGATAAAAAACATGACGATGCCGCTAAAGAGTACGATGCGCGCGTTCTTTTTCTCGATGTTCGATGCTGCCCAAAAGGCAACGGCAAGAAGCACGAGATTGATAGCCACGCCGATAGCGATGGTCGATGTCGCAGACATGTTCATGTTCTGTATGTAGTCGGTTGAGTGTGCGAGCGTGTTGGCGGTTTATGGTAATGGAAGTGGTTGGGGCTTTTTATGCGGCGGCGATAAATAACGAAAAAAGAACTCGCGCCACGAAATGCAAGTACATCGCTAATTTCAATGGGACGCCTGGCGATTGCACGACGAATCCGTTCTGCTTTTCAGCGTGGTCCGCGAATAGGTTCGGGAACGTTCTCGGTGCGAGCAGCTTTGGCGATACCTTTGCCACGCTGATCGGGCTTTTTCATATCTGGTGCTCACGCGTCCATGTCGTGTGACGTGCCGCAAGCCGGCGGCACGGCACGGTGCGGCGCGGTTCCGGTGCCGAGGCATGCTAGGATCGTCAGCCGTCGGTCGCCTTTCGGTCGGTCTACCCCATGCGATGAAAGCGAGTTACCAGGATGCCCATCAACTATCTCCGCAGCTTCACGGCGCCTGAACGGACGGACGCCACGAATCGCCGCCTCGGCCGATCATTGGCGTTTGTCGCGGGGGCGGCGAACGCCGGCGGTTTTCTGGCCGTTGGCCAGTACACCTCGCACATGTCCGGGATCGTCTCCTCGCTGGCCGATAATGCCGTGCTCGGAGAGGCGGGCCTGTTCGTTTCGGGGCTCGGTTCGCTGCTTGCGTTTCTCGTTGGCGCGGCCGCGTCGGCCATCCTGATCAACTGGGGGCGTCGCCGGCGCCTACGCAGCATTTACGCGACGCCGCTCGCGATCGAGGCCGTTCTTCTGCTGTGTTTCGGGCTGCTCGGCGCCAATCTTGAACATCATCGCCTGCTCTTTCTGCACCTGACTGTCGGCGTGCTTTGCTTCGTCATGGGACTGCAAAACGCGATGATCACGAAAATTTCCCGCGCGGAAATTCGCACCACTCACGTCACCGGCCTGGTCACCGACGTCGGAATCGAACTGGGCAAGATGTTCTACTGGAACAGGCGACCGGTGGCCGGCGAAGGTAGCGTCCAGGCGGACCGGCAAAAGCTCGCGCTGCTTGGTTCGCTGCTTCTGGCGTTCGTCGCCGGCGGCGTGGCCGGCGCATTGGGTTTCAAGCATCTGGGATTCATATCGACGGTGCCGCTTGCGATCGTCCTGCTCACGTTAGCGGCGGTGCCGCTGCTCGATGATCTATGGGGCGAGCGCTGTTAGTCCGGCGAGCGCACAGGGTCGCCCACGAACCCGACTATTCCTTTGCCTTGGTTGCCGGGGCGGCGCGCTTGAGTTTTTTCGGGGCATCGCTTTTCCCCAAGCCCCAGTCGTCATACTTTTTCATGCAGAACATCAGCACGAGAATGCAGAGCACATAGACGCCGACGGTCCAGTTGTTATCGGGGTGCTCGGAAATCGTTAAGAATGCCGCCGAGGAGATGCCAAGCATCAACGGCGTGAGGGCTTCATCCGGACCCTCGGTGAAGAGCATGTAGCCCAAGTCAATCCCGGCCGAAATCCCCAAGGCTTTGCCGATGTATTGGAACGTGTGGATCGAAAGCAGGTGCGCCATAAACGTCGACTGCTCAAGCGCCTTTTGGTCCCACACATGGGGAATCTGCAGCGTTTGCATGAGTTCCGCCGCGCCCTTGAGCAGGAGGGTGGCCATGAGGGTCGCACCGATCAGGCATTGAAGCCCCACTTTGACTGTGTGCGCTATGCGGGTAACGGGATTGAGTGCCTCTGTGTGTTCGTCGTTTTCGGTGGTCGTTTGGGAGTTCATTATGGGTTTGCCTGATGCGGTGACGGTATTGCCTGCTCGTCATAACGACCTCGTTGGCGAAAACTGAAGACTTCGTGCTCGTCTGTGCGAATGCGGGGGTGTGGTTTATCGGGTGTTTTGTGCGGTTTTTCTGTTATTGGGTCAATGAGCGGGGTGACCGCGTTCCGGACATGCCGGGTAATATCCGTACCATGATGGAGACGACGGGCGGGACTGTCGAGATTGATGAGTATCGGTAGGGTACGGGTTGGCGCGGGCAGAAAAAAGCCCCGCAGTGCAAGGGCCTGTCAGTAATTTCGTGTTCAAGGCATATGATGCTCCCCAGGAGAATATATGCCTCGCAAACCAAAGACCCCACCGGCCGATCTGCCGGCAATTCCCGCCGAGCTGCTTGAACAGTTTGGCAA